>NZ_JNIQ01000001.1:625000-1825000 GCF_000702585.1 Exiguobacterium aurantiacum DSM 6208 | reverse complement strand
CTTGTCACGAACAAGTGTGCCGGGGATTGCGGGACGAACCCGACGTCACGATGATTGCG
The DNA here is from genome assembly GCF_000702585.1 of Exiguobacterium aurantiacum DSM 6208. Lineage (GTDB taxonomy): Bacteria > Bacillota > Bacilli > Exiguobacteriales > Exiguobacteriaceae > Exiguobacterium > Exiguobacterium aurantiacum. The sequence continues at coordinate 1,824,941 of NZ_JNIQ01000001.1, read as the reverse complement.
AGCCAGACTTCTGAGCCATGTCGACTTGCCGCTCCCGTTTCGACCGAGGATAGCGACGACTTCTCCCTCGGCGACGGTCAAGTCGCTCGCTGCGAGTTCAAATTCATTTCGTTTGAAATTCGGTATGTGAAATAAATTACACTCTCCTTTGTGGCTCCCAATCGATGCGAACGTATAGTCCGGGCGCATCTCGAACGGCCCATCCTTGACGACTCGTCCCTCCACAAGCTCGACTTGCCGGTCGAAGAAATCGCCCCATACGTACGGTCGGTGTTCAATGACGACAACGTTGACGGTGCGGGCGACGCCGTCGAACCAACGGACGAAACGATGCGCCGTCTCCGGGTCGAGGTGGGCGAGCGGCTCGTCGAGCAATAGCCATTCCGGTCGACCGATCAAAGCACAGGCGACGGCGATCTGTTGCTTCTCGCCCCCTGACAAGTCATGGATGGTGCGATTGCGATACTCGGACAAGCCGAGCGCATGCAAGATTGCCGTGACACGCTCCGACATCTCGCCCCGCGCGACCCCGAAGTTTTCGAGCGTGAAAATCAGTTCCTCTTCCACCGTCTGCATGACGAACTGACTGTCCGGATCTTGAAACACCGTCCCGACGCGCCGATTCACTTCACCGGCCGCGTACGTATCATACGATCGATCGAACAAGTGCAATCGTCCCGTCACGATCCCGTCACAGTTATCCGGATAGAGACGATTGAACATAGCAAACAGTGTCGATTTCCCCGACCCGCTCGCCCCGGTGATGAGCGTCCTCCCATCCTGGAGCGTGAGCGTGACGTCCGACAAGACGTCGGTCGGCTTACCTGGATAACGAAACGTCAGCTGTTCCGCCTCAACCATGCACGCGTCCTTGCCGCGCGACGGCGTACCCTTCGAGCGCACCCGTCCGAAGCAACAAGTCACTCAATATCTTCCCTCCGAGTCCGGCGATGAGCATGCCGCTCGTCGCGCGGAGGGCGAACATCGTGGCGACGTATGTCGGACTGAGCGCCGCGAGACCGCCCATGACGTACGTATAGGCGAAGCTCGTCACGGCCGCACCGAACCCGGCCAGCATGAGCACCCAAAGGTCGTACCGTTTATAACCGGTCAAGGCGAACGCCGCCTCGGCCCCGAGTCCTTGAACGATCCCGACGAGAATGATCCGCGGCCCGATGGCGTTCCCAATCATCATCTCGATCGTCGCCGCGAGCACTTCCGACAAAAACGCGGCGCCGGGCTTTCGAATGATGTAAGCCGCGATAATCGAGACGATGAACCAAATTCCGAAGATCCATTCGTAGGCGATCGGTCCGATCAAGCCGGCCCAAAGGTTCCCGACATGGACGAACGCCAAATAGACGACGGCGAACACGACCGATAACAGCGACAACAAGACGACCTCTTTCAACTTCCACGATTTAAGCATCATTGCGTCCCTCATGCGACGGACTGTTCACGCTGAACGTCACCGTCATGACGACGTGGCTCGTCTTCGCACGGACCCGGTCGAACGTCGCCTCATAAAACGAGAACACCGGCTCGATGTCGCCGTGGATGCCCGAGGCGTAATGCATCGAATCGTTGAACACACCACGCTCTTTCGCGAAATCGATCTCTTCATAGATGATGTCCATATATTGCTCGTCACCGAGCGGATAGAGCGCGAACTGGGAGGAGACGTATTGGGCGCCGACCGGTCCGTTCACAGGCTCGCTCGTCACCTCGAGCAGGTTGTCCCCCATCGTGTCACCCGGGCAACCGACCGAGAACGTCCCGCTCATCGAGACGTGCGTCCCTGTCTTCGTCGCATGCGACAGGACTGATTTGGCCACATCGAACACGTGCTCACTCCGTCCCCGGATGACCGTCGAGACGTCATCGGTATGGCGCCAGACGTTCTGTAAATCCGTCTCCTTCAATGCCCCTTTGATGACGCTCACGAAATCCGACGTCATCGGGCTCAGTGTAAAGCGGAACCCGACGATCGGGCTCGTTCCACATTGCTCGTTCATGTTGCATTCCCCCTTTTTCTATATGCACAAAAAAGCCGCATCCATGAGAATGCGGCCACTCGTCCAATAAAATCCATTAGAAAAAGTGCCACACTTCCTCACGCCGGTATTACCCGGATCGAGTCATAAGGGATTGGAGCCATGCTCACATCTCAGCCGAAGCACCCCTAGTGTAGTCCAATGTATGCGGTTGTTCATGCAAGGAACAGTATAGTCGACTCGTTTGCGTTTGTAAACGGTTTATGAGAAAGTGACGACGCCGCTACCCGGGAGCGTGTCGTTCAATATCGTCCAATCGAGCGACATCTCATCGTCGGTCAACAGGCAGACGTCGAGCGCTGATTCGACGGTCGCACGGTCCATCCGCTGCCCGATCAAGACGAGCTCGGTCTGGCGGTCGCCGTACGGCTCGAAATAGTCCTCAGCAAGCTCCGGTTCTGCCGCGAACATGAGACGACGTTCCTCTTCCGGCAGCGTGGCGAGCCAGCGTCCGGCGTGCTCGAGCGTCGAGGCGTATCCGGCCTGCGAGAACAGGCAGGCGAGGTCGTTACGCGAGGCGATCCAAAGGAATCCTTTCGCTCGGACGACTTCTTCCGGGAACTGTTCGATCCACGCATGGAGTCGCTCCGGGTGGAACGGCCGACGACGGCGATAGACGAACGAGCTGATGCCGTACTCCTCGGTCTCCGGCGTATGTTCTTCCGTTTCAAGCTCTTGAATCCAGCCGGCCGCGTGCATCGCCTGTTCGAAATCGAACAGCTTGACGTCTAGCAGTTCCGACAAGTCGACGTTCGAATGGACCGACGTCAACAGTTTTGCTGACGGGTTGAGCGTCTTCAACAGCCCGGCCATCTCGTTCAGTTCGGTGTCAGACACCCGGTCGGCCTTGTTCAAGACGATGATGTCGGCGAACTCGACTTGGTCGACGAGCAGGTCGACGACTTCACGGACATCCGTCTCATCAATCGCTTGTTTCCGCTCGTGAAGCGACTCACCGGAGTTGAAGTCTTTCAAGAAACGGTAGGCGTCAACGACGGTCACCATCGCATCGATATAGACACGGCTCGTCAAGTCGATGCCGAGCGCGTCATCGGCATACGTGAACGTCTGGGCCACGGGAATCGGTTCAGAGATTCCGGATGACTCGATGATGATCCCGTCGAGCTCACGATCGTTCGTAAGCTCTTGGACCGCCTCGAGGAGGTCTTCACGGAGCGTGCAACAAATACAGCCGTTCGACAGCTCGACCAACTTTTCATCTGTCCGCGAGAAGCCGCCTTGCTCGATCAAGCGCTCATCGATATTTAATTCACTCATATCGTTGACGATGACGGCATATTTCTTGCCGGTGCGGTTGTTTAATATATGGTTCATTAACGTCGTCTTGCCGCTCCCAAGATAGCCTGACAACACAGTGACTGGAATTCGTTTCATCATTAACATCCCCTAAATAGTAATCATTACTTTTTAGATAATGAACGGGATTGACCGTGTTGTCAACAAAAAAACACGCTCGATTTGAGCGTGTTTCCAAACGTGGCTATTCTTCGAGCGCTTTCCGTTCCGCCTCGGAACGCGGGTAAGCGTTCGCTTGCCACTCGGCCCGATAAATCGAATCGAGCTGTGTCAAGCCGACCTCGTCCTCATCTTTGTCCGCGTCCACGCTCGGCGTCTCGTCCCACTTCGGTTCGAGATAAGAATGATCTGTCGTCTCGCGGTCGTCGAGAAACTTTTTGATTCCGACTCGGGCCACCGCCGCGAGCGCCAGACCGATTCCCGCTCGAACGAGCATTCGTTTCACCATCGTTCTCCCTCCTTAACGTCCGAAACGATAAAGTGGCATCCCTTTCACTTCTGTATCGATTTTAAACACCGACCCTGCGTCCGGGTACGTTTCGAGCGCCTCCTCGTCCATGCCTTCTCGCGCCGTCGTGATGGCGAGTTGGTTCAAGTCGTCGCCGATAAAACAACACGATGTGACGTTCGGCGCCGGGACAGACACTTCGAGCACTTTTTCGCCCGTGTCCGGATTCCAGCGCGACACTTTTCCGCCGGCGAAGTGGGCGATCCATAAGTACCCATCCTCATCCGAGGTCATACCGTCCGGGAAACCGTCCTCTTCCTTGAAATCAATCACGGCCTCGCCTTCGCCGAGCGTTCCCGTCTTCAAATCGAATGGGTAACGTCGAACCGTCTCGGTCGGCGTATCGATATGATAAAACGTTTGATGGTCCGGAGACCACGTCAATCCGTTCGACAAAGTCAAATTCGTCAACATTTCCTCGGTCGTACCATCCCGGTTCAAGCGGTAAAGTGTCGCCTGTTCGTCTTTATCGTTCAAATGGAGCGTTCCCGCAAAAATCCGTCCATACGGGTCGGCCTTTCCGTCGTTGAATCGCAACACGCCTTCCGGGTCGTCGAGTTCGACGAGCTTGTCGAGTTCTCTCGACGTCTCGTCCCATTCGTAGATGCCGTCCTTTAATCCGACGATGACGCCATCGGTCACTTTCGGAACGGCGAAACCGATTTGTTGTCCCATATCGAACGACGAGATCTCGTCTTCTTTTTCGTCATACCACCAGAGCGTGTGCCCCTCGATATCGACCCAATAAAACCGCTTCAGTTCGGCGTCCCAACAAGGTCCCTCCCCAAGCGTATTTCTGACTCGAATCCAACATGTCGCGTTCACGTTCTCCATTGAATAGCCTCCACTCTCTACTATGATGTCAAGAGACTATTCCCTTCGCCGGACCGGTCTATGCATGAATCTGTAAATTGTTTCGGTCGATTTGCCGACAAGTGAGGACAAAAAAACTCTCTCACCGATTCAGGAGAGAGAGCTCAACTTTATTTTGCACCTTCAACGTTCATATGCTTGCTACGGAGCTGTCCGCAGGCCGCATCGATGTCGGTCCCGTGTTCGAGACGGACACCTGTGTTGATTCCGCGTTTTTTCAAAATATCATAAAACGCCATAATATCTTCTGACGTGCTTCGTTCATATTGGATATGTTCGTTGACCGGGTTGTATGGGATCAAGTTGACGTACGACTTGTCTTTGATATCCGCAATCAAGTCGGCGAGCTCCTCGGCGTGTTCCGGCAAGTCGTTCACTTTCGAGAGCAAGATGTACTCGAACGTGATCCGTTTGTTCGTCTTCTCGACGTAATAACGGATCGCCGGCATGAGCTTGTCGAGCGGGAACGCCCGGTTAATCTTCATGATCTGTGTCCGGAGCGCATCGTTCGGCGCGTGAAGTGAGAGCGCCAAGTTGATGCGGAGGTCAAGGTCGGCGAACTTATAGATTTTGTCGGCGAGACCGCTCGTCGACACGTTGATTTTCCGTGGGGCGATGGCCAGACCACGCTCGTCTTTGACGACACGAAGGAAATCGACCAAGTTGTCGAAGTTATCGAACGGCTCCCCGATTCCCATGACGACGATATGACTGACCCGGGCCCCTTCGCCGACTTCGTCCAAGTAATGTTGAACGGTCATGATCTGTTCAACGACCTCTCCCGCCGTCAAATCGCGCGTCTTCTTCAAGAGACCGCTCGCACAGAAGCTGCAGCCGATGTTGCAACCGACTTGCGTCGTCACACAGACCGATCGGCCGTACTTGTGACGCATGAGCACCGTCTCGATATAATGTCCATCGTGTAATTTAAGTAAGAATTTGACCGTCCCGTCGCCCGCCTCTTGTTTGACGAACAACTCTTGTGTCGAGATGACGTAACGTTCCGCGAGCGCTGCCTTCACTTCATCTCGCACGTTGATGGCATCCATCGACTTGACCCGGTCGATATAGAGCGAGTCCCAAATCTGTCTCGCGTGGTAGGCGCTGTATCCAAAATCGACACAGACGTCCGTGAGCTGATCAAACGTCAGCCCGTATATAGATGGTTTCATTGCTATCTGTCCTTTCTTCAATCCGCATAATTCCCATTGTAGCGGACCGCGTCGACGGGTGCAACGTTCCGTTCTTACACGTTCTTCGGGAGTGGGCGGGTCACATGCCGTTCAAACGCATAAGCGAGACGAATCAAGTCACGCTCGGAAAAACTCGTTCCGGTGAACGAGAGCCCGAACGGGGCACCGCTCTGTTTGATGGCAAATGGGATCGTGATCGTCGGATGTCCCGCTTTGGCCGCCATGTCGTAGTTAAAGTCATGCGGCAACACGAGGCCGTGCAACGTATCATTCTTGAGCAGACGGTCGAGTCCGGCGGTTTTCGCGGACCGGACGTCATCCAAACGGCGTTTCAAATAAGCGGCTTCGGTGAGGCGGCCCGAGAGCCGATCTGCTTTCTCAAACGCCACTTGTCCGTGCGGGATCGCCTCGGGATGGGCGGCGTTCCATTCGATCAGATCGGTCAGTGTTTTATACGGGAGCGACGTCGTGGCGAGATATGCTTCGATCCCGAGCTTGAACTCATGGTACAAAATATCGCCCTGGTCGAGAGACTCGTCGTTCGGTGACTCCACTTCGACCAGTACGATGCCGCTCTCTTTTAGCAAAAGAAGCGCTTGATCGTAAAGGGTCTGTTCTTCTGCCGATAAATCGACTTTTACGTAACCGACTCGCATCCCGACCGCCTGCCGTTCGTCCAGACACGTGCTGTACGGCGGACCGGCAGGTGTATGCATCGTCGCCGGGTCGGACGGGTCGGACCCGCACATCGCTTCGAGCGCAAGTACCGTGTCACGCAACGTTCTCGCCATCGGCCCGGCCGTGTCTTGTGACCGAGAGATCGGGATGATGCCACTCCGACTTATCAGTCCGACGGTCGGTTTGATTCCGACGATACTATTGTGGACGCTCGGATGCACGATCGATCCGCTCGTCTCGCTGCCGACGGCGAGAAGTGTCAAGTTGGCGGCGACGGCGGAAGCTGATCCTGAACTCGATCCCCCGACGTCTAGATTGTCACCGTATGGATTTTTCGTCTGTCCACCGACAGCGCTCCATCCGTTCGGCATGTTCTCGGTCAAGAAGTTGGCCCACTCCGATAAGTTCGCTTTGCCAAGGATGACGGCGCCGTTTTCACGCAAGCGCCGCACGAGATCGGCGTCTCGACGCGCGAAATGATCCGAAAGAGCCATCGCTCCCGCCGTCGTTTTCATTAGCCCGTCCGTCTCGACGTTGTCTTTGATGAGCACCGGGATGCCGAGGAGCGGCAGGCGTACCCCTTTCCGGTAGGCGCGATCACAAGCCTCCGCCTCGAACAACGCATCCGGGTTCACTTGAAGGACAGCGTGCAGCGTATCGTTCCACTCTGCGATTCGGCTCAAATAATACGCCGTCACGTCACGGGCCGTGAACGTTCCTTCTTTATATCCGCGATGGGCGGTCTCGATATCCAACTCTAACAAATCAATTTGGTCTGTCATGTAAGTCCCTCCTTCGGTCGATAGTCCGGTATTCGCCACTCGTGTCCGATTCCCTCTTTTTGTCGCCAAAGGACGAGCGACTTGATACACTAGAGGAAACGATCACGGAGGTTCCCATGTCTCGTTCCTATCTTTTCGTCTTACTGTCGGTTTTCGCGCTGTTCTTTCTGCAGTTATACGGGAACGATGTCCCGTACGCGCCGTTTTTGTCGCTCCTGCTCCTTTGTTTCATCGTCGGCGCCACGCTCTATAAGCTCAAGCGACATCCAAACCGTTGACGTCGATTCAGGCGGGATGGTATGATGCTGTCACCAACTACATATCGATATCTTGAGTGAACGAGAGACCTGGCTCTATGACTTCACAGCAACCTGCCTACGCAAGGTGCTACTTCCAGCAAGGCGCTGCCTTGGACGATATGACAGAACGCTCATGTCGATGACATGGGCGTTTTTATTTGGACAATGAGTACAGAGGGGGATTTTTTAGATGGAAAAAGCAACATTCGCGGGCGGCTGTTTTTGGTGCATGGTCACCCCGTTCGAGGAACTACCTGGGATTGAAGGAATCGTATCCGGCTATACGGGCGGACACGTCGACGACCCGACGTATGAGCAAGTGAAGACCGGTACGACCGGTCACTACGAGGTCGTCGAGATCACATACGACCCGTCACTGTTCGCTTATGAACGCTTATTGGAACTCTACTGGATCCAAACGGACCCGACCGACGCCGATGGGCAGTTCCAGGACCGTGGTACGCAATATGCGCCGGCCATCTTCTATCACACGGAAGCACAGCGCATCGCCGCCGAGAAGAGCCGTGACGAACTCGCGGCGAGCGGACGGTTCAAGGATCCGATCGTCACGAAGATTTTGCCGGCTGACACGTTCTATCCGGCAGAGGAATATCATCAAGATTTCCATAAAAAAAACCCGGCCCACTATAAAGCGGACCGGAAGCAATCAGGACGTGACGCGTTCATCGACGTTGCTTGGAAAGGGTGAACAGGGACGGGCTTTTGCCCGTCTTTTTAACTTTTCGCGAAGCCGAGCATGAAGCCGGCGACGACGATGAGCCCGATGCCCATGAAGACGAAGACGCGCTCTTTCGTCGTCTTCTCTTCTTTCAATAGATAAATCCCGCCGAGCGTCGCGACGACGACGTTCAGTTGCGATAAGGCGAATGACGTGGCGACCCCGACCTCCCCGCTCGAGACGAAGAGCCCGAAGTTCCCGATTCCCCAGGCGATCCCGGCCAAGATGTTCTTGAACGTCTTTGGGTCGAACCGTTTTACATCTTTCTCACGAAGACTGAAGAGAAGCGCCGCGATGAACATCCCGACCGATTGCGGGACGATCGCCGTGATGCCGTCGACTTCAAAGTAGTTCGTCAATACGGCGTACGTCACGTAACCAAAACTCGAGACGAGGAGGACGAGCAGTCCTTTCTTCAACGCCCCAGCGCTATCCGAGTCCTTCTTCTGTTGATACGACGTCATCGTCGCCCCGATGATGATCAAGACGAGCGCTGAAAATCCGAGCCAGAGCTCGGTCGACGTCTGCCAATCCCCGAGGACGATGACCCCGAAGAGTGACGTCCCGACGAGCTGCATGCCGGTACTGATCGGCATCGCTTTCGAGACACTTAAAATTTGGAACGACTGGAACTGAAGATATTGTCCGAGCGCCCAAAAGATTCCGGAGATGAAACCGGTGACGACGGCGACGGTCGTGAACTCCGGATTGAAGACGAGGAAGATGACGAGCGCCATGACCATCGCACCCATCGTCGTCCCGATCAACTGCTGAATCGGCTTCCCGCCGACTTTCGATACGATGAGCGGGATACTCCCCCACATGAGTGCTGGAAGCAATGCCAATAAAATCATGCCCATATGAAACACCTGCTTTCGTAATATAACATCATCGTTGATTTTCCCATTGCGACAACGGTTTAAACTTTTGAATCTTTTTTGAAAAAGGGCATTGCCAAACGTTTTACTAGGATGATATAATAATTTTCGAACGGGGCATTAGCTCAGCTGGGAGAGCGCCACGCTGGCAGCGTGGAGGTCAGCGGTTCGAGCCCGCTATGCTCCATTACTTGGTCACTTCACTTTTGTGAAGTGGCTTTTTTGTTGTCTCGGCGCGGTTTAAGCGATTCGGTATCGGGTAATGATTTAAAGATACATTATTCTGCTAAGGGGGACTTTAGATGGAACGGGATTCAATTGAAGAGACGATTTCAGCCATTATCGACTGTATGCGGGCGAGCAACCATTGCTTCTCGAAGAGCTTACAGGAAGAAGACGTGTTGATGGTGAAAGAGTGCATCCGGTTGACACGTGAATGTGCGGACGTCTGCGCCCTCGCCTTGAACGCCCTCGAGACCGATTCGGCGTTCGCAAAACCGATCGGTGCGCTCTGTGCGCAAGTGTGTGACACGTGCGCCGTCGAATGTGGACGCCACCTCATGGACCATTGCCAACAATGTGCCGAGGCATGTCTCCGTTGCGCCGAGGCGTGCCGGAATCTCGCTGCCGCATAATCGCTTTTCAGTCTAACGTTATGTTAGACTTTTTTTGTGGATTCATTACGCACGAGGAAAGGAACGATTATGTCACATTCTATTTTAGCCATCGATGTCGAGACCGCCAACCGCGATAGCCGAAGCATCTGTTCGGTCGGTTGGAGTCTGCTACACGCCGGAGAGGTCGTCGAGACGAACCAATTGCTCGTCAACCCGGAAGAAGACTTCGATCAAGGGAATATCCGCGTCCACGGGATCCGGCCGAGCGATGTGTGGGATGCCCCGACATTGCCTGAAGTGCTCGAACTTCTCTATCCGACACTCCAGACGGTCGACCTCGTCATGGCCCATAACGCCTCGTTCGATATGGGTGCACTGAAAAAAGCGATCGCCAAATATGACTTGTACACATTCCCGAACATCGAGTACGGCTGTACGGTCAAACTGTCACGTAAGTTATATCCTCAGCTCCCGAACCATAAACTGAACACGATGGCCGAGTATTTGAACGAGCCGTTCTTGCATCATAACGCCGCCGAAGACGCACGCGTCTGCGCATTGCTTGTCCGGGACATGATGATCAAGACCGGCATCGCGGACCCGCGCGAGCTTCATCGCTATACGTCCGTGAAAATCGGAAAGCTCGCCTACTGATAAAGGCCCGACAGCTGTCGGGCCTTTATCGTTTAAAGATCCAGCGTTTTTGAACGTAATAACTGGCGACAAACAAGAAGCTGTCGACGATCACTTTCAAGATGACTTCCCCATCCCGGAAAATGAAAAACAGCGCGTACACGAGTGCGGCCGACAGCGCCATTTGCGCACCGACCAAACCGAAGTATTTGACCATCGATCGCCTCGCTGTCGATTTGAAGACGATTTTTCGGTTGACGTAATAGTTGAATAAGGAAGAGACGACGCGACCGACGACGGTGCCGATGATGACATGGGTCGTTTCGAACAAAGGATTTAACAAAAAGATCAGTAGCGCATACACACCGATATCCATCAGAAACGAAGCAACCGATGATAAAGAATAGGCCAAAAACATGCGATAAATTAAAATCGAGTCGATGACAGGACGGAAATGCGACGATGCGTTCTCGTCAACATAGACGGTTTGAATCGGTGTCTGATGGATCGGTACGTGGAGACGCTTCGTGAACGTCAGCATATTCATCTCAAACTCATAACGATTGCCCGGAACGTCAAGCAGCTGTCTCGCGTAACGGGTCGGGATGGCCCGGAGTCCGGTTTGCGTGTCTTTCAACCGTAAGCCGCTCCCGATCGTCATGACGAGGCGCGTCACTTCGTTGCCGAACCGGCTACGGAACGGGATTGCCTCCCCCGAAAAGTCACGGCATCCCATGATGAGATGGTGCGGCCAAACGACGCCTTCGTCGTACACGTGATGGACATCTTCCGGCAGATGTTGTCCATCGGCATCGACCGTGATCGTCCCTAACGCCTCCGGGTAGCGGTCCACGATATAACGTAAGCCGGTCTTCAAGGCGGCGCCTTTCCCAGCGTTCTTCTCGTGCTCGAGCAGTCGGGACACGTATGGTTCGACGGCCTCAAACACCGGCCGACACGCCTCGGCACTCCCATCATTGACGACGACGATATGAACAAACCCTTCTTGTTTTAACGATTGGACCAACTCGATCAATGCCTGATCGGGGTTATAAGCGGGAATCAACAACACATATTCACTCAACCGCTCAACGGAATGCATCTGCATCGTCACTCCTCCTTCCTCCCTACTATACCCAGGGAAAAGAACCGTAATGCCTGAATGAAAAAAAACACGATAGCAAGCGCTATCGTGTGGTCACCCGGTAAAGATCAAGTAAGATGATGCGAAATAGACGAGGACGACGAGAACAGACGGGACGATGTAGCGAACTTTTGACGTCACGTCTTTACGGAGCACACTATACATGACCAATACTGACAAGATGGTAATGCCGATGGCCGTGACGAGGTGTGACGCCGAGACGTCTGCCAAGATCGATCCGTTCTGATAAAATACGTCCGACATGGCGATGATGACCATGTTGAAGATGTTGCTCCCTAAAATCGATCCGAACGCCAAATTCACGTTGCGAAGTTTGAGGGCAACGAACACGGCCACCGCTTCCGGGAGCGACGTCGATGCCGCGATCAAGAAGCTGCCTACAAAGCTCGAACCGAGTCCGGTCACGACGGCGATGCGGTCGCCGGTGATTGAGAGCGCCGTCCCGGCTGCCATAATGACGAGGGCGGCAATCGCAAATCCGAACACGGCCCGCTTGACGGTGATCGAACTAGTCGTGCTGGCGACGACTTCTTGTTCGACTTCCCGAGTTGCCGTCTTCTCTTTCGGGCGTTTCCCGATATAGTAGATTCCAATCCCGTACAAGGCGGCGATCAAGAGGGCATCGACCCCGATACCGATGAACGTCATATCGACGCGGACGATCAAGGCGACCATCGTGAGCACCGTGAGCAACAAGCCGAGCCCCGCCGTATAAAGATGATCACGGCTCGCCTCGTTGAACAGGCGTTTCTGTCGGAAGTACAGGTCGAACATCGCGAGGATGAAAATGTTGAACAAGTTCGAGCCGAGCATGTTCCCTACTGCGATATCCGGGTTATTGATCATGACGGCCGAGATACTCGTCGTCACTTCCGGGAGCGATGTCGCTCCCGCGAGTAAGACGGTCCCGACCAATACACCTCCCATCGATGATTTCTCACTCATAACATCAGCATACGTCGACAGCTTGATGGCCGCGTAAACCGTGATGGCAGCCGCGAGTAAAAAATAGACAAATACCATTGCTAAAATCTCCCCTTTTCTTGTAAACATCAAAAAAGACCTTTTTACGGACGCCAAATAAGCATCCATAAAAAGGTCTTGCGGACTTGAAAGAAGCTCGATGGACCGAGTGCATATACACTGTAATGACGACCCATCGACCACAGCTGTGGTCGCTACTCCCCTTCTTATGTTCAACACGACTATAGCACGGTTGTTTCGACTTGACAATCATTTCACTTCATAAGAGCGATGACGTCTTCTGTCTTGAGCGCCGCCCGGTACGACAGTTCATTCAAGCCGGATAGGACCGGTAACGGGAAGTCGTTCTGCCATCCCGCCTCCCGCAACTGCTCGGCCAACGTCGTGACTTCTAACAAGTCGCTCGGCGAATCTTGTCGATATCCTTCCCGCATCACGTTGTTCAGTTCAAAGGCGGTTTGACAAAGTGTCGGGGCTTCTTGCACCCAGTCCTCTTCTTCGAAGCCACCTGTGACGACGGAAATCAGCTTTTGAAGTTTGACTTCCCGCTCTTCTTCCACTCCATAAAACAGCAAGTTCAACTCTGTTTCAAAAGCCTCGATCAAGCCTGTCGTCGACTTGAACGGACGGAGCGCTTCGAGCAGTTCGTGGTAATACCAAGATTGGTCGCGCAGCGGGCGCTTGAAGCGGCCCCACACGCTTTTTCCGACTTGATCGATATCGAGTCGGATCGAGCGCAGGTTATGTAGCTTATCCGCCGTGAACAATGCGACCTCATCATACCAGAGCGTGTGGACGCGTTGTACCATCGTCCGTTTTCGTTCTTCCCACGACAGGTTTTTATCAGGCTCGGTGGCCGCCTCGACGAGCCGAGCGACTTCTGGTCCAAAGCGTTCGCGAATTTCCGCCCTCGTCGTCAACGTGTCCTCAAGCAAATCATGCAATAGCCCGGCGGCAACGACCGGCACCGGTTGGCAATCCTCGGTCAAGAGCATCGCGACGGCGACCGGGTGTGTCACGTAAGGGATGCCTGTACCTTTTCGAAACTGACCGTCGTGACGGACAGCCGCAAACCGGAGTGCTTCTTCCACTTGTTGGTGCATGACGGACCCTCCTTTACAATTTCAAACCGTTCCCTCCTACCTTTACCCTGCAGTAGGTCCAACCACTCAGTTGATGGTTTAAAAGTTAAGTCAATGGTCCTAGTTGCGTCATCACGACTCGTAAATCATTTTTTTCGTCATGCCCCCGTCCACGATCAAGTTATGACCGTTCACGAAATCGTTGTCACGATCGATCAAGTATGTGACGGCTCGGACGATATCCGTAGGCTCCCCGACGCGTCCAGACGGATGTTGGCGATGGTCGACATCGCGCAACGGCTCATCGGATGTTTGAATCCATCCCGGACTGATCGCGTTCACCGTGACTGGACGGTCCGCGAGCGAGACGGCCATCGAGTGCGTGAGCGCGACAATCCCGCCTTTCGACGCACCGTAAGCTTCCCAATCGGGCTCGTTCTGTAGTGTCCGTGTCGAAGCGATATTGATGACCCGACCGTATTCCGCCGCTTCATTCAGCGTCAAAAACGCCTTCGCACAGGCGAACGTCCCGACGAGATTCACGTCGATGACCCGTTTGAACGTCTCGACGTCCAACTCCGTCATCGGTTTTTCGAGAGAGGCGATGCCTCCGTTGTTGATGAGCACGTGGGCGACCCCGAACCGCTCAGCGACTATGTTGAACGTTTGCACGATTGACTCGTGATCACCTAAATCCATGTTGAAATATGTCACGCCTTCTAGCTGCGGGTCTTTCTCGATGTCTAGCCCGATGACTTGATACGTTTCGGCGAAGTGTTTCGCGAGCGCGTATCCAATCCCTTGACTGACTCCCGTGATAATCATGGTTGGTTTCATATAAATCCCTCCTCCTTCTTTAATACCCAAAACGTTCACGATGAGACGTGACGATCGTTCCAAAGCGTCCGATTCGACGTCGTGATGACAGATGCGCCCGCATCGAGTGCCGCCTTGACTTCACCGGCAGTCGATATTAAGCCCCCAGCGAACACCGGGATCCCGGTACGCGCCTTCACTTCGCGAATATATTTCGGGACGAGCCCCGGCAGCACTTCGATATAGTCTGGTCGGGTGCGTTCGATCATGCGATAGCTCTTCTCGAGCGAGCTCGAATCGATGAGAAAGAGCCGTTGCACCGTCTTCACTTGTTTTTGTTTCGCTTTTAAGATGACGCTTCCTTTCGTCGAAATGATGCCGTAAGGACGGTACGTCTGACATATGAATTCGGTCGCATATTCATCCGCCTTCAACCCTTGAATTAAATCTAAATGGATGAACACGTTCTTCCCGTGTTCGGTTAACAATCGAAAGACGGCATCGAGTCTCGCGATGTGGACTTCAAGCAACACACCGACGACAAAATCGCTCGCCAAAAACACTTCTAAGTCACGCATGTCACGGATCGCCGGTAAAATCGATTGTCGGTCTAACATAAGACCCCTCCTTCAGTTTCATACGGTCTCATTATGTAGAGATTGCCCTTTATAAATCAAGGTTTATCCAGTCAGTATATCGGGAAAATAATTTCATCTACTGTGGAAGGGGATTTAACTCATGGTCAATCAAGTCGAAGTTCGCATTCAAACACCTTCGCCAAAAGAGCATCAACATCTCCGCGTCAAAGCCGGGATGCCGAAACGGTCGGACGAGGCGACCGAGAAAGGGCTCTCCCATACGCTGTTCGGTGTCTGTCTGTATCGGGACGATGAGATGGTCGGAATGGGACGTGTCGTCGGTGACGGTGGCATGGTGTTCCACCTCGTCGACATTGTCGTTGACCCCGACTGCCAAGGGCTCGGGCTCGGGAAGCTCATCATGGAACATTTGATGGATTGGATTTTACAAGAAGCCGATGAGACCGCCATCATCAGCCTGATCGCCGATATACCAGCGGACGGTCTGTATCGACATTTCGGCTTTGACTACTCGCGTCCTGAATCGGTCGGGATGGAGTACCAATGGCCGAAAGACTGAGCCGGACGCGATGATCCGTATGTAAAGGAGGCGACATATGAACCTCGACATCAACATCATCATCTTTCTCGGCGCGGCACTTGCCCTCATCTCCATCGTCAGCCTATTGATTGAACGATTGTTCTTTCCGAGCATTTTAGCGTTCATCGGCATCGGGGTCATCGTCGGTTTCTTTTGGGACGGCAACGAAGTGTTCAGGATCGCCGGAGAGATCGGCATCGTCTTGCTGTTTTTCTTGCTCGGACTCAAGTTCCCGATCAACGAGCTCGCAAAACGCATGAGACAAGTGTGGAAAGCAGGAGTGCTCGATATCGTGCTCGCTTTTGGCGTCTCGATGTTGATCGCCCTTGCGTTCGGCCTCGATTTGCCAAAAGCTTTCTTGATCGGTGCGGTGTTGTACGCGACGAGCTCGTCAATCTCGGCCCGTCTGCTTGATCGACATCCGGATAAGCACGAGAACATTAAAGAGTTCGTGCTCGCGCTACTCATCTTTGAAGACATATTTTCCCCGCTCCTGTTGACCGTCGCGCCATTCATCATTCAGGACGACCCGATTGCGTTCAGCGACATCGGAAAAGTGTTCGTCGGCTTCCTCGTGTTCGGTGTCCTTTTATTCGTCGGCATACGGTTTGTCACCCGCCATCCCCGCACCGTCAAACATTTGCTTCGGCAAGACGATGCGAGCATTGGGCTTATCGGCTTGATTCTCTTTTTCGCCGGTATCGGCATGGTATTCGGGCTGTCCGAGATACTAGGTGCGTTCATCGCCGGGATCATGCTCGCCGGTATCCACGACATCCGCCCGCTCAAGCGGTTGACGGTGCCGGTTCGCGACTTGTTCTTACCGATCTTCTTCATCTCGTTCGGGATTTCGATCAACCTCGAGCAAGGCGTCATCATCAACGCGCTGTTCTTCGTGTTGATCGTTTGGGGCGTGTTGTCAAAATGGATCGTCGGGCGCGTCGGCGGCCGCATGTACGGGTTGAGCCGTGTCCAGGCGAACGAGGTCGGGTTCTCCCTCGCCCCTCGCGGTGAGTTCTCGATTTTGTTCACGGCGTTATCGAATGGCGCCATCAACTTGTTCGTCGGTCTATACATCTTCGTCTCGGCCATCATCGGCATCGTCTTGTTCCGCTTCTCTGAGATTTTAGCGGAGAAGACGGAACAGACGTTGGAGAAAGTGTTACCTGAAGAGAAAAACAAAAAACAGGATTGAAGGAAGGGGCTGTAACAATGGTTGAGGTAGCGTTCATCTGTATTCATAACTCATGCCGTTCACAAATGGCCGAGACGATCGGAAAAGATTTGCTCGGTGATATCGCCCAAGTCTACTCGGCTGGAACAGAGAACTATCCTGAAGTAAAACCGTTAGCGCTAGAAGCCGTTCGTGAAATCGGGCTTGATCCGACCGGGCAGTCACCGAAACTTCTCGATGCCATCCCGCCAAAGCTCGATTATTTGATCACGATGGGCTGCGAGGTCGAATGTCCTTACGTGCCAACTACGTATCGCGAGGACTGGGGACTCGATGATCCGTCTGGTCAGCCGATCGAAGCGTTTCGCGAGACACGGGATGACATCGTCTCGAAGATGTATCGTTTACGTGACCAAATTTTAGCGGACCATCCGGAACTTAAACGTTGAACGGGCCCTGGAACGAGGACCCGTTTTTTATATTGCTCAAAACGAAGAAGCGCGCTTTGATTTATTCTGCTTTCGTCGCTTTCGCCAAACGAGATAGACGACGATTCCGATTGCCAACAGCGCATAGATGACATACGAATAGACGTCTAAATAGCGCAAAATCGACTCCCAGTTCTCTCCGACCTGGATCCCGACATAGATTAATACCGAATTCCAAATGAGCGTCCCGGCCGTACTGAGCAGCAAGAACTTGGCGAAGGGCATATTCGACATACCGGCCGGGAGTGAGATCAAGCTCCGGACGACAGGCATGAGCCGTCCAAAGAAGACCATCCAACCCCCGTACCGGTCAAACCAAGCATCCGCCTTATGGACATCCTCGATATCAAGCCGCAGCCATTTCCCGTACTTTTTCGTCCACTTCTCGATCTGTTCGACATCCAGGTATAGCCCGATGCCATATAGCAAAATCGCCCCGGCAATCGCACCGACCGTCGCCGCCACGATGACGAGCCAAATGATCAAATCCGTCTTGACGGCAAAAAACCCACCGAATAAGAGGACGACTTCTGACGGGATCGGCGGGAACACGTTCTCGATGAAAATCATGAACGCGATGCCGAAATATCCGAACTGCTCGATGATCCCTATCATCCATTCACGCATACGATCGACCTCCATTACATATTCGATATTATACCCGTGAACCGATAACTGAAACCGAGTCGACGTGTTACACTGAACAAAACACGAGAGGATGGAGACGATGCAACAAACGACCCGCTGCCCTTGGTGCGGCACCGATCCACTGTATGTCCGGTATCATGATGAGGAATGGGGAAAGCCTGTCCATGACGACAAAAAACATTTCGAGTGTTTGACGCTCGAGAGCGCACAAGCCGGGCTGAGCTGGCTGACGATTTTACGTAAACGCGAGAACTATCGGCATGCCTATTGTGACTTTGACGTCGCACGAGTGGCCGCGTTCACGGAAACCGATATCGATCAGTTGATGAACAATCCCGGGATCGTCCGGAACCGTCGTAAAATCGAAGCGTCTATCAACAACGCCCACCGCTTCATCGAGATCCAGTCTGAATTCGGTTCGTTCGACAGCTACATTTGGGCGTTCGTCGACGACCGAGTCATCTGGAATAAGTGGACAACGCTCGATGACGTCCCAGCTGTGACGGAACTGTCAGAACAGGTGAGTAAAGACTTGAAGCGACGCGGATTCAAATTTCTCGGCCCGACGACCGTTTACGCCCACCTACAAGCGACAGGTCTCGTCAACGATCATCTCGTCACCTGCCCGGCCAAGTAGTTTTTATTTTTTTGGTCAATCATGAAAGTAAGACGTGCAACCTATTCATTTTTGTGACAAAATTTTGTCAAGACATGATATATATAGTTTGTAAGCGTTTTCAATTCATGAATGGTAGGGGGAAAGACAATGAACGGTATTTTAATTTCTATCACGATTTACATGGCGCTCATGGTGCTACTCGGTATCGTCGCTTATCGCCGAACGAGCAGCATCGGCGACTACATGCTCGGCGGACGCGGGCTCGGGCCTGGCGTCGCCGCCTTGTCGGCCGGTGCCTCGGACATGAGCGGATGGCTCTTGATGGGCCTTCCGGGTGCGATGTTCGCGACCGGTATCTCGAGCGGGTGGATCGTCATCGGGTTGACGATCGGCGCCTATTTGAACTGGCTCCTCGTCGCACCGCGTCTACGGACGTATTCTTACCTGTCCGAGGATGCGATCACGATCCCTGACTATTTCGAGAAACGATTCAAAGATTCACGCGGGACGCTTCGGACGTTCTCAGCCGCGGTCACCCTCATCTTCTTCACACTTTACGCGACGAGCGGGTTCGTCGCCGGTGGCCGCCTGTTCAACGCCGTCTTCGGCATCGAGTTCGTCACAGGTGTCCTCATCTTGGCTTCGATCATCATCATCTACACGTTTATCGGCGGATTTTTGGCCGTCAGTTGGACCGACTTCGTCCAAGGCCTCATCATGTTGTTCGCGCTCATCTTCGTCCCGGCGATCGCCATCACGGCGACAGATGGTGTCTCGAGCGCGTTCCGAACGATTGGTGACATCGACTCGGCATTGCTTGACCCGTGGACGGGCCAATCTTTGATCGGGATCGTCTCTTTGTTCGCCTGGGGTCTCGGCTACTTCGGTCAACCGCACATCATCGTCCGCTTTATGGCGATTGAGAAGTTGAAGGATATTAAGAAGGCACGACGCATCGGAATCTCTTGGATGCTTTTCACCGTCGTCGGGGCGATGGCGACCGGATTGTTCGGTCTCGCCTACTACACGCAACAAGGTCTCGACATCGACAACCCTGAAAACATCTTCATCAATTTATCTGACTTATTGTTCGTCGATTTGATCACCGGGGTCCTGTTAGCGGCACTCCTCGCCGCCATCATGTCGACGATCTCATCGCAGCTGCTCGTGTCGTCAAGTGCTGCGACGACAGACTTCTATCAAAAGTTCTTCCGTAAAGGTGCAGGAGACCGTGAACTCGTCATGGTCGGCCGCATCACCGTCATCCTCGTCTCGGCCGTGTCGATTTGGCTCGCTTTAGGGGCAGATGACACGATCTTGAACCTCGTCGGTTACGCATGGGCCGGTTTCGGGTCTTCGTTCGGCCCGCTCATCTTGTTCAGCCTGTTCTGGAAGCGGACGACGCGCCAAGGCGCGCTCGCGGGTATGTTGACCGGGGCTTTCATCGTCATCGTCTGGAAAAACTTCGCCGCCGATTGGTTCGGGCCGATCGGGGAACTGTACGAGATGATTCCGGCGTTCTTTTTGTCAGCACTCGCCATTTACGTCGTCAGCTTGATGACGCCGCCGCCGAATGAGACGATCACAGCCGAGTTCGAGGAAATGGAACACATCCTGAAACGAGAGCAAGTGTGAGTCAAACGTCTATCTTGATGTATCAGGCAAATCGCCTGGTACATTTTTTTATAGCGTGAACAGGAATCCGTCCCCATCTCGTCGAATGATGCCATATAACTGTTTTTGTGTGCTCTGATCATTCTGAAAGGACGTGACTTGTCACTTGAAACGATTCCCCGCTTATTTAACGTTCGCATTGCCGTTGTCTTTGTTCCTCTTAACCGGATGTGCGACAGCCGAGGTCGAACAAACCGTCGTCGAACAGCCGGAGACCCCACCGGTCGAGACCGAGGAACCGCCTGAGCCAGAAGCCCCAGCCGAACCAGAGCCCGTCGTCACGACCGCCTCGTTGTACGCGATCGGTGATATCTTGTTACACGATACGGTGTATAACGCCGCCAAGACCGGGGACGGTTTCGACTTCAATCCTGGCTTCCGGGAAGTGGCCCCGATTTTGCAAGGGGCTGACATCGCCATCGCCAACCAAGAGAGCATGATCGGCGGCAGTGAGATCGGCCTGTCGAGCTATCCGGCGTTCAACAGTCCGTTCGAGGTCGGGGACGCGTTGAAAGAGGCCGGCATCGACCTCGTGACGACGGCGAACAACCATACACTCGACCGCGGCGTCAAAGCGATTGAGAACTCGATCAACCATTGGAGCGCGATCGGGATGCCTTATACTGGGTCATTCATCTCAGAAGAAGACAAAGCGAACATACGGACGCTGACGGAGAATGATATCTCGTTCTCTTTCCTCGCCTATACGTACGGGACGAACGGCGTCGTCCCGAAACAACCGTACCACGTCAATTACATCGATATGGACTTGATTCGCTCGGACGTCGAAAAAGCCGAGAATGCGGCCGACATGACCGTCGTCTCACTCCATTTCGGTAACGAATACGAACCGCTCCCGAACGCATCTCAAGAAGCACTCGTCCAAGACTTGGCCGATCTCGGTGTCGACATCGTCATCGGACATCACCCGCACGTCTTGCAACCGGTCGCCTGGGTGGACGGGGCGAACGGCAACCGCACGTTCGTCTCCTACTCACTCGGTAACTTCCTATCGGGACAACAAGGCGATGAGCGGAACACAGGAGGCATCGTCGGCATCGACGTCGTCAAAACGACGCTCGGGGACGAGACGACGTTCGAACTTGCCAATCCCGTGTTTTATCCGACGTTCACTCGCCGCGCAAATGCAGGTTATTTCGAAGTCGTCCCGCTCGAGAACGCGAAGCCTGAGTTGTTCAACCCGACACGAGACCATATGACGCAATGGATGCCAGAGCTCGAAATCATGCAATGAAAAAAGAGTCACTTTTCAAAGTGATTCTTTTTTTTGTGGAAAAGGGTTGCTTTCCACGGAAGCATCCGTTAAAGTAATTCGTATATTTATAAATACAGATGAATAATTATGTATAAGGGGTGTATAGATGATGAAACAAAAACTCGTACTCGCATACTCTGGTGGTTTGGATACATCGGTCGCTATCAAATGGTTAACAGAACAAGGTTATGATGTCATCGCCTGTTGCTTGAACGTCGGAGAAGGTAAAAACTTGGATCAGATCCAACAGAAAGCGTTGAACGTAGGAGCGGTCAAATCGGTCGTCATCGACGCGGTTGACGAGTTCGTGAACGATTTCGCTCGGTATTCGATGCAAGCCCATACGATGTATGAAGGGGTATACCCGCTCGTCTCGGCGCTGTCTCGCCCACTCATCTCGAAAAAATTAGTCGAGGTCGCACAAGCGGAAGGTGCGGTCGCCGTCGCTCACGGCTGCACAGGGAAAGGGAACGACCAAGTCCGGTTCGAGGTTTCAATCCATGCGCTCGACCCGTCACTTGAAATCGTGGCTCCGGTCCGGGAGTGGAAATGGTCACGTGAAGAAGAGATCGCTTATGCGGCTGAGCATGGGATTCCTATCCCGATCGTTCAAGAAGAACCGTTCTCGATCGATCAAAACATTTGGGGACGTGCCGTCGAGTGTGGGATTCTCGAAGACCCTTGGGCAGCCCCGCCGGCGAGTGCATACGAACTGACGGCTCAACTTGAAGACACACCGAACGAACCGACGCTCGTCGAAATCGAATTCAAACAAGGGGTCCCGGTCGCCATCGATGGCAAGTCGGCCTCGTTCACGGCGATTTTAGAACAATTGAACATCGTCGCCGGCGCCCACGGCATCGGCAAAATCGACCACATCGAGAACCGTGTCGTCGGGATCAAGTCGCGGGAAGTGTACGAGGCACCTGGTGCGATGACGCTCATCACCGCGCACCAAGCACTCGAGGCGTTGACGCTCGTGCGTGAAGTCGCCCACTTCAAACCGATCGTCGAGCAAAAATTGACGGAGACGATTTATAACGGCCTCTGGTTCTCGCCACTCACAAAAGCACTTCTCGCCTTCATCGACGAGACGCAACAGACGGTCACAGGCACGGTGCGGATGAAGCTGTTCAAAGGGCAAGCGATCGTCGACGGACGGAAGTCACCGGTCTCACTTTATGATGAAGAACTTGCGACGTACACGTCGGCCGACACGTTCGATCAACAGGCTGCCGTCGGCTTTATCAAATTATGGGGACTGCCGACGAAAGTACAAGCGGAAGTGCTCGCCGAGAAAGGAACGATGGTGCATGAGTAAACTGTGGGGCGGCCGGTTCGAACAGACGGCCAGTGAATGGGTCGACGAGTTCGGTGCCTCGATTCATTTCGACAAAGCACTCGTCCTTGAAGACATCGAAGGGAGCATCGCTCATGTGACGATGCTCGGGGAGCAACATATTTTGGCGCCAGCTGAAGTCGACCAAATCGTCGGCGGCCTGCACACACTCGCCGAGAAAGCGAAACAGGATGGGCTGACGTTCAACGTCTTCCATGAAGACATCCATATGAACCTTGAAGCCTTGCTTCATGAAGAGATCGGTCCCGTCGCCGGCAAGATGCATACGGCCCGGAGTCGGAACGACCAGGTCGCGACCGATATGCACCTCTATTTGAAACGCCGTGTCGTCGAGACGATCGAAGGCATCGAGTCGGTGCAACAAGCCCTCGTCTCTCACGCCTCACAAAACGTCGAGACGGTCATGCCGGGGTATACACATTTGCAACGGGCCCAACCGGTCTCGCTCGCCCATCACTTGCTCGCTTATTTTTGGATGCTCGAGCGCGACAAGGAGCGGTTCCATGGCAGCTTGAAACGCATCGACATGAGTCCGCTCGGGGCCGGTGCGCTCGCCGGGACGACGTTCCCGATCGACCGTCATCGTTCGGCCGAACTGCTCGGTTTCAGCCGTGTCTATCCGAACAGCCTCGACGCCGTCAGTGACCGTGACTTCATCTTGGAATATTTGTCGAACGCCTCGCTCCTCATGATGCACTTGTCACGCTTTTGCGAAGAGTTGATTTTATGGAGCAGCGAAGAGTTTAAATTCATCACGATCTCGGACGTGTTTTCGACCGGTTCGAGTATGATGCCGCAGAAGAAGAACCCGGATATGGCCGAACTCGTGCGCGGCAAATCAGGACGGGTCGTCGGTAATTTAATCGGGCTGTTGACGATCATGAAAGGCCTTCCCCTCGCCTACAACAAAGATTTGCAAGAAGACAAGGAAGGCATGTTCGACACCGTCAAGACGGTTCAAGGTAGCCTCAGTATCATGGCCGGGATGATTCAAGACATGACGTTCCACGCGGACACGATGAAACGAGCGACCGAACGCGACTTCTCGAACGCGACCGAGCTCGCCGATTATTTGTCGGCGAAAGGGATGCCGTTCCGGGAAGCGCACGAAGTGACAGGCACACTCGTCCGTCACTGTATCGAAGAGCGGCTCTACTTGTCTGAGCTTCCGCTCGAGACGTATCAAGCGCATAGCGCGTTGATCACAGAGGATTTATATGACCCGTTGTCGCCTGTGACGGCCGTCGCACGCCGAAACAGCTACGGCGGTACCGGCTTCGACGCCGTCCGAGTTCAACTCGAGGAAGCCAAACAAAAACTGCCGACGCACGCCTAACGAAATGAAGACCAAGTCATTTATGACTTGGTCTTCATTTTTTACTTGTCCATCTCTACAAATGATGTTAACCTTATTTTAGTCAACGTTAACAGAAAAGGGGTTTACATATGAAAATCAAAGACATTACGCAAATCGCCATCGGCGCGGCCCTTCTCGCGAGCATCGGCTCGGTCGCCATCCCGATCGGACCGGTCCCGATCACGCTCCAAATGCTCGGCATCATGACGGTCGCCTCCATCCTCGGTGCGAAGAAGGGATCGCTCGCCGTCGTCGTCTATTTATTGCTCGGGATGATCGGCCTTCCGGTGTTGAGTGGCTCCGGCGGCCTCGCCCCGTTCGTCGGCCCGACGGTCGGTTACTTGCTCGCGTTTCCGATCGCGGCCTATTTGATCGGTTATTTTTCTGAACAACACCGCTCCTTCCCGGCGCTCGTGACGTACAACGTCGTCTTTGGCCTCGGTCTCGTCTACCTTCTCGGTAGCCTAGGGTTGCAAGTGATGCTCGGGTTGTCGTTCATAGACGCCTTGACGGTGAATATCCCGTTCCTTATCGGGGATACGTTAAAAGCGTTGCTCGCGGCGTTTTTGGCGATGAAAGTAACGGCCAACAAGCAAGTGCAGCGCTCGCTCGCGTCTTGAGAACATCATAGCGTTTCACCCCCTTTCGACGGTGGAACATATAAGTATGGAAGGGGGTGTCCTTATGAGCGATTCATCGTTTAAAAAGCGGTTGATGAGAGCAACCCATCTTCATCGCTCGAGCGAAGGACAACGTCGCGGTAAAGAAGAGCGACGGCATGAGAAACGTGACACCGAGGCGTTTGAACGGAGATTGCGCGAAGCGAAGAGTAAAATCGGAGAGATCCAAGAAAACATCGACCATATTTCTAGACGATAAAACCCCGTCGGTTGGACGGGGTTTTCCTTATGGTTAACCTCTTTTTTTCGGCCGTACGAACAGCGCCACGATGAACGTAAGCGCGAGGACGACGAGCAGTCCGAGCGAGACGTCATTGAAGCCGAGCAAGTTCAACGCGACGCTAAGCGCGACGGCGACATAAAAGCCGCCGAGCGCTTTTTTCACGAGTTGAGAACTGAACCGTTGCAACTGCTTCGCACCAATCGGAGAGCCGATCATCGCGCCGGCAATGAGCGCGAGGCCGTGCCAATAGTTCGTGTCAGCCCCGGCAATCGCATAACTGACGACACCGGACAAGACGATGAACAGCGCTGCCGCGATACTCGTACCAACGGCGCGTTTCATCTCCGTGTTGAGCAGTTTCACTTGCAGCGGTGTCAAAACGAAGCCACCACTGACGCCCATGAGCGACGAGATGAAGCCGCCGAACAGTCCGATGAACCCGATGCGCGGCACCGACTCGGAGCCGACGCTCCCTTCGACGTGTTGTTTCGAACGGAAAAACGAGATCGCAAAATACGTTAAGAGCGCGATATAGGCGAGCGAGATGACCGGTTTCGCTCCGTCGAGCGTCTCTAAGTAGAACACGAGCGGTGTCGCCACCCACGTCCCGACAATCCCGAATCCGCCAATTAAGAGGGCGTGCTTTCGGTTGACGTTCTTCAGTTTGATGTGTGAGATCGTCCCCGCCGTCGTCGACCCGAGCGTGAGCATGAGACTGAGCGCGATGGCCGCACTCGCCTCGTAACCGAAGACGAGGAGGAGCGGCGTGAGCAGGATCCCGCCCCCGATGCCGAAAAATCCGCTCAAAATCCCGATGAGCGTCCCGAGCAGTAGAAACGATAGTAATGCCATAATATCCATTCTAGTCCCTTCTTTCTTTCCTTCTCGTTAGCAATCATAACAAAAAGAGACGCAATCTGCGCCTCTGATATAAATTATGGATACAAGTCTTCGTCCTGCAAGTAGCCAATGAAGGTATCTTGCAGTTCCATTTCCGTGTCGGTCCCATCAAGCAATACCGTCGCTTCCATTTCGGAATCCGTCAATGGTGACGTCCCATCAAGCACGCCAAACACATGAGACACCGTGTCCACCATGACGACCTCAATCATATGCATCATCAATCGTTGTTGCTCTGCGTTCATCTGTTGATACATGTGAATCGCTTGACTGTACAAGTCAACCTCTGAAGCTGAGAGTTCTTCTTCGTACATTTCCTTATACGTGTGAAGGCCTTCCTGGACGACAGTCTCATACAAAGCCTTCACGAATTGATCCGTCTTTTCACTCATTATAAATCCCCCCGCCTCTATTCTAAAATCCTCGCCCAAAACGTCCGTTTATACAAATCGTCCGCCTTCCGTTCATAAATGAAATGAGTCTAGGCTACCCTAGACTCCACGTTCATAGCACGCGCTCTAAAAAGTCGAACAGTTGCTCCCGGTATTCGGCTTGGAACGTCTTATGCGAGGCGACATGACCGTCGTTTTCGGTCACCCATAAATCGATTTGGTCGTTTCGTTCGGCCAAACGTTCACTTTCTGACACCGGGATGGCGTTGTCCCCTCTCCCGTGAATCAACAGAATCGGCGCATCGATGTGTTCGACGTCGTCAATCGGTTTGACGAGATCCGCATCCAGACCGGTGAACCACGGAGTGATCGTTAAGATGACCGGGGTGAACGGGATGTTCGGCAAATCGCTCCACACCGGCAAGTTCGTCTCGAGATACCCGCGCAAGTCGCTGAACGGACTGTCGGCGATGACGGCCGCGACTTCTGTCTCGTCAGCTGTCGAGAGCGCCGTCGCCGCTCCCATCGAGACGCCGTATAACACGATCGGTCCATCCGTTCGCTCATTCGCGAAGGCGATGGCCGCTTGCAGGTCGGACTGTTCTTTCGCCCCGACCGTCACGCGGTCGCCTTCCGAGATGCCTGACGCCCGAAAATCAAACGTCAAGAACTGGTAGCCTTGTTTATGGAACTCGGGAATCAGTTCTTTCAGTGGCAAATCCGACTGTTCGCGGTTTTTCCCATACCCGTGGGCGAACACGATCGTCGCCCGTGGTGTCGGGTGCGGGATCCACCAACCGTACAAGTCGCTGCCATCCTCCGCTTGAATCGTCACGTTCTCATACTTGATGTCGAGCGCTTTCGGTGTGAACGTCAACGTCTCACGGACGGGTGACGTCAATTGATCGCCGATGTGGGCCGAGATGCCCACGACGGCGAGAAACGCGACGAGCACGATGACGCTGAGCGCCACACCTGTATATTTCATAACACGATTCATCTGTTTGCCCCTCTCCATTCATTCCTGTTATCGCAACCAGCTCCGAAGTGCGACGAGCGCATGTTGCACCGGTTGCCACGTGTCTGACGGGATGACGTAACACGTCGCTTCGTGAATCGTGAACGCCTTGACGTCCTTCTGCTTGACGATGTTCTCACCAATCGGTCCGAACGGGACGCTATTGACGTCAACGTGGTCAAACGTTTTCCATACCCGCTCTCCATTTTCAACCATCGCACAACCGAAAGATTTCACCGGGCTATCGATTCCATACTCGGCATAATGCCAGAGCGTCGTCGCATCGAGCGGTGAACCGAGATGAAGGATTTTTGCTTTCCGCTCAATCATTCTCTCAATCGGTGAGCCTGGTCCGAACCCGACTTCAATCGTGTGGGCCGAGACGACCTGTTGTGCATCGTCTCCCCAAGCTGCCACCGACCACATCGGATGTTGACTGCGATACACATCCGGGTACGACCTGAACAGTTCGGGGACACGCCCCATTCCACGTGTCGCCGTCTTTTCGGTATCATAGGCGGGCATCGTCTCACGAATCATCTGCCACCACTCGACGGGGACAGGAGGGGCCTCCCATTCGGCTGGATCCGAGTTGTCCCCGGTCTGGGTCGCCATCATGAGGAGTCCTTTTGTCCCGACCGTTTCTTGCAACGCTTCGATGACCGTCTGGGCCCCTCCACACACCCAGCCGAGCTTCGAGAGGGACGTGTGGACGAACAACGTATCACCTCGCTCAATCCCGGCTGCCTGCAACTGGCTGATTAAACTTGATTTCGTTTCGATATGTTTCATCTTCTCTCACTCCACGACGAGCTGGATCGTCGACCCGCTCCTTGTTTTCTTCACTTCAATGCGGGCATCGACACGGTCTTTCAACTCTTGAACGTGACTGATGACCCCTACGAGCCGACCGCTCGACTGGAGCGACATGAGCAACTCAATCGCCTGGTCGAGCGACTCGGCGTCGAGCGTCCCGAACCCTTCATCGATCAGCATCGTTTCGAGGCTGACGCCGCCGCTCAGCTGTTGCACGACTTCGGCCAAGCCGAGGGCGAGCGAAAGTGAGGCCTTGAACCCTTCACCGCCGGACAAGTTTTGCACGCGTCGCGACTGGCCCGTATAGGCGTCAAAGACTAATAATTCGAGACCCGACTTCGCATTCCCTTTCGCCGTCTCCACTTTTCGTTCGAGCTGGAACTGTCCGCTCGTCATCTGGTCGAGATGGATATTGGCCGCATGTAAGATTTGGTCGAAGAACGCCGTCTGGACGTACGTCTCGAACGTCAACTTTTGTGGGTTGACACCACGGCCGGTGTCGGCAATCAACTTGATCGTCTCAAGCTGCCTGACGTCGGCATCCGTCTGTTCCCGGAGCACGTCCCATTCGCCGACCGTCTGACGGTGACGCTTCAAGTGGACGTCGGCCGTCACGAGACGTGCTGAGAGTGATTCGTTCTCCTCATGCGCCGACTGAAGGCGTTCTTTGAGCGCTTCGACTTCAGGACGAGGCCGTGACCCAATTTTGGCTTCGAGCCCGTGTAAGGCGTGCTCGATTCGTCCCGCTTCTTCGAGCTCCTCTGTGAGTCGTTGTTTTAACGCCGGTAACGTGTCGACGAGCGCGCGGTCCTGTAAAAACACGTCTTCCGTCAACCCGACCGTCTGGAACGTCTCGTCGAGTTGCACCTTCACCTCGTCCAACCGACGCTGTTCGAACTCGAGTTGTTCGGTCAACAAACGGACCCGTTCGGCTTCGCCCCATTTCAAACGATTCACTTCTTCAAAGCGACGCTCAAAATCTGTGACGTCGCGTTTGATTTCTTGGAGTCGAACTGCCAAACGGTCCCGCTCCGCCGTCAATGTGGCGCGCGTCATACCGTCCATCGAGCGCATCGTCTGCAACTTGTCTTGAATCGACTGCAACGCTTCAAATAAGGTTTGCCGTTTCTCCGCCTGCTCCCGCTTCGCGGTCTCGAGCTTCCTGACCGCTTGCGCTGTCGTCCGATACGTCGCCTCGAGGCGCTTTCGCTGTTCGACATCGTCTCGGAGTGCTTTGACGAGCGACGCTTGTCGTTTGATTGCTTCAGTGACCGGGGCATCGAGTTGTAACGTTTTTGAAGCGGCGTCGCGCTCCTCGACGAGTTCATCGAGTTGGCGCTTGAGCGCCCGATAATCGGCACGTGCCTCATGAAGCGCGATGTCGAGACGACGGAGCGTTTCGGCGGCTACTTCATGCTCGCTCTCGTTCGCCCCTCCGGCAGAACGTTCGACGCGTTCATGGGTGCGCGAGCCGCACACCGGGCATGGGGCACCTTCCTCGAGCCGGTCCCGGAGCGTGTCCGCCATGAGCGCATGCTCGGCTTCAAGGAAGCGTTCGACGCGTTCAGCTTGAGCTTTATGTTGCCGTTGCACGTCTTTCCCGTTCCGCTCACAGGCGGCGAGCTGTTCGGCTACACGTTCGCTCTTCTCGACGAGCCGCGCATGCTGTTCGAGTTGACTGTAGAGCCGTTCCGCTTCGACGAGTTGATCGGACGCAGGCTCTATTTCGAGCTGTTTCGCTAGCATATGTTCTGCGTCCCGTAGCTCGTTCAAGCGGGACTCGTCCGTGAACACGCCGAGCTGCTCGACTTGTTGCTTCAACGCCGTCCGTTCTTCTGTCGCTTGTTGCCATTCGTCGACGTGCGGCAGTAACGCTTCGATGTCGGTCACACGGCTATTCGCCCGTTCGGCTTCTTGACGCAGCTCGTCGATTTTGTCGGATTGTTCTTTTAGAGACGCGAGCTGTTGTTCATACGACTCGTCCCGTTTTTTAGATTCGATGCG
Source organism: Exiguobacterium aurantiacum DSM 6208 (assembly GCF_000702585.1). Lineage (GTDB taxonomy): Bacteria > Bacillota > Bacilli > Exiguobacteriales > Exiguobacteriaceae > Exiguobacterium > Exiguobacterium aurantiacum. The sequence continues at coordinate 1,794,515 of NZ_JNIQ01000001.1, read as the reverse complement.
GTCCCGGTTGATGCGCTCAATATCGAGCTGGAGCGTCTCGAAACGTTCATAGTGAGGGTTAAGTTTCACGACTTTCTCAAGACGATCGATCAGGGCGCGTCGCTTCGTACGCTCCGCCTCGGTATCATGGAACGTCTGGAGCGCTTTGCGGTGCGCGTCGTGCTCCTCCATCAACGCCAGCAGCGCCGTCGCCTCGGTCAAGTGCGTCCGGGCATCTTCGAGTCGCTTCTCGGCCGCCCGCTTCTCGACCTGTACCGTCTCTTTCTCTCGTAACAGACGTTCTTTTCTCGCGTCGAGCCACGCGACGATGTCCGGCACGTTGCGCGTCGCGATCGTTTCGATGTCCTCGTCTTCAAGTTCTAACAATTTCAACCGTGTCGTCTCGATCGCCCACTCGACCCGTTTTCGATACTTTCCGTGTCGCTCGACCCAATCCTCTTGGAACGCGCGATACGCTTCCGTCTTGAAGATCGACTGTAAGATCTGTTGTTTCTTGACAGAGTCCGAGTCGAGCAGTTGCCGGAACTGGTTTTGGGGAAGTAATAAAATCTGGCTGAACTGTTCGTAACTGAGTTGGAGCAACGACTCAATCGTCTGTTCGACGTCGTTCACTTTCGTCGCGACAGGTTTCCACGCGTCTTTCCATTCATAGAGCACCGCCTCGTGCGGAATCGGCGTTTTGTTTTTCGGGTGCGGCTGCTGCGGTTGGCGGACGATCCGATAACGCTCGTCTCGGATCGTGAACGAGAAATCGATTTCGGTCTTGCGCTCAGGCTCCGCATATTGGCTCCTGAAATCGCTCGCGTTCCGGAGCGAGCCGCTCGCCCGGCCATAAAGCGCGAACGTCATCGCGTCAAAGATCGTCGTCTTACCGGCGCCCGTGCGCCCGCTGATGACGAACATCGAACGCCCTTCGAGTTTTGTGAAATCAATCGTCTCCGTCTCGGCGTACGGTCCGAATGCGGTGATGGTCAAGTTAACAGGTCTCACTTCACGCCACCCCCTTCGATCAGTGCGCGGACGTGTGCGTCGGCGTCTTTCCCATGCACGGCTTTGAAGAAGTCGAGATAGACGTCCTCGACCGAACGGCGGTCGAGCTTCTCACGTTCGACGCGCGACGTCTCGTCTTGACGACGCAACAGTTCGAGCTCGAGATGGAGGATGTTCGGGTACACCGTGCGCAATTTTGCCATCGGGTCGAACAACGCCCGCTCATCGGTTAATACGATCTTTAAATAATCCTCAACCGCCTCGTCTTGATAGAACGACGGGGCGAGCAGTTCGTCTAACGTCCCGGTCAAGATGCGAAGATCGCGCCGCGCCGCGAGCGGGCGACGACGGCGCGTCCACGCCCCGTCCCACTCGATGATGTCCACCGACTTCACATGGTTTGCCTCGGAAAACGAGTATTTCATGAGCGAACCGCTGTATGCGATCCGATCATCTTGAATCGCGTCCCGGTTATGCAGATGTCCGAGCGCCGTGTAACCGAACGGGGCATATAAGCCTTTCGCGACTTGCCCGGCCGTCCCGACGGACAGTTGACGCTCGGAGTCGGTCTCGAGACCGCCCGCGACGAAACTATGCCCGACGGCGACCGCTCGTGAATCGATGGTCCCGTAAGATTCGACGACCGCGGCGAGCGCATCATGATGCGTCCGAATGGACTCGTCATCGAAGGCGTACCGGATGCGTGCCGGCTCGAGGAACGGCATCAAATAGAACGGGACACCGCCGACTTCGAGCGGTTCCGTAGCCGGTTCAACCTTCCCGACGATATGGAGTCCGACTTTCGTCAACAGTTTCGAGCTGTATTGTAAACGCTCTGCCGAATCGTGGTTCCCGGCGATCGCGAGGACGGGAATGTTTCGCTCTAAGACGATCGCTTTCCACATCTCATCGAGCAAATCGACGGCCTCGACCGGCGGCACAGCGCGGTCGTATAAGTCTCCCGCGACGACGATCGCGTCCGGTTTCTCCTCATCGACGATGGTTAAAAACGAATCGAACAAGACGATCCGTTGGTCTTCTGTCATATGGCGGCCATGGACGATCTTGCCCAGATGCCAATCGGCCGTATGTATCCATTTCATGTCACTTCACCTCGTATCTATTCTATCATTATTCGGTAATCCAGTTCGACGTCTTGACACTTCATTTCGAAACAGCGAAAGTTAAATGGAAAGGGGGTCGTGTGATGGAAGCTACGACCACATGGCGGTCATTCATCCACTTGTTTCGAATCGCCAAACCTCCGAAAGCGTTATTCATCGGGGCAATCCTCATCTCGCTCGTTCAAGCGATGGCCTCACTCGCCATCCCGCTCATCTTGCAACGCGTCGTCGACAACTGGAGCGTCGCCATGCTCGATGCCCGACTCGTCACTATCTTCATCGTGGCGTTTTTGGTCCAAGTCATCTCGAGCGCGATTTCAATCTATTGGTTACATATTGTCGGTCAGCGCGTCGTCGCAAACTTAAGGACGACGTTATGGGAACGGCTCGTCGCGTTGCCGATTCCGTTTTACGACGGCATCAAGTCAGGCGAGCTCGTCTCGCGGCTGAATAATGATACGACGACGCTCCAACAACTGTTGTCCGAGCAGAGCGTCCGTCTGTTGACTTCGTTCGTCTCCATCATCGGGGCGGTCGGAATTTTATTCACGCTCGACTGGCAGATGACGCTCGTCATCTTGTTCTCGGTACCGACAACACTCCTCATCGTCATCCCGCTCGGCCGAAAGTTACGCGTCATCGCCAAAAAGACGCAACACGAACTCGGCGCCTTGTCCGGATTTTTCGCCGAACTGCTCGGTGAGATTCGACTCGTGAAGTCGCAAGCGACGGAGCCGGAAGAAGTGACAGAAGGAAAACGTCGGATTGAGCTCCTGTTTCATTACGGGGTGAAAGAAGGACGCATCCAAGCGCTATTGATCCCGTTACTCAACGTGACGTTGACGGCGATGCTCATCGCCATTCTCGGGTTCGGGGCGTATCGCGTCTCGACCGGCGCCCTGTCGACGGGATCGCTACTCGCGTTCATGCTCTACTTGTTCCAAATCATCACACCGCTCATCACGATGTCGGAATTTTTGACGCGGCTCCAGAAGGCCCGCGGCGCGACCGAACGGATCTCAGAGCTGCTCCAAGTAGAGGCAGAGCCCTATACGAACACGTCGGAACCGATTCAACAAGCGTCGCTCGCCTTCGAGGATGTGACGTTCCAATACGGTGAGACACCGATCATCAAACAGCTGTCGATGACCGTTCCGTTCGGGGCTACGACAGCCATCGTCGGACCGAGCGGTGCCGGCAAGACGACACTTTTTGCGCTCGTCGAACAGTTCTATCTGCCGACATCAGGTCGAATCATTTACGGCAGCCGAGACATTCAAACGTATGGCCGGAACGATTGGCGCCAAATTATCGGTTACGTGGCACAAGACTCTCCTGTCCTGTCCGGTACGGTCCGTGACAATATCTTATACGGATTGAAACGAGACGCCTCAGAGGACGAGATTCTACAGGCGTGTGAGATGGCGAACGCTCGGCTCTTCATCGAGGCAATGACAGACGGGCTCGACACGGAGATCGGGGAACGCGGTGTCCGTCTGTCGGGCGGGCAACGCCAACGACTCGCCATCGCGCGGGCACTTCTACGCGACCCGCAAATCTTGCTTCTTGACGAGGCGACTTCGAGCCTTGATTCCGAGTCGGAACGGCTCGTCCAGGAAGCGCTCGACCGGCTCATGCGCGGGCGGACGACGCTCGTCATCGCCCATCGCCTGTCGACGGTACAACACGCTGAACAAATCATCGTCCTCGAGAACGGTGCGATTAGCGGTCGTGGCACGCATCAACAACTGTTACAAGACAACGCACTTTATGAAAAACTCGTCACGCAACAACAATTAGGAGGTCAATCAGTATGAAGACAATCGGATTTATCGGGCTCGGCGTCATGGGGCAATCGATGGTCAGAAATTTGATGAAAGCCGGATTCCACGTTCAAGCCTACACCCGGACAAAAGACAAGGCGGTCGATCTGCTCGCTGAAGGCGTCAGTTGGTGCGACTCGGTCGCCTCGGCCTGTCAAGGGGCCGATGCCGTCATCACGATCGTCGGCTACCCGTCTGATGTCAAAAGCATCTACTTCGGGGACGGGATGATTTTGCAATCAGCCGAGCCGGGTACGCTCGTCATCGACATGACGACATCTTCACCGATTCTCGCCGAACGCATCGCCGAAGCGGCCATCGATCGGAGCTTGCTCCCACTCGATGCCCCGGTCACGGGCGGCGACATCGGTGCAAAAAATGGGACACTGTCCATCCTCGTCGGCGGCGGAGAGTATGCTTTCTCGAGGGCGCTCCCGTTGTTTGAGGCGATGGGACAAGCGATTCAACGGATGGGGTACGCTGGAAGTGGACAGTATGCGAAACTGGCGAATCAGATTGCCATCGCTGGCATCATGATGGGCAACGCCGAGATGCTCGCGTTTACGAAAAAAGCCGGGCTGGACGCTGAACAGTTGCGCCAGACGATCCGTGGCGGTGCCGCCGGAAGCTGGACGCTTGATAACCTCGTCCCGCGAATGATCGTCGAAGACTATTCTCCTGGATTTTTCATCAAACATTTTTTGAAAGACATGGCACTCGCCCTCGAGAGCGCCGAACAGCTGAACATCAAATTACCGAGCCTCGAACTCGCCTCGAAACTGTACTCGCTCCTTGAAGAAAATGGCTATGGCGATAACGGGACGCAAGCGCTCGTCGAATACTATTTGCATCAAGACGTTTGAATCGGTCTTTTGGTGGAATTAGTTGAGTGAAGGAGGCGATGTTTCATGCCGTGGAATATGAAGGATTATCCGGAATCGTTGAAGAATTTTGATCCGCTCGTCAAGAAGAAAGCGATCGATATTGCCAACGCCTTACTCGCCCAAGGTTACTCTCCTAAAAAAGCCATCCCGATCGCGACCGAGCAAGCAAAGAAATGGCATGCTGACGCGTCGCGAGAAGAAAAGCAAGAGTTCGATGACGCCCCCGACCCGCAAAAGACGGATCGGCACGGGACGTGAAGAAACGGTCGGCTGAGATTCAGCCGACCGTTTCTTCACGTTGCGCTTCTTTTTCTGCCTTCACTTCCAAATAAAAACCAGCGAGCGCCGTTTCTAAATACGGTTGCACGAAAATGAGGGCGAGTCCGCCCGTGACGAGAACGAGGACGTACCAACCGATAAAGCTCGCGAACAGCTTGAGCATGACAAACTTCTTCCCTTGCATGAGCCGTCGACTTTCGCGCATCGCACTCCAGACGGATAGGTCCGGCCGGTCACGTAAAATGAACGGCACCATGCGGAACGTCAAATAAAACCATACTCCCGGGACGATCAAGAGCAACATGAGCGCGTTCAACCCGAGATAAAACACGCCGTAAAACGTGACGGCTCGGACGTACTGCTTGAGAGACCCGAACGATTCGAGCAACAAGCCGAGCGTCGGCTTGTCTTCCTTGGCGATGTCGAGATAGATCCAGTTCCGGCCCAATTCGAGCGGGGCGAGTAGGACGAGCGACCCGTACAACAAAAGAATCGATCTGAAGAGCACCTCGGGCGCCGCATCGGCCGTGAGGTCGAGTTGCGACGTGACGACGGTTTGCACGAGCATCGTCGCGATGGCGGCAAAGATGGCGATGCCCCAATTTCCAGAGAGCATGCGGAGAGCAAATTGTTTATATACGGAAGCTTGCATAACGTCACCTACAATATATTGTTTTTTTCATTATAGCAAAAAAACAGTCAAACGACTGTTTTTAACGTTTCATTCGTTCGTGCATCTGCCGGAACTTCGACTCGTCTAGCGCACCGTCAGTCCGGACCCCTGACCCGACATGGACGAATGAGACGTCAAGCGTCTCCAGCAGTTCGCGTACATTGTCAGCGTCGATCCCCGCTCCTGGTAAGATATTCATCTCCGCCGATTCGAGCATCGCCTTGAGCGACTTGATTCCTTCTCGTGCCGTCGCGGCTCCCCCGGACGTCAAGACATGATCGACTTCAGGAAACTCATTGAGTACCTCGATGGCGGCAATCATGTCTGTCACCTCATCGATGGCGCGATGGAACGTGAGTGCCATGTGCCCTTTATGTTTAATCACTTCACCGAGGAGCCGTTCATCGATTTTACCATCAGCCGTCAACGCGCCAAAGACAATTCCTGCGGCTCCGAGTTCCCGACACAGTCCAACGTCCGCGAGCAACGTCTCTTCATCGTCTTCGTTGTAGACGAACGAGTCGGCATGAGGGCGTATCATGACATGGACCGGGATGCCCGTCTGCTCGATGACGTTTCGAATCGTCCCGAAGCTCGGTGTCGTCCCTCCTGCCTTCATGTCAGCAATAAGTTCAAGCCTGTCCGCTCCGTAACGTTCTGCCTGTCTCGCTTCTTTCAACGTCGTCACAATGACTTCAATCATGTCGTTTCCTCCTTTATTATGGAGCAAACCGCCACTCAACCTCGTGCTCGGCCAGCTCCCGTTTCCATTCTACCGGCTCCGGGAAGTCGGAGATGACTGTCGTCACGACCGAAAAATCCGAGACCCGATAGCGTTTCTGTTGATTGAACTGCGTATGATCGGCGAGTAAATAACACGATCGGCTTTGTTGCATGATCGCTTGAGAGACCGTGGCCAGTCCATGGGCGTCACACGTCAAACCGAGCGTCGGGTCGACCCCTTCGACCGAGATGAAGGCAATGTCGAACACGTACGTTTTTAATTGCTGCAACACTTGTTCGCCGACCGTGACGAGATGTTTCGGATCAATCGTACCGCCGAGCAGTTGAATATCACCGGTGAACACGCCTTTGGCCCGCTGTTCGAACAACGCTTTTGCGACCATGAGCGAGGGAGTGACGACGGTCAGGTTGCGACCACGCAGACGTGCCGCCACCTGTTCAGGGGCCACGCCATGACCGATATAAATCAAGGCATCATCGTCCACGAGTTGAAACGCGGTATAGGCGATGCGGCGGATACCGTCCATGTTCGAGATCATCATCGGTTGAAAGGATACGCTCTGGTGCAAAACGGCGCCGCCGTATACCCGTTTGATCCGATGCTCTTTTTCAAGTTCCTCTAAGTAACGTCGAACCGACTCCCCCGAGACGTTCAGTCGCTCGATCAACTCGCTCGTCTTCACTTTCCCTTCCCGTTCAATCCACTCGACAATCTTTTGTTTACGTTCTTCTCCAATTAAAGACACTAGTCTGCCTCCTCCGCAAAAATCGCTTCCTTTCTTAGTGTAGCGAACGGATGTAAATTTAACGTAAAGTGAAAGTAAAGAACGGGCAAATCCAACATGTTTTTCGTGAATAATCGCTAAAATCAACAGAAATCCACATGAAGCCAACTGAAAGGCTGCAGCATTCTCACGCGTCTTCTTCTGTATCCCGCCTCAACAGAGAAACCGGCCGCCTTCCGCTCATGCGGCCGCCGACCGGTTCATCGAACCATTATTTACGTTTTTGGAACAGCGGCACTTTCGGCTCCGTGCCTGAACGGATGCGCTGCCAGTTTGTCCGGTGTTTGATGATGATGAACAAGGCGAGCGGAACGATCACGATGAGCGGCAACCAATCTCGTGCCAACACACCATAGATGATGACCGTCACAAGTCCGACCGCAGCCGCGGCCATCGACGAAAGCGAGACCATCTTCGAGATGAAGAGCGTAACGAGGAACGTCCCGACGACGACGACGAAAAACCATGGGAACGCCGCCAACAAGACACCGGCACTCGTTGCTACAGACTTTCCGCCTTTAAATTTCGCGAAAATCGGATACGAGTGCCCGATGATGGCCGGGATGCCGGCCAAGAGCAGGCTCATCTCGCTCCCGAACAGGAGCGGCAATAAGGCAGCCACAAGCCCTTTGCCCATATCTCCAAGCAAAACGAGCGTCCCGGCTTTCTTTCCGAGCACGCGAAACGTGTTCGTCGTCCCTAAATTCCCGCTCCCATGCTCTCGCACGTCGACCCGATAGCCGACTTTCCCGATGAGGAGAGCGAACGGGATCGAACCGAGGAGGTAACTGATCAATACAATCAAAATCTCTGTCAAATAAGGCATCGCAATTCCCCTTAATCCATTAATTGCTCGAGGTACTGCTCGAACGGCACGTTCATTTCATGCACGTTCGTCGCATGTTCGACCCCGATATATCGTAAATGCCACGGCTCATACATGTAGCCGGTCTCCGCTTCGTAAGCCCGCTGGTATCGGACGATGAACCCGTACGTATGGGCATTGTCCGCTAGCCACTTTCCTTCTTTCGTCTGCTCGAGCCCTTGTGTCAGCTGATAGCCGACCGAGGCGCTCGAGATGTCGATTGCGAGGCCGGTCTGGTGCTCCGAGTGGCCGGGAGGTGCCGAATACTTCAGCGCCTGCTCCTTGCCGTCACGGGCGACATAGGCGTTGAACAGTTGGACTTGATAATCGTAAGAGCGGAACGCGCTCGTCCCTCTCAAGTCGATGCCGGCTGCTTTGGCATCTTTCATGAGCGCCTCGACGGCTGTCGCCGCTTCTTGACGCAGCATCCGTCGTTCTCCCGTGGCCGAGTCGACAAAATCGATGTTCGGTGTCACGAGGTCTTCTGGTTTATAGCCACTTGGTAACGCTATCTGCTTATTAACGAGGACGAGCGTATCGAGCGCCAAATTGGCCTGCCCGTCACGTTCGATCGGCTCGGTCGGTACAAGTTCGATTGGAGGTGCTTTTTCTGGAGGTGCTTCTTCTGCAGGCGCTTCTTCTGCAGGCGCTTCTGCTTCTGGTACGTCGTTCACTTCATTTTCTTCAGTCGACTCCGTCGGTGACTCTTCCGGAGTGGTGGTTGGCTCTTGTTCAGAGACGGTCGGTTGTTCCGTCTCGGCTTGTTCGCTTATGTTACAGCCCACTAACGTGAGCGTCAAGGCGCAGCACACCATCAGGAACGATGGTTTTCGCATGCGATCTTCCCCTTTCTATATGACGGTTTGTCAAATTAAGCGCAACACTTCCTCCGCGAAGGCCTCGTGTGCGGTCTTCCAGCCGAGACATTTCCTCGGCCGCCCGTTGATCTTGGCGAGCGCGTCCACGATCTCTCCCTGGCCGACCGTCGCGAAGTCCGATCCTTTCGGGAAGAACTCGCGCAGGAGGCCGTTGGCGTTCTCGTTGCTGCCGCGCTGCCACGACGAGTACGGGTCGGCGAAATACATCGGCACGCCGAGTGTCGCCCGGACGCGCTCGTGACAGCTGAACTCCTTGCCCCGGTCCGTCGTCGCCGTCTTGAACGTGCCCGCTGGGAAGGCCGCGTGGACCGTGTGGATCGCCTCCTCCATCGAGGCCGCGCTGCGGTCGGTGATCGGCAGGGCGATGTAGAACCGGCTCTTTCGCTCGATGAACGTCGCGACGCACGCCCTCGACTTCCCACGCCCGGAGACGACGGTGTCGAGCTCCCAGTGGCCGAATGTCTCGCGTGTGCGCACCTCTCTCGGACGTTTGGCGATGGACAGACCGATGTTGAACCGACCACGTGTCTCTATCGGTTTCTGGCGCTTGCCCTTTTGGCGGAGCACGGTCACCGGTACGTCGATCAGCCCCGAATAGATCCAACGATAGATGGTCGAGAAGGCGATTTTCCCGTCGAAGAGACGACCCACGATCTGTTCCGGGGACCAGGTCGCCCGCAGCTTCTCGATGATCGTCCGGCGCATCATGTCGTCGAGCTTCGTCTTGGCGCCGCAGTTTCGCTTCGCATTGGCGTAGCGCTCCTGTGCGCGTTCGGCCGTGTAGCCGGGGTTCCTTCTGATCTCCCGCGAGACGGTCGAGGGCTGTCGCCCGAGCCGTCTCGCGATGGACCGTACGGACATCCCGAGCTCCAGGTAGGTCTCTATTTTCACGCGTTCCGCTGTGGTAAGATGGGTATAGCTCATGTCGATTCCTCCGTGTGAATGTGTGTTGTGGTGACTTCATTCTACACGAGGCCGTCGCTATGGGCTTTTTTTGCGTTCACGTTCAGGTGTTGCACTTAATTTTATAATTCATCATATACAAAAAATACCGTCAAGATATGATACCATACTGACGGTACAAAAGAACCACTGTTATGAGACAGGACTCATGACGCGCATGTACATGGCGTGCCACTCGGGAAACTCACGATCCAGACGAATCGGCTTGAAATCGCCTTGCTTGACGACGACATGGGTCGTCTTCGCCTTGCCGACGAGGTTGCCAGACTGGTCTGTCAACTCGTAACCGTACACGGTCCGTATTTTCGAGTAACTGTCCACCCAGACACGGACGTGTACCGTGTCCCCGAATGTCACGCTTTTCTTGTAATCGACAGACACGTTCGTGACCGGTGACACAAATCCGGCCTCTTCCATATCTTTATATTCGACGCCGAGTTGCCGCAACAGCTCGGTTCTCGCGATCTCTAAATAAACCAAATAGTTCGCATGGTAGACGATCCCCATCATGTCAGTCTCTTGATAGCGGACCGGGATTTGTATCGTGTGCATCATATCGTCCTCGCTTTCCACTTCATTTTATTATAACTTGGTATTAATATCTACTACTAATATTCGGTTTAATTCACGATCCGCCCCATCCTTGTCGACGAGCCGGTATGACTGTCTCGCAATCGCCTCATCAATTAATGACAGCGCGGTCCGAGCGTTCGGTCGCTCCATATCGCCCAGTCGCTCGCGCAAGGCGTCCTCGACTTCCTGTTCAAACGTATAGCCGAACTTGTCCGCATAATTATTCGCGATTTGGACGAGTTGCTCGATCGAATAGTCCTCGAAGTGGATCGTCCGCTTGATGCGGCTGTTCAAGCCCGGATTCGAATCGATGAGCCGTCGCATCGGTGCATCATACCCGGCTAAAATGACGACAAGGTTCTCACCGTGTTTCGGCATCTCATCGACGAGCGTATCGATTGCTTCTTTTCCATAGTCGTTCGGGCCCCCGCTCAGACTGTACGCCTCATCGATCAAGAGCACCCCGCCGAGGGCGTCCCTGATCGCCGCTTTCGTCTTTTGCGCCGTCTGACCGACGTAACCGCTCACCAAGTCGGCCCGACTGACGACTTTCAAATGTCCGCGTTTTAAGTAACCAGCCCGCTTCAACAGTTGGGCATACAAATGCGCGAACGTCGTCTTCCCCGTCCCGCTGTTGCCGACGAGAGAGGCATGGAGTTGCACCGGCGCCGTCTTGAGCCCGAGTTCCCGCCGTCGTTTCTGAATCGTGATGAGTGCTTCGATTTCGGCGAGCTGACGTTTCGCTTCGTCCATCCCGACGAGGTCGTCAAGCGATAGCAGCGCCTCCTCGTCTGTCGACGTGTCTTCGAAGTCGAGTTCCGTCAAAAGGGCCATCTCATCAAGCGGAGCCTCGGCCCCAAAACGGGAGCCTTTATGGAACATGGCGTCAAGCAAGATGTTGTGGACGGTCCGGGCGTTCCCGAACGTCGCATCGACTCGTTCCCGGTCAATCTGGGCGAGAAGCGCACGTTTTGCCTCGAGCGTGAGCACGTAATTGTTTTCCTCGGCGACTTTCTCCCCGATGGCGACGAGCTCCTCATCGGAATAGTTCGGCAGCTCATAATGGTTCGACTCAGGGAAGCGTGAGCGCAGCCCCGGGTTCGCCAATAGGAAATGACGCATCTCTTCCGGATAGCCCGCTAGGATGACGACAAACTTCCCGGCATATTCGCCGCTCGTCATCGCGGCGACGAGCGTATCGATCGCCGCTTGTCCGTAATCACTGCCACTGGCGTCTTGGCGCTTAAGGGCGTAAGCCTCGTCAATGAACAAGACGCCCCCCTCTGCCTCTTTCACTTTATTCATGACTTGTTCCTCGGTCTGCCCGACGAACGCCCCGACAAGACTCGAGCGGTCTGCCTCGATGACGTCCGGCCGGCTCAAAAGGCCAAGCTCAAAATAAATCTCGGCCATCAGTCTGGCGAGTGTCGTCTTGCCGGTCCCAGGATTGCCGGTGAAGACGAGATGGAGCGACGGCTGGTGTTTCGAAGAGAAGCCCGCTTTTTCTCGTTCGCGTTGGAACAGTAAAAAGCGATACCACGCTTTGACGCGGGCTTTGACGTCGGTCAAACCAATCATCGTCTCAAGTTTTTCGATGCCGCTCGAGCGCGTCTCCCGCTTCGGCTCAGGTAACAGCTCAGCGATTGCTTCAATCTTTCCTTTGACGAGGGTGACCCGTTCTCCGAAGCGACCGAACGCTTCACGGCTGAAGTAGTTCCCTTGCATCGAGCCAAGTAAAGAAGCCGTGTCGTCCTCGAGCGCGGCGACTTCTTGCATCGCCTCAATGACGACGTCGAACAAGCGCTCAAGTTGGTCTTTGAACTCTGAGTCCCGTAAGTCCGACTTCGCTCGCTCAATCTCATCATGCAACTGATCGAGTTGGTCCAATAACGCTGTCGTCTTCAGTTCGTATTCGGTCAAAATCTGCACTTTCATCGACGCATAGTCCGCCTCGCGCAGTGTCGGCCATTCGACGTGGAGAGACTGTCTGAAGCGGCGCAACCGCCCATTCAGTTGGCTGACGCGAAGTTCAGGCGGCAAAGCGTTCAACGACTCCAGCTCCTTCACCCAGCGGCTGAGAAGCGGATCGACCGTCTCCGTTTGTCGAAACCGTCGTGTCGCAAGCAACGTCAACGTGCGAATCAATTCGTCACGTTGCCCGGTCGCTCTCGACCAATGCGCATATGATAACAGGGCGGCCTCATCGACCGTGTCGCCGGTTTCCCAACGTGTAAGGTCGGCTTGTACCTGATCCAAGTTGATTTGTTTCATCTCGTTCTCCCTTTCAGACGACAAAGGAGCCGACGTTTTAGTCTGCTCCTCGCCGATTTATCGTGATTCAAAAGATGTCATGCGAATCGAGTGGAACAATTTCCCGTTGTTTCGTGACTCTGCGGCAAGTAAGATCCGTTCGTTCGCATCCACGTAATAAGTGACCGCTTCTTCATTCCCATCCTCACTGAAAATAGTTGGATGATTTTTAATCCAGTCGGCCGGGACCGTCTCGGCCGTCTCCGACTTGACGAACGCCTGGGCTGTCCGGCCGATGATGTCGACATCCCCTTCGCTCGTGCCGAGCGTCCCGTCATCGAGCCATCTGCGGATTTGTTCGTTCGTCGCTCGTGATAAGAACGGATGGGGGGCGACCGCGCCCGACGTCGTCTCCTGACGAATCGCCTCCTCACCGTCCGGATTCAACTCACGGTAAACCGTGCCGTCCCATTCGGCTTTCGCCCCGGCGTTCGGTCCCGAGACGACTTCGGAGACGAAGTGGCCGTTCTCATCATACGTGACGAGATAGTTGCGTACTTCAAGCGTATCCCCTTCAGGCGGCAACTTCTTCTCTTCATAACCGATGACAACGGACGTATAGAACGGTTCTGAGCGGTTTTCTCTGCCTTCGTTATCCGGAAAGTTGAGCAACGAATAAAGGTTATAGACGAGCAAGGCACCGACGATGAGAATACCGGCCCCGATTACCCAACTAAGACGTTTTTTCATTTGTTGTTTCATATCATGCCCTCCCACTATGCTTCACTTACTATCCTACACTAGCGTGAAGGTCATGCAAAATATTTACGACCAAAAAAGGGTCTCGCATTGAGACCCTCTTTTCGTTAACCGAGCTTATCTTCTTCTTTTTTATACGTTTCGATCCATTTGTCCCGTTCATCCGGTTCATCGGACAAGTCTTTGAACAAGGCGATGATCATAAAGATCAACACGAAAATGAATGGGAACGCGACGAGGATGGCGACTGCTTGCAATGCGCTCAACCCGCCGGCGTACAAGAGTACGGCGGCGATCGACGATTGGATGAAGCCCCACGTCAATTTGATGCGCATCGGTGGAATCAGTTTCCCGTTCGTCGTGAGCATCCCGAGCACGTACGTCGCCGAGTCAGCCGATGTGATGAAGAACGTCGAGATGAGGAAGATGGCGATGATGCTGAGCACCGTCCCGAACCCTCCGAACGTCTCGAACAAGGCGAAGAGCCCGACTTCTGTCCCGATCTCGTTGACGGCCGTGATCAAGCTCTGGCCACCGAACAAGTCCGCCCAAATCGCAGACCCGCCGAAGACAGAGAACCATAGCAACCCGAACGATGTCGGGACGAGCAAGATGCCGATGATGAATTCACGAATCGTCCGTCCTTTGGAGACGCGGGCGATGAATGTCCCGACGAACGGTGACCATGAGATCCACCATGCCCAATAGAAGATTGTCCAGCCGTTAATCCATTCCCGTTCGACCGGTTCAAGCGCCGCCGTCCTGAAACTCATCGACGGTAACTGTTGCAAGTACGTCCCGATCGTCTGTGTGAACAAGTCGAGAATGAACGCGCTCGGTCCGGCGATGAGTGTCGCCACGAGTAAGACGATGGCAAGAAAGATGTTCGTGTTACTTAAAATCCGAATGCCTTTCTCCAGGCCTGTCGAAGCACTAATCATATATAACACCGTCACGACGGCGATAATGATGAGTTGAGTCGAGAACGCGTTCGGCACGCCCGGAAGCAAATAGTGAAGACCCCCGGCGATCTGTTGCGCCCCGAATCCGAGCGACGTCGCCACCCCGAACGCCGTCGCAATGACCGCGAGGATGTCGACCGTCTGTTTGACCGGACGTTCATAGCGATCATTTACGAGCGAACCGATCGTCTCTCCGATGGTTGCCGGTCGCCCTTTCCGGAACGTCGAGTAGGCGATTGCGAGTGCGATCATGGCGTAAATCGCCCACGGATGTAAGCCCCAATGGAAGAATGCATATCGCATCGCCGTTCGGGCGTCACCTTCAGGAGTCGGTGACTCGAATGGTGGGCTATGGAAGTGGAGGAGCGGTTCGGCCGCACCCCAGAAGATGAGTCCAATCCCCATGCCCGCACTAAAGAGCATCGCGAACCATGTCATGTAACCGAAGTCCGGTCGATCCGTATCTTTCCCGAGTCGGATCGAACCGAATCGAGAGAAAATCAAAAAGATGGCGACGAGCAAGATACCGGTCGCGCTCAATAAATAAAACCAGCCTAACCCGTTCGACAACCAACCTTGCAGCTTCGTCGTCACGTTCAACAGGCTAGCGTTGCCAAGGAGGCGTTCAGGGAAGATACCCCAAATGGTGAACAAGACCGTGATGATGGCAGAAACGATAAAAACGGTCGTCACTTGGCTTTTCCTTTTCATGTGTTGTCACTCCTATTCAATTTTTCTTATTTTCATATACGTTTTCCACCGTAACATACATCGTAAACACTTCTCAACCCGACGATGTGTCTTGTCCGTGAACCAAAAAGAGTGACGTCACGTGCGCGTCACTCAGGCGGTTTCGGTTCTAACGAGACGATGAACGTCTCATCGACCACGTAATAAGGCCGTTTCGGTAGCGTTTTCAAATATCCGCCCTCCCGTAGTCGTGTCAAGTCGAGTTGCATCGTCTGCTGAAATTTCCGAAGCGGTAGCTTCTGCTCTTGCTCCATATATAGATCAAGTGCTCGCTGGACTTGGTCCATCTCGTAGATGATGTCACGTTCTTCTTCCGGGACGATATAAAACGTCTCCTTCGACATGAAGAAACGTTGCCTCGGCCTCCCCGGCAAATGGCGTTTCAAACGGGAAAGGTCGATTTCTTGCGCATCATCGAGCAGCACCGTCCGGTTGACCCCTTTCGGCAACGTCTGCTCGTATTCATGAATCGCCTGTCTAAGTTCAGGCAACGTGATGTCGACAATCTCTTCGACCACCTCTTCTTTTTGAGTGAGCCGCTGCCACCAATTCTTCCCTGACTTCGTCAATTTTTCCATACACTCCCCCCTCTCCCCATTCTGTTCCCGATATAGCCTTCCCTCTCACCTCATATTCGCACATTCACAAAAAAAACCTTCCTTTTTTCAAAGGAAGGTCAACATTTTACACTTCTCAATCGTTTACTTCAATTTATCACGGAGAACCATCTGAAGGATCCCGCCATGACGGTAGTAATCGATCTCAATTTCAGAGTCGAAACGCGCGATGACTTTGAACTCCGTCACCGTGCCGTTCTCGTGCGTCGCCTTGACGTCCAAGATATCTCGCGGACGAACTGACTCGTCGACTTGGATATCAAGTGCCTCTTCGCCCGATAGGCCGAGCGATTCGGCAGACTCCCCATCCATGAACTGGAGCGGTAACACGCCCATCATGACGAGGTTTGAGCGGTGGATGCGCTCGAAGCTTTGCGCGATGACGGCGCGAATACCGAGCAAGTTCGTCCCTTTTGCAGCCCAGTCACGCGATGAACCCATCCCGTAGTCGTTGCCTGCGAGGACGATGAGCCCCGTGCCTTGCTCTTTATACTTCATTGCCGCGTCGTACATCGGCATGATTTCGCCAGTCGGCCAGTACGTTGTGAAACCGCCTTCTGTGCCCGGTGCGACTTGGTTACGGATGCGAATGTTCGCGAACGTACCGCGCATCATCACTTCGTGGTTACCCCGACGCGATCCGTACGAGTTGAAGTCGAGCGGTGCGACCCCTTTTGACTGCAAGTACTGTCCGGCTGGTGTCGTCTTCGAGAACGCCCCTGCCGGTGAGATGTGGTCGGTCGTGACCGAATCGGCAAACTTGCCGATGACGCGAAGTCCGTTGAGCGGATGGACCACGCCTGCTTCCGGTTCGAGGTTTTCGAAGAACGGTGGGTTTTGGATATACGTCGAGTCGTCCGAGAAGTCGTACAAGTTGCCTTCTGGCACGTCGAGCGCGTTCCAACGTTCGTTGCCGGTGAACACCGTATCGTACTCTTTACGGAACGCTTCCGGTGAGACGACGTCTTGAACGACCATCTTGATCTCATCGTTTGACGGCCAGATGTCTTTGAAGAAGACTTCGTTGCCGTCTTTGTCAGTACCGAACGATTCGTTCATGATGTCGAAGTTGACCGACCCGGCGAGTGCGTAAGCGACGACAAGCGGCGGCGAGGCCAAGAAGTTCGCTTTGACGAGTGGGTGGACGCGGCCTTCGAAGTTACGGTTCCCCGAGAGGACCGACGACACGAGCAAGTCGTTCGACGTGATCGCTTCTTCGACTTCACGGTCGAGCGGGCCTGAGTTCCCGATACAAGTCGTACAACCGTAGCCGACGGTGTTGAATCCGAGCTGATCGAGGTACGGTGTGAGGCCTGCCTTGTCCAAGTAGTCCGTAACGACTTTCGAACCTGGAGCGAGCGACGTCTTCACGTATTTCGGAACTGTGAGCCCACGTTCGACCGCTTTTTTCGCGACGAGACCTGCTCCTACCATGACGTATGGGTTCGACGTGTTTGTACAGCTCGTGATGGCTGCGATGGCGACGTCACCCGTCTTCATGTCAACAGAACCACCTTCGTAGTTGACGGCGACGGTTTTATCGAGTTCGGCCCGATCGAGGCCGAAACCGCTATGTCCGGCCGGTGCCGTCAAGCTGTCGACGAACGCGTTCTGCAAGTCAGACAAGTTGATGCGGTCTTGCGGACGTTTCGGCCCTGCGAGTGACGGTTCTACTTTAGACAAGTCGAGCGTGAGCGTTTTCGTGAACGCCGGGTCGGCCTGGTCAGGCGTGTAGAACATGTCGTTCGCTTTCGAGTATGCCTCGACGAGGTCGATCAACTCTTCAGAGCGACCTGTCGTGCGCATGTAGTTGAGCGTCTCCGTGTCAACCGGGAAGAAACCACACGTCGCACCGTACTCAGGTGCCATGTTGGCGATCGTCGCGCGATCAGAGAGCGGCATCGTGTGGAGCGACGGTCCGAAGAACTCGACAAATTTGCCGACGACTTTCTCGTTACGGAGCATCTCCGTCACGACGAGCGCGACGTCTGTCGCGGTGACACCAGGGTTCACTTCCCCGATAATCTTGACGCCGACGACGTCAGGTACCGGGAAGTAAGACGGTTGACCGAGCATGCTCGCCTCGGCTTCAATTCCTCCGACGCCCCATCCGAGTACGCCGAGGCCGTTGATCATCGTCGTGTGCGAATCCGTTCCGACGAGCGAATCCGGGTATGCGACGTTGCCAGTTCCGTCGTTCTTCTCAAGGACGACCGATGCCAAGTACTCAAGGTTGACTTGGTGAACGATCCCTGTCGCCGGTGGCACGGCACGGTAGTTGTCGAACGCCGTTTGGGCCCAACGCAAGAATTTGTAACGCTCTTCGTTGCGCTCGAACTCGATGTCCATGTTTTTCATGAGTGCGCCGGCAAAACCGTACGCATCGACTTGGACCGAGTGGTCGACGACGAGGTCGACCGGGATTTCTGGATTGATTTTGTTCGGGTCGCCTCCGAGGTCGGCCATCGCTTTGCGGAGCGAGGCGAGGTCAACGACCGTCGGAACGCCGGTGAAGTCTTGTAACACGACACGGGCCGGTTTGAACGGGACGTCAATATCTTTCGACACCTCGGCTGTACCCCATTTAGCCAAGTTCTCGACGTGCTCTTTCGTGATGCCTCGGCCGTCTTGTTGGCGGAGCACCGATTCGAGCAACACGCGAATCGAATACGGGAGACGACTAAGTTCAGTCACTCCATCCTCTTCTAATTTCTTAAGTCGGTAATAGTCATACGCCTGACCGTTCACCTCGAACTGCGTCCGAGATGAGAAAGCGTCTAACACGTTCGTCTGTTCCATACAATTTCCCCCTTTTTGAAAGCGGCGACGCGGGCAATTGCCGTAATCGCTTACTTATCACATGTTTATCATAATACAACTATAGCGTGACGTAAAATACATTCCGTCACAAATTAGTCATAAGTAAAACTTATCAATTCGTGTTCATCCGGTTAAACGCGAAAAGGCGGCCCTGCTACAGGACCGCCGCTTTCAAATCATTATTCGACACCGATCTCCGCGTTGACATCGAGTGCGTCGACGAGCGTCAACTCGTCTTCGTAGCGTTCTTTGAACCGATCGAACGTGAACTCGTTCGCGAACAAGAATACCGGACGTTCCCAACGGTCCGTCACGAGCATGTTGCGCGAGTCTTGGAACGGTTTGAGCGCCTTCAGTTCTTTGTCTTTCACCCAACGAGCGACGCTGTAGGACACAGGTTCCATCCGAATGTCGACACCGTACTCATTGTTCAAGCGGTATTCGAATACTTCGAACTGGAGCTGACCGACCGCACCGAGATAAATCTCGTTGTATTCGTTGCGGTACACTTGAATCGCACCTTCCTGGGCGAGCTGTTCGACGCCTTTGTGGAAGTGTTTTGACTTGAGTGAGTTGATCGGTGAGACGCGCATGAACAGTTCAGGTGGGAACGTAGGCAACGCTTCGAAAGCGATTTTTTGTTTCGACGTCGTGATCGTATCCCCGATTTGATACGTCCCTGAGTCATAAATCCCGATGACATCACCAGCGAACGCTTTGTCGACCGTTTCTCGGTCGTTCGCCATCAGTTGCGTCGATTGGCTCAACTTGATTTTCTTTCCGGTCCGCGTGAGCGTCACATCCATGCCGCGCTCGAACACACCGGAGCAAATCCGGACGAAAGCGATGCGGTCACGGTGGGCCGGGTTCATGTTCGCCTGAATCTTGAACACGAAGCCGCTGAAGTCCTCAGCTGTCGGGTCGATCGGACCGACGTTCGACTTACGGGCCTCTGGGGCCGGTGACATCTCGAGGTAATGATTTAAGAACGAGGTCACGCCGAAGTCGACGAGCGCCGTCCCAAAGAAGACCGGGGTCAACTTCCCGTGTTGAATCGACTCGACGTCAATCTCGTTGCCGGCGCCGTCAAGTAGGTCGATCTCATCACGAAGGTTCGTCAAGTTCTCTTCTGTCAAATAGTCGGCTAGAACCGGGTCGTTCACACCGTCCTCGTTCAACGTGAGCGTCGACTTATCGCCTCGGAACAAATGGACTTCATTCTTGATGCGGTCGTACACGCCTTCAAACTGCATGCCGCTACCGATCGGCCATGTGACGGCGACCGATGGCATACCGAGTACTTCTTCAAGCTCTTCCATGAGCTCGAGCGGGTCTTTCGCCTGGCGGTCGAGTTTGTTCATGAACGTGAAGATCGGAATCCCTCGCATGCGACAAACTTGGAACAGTTTCTTCGTCTGCGTCTCGATCCCTTTGGCGGCATCGATGACCATGACGGCACTGTCGACAGACGTCAAGACACGGTATGTGTCTTCCCCGAAATCGTTGTGACCCGGCGTATCCATGATCGAGACGACTTTATCTTGATAGACGAATTGCATGACCGATGACGTGACCGAGATCCCACGTTGCTTCTCGATTTCCATCCAGTCGGACTTGGCATGCTTCGAATTTTTGCGGGCTTTGACCGTCCCCGCCTCGCGAATCGCGCCCCCGTGCAAGAGCAGCTTCTCCGTCAGCGTCGTTTTACCAGCATCCGGGTGCGAGATGATGCCGAAAATCCGGCGTTTCTCTACTTCATGTTTCAATTGGCTCATATATGTGATCCTTTCTATTCAAGACGTTCCTGATTCGTTCAATTTGCAACGCTATCTATTTTAACGAAATGTGTCGGGTTCGTCCATCCTAAGGCGATGCTCTTGCTTTTGTATTCCTACTTTTTTTTGTATACTAATTTTGAATGACTGTGAATTGAGAGAACGGGGGAAAGACGATGCCAGAAAGTCTGGTCATGTATTTCATTGTCTTTTGGGGGTTCGTGATGATCGGCTTGATGTCCATCGGTGGATTTTTCATGTTCCGTAAGTTTTTAAAACGAATGCCGAAAGAAGACGGGCGGTCCCTGCTCGATATTGAGGACGATTATATCGATCGGACACGTCACATGTGGACGCCTGAGACACGGACGCTCCTCGATCGGCTCGTCACACCGGTGCCAGAGTTGTTCCGTGACGTCGCGATTCGTAAAATTGCCGGTAAAATCGGACAGTTCGCTCTTGAATCGAGGGCGAAGGAGATGACGACCGAGCTCGTTGTCAAAGGCTATATCGCTGCCACGCCAAAACGCGACCATAAGTTTTTAAAGAAGGCACTCGAACAAGAACAAATCGACTGGACGGTTTACAAACATTATTTCCAGCAGTAGTCCTCAAGTAATTTGAGGACTTTTTGTGTGGCTTTGTTTTCGAATTGTGCCATACGACTAATAGGTCTAAAGAACCGTTTTAACTTCCGATTACTACTTTGAAATAACGTTCACCTTTTTGACATTATTGAAAACGCTTACAAATAATTGGTATGACCAATATTAGTATAATAACAGCTTTGAACAGGTTTAAAAATGGATGGATTTTCCTTCATTTTCATTTCTATAATGTACGTATCTTGATTGCCAAGGAGGTTCATCGATGCATGACGTAACAGAAGTCACACAAACCGAGAGCACGAGGTCAGCGGAGGCGATCGTCGAAAGCCCGACGTTCGTTAAGCTGATGCGGGAAAAGAACCGCTTCATCGTACCGTCTATCATCTTTTCACTCATCTTTTATTTTACGTTGCCGGTCTCGACGAGTTATTTCACGTTCTTGAACACGAAAGTCGCCGGTGACATCACTTGGGCGTGGGTACTCGCCTTCGCCCAATTCTTCATGACGTGGACGTTTTGTGTCCTGTACAGCCGGCGCGCCCGCCGGTTCGATGAACTCGTCGAAAAAATCAAGCAGGAGGAAACACGATGAACTTGACGGCCGTGCTCTTGTTTCTCGCCATTGTCGGATTGACGCTCGTCATCACGTTCTTCGCTGCCCGTAAAACGAAGACGGCCAGTGATTTTTATACGGCCGACGGTGGATTGACCGGTTTTCAAAACGGTCTCGCCATCGCCGGCGATTACATGTCGGCCGCCTCGTTCCTCGGGATTGCCGGGATGATCGCCCTCGCAGGCTTTGACGGGTTCTTCTACTCGATCGGGTTCCTCGTCGCCTATCTCGTCGTCTTGTATCTCGTCGCCGAGCCGCTCCGAAACCTCGGCAAGTACACAATGGCCGATATGATCGCCGCTCGTTTTAACAAGCCGCGTGTCCGTGGCGTCGCCGCCATGAACGCCATCGTCATCTCCATCTTCTATATGATTGCCCAACTCGTCGGCGCTGGTGCGCTCATCGAGCTGTTGCTCGGCATCCCTTATACGACGAGTGTCGTCGTCGTCGGCATTTTGATGACGGTGTACGTCGTCTTCGGCGGGATGACGGCCACGTCGTGGGTCCAAATCACGAAAGCGGTCCTCTTGATGATCGGGACGGCCATCATCTCGTTCCTCGTCTTCGCCAAGTTCGACTTTTCGGTGTTCAAGATGTTTTCGGAAGTGAGCAAAGCGACACCGCTCGGCGACAGCTTCTTGAACCCGGGCAACAAGTTTAAACTGCCGCTCGATACGATTTCGCTCAACTTGGCGCTCGTCCTCGGGACAGCCGGTCTCCCACATATCTTGATTCGTTTCTTCACGGTCAAAGACGCCCCGACGGCTCGGCAATCGGTCGTCTACGCGACGTGGGTCATCGGCGCGTTTTACATTTTGACGATCTTCCTCGGTTTCGGTGCCGCCGCCTTCGTCGGCTCTGACGCCATCATCGCTGCCAACCCGGCCGGCAACATGGCCGCACCGCTCCTCGCCCAAGTGCTCGGTGGGGACTTATTGTTCGCCTTCGTCGCCGCCATCGCCTTCGCGACGATTCTCGCAGTCGTCGCCGGCCTCGTCTTGTCGGCAGCATCGGCGTTCGCGCATGACTTCTACGGACATATCATCCGGAAAGGGGAAGCGACGGAGAAAGAGCAAGTGTTGGCGGCCCGCATCGCTTCAATCGCCGTCGCTGTCGTCTCGATGGGACTCGCCTTCTTTGCCCAGTCGATGAATGTGGCGTTCCTCGTCTCGCTTGCGTTCGCTGTCGCGGCGAGCGCGAACTTGCCGGTCATCCTCTTCACGATTTTCTGGCGACGGTTCAACACGGGTGGCGCCATCTTCGGGATGGTCGTCGGCCTGTTTTCTTCCTTGTTCCTCGTCGCCATCAGCCCGAACATTTGGGCGCCGGACGGGTCCGCCATCTTCATCGGTGAAGCGCTGTTCCCGCTCACGAACCCAGGAATCGTCTCGATCCCACTCGGTTTCCTCGCCGCCATCGTCGGAACGTATATGACGAAATCAGATGAAGCGATCGGAAACTATGAACGGATTCTCGTAAAAGCCAATACCGGCATCGATGCCGAGACAGAAGCTGCCGCCTCGAAAGCAGACTAAAAAAAGCGTACCTGATTCGCTCATCAGGTACGCTTTTCATGTGGCCATGATCTGTTTGTACTTTTGATACATCGCGATTCGCCACGGGACAATCATGCCCCAGGCGATTAAGTAAAACAGTCCGCCCGTCGCAAAGATGTTTACTTCCGCCCCGATGAACGCCTTCATCGCGGTCCGGATGGCGAGCAAGACGAAGACGACGATGAAGAAGGCTTTCGAGCGGGACAGATACACTTCCCCGTTCCGCTTCTCGAAGTTTGACGTTTTGATGAGAAACACACTAAAAATCAAACCGACGAGAAGCGCCTCCCCGACTTCGAGCCACGTTAGGCGAAAGGCCGGTACGAGAAATTGGAGCATCCCCGTCGACATCGCGAGCGGGGGTATTAAAATCTTCTTGGCGTTCGTCGGACGTGCGGAGGCTTTGACGCGAACGAAACTCGCGACAACCCCCATCAACAGCGCGACGATGGTCGATCCCCAAAATATCGACATACGGTCAACCCCTTTAAAATCCGGTGAATCCGACGAGTTCGCTCATCCAAGCAGCGAATCGGTTCATCCCATCAAAATATAACAATACGCCGAACGCCATCATCAAGTAACCACCGAATTTCGCGACTTTTCCGCTGTTTTTCGCCAAATACTTGATTTTCCCGACAAATCCGGCCATGACGAGAAACGGGATCGCGAATCCGATGACATAAGCGAGCATATAGCCCATCCCTTGACTCGGGTTCGATGCGGCGAGCGCAATCACCCCAGCGAGAATCGGTCCCGTACAAGGTGTCCAACCGGCAGCAAAACCAATCCCGATCAAAACCGTACCGAAGTAGCCGCTCTTCCGTTCACCGAGCGAGAGTTTCTTCTCACGCATCATGAAGCTCGGTTGCCAAATCCCTGCCAAGAAGACGCCGAACACGAAGATGAGGATGGCACCGAACATGCGCAGACTATCTTTATACTGGATGAAGACGTCAGCGATGAGCGAGGTCGATAGTCCGAGGACGAGAAACACGATCGAGAAACCGAATAAGAAAGCAAACGTATGAAACCAAGCTTTCCGCTGACGCAACCCTTCGTTTTTCAAGTCAGAGACCGATACCCCTGTGATATATGACAAAAAGACGGGATAGAGCGGTAACGTACACGGAGATAAAAATGATAAGACGCCCGCCCCGAAGGCGAGCCAAAGTGTGACTTCCATGCGATCTTCCACCTTTCAGCCCAATTATAGCGAAAACCTTTTCAAAATGCTCGTATCTTCTGCTCATTGGAAGTGTCCTACTTCTTTGTAATGTTTGACATGGAAATGAAACTTGTCATAAGTAGTGTTAGATGCTAACATTTGGATATTTAAGTACACCAGTTTCTATTTTATAACGATGGGGGAAACAATGTGGCGGTCATCACAGCTGAAAACTTACACCATGCCATTGAACGAAAGCGCGATGAGTTGTACGAAGTCGCCTCACGACATAGTTGGACGTCTCCTGAAGTGATTCATATCAGTCAGGAATTGGACACGTTGATCACACGTCACGTCCTGTTAAAACATCCAGAAGAACAATCGACTCGTTAAACACGACAGCTCGCCACAATATCGTGGCGAGCTTTTTTTATGGAAACTCCATACCTCCATGGGTACACTTTCAAGTTTATGACATCAGACGTTGGCCGGATTGCAATTCGTACATCTTCTTATACAACCCGTCCTGTCGAAGCAGATCTTGGTGGTTGCCTCGTTCGACGATTTCTCCGCGATGCAGGACGAGGATGAGATCCGCGTCTTGTATCGTCGAAAGGCGGTGGGCGATGGCGATCGTCGTCCGTCCCCTCCGCATTCGATCGAGCGCGTATTGGACTCGCTCTTCCGTCTCCGTATCGATCGAGCTCGTCGCTTCGTCGAGAATGAGAAT
The DNA here is from genome assembly GCF_000702585.1 of Exiguobacterium aurantiacum DSM 6208. Taxonomy (GTDB): domain Bacteria; phylum Bacillota; class Bacilli; order Exiguobacteriales; family Exiguobacteriaceae; genus Exiguobacterium; species Exiguobacterium aurantiacum. The sequence continues at coordinate 1,769,326 of NZ_JNIQ01000001.1, read as the reverse complement.
CTTTGGATCCCGGGCGACGGTCCTTGCGAACGCGAGCAATTGCCGTTCCCCGCTCGAGAACGTCGCACCACGCTCCCCGACTTGATGGCCGTAGCCGGCGTCAAGTTTCTCGATGAACGTGTGGGCTTGCACGAATTCGGCCGCCTCGCGGACACGATCGGAATCGATAACGGGATTGAACAGCTTCAAGTTATCCTCGATCGTTCCCGTGAAGAGGAACGGGTCTTGCAAGACGAGCCCGACCTTGTCCCGGAGCTCCGCTTCCTCGAATTGTTCGATCGGTTGGCCGTCAATCGTGATTTGACCGGATTGGTATGGGTAGAAGCGGGTGAGCAAGTTGATAATGGAACTTTTCCCGCTTCCCGTATGACCGACGAGAGCGACGGTCTCCCCTGGTTTGGCGACGAATGAGATATGTTTCAACACATCGACCTCACCGTCGTAACTGAACGTGACGTCATCGAACCGAACCTCACCGTTGCCGATACGCGCCTCCCCGGGAAGACGTTTACCGGGTGCCGGTTCATCCGTGTCCAAAATTTTGAACACACGATCGGCCGAGACGACCGCTTGTTGAAACTCACTCAAGCGTTGCATAATATCGAGCACCGGTCGGAAGATCCGCTCGATATAGCTGATGAACGCATAGACGACCCCGATTTGGACTTGTTCTGTCGTCGACAACACCCCGTAATAACCGAGCAAACCGATGATCGAGAAAGCGAGCAACAACTCGATGATCGGACGGAGCAACATGCTGTCGAGCTTCAAGTTACGGTAGCGGGCTTGTTGATGCGCCTCGTTCGTCTCTTCAAACTGACGGATGAGACGTTCTTCTTGCCGGAACTGCTGAACGATGCCCATCCCGTTGACCGACTCGTTCAACTGAGCGTTCAGTTGGGACAGCAAGTCGCGGACCTGGGCGAAATATTTCGTCGAATAGCGACGATACGCCCAGATGATGAGCCAAAAGAGCGGCACGAGAACGAGCCCCATCGTCGCGAGCGTCGGCTCTAGGATGTAGAGGAAGATATACGTTCCGAGCAGTTGCACGCCCGACTGTACGAACGTGCTCATGACCCCGACATAAAGCTCTTTCACGGCTTCCGTGTCGTTCGTGATTCGGGATACGAGCACGCCGGCCGGAGTTCGGTCGAAGTAAGCGAGCCGCATTCCCATCACGTGCCGGAAGATGTCCATCCGGATGTTTTGGACGATCTTCAACGCGATCTTTTGGAACGAAATCGATTGCAAGTAATCAAAGATGATCGCCGACACGTGGAGCACCATATAGACGACGAAAAGCGTGACGACCCAGTTCGTCGGATAGACGCCCGGGGTGACGAACTCGTCGATGAACACTTTGATCAAAAACGGCCCGGCGAGCTTCGCGCCTGTCGCGAGCAATAAGAACACGAACGCGATGCTGAGCGGACGGCCGTATCGCTTCGTATAGCCGAGCAACCGTTCGATGACCGCCCATTCTTGAATGTCATGCTTCATGATGCCCGCCTCCTTCCACGATCGCCTCGAGCTGTTGACGATCGTACGTATCTTTATACCAACCTTCTTGCTGAATCAGTTCGTCATGGCTACCCCGTTGAATGACTTTCCCGTCCTCTAGCACAAGAATCTCATCAGCATGTTCGACAGCCGAGAGACGATGGGCAACGATCAGGCGGGATTGGTCCGGATTCCCCGTTCTGAAGTGTTCGATGATCGCTTCTTCCGTCTTCGCATCGACGGCGGACAACGCATCGTCAAGAATGAGGACGTCCGCATCAATCATGAGGGCGCGGGCGATCGAGATACGCTGTTTCTGCCCTCCTGAGAGCGTCACGCCGCGCTCTCCGACGAGCGTCGCGTATCCTTCTGGGAGGCGCATGATGTCATCATGCACTTCGGCCACTTTCGCGGCGGTCATGATCTCGTCCATGCTTGCGTCGGGACGGCCGAACGCGATGTTGTTCGCGATCGAGTCCGAGAAGAGGAAATGATCTTGCGGGACGAGCGCGACCCGTTCGAGTAAGACCGATTTTTTCACTTGGCGGATGTTGATGCCCCCGATTTTGACTTTGCCTTCGTTCACATCATATTCGCGCGTCAACAAACGGACGATCGTCGTCTTCCCGGAACCGGTGCGCCCGACGACTCCGAGCGTCTTGCCGCGCTCGAGGCGGAACGACACATCCCGTAGCACAGGTACCTCATCATACGCGAACATGCGGACGTCGGCCTCAATTTCGGAATGGGCCAGCTTCGTCGCCGCCACCGGATCGTCTTGGATCTCAGGTTTGACGGCGAGCATGCGCTCGATTCGGTCGTATGAGGCGCGACCACGTTCGACGATATTGAACAGCCAGCCGAACGCGAGCATCGGCCACGTGAGTAAACCGAGGTACGCCGTGAAACTGACGATTTGACCGATCGTGAGCTCGCCTTGCTCAATCAAATACGCCCCATATCCGATCGATAATATGTAAGATAGTCCGACAATCCCGAAGATGGTCGGGTCATACAGCGCATCAATTTTGGCGACGCGAACGTTTTTCGCCATCACCTCATCAGACAGTTTCTCGAACGATTCGACGTCTCGTCCGATTTCACCGGTTGATTTCAAGACACGCACGCCACTGACGCTCTCCTGGACTTTATCGTTCAGTTCGGAGAACGCTGCCTGAGCGACGCCGAACCGGCTATGTAGCAACTTTCCGTAACGTGTCGTCAATGCGACCATGATTGGTAACGGCAAGAGCGCGACGACCGTCAACTTCCAACTGATCGTCGTCACCATCGTGATGATGACGAACGTCCCCATCGTCACGCTATCGACGAGTGTTAAGATGCCGGCCCCGGCCGTCATCGAGACGGCTTGCACGTCGTTCGTCGCATGCGCCATTAAATCTCCGACTCGTGACTTCTTGTAAAAACGTTGATCCAAATCGGTAAAGTGTCGATAAAGCTGGCTCCGGAGCAATCGTCCGAGCCGGATTGACGCACCGAAGATGAAATAGCGCCAAAAGAAGCGGGCCACATAGTTCCCGATGCCGACGGCGGCGAGACCGCCGAGGAGGAGCCACAACAAGTTCGCTTCGAGCGAACCTTCGTTCATCTCATCGACGATACGGCCGATGATGCGCGGCGGCACGAGCTCGAGCGCGGCGACGAACATGAGCAGGACAATACCGAGTGCGTATGTGCGCCACTCCAGCTTGAAAAACCAGGATAATTGTTTGAATACACGAATGTGAAACGCCCCCTATATCTTGAAATAAGACTATTCATTTATGGTAGCGAAAGTTTGTTCGATTGTCTAACAATATATGGATACAAAAAACACTCCGCCGCGGCGAAGTGTTCCGGTAACTCATTATGATTTCTTTTCGTTCTTCATTTGAACGTTCATGGCACGCATCACTTGGTTGACTTTCTTCTGTGACGGTTTTTGACCCATTTGCATCATCAACGTACGAATCATATCTTCATTGATTGGCGGGTTTTGTTCGAGGTAGTTCATCATGTATTTACGAGCGATGAAGAAACCGATCGCGATACCTCCGATGAGTGCTGCTACGACGATAAGAATCCAGAACAATGTACTCAAGGTTTTTACCTCCTCTACCATATGAAACATCGTTTTTTACTATACACTATATTGCGCTAATTCGCTAGTCGTCAGAAAAAAAATCGTGATGCCCTCCGGAAACGGAAGACATCACGACAGTTCTTGATTTAAAGCGATTTGACAGCGGCGATCACGTTCTCGACCGACATGCCGTATTCTTTCATGAGGAGGTCCCCAGGAGCAGAGGCACCGAACTTGTCGATTCCGAGTACTTTACCGCCGAATCCGACGTACTTGTACCAACCGAGCGTCGATCCAGCTTCAAGCGAGACGCGCTTCGTCACAGATGACGGAAGGACCGATTCTTTGTATTCTGCCGATTGCGCTTCGAACAATTCCCACGAAGGCATCGATACAACAGCCGCTTTCACGCCTTCAGAGGCGAGTTGTTCGCGCGCTTCGACGAGTACGTGTACTTCAGAACCCGTACCGAGGAGGAGCACGTCCGCTTCGTTCGAGTCGCCAGCCACGACGTATGCGCCTTTAGCTGCTTGCTCGATTGACGTCCCTTCAAGCTCAGGAAGCGCTTGACGCGTCAAGACGAGAAGTGATGGGCTAGATGTCGTCGTCACAGCCTGTTTCCAAGCCGCGATCGTCTCTTTTCCATCCGCCGGGCGGAGGACCGATACGTTCGGCATCGCGCGGAAGCTCATCAAATGTTCGACCGGTTCGTGCGTCGGACCATCTTCACCGACCGCGATCGAATCGTGCGTCAAGATGAACGTCGATGGAAGACCCATGAGGGCAGCCAAACGGACCGCAGGACGAAGGTAGTCTGAGAACACGAAGAACGTCGCACCGTACGGGACAACTCCGCCGTGAAGCGCCATTCCGTTGACGGCAGCCGCCATCGCGAACTCACGTACCCCGAACCAGATGTTGCGGCCAGCCGGATCTTCGTCGAAGTCAGCCGCGCCTTTGATCATCGAGTTGTTCGAACCGGCGAGGTCAGCCGATCCACCGAAGAGTGTCGGCACTGCCTTCGCGAGTGCGTTCAACACCTCACCGCTCGTCTGGCGTGTCGCTTTCTTCGAACCGATCTCAAACGTCGGCAATTCGCTGTCCCAGCCTTCTGGGAGCTCGTTGTTCATCGCGCGTTCGAATTGGGCGCCAAGCTCTGGGTGAGCCGATTTGTAAGCTTCGACGAGTTCGTTCCAGTCAGACTCATATTTCGCGCCTGGCTCGATGACTTTCTCGTTGAACAAGTCGTACACTTCAGTCGGGACGTAGAAGTTCTCGCCTTCCCACTTATAGAACTGTTTCGTGAGCTCGATTTCCGCTTCACCGAGTGGAGCCCCGTGCGAAGCCGATTTCCCTGATTTGTTCGGTGATCCGAAGCCGATAACCGTCTTCACTTCGATGAGTGTCGGTTTTGACGCTTCGGCTTTCGCCTCATCGATCGCCTTGGCGATCGTGTCGATGTCTGTACCGTCCTCGACACGGATGACTTGCCAACCGTAGGCGTTGAAACGGTCTTCGACACTTTCTGAGAACGACTTGTGAAGGTCACCGTCAAGTGAGATGTCGTTTGAATCATAAAGGACGACGAGCTTGCCAAGTTTCAAGTGACCAGCGAGTGAGGCAGCTTCCGCCGACACGCCTTCCATCAAGTCACCGTCGCCGCAAATCCCGTATGTGAAGTGATCAACCACTTTGAACTCATCACGGTTATACGTTGCTTCAAGATGCTTCTCCGCCATCGCCATTCCGACAGCCATGGCGATCCCTTGTCCGAGCGGTCCAGTCGTCGCGTCGACACCAGCCGTGTGACGGTACTCTGGATGACCTGGCGTCTTCGAGTCCATTTGACGGAACGATTTCAGGTCGTCGAGTGACAAATCGTAACCAGACAAGTGAAGAAGCGAGTACAAGAGCATCGAACCATGACCTGCTGATAACACGAAACGGTCACGGTTGAACCAGTTCGGGTTTTTCGGATTATGACGCATCTTATCTGTCCAAAGCGTGAACGCCATCGGAGCCGCACCCATCGGCATACCCGGGTGACCAGAGTTCGCTTTTTGGACCGCATCGATTGAGAGCGTCCGAATCGAGTTAATCGCTAATAATTCTTTAGTAGTTGTTTCCACTAATTTCATCCTCTCTGTTGTTAAGAAGGTTTCTACCCGTCATATTTTAGCACACTCAATCGTGTGTCACAACTAATTAATTAGTATAACACATTGTTTGAAATCGTTTACTTCCTTTGTCTTCATTTCGGTTCAATCGTCGAACCTTATAGACGTTCGCGTATAACAAACATGCACATCCTATGCGAAATAGGATGTGCATTCAAGGTCATTCCGAGCGTTGACGATCTTGCTCTTCTTTCAGTTTTTGCGGTGTCACGTCGTTGCCATCCGGATCGACGACTTTCATACCCATCATTTGGGATTTGAACGATTGACGGAACGCTTTCAAATATTGTTGACGTAAAGCTTGTTGTTCATCCATCTCTTGCTGCGAGAGACCGTCTGTCTTCGCTTTGTTGGCGAGGAAATTGATTCGCTCCAATTGTTCAGGTGCTAACATCGGGCTCGCCCCCTCTCTACTGAATTTGTTCTTCTACTGTACAAAATCAGCGCTGAGGAATCAAGTTTTCGATACCGCCACGTGTTCGAGATAACGGCGGTTGACCGTCGCTTTCGAGACTTCATATCCGAAGCCGCGTAACGTCGCCGCGATTTCCGCAAACGTCAACCCACGTTCACGGAGTTGGACGATCTCTTCGATCGGGACCTCGATCCGGCTCCGGCCGCCTTGATCATGATGCTGAATGTTTCGTTGCGGGTTGAACCCGTTCGCCACAGCCCGCCGCATCCCGCGAGATATTTTCGCGTTATGAATCTTCCGTTGGTACTCTTCGACGACACTGACGATCTCGAGCACCATTTTCTCCGCGTCAGAGACGACATACTCATCAGACGATTGCATCGTCAACAGCCGGACGTCGTGCTTCATGAGCGTGTGCAAAATGGCGATTTTCGCGTTCCCTCGTCCGAGCCGGCTGTCATCTGTCACGAGGACGGCGTCCAGGTTCGAGGCGGAGACATGCTCGAGTAAATCGAGAAGACCCGTCCGATTGACCTCATATCCGCTCTCTTGTTCGGTGATCGTGTCGATGACGTCGGCCTCGAGGCGTTTCGCCATCCTCGTCAACTCCTCGACTTGACGACCGAGCGAAGTCTCTTGCGCCGCTTTGTTCGTCGACACGCGACAATAAATGACGACTCGCATCCCGTCACTCCCTTTCTATCCATTCCTTTTTACGATACACAGGAACGGGGGCGTTCCGCAATCAGAAACCATTACTCGGAGGCGAACCACGTCGTCTTACGCTCATCTTTTTCAGCCCGTTCGGCGATGATGCGCGCTTCGAGCGTTTCCGCTTCTGTCCGTGCTACTTCCGCCTCGATGCTTCGGGTATCTTCGACAACCGGTGCCGCTACCTCGACGTGTCTCATTTCTCCGACCATAAAAAATGCGAACATACCGAGTACTAACAATCCGACTAAGATGATTCCATTCAACGTATCTTTCATTATAATCCGCCTCCAGTTTATGAGAATGCACGTTCCTGAGAACGTTTGTTCGTTTATCTGTTCTCATCATAAAACAGGAACTTCTGTTCGGTCAAGAAAAAAACGAACGAATGTTTGTACGCTCATGTGTTCTATGTTAAACTTAGACCATAAAGAATAGGATGCGTTCGCAAGTTATTCGACATAATCGAGGTGAGATCTATGAAAAAAATGTCAGCAAGACAACAACAGATTCTTGATTTTATAAAAGACGAAGTGCGCTCGAAAGGATATCCACCTTCTGTCCGAGAAATCGGTGAGGCGGTCGGTTTGGCTTCAAGCTCGACCGTACACGGTCACTTAGATCGCTTAGAGAAGCGCGGATTGATCCGTCGCGACAAGACGAAGCCTCGCGCAATCGAGATCTTAAGTGAGGATGCCGTCGTCACGAACGACCACGAAGCGGTCACGTACGTACCGGTCATCGGGAAAGTAACGGCCGGGACGCCGATCACGGCGATCGAGAACGTGGAAGAGCACTTCCCCCTCCCATCGCATATCGTCGGTGCCGACAACGTCTACATGCTCTCCGTTTCTGGAGACTCAATGGTGAACGCCGGCATTCTCGACGGAGACCGGGTCCTCGTGAGACAGCAGAACACGGCCGACAATGGAGAGATTGTCGTCGCGATGACCGACGAAGGCGAAGCGACGGTCAAGCGGATCTACAAAGAGGCCTCAAAAGTTAGGCTCCAACCGGAGAATGATGAACTTGAGGCGATGTATTTCGACAACGTTTCGATCTTAGGGAAAGTCATCGGTGTATACCGGACGATTCACTAATGGCGAGCGGTAAGACCCATACGCGTACGAACTTCGTGGCAATCGGTGCTCTTGCGGTTGCCACGCCTTTTATTGACCTCGATGTCCCGCTCGCGCTTTTGCTCGGCGCCATCGTCGGGACGCTCTGGCTCTCCCCGGACCTCGACTTGAAGTCAGACGCCTACTTCCGCTGGGGGCCGCTCCGCGGATTTTGGCTACCTTACGTGAAGCTGATGCCGCACCGGTCGCTCTTCTCGCACTTGCCGGTATTGAGTGATTTGATTCGAATCATTTACCTCGGCTTTCCGATCGTCATCTTGCTCACGTTCACACCGTATGAAGCCGCCACAATCGCTTGGCTCGACGCGAACGGCTTGCCGTTCTTCCTCGGCCTCACGTTCGCGACGACGCTTCATACAGCCCTCGATTACACATCGACATTTTTCAAACGTGCGTTCTAATCAGGACGTCTCCACTCGGGGACGTCCTTTTAGACGCGCAAAAAAGCGCCCGTGCTTTCCGAAGAAGGCACGAGCGCTTTTTTCGTTGGATTAGTAGAGCGTCATGTACTGATCGCGCTCCCACTCCGTCACTTGCATACGGAACATGTCCCACTCGATCTCTTTCAATTCGAGGAAGTGTTCGCCGATATGCTCACCGAGTGAGTCCATGACGACTTTATCGGCACGGAGCACTTCGAGTGCATCGAAGAGCGTCGCTGGAAGGTCGTCGATACCGTTCGCGACACGTTCTGGCTTGTCCATGACGTAAATGTTGCTGTCGATTGGTTTTGGTGCAACTAAATCTTTTTCGATCCCGTCGAGGCCTGAAGCCAAGAGTGACGAGAGGGCGAGGTATGGGTTCGCCGCCGGGTCGACCGAACGTACTTCGATACGCGTCGAGAGGCCACGGGCCGCCGGGACACGAACGAGTGGTGAACGGTTGCGTGCGCTCCATGCGACGTAGCAAGGTGCCTCATAACCTGGTACGAGACGCTTGTATGAGTTGACCGTAGGGTTACAGATGGCCGTAAACGCACGAGCGTGCTCGAGGATTCCCGCCGTGAAAGCACGGGCCGTGTCTGACAATTCCATTTCGCCATTCGGGTCGTAGAAGACGTTCGTGTCGCCTTTGAAGAGCGACATGTTGGCGTGCATCCCTGAACCGTTGACGCCGAAGAGTGGTTTCGGCATGAACGTCGCGTGAAGACCATACTTCGCCGCAATCGTCTTGACGACGAGCTTGAACGTTTGGATGTTATCGGCTGTCGTGACCGCATCCGCATATTTGAAGTCGATCTCGTGTTGCCCTGGTGCGACTTCGTGGTGCGATGCTTCGATTTCAAAGCCCATGTTCTCAAGCTCGATGACGATCTCTTTACGGCAGTTCTCGCCGAGGTCGACCGGCGCCAAGTCGAAGTAGCCACCTTGGTCGTTCAATTCGAGTGTCGGTTGACCGTTCAAATCCTTTTTGAAGAGGAAGAACTCAGGCTCTGGTCCGACGTTGAACGCTGTGAAGCCAAGCTTTTGCATGTGCTCAAGGTTGCGTTTGAGCGTACCGCGCGGGTCTCCGCTAAACGGTGTGCCGTCTGGGTTATAAATATCACAAATCAAGCGAGCGACTTTTCCGCTGCCATCTGTCCACGGGAAGACAACCCACGTGTTAAGGTCTGGATAAAGGTACATGTCTGACTCCTCGATGCGGACGAATCCTTCGATTGAAGAACCGTCGAACATCATCTTGTTGTCGAGTGCTTTGTCCAATTGGCTGATCGGCACCTCGACGTTTTTGATCGTTCCGAGGATGTCTGTGAATTGAAGACGAATGAAGCGTACGTCCTCTTCTTGTGCGATCCGTTTGATGTCTTCTTTCGTGAACGTTTTTCTGGCCATGGTGAAATGTCCCCTCTCACATTGTGTAATGGTTAATGTACTGGCGTCATCGATAAAAACGTGACAACTCACCTTGGATGAGTGACGTCTTATTGAAACGTCCAGCTTCTTGAAGCTGTGTTTTCAACAATTTGTGCAATTCTTTTTCCGAAATCTTCGGAGTCTCACTGACCGGTTCCTTTGAAGCGGTTGAGTCCGTTTCTGTAGTCCCCTCATTATCCAACATGTGGCGAATCGCCGCCAAGTTGAATCCTTGGTCGATGAAGTCCTTGATTGCGAGTAGACGTTCGACATCATTAAAGGAATAAAGTCGTCGTTTCGATTCCGTCCGACTAGGCGAAATCAGACCCTGTTCTTCGTAATACCGAATCTGCCTACCAGTCAGTTGCGTCAAGTCTTGGACGATTCCAATCGGAAACAACGGGTTGGAGCGACGAAATTGATCGGCCATCCCTTATCCCTCCTTTGCTGTCTTACACTGTGAGAATAATACATGACACTTTTCCTGTCAATAGATGTTAAGAAAGTTAACATGACATTTTGGTTACAACGTCGTTGTGATGTTTTGTGGGTCAAACTTAACGAGCCCTTTCGTACGTAATTGGCTCAAGGCCAGCATTAACGCGACCTTGACGTGCGCATACGTCAAGCCGCCTTGAACGTACGCCGTGTACGGTGCGCGGAGCGGACCGTCGGCTGATAGCTCGATGGACGAACCTTGGATGAACGTCCCGGCCGCCATGATGACGTCGTCCTCATACCCAGGCATGTAGGCCGGAACCGGAAGCGCATGGGCGTTGACCGGTGACGCCATTTGGATGCTCTGGCAAAACGCGATCATCTTGTCGCGGTCGCGGAACGTCACCGACTGAATCAGATCGGTGCGTCGCTCCGTATAATGCGGATCGGTCTCAAAGCCGAGAAGTGACAATAGGCTCGCCGTCAAATGGGCCCCTTTCAACGCTTGGGCGACCGTGTGCGGCGCCATATAGAAGCCTTGGTACATCTCTTGGAGCGAATAGAGCGATGGTCCGGCCTCGCTGCCGATGCCCGGCGTCGTCATCCGGAACGAGCAACGTTCAATCAGTTCCTTCGTGCCGGCGATATAGCCGCCCGTCTTGGCAAGCCCACCGCCTGGGTTTTTAATGAGCGAACCGGCCATGAGGTCGGCACCGACGTGGGTTGGCTCATTCGTCTCGACGAATTCACCGTAGCAGTTGTCGACGAAGACGAATACGTGCGGATGGGCCGCTTTGATCGCCGCGATCGCCTTCCCAATCTCCTGCACCGGGATGCTGCGCCGATTGGCGTATCCTTTCGAGCGCTGAATCCCGATGAGTTTCGTCTCAGGACGGACCCGTTTCAAGACCGCTTCGACATCGATGCGGTCGTCTTTCAACTCGACCGTGTCATAGCCGACACCAAGTTCTCTCAATGAACCGCGGCCGTCGCCACGGATACCGACGATCTCTTCGAGCGTATCGTACGGTTTACCCGTGACATACAAGAGCTCATCACCCGGCAACAACACGCCGAACAAGGCGATGCCGATGGCGTGCGTTCCAGAGATGATTTGGGGACGACAAAGGGCGAGCTCGGCCCCGAACACGTCCGCATAAATCGACTCGAGCGTGTCACGCCCGATGTCGTCATAGCCATAACCGGTCGTCGGATTGAAATGGAAGTCCGATACTTTATGCTTTTTGAACGATTCGAGGACACGGTACTGGTTAAACTCTGCCGTTTCCTCGATCGCTTCGAAATAAGGTCGCACCCGTTGTTCCGCTTGCTTCACGAACGGGGCGAGTTCATCATAATGATCAATCTTTTCTTGCCACATCATTCACACCTCAAATTGTTTCAGCGTCGAATATAGACGCGTGTCTTCTCTCATATACCCGACGAGTTCGACCGAACCGTCATCAAGGAAGTTCTCCTCGAGCCGATACATCGAATCTTTGGCCGGATGGTAATGCTCGAACGAGCTGACCGGTAAAATGACGTGTACTTTCGTCAACACGTCACAGATTTTGTCTTCGATCGCACCGATGAGCGTCTCGATATCCGTAGCGTCGAGCGCCGAGATGACGAGTGGTCCACCGACGAAGTCGGCCGTCAAGCGGTCTTTCTTATTGTACACTTCGAGCTGCGGCAACTCGCTCGCGCCGAGCTCCGACAGAACCGAGTTGGTCGTATCGATTTGATTCATGTAGTGCGGGTTCGACGCGTCGATGACATGAAGCACGAGGTCGGCCCCGACGACTTCTTCGAGTGTCGAGCGGAAGGCAGCGACGAGTTTCGTCGGCAAGTCACGGATGAACCCGACCGTATCCGTAATTAACACTTTCCCGCCGCGCGGCAACTCAAGCTCGCGCGTGAGCGGGTCGAGCGTCGCGAACAGTTCGTCCTGCTCGTACGTATCGGCATCCGTCAGACGGTTGAAGATCGTCGATTTTCCGGCGTTCGTGTAACCGACGAGTGCGACTTGAAACACCCGGTTCTCTTTCCGGCGCTCGCGGTAACGGTCACGGTGCGCGACGGTCCCTTCGAGCTGTTTCTTGATCTCGTCGATGCGGCGTTTGATGTGACGGCGGTCGCTTTCCAGTTTCGTCTCACCCGGTCCACGCGTCCCGATCCCGCCTCCGAGCCGCGACAATTGTGTGCCCTGCCCAATCAAGCGTGGCAACAGGTAGTTCATCTGCGCGAGCTCGACTTGGAGCTTCCCTTCTTTCGATTGGGCGCGTCCTGCGAAAATGTCGAGGATGAGCTGTGTCCGGTCAATCAATTTCATCTCGTCCGGATCGTTCAATGAGATGCGAATATTCTTCGATTGGGCCGGTGACAGCTCGGCGTTGAAGATGACGATGTCTGGTGCGAACTGTTCGATGAGCATGGCGAGCTCCTCGACCTTCCCCTTTCCGATGAACGTGCGGCGATCGATTTGTTGCCGCTTTTGATCGAGCCGGGCGACGACCTCACCTCTTGCTGTGTCGACTAATTCGACGAGTTCCCCCATCGATTGTTCATATGTCCAATCATCGACTGTCGGTAATTGACAGCCGACGATGATCACTTTCTCTCGTTCCATACATATCCCTCATTCCTAATAAGTCTCATTCCCCATCTTACCACGAATCGAGGAATGGAGAACGTCCGTTTGTGGTACGATATGAGGAGAAGGAGGGACGTCCATGACGAAACGAAGAAAAGAGTACGCGCTCCCCGAGTATATCGAGACGTATTTATACCATCTTGGTGCGAGCGGCCGCCAGCCCTCGACGCTGAAACGCTATCGCTACGACTTGATCGATGTGCATAAATACTTTCATGACCATAACGTCGAACTCGTCACGCCAGAGGAATGGCTCGCCGTCCCGCTCGAATCATGGAAGACGTTCGTCAACGATTTTTTAATTGAAGAGAAACAGTACCAACAGGCGACGGTCGCCCGCATCGTCACGGTAATCAACAGCTTGACGACATTTTTGAACCCGCTTCGTAAAAAGATGCTTCACTACGCGCAACCGGCGCATACGCTCACCGTCGATCAAATCGCGCTAGAGGCCGAATTCGATACACTCATCCTGACGATCCGCTCGACGCGCGGCCTTAGCGAGAATCAGCTGCAGGCGCATCCGTATCTCGTCAACCGGAATGAGCTGATTGTGACGCTCTTCTATAAATACGGGCTCCGCGTCCACCACATCATCCGATTGCGAATGAATGATTTGCATCTCGCGAGCCATGAATTCGACGTCTACGACCGGCTCGGCAACAAATTCACTTTGAAACTCAGCCAAGCGGACCAGTCGCTTCTCATGAACTACCTCGCCGACATCCCGACACCGGTGCGCCCGCGCTGGTACTCGGACGACCCCGTCTTCGTCTCGTTCGATTTCGCAAGAATGACGTTCCGCTGGGTGTATGCGAAGAACCAGCCGAAGCAGCTGACGATCGTCATGATCACGAAGATGATGCGCCAGTTGAACGAACGGAGCGGTCTCGCCCGCTCGGTCACACCGTCGATGCTGCGGAACGCCCATGTCTTGAAGACGTATGCTTTAGACATGACCCCGATTGAACGTATGAACGTCACGTGTATGCATAAAGAGTCTTCGCTTCGCCGTTATGAACAGGCGTATACCGAGTTCGGTGAGATGCTCTATGCCTCAAAAACGATTCTCTAACGAGCCGGCATGAACACATGTCGGTTTGTTGACTGATGATGTGAAGGAGGAGAAAGCCATGTTGTTCCAAAAGATTCAAGCCGCATTGTTCAGTCTGTTCATCATCCCGTTCGTCTTACCGCTCGTACTCCCGGACGCATTCGAATTACCGTACTGGCAAAGCGTCCTCGTCTATGCCTTGTTCGCCGTCCCTGTCGTGTTTCTGTACGGGACGACGATGTCGCTATTGTCGGGGTACCTCAGTGAAAAGACGCCATTCCGCTCAAAACGGATGACGTCTTTCCTCTATCACTTGATCGGCGGCTGGTTGTTCGTGATCCCATACGGCCTGTTGTTCGACCTATCGATTTTTGAGACGGGACTGTTCAACTTCGCGTCCTTACTCGGTGTACTGAGCGCGACCGTCTTTTTCATCATCGATCAACTGCTCGGTCATTATTTCAAAACCTCATAATCAACCGGTCCATTCCGCTCGCAACAGCCCGTAGACGACATGGTCGACGTAGCGGTCGTATAGCCATTCGGCGTCGCGGAGCACGCCTTCTTGTTTGAAGCCCAACCGTTCCGGTAACGCTCGGCTCTTGCTGTTCCCGGTCGCGACACGAATCTCGATTTTGTTGAGCCCGAGGTCGCGGAATCCATACTCGATGAGCGTCTCGAGCGCTTGACTCATGATGCCCTTGCCTTGAAAGTCTTGACCGAGCCAATAGCCGATCGTTCCGCACTTGATGCCTCGGTCGATGTCGTTGAACCCGATCGTCCCGGCGAGCTTGCCTTGATACATAATCGCGAACGATTTTGGATAGCCGCCAGTCTCCATCAATCCTTTGATTCGCCCTTCGATATTTCGTTTCGAGTCGTCGACCGTCTCGATATAATCGAGCCAACCGAGCCACTCGCGAAGGTACGGCTTCGAGGCCATCGTCAATTCGAATAACGCTTCCGCGTCATCGATGGTGAACATGCGTAGTTGAAGCTGGTCCTTGATGTCATAGCGTAACATAGCGTCCTCTCCATCCTCTTCCAGTTATTGTGTCCTTCGTTGTTATAACGTAACAGCTCAAATCTTTACATTTATTTTTCAAACGTCATCGATAACGTTCCTAATGATACAGAAAAAAATACAACATCACTTAGGAAGAAATGGTGGAGGCAACACGTTGTTCATTTCTTCTTTCAATTGCAAATAGAATGTCTGAACTTCCGTTTTATTAGTATAAAAACGATGTTCTCGAGGTTTTCCGGTTTGAAACTTAAATATCCAACAGTAAAGTGTTAGTGTTTCTTTTATGACTTGCATCTTAAAAATTGGTTCTACAGGAATGAAAATGAAGTTATTTATTTCATCTTTTAACATCATATATATGTTGCTTAAAATTTCCTCTATGTTGCTTAAAATTTCCTCAAATTCAGACTTCATTAGAAGTTCACCATAAAAATGAAACACACCCTTACCGTCGATTCCTATTCCTAATGTAGAGGAAATGAATGGATCTTCGTGTTTTTCAGAATATTTTCTAGGGAAAAGTTCGAAAAATAAGCTTTCATTTTCAATAATCGCCATACGATCAACCCCCTTCACTTATGTTTTCTGTTTAATTGCGTTTAGCAGCTCTTTTTTTGACGTTCCTGCGAAATTTTGCACCCGAATAAATCGTCGGTCTATCGTGAAAAGAGGCGTTCTGTTTCTTCCGATAGTCGAGAAGTTGCAGCTGGAACGTCAGGCGTTTCGGACCGATGTCATAATTGAAAGCAAACACGTGCATCATCCCGTCATACAAGAATAAATCTTCAAATCTCATTGGAAATCACTTCTCCCGCAAGTTTATACTGAAACGCACCGTACCCATCCCCTTGCGTCAAATCGCCTCCGATGAACAATGAGACGGTTTCTGTCGCGGTCGGGATGAGGAATCGAATGCCTTTCCACTCTTCAGATTGGTTTACTAATGAGACAAGCTGATGCAAGGAATGTTCTGAAAGTTGTGATATCTCACCTCTCACCTTATATGTCTTCGACCACATCCATTTCCCGATGCGTTCCATCGAATGGTCGCATCCCGTCCGCTTCGCCCAGATTTCAAAACCGGACAAAAATTCATTCTTTGATGAAACGATATGAAATGATTGAGCACCAAGCGTGTCCAACAAATAAGTAATAAATGATGTAGGTTCTTTCAACTTCGGTAAATAAAACTCCCTCCATTGGCTGTCCCACAAATTGTCCCACGAAAAATCATAGAGTGATTCCATTTGTGCAGAGAATGAATCTGGATAATGAAATGTCTGACTGTGTGCTAATAAAAAATCGAGGAAGGAAGCATCGTGTCCGGCTAGCTCGATGGACACAACTTTTTCTGTATATAATTTGCGATGATACGAATTATACAAAAAGACTAGTTTTTCATTCGAATAAATGCCAATCGGTAACGTCAAATCAATCCATCGAAGCTGAAGTAATTCTTGCTTCGTCATATGTAAGTTCAGCTCTGAATAATCTGTCACACGATAAGAATTATTCAGCAGACAATCAGACCAAATCGTTTTGATTTGAAACAAATCAATCGTCTGGAACGTCTGCACGTTTAAATGCTGAACATTCACTTCATCAAAGTTCACCGTACATTCCCCTTTCGCTCAATGAATTATAAATGGATGATGAAAATATCTTATACTGATAAAAACTGCTGAAACGGAGTGAAGAATCATGGCCAACCTCTCAACTGAAGAGAGAAACGAGTTAACCGCTATTCTCGAAGCACGTTTTCACACCCACCTCGAGCGACACCCCGATGTCGTCTGGTCAGACGTGGTGACGAAGCTTGAGACGAATTCGGACAAGCTCCTCACACTCTCTGAAATGGAACGGACCGGCGGCGAACCGGATGTGATTCGACTTCCAAACGGTGACCTCGCCTTTTGTGACTGCTCACCGGAAAGCCCGAGCGGACGCCGTAGTCTTTGTTACGATGAGCAGGCGCTAGCGGGCCGGAAGAAGAACAAGCCGGATGGGAGTGCCATCGCCTTGGCTGAACAGATGGGGCTCGAGCTACTTGACGAAGCGACGTATCGCCATTTGCAGACGCTCGGTACGTTCGACTCAAAGACGTCGAGTTGGATTGTAACGCCAGAGACGATTCGTCAAAAAGGCGGCGCCTTGTTCTGCGACCGCCGCTATGACCACACCTTTGTTTATCACAACGGTGCCGATTCGTATTACGCGGCCCGTGGATTTCGTGGGATGTTCAAGATTTGAGCAAGGCCAAGTGCCTTGCTCTTTTACTTGAAGAGCCACTGAAAGACGACCGGAATGTATCTGATAAAGAAGAGGCTTACGAAAAAGAGCGAGGGTACTTTTAGCAACCACATATACCAGGCATTGTCTTTACGCATCCAGAACAAAAAGAGGGCGTGAAGCAGTGCATTCTGTGTGACGTTTGAACCATGGAGCATTTGGCTAAAGAAAGCTTCCCATCCAGGGAATGAATCGATCCCAAACGATGCCGTGAAATCCGGCGACGTATCATATTTAATGCGTACGTACCACGCCATCGCATAAACTGATACGAATATCGATGCCCAAATCGTCATCCATAAAAATAAGAAAAATTCTTTCCACGACTCCACGTCGATGATACAAATGACGAGTGAACTACTCGCCACTTATTCGCTTCGCAAATTGAAGTGGGAGCTTCTTGGGAAGACCGCACTTTTACTAGCCACGGTTGTTTACCAAGCTCGTCGGGCAAGTCCCTGCCCTGAAGGTTTTTTCAGTCAGCCAACATCAACAGGTTGATGCTCGCGTTGATGTCGCGGTCATGATGAACGCCACAAGCACACGTCCATTCACGCACGTCCATCGTCTTCTTCTGGCCTTTCTCGCCGCAGGAAGAGCAGATTTGCGTCGATGCGTACCATTGGTCGGCCTTGATGAGCGTCCGTCCGTAGAACTTACACTTGTATTCTAGCTGTCGGACGAACTCGTACCAACTGACGTCGGCGATCGATTTGGCGACCTTGTGGTTCTTCATCATGTTCTTCGATTTCAATGTCTCCACGACGATGACTTGGTTCTCGTCAACGGTTCGTTTTGACAACTTATGAAGGAAGTCTTTACGTTGGTTTGCGATTTTCTCGTGCTTCTTGGCGAGGATCAGCTTGGCTTTTTCTCGGTTCTTGCTTCCGATCTTCTTACGTGACAGAGCGCGCTGCGCCTTCTTGACCTTCTCTTCTGACTTGTGAAGAAAGCGAGGATTATCAATCTTATTTGAAAGCATCTCGTCATTCGTCATGATGGCGAAGTGCTCTAACCCGAGGTCGATACCTACTTTGTTTTTAGCGGGAATCCATTGTTCGTCATCCTGATTGACAAGGATGGAGATGAAGAACTTGCCTGTCTTCGTCATCGAGACCGTCACGGACTTGATGATCCCCTCGAAAGGACGATGTTGTTTGAACTTCACGAAGCCGATCTTAGGGAGTTTCACCTTCCCGTCCTCGATCCGGACGCTCCCGTTCTGATTGTTGGTCGTGTAGGAGGCGCGGTCGCCGTGCTTCGATTTGAACTTCGGGAACCCGACAGACTTGTCGCGGAAGAAGTTGGCATATGCCTTGTTCAAGTCCATCTGGGCGTTCGCCAGAGACAAGCTATCGACCTCTTTCAAGAAAGGGAATTCGGGCTTATACTTCGCCGGGGTCGGGAGCTTCTGCTTCGCGTCAGGGTTCAGCCTCGACTCTTCATACAGTCGGATCCGTTCCTCGAGCATCTTGTTGTAGACGAAACGGACGCAACCGAACGTCTTCATGAAGTATTCTTGTTGTGGCTTCGTCGGGTATAGTCGAAACTTGTACGCCTTCAGCAAAGTGATCACTCCTTTCCTTGTTTTTCGATGTATTGCCTGATGACGTCGATCGTCGCACCGCCGGTCGTCACGAGGCAGTAGCTCCGAGACCAGAACATTTCTTTCCACAGTCGTCTCTTGACGTGTGGAAAGTCCCGTTTGATCAGTCGGCTGCTCGCGCTCTTGTAGGCGTTCAGAAACTTCGACATCGCTGTGTTCGGGTGAGCCTTGAACAACACATGGATATGGTCACCGTCATGATTCCATTCGGTCAGTGTGATATGGTATGACGCGCCGATCCGTTCGAACGTCTGTCTCGCGAACCCCGAGACGTCGTCAATCACCTTGCGTCTATATTTGACCACCAAGACGAGGTGGTAATTCAGAAGAAAGACTGAATGTTCATTTGTATCCATTTTCATTGTTAGTTCAGTCCTTTTGATTGGTTACATCCATTATACCAAGCACATACAATCTTGCTAACATAGGCGATTCATCTCCCACCTACGATGGGCTTCGCCCCGAGACACTTAGAGGAGGGAGAATTCTCGCCTACTATTGTTGAAATATGATCAATCATCCTTACATTTCTCCAGACTTTTATATTCCAATTCGGTATTTGAAATAAAATACTTTTTCAATTATTTCTTTTCAAATTTTAGAGTCTCTCTTCTTAAACGTCTACCAATTTTTTCAAAACGAAACGTTTTACCTTGTTCAAAACGCTTATCGCCCACTCCTCGATCGGTCGGGCTGCACGATTGATTGATAAATCGAGAACAATCATACATCTGTTTCAACACAAAAAAACTGCAGACGATTCGTCTGCAGCCTCAAGCTTATGCGTGGAGCGTGACGTTCAATTCTTCAGCGACCGCTTTAAAGGCAGCGAGTGCGCGTTCGAGGTCGTCACGTGTATGTTCCGCCGTCACGATCGTCCGGATACGCGCCTTGCCTTTCTCGACCGTCGGGAAGGCGATGCTCTGTGCGAACACGCCGTGGTCTTTCAGCTTGTCCGAGAACGTATGTGCGAGCGTCTCTTCACCGAGCATGACCGGCGTGATCGGTGTCGTCGCGTGTCCGATGTCGAAACCGAGGTCACGGAGACCCGTCTTGAAGAACTCCGTGTTCGCCCAAAGCTTGTCGAACAGGTCTTCCTCTTCCTTCATGACGCGAATCGCTTCCTGGTTCGCGGCGACGACCGCTGGCGGGTGCGACGTCGAGAAAAGGAACGGGCGTCCTTTTTGGATCAAGAAGTCGCGGACGTCGTTCGAGCAGGCGACGTAACCGCCGAGAACACCGATCGCTTTCGATAACGTCCCGACTTGGAGCGCGACCCGTCCGTCGAGTCCGAAGTGGTTGACCGTCCCGCGGCCGTTCTGACCGAGGACGCCCGAGGCGTGCGCGTCGTCGACCATGACCGCCGCGTCATACTTCTCGGCAAGTTCGACGATCTCTGGGAGCGGCGCGATATTGCCGTCCATCGAGAAGACACCGTCCGTGACGATGAGGCGCGTCCGGTAGTCTTGTGTCTCTTTCAACGCTGCCTCTAAGTCTTCAAGGTCGACGTGTTTATAGATGCGACGTGCCGCTTTCGTCAAACGGATACCGTCGATAATCGAGGCGTGGTTGAGCGCGTCGCTGATGACGACGTCTTCTGGCCCGAGGAGCGCCGACAAGACGCCAAGGTTCGTCGCGAACCCAGACTGGAACACGAGCGCCGCTTCCGTATGTTTGAACTCGGCGAGCTCGCGCTCGAACGCTTCGTGCATCTCGAACGTACCGGCGATTGTCCGGACCGAACCGGTGCCGGCGCCGAACTGTTCGACCGCTTCAATCGCCGCTCGTTTCAAACGCGGATGGTTGGCGAGACCGAGATAGTTGTTGGACGACAGTTGCACGAGCGACTTGCCGTTGATCGTGACCTCGTTCCCTTGCGCCGACTCGAGCGGCACGAGCGAACGGAACGTACCCGCTTGCTTCATTTCATTGACTGCTTCTGTAATATGTTCAAATGCCATATTGTTTCCCCCTCTTATGGTATTAAGACGACCTTTCCACACTTCCCGGCCCGCATGAGCTCGAAACCTTGCTCGAACTCCTCGAGCTTGAACACGTGGGTGATGATCGGTTCGACGTTCAGTTGCCCGGTCGCGAGCATCGTCGACACTTGGCTCCACGTCTCATACATTTTACGTCCGGTAATCCCTTGGACCCGGACCCCTTTGAAGACGACGTCACGTGTCAAGTCGAGCGCGACCGGTTTCGCCGGAAGCGACAACACGTTGACGTCTCCTCCTGCCGTGACCATCTTGAACGCTTGGTCAATCGCGAGCGGATGACCACTCATCTCACAGACGACATCGATCCCGTCCATGTCTGTCTCGTTCATGATCAACTCGAGCGGATTCTGCTCCATGCTGTTGATGACGACGTCCGCCCCCATGTCTTCGGCGAGCTTCAACCGATATGGGTTAACATCGATCGCATAGACGCGGCTCGCACCGGCCGCCTTGGCGACACCGACGGCCATGAGCCCGATCGGTCCGCAACCGACGATAGCGACAGATTTTGCTGACACATCGCTCGCGAGCACCGTATGGACGGCGTTGCCGAGCGGTTCCTGAATCGAGGCGAGCTTCGCCGGCATCGCCACGGGATTGACCCACAAGTTCTCTTCTGGCATGACGACGTACTCGGCGAAGCAGCCTTGGGTGTCGACGCCGATAATCTTCGTGTTTTTACAGATGTGATACTGCCCTCTTAAACACTGTTTGCACTGGTGACAGACGATATGTGTCTCGGCCGAAACGGCTTGGCCGATCTTGATGCGCTTCGCCCCTTCCCCGAGCGCCACGACTTCCCCCGAGAACTCGTGACCGAACACATACGGCGGCTTGACCCGGCTCTTCGCCCAATCGTCCCATTCATAAATGTGAACGTCGGTCCCACAAATCGATGTCGCCGTCACTTTGATTAACACTTCACCCGGACCCGGTGTCGGAATCGGTACCTCGACCAATTTTGCCCCGAATCCGGCCGTATGCTTTTGAATCGCTTTCATAACAGGTGTCGTTGTTTCCTTCTCTGTCGTTGACACGAGCTGTTCCATCGAAAACGTCCCCCTCTTGTCTCTTAATCGAACTTCACGTTCTCTTTCATCTTGTCATAAAATGACGAAACTGAGAAGACAGAACGTCGGATTTCAACCAAAAAAAGAGAAGCCATCCGCGCCGATGGCTTCTCTTTACAAGAATAGGACCTATGTCCCGACCGCAAGCTCATCTCGGTTCGATGATGAGCTTGATCGCAGTTCGTTCTTCCCCGTCGATTAAAATATCCGTGAACGCCGGGATACAAATCAAGTCGAGACCGCTTGGCGCGACGAAACCGCGCGCGATGGCGACTGCTTTGATCGATTGGTTGAGCGCCCCAGCGCCGATTGCTTGAATCTCACACGTGCCTTTTTCACGAAGTACGCCAGCGAGTGCACCCGCAACGGAGTTGGGATTCGATTTTGCCGAAACTTTGAGTACGTCCATTCTTGTTTCCCCCTCGGGTAGGTTGTTCAATCAAACCAGACGGTCTGATCATCTAGGTGTATGCGTTCGATTTTTGTGGCTCGTTTCGATTGGTCATCGATTGTGATTAAAACTCCATTAAGTTGTTCCCGTCCCTCGGCAACTTCAAACCGCACCGGGAGCTGTGTCAGGAATTTTTTCAACACGACGTCCGCGTCCATGCCGAGCACGCCGTCAAGCGGCCCTGTCATCCCGACATCCGTAATGTATGCCGTCCCCTTCGCGAGCACGCGTTCATCGGCCGTTTGGACGTGTGTATGTGTCCCGACGACCGCTTGGGCGCGACCATCCAAATAATAGCCCATCGCGATCTTCTCGCTCGTCGCCTCGGCGTGCATATCGACGAAGATGGCATCGACGTCGTCTTTGACCGTGTCGATCAGCTCATCGACTTTTCGAAACGGACAGCTGAGCGAAGGAAGGAAGACCGTGCCCATCACGTTAATGACGGCAAGCTTCTTCCCGCGCTGCTTCAGTACCATCATCCCGACGCCAGGTGTACCATCCGGATAGTTGGCCGGACGGACGATACGGTCGGCGTCGTCGATCCAGTCGAAGATGTCACGGTTGTCCCACGTATGGTTGCCCATCGTCACCCCGTGAAAACCAAGCTCGAGGAACTGTTGGTAAATCTTTTTTGTGATCCCACGCCCGTTTGCCGCGTTCTCACCATTGACGAGCATGAACGTCGGATTATATTTGTCTTTCAGGCGACCGATTTGCGCGGCCAAAATTTCACGTCCCGGTTGTCCGACGACGTCACCGATGAATAAGACTTTCATTTGAGTTTCCTCCTTGTAAATAGAAAAAGCGGAGAAGGTCTCCGCTTTTTACTTCGCATAATCGACGGACCGCGTTTCGCGGATGACCGTCACTTTAATTTGTCCCGGGTAATCGAGTTCATCTTCAATCCGTTTACAGATGTCACGTGCCATCTTACTCGCTACAACGTCATCGACGACGTCGGGGCGAACGATGATACGGACTTCGCGTCCTGCTTGGATGGCATATGATTTCTCGACGCCGTCAAACGATTCACAAATCGATTCGAGGCGCTCTAAGCGACGAATGTAGCTTTCAAGCGTCTCTTGACGGGCGCCAGGGCGCGCCGCTGACAAGGCGTCAGCCGCTGCGACGAGCACTGCGATCGTCGATGTCGCTTCGACGTCCCCGTGGTGGGAAGCGATCGAGTTGATGACGACCGGATGTTCTTTGTATTTCGTAGCAAGTTCGACACCGATCTCGACGTGACTGCCCTCGACCTCGTGGTCGATCGCCTTCCCGATATCGTGCAGAAGACCCGCTCGTTTCGCGAGCGTCACGTCTTCTCCGAGCTCCGCGGCCATCATGCCGGCGAGGTGCGCGACTTCGACCGAATGGGCAAGTACGTTCTGACCGTAACTCGTCCGGTAGCGCATGCGACCGAGCGTCTTGACGAGGTCTGGATGAACCCCGTGGATGCCCGCTTCAAACGTCGCTTCTTCCCCGTATTCACGGATGCGTTCGTCGACTTCACGGCGCGACTTCTCGACCATCTCTTCGATTCGGGCCGGATGGATCCGTCCGTCTTGAACGAGTTTTTCGAGCGTCATTTTGGCGATTTCACGACGGACCGGGTCAAACCCTGATAAGATGACCGCTTCCGGTGTGTCATCGATGATGAGGTCGATGCCGGTGAGCGTCTCGAGCGTCCGGATGTTACGTCCTTCACGCCCGATGATGCGTCCTTTCATCTCGTCGCTCGGCAAGTTGACGACGGATACCGTCGTTTCCGCCACGTGTTCCGCGGCGTACCGTTGCATCGTGAGCGACAACAAGTGCTTCGCTTTTTTATCAGCTTCTAATTTTGCTTTTTGCTCGATTTCTTTTTGAAGGAGAGCAGCATCGTGAAGCGCTTCCTGCTTCGCTTCGTCCATGATGATGGTCCGTGCTTCTTCTTTCGACAAGGCTGCGACGCGTACTAGTTCTTGGCGCGCTTCCTCGTACAACTCCTCCACTTTGCTCTCGAGCGTCTCAGCTTCCCGCTTACGTTTCGCAAGTGTCGTTTCCCGTTCGTCGAGTGAATCCTCTTTCCGTTCGAGCATGTCTGCTTTGCGGTCGAGGACCTCTTCTTTTTGAACGAGGCGGTTCTCTTTCACCTTTTGCTCTTCGCGACGTTCGCGCAGTTCTTGTTCCGTCTCATTGCGAAGTTGAATCATCTCTTCTTTTACTTCAAGCCGTGCTTCTTTTTGCATCGCTTCCGATTGTTGTCTCGCTTGCTCTACAATCTTGGTCGCTTCCGTCTCAGCACCTTGAATCTTCGCTTCGGCGATCGATTTACGCACAAAAAAACCTGCAACAAAAGCTATCGGCAAAAGGAGGATCAGAATAAGCTCTAATAGCCATTCCATCATGTTCACCTCCCTTTCGCAAGGTTATTTTATTTTTTCATGAATGAATACGCGAGCGAGCCCGCGTATAGCTTTATTGTACTTATTTACATAGGAGAATGCAATGCACGGACAGGATAGAACTACCAATTCATAAAAAAATTATACTAAAAAAATCTCACTCGGAAAAACCGAGTGAGTGAACGTACTTATTCGTCATCGAGCAATGACAACACATCGTCGTCATCTGCAGCGACTGTGACTGTCTTCTCGCCGTTCAATCCGTAGTGGTCGCGAATCTGTTCTTCGACAGCCGCGGCGACGTGCGGATTCTCTTTCATGAACTGTTTCGCGTTCTCACGACCTTGCCCGAGACGCTCCTCGTTATACGAGTACCAAGCACCGCTCTTCTGAACGATATCGAGGTCGGCTCCGATGTCAATAAGTTCCCCTTCACGTGAGATCCCTTCACCGTACATGATGTCGACTTCCGCTGTTTTGAACGGTGGCGCGATTTTGTTTTTGACGACTTTAATCTTCGTCCGGTTCCCGACCATGTCTTGCCCTTGCTTGAGCGTTTCGGCACGACGGACTTCAAGACGGACCGACGAATAGAACTTGAGGGCACGTCCACCTGGTGTCGTTTCCGGGTTCCCGAACATGATCCCAATCTTCTCACGGATCTGGTTGATGAAGATGACGATCGTCTTCGATTTATTCGTCGCACCTGACAGTTTACGGAGCGCTTGGCTCATGAGACGGGCTTGAAGACCGACGTGCGAGTCTCCCATTTCCCCTTCGATCTCGGCTTTCGGAACGAGTGCCGCAACCGAGTCGACGACGAGGATGTCAACCGCGCCAGAGCGGACGAGCGCTTCCGCGATTTCGAGCGCCTGCTCCCCCGTATCCGGTTGAGACAAGAGAAGCTCGTCGATGTTGACGCCAAGGTTTTTCGCGTATTTCGGGTCGAGAGCGTGCTCGGCGTCGACGAATGCTGCCTGACCGCCACGTTTTTGTACTTCGGCGATCGCGTGGAGCGCCACCGTCGTCTTACCTGAAGATTCTGGTCCGTATACTTCGATGACACGTCCGCGCGGGTAACCACCGGCACCGAGGGCGATGTCGAGGGCGATTGACCCTGACGGAGTAACGGATACTTGCTGATCTGTATTTTCACCAAGGCGCATGATTGAGCCTTTACCGAATTGTTTCTCGATCTGGCGCAATGCCATGTCTAACGCTTGTTTACGATCACTCATAGATAAATGAGCCTCCTTTGATTGATACTATCATTATAAGCGAACGGGACACGATACACAAGTTTTTTACGAACGTTTATTCGCCTTTTTTCAGTCGCTGTAGAAGTGCCCACATGCCGTCCTTCGCGGCCCGGTCTTGAATGACGTGCCGCTCTTGATGCGGGTAGACACGCTCGAGCACTTCGATCCCGTTCTTCGATTTCACACCGATGAATACCGTCCCGACCGCTTGGCCTGAACTTGAGACAGGGCCTGCCTCTCCGGTGAAGGCCAGTCCGTAGTCGGTGTCGGTCAGACGGATGAGTCCTTGAATCATTTCAGAAGCTACTTCTTTTGAGACGACCGTGTGTGACTCAATTGTAGCAAGAGACACCCCTAAACACCTATTTTTTAGCTCGTCGGAATACGTGACGACGCCACCCCGAAACACGTTCGAGGCACCCGGGACGGCGGTGAGCATCGATTGGACTCGTCCGCCCGTCAGCGACTCGGCGACGGACAACGTGGACTGCCGTCGGTCGAGTTCGCGAAGCAACGCGGCTGCCACCGTATCCTCATCCGATCCAAAATAATAGGTGCCGACACGGTTTAGGAGCTCCCGTTTGACGTCGGCGATCATCCGTCTCGCCTCGACTTCCGTCTCGGCGCGCGCGCTCACCCTAAGCCTCGCCTCCCCGGCCTCGGCGTACGGTGCGACGGTCGGATTAGAGCCGTTCGTCAAATCTGATACGGCCGCATCGAGCGCCGACTCCCCGATCTCATAAAAACGTAACGACTCGGAGACGAGCGTCGCCCCTGAGAATTTGTGAGGGAACGTCGCGGCGACGATCGCTTCCATCTCGCGCGGCACACCCGGAAGAAGAAGCCACGTCGTCCCATCCTCCTCGAGCCACATGCCAGGGGCGAGACCGACCGGGTTTGAGAGCACTTCCGAACCTTCGACGACATCCGCTTGACGCGCATCGCCTTCGTTCATCTCCCTTCCCCGTGAGGCGACGAACCGTTCGATCGTATGTAACGCGTCACGGTCCCGGACGAGCGGACGGTCGAGAAGTTCGGCGAGCACCGTCTTCGTGATATCATCGTTCGTCGGGCCGAGCCCCCCGGTTACGATGACGAGGTCACTCCGTCGTCTCGCCGTGGCGAACGTCTCCTCGAGTCGCGATGGATTATCTCCGACGACTATATGATACATGACCGGCAACCCGTATTTCGACAATTGAAGTGACAAGTAACGGGCGTTCGTGTTCGTGATTTCGCCTAACAGAAGTTCAGAACCTACCGCAATGATTTCGGTCCGTTGCACTTGATTTCCTCCTCACGATTCAAAAAAAGACGAGTTGTGTCACAACTCGTCTCCTCGATTCACATCGATTTTACAATGATCTTATAATTTTGTGCAAAATACTCGGCGCCCGAGTAGATCGTCAACACAAGAGCGAGCCACATCGCCCACTCTCCGAACGGAATCCCGACATAGCTGAAAATTGGATTGCCGAACAGCAAGAAGATGATGGCGAACAATTGGACCCACGTCTTTGCTTTTCCGGATTTGCCGGCCGCGACGACGATGCCTTCATCGGCTGCGACGAGTCGAAGCCCGGTCACGGCGAATTCGCGTGACAAGATGACGACGACGACCCAGGCCGCGACAAGATTCATCTCGACGAGCAAGACGAGCGCCGCCGTGACGAGCAGTTTATCCGCGAGCGGATCCATGAACTTCCCAAAGTTCGTCACTAAGTTGTGCTTTCTGGCCAAATGACCATCGAGCCAATCGGTGATCGCGGCGATCGTGAAGACGATCGCGGCTAAAAATTGATGGAGCGGCACTTCCGCTCCGAGGAAAGCGATGTCTCCCCACTCAAAGTCTACAGCGAGCAAGACGACGAACACGGGAATGAGAATGACCCGGAGCATCGTCAAGCGGTTAGGTAGGTTCATCGAGAACTCCTCCTCTTGAGGAGAGTCGGCTTATTCAGCGTCGACTCTCTTTACAAAAATATTTTGTGTGACCGGTGAATCGGCAAGTTCGAGTTCGCGCCCGTTGACGACGATCTTCTCAACGCCGCCGATCAACCCGATGCGGATGCGGAGCGTATCGGTCTCTGCATCTTCGATGACGATCGGGTTTTGTTTCGATTGGTTAGGATATTCCGGTGCGAGAAACGGTCCTTCGAGCGATGTATCCCGGACACCGACGTACGTCGCCGGAGAATCCTTCACGTGAATCTCGGTCGTGAGCTTGTCAGCTGTCGCGATCTCATACACGAGATCGGCACCGTTCGTTTCCGTGACCGCGATCGGTCCGGTCTCTTCTTGTGGTTCTTCCTCGACCGGTTCTTCTTCAACCGGTTCTTCTTCGACGGGTTCTTCTTCTGGGACATCTTCGTTCTGATTGATCGTCACGCCAGAACTTGGCGGCTCGACTGGCGAAGCGTCTTGTTCTCCGAAGTTGAGGTTCTTCACGACATACCAGACGGCCGTCATGAGCAAGAAGGCGACGAGGACGAGCATGACTTTCGGTACCCACCTCGACACGCGACTCGACGTCTCAGACGCTTTCGAATACGTCTGTTTCCGTGACAACTGCACGGTCGGTTGCGGCTCGATCTTCGGCAAATCTTTCGCGTACGTCTCATACAGCTCGTCGACGTCTAGGCCGAGCGACTCGGCGTACGTCTTGATGAACGCCCGTGCGTAGAACGAACCAGGGAGATTTTTATAATCACCTTCCTCGATCGCGATGATATAGCGCTTTTGAATCTTCGTCGTTTGCTGGATTTGGTCGAGCGTCAGACCGCTCGCCTCACGCCTTTGTTTCAAAAAAGTCCCTAGTTCTGTCACAGGGGTCCACACCTTCCATTCAAATAATTATTCAAACCATTCTGCTTCACGATGCGTCTCTTGCGGGATGATGATCACTTCATCTTGATTGTTGCGCAGCTCGATAATATAGTCAAAGTCCTCGAACACGCAATCGGTGTTCCGGACGTATAGGTCAGGATGTTCAATCACTTTGACGGCCGGCAGACGCATGACTTCTCGAATCAGTTGGCGGTGCCGCTCATCCATCGTCCGTGTCGAGACGGCGCCGTCGATTATGTAGACGTGATCGCCTTCTCGTTCTTCTTCGAATAAAGACGTCCGTACCGTCTGCTTCATGAGCGTCGACGATAAGAACAACCATCGTTTGTTCGCACACACGCTCGCGGCCACAATCGATTCGGTCTTGCCGACACGAGGATTGCCGCGGACGCCGATCAACAAGTGCCGCTCTTCTTTCATCAGTTCGGCGACGAAGTCGACGAGCACACCTAAATCTTCACGTACGAACCGAAACGTCTTTTTATCGTCGTTGTCGTGTTCGATATATCGTCCATGCCGAATCGCGATGCGGTCCCGTAGTTTCGGTCGCCGTAACTTGATGACGGCAATTGCCTCCATTTTTCGAAGGATATGTTCGAGCCGATGGACGTGGTCGGCGGCAGGGGCTTTCAAGAGCATCCCACGGCGTTGCAAGTCGACACCGTTGATCGTCACGATTGAAATTTGGAGCATTCCCATCAGCGAAGCGATATCACCGAGGATACCGGGCCGATTTTGGCAAAGTTCATACTCGAGATACCATTCTTCGAACTTATGATCCATCCCATCCACCCTTTCCGACGCACGTTCGCTACCTTGTTCATTCTAAATTATTTTAGAAGAATTGAAAAGAACTCGTTTTCTGTTTCACGAAGTCGTCACTGCCAACCTCCGTCGATGCGAAGGACGGCACCGGTCATATAGGAGGCATCTTCCGAACAGAGAAACCGGATCGTCTTCGCCACTTCGTCGACATGACCGAGCCGGCCGAGCGGGATCTCCTCGACGGCCTCGTCTTTCGTCTCTTCTACCGTATCATTCATCGGCGTATCTATCCAGCCCGGGGTGACGGCGTTGATGCGCACCCGAAACGGACCGGCCTCGCGGGCGAACGACTTGACGAAGCCGAGCTGCGCCGCTTTCACCGTCGAGTAAAACACTTCTCCAGCGGCCCCGACCTCGCCCCATACGCTCGAGACGACGACGATGTCGAGCGGGCGATCATACGGTTTCGCTTCGACAGCTCGTTGAACGAGGCGTGCGAGTGCACGGACGTGGACACGGTATAGGCGGTCGAGATCGTGAATCGGTTGGTCGACGACGAGGCCGTGGACGTGGTTCCCTGCGACGTAGACGAGACGGTCGAGACGGTCGATTGACGTCATCCACGTTTCGACAGCATCTTCGTCCTCAAGGTCGCACGTGTCGACACGGGCATCGAGACGTTCCGCTTTCACGAACGACTCGAGCGCGGCGCCATTTCGGTTCGCCTGTAAGATGAGCGTGTCATCGCGAAACGATTTTGCGACCGCTTGTCCAATCGCACCGCTCGCCCCGGTGATGAGCGTCTTCACGGTTTTTTGACGATACAGACGGTCCGTCTGTCCGCTTGGAACAACCGGTCGTACGCAGCATACAAGTCATCAAGGGTAATCGCATCGAGCAACTCAGGCAGCTCGAACATGTTGCCGCCGTTCAGCGCGTATCGAGAAAATTGATTGGCGATGAATTCCGGTGAGTTGAGTGCTTTCAAGAACTGACCTTTCATCATGCGCTTCTTGCGTTCAAGCGTCGTCTCGTCAAGGACGAGCGGGCGCTCAAGTGCGGTCGTCATCCGCGAGACGAACGAATCGACGTGTGGCGTCTCCATCGACAAGACGGCAAACGCGAACGTCTCTTCCGACGTGTAATCGAACGAGAACGCGTCGTCAATCAAGCCCTCGGCGTAAAGTTCCGCGTACAGTGGGGCCGTCGTGTCGAACAAGGCGTGCATGAGCAGCTCGACGGCGAGTTCTTGCTTCATTCCGTCCGCTCCGGCGCGGGGAATGTCTTTGTAGCCGATCATCACTTTCGGCACCGAGACGTCCATCTCGATGATCCGTTGTGTCGACTTGACGCTCGTCGGCTCTTCGACTCGTTCACGCGCTTGAAGCACCGGTGCTTCGAACGTCTTCGCGGCTTGGTTCGCCTTCACTTGTTCGAGTACGGCATCCGGGTCGATGTTCCCGACGACGAAGAGGACCATGTTGCTCGGGTGGTAAAACGCACGGTGACAGGCGTACAAGTCGTCGGTCGTAATGTGACCGATCGATTCGATCGTGCCGGCGATATCAATCTTCACCGGGTGTTCGGCGTACATCGCCTCGATCAACCCGAAATAAAGACGCCACCCGGGATTGTCTTGATACATTTGAATCTCTTGACCGATGATGCCTTTTTCTTTCTCGACCGACGCCTCGGTGAAGTAGGGCGTCTGGACGAAATCGAGCAACGTCGTCAAGTTCGCCTCGACGTTCGACGTCGCCCCGAACAAATAAGCCGTCCGGGTGAACGATGTGAACGCGTTCGCCGACGCACCGAGTTGACCGAACTTTTGGAAGACGTCACCATCTTCCTTCTCGAACATCTTATGTTCTAGGAAGTGCGCGATCCCGTCCGGTACCTCGACCCAGTCTTCCGTCTTGAAGCGACGGTCAATCGAACCGTATTTCGTCGTGAACGTGGCGTACGTCTTCTCATATCCGGTTTTCTTCAATAAATAGATCGTCAATCCGTTCTCTAGCACGGTGTGGTGTAACGTTTCACCGACGTATGGAAAGTCTATCTTCATGCCGTCCCCCCCTTTAAACAATAAACGGCCGTCAATTCGAGACGGTTCGCCAATGCCGCGACATCATCACGCGTCGTCCGTTCAATGATCGTCATCTCTTCTTCGAGTGAGAACGGACGGATGTCCGAGCCGCTCATCCAAGCGATCAGTTGACGCGGGTTGTCGCCGAGCTGGCGGCGTTGATGGTATAACATCTCTTTCGTCTGTTCAAGTGTCATGTCATCGAAACGACCCGCTTTCAAATCAGCGAGCTGGGCGTCGATGATCTGTTCGGTTTTCGCTTGATTCGAGGCGTCGATCCCGGCGTAGACGAATAACATCCGGCTGAGTGAGCTATATTGAGACGCGGCGTAGTAGGCCAGACTCTCTTTCTCACGGACGTTCATGAACAGCTTCGAGTGCGGAAAACCGCCAAATAAACCATTGAACACTTGCATCCGGACCGCATCTTCGCTTTTCGGGTCGACATCGACCGCATAGGCGAGATGAAGTTTGCTCTGATTGATCGCCTGCTCTTCCTCGAGCCGTTGGAACTCGCGTGCCACCGGTTCTGGATAGGCTCGTTCGAACGGCTCACCGAGTGTCTCAAGCGGTGCGAACGCCTCGGTCACCTGAGCACGGTCGACGTCACCGACGACGTATACGTCGATGCGATCATGTCGAATCATCGACTCGTACGCGGCATACAAGGAGCGCGGGGTCACCGCGTCCAATTGGTCGAGCGTACCGAGTGATGGAATGGCGAGCTCGCCGCCGAGCAACTCTTGAAGCCGTTGTTGGGCGAAGCGCATCTTGTCGTCATAGACCGATTCGATGCGTTGCCGCTGCAACCGCAACTCTTGCTCGACAATCAGCGGTTGAAACGCTCCATCATACGCATTCGGTCGAAGCAAGACTTCCTCTAGCAATTTGATTGCACGTGACAACACCGGTTCACCGACAAGGCCGTCACTGACGACTTCGAGCTGAAACTGGATGACATGTTCTTTTCCGACTTTGGACGCTCCGGCGTACAACGCCGCGTCGTACAGTTCTTCTAGCGGTGTGTGAAACAACTCAATGGACGGATAAGCTTCCGTCGATTTCTCCATGATATATGGCAAGAGCGCACGATCAGCGATCGTCTCTGTCGACAACGGGGCCGAGAATGAGACGAGACACGTCGTCGTCTTGAACTTGTCGGTCGGGTAGACCGAATAGTGAAGCTTTTCGCGGAACTGTTCGATGCCTTTCATATCGTGATCTACTCCTTTTTCTTTTTCTGTTTGAACACATCCGCGCCGCGGGCATATTCTTGGTCAGGTACGCCGGCTTTGACGTTGGCGTAACGGGCCGCGGTGAACAAATAATCGCTCAACCGGTTGAAGTAAGGCAGCTGACGAGTGGCGGCCTCGATTTCGACGAGTTCACGTTCGACACGGCGGCAAACGGTACGGGCCACATGCAAGCTCGCCGCGGCGACACTCCCTCCCGGCAAGATGAAACGCCGCAACGGCGGGCAGTTCGGCTCGAGTTCATCAATCCATGTCTCGAGCTCGGTGACAATGACCAGGTCGACTTGTTTTGGTGGTTCGTTCTGATGCATGAGCTCTGAACCGAGGTCGAACAAGTCGTGTTGAATTTTCGTCAGTTGTGTCCGGAGCGTCTCGTCGGTCTGATGGGCCAAGGCGAGTCCGATGTGACTGTTCAATTCATCAAGCAATCCCATCGCCTCGATTTGAGGATGAACTTTGGAGACACGTCCGCCGATGAGCGACGTCTCTCCTTGGTCTCCTCCACGTGTGTACAGTCTCATGGTCATTCCTCCTGTATGGCACAAATGGTGACCCATAGGAGTCACCATTGGCGTTATGTGTCTGGTTGGACGTACGGGAGGCGAATCGTGAACGTCGTCCCTTCGCCGAGCACACTCGAGACGGCGACCGTCCCGTGATGGGCATCGACGACGTTCTTGACGATGGCGAGTCCGATCCCCGTCCCCGTCTTGCCGCCGCTCGTACGTGCCTTGTCAGCTTTGTAGAATCGTTCGAACACGAACGGCAAGTCTTCTTTCGGAATACCACTGCCCGTGTCGGTCAGTCGAATCACGACTTCTTCCGGTTCTGCGACGGCGTCGAGTCGGATCGTACCGCTGTCCGTATGGGCGATGGCGTTTCCGATCAAGTTCGTGAACACTTGCTCGAGGCGATCGCCGTCCGCCTCGATGAATCGGTTCGGTGCGGTCGTTTCGAGCACGATTCCTTTTTCGTTTGCCATCTGTTTGAACTTGCGCATGACGCGTGGTAAAAATTCACCGAAGTCGAGCTCCGTGAACTGCATCGTCTCTTTGCCGGACTCGATCCGGGCCAAGTCGAGCAAATCGTTGACAAGACGCGCCAACCGGAGCGACTCGTCATAGATGATCGATGCGAACTCTTTCGTCGCGTCGTCGCTCTCGGTCATCCCGTCGATGATCGCCTCCGAGTAACCTTGCAGCGTCACGAGCGGCGTCCGTAATTCATGACTGACGTTCGCCACGAAGTCGGTCCGCATCTTGTCAAGGCGGTGGCTCTCGGTCGTGTCCCGAATGACGACGACGGCCCCTTCGAAATCTTCCTCGCCGAGGAGCGGGGTGACGGTCAACGTGTAGTAATGTTCATCCCGTTTCACTTCGATCGTCTTCTCCGGCGCCCCATCGACAACGTCTTTGTAAAGTGACAAAACGACGTCATGCGGTTGTCCGTCGATGAACAACGGGTCGGCCTGCGGGTTCGTCAAGATGACGTTCGCGTGGCGGTCGAGCGTGATGACGCCGTCCGCCATCGAGCGTAAAATCGAGGCGAGTTGGAGCCGCTCTCGATCGAGCGCGTTGACGTACGTCGCGAGTTGACTGCTCATCGCATTGAACGAACCTGCTAGTTGACCGATTTCGTCGTGCGTCCGTTGTTCGAGCCGCAAATCGAATTGACCTTCGGCCGTCTTGTTGACGGCATCACGCATCTCGCGGAGAGGTGCCGTGATACGGGTCGACAAGAAGAAAGCGAACACGGTCGTCGCAATGATCGCCGAGGCGACCGTCCAAAAGATGATCGTCCGAGCGCCCTCGTTCGCACTTGAGATCGCATCGAGCGGCTCAATCAAGTAGAGCGTGTACTCGCCCGTCTCGAGTGTGAACGTCGTCCGATACGCCAAGGCGGCTTGGTCGTCGAATGAAGAGAAGTTCCCGATCGCGGTCTCACCGACCGACTGATATGGCTCCCACGCTTGGCGTCCAAGCTCCGTCATCAATCCGTCGACTTCCGTTCCGAAGTTGGAGCGGACGGAACCGTTCTCTAATATATAGTTTGCGCCGTACACCTCGATGATTTGGTCGACCGTCCGAGACGCATCCCCTTCTTGAAGCAGGACGGACTGGACTTGTCCACCGAGCTTGGCCAAGTGTCCCCGCTCCTGGTCGATATGGAACGAGTTGAAAAACTCGAGCATAAGGACGGAAACGATGAACAAGACGAGGCTGACGAGAACAAGAATCGTCAGCCATAGTTTCGTGACGATGCTATTGCGGCGAACCATCACTCACTGACGACTTCGAACTTGTAGCCGACGCCCCATACCGTCGTGATCATTTGGGCCGCATCTGGCGAGACGCGGTTCAACTTCTCGCGAAGGCGCTTCACGTGCGTATCGACCGTCCGAAGGTCTCCAAAGAATTCATAGTTCCACACTTCTTTTAAAAGTTGCTCGCGTGAAAACACTTTATCGACTTGTTTGGCGAGGAAGAACAACAACTCATACTCTTTTGGCGTGAGTGCGATCTCTTCTCCGTCGACGGTGACACGGTGCGCATCGTTATCAATCGTCAAATGCGGGAACACGATCAAGTCTTTCGACTTTTCAGATGTGCGCATAAATTTCGTCGTCCCTGAGCGTCGGAGGAGTGCTTTGACGCGCAACACGACTTCACGCGGACTGAACGGCTTGACGATATAATCATCCGCGCCGACCTCGAACCCTTGAACCCGGTCTATTTCTTCGCCTTTCGCCGTCAACATGATGACCGGTGTCGCTTTCGATTTCCGGAGCTCGGTACATACTTCGATCCCGTCCATCTTCGGCATCATCAAATCGAGCAAGATGACATCGTAGTCCCCATCGAGTGCGTAGCGCAACGCTTCTTCCCCGTTCGTCGCTTCATCAATGATGTACTGTTCACGTTCGAGATACATCTTTAACAGTCGACGGATTCTTTCCTCGTCGTCGACCACTAGAATTCTTGTTTTATCAGCCATCCACTAAAACCTCCTAGAGAACCATTGCAAGATGTAGCGAATGTTGCACAATTGTGAACATTTCGCTCTCTTTCATAACTATACCACTCTATTATTTGGCTTCACAACGATGAGTTGTATGCCCTTACGAAAAAAGAAGCCACCGAAGTGACTTCTTTCATTATGCGTACGAATGCAGTCCCGCGATGACGAGGTTGACGAACACGAGGTTGAACATGATGACGGCAAAGCCGCCGACGCAAAGCCACGCCGCTTTCGTCCCCGTCCAGCCGCGTTGGATCCGCATATGGAGGTAATAAATATAGATGAGCATCGTGATGAGCGCCCACACTTCTTTCGGGTCCCAGCCCCAGAATCGGTTCCAGGCGATTTGCGCCCAAATCATCGCGAAGATGAGACCACCGAGGATGAACACCGGAAGACCGATCGCGACCGAGCGATAGCTGATCTCATCGGCGAGATCAAGGCTTACTTTTTTCGCGAGCGGTTGGAGCGACTCAGCGATCCGTTTCCGCAAGATGACGAAGCGGAGCAACACGTACAAGACGAGTCCCGCGATGACCGACCAGAGGAGCGTGTTCAGCTTCAACGTGTTGATGAGATTCGGGAGTTCAAGCGACAATCCGCTCGCACCCGATACGAGTTGAGCTCCTTCCGGCACGAACAAGATCGGCATGAAGTACTCATACGTCTCCTGTCCACCACGGTCATTCGTGAACTCGACGACACCGCCAGCACCGATGCCTTTGAACAGCATCGACACGAGGATGAAGCCGAGCGTACAGACGAGCACGAACATCGTCACTTCAAGCCACGTCCGTGATTTCGAACGCTCACGCATCGACGTCTCGTTTAAGAGGAAGATGAGTCCTGACGCGAAGCTGATGGCGAGAATGCCTTGACCGAGCGCGGCCGTCGTGACGTGGATCTTCAACCAGACACTGTTCAAGGCCGGGATGAGCGGTGCGACGTCGCTCGAGAACATCGAAGCGAACGCGATGACGAGCAACGCCACCGGCATGGCGAACAATCCGAGCACGTCATTTTTGTAAATCCCGTACACGACGAGGAAACCGAGCACTATCATCATGCCGAAGAACGTCGTGTATTCATACAAGTTCGATACCGGGGCATAGCCGACACCGGCCCAGCGCATAATAAAGTAGCCTGTCTGGGCGATAAAGCCGATCACAGCCAGGATGAACGCGATCTTGCCGTACGGGACGCGGTTGACGTTTCGGTCTTTGCGCATCCCGCTGACCGCGATCGTGAACAACACGGTCGCGACGGCGTATAAAATGAACGCGACGAGGAGCAGACGACTGCTCCATTGAATCCATTCCATTAAGATTCCCCTCTTTCATTTGTTGAGTTGGCATCTGTCTGTTTCTCAAACATCGCCTGGTCTTCCCAAATCGGCAGTCCCGCCTTCTCAAGAAGCGGTGATACTTCACGGCGAAGCGACGATGGGTTTTTGTTCGTGAAGCCTGCGACGAGCACGTCCGAGTCGTCATGACGTCGAATCCATACACGACGGTGTGGCCAATACATCCCCATCACGATCCCGATCATGAAAATCGTCCCACCGACAATGAGAATCGGATACGTCGAGTCACTCTTGACCCGGAGGCCACTCGTACTCGCCAACTCTGTCCCCGCGAACTGGATGGCGTAGCGGTTGTTTTCATCGGCGACGTTCATGCGGATGCCGATCAAATTCGTTTCGGTCGTCCCTTCCGGTGTATCGACCACGAAGAAGAAGGCCGGATTGAGCGCCCGCGGCGATTTCGTGTCCGGCTCACCGTTTCGGATTTCAAAATCAGGATACAAATCTCGAAGCGACACGGCTACTTCACCGAGCTCGTACGTCGTCTCCGGGTCGTTCATGTCGACCGTGAACGGTCCGTAAATGTCGCCCGTCTCTTTGTCACCGACACTGAACGACATCGATAAGAATTCCGGACGACTCGAATACTGCTCTTGATACACTTCGTATTTGTCGAACTTGAACGGATGGTTCACTTTCGTCGAGCCTGTCTCGACTTCTTCAAGGCGAGGCGAACCGTCTTCGTTCGTCCCGGCTTTCTTAAACAGCGTCAACTCCGTCTCATAGTTTTTCGGGACGGCGCCGACCTTCTCGATCGCCTCGGCGAACTTGGCGTCTTCTTCATTGTTTTCCGGGTCGTACATCTCGAGGATGAACTGGTCGTTCCGGAGATAGTATTCGTCCCCGGTCGCTTCTAGCGCGACCGTATCCCCTTCACGCACCCATTCAAGCGTATCGGTATGGAACGCTGGGAAGACGCGAAGCATCGCCCCGATGAAGAAGATGACAAGACCAACGTGGTTGACGTAAGGACCCCAACGACCGAAGCGGTGTTTCTCGGCGAGAAGCGCGTCCCCGTCTCGTTTAACACGGTAACGTTTCGCTTTAAGCGACTGTTCCATCATATCGATCTGCGCTTCCGTACCGCCGCCTTCTCCAATCAATCGTTGTCCGCGCATGAACCGTTCCGTGCGACGGACCGGTTGATACTTGAGCGCCTTGTAGAGCGGTACGAACCGATCGATTGAAGCGACGATGAGCGATAACGTCAACATGACGATGAGACTGATGTACCACCATGATGTATACAAGTTATGGAAACCGAGCGAGTAATAGATCGTCCCTGCCGTCCCATACTCTTGCGTATAGTATTGACTCGCCGGCAACTGCTGTGGAATGTACATCTCCTGAGGGAAGATCGTACCGACTGCCGAACCGACGATGATGAGCCCGATCAACCAGAGCCCGACTTTTACCGATGCAAAAAAGCTCCAAACACGGTCAATCCATGACTTCGGACGTCGCTTCGATCGCAAATCGGCGCCGTCGTATTTCATATCTAGCATATGTGCGCCCCCCGTTCCCTTACAATGACTTCTCGGCCAACTCCATCAGTTTCTCTTTCGTGAGTTCACCTTCGTATTTCTCGATCACTTTACCGTTCTCGTCGATGACGAACGTCACGGGCAAGTTATAGATGCCGTACGCCTTCTCGACTTCACTCCGTGTGTCCATCAAAATCGGATAGTCGAGTTCGACGCCGAGGTCGTTCACGAAGTTGTCGACACGCAGCGGTGTCTCACCGACGTTGACGGCCCAAAAATCGACGCCCATGTCTTGAAGCGCATCGTAGTTCGCTTGAACGACCGGCATCTCTTTTTTACACGGCTCACAGAACGTGCCCCAGAAGTTCAACAGGAGCCCTTTGCCTTCATATGTTTCGCGCTCAACCATCGTCGCACCGTCCAGACTGACGAGCTTAAAGTTCGGCGCGTCGTCTCCGGCCGCGACGCGTCCGTCACTCCCGGCCTGCTCGATCAACTGCATGATGACGACCGCACCGGCGAACAGCACCATCGTCATGACCATCAACCGCCAAAACGACCGTTTTTTCTTGTGGGCCATCGCTTGTTGCATGCGGTCACCCGATTTCGACTCTTTCGTCATGATTGCTCACACCTTCCTTCAGTTGCTATTGTACTGAAAAAACAATAAAAACGCACATTAACAGACTTTTTTCATTGTTTTGTCACACAATCTCCACAATCAAAAAAATCATCCCTTTCAGGACGATTTTTTGATTGTCATTTTCTCTTTTTCTTGCCACGCGTTTCAGGCGGAACCGTCGGGTTAGCGAGCTCGCGAAGTTTCGACACTTCTTTACGTGACAACTCACGCCATTCGCCCGTCGTCAAGCCGTCGAGCGTCAAGAAACCGAACTGTTCGCGCTTCAACTTGATCACTTCTGATCCGATCGCTTCGAACATACGGCGCACTTGGCGATTATGGCCTTCCGAAATGATGAGTTCGACGATTGCCGTGTTCTTCTTATGGTCGACCGACTTCATACGCACTTTCGCACTGCTCGTCTTGTAGCCGTCATCGAGTTCGACGCCTGATTCCAGCTCTTTGATGGCGATGTATGACGGGATGTTTTTCACTTTCGCGACATAACGTTTTGGAATCTTGAACTTCGGATGCGTCATCAAGTTCGAGAATTCGCCATCGTTCGTCAACAAGATCAATCCTGTCGTGTTGTAATCGAGACGACCGACCGGGAAGACACGTGCCCCTGGCGGTACGAGGTCCGTGATGACTTTGCGTCCTTTATCGTCCTCGACTGTCGAGACGTAGCCGCTCGGTTTGTACAGCACGTAATACACGTGCTCTTCTTGTTCGATTTTGACACCGTCCACTTCGACTTCTGACTTCGGTCCGACTTTCGTTCCGAGTTCGCGGACGACTTTTCCGTTGACACGGACCCGTCCATCGAGAATCATTTCTTCTGCTTTACGCCGTGAGGCGAC
This sequence comes from Exiguobacterium aurantiacum DSM 6208, assembly GCF_000702585.1. Lineage (GTDB taxonomy): Bacteria > Bacillota > Bacilli > Exiguobacteriales > Exiguobacteriaceae > Exiguobacterium > Exiguobacterium aurantiacum. The sequence goes on along the minus strand of NZ_JNIQ01000001.1, from coordinate 1,728,910 downwards.
ACCTGCTTGGGCAATTACTTTTTGTAAACGTTCCATCAATTAATCCTTCTCCAATCTTTCTTGCGAATGACGTGCCGGCTCTGCGAAGAACAAATCGCCTTCGTCCGAGAGCTCGTCTTCAAATGTTAATGGCGGCAATTCATCGAGCGAGTTGAAACCGAAATGGTCGAGGAAATGCTCCGTCGTCCGATACAGCTTAGCCCGGCCGAGCGTCTTCGCCCGTCCGGCCGACTCGATGAGCCCTTTCGAGAGCAACGTATGAATGACACGTTCGACTTTGACACCGCGTACTTCTTCGATGTCGGCCCGTGTCACCGGTTGCTTGTAGGCGATGATGACGAGCGTCTCCATCGCCGCACGCGACAGTGCCTGTTCAGCCATCGTTCCGACGTATCGCTGAATGTATGGGGAGACGTCCGGGATCGTCACGAGCTTATATACGCCCGCCGACTCGATCAACTGGAACGGTCTCCCTGAGTTCGTGAACGAGGCCTCGAGCTTCTTCAACTGTTCACGGGCAGCCGCTTCGGAAATGTCGAGCGTCTCAGCGAGCGCCCGCACTTCCATGCCTTCGTCACCGACGACGAACAGCAAACTTTCAATGATCGTTTCATAAGACAACAACGGCCTCATCCCTTTCCTTTGACGTTTCGACGAATGAGATCTCGATATCGCGGTCGACTTGTGTCGTCGTCACGACGCGCAGTTTGATCAGTTCAAGGAGCGCCATGAACGTGACAACGAGATCAGAGACGTCTGGCCGCTCCTCGAAGAAGGCGAAAAACGACGTTCTCCGCTCCGATGAGACGTGATCGTGCAGACGCGCCATCTGTTGTTCGAGCGTCCGCGTCTCCCGTTGAATCGTCTTCTTCCGGCGTTCTTTCCAACGCTTGCGTTCGACCATCTTCGAATAGGCGTGTAACAAGTCAGAAAAGTTGAGCGGTCCGTCATACGGTTGAACGTGCTCAGCCATGTAGCGGGTCAAATCTTCGCCTGGACGGCTGTAAAGCTCGAGCCGTTGTTCTTCTTGTTCACGCATAAAGACGACTGCTTCCTTATAGGCTTTATATTCAATCAGTTGACGAATCAACCCTTCCCGTGTCGGTTCTTCGGCAAAATCCGGGATGTCGTCTTCTTCGACCGGCACCGGCGGCAACAGCTGCTTACTCTTCAATTGGAGTAGCGTCGCAGCCATGACCAAGTACTCACTCGCAACGTCGAGTTCAAACTTTTGCATTGTGCGGATGAAGGCGACATACTGGTCCGTGACTTCTGCGACAGAGATGTCGACGATGTCGAGCTCCATCTTTCCGATCAAGTGGAGCAACAGGTCGAGTGGTCCTTCGAACGTATCGATTTTGACATTGTACGCTTCCATAGAGACACCTGCCATTTTACATTTTTGCGCTTTAGTATAACATGTTTTGTAGTACAGCGACTATGAAAGGAGAAATTTGATGTGACTACCCCTTTTATACATTATACGCTCTTGTTCGAATGCCATGCCGATTATTTTGAATGTCACGAAGTACTCGAGGAAGCTTGGCAGGACGGGAATCGCAAACAAATCGGTTACGCCGCACTCATTCAGTACGCTGTCGCCCACTATCACGCCCGACGCGGCAACGAGGCCGGGGCGAAGAAAAGCATCGAGGCTTTGAAACGTAAACTTGCCCTCGCCTCAGACGAATTGGAGATGCTCGGTATCGACGTGCCACGGTTCGCGCGTGATTTGGAACGCTGGCCGTTGCCGAACGAACTTCCGTTAAACGAAGCGACGCGTACGAACATCGAATGTTTGAAACCGACGTTCGGACCGACCGACCTGACTTTCGAACAGCTCGTCCACAAACACATTTATCGAGACCGTACCCCGGTCGTCAATGAACGGCTGCTCGCCATCGAGCAACGAAAAAAAGCTAGGCGCTGAGCCTAGCTTTTTTAAATGGCCACTTGATTCCATTTGTCGAGCAACTCACCCGTCTTGCCTTGTCCGACGAGCGTCAAGTCAAGCGGGAGAAGGTTCCGGGTCTCATCGAGCAGCTCATACGAACGCTTCTCGCCGCGGAACGATGGCGACAAGGCGATGTGCAAAATATGCATCGTCGTCTCCTGTTGCTCCATTCCGATAATGCCGACGAAGTCTTCCCCGACTTTCCACAAGTAAAGGAAACGGGCAGGGTCTTCTTCGTAAGACCGAACGAGTTCTAACAGTGCGAGCGGAGATTTATCGCTACATGAGAATGCGAGTAACCCCATCGCCGTCTTTTCATACGATTGTTTATATTTCACCAGCATCGCTGGTTTCACCACCTTTAGTCATTCAAGTTTCACGAAGTGAACACGTGAGAGACATGGCTCATTGTGCCATAACGGTCAGGCTAAAATCAATTCTCGTCCCATACTTTGACTTCGGCCATTTTCGTTCCTTGGCGAAGTTTGACCGCGTGCTCGAGGCCAGACGTCACTTTCCCGAATACTGTGTGGACGCCGTCTAAGTGCGGTTGTGGCTCATGAACGATGAAGAATTGTGATGAACCCGTGTTGCGGCCGGCGTGCGCCATTGAGAGCGATCCTGCCTCGTGCTTGTATGGGAACGAAGTCGACGTCTCGCATGGGATCGTCTTACCCGATCCGCCCATACCCGTACCGTCCGGACATCCGCCTTGGCTCACGAAGCCCGGGATGACACGGTGGAACGTCAAGCCGTTATAGAAGCCGCTGTTCGCAAGTTCTTCAAAGTTGTCGACCGTGATTGGTGCCGCGTCATGAAACAAATCGAATTCAATCATTTCACCGTTCTCAAGTTTCATCGATCCTTTTTTCATCTACAAAAACCCCTTTATATTCATATAGTCATTAATTGCTCACATTGCCCATTCTATCAAAAAAACACGTCTGTCTCCACTGTTTTGTGGAAACAGACGTTCTGACTTACTGAATGACCGCGTGGATGAGCGGTCGTGCTTCAGGCTTCGTCGCTCCGATCGTGTACGCGTGATCCATCCGTTCGAGCGCAGAAGACATATCTTCGATGTTCGAGCGAAGGACGGCGATGACGTCGCCCGCTTCGACTTTGTCGCCGACTTTTTTCTCGAGCGTGATGCCGGCCGCGAAATCGATTTGATCGTCTTTCGTCGCCCGTCCGGCCCCGAGGAGCATCGCTGCGACACCGACTTCATCCGCGATGATGGATTCGACATAACCGGCTTGCTTCGCGACGAACGTCGTCTCGAATTTCGCTTGCGGGAGTTTCGTCACGTCGTCGACGAGCGAAGCGTCCCCGCCTTGTGCCGCGACGAACTGACGGAACACTTCAAGGGCATGTCCGTCCGCGATGCGCTTATCAAGGTCGGCGTATGCTTCATCGAACGTCGGGTAGAAGCCGCCAAGGACCGCCATGTGTCCTGCGATCGTCAAAGCGATCGTCTTCAAGTCTTCGACGTCTTTCCCAGACAACACTTCGATCGCTTCTTTCACTTCGTTGGCGTTTCCGACTTCGAATCCGAGCGGTTGGTCCATGTCCGTGATGACAGCGACCGTCTTGCGGCCGACGTTTTTCCCGATGGCAACCATCTCTTCAGCGAGCGCTTTGGCATCGTCGAACGATTTCATGAACGCTCCTGAACCCGTCTTGACGTCGAGGACGATGCTGTCGGCACCGGCCGCGATTTTCTTCGACATGATCGAGCTCGCGATGAGCGGGATCGATTCGACGGTCGCCGTGACGTCGCGAAGCGCGTAGAGCCGCTTGTCGGCCGGCGTCAAGTTGCCGGTCTGACCGATGATCGACATTTTGATATCGTTCACTTGTTTCGTGAACTGCTCTTCCGTCAACTCGACGTTGAACCCTGGGAACGATTCGAGCTTATCGATCGTCCCACCCGTATGTCCGAGGCCGCGCCCACTCATCTTCGCGACCGGGATCCCGATCGAAGCAACGAGCGGTGCGACGATCAAGCTGATCTTGTCGCCGACGCCCCCTGTCGAGTGTTTGTCGACTTTTTTACCTTCGATGTTCGAGAGGTCAATGACGTCTCCTGACTTGACCATCTCCATCGTCAATGAAGCCGTCTCTTTCTCGGTCATCCCGTTGAAGTAAATCGCCATCGAGAGCGCCGACATTTGATAGTCCGGGATCGTCTCGTTCGTGAATCCTTCGACAACGAAGCGAATCTCTTCCTCGTTCAATTCTCCACCGTTACGTTTCTTTAAAATCAAGTCGACCATACGCATAAGTTTCGTCCTCCTAGTTATGTTTTCTTCACATCGGTATGTTCATTCACATGCTTTGGATCGTGCCGCGTACGAGTGACAAGAAGTCTTGACGGACACGTTCCGTCGTCTCGATGACTTCTTCGTGGTTGAGCGGTTGATCTAAAATGCCGGCCGCCATGTTCGAGACGCACGAGATCCCGAGGACGCGCATGTCAGAGTGACGGGCGACGATGACTTCTGGCACTGTCGACATCCCGACGACATCACCGCCAAGCAGACGGGCCATCTTAACTTCGGCCGGTGTCTCGTAAGTCGGACCCGTGTTCCCGAAGTAGACGCCTTTTTGGACCGAGAGGCCGAGTTTGGCTGCGACGCCTTCTGTCAACCTGACGAGCTCTTTATCGTACGCTTCTGACATGTCCGGGAAGCGTGTCCCGAAGTCGCTCGCGTTCTTGCCGATGAGCGGGCTCGTCCCGAAGAAGTTGATATGGTCGGTGATGATCATCAAGTCTCCCGGGTTGAACGATTCATTGCACGCACCGGCTGCATTCGTGACGATGAGCGTCTCGACACCGATCAATTTGAGGACGCGGACCGGGAACGTCACTTGTTCCATCGAATACCCTTCATAGAAATGGAAACGGCCTTGCATCGCGACGACGCGTTTCCCTTCAAGGTCACCGAAGACGAGTTGGCCGGCGTGGCCTTCGACCGTCGACACAGGGAAATGCGGGATGTCTTCGTATGGGATTTTGACCGCGTTCTCGATCTCGTCAGCGAGGACGCCAAGTCCTGAGCCAAGGATGAGTCCGATTTCGGGTGTTCCGTTCATGCGTTCCTGTAAAAATGCCTTTGTTTCGTTCCAGTTTACCATGTGTAGTGCCTCCTCAAATTTCGTTTAAGAAACTCTTTCCGTGTGCTGGCGCGTCGACTTCGAAGTTGTCGGCGACTGTGGCGCCGATATCCGCGAACGTGCCTCGGATGCCGAGGTCGACCGCTGTCGAACCGTGATGGTGGACGATGAGCGGCACGTATTCACGCGTATGGTCCGTTCCCGGCGCCGTCGGGTCGTTCCCGTGATCGGCCGTGATGATGAGCAAATCATCTTCGCGCAATTTCGCGAACACTTCCGGCAAACGTGCATCATACTCTTCGAGTGCGAGCGCATAGCCTTTCGGGTCGCGGCGATGACCGAAGAGCGCATCGAAATCGACGAGGTTCAAGAAGCAGAGACCTTCGAAGTCTTCATCGAGCGAAGCGACGAGCTTGTCCATCCCGTCCATGTTCGATTTCGTGCGGACGGCTTTCGTCACGCCCTCGCCGTCATAAATGTCGCTGATCTTCCCGAGGGCGATCACGTCTTTACCGGCCGTCTCGAGCGTGTTCATGACCGTCTTGCCGAACGGTTTCAGCGCATAGTCGTGACGGTTTGACGTCCGAACCCAAGCGCCAGGCGTCCCGAGAAACGGGCGGGCGATGATCCGACCGAGCATGTAAGGGTCTTCACGCGTGATTTCACGGGCGTACTCACAGATGCGATACAACTCGTCGAGCGGCACGACTTCTTCGTGGGCGGCGATTTGAAGCACCGAGTCGGCTGACGTGTATACGATCAATGCGCCGGTCTTGACGTGCTCTTCGCCGAGCTCATCCAAGATTTCCGTCCCTGAGGCCGGCTTGTTGCCGATGATGTCGCGTCCGCTGAACTCTTTGAGTCGATCGATCAAATCGTCCGGGAACTCCTCGAACACGCGGAACGGCGTGTCAATATGAAGGCCCATGATTTCCCAGTGACCAGTCATCGTGTCTTTTCCGGCCGAGATTTCTTCCATCCGTCCATAGGCGCTCGGTGAGTTCGACGGCTCGATGCCGGCGATCGGTTTGATGTTCGAGAGGCCAAGTCGGCCCATGTTCGGCATCTTCAACCCGCCGTGCTCGCGAGCGATATGACCGAGCGTGTCCGAACCGACATCACCGAACTGGTCGGCATCTGGAGCTTCTCCGATCCCGACCGAATCCATGACGACCAGGAAAATACGTTTAAATTTCTTCACAAAAAGTTCCTCCTTTAAAGTGGTTACGCACGAGGGTGATGTTTGCGATAAACATCGTGGAGCCGTGCCTTGTTGACATGGGTGTAAACTTGGGTCGTGGAGAGGTCAGCGTGCCCGAGCATCTGTTGAATGGCACGCAAGTCGGCGCCATTCTCAAGAAGGTGTGTCGCAAACGAGTGCCGGAGCACGTGCGGCGTGATTTCTTTTTGGATACCGGCTTCTTTCGCGCGGCGTTTGATCATCTTCCAAAATCCTTGGCGACTGAGCCGGCCACCGCGCCCGTTCAAAAACAGCGCCTCGGTCTCTCGACCGCCGATGCCGTTGCGGGCTTGCTGGATGTATCGCTCGACGAAGCTTTGAGCGACGGACGATACCGGGATGATGCGAGCGCTCTCTCCCTTCCCTTCACACTGTAGATACCCCAATTCGAACTGTAAATCATCCAAATCAAGTCCAAGAAGTTCGCTGACGCGCATACCCGTGCCGTAAAGCAGTTCGAGCATGGCCCGGTCCCGAAGCGCGAGCGGGTCGGACGTCGGCACACTGTCAAGCAAACGCTCGACTTCTTCTTGCGACCACGTATCCGGCAACTGCCGTTCCGCTTTCGGGGTCTCGAGATAGAGCGCCGGGTCTGTCGATGCCCCGTTCGTCATCTTCAAATAGTGATGAAACGTGCGAATCGAGCTGACGGCACGCCGGAGCGACGAGGCGGCCCGACCCGCCTGCGATAACTCTTCCATATGTTTGACGATATGGGCGCGTGTGACTTCATTCCAATTCGTCACGCCGAGCTGAGTCAACGTCGATAAGTATTGGGTCAAATCGCTCGCATAGGCTTGTCGCGTGTTCGATGACATTCGTTTTTCAACGGTCATATACTGTAAAAATGACTCGACTTGCGAACGCATGACACTCCCCTCCTTCCTTGCTACACCTGAATACGCTTACATCATATCACTTATGTAAACCGTTGTGAAGACGTCTGACCTCATTTTTTTTGAAGCATTTTTGTGACAAGCTAGCGTGACAATTCTGAGCGTTGAAACGGGCAGTTCCGTACACGCGCCTCGAGAGTTTGCTACACTGAATTTGAGACGTCGCGACCGCACGTACGGTCCGTTGGCGCCACGAGAAATCATCACATTCACGTGAGAATGGAGGACCATACATGAAAATCGAACACATCGCCCTCTGGGTGAACGACCTTGAACAGATGCGTCAGTTTTACGAGACGTATCTCGGGGCAACGGCGAACGATAAGTATACGAACGAACGGAAACAGTTCGAATCGTATTTCCTGACGTTCCCTGATTCGACGTGCCGCCTCGAGCTGATGCGTCGCCCGGATATCGAAAGCGCGTCCCGGGAGACGCTCGGGTACACCCATATCGCCTTCAGCCTCGGCAGCAAGGCGGCGGTCGATGCGCTCACCGCCCGTCTTCAAGATGACGGCTATCCGCTACTCGACGGGCCACGGACGACAGGCGACGGTTACTATGAAAGTGTCATGCTTGACCCCGAGCAAAATAAACTTGAACTGACCGTATAAGGAGACGACACTATGATCAAAGCCATCTTGCTAGACCTCGACGGGACGTTATTGACCGACCAGAAATTGATTTCGCCAAAGACGAAAGAGACCCTTCTGCGAGTGCAAGAAGACGGCGTCAAAGTCGTGCTCGCCTCGGGCCGACCGAAACGGGGCATCGAACTGTTCTCTGACGAGCTTCGGCTCCATGAATTCGGCGGCCTCATCGTATCTTCGAACGGTGCTTGTGTGACTGACGCGCGGACGAACGAGACGTTGTTTGAAAAAACGATCCGTCTCGAAGACGCAAGCGCCATCTTGGACCACTTGAGCACTTTTGACGTCATCCCGATGATTAATGACGAGACGTATATGTACGTCAATGATGTCTTCAGCGGTATGCTCGAGTTGAACGGGAAACCGTTCAACATCATCGAGTACGAGTCAAGGGGCGGACGGTTTCAATTGCGGGAAGAGCCGCGGCTCGCCGACGCCATCACTTTCCCCGTGTATAAGATTCTCGTCGCCGGTCAGCCGGACTATTTACAGTCGCATGCCGACTCACTCGCCGGACCGTTCACGGACCGCGTGACGGGCATGTTCACGGCCGCCATGTACTATGAGTTCACGGATCTCGGGATTGATAAGGCGAGAGCACTCGATCATGTGTTCCGAGAAAGGGGGATTGATCGCGAGCATGTCATCGCGTTCGGAGACGGCCATAACGACCGGTCGATTATCGAGTATGCCGGAATCGGCGTCGCGATGGACAACGCCGTCGAAGACATCAAGGCAATCGCGAACGAAATCACGCTGTCGAACAATCACGATGGCATCGCCACCGTCTTGTCCCGTTACTTGACGACGTGACGACATACAAAAGACAGGCAGCCCCTTAAGAGGCTGCCTGTCTTGCGTTATCCGTTAATGACTGCTTTGTGACCCTCGAGCGTGACGCCTTTCGCTTGGCATACTTTACAGATGCCGTGGAACGTCAAACGGTGATCTTTAATTAAAAATTCATATTTGCTCTCAACTTTTTTCTCCACATCGACGAGCAGGTCTTCCATGATCTCTTCGACCGATCCGCACTCGACACAGACGAGGTGATGGTGCGAATGATTCGCCCCTTCCGGTCTGAGGTCGAAACGGGCGACGCCGTCACCGAAGTTGACTTTATCGACGACGCCGAGCTCGGTCAACAACTCGAGCGTTCGGTAGACGGTCGCGAGACCGATTTCCGGCGCGATGCCTTTAACGAGCATGAAGACGTTTTCCGCGCTCAAATGGTCCGTCTCGTTCTCAAGTAGAATGCGGACCGTCGATTCACGTTGCGGTGTCAATTTATATCCTTTGGCGCTCAATTGCTGTTTGATCCGTTCAATTCGCGTTTCCATAAGGCGCCCCCTCTTTGCATAATTCACTATTCAAAGCATACCGAAATTCGGCACAATTATCAAATTAAAATGATTCCTATGTAAGTGTACCATAAGGCACTCTAGATTAGAATCATTTCAATTTAGATAGTTGCCACCATTGAATCGCCATGATCGTCTTCGCGTCGGTGATGCGCCCGCTCGCGAGAAGCTCGACCGCCTCATCGAACGTGAAGCGTTCCACTTGGAGGAACTCATCGTCATCGAGATTCATCTTTCCTGCCGTCAACCCGCGTGCTACGAAGACGTCGACGCGCTCGCTACAAAAACCGGGGGCCCCGTAAAATGAGAAGATCTTCTCAAGCGTCTCGGCCGTGTAACCGGTCTCTTCCTCGAGCTCGCGGCGAGCACTTGCGAGCGGCTCCTCGCCGACTTCAAGTTTACCAGCCGGTATTTCAAGCGACATCGACTCGAACGCTTTCCGATACTGTTCGACGAGCACGATGCGGTCGTCTTCATCGATGACGAGTACCGCGACGGCCCCGTTGTGATAGACCAGTTCTCGGACCGACGTGCCGCCGTTCGGGAGCTCGACGACGTGCTTTTCAACGTTAAAGATTTTTCCTTCGTAGATGACTTCCCGTTCAATCGTTTTCTCGACCATATGTATATACTCCTCACTTTTTGCTTTATACTTTGATTATGAGTGAAATGAGTAGACGGAACAAGGAGGAATTATTCATGGCAGAACTAGGGCTTGGCACGATGTCCATCTTGAAACGAGGGCGAGACGAAGGTAAAAAGATTCTTGAAACCGCATACGACGCCGGCATACGCCACTTCGATACGGCTGATGTGTATGACGAACACCGCGTCGAACAACTCATCGGCGAGACGTTCGGCTCGAGGCGCGATGAGTTGTTTCTAGCGAGCAAAGGCGGCAACGAGTTGACGGCCGACGGGATGCGTTGGAATCCGCGCGCCTCTTATTTAGAACGAGCACTATCTGGGTCGCTCGAACGATTGCAGACCAACCATTTAGATCTCTATTACGTGCACGGGGGCACATTAGAAGACGACCTCGATGAGACGATCGCTTTCATGCGTGAACAGAAACAGCGCGGTGTCATTCGGCAGATCGGACTGTCCTCGATTCGCCCGAACGTCATTCGTTATTGGCTCGAACACGGAGAAATCGACGTCTTGATGACGCCCTACTCGCTTTTGGACCGTCGTGTCGAGACGCTCGATCTCGAGATCCCGATCGTCGGTCGCGGTCCGCTCGCCAAAGGGCTATTGACCGATGAATGGCCAGAACGCTTGGGTGAGAAAGGGTTCGAGTCTTGGAGCGAGGCCGAGTTGCGCAATCTGTTGCCGACATTGCCGCAGCCGATTCAAGCGTACGCTCTTGCTGCGGCGAGACGAACGTGCGCCGTCGTCTTGCCTGGGGCCTCGTCCGTCGACCAGTTGAACGAGACGATTGCCGCTAGTCGGCATGACATCGACGAACACGTGCTCGACGACTTGCTCGGGCGCTTACCGGTGCATCCATACACAAAACATGCGACCTGAGCGTCAGGTCGCATGTTTATCGCGTTGTTTCATTTGTTCGATGGCCCAGTCGGCCCATCCCGCATAATTTTCCATCATCCGAATCGCGTATTCACTCGTCAGCAAGTACCCGAGCGTATCATCTTTCGATTGATGGGCTTCTTGGAAAGCACGGATTTGCTGGGCGACTTGTTCGTGATGGGATTTCGTCTCTTCGACGTAGCGAATCGCCTCTTCGAGCGGGAGCAGTTGGAGCAAGCTTACCCGGAGCAAATTCTCATCTTTCATCTTCGGCTGGAACGACGTCGGTTGTCTAAGCCAGTCAATCAACTCTTCCCGGCCGCGTTCAGTGATTGAGTAAATTTTCTTATCAGGCAAGTCGTGTTGCGTCACATGTTCGGACGAGACGAGCGCCTCGTCTTCCATCTTCAACAGCTCCCGATAAATCTGTGTATGATGGGCGTGCCAGAAGTGAATCATTTGTGCTTTGAACGTCGCGTTCAAGGCATAGCCGGTCGCAGGCTGATGGGTCAACAACCCGAGTAGTGCATGACGTAACGCCATAACCATCACCTATCCCTTGCGTTCTATTTTCTAAAGTGTATCACATATTCACGATGGACCGAGAACGCCAATCGGTTGACGGACGGAGAAAAGACACAGACAATGGAATGGAAAGGGGAGATTTCTCATGAAACCGATTCAATCAGATCAACAATTCCAAGAAGCGATCCAACATAACGGGATGGTCATCTTCACGACGTCATGGTGCCCGGATTGCCGCCGGCTCGACATGTATGTCGATGAGCTCGTCAAAGATTATCCGCAGTTCAACTGGTACGTCGTCGACCGCGATGAGTTACCGGACTTGTCGGATACGCAAGAAGTTCGCGGCATCCCGTCTCTTCTCTTCTATCAAGACGGCGTGAAACAAGAACACCTCCACTCGGCGAATGCCAAGACAGAAATGCAAATCCGCTCGTTCCTCGACACATTGAACGCTTAAACGAATGGACGGCCTCGGCCGTCTTTTTTTATGCCCGGAATCGCTTCATATAGCGGCTGTCGATCCAACGCTTCACGTGATAAGGAATACGCCCGTGCCACGCCAGTGTCCCGAACGTCAGCAAGGCATGCCGTGGAACGGTGAGCAAGATGTTAAGTGACGTCCGCGATTCAAACGGCTTCCTGTCCCCGAGCAAGTATGCTGCGACATGGCGGCCGGACCGGACCGCGTCGACACCGCCGTCAAGTCGTGACGCCATATCGCCAGTGATGAAGATTTCTTTATGGACGACGTGACGCAAATAACGATCGGTTTCAATGAAGTGTCCGGAAGGTGCCAAGCCTGCCCTTGTCCACCAGTCCACCGGTCCAACCCCGGCCGCGTCAAGGACGAGTCCGTCATGGAACGGCTCGTCTTCATACTTCTGCGAGACGAGCGTCACCCCGCTCTTCACGAGACGGCGCATCATGTGCCGTTGGATGTGAACCGGCAGACCCGGCAACACCTCATCAGCGTAAAGCGTGACGTGGCGTTTCGTCCGGATACAGGCGAATGCGAGTTCGACGCCGGCTTTGCCGCCCCCGACGACGGTAATGGACCGGCTTGAGAGGATCCGTTTGAGCCCGGTCTCCGTCATCGGCTTCACACCGAAGCCGATGCCACGACTTTCCGCTCCGGTCGCAAGCACTAACGTATCATACGGAATCGGACCGACGTCCGTATTGACGATGCGCTTGACCGGGTCGAGAGAAACGAGTCGTGTCGCGACACGCTCGACGCCTGGCCGAAGGTAGACGGTCGCCGTCTTCGTTTCCCGGGCGAGCACTTGCGGGAACGCACCCGTGTAGATCGTCGTTTCCCCGCCGATGTAGGACACCTCGTAACGCTCTTTCAATTCATCCAATCGGTCGAGAATTTCCAATTGCCCGTGGCCGAGACCGACTAAGACGAGATGCGGCTTCATCGTAAGATCCGCCGCGCTTCCATCATGCGCTGGATGATCGTCACCACTTCAAGGATGAGAAAAATCGTGGCGATGACGCCGACAAATGCCGGGAACAAGATCATAAGCGTGAACAAGATGAAACATTCCGTCCGTTCGAGCAGACCGGGCTGATAATAAAACGACTTTTCCGTCCGGCGCGAACTGCTCGCCCCGACCGCGAGGAATAGCGTCATCGCGACGACGAACGAGGCCAATAAAAATAAGAATACCGGCATATGTTCCGGATAACGCAAAGCGAGCGCCACGACGACCGAAATCTCGACGATTCGATCAAAGACGAGATCGAGGACGGTCCCAAATCCAGTCTTTGTCGAGCGACGGGCCATCGTTCCGTCCAACACATCGAACAGGCCTGACAGCCATAATAAGATGACGGCCGTCCAGTGCATGTCATTATAAATGAAAAAACCGACCGACACACCGATGATTCCGCCGAGGATCGTCACTTCGTTCGGCGTGAACTTCCACTTTAACAACCGATCGGCTCCCCGCTCGACGACAGGGCGGACCAATCGGCTTCCATACGTATCTAACATTCAACCACTCCTTGCTTTTTCCGTAACTGATACTCACGACCGACTTCAAACGAAGCGTCGCACGGCAAGATGACGTACTCTCCTGACAGACGCCGATATTCACCGAGACGTACACCGAAGCGGGTCAGCTCACGGACGAGCACAACCGGCTCCCCGGTCGGTTCCCGTGAGACTTCGATCCGGGTCAACGGATACAGCACTCCGTCAAGCTCGATGAAGTCGCCGAACGTCGGCTCTTTGGCGCTGAGTGCTGTCGGCGTCCCGGTCGTTCGCACGGCTCCGTTTTCGAGCAACGTGACACGGTCCGCGACGAGCATCGCCTCTTCCCGATCGTGTGTCACGAGAAGCGCCGTCAAACCGAGATCGGCGACGAGCTCACGAATCAACTGTTGCAACTCATACTTTAACACCGGATCGAGATTCGTGAACGGTTCATCGAGCAAGATGAGACGCGGCGAAGCAGCGAGCGCACGCGCGAAGCTTGCCCGTTGTCCTTCCCCACCGGACAGTTCGTGCACCTCGGCGTCGAACCTCCCTTCGAGACGGACGCGCCGGAGCCATTGCTCGGCATCGGCTTTTGAACGATCCGGTGTCGCGAGGAGCACGTTCTCCCCGACCGTCAAATGAGGGAAGAGGAGCGGTGTTTGCGACAACATCGTGATTTTCCGCTCGTGTGCCGGGACACCGAGCAGCGAGATGTCGTTCCATGTCACTGTACCGGCATCCGCCGTCTCGAGACCGGCGATGATGCGCAACATCGTTGTTTTCCCAGAACCGCTCACCCCGACGAGGGCGTGGATCTCGCCTTCGCTGACAGAGAAGTCGACGCCGGCCAACACGTCACGCTGTTTGAATCGTTTTCTTATGTTCGTCACTTTTAGACTCATCGCAACCGCCCTTTCATCACTTTCATCCAAATTCGCATCAAGTACCCGATTCCGCCATACAAAAGTGCCGGAATGAGCACTAACAACCACGTGTTCTGCAACGCGAGCGAGACGTCGTTGCCCGCATACACGTGATAAAGTCTTGTCGTCACCGTCGGCACAAGGCCGGCCCCGATCAATTGAACGAGGACAAACTGACCGAGGACGACGACGGTCGACATGAGCGCGATCGTCCGTACCGTCTCAGTTAAGAGCGGGACGAGGACGAATTGCACACGCCGGACCGGCGGTAAGAACAGCGCCTGTTCAAACAATGGCCGTCCAATCACATACATCGCATTGTAGGCGATCCGAATCGAATACGGGAGCGTCACGGCCAGTAAAACGGTGAGCACACCGACTTGCGTGCCTACGAGACCGAAACGGACAAGGGCGACGTACATGCCGAACGTACTCGCCAGCGCCGGTACAAACAACGGTAAAAAGAGGAACCATTCGACGAACGGCCGCCATCTGGATTCGGTGAAAAGGAGCCACCACGCCGTCCCGAGTGCGAGCCACACGTTCAAACCGACCAACACGAAGACGTGGACAATCGTATTGGCGACTGCCTCATCGAACACGAGCGGCGCTGGCATGCTTGAGAACAAGCCGATGAACGGCAACAGCAGCACGATGAGGAAGAGGATGCGTTTCATCGCCTCACCCCTCTCTCGATGCGTCGTCGTCGCTTCGCCGTCAACGCATATGACAACAACACCCCGGCAAACAAGATAAGCGCCCAGATGAGCGCGACAGCGTACGCCTCACTCTCATTCAAAAACAAACCGGTCGTCAAACGGTCGTAGGCGAGCACCCCGAGCAATTTCGGGAACGTCACGCCGAGGAGCGCCGGCACTTCGTAGGCGAATGAGATGAACGCCACTAAAATCCAGAACGAGTCGAGAAGCGGTTTAATCAAGAACGGCCACTCCGCAACGGAAAACTGTTGCCACGGACTCAGTTGCAGCGTCTTCGCCATATCGCGATAGCCACGGTTCAATTGCGCGTAACTGCCGAGCATCATCAAGAAGACGAACGGCACTTCTTTCCACACATACGTCAAGATGACGACGAGGTGGTGTCGCTCGTTTGACGCGATGAGTCCAAACCCCGGAAACCCGCCGGAGAACAATAAGTAAAACAAATACGCGCTCGCGATATGCGGGACGAACAGCGGCCAATTCAGCCAAAATGTCAGCCACGACCTGCCGTTCACATAGACCATCCGAGCACAAATCGTCCCGATCACGAGGGACAGAAACGTCGAGACGAGCGTCACGTAAAGCGTGACGGCAAAGCTCGCCCGCCACGTCTCGTCTCGTACGAGCGACCATACGTCCGTGCCGACCGCCTCCCGCAACAAGAACAAGACGGCTGTGAGCGGCAAGAGCGTGATGAGGCTGCTGATGACGACGTTAACGCGCGACACGCGGCCATCCCTCTCGGACGAGATCGATCACGTCCGGACCATAGTCAGCGATTTGACGTTCGGCCAGTTCGATCGGATCGGGATAGGTGATCCCTTCGTCGAGCGCTAAAAAGGCTTCTCGGTCAGTGTGATCGAGCTTCTCCACGTCAAGAGACGTCCCGTCCCCCCAATACGTGTCACTTTGTTTCATCAGTTGCGCTTCCGGCGATAACAACTCCTCGATGACGACGACCGCCCCGTTCGGGTTCGACGCGTTGAACGGGATGGCGAGAAAATGAGTCGAGGCGATGGAATGGTCCAAGACGAGCGCCCGCGTCCCGTCCGGAAACACGCTCGCGTTCACTTCCGCCTCGGCCCGGCGCTCGTTGAACCCCATCGTCATCCATACCTCGCCTGAGGCGTAAAGCTGATCGAGTTGAGCGAGCGATTTCGGATACGTCTCGCCTCGTTTCCACAAGTTCGGCGACCAAGCGGCCAACTCGTCCCAAAATTCATCAGGGATCGTGTCCATGTCTCGCATCGCATCCCCGTACTCGGCGTACAACAAGTGACGGATAAACGCATTGCCTGTAAAGTCCGTCACTTCAGGATACGTGAAACGGCCCGGATTTTCCTCGGTCCACCGACGGAGTTGATCAAACGTCTCGGGTGGATTTTTGACTTTTTCCGCATCGTAATGCAAGACGAACTGGACGTTGCCCCAAGCGACTTCCAACCCTTCTGTCGGTATGCCGGCGTCGGTCGCTTGTGCCGTCTCATTCAACAAAGCGGCGTTCGGGATGGCGTCGAGAATATCTTCTCGTAACAAGTCCGCCTCGGCCGCGTTTCGGAAGTTGTCCCCGTTGATCCACATGAGGTCGATCGTTCCGTTCGCCCGCTCCGCACGCTTGTCGAGTGACAATTGACGGACGAATTCGGCCGTGTCCATCGGCACTCGGTTCAATTCAATATCGTATGCCGCCTCGAGCCGAGGTGCGACGAATTCATCGAGATAACGATTGATCCCGTCATCGCCTCCCCATAAGTAAAAGTTCACGGTCGTCTGTGCCGCTTCTTCAGCCGCCTGTTCGAACGTCGGCGCCAGTTCGGCCCGTTCCGTCCCGCATGCGGCTAACATGAGTAACGCCGTCAGCCAAGCACAGCGTTTCACTATTCGAATCATACGTCTCCCCCTTGCCGTTTACTTTTTATCAAATCCCCGTTTTGCCAGCCGCTCGAACCAGACCGGGCACATTGCGTACACCTTTCCGCCGAGATTCATCCACCACGGGGCGTTCACTTCCCGTTCCGACCGTTCGTACGCTGTCACGACGCGACGGGCCAATCGTTCCGGAGACAACATGATTCGTTTGACGCTCTGCTCGTACCGTCCGCTCTTATCGGCCCGCTCGAAGAACGGCGTCGCGATCGGTCCGGGATTGACCGTCATAACGTGGACGCCTTTCGGTTTCATCTCGAGCCGTAGCGCGTTCGAGAATTGAAGAAGCGCCGCTTTCGAGCCGGCGTAGACGGCCGACTTCGGCGTCGGAACTTTCGCCGCCTGTGAGCAGACGTTGACAATCGTCCCTCCTTTCCCCATCCGTCTCGCACAGTCTCGCGAAAGAATCATCGGCGCGACGGCGTTCAAGCGCATCATCTCTTCGATGACGTCCGTCGATTGGTCGACGACCCGGTCGAACTCTCCGACACCGGCGTTGTTCACCCATCCATCGATCGGACCGAAAGAACGTTCGACACGATCAACGAGCGTCTCTGCTTCAACCGTGACGTCGGCGACGATCCAGTCAGCCGACAATCTCGTCCCGAGTTCTCGCAACCGCTCCTCGCTTCGCGCCACTAACGTCAACTTGTACCCTCGTTCATAAAAAGAATGCGCCAAGGCGGCACCAAAGCCGCTCGACGCACCTGTGATCACGATATGTTTCATTGCACCACTTCCTCCGTCCGTTCGTATACCCATTTTCGGTCCACGAGCTGTCGTTTAATATGTCCCCGTTCTTCTAGCAATGTCAGACGGGCGAATACTTCGCTGAAGACGAGCGGCATCGCCCGGCGCATCTTGCGGCCGTACAACCGCATCGACCAGTCAAACACGCTCAAGCCGTCGACCCAATCGTCAAGCAGTTGCTCGCTGCGGTCGTACCGCTGCCCGATCCGGTCCTCGATGAGCGGGTGCGGATGTAGGATCGGGTCGCCGTGACCGCTGACGACGAGCTTCAAGTCGAGCGCCTTTAGTTTTCTGAGCGAGTCGAGATAAAGGAGCACCGGTGAAGCGAACCCTTCCCCTTCGTACGGCTGTTCGATGAGCGGGTTCGGTTCCACCCCATCAATCAAGTGATCCCCGGCGATGAGGACGTTTCCCGGACCGATCAGCCCGAGTTGGTCGCTCGCATGGCCCGGCAGATGAATCGTTTTCCACGCCCCGTCCGAAGTCACGGCCTGTCCGTCTTCAAACGTCATCGTCACGGTCGTCGGGCCGATCCAGCGCAACGCCTCCCGGTAGTCAGGCAATTTGGCGACAATCGACTCAGGCGTCCCGAACCAATGCGCCAAGTCGTGCAAAAACTGGTTGCCTCGTTTAATGAAGTTCGGTGTCTGTTCCAAATAGCGGACGAGTTTCTCGTGCCCGTACACCGGGATCGAGGCGTCACGCAATCGCCATGCTTGGCCAGCGTGATCGGCATGGTGGTGTGTCAAAAATAAAAAATCGATATCGTCGAGCGATAACTCAAGTTCGTGCAATTGCGCGTTCAGCGATGCCCACGCTTCTTCCGTGTCCGGCCCGCAATCGACCATGAAAAAACGATTCATATGTTCGACGATATATACGTTTACATTTCCGACCTCAAACGGTGTCGGAAGATCAATTCTTGCCAATTGGCTTGAAATCCAGTTCGCCACGTCCCCACAACCCCTTCCACCTATCTTCACTCATTATACCTGTCTGAAAGAACGGATTTCAATGACACAAAAAAAGGAGAGGATTTCTCCTCTCCGAACAGATTATAAGTTGATGACGGTCACTTTATCGCGTGTCATCGTCTCAAGGCTGCGTCCAATCCCTTGAACGCCGAGGCCTGATTGCTTCACACCGATGAACGGGAAGTGGTCTGGCCCGCGCTCGGTGCGGCCGTTCACTTGTACCGTTCCGACTTCGAGTTTGTCGGCGACCGTGAAGGCGCTGTTCACGTTTTGCGTGAACACGCTCGCTTGCAGACCAAACTCAGACTCGTTCGTCAGCTCGATCATCTCGTCGATTGATTCGACGCGGATGACCGGCAAGACCGGTCCGAACGGCTCTTCCCATGCCACACGCATCTCACGTGTCACATGGTCGAGCAATGTCGGATGAAGCAGGTTGCCGTCGCGCTCGTTGCCGTGCACGACCGTCGCCCGCTTGTTCACCGCATCGTCGATCAGTCCTTGGACGTAATCCGCTGATTTTTCATCGATGAGCGGCACGATGAAGCTGTTATCAGTCGGTGAACCGACCGAAAGCTTCTCAACGCGCTCTTTCAACATGGCGACGAGTTCGTCGGCCTGATGCTCGAGCACGAACACCCGCTTGATCGCTGTACAACGTTGTCCTGAGTACGAGAACGCACCGCTGACGATTTGATCGGCCGCGAGCGTGAGGTCCGCGTCTTCTAAGACGAGCGCCGGATCTTTCCCGCCGAGTTCGAGGACGACCGGTACCATCGACGCCTGTTGCGACAAGTGTTGCCCCGTGCCCGTCCCACCAGTGAACGTGATCATGTCAATGCCCGGGTGTGACGTCAAGTAGTCGCCGATGACCGAGCCGCGTCCTGTGACGAGGTTCAAGAGACCGCTCGGAAGGCCGGCGTCTTGAAGCGCCTCGACCATCTTGACACCACTGATCGCGCCTTGAGTCGCCGGTTTAAAGACGACCGCGTTACCGGTGATAAGCGCCGGAGCGATCTTGGCAGCTGCCAAGTTGACCGGATAGTTGAACGGGGAGATGGCAAGAACGACACCGAGTGCCTCTTTTTTAATGATCGCCATCTTGTTCTTCGAACCGCCCGGGAACGAATCTCCTTGCATGAAGCCACCTGTGAAGCGAAGACCTTCTTCAGCCGTGTAACGGATGATCTCAGCTGTCCGGATGACTTCTTTTTTCGCGTCTGCCAAGTTTTTCCCGACTTCGCGCATGATGATCTGACCAATCTCATCGACACGCTCTTCGAGTTTATCGGCCCATGCGTACAAAAGTTCGGCGCGCTTGTTGACCGGAAGCGCTGCCCATTCTTGTTGTGCACGTTTGGCGCCGTGGATCGCCTCGTCGACTTCGTCCCGCGACATTGCCTGGACGTGTCCGACGACTTCGTTTGTATAAGGTGAAACGAGTTCAATCGTCTCGTTTGATGTAGATTCCTGCCATTGTCCATTGATTAAATATGGATACGTGTTCATACTCATAATTTCTATCTGCCTCCTGAGTAAGCTTTGATATCTCGTTGCCACCCCCATTGTATGCAAAATTAAAACCGATGAACAACTATAAAGATTCAGTTTATGTAATGTAAACGGTTACGTGACAACTTTTTGTGAATTCCGTCCCGAGATTGACACTTTTCAACTGAAGAGTTCGGGCACGTTGACCGATAGATAGGATGAGAGCACGTGAACTAGGAGGGACTACCATTGAGCATGGATCATAATATTTTACTTGAGGCAGGCACGAACGAACTCGAGATCGTCATTTTCCAATCGGGACCGTTCATTTTCGGAATCAATGTCATGAAAGTACGTGAAATCATCACGATGCTTCCGCTCACCCCGCTCCCGGGAACACCGGAAGCGATCATGGGGCTGATCGAACTCCGCGGCGAGGTGATGACGGTCATCGATCTTCCGATGGTCATCGGTCATCCGCGTGAAGTCGGAGAAGGCGACCGGTTGATCGTCTGCGAATTCAACGGAGAAAAATCAGTGCTGCGCGTCGACCAAGTGACTGAGATCAAACGCATCTCATGGGAACAGATTGATACGCCGTCCGATCTCGCCCGCGGTGTACAAGGCATCACGAACGGCGTCGTCAAGACAGGCGACCAGATGATCATCTTGCTCGACTACGAGCGCATCGCCCTCGAGTTGTCCCGAAAAGACATCATGGCGCGCGAGTCGGTGAAACGGCTCGGTGCCCGCGAGCGCTCGAACAAACAAATTTGGCTCGCTGAAGACTCGGAGATGCTCCGTTCGCTCATCATCGATACGCTCGATGAGGCCGGTTATTTCAATACGACCATCTTCAACAACGGGAAAGAGGCGTTCGATGCGTTCGAAGCAGCCGACGTCGACTGCGACTTGCTCATCACCGATATCGAGATGCCGCAAATGGACGGTCTTCACTTGACGAAACGGCTTCGGGACATGGACCGGTTTGCTGAATTGCCGATCGTCATTTTCTCTTCCCTTATTTCTGACGATTTGAAGCATAAAGGGGAAGCCGTCGGCGCCAACGCGCAAATCACGAAGCCCGAGATCGGGAAGTTGATCGCGACGCTCGACGAGTTTTTCGCATAATCGACAAAGGGTTCCGCAACTGAAATGCGGAACCCTTTTGCGTTATGCCATTTGATCGAAGTGGGCATCCCACTCCATCGTGAATCGATCCATTTGCTGTTCGATCGTCTCGAGCACCGGACCGAGTCCAGTCGCATCGCCTGCTTCTCCTGCTTGTTCAAGCGTATGGAACTGTTCAGCTGTTTGGTCGAGGCCGACCGAATAGGACGCGCCTTTCAACAGATGGGCGAGCTGCTCGACTTGGACGTGGTCCTCGTTGCGGACGGCACGTTTCAACTCGGGAAACTTGTCCTCAAATTGGACGACATACGTTTGGGCGATTTTTTTCAAGAAATCTTTATTCCCACCAGCGATTTGATGGAGCTCCGCCAACTTTTCTTCGTTAAACAGAGCGTGTTTGGGCGTTTGTGACAACTCCATCCCTCCTTTGTCAGCGTGTCATAACCATTCTTCCCCACTGTAGCACGTTTTCGATAGAAAACAAAAAATCTCCTCCTTTCCGATTGCGCTCACCTACGCGCCTACCTATAATAAGGTTGAGCTAAGGTAGGAGGAGAACTATGCTAACGATTTACCGGACCGACGCGTCAGGACATGTCGACGAGATTGAAGACTTTGACAAAGGAAGTTGGATCCAACTCGTCAATCCGACGAAAGACGAGGCCGATCAAGTGATTGCCGCCTCGGGCATCCCGGAAGACTTCGTCTATGACCCGCTCGATAGTGAAGAGAAACCACGGTTTGAAAAAGATGATGAAGGACTCCTCATGATCATCGACGTGCCGTACGTTGAAGAAGACGATACAGGAAGAGCCTATAATACGATCCCGCTCGGTATCATCGTGACGGGGAGACATTTCATCACCGTCTGTTCGCGCGACCTTGACGTGCTGAACTTGTTTGCCAACGGAAAGGCTCGCTTGTTCCGAACGAACTATCGCAGCCGGTTCGTGTTTCAAATTTTACACCGCGTCAGTATGACGTACTTGCGGTTCTTACGGCAAATTGACCGCCGGATGGATGAACTCGAGCAAGAGTTGCAACGGTCGATGCGAAATCAAGAGATTTTCCAACTGATGAACTTGCAAAAATCCCTCGTCTACTTCATGACGTCGCTCAAAGCAAACGATAGCGTCCTCGACCGCATCGTCAAGACGCCGAGCCTTGAAAAGCATGAAGAAGACGAGGAACTGCTCGACGACGTCTTCGTCGAACACCGTCAAGCGATGGAGATGGCGTCGATTTATAACGACATCATCAGCATCAAGATGGAAGCGTTCGGTTCGATCATTTCGAACAACGTCAACTTCGTCATGAAGTTTTTGGCGTCGATCACGATTGTCTTGAGCATCCCGACGATGATTTCCGGAATTTTCGGGATGAACGTCGAAGTGCCGTTCGAAGGACAAGAAGTCGGCTTCATCTTCGCCATCGCGCTCATGCTCGGCTTTTCGAGTCTCGCGTTTTATATTTTATGGCGGAAACGATATTTCTAGCCCGTCGCCAGACAGCAAAAAAGACAAGTGGAACGCCGCGGCGTTCCACTTGTCTTTTTTGGCGGCTCGATCACATTAACTTGACCGTGACGAGACAAAGGTCGTCATCGATCTCGATTTTTGGCACGAGACGCTCCGCGACGTGATCGGCATAACCGAGTCCGTACGTGGCGATATCTTTCTCTAACCAGCGGATCCCGTCATCGATGTCTTTGCTGTAGCATTCCATCAAGCCGTCCGTATACATGTGCATCACCATGCCGGGCTCGATATCGATTTCTTTCGCTTCATAGTTCGGTTCTTCGAACATACCGACCGGGACGCCGGTCGTCTCGAGACGACAGACTCCGGCCGGTGACGTGACGATGACCGGCGGATGTCCGGCATTGACGTACTCGATGCGGCCGTTCGTCGTATCGATATAGCAGTAGACGGCTGTGAAATAACTCTGCATGTCGTCACCTGAGAACAAGAACGTCATCTGTCGGTTCAATTCCGTCATGACATCGACCGGGTATTGAACGTTTCCGACGAGCCCCGGCAAGATGGAGCGGATTCCCATCGTGATCAACGCCGACGACACCCCGTGTCCCATCACGTCAAAGATGATGACGCCGTAACGGTCCGGCGCGACCTGGAACCACGCGTACATATCCCCCGCCAATTTTTTAGACGGCAAATAGAGCGCGCGCATATCGATCTCAGCGTTTTGAATCGGCGGCGTCAACGCACTTTGTTGAATTTTTTGCGCCAAATCGAGATCGTACTGTAACCGCGCCTCATACTTCTTCCGTTCGTCAACTGCCGCCTTGTAGCGGAGGGCTGAACGGATTCGGGCGAGCAGTTCCGTGATCTTAATCGGTTTTGTCGTATAGTCTGACGCCTCGGCGTCGAGTCCTTCCGCGATCTGTTTCTCCTCGGTGCGCCCGGACACCATGATGACCGGCAACTCTTCATAGCCCGCCATATGGCGAATCCGCTTGCACGTCTCGATACCTGAAATACCTGGCATCTCGACATCGAGCAGGACGAGGTCATACAGCGACGGTGCTTGCGGATCCATGAGGAGTTCGAGAGCATCTTCCCCGCTCGAGACCACAACTGTCTCGTAATCGTGTTGATGCAGGAGCTGTTCGAGAACCATCGTATTGACCGGTTCGTCATCCACAATCATAATCGCCATCGTCATCCCTACCTTCTCAGTCAATGTTTATCTGCATATTATTGTATCATATCTAATCCACGGACCGCGTATTTCAAACTTGTGACAGTATGGCGAGCATCGACTGTAGAGATGCGGTCCTATTTTTGGCATACTAAGAGTATGAAAGCGAGGGATGCGTGATGGGTTGGTTGTTCGCCGTGAGCGGGTTGATCATATTGCTCGTCTTAATCGCCTCGGTCGTCGTCATTCAAAAAGGGTATGCCTATAAGGACAATAAAGACGACATCGTCCTCGATTATGATGAGATCAATCGCCAGATTTTAGAAAGAGAGCAAGCAGACAAACAAGACCGCCCATGAGGACGGTCTTGTTTTCATTTGAATTCGAATCGGAGCGCACCTTCCTCGAGATAGAGGGCGGCATTGAACGTCTTTTCACCTTTTGTAAACGTATGGATGTTCGAGCGGCCCCCGCCAATCATTTGTGTCAACTCATCTTTCGATAAGCCGACACCGAGCACTTGTTTCGACATCGTGAATTTGCACCCTTCCCGATAGCCGCTGCATCCGATGAACTTCGGATGCTCGACAAGTCCTTTCCCGCAGCTCGGGCAGACGCCAAACGATGGTTTTGGGCGACTCGGTCCTTTCTTCGACCCACGTCTTGGCTCGATCGTGTACCCTTCCGGATTCGCCGACGTGACACGTGTTTTCGCTTCGTCGACGAGATGGACTGCCATCTTCTTCGCTTGGTCGATGAACTCGGCGGCCGAGGCCGACCCTTGTCCGATCTCATGGAGCCGTTTCTCCCACTTCGCCGTCATCGCTGGTGAAGCGAGGATACTGTCCCCTAATACATCAACGAGCAGCCGGCCTTTATCGGTCGGGACGAGCTCTTTCTTTTGAAGCATGACGTACCCGCGCTTTTTCAAGCCGTCGATGATATTGGCGCGCGTCGCTTCCGTCCCAAGCCCTTCGACTTCTTTCATGATATGGATCAACTCATCGTCGTCGAGCTTACGCCCCGCCACTTTCATCGCCAAGATGAGGGCGCCTTCCGTATAACGTTTCGGCGGCTCGGTCTGTTTCGAAAGCATTTCAACGTTTCGTTCGGTCAGCGTCTCGCCTCTCTCAAGCAGCGGCAATTCGATGTCTTTTGACTTCATTTCCACGACTTGACGATAACCGGGAGTGACGACGACCGTCCCTTTCGCCCGGTACAAGTCTTTTCCGTCCAACAAATCAACCGTCGTCTTTTGCAGTTTGGCCGGAGGGGCGAACGCGGCGAGGAACCGGCGCGTGATTAAATCATACAATTTCGCCTCGTCCCCGCTCAACCGCATCACGTCACCGCATGCCTCCGTCGGGATGATCGCATAGTGGTCACTCACTTTTTTGGCGTTGACGTAACGTTTGTTCGACGCCGGATTCTCGGTCAATACGGGAGCGAGTTCCGCATACGCCGAAGACTTTAAGAGACGGGCTTTTGTCACCGGGAACAACGACGCCTCATCTGGCGTCACGAATCCTGAGTCCGTCCGAGGATAGCTGATCCAGCCTTTCGTATACAATTTTTGGGCCACATCGAGCGTCTTTTTCGCACCGAATCCGAACCGTTTTCCGGCTTCGGCTTGCAGCCCCGATAAACTGAACCAAAACGGTGGCTGCTCGATTTTTTCTTCGGTATCAATCGATTGAACGACAGCTTGACCCGACGCGCGTTTGACGACGTCGTCCGCTTCTTGCCGGGTTTTTAATTTCGTCGTTTTCCCGACCGTGTATTTCGCCTTGAACGTCGACCGCGACTTTTGGAACGTCGCTTCGACTTCAAAATACGGTTCTGGGACGAACTGTTTGATTTCACGCTCACGCTCGACGATGAGAGCGAGTGTCGGCGTCTGGACACGTCCGAGCGAGAAGACGTCTTCGATTCCAATCGTCTTAAGTAACGTCGTATAAGCGCGTGAGGCGTTCATCCCGACGAGCCAATCGGCGCACGCCCGGCTCATTGCCTCGTAATAGTACGGTACCGTCTCTTCTCCCGGCAGCAGGTTGGCGAAGCCACGGTCGACCGCCTGTTCGGTCAAACTTGAGATCCATAGGCGTGTGAGCGGTTTTTTATTCCCGGCCAAACGCAAGATGAGCCGGACAATCGCCTCACCTTCGCGTTCGGCATCCGATGCGATGATGATGTCGGTGATTGATTTGTCGTGCAGCCACCGCTTGATCGTTTGGAACGGCTTCGACTTCCCTTTGGAAATCCGGTAGTCAAACCGGTCCGGCACAATCGGTAACGCCTCGTATTTCCATGACTTCCATTCCGGACGATAATAAGCCGGTTCTTGTAGCTCACACAAGTGCCCGACCGCCCAAACGACGATCGCGCCCTCTGGAAAACGTGAACATGGCGAGATTTCAATTTCTTCTTTCCGTTTTTTGGACGGATATGGGGCCGCAAGCTTTTGCGCCTGTGATGGTTTCTCGGCAATGATTAGTCTCATATCGTTCCTTTCTTGTGTGACGCCTCCGCAATTCTTCGCGTCACGATCCGAGTTTTTGTTGGTCGCTCTGTCATTTTACTATATCATTAGGAGGATTACATACATACAAAAGGGGGACCATCGTTTGTCTTATTTGATTCTTTTCGCTGCTGTCTTCTTCTTGTCGACGAGCGTCCTCTTCGTCAAATGGACGTCCGCTCCGGCTGAGACGGCCGCTTTTTACCGCATGCTCTTCTCAAGCCTCATGTTGTTGCCGTTTCTCGACTATCGCTCGCTCATCTCGTTACGGACGAACACGCGGTACGCCATCGGGCTCAGCGGTATATTGCTCGCTTTCCACTTTTGGTTATGGTTTTTATCGCTCGACTATACGACCGTCGCCAGTTCAACGTTGTTCGTCACGTCGAGTCCAATCTTCGTGTTGATCGGGAACGCCCTGTTCTTTAAAAAACGACCTACCCCAAGAGGGCTCACGTTCGCACTCATCGCCGTTCTCGGCGGCATGCTCGTCGCGGCCGGCGATTTCCAGCTCGGTCGGGACGCGCTCATCGGTGACGCCCTCGCCTTGGCGGCCGCCATCTTGATTGCCGGCTATTGGCTCGTCGGTCAACACGTGCGGACCGAGATGAAGACGAACGACTATTCGTTTAGCGTCTACATCGTCGCAACGTTCGTCCTCGGTTTCATGTTGCTCGTCCGCGACACGACGTTCGTGGCTTTCGAAACGGTCAACTGGTGGTACTTTATCGCCCTCGCCTTTTTCCCGACGCTTCTCGGGCACAACTTGTTCAACTATGCGCTCGCCCGCGTGAGCGCGACCGTCGTCAGCATCACCATTCTCGGAGAAGCGCTCTGGGGGATGTTGTTTGGCTTCGTCTTCTTCGAAGAACGTCTCGGCCCGTTCCAATGGATCGGAGCGGCCGTCCTGCTCGGCGGGATTTATTTGTTCCTAAAAGAAGACGCCCGTTCAGCCAGAACGGACGCCGCTTCATAAATTGGTTGCTTGTTTGACTTCTTCTTCGGCCGGCCGGAATAAAAGTTTCCGGTCCCAAATCGCCATGCCGACCGCCGTCAAAAACGTCATGGCGTCAGCGATCGGGAAAGCGAGCCAGACGCCGAACACACCGAAGAACGACGGCAAGATGAAGACGAGCGGAATCGTGTAGAGCGTCTGCCGCGACAGCGACAAGAACATCGCCACTCGGGCTTTCCCGAGCGATTGGTAAATGCCGTTGACGAGCATTTGCACGCTCGGCAAGAACGAGACGGCGAACAAGACATGAATCGCCGTCACACCGCCGGCAATGAGCTGTTGGTCGGTCGTGAACATGCGCATGAGCGGGTTCGGGAACAGCTGGAGCGTCAGCCAAATCAAGACGGCGATGGCGAGTCCGGCTCGAAGCGCCGTCCAAATCGTCTCGCGCATCCGCTCGAACTGTCTCGCCCCATAGTTGTAGCCGACGATCGGCTGCATCCCTTGGACGATGCCCATGATCGGCATACCGACGAGCGCCATGAACTTATTGATGATCGCAAAGATGGCGAGCTCTTCGGTGCCGCCATACGTCCCGAGCATGACGTTGACACAAACGAATAAAATCGATTGGGACACCATCATGATGAACGAGGACGAACCGATGGCCATGATCTCTTTTAATTCGCCGACCCGCAACCGAAACTTCCGCCACTGGAAGTCGAGCGCGGTTCGGCGATTTTTTGAAAAGAAGAAGCGCAACATGAGAATCGAACCGACGACTTGAGCGAGCGCCGTCGACCAGGCTGCCCCGTAAATCCCCCATCCGAACGTGAAGATGAAGAGCGGCGTGGTGACCAAGTTGACGACGACCGTCGTCAACATGACTTTCATCTGGTACGGCGCCTGACCTTCAGCCCGCACCATCGCGCTCGCCGCAAGCGTGAACATGAAGAACGGGGAACTGATGAGCACGACCGATAAGTATTGTTGACTCAGTTCCATGATGGCTGACGTCGCCCCGAAGACGGTCAGAATCGAGTCGAGCATGAAAAAGGCAGAGCTGACCGCAAATGCGGCGAACACGCCGACTAAGACGAGGACGTTCATGAACGTGACGGCCGCACCGGCGTCGTCGCCTTTCCCGAGCTTCCGTGAGCTGATCGACGCGCCCCCTAACCCGACCGCACTCGAGACCGCCATCAAGATCATTTGAATCGGAAAGGCGATACCGATTGCCGCGACTGCTGACGCCCCGATGCCCCGTGCGACGAATATCGTATCGATGATGTTATAGAGCGCCGTCACGAGCATCCCGATCATCGCCGGGAGAGACAGTTTGAACAACAACCGTCCAATCGGCTCGGTCCGAAGCTGCTCTGTATTTTGATTCATCTTTCCATCCCCTCCATCTCTTATGCTAATAGGGTAGCAAGATTGAATGGAACGGTCGACTATGTTGTCTTACGGGATGTGTCAGCTCCCGCTTCGGACGAGCTCGCCTGCGGCCACTTTCCGTTTCCGCATAATATAATCAGTCGCGACCGGTTTGTCGACTTTGATGTTGACCGTCATCATCGCTTGATGTGCCGTCTCGATCGGTGTGCCTTCTTCATCCCATATCTCTTCGACACGCTGGGTGAAGCGAACGAAGCCTGGACCGAAAAACTCGACCTCTTCGCCGCGACGGAAATAGTTTCGCTGCTCAAGTGTCGCCATTTGCGTCGTCGGGTCGTACGCGATGACGCGTGCCGCGAACGCATATTGCGGGATGGCGCGCGGTTTTCCGAACAGTTGCTCGTTCTCCGTTGGCACGCCGTAATAAAATCCGGTCGCGAGTTCTCGTTGTGCCGCTTTCCAGATTTCTTCCTCCCACGCCGGATCGAACACGAACCCGGCAGGATCATCGCAATACGCGTCGATGACTTGACGATAGACGTTACAAACGGTCGCCACGTAGTGGATCGACTTCATCCGTCCTTCCACTTTCAAACTGTCGACACCGGCGTCGACAAGGTCAGGAATGTGGCGTACCATCGCCAAATCGACCGAACTCATCGAGAACGGTTCCTCGTCGCGTGCCGCCATCTCGTCGGTCAACAGCTCGTCCGCTTCAAAAAAGCCATATTTCCAGCGACACGACTGAGCGCAGCCGCCTCGGTTCGCATCGCGGAGCGCCATGTGGTTCGATAACGTGCAACGGCCCGAGTAGGAGATGCACATCGCCCCATGGACGAACGTCTCGATTTCGACGTCGACTTGCCGTTTCATCTCTTTGATCTCTTCCATCGATACTTCGCGCGCGAGGACGATCCGCTCTAGTCCTTCCTCTTGCCAAAAACGGAGCGTCTCATAGTTCGTCGCCGATGCCTGTGTCGACAAGTGCACCGGGAGACCCGGCGCGTCCGTGAGACAGACCTCAATCATGGCCGGATCGGAGACGATGACGGCATCGATGCCGATGTCACGAAGTTTACAAAAGAACTCGCCGGCTCCTTCGATGTCCCCTTCATGCGTCACCATGTTCGCGGCGACATATACTTTTGCCCCACGTTCATGAGCGAACGCGACTCCTTCGGCCATCTCTTCGTAACCGAAGTTACCGGCGCGGGAACGGAGTCCGAACTGTTGACCCCCGATAAAGACCGCATCGGCCCCATATAGAATGGCCATTTTTAATTTTTCTAAGTTCCCGGCTGGTGCTAATAATTCTGGACGTTTTCTCATCTCAGTTCCCTCACTTGATCTCTTCTGGATTTCGTAACAACAGTCCGGTCCCGAGCCGGAATTGTTCAGGTTGAAGTTCGGCAAGACGTCGTTCCATGACGTGACGATCGAACCGACCGTTTAATAGATCTGACCGGGCCTTGTCGAACAGGTGGACGATATCGACGAACGCCTCTCCTGCATGCCATCCTTCGAGTTTCCATGTGTGCAACCCGCCTTTTAAGAGCGTAGGCAGTTGACCCATGAGCGTCAAATCTTCAGAGAAGACGTGCGTTCCGTTCTCATCTTGATAGACGGGGTAGCGACTGTCGGCATCCGTCGGTTCGCTCACATAATACTCGCGCGCCTCGGCTGCCGGATTCGACCGCCCGATCTCATTGAAATAGTTCGTCAAGAGCGGGCGTTTCGAATGATGAATGCACGTCGGACCATACACTTGCACCTCGACCGGCAACCCAATCTGCTGTTGAATCATCCCGAGCTCGGTCAACGTCACTTCACGAGCCGCTACCGCCCCGATGGCGTCACGCTTGCCCCAAAACTGAATGTGACGCGCCGACGTGACGAGCGTTTGAGCGTCATACCAATAGGGGATATTGGCATTACGGATCATGCGGATTGCGCCCGGATCACCGGCCGTGACACTGTCGATTCCGATCGCCTTGAGTTCCTGTAAATAATCAGGCAACGTCTCGATTTGCTCGTTATGCATCAAATTATTGACGGCGACCGTCACTTCCTTGCCATATCGATGGGCGATGGCTGTGACTTCTCGCACAGCCGGGAGCGACCAGTCACCTTTGTGACGTAACCCGTATTTCGATTCTCCGATATAGAGGCGGTCGGAGCCCGCCATGATTAACGCCTCTGCTTGCTCGACGCTTTGTGCCGTAGTCACTAGCTGAATCATCATCTGGTTTCTTCTCCTCACTTTGTGAGTCTAATCACATATTCTTGCTATACTCTAGCATACGTTTCGATGTGGCGACCGGGCAGGAATTTAACAACTCGTGAAGAAATCAGTAACAATGTATGACTTTTTATTTCGAAGGAGTGGACGATTTTGACAAAAACCGCCTTAATCACTGGAGCCTCGACCGGAATCGGGCTCGACCTTGCCGTCTTGGCGGCACGGGACGGATTCGACTGTATTCTCGTTTCTCGCAATGAGCCCCGTTTGCACGAATTGAAAAAAGTACTCGAAAAAAGATATCGCGTCAACGTGCATGTCTTCGCCCTCGACTTGTCCGAACATAACGCCGCCACACGCCTGACAAGCGCCATCGAAGACGCCGGCCTGACCGTCGACTTTTTAATCAACAACGCCGGGTTCGGCACCGCGGGAGAGTTTATCGACCTTGATCCGGAAGTCGAGGCCGAACAGGTCCGCTTGAACGTGAACGCGTTGACTGAATTGACGAAAGCCTATTTGCCGGACATGGTCCGCCGCAACTATGGGTATGTGTTAAACGTTGCTTCGGTCGCGGCGTTCCAACCTGGCCCTTATATGGCGGTCTATTACGCGACGAAAGCGTACGTCCTCTCTCTCACCGAAGCGCTGCATGCCGAAGTGAAAGATACAGGCGTCCACGTCAGCGTCCTCTGTCCCGGACCGACCGACACGGGGTTCTTCAACCGGGCCGGCAGCGAGATGATGGTCTCGAAGATGCCATCGCACCTCGTCGCCTTCTTCGGCTACAAAGGCGTCATGAACAACAAGCGCGTCGTCATTCCAGGCGTATCGAATCAGCTGCTCGTCGCTGCTGCGAAACTGATGCCGCGCGCGATCAGCCTTGAGATTTTACGACGTTTCCAAAAACCGACCGACGCAGCGGTCGAACAAGTACCGACCCCATAAAAAAAACGTAAAGCGCACAACCGTTGCGCTTTACGTTTTTTTATGTCTCGCGTGACAACCGATACATCCGGACGAGGAAGACGCCGGCCGGGATCAAGAGCATGAACGCCGTCGACAAGGCGATCGACCAGGCGATCACCGCTTCGGCCGTCACACGTTCTGACGTCAATGCGGGGACGAGCTCAATATTTTGAACGGATAAGACGATCATGAGCGCCGGCCAGACACTTGACGCGAGCACGCCGACCATCGCATAGCGCGTCCGCAAGTATCGACGCACGATGAAAAAGATGTGGAGCCCCATGAACAACAGTCCGATAAACAAAAACATCCCGATTTCGACTAGATTGATGTATTCACCCACGACCGATCACCTCGCCCTTTTCATTCATTTACCCTTCGTCCCGCACAAATATGCGGACGAACAACTCACGTAAGACGATCAAGAAGAAAACGTTGCCGATTCCGTGTGCGAGATCAAACGGCACACTTAAGACGAGCAAGTTCAAAAAATCAGTGCCGATCACTTCCGCGTACGACAAGTTCGTCGTCCAACCGAATAAAAAACCTGAGCCGAGGCCGACGAGGCCAAGGAGGACTATAGACCGCCTCAACAAGGGACGCAACACGACGACGACCGTCACGACGAGCAACCATCCGAGAAACTGATACAACACGAACGGTCCAAGTCCGAGCAACAGGCCGGACAACACCGGGACGAACAACGCGAGCATCGCCGCACTCGTCCATCCGAAGTAAAGCGCGGTCATCATGATGAGCGCCGTCGTCGGCTGTACGTTCGGGATGGCGACGAACAACCAGCGCCCGATTACCGCTACGGCGAGCAACTGGGTCAACACCGCGATCGGTGTCTTCGTCCGTTCAAATTTTGACATGAGCAGATATGCCGTCAAGACAGCGACGATGAAAGTGACCATACCATACTCCGTTCTAAAAACAGTTCATACGTGCCATCAAACACGACCCTGCCGTTCGACAAGGCGACGATCCGGTCAGCGGCAGCGAGTATCGCCGCGTCGTGGGTCGCACAGATGAGACACGCTGTTCGGCTTTTCTCGACCAAGGCGTTGAGGAAACCCGCTCGCTCCTGGTCGGTCAGGCCGACGGTCGGCTCATCGAGAAGAAAGAGCGGGGCTTCAGAAACGAGCACCGCCTTCAACTGCTCGACACGTCGCTTCGGTGCTTCCGGGAACGGTCCGTATTCTTCTTCGGGCGGAAGATAGACGGGACGCGACGACAGCTTCAGTTTCCCTTGAAGCGGTCTTACGCTTTTCGCCATCAGTTCAAGAAGCGTCGACTTGCCGCTGCCATTCGAACCGATGAACGCTGTCAAACCCGGGCCGTCCGACGCGAACGTGACGTGTTCGACGGCATAGACCGGTTGCAGCGGGTGACGATAGGAGACGTCGCGAACGTCGATCGTACCTTCCCCCCGCGACGAGATGACCGAAAACGAAGGGGGCGTCCCCGTCTCCCGGGCCCGCTCGGTATAAGCGATTTTTACGTTGAGCTTTGCAAGCCGCTCTAACAACATCGTCAAATGTTCCCGTCGATAGCGATCGAGATGACGGAACGGTTCGAACAGCACAAGCGCTTGCGGTCGATTCGTCAACGCATGGGCAATGCGGACGAGTTGCCGCTCTCCGCTCGAACACTCATCAAAACGTTTGTTCATCAAGTGATCGATTTGGAGCAGCGCTACGACTTCGGACCCCTGGAGTGCATCGTCTCCGATGACGAGCGAGGCGACCCGTCCGGCGAGCGGCTCATCGAGTCGCACGGCTTTCGCTCCGACCGATGCCATCCACTCCTCAACGTCTCGTGTATCCTCGGATGATAACCAGTGCATCTCGCATCCCTCCTTTCGTCAAATATGGATAGAGGAGCCATAGCAGCGGCCAACCTCCGTACGTCGCCCCGAAACAGCCGGTCAAGACGGCGAGCGGGACGAGGTCATGCTGTTCGAATCGCCGTGACCGCGGGACGCGGTAGACCGGTTCTTGACGCTGACTGTCAATGCCGACGACGATCGCCTCTTGCCAATCGTTACGCGCATGGCTCTTCATGGACAAACGGATGGCCCGTTCCATCGTCGGGATGAGCGCCCACGCCCCGAACAGCAGCTGCGTCGACCGCGGCCACCCGGCAAGGAGCGGCAAAAACCGATCCAGTTTCAAAAAACGGCTCACCCATACCATCCCGAACAAGAACGTCGCCAATTGGACGAGTTGACGAATAATCCGATTGAACGAGACGTCCCAACCGATTAACATCGGCGCCATTGAAATGACCAAAAACGCCAACAGTACACCGGTCAATCCGAGCGGGAATCTGCGCTCGAGAACGAGGAGGCCGACCAACCCGATGAGCAGCCAAACCGACCCGTTCATATACACGAGGACATACAAGTGGGCGATGAGAAAGAAAAGGAGCGTGACAGGATGTCTGCGCTCCCAATCAGCCTCATTCGAAGAAAGAAATTGCATCTTCTTCAAACCGCCATTGAATGATATCTTCTGACTCGACTTCTTTCGCGCCGGCCCCTTCGTCCCCTGGGCTGCCGTTAAAGGCGTACACCCAACCTGACGACTGACCGGCCGATTTTTCTTCAACGCCGTCGATTGCCGTGACGTACGTCATATCCCCGCTGCCCACCGACTCGATGTCCAACTCCGTCGCTTGCAAGGCGTCAAGGACCGTGGCACCTGCTTCAAGACAGACGCTCTTTTCGTGGAACAGCGTCTCTTCTGTCGCCGCATTGTAGACGGAGACGGTCGGTTCGACGGCACAGTCGCCGTCCGTGCCGGTCGATGTCGAATCAGCACAGCCTGTCAGAAGTGGAATGAGTAAACTGAACGTGAGTAATCGCTTCATTGGTCTGTCAAATCCTCTCGTTGGTGAATGGAATAGTTATATAAAATGATGTAGCGTTCCCCGGTCGGCCGATTCTCTCGGGTAAGACCTGACAGCTGGATGCTGTTGGCGAGCACCGGGTCACGCTGGAGCCAGAACTTGACGATCCGGCCCTCTCGATTGATCATGAGCATCACCTCGTTCTCATACGTATACATGTCATACAATCCGTCAAACGACAGTTGGATGAGCGGTGCGTTCACTCGGTCGGCGAAGTCTTCCCACGCCGTGTCCTGAACAGCGCTCAACACACGTTCAAAATCGACGAGCTTCTCAAAGAACGCCCGACCCGATTCTTTATTCAACTCATCGACTTGCTGATAAGACAGTTCGCCGGTCTCATCATACGTGATCCGGATTTGTTGGAACGAACTGCTCCGCTCGACGAGCAACAAATACTCGAGTGATTGCAATTCTCCGTCACGCGTGAGCACCATCTTGCTCCGATCTAGCTTGATCGCCTCACCGTTGACACGGCGCATAATATGGTTCGTCATCCGGTCGAATGATTCGTCTTGGATCGAGACCGCCCCGATCTGTTGAGACTCGGCCCGGAACCCCGATTGGTCGAACAGCGGGACGAACAGCAGCACGATGAAAAAGAAGAACCCGACGAGAGCACCGTACCATTTATAACGGCTGTTCCGTTTCGGGAAAAATAAAAAAGAAAGTAAAAAACCAATCGGGATATGAAACCCGCCGATGGGGAACGAGACGATGCCGAGCAATGAATAAAATAAAAACTTCAAGAAAAACCGAGGTTCCGGTTCTTTTAACTGGTTCAATCGTACACCGAGCAACACGCTGATGACGATAAA
Source organism: Exiguobacterium aurantiacum DSM 6208 (assembly GCF_000702585.1). Taxonomy (GTDB): domain Bacteria; phylum Bacillota; class Bacilli; order Exiguobacteriales; family Exiguobacteriaceae; genus Exiguobacterium; species Exiguobacterium aurantiacum. Next base: position 1,693,262 of record NZ_JNIQ01000001.1, on the reverse strand, counting down.
ACCGAGCCAGACGTAAAGTTGTATGGTCACATCAATCCCCCACTGTGAATTCATAGAAGTCGACTGCTACTTGGCTATTCGGAAAAGCGGCCTCCACTTCTGCCGCAAACTCCGATTCCCGGCCTTGATACCGCGCCGAGATGTGTGTGACGATCAATTGACCGACGCGAGCCGCCACCGCGAGCGAGGCAGCCTCGATCGTCGTCGAATGTCCGTATTGGCGGGCAAGCTTCGACTCGGCGCCCATGAACGTCGCCTCATGGACGAGTACGTCCGCGTCACGCGCGAGCAGTTCGGCGTTGGCACATGGCACCGTGTCACCGAGCACGGCGACGACCGCGCCTCGGACCGGTTCTGTGACGTATTCTTTAGCGTTGTACGTTTTCCCTTCAAACTCGAACGTTTCAACCTGTTTGATTTGACCGTAAATCGGTCCGTTCGGGATACCGAGCGCCCTCACTTTGTCGACGAGGAGCGTCCCTGGGCGAATCGGTGCCTCGATTCGAAACCCGTACGACGGAAAACGGTGTTCGAGTTTTTTCACCGTGACGCGATGGCCGTCTTGGAGAAATTCGTCTCCGTCCTTATACTCGATGATCGTCAATGGATACCCTAAATAAGACCCGGTCACCTTGAGCGTCACGTCGAGCCATTGCTTGATGCCTTTCGGACCATAGAGCGTGAGCGGTTCCGTCCCGGCAAGCGCCGAGCGGGTCGACAAGAATCCCGGCAATCCAAAGACGTGGTCGCCGTGAAGGTGGGTGACCCAGACGGCCGACACTTTGCGCGGTTTCAGCGACGTATGCAACATTTGGTGTTGGGTCGCCTCCCCACAATCGATCAGCCACGTCTGTTTCGGCAACGTCAGCGCAAGGCCGGAAACGTTGCGCTGTTTCGACGGCATACCAGAGCCAGTTCCTAAAAAATGTAACTTCATAAATAATATTGTCCTTTCTTGTAGACCATTCCATGCTATACTTGACGTAATCGTTGAAAAAGGATGTGATCCGTGATGAACAAAGTTGACCATTCCGACACTTTATATAAAGTGATCCGTGAACGAGCGACTTCCTTAAATCGCAAACACCAACAAGAAGAAGGCACCTCGATCCGAATTCACGACATAGCGCAAGAACTCCACTGTACCGACGAACTCGTTCTCGAGTCATTGGAATTCGCCGCCTGAAAGCATGAACACATACGAAGAGCCGACGTGACGTCGGCTCTTTTTTTATGGCTTGTTCGGTGTGGCGACGTGCTTGACGATCTCGACGACGTACTCCACGATCTTATACAGTTCAACGAGTGGCATCCGTTCGTTCGTCGTATGAATCTCTTCATAGCCGACGCCCAAGTTGACGGTCGGAATGCCGCCTCCGGCGATGACGTTCGCGTCAGATCCGCCGCCCGAGTGAAGGATGCGCGTCGGACGACCGATCGAAGCGGCAGCCGCTTTTGCGACCTCGACGACCTCGTCGCCTTCTTCGAACTTGAAACCTGGGTACATGATGTCGATCTCGACTTCGGCACGTCCCCCTAGTGCAGCCGCCGTCTCGACGTACGCTTGTTTCATCGCTTCCGCTTGAGCTTCCATCTTGTCGTGAAGAAGAGAGCGCGCCTCGGCGAGCACCTCGACGTAATCACAGACGATATTCGTCGCGCGTCCCCCTTCGAAACGGCCGATGTTCGCTGTCGTCTCGTCGTCGATGCGCCCGAGTTTCATCTTGGCGATCGCTTTCGCTGCGATTTGGATAGCCGAGACACCTTTTTCCGGTGCGACGCCGGCGTGGGCTGTTTTCCCATAAATTTTTGCGTTCACTTTCGCTTGGGTTGGAGCCGCCACAATAATATCGCCGACCGGTCCGTCCGAATCGAGTGCGAAACCGAATTTCGCCTCGATTTTTGAGAGGTCGAGCACTTTGGCACCGACGAGTCCTGACTCTTCACCGACCGTGATGACGAATTGGATTTGACCGTGCGGGATCATCTCTTCTTTCAAGACGCGCACGAGTTCGATCATCGCTGTGAGCCCGGTCTTGTCATCCGCTCCAAGGATCGTTGTCCCGTCCGTGACGACATAGCCGTCCTTGATGCTCGTTTTGATGCCTTTCCCTGGCGTGACCGTGTCCATGTGGGCCGTGAAATAGATCGGGTCCACGCCTTCTTTCGTCGCTGGCAAAGTGACGATCAAGTTGTTCCCCGCATGACTCGTCTTCGACGACGCGTCATCTTCATATACGTCACAACCGAGGTCAGTGAACACGGCTTTCAAATGCTCACAGATGACCGCTTCTTCTTTCGTCTCTGAATCGATGCCGACCAATCCTAAAAAGGTGTCGAGCACCCGTGTCTCGTTTACCATACAAACATCCCTCCATCCAAACATTTCTTGGTCATTATACCAAACTCATGACGTTTGCACGAACGTTTTCCATTCTGTACAATGGGGACAAACACGTTATGGAGGATCGTCATGAGAAACAAACAAAAGAAACGACAACGCATCATTCAGATCGGCGTTGTCGTCATCGTATCAATCTTTTTGCTCAGCACGGTGTTGTCGAGCATGGCCATGTTCTTTTAAGAGCAGAATGTAACGCTCTTTTAAAATCAAGTAGCTTTTTACGTCTGACAAAATGTTCAACAGCGACGAACGTACCTCAAATTCCTCACGTGACGTGGGGAGAGGTACGTTTTTTCGATAGTGCTCGATCGTCGCTTCTAGCTCCCGCAGGAACGCAGAAGCGTCAGCCCGCTCGTTGACGTTGTCTCCGACGAGCCGAAGGAACGTCGCGACCGGTTTCGCCTCATCGACGACGAGCGTGATCTCGCGGGCGTTGTCGACGATTCGTTTCAAAATGTCGTATTGCCGTTCGCGCATCCGGAAGTATAAGTAGTCCATATCTTCATTTCGTTTGCCGATCGAATTGCCCATCCGCCGAAGTGCGAGGTCTTTCCCTTGCTTCAAGTAATCGCGTGTCTTCAATAGCATCATCGCATGGTCGTTGTAGATCCCGGTCTCGACACAGGCGGCGATGTCATAGAAATAAACGGCGAGCGCCCGATCGATGTTGTCTTTGATGCGCTCGATTTCTTTGTCGAGCGTCGGCATATACATGTTGACGACTAGACCGACCCCGACCCCGATCGCGATCAACAACAGTTCGTTGATGAACAAGTTAATCGAGAATCGGCCTTCCGTGTACAGATGGGTCAAGATGACGACGCTCGTGATCATCCCGTCCTGCAGTTTGAGCTGTTGTACGAGCGGGATAAACATGACAAAATAAAGTGTAAGCGTGGCTGGTGAATAGCCGAGCAGTGTGAACATGAGCGCTCCCATCCCGATGGCGAGCAGACTCGCCATGACTCGTTCATAAGACGCACGGAAGGACTTCTTCCTCGTCTCTTGAATACTGAGAATGGCGATGATCGCCGCGAACACGTAGTAGTCGAGATGAATCGTCTCGGCGATGAGCATCGCGATGCCGGCGGCGACCGCCGTCTTTAGCGTGCGTGACCCGATTTTCATAGCAATCCCCCTTCTCTCTTACAAAATTGTTGACTAGAATTTCCCGTTTGGCAATCCTTATGTTTGGAAGTGATTGAAAGTGACGACAAAAAAGAATAAACGCCTCCTCCCCTCACTCCTCATCGTATTGATCGCTGTCCTCGGCTTCCTCTGGCTCGAGCAGCACTCGAGCGGCACATATACGGTCGAGACGTTCCGAGACGGGCAGACCGAGACGCGTCAGTTCGAGTCGCTCGCCGAAGCGAGAGCGTACATGGAGCGCGGCGAGCATCGGGCTTTGATCGGACCGGACGGCGAGGTCATCGACTTCACCGGCGCCGGGATCGCCGTCACCCCGACAGACAGTATCACGTATCTGTTTAAAGACGAGGCCTTGTCCGAGCGTCAGTCATACGTCGCCGGCGGTACGCGGCTAAGGCTACTCGAGCGTGGGCATGATCACTTGCGCGTCAACATCTCAGGTGCGGTCGTGTTCGTGCCGCTCGCGAACATGACGTTGTATCCGGACGCACTCGTGAAGAAACGAGGATTTTATGAAGTGCGTGACGGAGACGTGTACCATACGGTCGAGGCGAATGACAACCTCGCCGGCACGTTCCTCGTCGGCCCGGCGGACGAAGAGAGGTCCGATCGGTTCTATACCGAGAACGTCCGGGACGTGTTCGCTTCACCGTACCAGTTCGCCTCCATCGCCTCGACGTCGCCATACTCGGCCTCGGAGTTGGACCGTTTCCTCGAGACACGGTCGGATTCTCCGCTGATAGGAAAAGGTGCGGCGTTTAAAGACGCCGAGTCGAAGCACGGGATCAACGCGTTATTCCTCCTCGCCGTCGCGGGCCATGAATCCAGTTACGGCACGTCTGCCATCGCCAGAGACAAGTTCAACTTGTTCGGCTTCAAAGCGACCGATGACGACCCGAGCGGAAACGCCGCGACGTTCGCATCTTTTGAGGCGAGCGTTGACGCAGCGGCCCGACTGTTCGCTGAAAAATACGTGACCGGTTCTTATGCGAGAGGTCCTTTTCCAGGCAACAAACAAGAAGGCATCAACATCTTTTATGCGTCGGACCCGTACTGGGGTGAAAAAGTTGCCGGGACGATGTATCTCATCGACCGTACACTCGGCTCAGCATACTACGAACAAATCAAGTGATGGCCGTCATGGTCATCACTTTTTTATGCAGGATTCCCGAAACGGAGAAGCGAATACATAAATGAACGACCATTCACTTTTCGAAGGGGGATATTTACATGAAGACGATTTGGATCACAGGCGGCTCATCCGGGATGGGGAAAGCGATGGCCCTCAAATTTAAACAAGAAGGCTGGAACGTCGCCATCAGTGGACGGAACACGGAACGGCTCGAAGAAACGATGCGTGAGTTGGACGCGATCGAAGCCGGACGCGCGATGAGCGTCCAGCATGACGTCCGTGACTATGACGGTTGCGCCCAAGCGCTAGAGACTATCTCGTCCGCTTACGGGCCGGTGCATGCGCTCGTCAATAACGCGGCCGGTAATTTCGTCTGTCCGACGCTCGACTTGACACCGAACGGTTGGACGAGTGTCATCGATATCGTCTTGAACGGCACGTTCAACTGTACGCACGCGCTCGGGAAACATTGGGAAACCGAACAAGTACGCGGCGGTTCGATCTTGAACATGGTCGCTTCGTACGCCTGGCAAGCCGGTCCGGGCGTCGCCCCTAGCGCGGCGGCGAAAGCGGGCGTCCTCAACTTGACGCGGACGCTCGCCGTCGAATGGGGCTATCAGTTCGGAGCACGTGTCAACGCGATCAGTCCCGGGCCGATTGAACGGACGGGCGGCGCCGAAAAACTCGCGGTCCACGTGAAAGAAGTCGAACGGATTCGCCGCAACGTGCCGATCGGACGGTTCGGGACACCAGAAGAGATCGCCGACTTGGCGTACTGGATGCTATCGGATGAGATGCGTTATTTAAACGGGGAATGCATCTCCCTCGACGGCGGGCATTGGCTCAATAAGCATCCGTTTTAACCCAAAACGGCCGAGGAATCGATCTCCTCGGCCGTTTTCATATGTCTTCGCCCGTCCATTCCGCCTTGAACCGGTCGTGGAACGAGACGAGGAAAGCGTGGCGTTTGGCCGCGATTTGCTTCGCCCGGGGCGTATGCATCCTGTCCGCCAGTTTGAGCAACTTCTCATCGAAGTGAGCGAGCGCGCTCGCGTCCCCATACAGAGCGGTGCCGCGCGAACCCGCAAACTGAAATGTGCGGGCGATGCCGATCGCCCCGATCGCGTCGAGCCGGTCCGCATCTTGGATGATGGCACTTTCTAACGAAGACGGGTCGCACCCTTTCGAGAACGACGTCTCAGAAACGACGGTCATCACGTGCCGCCGTTGCAAAGCGGAGATGTCGAGCGTCTCGAGATGACGCTCGACGAGACCGGACGGACGCCCGAGTTTCGCATCTTCCACATCGTGGAGAAGGGCAGACAGCGTCACGACGAGCGGGTCGACCGCTTCCCTTTCGGCAAGTGTCTCCGCGAGCCGCCGCACGCGTTCAAGGTGCGCGACATCATGGCCGGTGCGATCGTCAGCGTGGAGCGACCCGACGTAACGTTCGGTCGCCGCGACGGCTTCTTTTGACATAATCAAATCTCAATCGTGCTGTTCGGTTCGATCAGCAGCCCGCGTTGATGTAGTTGATCACAAAACGCACGTGCGTCTTGCTTGATCGGCGGGAACGTATCGAAATGGATTGGGACGACACGTTTCGCCTGTAGCCAATGGGCGGCATCTAGCGCATCTGCCGGTCCCATCGTGAAATTGTCACCGATCGGGAGGAAAGCGACATCAATTTCAAATCGTTCTCCGTATAACTTCATGTCCGAGAACAGCGCCGTGTCTCCAGCATGATAGACGGTGAGCGCGTTCGTCTCGACGATGAAACCGCCCGGCATGCCCATATAAACGGGGACGTCTCCCATGTCGAGACTCGAACTATGAAACGCCTGTGTCATCGTCACACGGCCGAACGGGAAGGAATGCCCGCCCCCGATGTTCATGCCGTGGACCGAATAACCTTTTTTCTCATAGTAGGTCGCGAGCTCATGGGTGGCCACGATCGTCGCCCCGGTCGTCTTCGCGATCAGCTCGACGTCTTCGATATGGTCGAAATGGGCGTGCGTCAACAAGATGTAGTCCGCTTTCACCGTCGCCGGATCGACGTCCGTATGCGGATTGCTCGTCAAAAACGGATCGATCAAGACGCTCGTCCCGTCGATGTCTAGTTGGACTGTCGCATGACCATAATACGTGATCTTCATGTGAATCCTCCCTTTCTCATGTCAGCTCGAACGTTTCAATCACAACACTTTTTCTAAGAATCGTTTCGCACGGTCGGTCTGCGGGTTGAGGAGCAGGTCGGCCGGCTTGCCTTCTTCCATCAAAATGCCTTCGTCGAGGAACAGGACGCGGTCGGCCACTTCACGGGCAAAGCCCATCTCGTGCGTGACGACGACCATCGTCATCCCTGTATCAGCGAGCCCTTTCATGACGTCGAGTACTTCATTGACCATCTCAGGGTCGAGCGCTGACGTCGGTTCGTCGAACAACATGACGTTCGGTTCCATGGCGAGGGCCCGGGCGATGGCGACACGCTGTTTTTGCCCGCCCGACAGTTGACTTGGATAGGCGTTGATCTTTTCAGACAAACCGACCCGTTCGAGCAACTTCTTCGCCCGTTCGACTGCTTCAGTCTTACTGATTTTCAACACGTTGATCGGGGCGTACGTCAAGTTATCGAGTACGCTCATGTGCGGGAACAAATTGAACTGTTGGAACACCATCCCGATCTGTTGACGGGCTTTTGAGACGTTCGCTCCTTTTTTCGTTAATTCGTAACCGTCGACGGTCACCGTACCGCCCGTCGGAACTTCGAGCATATTGAGGCAACGAAGGAACGTCGATTTGCCTGAACCCGAAGGCCCGATGACAGCGACGACCTCCCCGCGCTCGATCGTCGTCGTAATTCCTTTCAACACTTCTAATTCACCGAACTGCTTGTATAAATCGTTAACTTGTATCATCTGCCATCACTCTTTCTAAGCCGTTTTTCAAGACGCTGACCAAAGTATGTCAACACCATTACTATCGTAAAGTATATCACACCCGCGAACAGGAGCGGTTCGAAGTAGATCGCCTTTTGCCCGCCGACGATTTGAGCCCGGCGCATAATATCCAGCACGCCGACCGTGGAAACGAGCGCCGACTCTTTCGTGAGCGTGATCATCTCGTTGACGAGTGCCGGGAGAATATTTTTGAACGCCTGCGGCAAGATGATCGACCGCAGTTGTTTGACATATGGGACACCGAGTGCGTCGGACGCTTCCCACTGTCCTTTGTCGACCGCTTGAATCCCGGCCCGGATAATCTCTGAGATATACGCTGCCGAGTTGAGTGAGAAAGCGATGACCGCCGATTGATACGGCGTCGTGATGAAACCTGTCAGTTGCGGCAAGCCGAAGTGAATGATGGCGAGCTGCAAAATGAGCGGCGTACCCCGGAATACGGCCGTATAGGCGTGACCGATAAAGTTGACGAACCGGTTCGGGATGATTTTGAACGTGGCGATGACGATCCCGAGCGTGATCCCGAACAATGCCGAGACGAGCACGACTTGAAACATGACCGGGATCCCTTCGAGAATATAAGGGATAGAATCATAAATCCGACTAAACTCCATTGTAAGTTCCTCCTAAAAAAGGCTGACTGATACATCCAGTCAGCCTCGTGCATGAATTATTCCGCCGGTGCGGCTTCTTCTTCGAACCATTTTTGAGCTAACTTCTCGATTTCGCCGCTCTCAATCAACTTGTTCAACTCTTCGTTGAATTGATTGCGGAGCTCATCGTCTTTACGGAAGGCTGCGGCCGAGCCGGCTTCTTCCTCATCAACGATTTCGAATGTCGAAAGTTCACTGTCTTGGTCGAGATATTTTTTCGCGACCGTATCTTCGATGACCATCGCATCGATGCGGCCCGTCTTGATTTCTTGAATGATCTCTGGAATTTTGTTCAAGGCGACGATTTCAGCGCCATCGATTTGGTCTTTGGCGATCCCTTCTTGAATCGAACCGAGCTGGACACCGACTTGCTTGCCGTTCAAGTCTTCAAGCGACTGGATGGCGTCCCCTTTTGACAAAATCAAGTTTTTCGCAGTGAAGTAGATGTCCGAGAAGTCGGCGTTTTCTTTCCGTTCTTCCGTCGGTGTCATCCCGGCCATGACGAAGTCGACGCGGCCGGCGTTCAACGCCCCGAGGAGGCTTCCGAAGTCCATATCTTCAATCTTTAATTCATATCCCATGTTTTCAGCGACTTGCTTGGCGATGTCGATATCAAATCCGACGATCTCATCCCCGTTCGCCGTATCGACGAACTCATACGGGAAGTAGTCCGCGCTCGTCCCCATGACGATGACTTTATCGTCTTCACTCCCTGAAGAAGAAGATCCTCCTTCGTTGACGTCGGCGCCGCATGCGGCCGAGAAGGCGGCGAGGCCCGCGATACATAATGCTAGAAAACCTTTTTTCATGATCATCGTTCCTTTCTCCAGTTGGATGAAATAATCAGAACATTAACAAAATTATGACATATATGTGAAAATGACTCAATCGCTTTTCGACTCATCACATGTCTGACTTGTTCTTCAACCACTATATACACATAATTATTACTTGTAAAGTATATTCATGCATAAAATATAAAAAAAATACGGTCACATCCGCTCGTAAGCGAAATAAGTGACCGTACCGTTATCGCGCGATCCGTACGGTTGGACCCGTTTGACCGACGTGATGGGGATGGCGCTGTAGACGTGCGGGTAACGTTCGCCGTCCTCATCGAACTCGTAATGGAGAAGGCTTCCGAGACGAGCGACATGGAACGACACGAGGACGACCCGTTCGTCTCGATAGTGGCGTCGCACGAACTTGCCGATTTGTTGCGGGGTGCAACAGCGGACGTATCCTTCTGTCTGAAGCGACGGCTCATTGATCTCGCCGCGTGACAAGGCGATCGTATATTCCGCCTCGCTCATGATTTTGATGACTGGTTCCATCGAATCGATCCTTTCTTAGCGAAAAGCGCAAAGGCAAAAGCCTCTGCGCTTCTTTCTTATGCGTAGTAAATGTCGAACAACGTCTGTAACTGATCGACGAGCTCTTCGGCCGTCGATGACTCGATTGTGCTCCGTTCGACCATCGTGACGATATTGCCGTCTTCGAGCAAGGCGATCGAAGGCGATGACGGTGCGTATCCTTCAAAGTATTCACGGGCCCGGTCCGTCGCTTCGCGGTCTTGTCCAGCGAAGACGGTGACGAAGTGATCCGGTTTCGTCCCTTCCATCTTGTTGACATAAGCTGCTGCCGGACGAGCGATCCCCCCGGCACAACCACATACCGAGTTGACGAGGACGAGCGTCTTGCCTTCTTGTTTGAGGGCGGCGTCGACTTCTTCAGGCGTCGTCAATTCTGTATATCCAGCGGCACGAACCTCATTCCGTGCTTGTTCGACTACATCTTGGAAGTATAATTGAAAATCCATATCGTTTCCCCTTTCGACTTGCGTCTGTACTTTTTTATTTTACGTCTTCTCGTGCGGTGAAAACAAGTCTATCGCTCAATTCACGCTCGAGGAACGGGTCGGCGCCGAGCAGCGATTTGAACGCCATGTAACGGGCACGTTCTTCTGCAGTCGCTTCCCGATTCGTCAAATATGCCCGAATCAATATATTTTTCGGCGTGTGTTCCATATCGATGAACTCGAGCAATTGCGCTTCATAGCCGACGAAGCCGAGCAGTTCGGCCCGAATCGAATCGGTCGCGAGTGAGGCGAACCGTTCTTTAATGAGACCGTGCTGCAACATGACATCAAGAGGTGCGGCGTCGAGCTGACGGTTCAACTCTTTTTGGCAGCACGGCACACTCAAGATGACTTTCGCCCCCCACCGGACGGCCCGGGCGAGCGCCATGTCGGTCGCAACGTCACAGGCGTGGAGCGTGACGACCATATCGACCGCTGACTCGCCTTCATACTCGTTAATGTCGCCGACGAGAAACTCGAGCCGCTCGTATCCTAAATCACGGGCGATGCCGGCACACTCTTCGATGACTTCCTTCTTCAAGTCGAGCCCGGTGATGTGGACGTCGTATCCTTTCATCTCATGCAAGAAATGATAGAGGGCGAACGTGAGGTACGATTTCCCCGAGCCAAAGTCGAGGATGCGAATCGTCCGGTCTGTCGGTAGATGCTTGATCGAGTCCTCGATGAACTCGAGGAAGCGATTGATCTGCTTGAACTTGTCATATTTTTGACGCTTCACTTTCCCATCCTCGGACTGGACACCGAGACGAATCAAGAACGGAACAGGTTCGTCGAGCGGCAAGACGTACTGTTTCTCGCGGTTGTGCGTCAGCTTTACTTGTTTGGCCGCCGTCTGTCGTTCTTTATACACCACTTTGAACTTCTTCGACAGCTGAAACTGAAGATCGGACGACTTCAACTGGAACTGTCCTTGACGGAACGTCTCGAGCAACGATTCGATCTCAGCGGCCGCTTCGTCCGCCGGCAAATTTTTATGTTTCATCACCCGCTCATATTGGTACTCAAACTGTATATGGTACGCTTCTCTCAATAAGACCGGTTTCAGCTTGACGCGCCGGAGATCGCTTGATTTTTGACGCGGCTGGCTGATTGTCGCCGTGACGAGTTGTTCATGGTCGACGACTTCCTTCAGTCGGGCCAGTAATTGTGTATAGTCCACTTCGTTCATTCCTTTTCAGTAGTTTCGAAACTTTTTAAATCGTGCATCCGTACATACTATTACACGAAGCCGTGCAAACGTCAAAGGAGGAAGAACCATGTTCAAAAAACTACTCTCATCGATCGGGGTCGGCGCCGCGACGGTCGATACACGACTCGCCGACAGCCACTGTGAACCAGGCGGCACTTTAGAAGGTGTCGTCCACGTCAAAGGCGGCAGCGTCGAGCAATCGGTCGACCGGATCTACATCTTCTTCAACACACTATATAAACATGAAGTGAACGATAAGGCGACGTACTCGACGTTCACAATCGAGAAGATTTCATTGAACGAGGCCCCGTTCTTGATCGGTCCCAATGAAGTGAAGGAAATCCCTTTCACGATCGCCGTCCCGTTCAACACCCCACTTTCGGTCAGCCAATCGAAGTCATGGATCGAGACCGGACTCGACATCGCCCAGGCCGTCGACCCGAAAGATGAGGATGCGATCGTCGTCAAACCAAACGCGACACAACAAGTCGTTCTCGATGCGCTAGACGCCATCGGCTTCCGCTTGAAAAAGGCCGACACCGAGATGTTGCCGGCACGTCACCGTTCAGGCCGTCTGCCGATCGCCCAAGAGCTTGAATATTCACCGAACGGCACACGGTTCGGTCGCAAACTCGACGAGATTGAGGTCGTATTGCTCCAGGATGAGGCAACACTCGACTTGTTGATTCAAGTCGACAAGAGCGTCCACAACCTCGGCAGCCTGTTCGCAGATTTGACGGGTACAGATGAATCGACGCACCGGCTCAGCTATGCGTATGACGAGCTCAAAGTCGACCTCGTCCGCCGCGACGTCGAGTCGTTGATTGAACGCTCCATTTGAAAAGACAGCCACGACGTGCGTCTGTCGACGAACCAGGTTCCTTCTCACGACCCGGTTCGTCTTTTTATGTATGAAGCACGAGCGTTCCTTCCCCGTTTTACGCGACGCAAAGGAAGTGCCCGGGCTTTTCTTTGCCTGTCGAAGCCTCAAAAAAGACAAATGGCCGCCAGAGGGGCGACCAGTCGTATAGCTCGTCAACGGCGTCCCGACTCCAGCAGGAGAGCGATCCAACGGAGACCCAGCAGCGACACGAGTCGCGATGCGGCTCCGGGATTGCCTGCGGAAAGCGTAGGCGCCGGAAGGACGAGCGATTCAGTTGATGTTAGTCAACAAGTTGACAGCCACGACGTGTGGCTGTCTTTTTCGTTGCGTATCAGTACAGTGTGTACGTGTTCGGGTCGATCGCTTCGAGCGATTGCTTGATCGACTGCAAGAACTGACCGGCGACGAGACCGTCGAGGACGCGGTGGTCGACCGACATACACAAGTTGACGATATCGCGCGCCGCGAACATCCCGTTCACCCATACCGGGCGTTTGATGATCGATTCAACCGATAAAATCGCAGCTTGTGGATAGTTCAAGATCGGCGCCGATTGAATCGAACCGAACGCGCCTGTGTTGTTGATCGTAAACGTACCGCCTCGCATCTCGCTCGCCGTCAGACGGTTGGCACGGGCCCGCGATGCGACGTCTTGAAGCGCGACAGCAAGCCCTTTGATGTTCTTCTCGTCGGCGTGTTGGATGACCGGCACGAAAAGCGCGTCGTTCGCCGCCACGGCGACCGACAAGTGAATATCTTTATGCACTTTGATGTGGTCGCCGGCCCATTCCGAGTTCATCATCGGATGCTTTTTCAAAGCTTCGACGGCCGCCTTCATGAAGAACGGCATGAACGTCAACTTGACGCCTTCCTGATTAAAGAACTCATCTTTGAGCTTGGCACGCGTCTCCACGAGATTCGTCACATCGACCTCGATCATGAGCCACGCATGCGGGGCTTCATGTTTCGAGCGGACCATGTTGTTCGCGATCGCTTGACGGACTCCAGCCGTCGGAATCAGCTCGACCCGGTCTGATGATGGTTCACTCGGTGTCGGAGCGGTCACTGGCGCGACGGCCGGCTTCTCCGCTTCCGTTGGCACATCGAGTTTCACTTGCGTCATCGTCTCTTGGACCGGTGCTTGCATCGCCGCTTCCGGTTTGACCGGGCGACCTTCCGACAAGTAGCGGAGGACGTCCTTCCGAGTGATACGGCCCCCAAGGCCCGAGCCGTCGAGGTCATTCAAATCGATATCGTTCTCGTTCGCCAGACGGATGACCGCCGGCGAGAAACGCCCGTTACCGCTCTGTTTGCGCGGCGTTGATGCTGCCGCAGCCGAAACGGCTTCCGCGACCGGTTCTTGCACCGTCTCTTCGGACTCGACTTGAGGTGTTTCTTTCTCGGCCCCCGCGACTTCCATGACCAAGACAGGTGTTCCGACTGCGACCGTATCACCTTCCCCGATGAGGATTTCTTTGACGACACCGGCACTTGTCGCCGGAATCTCGGCTGTCACTTTGTCCGTCATGACTTCCGCGAGCGGTTCATATTCCTCGACCCGGTCACCCGGCTTGACGAGAAACGTCGTGATCGTCCCTTCGGTCACACTTTCACCGAGCTGAGGCATTTTAATCGTCTGTTCCATGAAGGCCCTCCTCAGAACGCAGCGAGCTGACGTGCCCGCTCCGCGATTTTTTCAGGCGAGACGATGAAGAACTTCTCCATCGGCGGCGCATAAGGCATCGACGGCACGTCCGGACCTGCCAGCCGCTCGACCGGCGCGTCGAGTTCGAACAACGCCTTTTCGGCGATAATGGCCGCGACTTCCCCGATGATGCTTCCTTCTTTGTTGTCCTCGGTGACGAGGAGCACTTTCCCCGTCTTCTTGACCGCTTCGATAATCCCGTCCTGGTCGAGCGGATAGACGGTCCGTAAGTCGAGGACATGTGTGCTGATCCCTTCAGAATCGAGCGCCTTCGCCGCTTCTTGTGCCATGTGGACACAAAGGCCATACGTGATGATCGTGATGTCGTCGCCTTCACGTTTGACGGCTGCTTTACCGATTTCGACCGTATAGTCGTCTGTAGGCAAGTCTGCTTTTAAAAGTCGGTACGCCCGCTTGTGCTCGAAGAAGAGGACCGGGTCGTTCGACCGAATCGCCGCCTTGAGCAACCCTTTCGCGTCGACCGGGTCGGATGGGATGACGACTTTCAGTCCCGGTGTCGAGTTGAACATTCCTTCGACGGACTGCGAGTGATAGAGGGCACCGTGAATGCCACCGCCGAACGGGGCTCGGATGACCATCGGGCACGTCCAGTCGTTGTTCGAGCGGTAACGAATTTTCGCCGCTTCCGAGACGATTTGGTTGACGGCCGGCATGATGAAGTCCGCGAATTGCATCTCAGCGATCGGACGCATCCCATACATGGCGGCCCCGATGCCGACACCCGCGATCGCACTCTCCGCAAGCGGAGCGTCGATGACGCGGTCTTCACCGTACTTTTCGATCAATCCTTGTGTCGCCCGGAACACGCCGCCACGGACCCCGACGTCTTCGCCGAGGACGAAGACGTTCTCGTCCCGCTCCATCTCTTCATGAATCGCTTCGTTGATCGCTTCAATAAACGTTTTCATCAGTTATCCCCCTCGTACACGTGATCCATCGTCGATTCCGGTGACGCATACGGTGCCTTGTCCGCGTACGCCGTCGCCTCGTTCACTTCCGTGTCGACGCTCGATTCGATGGACGCGAGCTCTTCTTCTGTCGCGATGCCATCTTCAATCAAACGGGCGCGGAACAGCTGGTTCCCGTCCCGATCCTTCAAATCGGCCAATTCTTCGACCGAACGATACGCCTTGTCGTCATCGTCGGACGAATGTGGGACGAGCCGCTCGACTTCTGCTTCGATGAGCGTCGGCCCTTCTCCACGCAAAGCACGGGCCCGCGCTTCTTTCACGGCCGCATATACGGCGATCGGGTCGGTCCCGTCGACCGTCACGCCCGGCATCCCATAACCTTTCGCCCGGTCCGAGACGTGCTCACAGGCGAGCTGTTTCGACAAAGGGACAGAGATGGCATATTTGTTGTTCTCACAGAACAAGATGACCGGGAGCTTGTGGACACCGGCAAAGTTGGCGCCTTCGTGGAAGTCACCTTGGTTCGAGGAGCCTTCCCCGAATGAGACGAACGTCACGAGTTCTTCTTTTTTCAATTTCGCAGCCAACGCGACACCGACCGCGTGCGGCACTTGCGTCGTGACCGGTGACGAGCCCGTCACAATCCGATGTTGTTTCGAACCGAAATGTCCCGGCATTTGACGTCCGCCCGAGTTCGGGTCTTCCGCTTTCGCGAACGCAGACAACATCAAGTCACGGGCCGTCTGGCCGAAATGCAGGACGACGGCGACGTCGCGATAGTATGGGAGGATATAGTCCGTCCCTTTTTCAAGCGCGAACGCCGCGCCGACTTGGGCCGCCTCTTGTCCTTGACACGAGACGACGAACGGGATTTTACCGGCCCGGTTCAGCTTCCACATCCGCTCATCGATTTTACGGGCTCGTACCATCGTTTCGAACATCGCGATCAAGTCTTGTTTCGAGAGACCAAGCTCTTCATATGAATTCACTGTCATTTGTTCCATTTCCGTTTCCTCCTTAGGCGTGAATCGGTAAGCCGTCTACGGCGAGCGCCGCTTCTTGGAATGCCTCGCTCAAGGCCGGGTGTGGATGGACGAGTTGTCCCATCTCCCATGCCGTCGCGTTCAAGACGAGGGCGAGCCCGCCTTCTGTGATCAATTCCGTCGCTTTCGGACCGACGATATGAACACCGAGCAGGTCGTCGGTCTCTTTGTCAGAGACGAGTTTGACGAATCCGTCCGCCTGTCCTTCAATTCGTGCTTTCCCGAGTCCGTTGAAGCGATACGTGCCTGTCTTGACGTCACGGCCGGATGCTTTCGCCGCCTCTTCCGTCAACCCGACCGATGCCACTTCCGGCACGCCGTAGACGCAACGCGGAATCAGGTCATAATCGAGCGGGGTCGGTTCGTGACCGAGAATCGTCTCGACCGCCTTGACCCCTTCGGCCGAGGCGACGTGTGCGAGTTGGAGCTTGCCGATGCAGTCGCCGATTGCAAAGATATGTCGTTCTTTCGTCCGATACTGTTCGTCAACTTGAATGACGCCGTTCTCGACGACGATCGACGTGTTCTGCAAACCGAGGTGCTCTGTGTTGGCGACACGTCCGACCGAGACGAGCACACAATCGACCGTGATCGTCTCTTCCCCGACTTTCAGTTCGACCGCGTCCGGGGACACGCTCGTCTGTTCCGGGTCGACCGTCACGTTTTTCTTCACGCGGACGCCGCGCTTTTTAAGCAAGCGCTCGACTTCTCGTGAGACGGCTTTATCCTCGAGCGGGAGAAGCCGTTCCCCGACCTCGATCAACGTCACGTCGACGTCAAGGTCGATGAGCATCGAGGCCCATTCGACACCGATGACGCCGCCACCGACGATGGCGATGGCGTTCGGCAACTGTTCAAACTGGAGCAAGTCATCAGAGTTCAAGATGCGCTCATGGTCGAACGGCAAGCCGGGCAGTTCACGTGGAATCGATCCGGTCGCAATGATCAACTGGTTCGGCAAGAGCAGTTCAGACTCGCCTGCTTCGTCCTCGACAGCGACCGTCCCCGGTTGCGGCGAGAAAATGCTCGGCCCGAGAATCGATGCCTTCCCACGGAACACTTCGATTTTTCCTTGCTTCATCAAGTGTTCGATTCCTTTCTCAAGGCCTGCCACCAATTCGCGTTTGAACGTTTGGGCCCGTCCGAGATTGAACGAGACCGGCCCCGTTTCGACGCCATACGTCTCACCGTGTTTGGCCGTCTGATAGACGTGCGCCGCCTTCAACAATGCTTTCGTCGGGATGCACCCTTTATGTAGGCATGTCCCTCCGAGCTTGGATGCTTCCACGATCGCCACTTGTTTTCCGGCTTGGGCCGCCTTGATCGCGGCCACGTATCCGCCAGGACCGCCGCCGATGACGACGATATCAAATTCTCGTGCCATGTGTATCCCCCTCGTAATGTCGAACTGTTTCTTGTTGGCCGATGACGCGGAGCGCCCCTTCAGCGAGTGCCTTCAATTCGTCTTCGCCAGGATAGACGTGAACCGGTGCCAAGTAACTGACCCGTTGTTTAATATAGTCAGTCAACCACTCCGAATAAGCGATGCCGCCCGTTAACAGAATGGCATCGACTTGCCCCGATAGCGTCGCACCGTGCTTGGCGATTTCTTGAGCGACCCGATAGGCCATCGTTTCATAAAGAAGAGATGCCTGTTCATCACCGCCGGTCATCCGCTCTTCGATTTCGAGGGCGTCATACGTGCCGAGATGGGCGTAGAGCCCGCCGCGACCGACAATTTTCTGTTTCATCTCCGATTCTTTATACCTGGTACTATAACATAGTTCTACTACCTGTCCAACTGGAATCGAGCCTGCTCGTTCCGGTGCGAGCGGCCCGTCTCCATCTAGTCCATTGTTCACATCGATGACTTGTCCTTTCTCGTGGGCGCCGACGGTGATGCCCCCACCGAGATGGGCGATGATCAAGTTCAAATCCGTGTAATCGCTTCCAATTTCAGTCGCGAAGCGCTTCCCTACTGCTTTCTGGTTCAAGGCGTGGAAAATGCTGCGGCGATTGATTTCCGGCATCCCTGTCGGTCGAGCGACCGGTTGGAGCTCGTCGACGACGACCGGGTCAACGATATAATTCGGTACTTGAAATAATTCACCGAGCCGATACGCGATCAATCCGCCTAAATTCGAGGCATGTACACCGAAGCGACCGCTCGCTAAATCTTCACGCATCTGGGCGTTGACGGCGTACGTGCCAGAAGGCATCGGGGCGAGCAGACCGCCCCGACCGACGATGGCTGACAGCGATTCACCCGCGATATTCGATTCCGTCAACAAGTCGCGCACTTCTTGCTCCCGATAAGGCAATTGTTCGGGAAGTGACAATCCTGTGACGTCTTGCCCGTGACGCACCGTCTTCGTCAAAATTTCGTCAGACCCGTCGAACAGTCCGACTTTTGTCGACGTCGAGCCTGGATTGATGGCGAGGATGAGTTGTCGAGACATCTTAACGTCCACCTAGCAAGCTTTTTTCGACTTTCAAGAACTGGCTACGCGACCGGGACATCATCGCGATCCGCTCTTCGGCCATCTTCTCGGCGGCGACGTGTGTCGGTACCCCGTCCCGCTCGGCGATCTCGAAGACGCGCAACATGTTGTCATAAATGAGTTCGACTTTCTTCATCGCCCGTTCGCGGTTGTAGCCTTCGAGCTCGTCGGCGACATTGATGACGCCGCCGGCATTGATGACGAAGTCTGGCGCGTACAAGATGCCCCGGTCTTCGAGCACGTCACCGTGGCGGTCCTCGGCGAGCTGGTTGTTCGCTGCCCCGGCGACGATCTGTGCTTTCAGTTGCGGGATCGTCGTGTCGTTGATGACTGCGCCGAGCGCACACGGCGCAAAGATATCGCAGTCGACGGCGTAAATCTCGTCCGGCTTGACGACCGTCGCACCGAAGTCCGTCTCGGCCCGCTTGAGCGCTTCTTCATTGATGTCCGTCACGACCAAGTGCGCTCCTTCTTCGTGCAAGTGGCGGCACAAGTTGTACGCGACGTTCCCGACCCCTTGGACGGCGACGGTTTTACCAGCGAGAGAGTCTGAGCCGAACTTCCATTTCGCCGCCGCCTTCATGCCGCGGTACACCCCGTACGCTGTCACCGGGGACGGGTTGCCGCTCGAACCGAAGGCCGGGCTGACGCCTGTGACGTAATCTGTCTCCATATGGATGAAATCCATGTCGGCAACCGACGTGTTGACATCTTCTGCCGTGATGTAACGCCCGCTGAGTGATTGGACGTAACGGCCGAACGCACGGAAGAGCGCCTCAGACTTGTCCGTCTTGGCGTTGCCGATGATGACCGCCTTCCCCCCGCCGAGATTGAGTCCAGCAGCGGCATTTTTATACGTCATTCCTTTGGCGAGACGCAACACGTCAGTGAGCGCCGCCTCTTCCGACTCATAATTCCACATCCGCAGTCCACCGAGTGCCGGCCCTAACGTCGTATCGTGAATCGCGATGATCGCCTTCAAGCCCGACGCTTGATCTTGGCAAAACACGATCTGCTCATAGTCTTCTGCCTGCAATACGTCAAAAATGCGGAAGCGTGGTTCCATGTTAGTCTCCATCATTGATAATTCCTCCTAGGAAATGTTTAGTTTTTGGCATGCAACAGTGCGAAAGCGAGTGAATACAGTTTCGCCTCGGCCGTGTCGGCCCGGCTCGTCAAGACGACCGGCGCACTTGCCCCGACGACGATCGCCGCGACACTTGCCTCGGCGAAGTACATGATCGACTTATAAAGGACGTTGCCGACCTCTATGTATGGGACGAGCAATAAATCAGCCTGTCCGGCAACGTCACTATCGATCCCTTTCTGCTTGGCGGCGGCCATGTCGACGGCGTTGTCGAGCGCGAGCGGCCCGTCGACGACACACCCTTTAATTTGACCGCGCCGATTCATTTGTGTGAGGAGTGCGGCGTCGGTCGTCGCCGTCATTTGTGGATTGACGACCTCGACGGCGCCGATCGCGGCCACTTTCGGCAACTCGTAACCGATGTCTCGCATCGCCTCGACCGCGTTATGAATGATTTCGACCTTCTCTTCGAGTGACGGTGCGATATGGATGGCCGCATCGGTCACGCCGATGAGTCGGTCTCGGTTCGGGATTTGGAACAAGGCGACATGACTGAGCGTGCGGCTCGTCCGGAGTCCCGACTCCCGACTGAGCACCGCCTTCATGAACGTCGACGTGGCGACCATTCCTTTCATGAGCACGTCGGCCTCCCCGTTGCGTACGGCCATTGTCGCCCGTTTTGCGATCTCGGCCTCCCCTTTCACATGGAGAATGTCGATATGAGCCTCAGCGACCGACTCGGCATCACAGAGACGCTTGATTTCTCGCGCATCCCCGATCAAGATGAAACGCGACAAGCCATGGTCGGTTGCGAGCTTCACCGCTCGAATCACTTCCACATCTGCGGCCCCGGCGATGGAGACGGTACATCCCTCCAATTGTGTCGCCTTCGCGAGCATCTGTTCAAAATTCATATGTGGTCCCCCCTAACGATGCTTCACTTACTATTATGCAAGTTTGTTTCCATTATTGAAAGCGCTTCATTGAGCGATTCACTATGCATGATATTTCATACCACGCAAAAAAATGCAGGTAATTTATTGCATGCGTTCGAGTTTATTATACAATGTCCGGATCGAGATGTGTAAGCGCCGTGCCGCTTCCGACTTGTTCCCGTCCGCTTCGGCAATGGCTCGTTCAATCAAATCCCGTTCGTATCGGGCGACTGCGTCTTGAAGCGATAGCGCCTCGGCCGTCCGCGCCGTCGTGACACGGGGGGACAATTGGAGGTGGTGCGGGGCGATTTGTTGTTCCGTGCTCGCCATATAAATCATCGCCCGCCCGAGCACGTTCTCAAGCTCCCGCACGTTCCCTTTCCAATGCTGTGTCTTTAACAACTCGATAGCCTCTGCCTCGATACCTCGGACGCTACGACCATACTCCTGGTTCAGTTTTCGGATGATGCGTTCGGAAAGCGGCTCGATCTCTTCGAGCCGGTCGCGGAGCGGCGGGATGTAAATCGGCATCCGGTTGATCCGATAGTACAAATCTTCCCGGAACGTCCCGTCCGCGACTTTTTGTTCGAGGTCCGCGTTCGTGGCCGCGATGATGCGGACGTCGACCGGGATGGCGTTCGTCCCGCCGACACGGACGATCTCATGTTCCTGAAGGACGCGGAGCAACTTGACTTGCACGTCGAGCGGCAACTCCCCGATCTCATCTAAAAACAAGGAGCCGCCGTCCGCCTCCTCAAAGTAACCGACTTTCCCGCCACGCTTCGCGCCACTGAACGCCCCGTCCTCATAACCGAACAGCTCACTCTCTAACAACGTCGGTGAGATGGCGGCGCAGTTGACGCGGACGAACTTCTTATACTTGCGCGGTGATTCACCATGGATCGCATGGGCGAACAGCTCTTTCCCGGTACCCGATTCACCGCGGATCAGCACCGTCACCGGCGTGAGCGCGGCCAGACGGGCCTGTTCGATGACGAAACGCATCGCTTCGCTCGTCGCGATGATGTCGGCGAACTGATACTTCGCCTCAAGGTTGCGGATTCGCGTCTTTGCTTCTTGCAGCTCGTCCCGGAGCGCCCGAATTTGTGAGACGTCGCGAATGACCCCGACCGAACCACGCAATTTCCCCTCGACGATGATCGGCTCGGCGTTGACGAGGATGTCACGCCGCGTCGCGCCGATTTGCATGCGGATGTCCCGCACCCCTTTACCCGTGGACAGCACTTTCAAATGCACGCTCTCTTGCATGCCGATATCAGCTGTCGCCGGCTTGTCGACGACGTCTTCTTTTTTGAACCCGGTCAGTCGCGTGTATGACGGGTTGATCAAAATCGTGTTCCCGTTATGATCGGCCACCGAGATCGCCTCACTCGTGCAGTCGATGATCGCTTCGAGCATCTGTTGGTTTTGCTTCAAGCGTTCGACGACGACCCGGATGAATTCACCCGGCAAGACGACCGCGTCTGTGAAGTGCTCCTTCAACTCATGGAACGTCTCAGACTTGCCGGTCGTCTCGACGACGAAATCGATTTTTTTATCGGCACATACACGCCAGTCGCTAGCGACTTGAATCCCTCGTCCCCGTGCGAGTTTCAACCCTTCGGCGCTTGCGTCCGAATCGACGACGGCGACGACCGTGACGAGCGGCGAATCGAGGAGCATTTTCAGCACCTCGGTGCCGCCTCTTCCCGCGCCGACAATGAGCAGACGTTTATTCATTTAACATTCCCCCATTTCTTTATCTGCATTCATGCTACTGAAACGAGCCGGCTTTCGCAACCATCCGAAAAAGACCGTGTCGGATTTCTCGTTTTCTGGTAAAATAATGAGTGGAAAAGGAGGAGATTTTATGCGTGTCATCGCGCTTCTGATCCTAATCGTCCCCGGACTGCTTGGTGTGTACGGCATTAAACTGTTACGTGACAGTTTCTTCTTGAAGACGAGCGGCCCGTTCTCGTGGATCGAGTCGGTCGCTGCCGCTTCGATGCTCCAAGGGACGTTCGGATTGTTGATCGCCATGGGCGGAATCGGTTTCGTCGCAGGCTACATCTTCAACCGAGACAAAAAAACAGGCAAAGTTCCCCGAATAGAGTCTTGATCTCTTCCTACACTATGACGTAGGAACGTGCCCGCTCGCTTATTTTTAATAAATAACTCGGTGCACACAAAAAAAGGTTCCCTAACTTGACTTCATTTCAAGTGCGGAACCTTTTTATTCATATTGAATTGTGATCACTACGGATGATCTCCTCTCCTACTTGCTATACTACTCGTGACATGATGACCAATGGTCTTCTTAATGAAGAAGTTTGAAAGAAACTAGTAACTGCCGTCTTGCGTGAACGGAAACGTACCCATTCGAGTTACTAACGTAAATTCATCGGGTCATGTCAAACCATCCATCGTGAAGTCGAACGCTTTCCATAAACTGTTCAACGGTTGACAACACTCCTTTTGGTCAACTGAACGATTCGTTTTCCCTGGCGCGGTCCCTAGCTTCGAACCGTGACCAGAACCGTCTCGCGAATGAGCGAACGTCGCGACCTCTCGTCGGGACGATGTGACGATTTGAGATGTCGTTCCCACCTCTGAGCCATTGACGGATAGCGAACCGAGATGATTTCTTGCTCCAACCTGTTCCGGAACAGACTGGAAAGCGCTCATCTGACGCTCGTCCAAGTAACTTGGTACACCTTTATTATAACAAGAACCCGGTGGATTGCAAGCGCTTTCTTTCACATTGTAAAAGAAAATCAGGGTTTCCCCTGATTCCCTCATTACTGATGCTTAAACGATTGGTAGGTGACGAAATAGGAAATGAATTCTGAGTTTTTCGGGCTGCGCTCACGTTCCGGTCGTCCGTTGAACATCTCGTGGTCACGCATGCCGTTCTCCCACGCCGTCTTGATGGCGTGGCGCATCGCCCGCTCGACCCGAGACGACGTCGTCTCGTGTTCTTTGGCGATCATCGGGTAAAGCTCTTTCGTGATCAGACCGAGCAACTCTTGGCGTTCCCGGACATAGATGACCGCTTGACGGATATACTTGAACCCTTTGATGCGCGGCGAGATGCCGAGCTGTTGCAATAAGAGCGAAATATCGAGTTCTTCCGGCGACATCGCCTCGAACTCACGGTTCGATCCGGCAGCGAGCTCACGGATCTTGGCGATCAATTGCTGGATGTTGAACGGTTTGACGAGGAAGTAAGAAGCGCCGAGTTGGACGGCTTGCTTCGTGACCTCGTCTTTCCCGAACGCGCTGAGCATGATGACTTCAGGCTTCCCTTTGTCCATCTCGTCCTGAAGCCGTTCGAGCACCCCAATCCCGTCGAGATGAGGCATGATGATGTCTAGCAACAACACGTCTGGTTGGTGTGTCTTGACGACGTCTAGGCACGCCTCGCCGTCAAAGGCGGTCCCGACGACCTTCAAATCAGTCTCGGTCTCTAGTTGGCGGGTCAACAAATCGACGATTTCTCGATTGTCGTCCGCGATGCATAATGTAATCAATTAAGACACCCCTTCGATGAACTTCCGTTTTAGTTGGAGGGACATGTCGAGCAGTTCCTCCACATGCTGTTTCGTCAACTCCGTCATTTGCGCCCCGGCAATCATCCGTCCGAGTTCGTCGATGCGCTCAGACCGGTCGAGAGCGCTCACGTTCGTCTTCGTGCGCTCGTCGGTCTCTGACTTCGTGATGTACAAGTGCTGATCGGCCATCGCGGCCACTTGTGCCAAATGGGTGATGCAGAGCACTTGGGAGCCGACCGAAAGACGGAAAATTTTCTCACCCATCGCTTGGGCGACGCGGCCTGACACACCCGTATCGACTTCATCAAAGATAATCGAGGCGACCCCGACCGTCCGTGAGAAAATCGATTTCAAGGCGAGCATGACGCGTGACAATTCTCCGCCCGAGGCGACTTTCGCCAGTGGTTTAAACGGCTCTCCGACGTTCGTCATCATATAAAACTCGACTTGGTCTAGCCCGTCCGCCCTGTAGCCGCTCTCTTTGAAACGGACTTCGAACCGTGTCTTTTCCATGTACAGCTCTTGTAGCTCACGATGAATCGCCTGCTCTAAGTCAGTGGCGGCTCGTTTCCTAGCTGCTGACAGGGCAAGTCCGTTCTCGCGCACGCTCGTCTCGAGCTCGGCGAGCCGGTCGGTTAGTTCTTGAAGATGTTCTTCCCGATTCGTCATCGATTTTAACTCGTCCGCTACTTTTTCCCCGTAGGTGATGACCTCGTCGATCGTCGCCCCGTATTTCCGTTTCAACTGTTGGAACAAGGCGAGACGCGTCTCGATTTCATCCAGTCGAATCGGATCAAACTCGAGTGAATCGAGCTGGTCCCGAAGCTGGAACTTCGCATCTTCGAGCATGAAATAGGCGTTTGAAATCGTCTCGGCCATCGGTTGGAGCGAAGATGATAACGTCGACGCTTCTTCCATCTCACGCATCGCCATGCCGATTTGATCGAGGCCTCTCGACTCGTCCGCGACAGCCTCATAAGAGAGTCGGACGTGTTGGTGGATCCGTTCGAAGTTTGCGAGTTCATCTCGTTCTTCTGTGAGCGCTTGCTCTTCGCCGATTTTTAGTTCTGCCGCCTCAATCTCATTCGTTTGGAACGACAACAGGTCCATCCGTTGCGCCAGCTCTTGCTCGCTTTGACTGAGCCGTTTCAATTCGGTCGCGACGGCGTTGTAGGCGGCGTAAGCTTCCCGATACTGTTCAAGCAGCGGGGTCACTTCCCCCTCGGCAAAGTTGTCCAAAATACCGAGGTGATATTCGGCGTCCATCAAATGTTGATGCTCATGTTGTCCGTGGATGTCGACGAGGAGACGACCTAGCTCTCGTAACGTCGAGAGTGGCATCATCTTCCCGTTGACGCGACAGACACTCTTCCCGCTGCTATGTAAATCTCGGCGCAAGATGACCGTCCCATCCTCGATGTCGATGCCGTACTGTTGAGCCGCTTCAATGATCGGATGTCCGGCTTCGACGATGAACAGTCCTTCGATCTCCGCCTTGTCTTGACCGTACCGGACGAACTCACTCGAGCCTCGTCCACCGACGAGCAAACCGATCGCGTCGAGCAAGATCGACTTTCCTGCGCCCGTTTCCCCGGTAAGCACCGTCATCCCTCGATTGAACGCGATGTTCAACTCATCGATGATTGCAAATTGTTTGATCGACAGTTCTGCTAGCATACGTTCATTCACCTCATAACATTCCGAGTAGTCGTTCGATGATTTGCTTCGCTTGCCGCTCATCGCGGGCGATCATCAAGATCGTATCGTCACCGCATACCGTGCCGATCAATTCGTCCCACGACAAATGGTCGATCAAGACGCCGATCGCATCGGCATTGCCAGGCAACACTTTCATGACGACCAAGTTTTGGGCCGAATCGACCGAGACGAAGCTGTCCCCTAAAATCCGTTTCATCTTTCCGTATGGATTGAAGCGTTGGTCGGCGGGGAGACTATACTTATAGCGTCCATCGTTGAGCGGCACTTTCACGAGATGCAATTCTTTAATGTCTCGCGACACGGTCGCCTGCGTCACCGGATACCCGGCGCGATGCAACTCGTCCACGAGTTCGTCTTGCGTCTCGACTTCACGATTTGTGACGATCTCACGAATTTTAATCAAGCGCTGTCCTTTGTTCATCCTGGCTGACACCTCTTTTTCCGTTTCACATACTCATGTTCATTCTAAAGTATTGTCGAAAAAAGGTCTAGCTTTCGAAAGATGAAATCACTCGTCCCCCGCTTCGTTCGCTTATAAAAAAAGCCTGCAGACGAATTCGTCTGCAGGTCATGCGTTCTTCTTCAATTGGGTATGAGCGGCGTCGATGACCGCGGACACGTCGAGCGCCGGGTCGACCCCACCGACACCGGTGAAACGGGCGAACAACAGAAATTCGATGTTTCCGTCGCCTCCGGTGATTGGCGAGAAGTCGAGCCCTTCGACGTGGAACCCTTCGGAAGCAAAATAACGGACCATGTCAGCGGCGACCCGTTCGTGGACGGTCCGGTCGCGGACGATGCCTTTTTTACCGACGTCGGCTTTACCGGCCTCGAACTGTGGCTTGACGAGGGCCATGACGACGCCGTCAGGTTTCAAGATATGCTTGAGCGGCGGAATCATCAACCGCAGCGAGATGAACGAGACGTCAATCGTCGCGAAATCGGGCGCGACCTCGAATTGGTCTGGCGTCGCATGACGGAAATTCATCCGTTCCATGACGACGACGCGTTCGTCGCTACGGAGTTTCCAAGCGAGTTGATTATAGCCGACATCGACCGCATACATCTGGCGCGCGCCATTTTGAAGGGCACAGTCGGTGAAGCCGCCGGTCGAGGATCCGATGTCGATCCCGACTTTCTCGTTCACATCGAGCGGGAACACGGCGAGCGCTTTTTCAAGCTTGAGCCCGCCCCGACCGACGTAAGGGATGACTTGACCTTTCACTTCGAGCGGGATGTCATCGAACACTTTATCGCCCGCCTTATCGAGCCGTTCCGTCCCACTAAAGACGAGACCGGCCATGACGGCCCGTTTCGCTTTTTCTCTCGTTTCCGCTAATCCGCGGTCGACGAGCAATACGTCTAATCTAGTTTTCTTTCGTTTTTCCATAGTTCCTCACACATTCTGTCGATTTGTCACTTGGACGAATTGTTGTACCGATTCGGCGATTTGTGACGGTCTGAGCCCAATCTCTTCAAGCAGTTGGTTGACGCCGCCGTGCTCGATGTAACGATCCGGGATGCCGAGTCGCAGTACACGCGGGAACTGTCTCGCATCGCTGGCGTGTTCGAGGACGCTGCTGCCGAATCCACCGGCGAGCACCGCCTCTTCGAGTGTCACGAGCGGGATGCCTTCTTCGTAGAGCGAAGTGAGCATGACGTCGTCGAGCGGTTTGATCGTCCGACAGTTGATGACACGGACACTCAATTGTCCTTCTAACAGCGACCGAACTTCAAGCGCGTCTTGCACTTGAGGACCGAACGTCAAAATGGCGACGTCCGTCCCTTCTGCCTCGACTTCCCATACGTCTAACGGGAGTTCTTGAAGCGTGTCGCTCATAGGGACACCGATTCCTTCTCCTCTTGGGAAGCGGATCGCGATCGGGCCTTCGTCGTAACGGAGCGCCGAATAGACGAGACCTTGCAGTTCGGCTTCATCTTTCGCCATCAAGATCCGGATGTTCGGCACGTGGCGCATGAAGGCGATATCGAACACGCCTTGGTGCGTCTCTCCGTCCGCACCGACGAGTCCGGACCGGTCAATCGTGAAGACGACGTTCAAGTTTTGACGGCAAATGTCGTGGACGAGTTGGTCGTAGGCGCGTTGGAAGAACGTCGAATAAATCGATACGACCGGCTTCAGCCCTTGCGTCGCCTGACCGCCAGCAAGTGTCACCGCGTGCTGTTCGGCGATGCCGACGTCAAACATGCGTTCTGGGAACTTGGCGTTGAAGCAGTCGAGTTTCGAGCCGACACTCATCGCTGGCGTGATAAGTGTCACACGCTCGTCCGACTCAGCCACTTTCGTGATCGTCTCAGCGACGACTTTCGAATAGCTCGGACCTTTCACTTTGCCTTTGATGACTTCCCCTGATTCGATCTTGTAAGGCCCTAGGCCGTGCCACGTACCGACACCATCAAGTTCGGCCGGACGGTATCCTTTGCCTTTTTTCGTGATGACGTGGACGAGTACCGGTCCGTCGATTTTCTTCGCATACTCGAGCGTCTCGAGAAGGTCTTTCAAATCGTGGCCGTCCGTCGGTCCAAAGTACGTGAAACCGAGTTCTTCAAAAAACGTTCCTGGGATGAGCGCCGATTTGAGCATGTCTTTGACGCGCTCCCCGCTTCGTTCGAGCGGTCCTCCGACAATCGGGATGTGCTTGATGAGCGACTCGATTTCCTCGCGGGCATGTTTCAGCTTGCGGGACGCGCGCATCCGGCCGAGCATATTGTGCATCGCGCCGACGTTCGGGGCGATCGACATCTCGTTGTCGTTCAAGATAACGATCACGTTTTGTTTCTCGGCACCGATATGGTTGAGCGCCTCAAGCGCCATCCCGCCGGTGAGGGCCCCGTCCCCGATGATGGCGATGGCACGGTCTTCTGACCCTTTCAGTTCGTTGGCGATGGCAATTCCCATCGCCGCCGAGAGCGATGTCGAGCTGTGCCCTGTCTCCCAGACGTCATGGTCGCTCTCACAACGCTTCGGAAAGCCGCATAAACCGTTGTATTGACGGAGCGTGTCGAACTGCTTCGTCCGCCCTGTCAAAATTTTGTGGACGTACGCTTGGTGCCCTACGTCCCATACGAGCTGGTCGTTCGGACTGTCGAATACACGGTGCAGGGCGAGCGTCAACTCGACGACACCGAGGTTCGGCGCCAAATGCCCTCCCGTTTCTGCCAATTTTTCAATCAAGAACCGGCGGATGGAGGCGCTGAGCGCCTCCATCTCCGTTACCGACATTCGTTTCAGGAATGACGGGTCTTGAATGGATGTCAAGTCCATGATGACCATCCTTTCTCCTATCTTATTACTGATTCGTACCTTACATTTTACAAGAATGTGTCCAAGGATGCCATACATTCACAAAAACAAAGGTGACACGATGTGTTATCGTGTCACCACTGTCAGTGATCGCGTCCGACGACGAAGGCGAGGAGCGCCCGTAATAACGGTGCCTCGACTGACAAAGAGGCAAGTTCAGCCTCCGCCATCGTCACTTCACGTTCGAGCGCCGCTTTGGCCCCGTCCAAACCGAGAAGCTTCGGATATGTCGTCTTGTCATTTTGTTCGTCTGAGCCGACCCGCTTGCCGATGAGCGCCTCATCCCCTTCGACGTCTAAAATATCGTCTTGAATTTGGAACGCGATACCGAGGTGACGTCCGAACGCTTGGAGCGCTTCCCGGTCCGACCGGGACGTATCGGCGAGGATGGCACCTGCCTCGAGTGCATAGACGAGAAGGGCACCCGTCTTTCGCTCGTGAATCGATTGGAGCGTCTCGAGCAGGACCCCGCTCTGTTTTTCGGCGAGCATGTCGTCAAGCTGACCGCCTACCATGCCACGGCTCCCGGCCGCCCGACTGAACGAGGCGATCAAAGCGACGACCTTGTCCGGAGAAGCGTTGGTCCGAGCGAGGATTGCGAACGCATCGGTCAATAAGGCGTCACCAGCGAGAATCGCCGTCGCCTCATCAAACTGGCGATGGTTCGTCGGACGTCCGCGCCGGACGTCGTCGTCATCCATCGCCGGCAAATCGTCATGAATGAGTGAATATGTATGGACCATCTCGAGTGATGCCGCCACTTCGTGACCGAGCGCGAGCGGTCGGCCGTACGTCTCGAGCACGGCGTAGACGAGCGCCGGGCGAATCCGTTTTCCACCCGCCTCGAGTGAATATGTCATCGCGTCATGGAGACGCTCAGGCATCGCCGAACGCTCGTTGAACGCAGCGAGCGCTCGTTCGACTTCTTGCTTCCAATGCGTGAGGGAGGCTTGTCGTGTCATGACGCGCCTCCTTTATCTCGAAGCGTCCCATCAAGTTCAAGAATCTCATCCATCTTTTTCTCGGCCGCAGCGAGCTTCGCTTGGCATAGAGCCGACAATCGGACCCCTTCCTCATAAAGCGTCATCGCCTCTTCGAGCGCGACATCTCCCGCCTCGAGTTGGGCGACGATCTCTTCGAGACGGGCGAGTGCCGCCTCAAACGTCTGTTGTTCTTGTTTCTTCGCCATCAT
This sequence comes from Exiguobacterium aurantiacum DSM 6208, assembly GCF_000702585.1. Lineage (GTDB taxonomy): Bacteria > Bacillota > Bacilli > Exiguobacteriales > Exiguobacteriaceae > Exiguobacterium > Exiguobacterium aurantiacum. The sequence continues at coordinate 1,663,023 of NZ_JNIQ01000001.1, read as the reverse complement.
GTCTCTCCTTCACTTCCGCGACGGCGTGACCATCTCGAAACCGGATCGTCACCAAGCCGTCATGTAGTTGTTTGACATCTTTCACATACGTGCCGTCTTGCTCGATGAACGTATACCCTCTTGCGAGGACGGCGAGCGGACTGACAGCTTGCAGTCGACCCGCGATGCGGGCGAACTGGTCGGTCGGTCTCTCAAGCGGCTTGATGCGGTCGAACCGGCCTTCATACTGTCGGAATCGGTCCTCATGCATTCGGAACACTCGCAGCAAGTTCTTGACGTCAAGACGATTTGTCGAGGAGCTAAGGCGATGCCTGACGCTCGTCACTTGTTTGACGACACCTTGTTCGAGCCGAATCTCGGCTTGGGCGAACCGCTCGCGTTTTTGCATGATCGTGTAGCGAGGCGATTTCAAGCCGTAGCTGTTTTTCATCCGTTCGACCCGTTCCTTTAGCGATGTCATTTGCATCGTCACGACACGCGTGAGCGCCGTGCTCAATCGCTCCACATCTTTTCGTTGCGCCTCGATCGTTGCCGTCGCGAGCTCCGCTGCCGCTGTCGGGGTCGCCGCCCTGACGTCGGCGACAAAGTCTGACAGCGTGAAGTCGGTCTCATGCCCGACGGCTGAGATGACGGGAATCGTCGAATCATATATCGCTTCAACGACCTCATCCTCATTGAACGCCCATAGCTCTTCAATCGAGCCGCCCCCGCGGCCAACGATCAACACGTCACAGTCCGTCCGCTCATTCATCCACCGGATCGCGTTCGCCACTTGCATGGCCGAGGCGTCTCCCTGAACGGCGACCGGGGCAAACGTGATCGCGACATGCGGGGCACGTCGTCTGAGCGTCGTCGCGATATCATGGAGGGCCGCCCCTTTTGGCGAGGTGACGATCCCGATTCGCTCAGGAAAAGCCGGAAGCGGTCGTTTCCGCTCCTTACTGAACCATCCTTTCGCCTCGAGTTCACGTTTGCGGGCCTCATAGCGTTCATACAAGAGACCGACGCCTTCTTGACGCATCAACTCGACGTACAGCTGTACGTCCCCGGTCGACTCATACATCGTCACCCGGGCGACGACGATGACGCTCATCCCGTCGGTCGGGTCGAACGTCAACGTTCTCGCATCTCGGGCGAACATGATCGCCTTCATGCGTGACGACTCATCCTTGAGCGTGAAATAACAGTGCCCGGAAGCGTAGCGTTTGAAGTTCGAAATTTCGCCGATGACAGCGACTTGTTGCAATACCGGATCGCCGTCGAGTTGACGTTTCACATAACGGACGACTTCAGATACCGGTAGCGGATTAGCCACGCGACGCGACCTCGACCGTATTGTGCATGAGCATCGTGATCGTCATCGGACCGACACCGCCAGGGACCGGCGTGATGGCACCCGCTACGTCTTTAACTTGTTCATAATCCACATCTCCGACGAGACGGTTGTCGACGCGATTGACCCCAACATCGATGACGATGGCGCCCGGTTTGACCATGTCTTTCGTCACGAGACCGGCCCGACCGACGGCGACGATCAAAATATCGGCTTGGCGTGTCATCGCCCCGAGGTCGACCGTCTTCGAGTGGCAATACGTGACGGTCGCAGACTCGTTCAAAAACAGCATCCCGACCGGTTTGCCGACGATTTGGCTCCGGCCGACGACGACGACGTGTTTCCCGACGAGGTCCGTCTGCAGTTTCGCCAAGTGAAGGATGCCGTGCGGTGTGCAAGGGAGTAACGTCTCGAGGCCGAGCATCATTTTCCCGACGTTCTCGGGGTGGAACCCGTCGACGTCTTTCTCAGGAGAGATGCGCATGATCACGCGGTTCTCATCGATATGTTTCGGTAGTGGCAGCTGCACGAGAATCCCGTGCAAGTCGTCGTCTTCATTCATCGAATCGATCAAGGTGAGGATTTCCTGCTCCGAGATCGTCTCGTCGAATCGAAGCACTTGAGAATCGATACCAATTTCAGTCGCCGCCCGTTCTTTGCCACGGACATAACTATGGCTGGCCGGGTCGTCCCCGATTAACACGACTTTCAGTTTCGGGACAATTCCTTTGTTCCGAAGTGCTGCTACCCGCTCTTTCAACGTCTCCCGATACGATGTTGCGATTTGTTTCCCGTCGATCACTACTGCCATCTCTCTCATCCCCCGTTATGTTAGGTTTCTCTGTAGTTGGTGTGGTGTCTTCTCTCTGTTTGTTTACGCTTTAATAATGTTGCCGAGCACGCCATTGACGAGCTTCGCCGCTTCTTCGTCAGCGAATGACTTCGCAAGTTCGACCGCTTCGTTGATCGTGACGCTCTCCGGAATCGTTTCGACGTATAGCAACTCATACGTCGCCATACGGAGGATCGTCCGTTCGACGTTGCCGAGTCGATCGAGGCGCCAGTTCTTCAAGTTCTCGACGAGCAATGCGTCGATCTCTTCTTTATGCTCGAGCGTCTCCGTGACGAGTTGTTCATAGAACGGGTCAGACTCTGTCCCGTCGAGCGCGAACTCGATCGCGTCCTCTACCTCAAGGTTTGATACTTCGATTTGAAAAAGCGTTTGAATCGCTTTTTCGCGTGCTTCATGACGTTTCATTCAGATACTCTCCTTTTGCTTGCTTTCATTGAGATAGTTTAGCACAAAGCACTCATAAATTCAGTACAAAAAACCAGGAAACCCGAAATAATGTTCGGGCTTCCTGGTCGTCGTCATTTGGAGAGCGTCATTTCTTTTTCGACAAATTTCGTGTCGAACGTGCCTGTCCGGAAGCGCTCGTGTGTCATCACTTGTTGATGGAACGGGATCGTCGTATGGATGCCCGATACCGTGAATTCGTCGAGGGCGCGGAGCATTTTCGCGATCGCCTCTTCCCGCGTCGGGGCGTGGACGATCAGCTTCGCGACCATCGAATCATAGAACGGCGGGATGACTGCGCCGGCATAGAGCCCGCTGTCGACGCGCACGCCCATCCCGCCAGGAACGATGTACTGGTCGATTTTTCCCGCCATCGGACGGAAGTCCGCGAACGGGTCTTCGGCATTGATGCGACATTCGATCGAGTGGCCCGAGAAAACGATATCCTCTTGCGAGATGGCGAGCGGGTGACCGAGCGCGACCTCAAGCTGGGCTTGGACAAGGTCGAATCCGGTGATCATCTCGGTGACCGGATGTTCGACTTGGATGCGCGTGTTCATCTCCATGAAATAAAATTCATTCACTTCAGGGACGTAGATGAACTCAATCGTCCCGGCGCCGGAGTATTGGATCGCTTTCGCCGCTTTCACGGCCGCATCCCCTATCGCCCGGCGAGTCGTCTCATCGATCGCCGGTGACGGCGCTTCTTCGACGAGTTTCTGCATCCGACGCTGGATCGTACAGTCGCGTTCCCCGAGATGGATGACGTTGCCGTATTGGTCAGCGAGCACTTGCACTTCGACGTGTCGGAACGACTCGATATATTTCTCTAAATAGACGTCCCCGTTCCCGAACGCCTGCTTCGCCTCTTTACGCGTGGCACTGAGTCCTTTGATGAGCTCTTCCTCATCGAAAGCGACACGGATGCCGCGTCCGCCACCACCGGCCGTCGCTTTGATGATGACCGGGTAGCCGATCTCACGGGCGAGCTCGATCGCCTCGCCATCTGTGACGACGCCGCTCGATCCCGGGACGACCGGTACACCTGACTCGATCATCGTCCGCTTCGCCTCATCTTTAATGCCCATTTTTCGAATCGCATAACTGCTCGGTCCGACGAACTGGATGCCGCACGCCTCACTCATCTCGGCGAACTCGGCGTTTTCGGCCAAAAAACCATATCCCGGATGAATCATCGTCGCATCGACCGCGCACGCGACCGACAAGATATTCGGGATGTTCAAATAAGAGTCTTTGGACGGGTTCGGCCCGATGCAGTACGCCTCATCGGCTAGCTTGACATGGAGTGCCTCCCGGTCAGCCTCAGAGAAGACGGCGACGGTCGGGATGTTCAGTTCTTTGGCCGCACGGATGATCCGCACCGCGATTTCCCCGCGGTTTGCTATTAATAGTTTCATGCCGACCTCACTTCACGCTGAAGAGCGCTTGCCCATATTCGACCAAGTCACCATCGGCCACGAGCATTTCGACGATTTCGCCGCCGATTTCCGTTTCGACGTCGTTGAACAGTTTCATCGCCTCTAATATACAGACGACTTGACCGGCCTCGACCCGATCCCCGACTTTGACGAACGCTTCTTTGTCAGGCGCGGGACGTGAGTAAAACGTCCCGACCATCGGTGACGTGATTGTTTTATATGCTGGTGCGGCAACGGGTTCAGCCACTTCTTCCACATCGTTTGTTACGACAGGTGCGGCAACCGGAGTGACCGGGACTGCTTGCGCGGCTTGTGTGACGATTTGCGGGGCCGCTTCTTTTTTCAATGATAACTTGAACTCAGACGTCTCAAGCTCCATCTCGTGGATTGATGTCTGGTCGAGCAATTCCATCAGCTCTTTAATATGATCGATTTGCATGAATATACCCCCTGTTTATACCTGGTACTAAACTCTACTCTACTATAACTGGTCAGACCAGTGAATGCAACGACAAAAAAGAGTGCCCATTCCGAAGAATGGACACTCTTGATATTACCCGTTATAACGGCCCGTGAACTCACCAGTCCGTGTGTCGACCGTGACTTTTTCACCCGGCTCGATGAAGAGCGGCACTTGGATGATGTGGCCCGTTTCGACCGTCGCGTTCTTCTTCACGTTCGAAGCCGTATCGCCTTTAACGCCCGGATCGGCCTCGACGATCGTCAAGACGACCGTCGTCGGAAGTTCGATCCCGAGAATCTCGCCGTTGTAGTCCGCGATGCTCACTTCCATGTTTTCAAGCATGTAAGGGAGTGCCGCTTTTACTTGTTCGCTCGTCAATTCGAGTTGCTCGTACGATTCATTGTCCATGAACACGTACGTGTCCCCCATCGGATAGAGATATTGCATACGTTTGCGTTCGATGTGGGCCCGTTCGATGCGCTCGCCGCCGCGGAACGTCGTCTCTTGGATGGCGCCTGTGCGCAAGTTACGCATCTTCGTCCGGACGAAAGCGGCCCCTTTACCTGGCTTGACGTGCTGGAACTCGATGACTTGCCAAATTGAACCGTCTGACGTTTTGACCGTTAAGCCTGTTTTCAAATCGTTAACTGATACCATATTGATTTCCTCCTAATTTCAGACGAGGCTTACGCCTCGATCGTGATTAACTCTTTTGGCGATTGCGTGAGACGAACACATCCGTCTTCCGTGATCACGACATCGTCCTCGATGCGGCAACCACCGACGCCAGCGATGTAAATGCCCGGCTCAATCGTGACGACCATCCCCGGTTCCAAAATCGTCTCTGAGCGGAACGACAGGCCCGGTGCCTCATGGACTTCCATACCGAGACCGTGACCAGTCGAGTGTCCGAAGTATTCACCGAATCCGGCTTCTTTGATGACGTCACGCGTCAACGCGTCCGCCTCGATCCCTGAAATGCCGGCTCTCGTGCCCGCCACACCTGCGAGTTGGGCCCGAAGCACCGTGTCGTAAATGTTGCGTAGCTCATCGGAAATCGTTCCGACCGCGAGCGTGCGCGTAATATCTGAGCAGTACCCTTTGTAGTATGCCCCGAAGTCGAGCGTCACGAGTTCCCCTGCTTCGATCACTTTGTCGCTCGCCACACCGTGCGGGAGCGCCGAACGCCATCCCGAGGCAACGATCATATCGAACGAAGACGAATCCGCCCCTTGACCGCGCATGAACATTTCGAGTTCGTTCGCGACTTCTTTCTCGGTACGACCCGGACGGATGAACGTTTGGATATGTTCGAAAGCCGCATCGGCAATCGCCGCAGCTTCCTTCATTATCTTAAGCTCTGCCTCATCCTTAATCAAGCGTAGCTTTTCAACGATTCCCGACGTCTCGACGAGTTCAGCTGTCACTTCTTTTTCATACGTGCGATAAAGACCGACAGTCATGTCATCTTGCTCGATCCCGAGGCGTTTGACCGCTTCACGTGTCACGATGTCACTCACCGATTTGATGAGCGACGTGTCGAGCTCGACGATGTCATAGCCTTTCACTTGGCTTGCAGCTTGCTCCGTGTAGCGGAAATCCGTAATGAAACTCGCTTTCTCGGCCGTGATGAGCACGACGCCACTCGATCCAGTAAAGCCAGATAAATAGCGGATGTTCTCCCGTTTCGTCACGAGAAGTCCGTCGATCCCGTTAGCTGCCAATGCACGTTGTAACTTACTGACGCGTTCAATCATGTCGATTCCTCCAGTGTTCGATCAGTGCATGGAGCGCGAGCGTATAACTCGTCAAGCCGAATCCGCTGATGACGCCGAGACAGACGCCGGCAAGCTTCGATTCATGACGGAACGGCTCACGCGCATGCACGTTCGAGATATGTACTTCGACGACAGGGGCGGGGATGGCCGCGATCGCGTCACGAAGCGCGATCGACGTATGCGTATAGGCACCGGCATTGAAAATGACGCCTTCGTAATCGAACGCATCGTGCAACGCATCAATCAACTCACCTTCGTGATTGGATTGGATGAACGTGAACTCAACTTCTTGCGGTGCCGCGAGCAATAAAGCGCTCGCAAGTCCTTTTAACGACACGTCCCCATATACGTCCGGTTCCCGTAATCCGAGCAAATTCAAATTCGGTCCGTTCAACACAAGAATACGCAACCTTCATTCCCCCTTCGTCAAGTCGCTTCTATTGTAACAAATTTATGCGGAGAGCGTGAATCGTGTCGCCTGAGGTTTCGTTTTTATGCCGAATCACGGTATAATTCAACTATACTACTGGTAGAATCGAGGAAAACGTATGACAACTAAACCATCCATCCCTGTCGGCGGGCAGGCGCTCGTCGAAGGTGTGATGTTTCAAGGGCGGACCGAGAGCGCATCGGCGATTCGACGCAAAGACGGGTCGATTGAAACGTTCAACCAACCCCGCATCCTCGTCCCGTGGGTCCAATCCCTTAAGAGAGTCCCGTTCCTGCGCGGAATCGTCGCACTGTACGAATCGTTAAAGAACGGATCGGCCCATATGACGTTCGCGAGCGACCGCTATGATGTCGACCCGAGTGAAGATGAGGTCGAGAAACCGGAGCAAAAACAAAATATTTTCATGGTGCTCATGATCGCCATCGTCGGCGTCATCTCCTACGTGTTCGGGAAGCTGATCTTCAACGTCACCCCGGCACTTTTGGCCGCCATGTTTCAAAACGTGCCGGCATTATCCGGACACGTGATTCAAAACCTCCTTGAAGGGGGAATAAAATTAGTATTGCTGCTCAGCTATTTGTATTTGATTTCGTTGACACCGTTAATCAAACGAGTGTTTCAATACCATGGTGCCGAGCATAAAGTGATCAACTGTTACGAGTCCGGTCGACCGGTCACGGTCGAGAACGTTCGGACCAGCTCACGGTTACATTACCGTTGCGGGTCGAGTTTCATCTTGTTCACCGTATTCGTCGGCATCGGCGTGTACATGATCGTCCCAATCGACCCGTTATGGGTCCGACTCGTCAGCCGCATCGCATTGCTACCGGTTGTGATCGGCATCTCGTTCGAAGTGTTGCAATTCACGAATCGCTTCCGCGACCATCGTTATTTATCTGTCCTCGGCAAACCTGGACTCTCGCTCCAGCTTTTGACGACGCGTGAGCCGAACGACGAGCAGATCCGTGTCGCCATCGAAGCGTTCGAGACGTGGGAACGTGCCGAGACTATACAACCGGCCGTCACAAGAGAGGGTTAAAGAGGAGGAAACGCCATGATCAGACAAAGAATCGGTTCGACCGCAGCGATTATCGTGTTCATCTTAGGGTTCATCGGGGTCGGTCACATGCTTGCGACCGAACCGGGTCGGTTGTTCAGACAGTTACTTTTCATCGGTATTTTCGGGTTAATCTTTTATGTGATCTACAAAGTATTCATGGCGCCTAAAATCTCGGCTGAAGATATGCGCTATCGGAAGACGGCCCAAGCCTCGAAGAAGCGGATGCAACGGCCGAACGCGCCCCAAGTGAAGCCGTCGGCGGCAACGAAGAAAAAAACGAAGGCGAAACCAGGGTCGAACGTGACGAAACTTTCGAAACGTTCTTCATTGAACCGGACGGACGGACCTCGTCTCACCGTCATCGAAGGAAAAAAAGGCAAAAAGAAAAAGAAAGCGAATATGTAACAAAAAGAGGATGACACAGGCGCGTGTCATCCTCTTTTTCCGTTCAATCGGTCTCGACAAATCCGATATATGGCAAGTTTCGATACTGTTCGGCGTAGTCGATCCCGTAACCGATCACGAACTCATCAGGGATCTCAAAACCGACGTAATCGGCGTCAAGCGTCACAAGGCGACGGGCCGGTTTATCGAGCAGCGTACAAATCTTCAACTCACCCGGCTGATGTAACGTCATGTGCTGACATAAGAATTTGAGCGTTTGACCCGTGTCGATAATGTCTTCGATGATGACGACATACTTTCCTTCGACATCGAGGTCAAGGTCTTTCCGAAGTTGGACGTTCCCGCTCGAGACCGATTTCTTTCCATAAGACGAGGCGGCGACAGTGTCGAGCTGAACACTGCCTGTCATTTGCCGCATGAGATCCGCCGCGAACACCATCGACCCTTTCAATACGGCGACAAGGACGATTGGCGTCCCGGCCGCATCTCGTTCAATTTGTTCAGCGAGTTCTTTCACTCGTTGTTTAATTTGAGCTTCATCAAATAATTTTCCTTTAATGTGTATGTCCATGTTTCCGGCGATTGTACGCCGTCACCCCCTCCATCATCTATCCAGCCCTCATTCTATCACACATCCAGTTAAAAACCACATATCTTTCACAATAACATCAAAATCGTTCGGTTTTAGAAGTTTTTTCGACAAAAAAAGCGGCACCCTCTACGTCATTAGGTGCCACCCGTTCATTATTCGTCTTGCGTCCGCTTCAATTGTTGAAACTGGTGGAACTGTTCCATCAACTCGGGCTTGTCTTCAAAAAACTCTACGAAACGGGTCATACAGTCGAGCGTGTTCGAGCTCAAATGGTGTTCGATTCCCTCGACATCCTCATACACATCGGCCTCATCCACCCCGATGAGTCGCAGAAACGATTCGAGCATCGCATGCCGCTCGACAAGTCGTTTTCCGATCTTTTGCCCTTTACCCGTCAGCATGAGACCTCGATATTTTTCATACACCAAATACTCTTCACGGTCGAGTTTTTGTACCATTTTCGTGACTGAGGAAGGATGCACCCCTAAATGTTCAGCAATATCGGATACTCGGGCATACCCTTTCTCCGTCATTAATAAATATATACGTTCTAAGTAATCTTCCATACTCGGTGTCGGCATGGGCGTGGCCTCCCCTTCAGTTCCGTTATCCAACCTCCATTTTAGCGTAACCGACAGGAAACCGAAAGTCACAGCAGGAAATCAATGAGTCAGTCGTTGTCTCACGACCTTATATTCTTTATAATGGAGGATGGTAACTTCAAGTAGAGAAAGGAAGAACAGTAATGGGAATTGAAACAATCCTCGTCATCATCCTTTGGGGTGCACTCATCGCATACATCGTCTGGCGTTTTATGCCGGCGCGCGGTTTGAAAAAAATGAAGCAAGAAGAATTCCGCGCCTCACTCCGAAAAGGCCAACTCATCGACGTCCGCGAACCGAACGAGTATAAAGGCGGCCATATCACCGGTGCGCGAAACATCCCGGTCGGCCAAATGAAGCTCCGCATGAAAGAGCTCCGGAAAGATCAACCGATCCTCATGTACTGCCAAGGTAAATCCCGTTCGAACCAAGCAGCCAAACTGCTCATGAAAAACGGATTCACCGACATTTACATGCTCGAGGGCGGATTCAAACAATGGAAAGGGAAAGTCAAAAAAGGCTGACCCGAGAAACAAGCGTTGCCCCAACTTCTGTTGGCGCGACGCTTGTTTTCATTTAGGCTCAAGACGAGTTGGCGATCAACGGCGGCACCAACCTTTCGTTCGATTTTTTGTGACTGTCTGTCACCCGGATGGTAGGCGACACAAAAACCCACTCGTTCACGACGAGTGGGTTTCGTTCAATTGATAGAAGACGGTTGGCGCCGATCGTATTTCAAGACCGGTTTCCGGGCAGCGAGCGTCTCATCGAGTCGCTTGACGACCGTCGTATGAGGCGCCGTCTGCACGATCTCTGGATTCTCTTCTGCTTCTTTCACAATTTGGAGCATCGCATCGCAGAACGCATCGAGCGTCTCTTTTGATTCCGTCTCTGTCGGCTCGACCATGATGCACTCCTCGACGTTGAGCGGGAAGTAGATCGTCGGTGGATGATAGCCGAAATCGAGCAGTCGTTTGGCGATATCGAGCGTCCGCACACCGAGCGCTTTTTGGCGTTTGCCGGACAAGACGAACTCATGTTTACAGTACGTGTCATACGGCACGTCGAACGCGTCTTTCAGACGGGCAAACATATAGTTGGCATTGAGCACCGCTTCGCGCGACACGCGCGTCAATCCTTCTGCCCCCATCGTCTTGATGTAGCTGTAAGCACGGACATTGATCCCGAAGTTGCCGTAAAACGGCTTGATGCGGCCGATCGACTGCGGACGGTCATAGTCGAGCGTGTAACCCGCATCCGCTTTTGTCACAATCGGCGTCGGCAAGTATGGAATCAAGTCACGTTTGACACCGACGGGACCTGAACCGGGCCCACCGCCGCCATGCGGTCCTGTGAACGTCTTATGCAAATTCAAGTGGACGACGTCAAAGCCCATGTCCCCCGGGCGCGCGATGCCTAAAATCGCGTTCGAGTTGGCCCCGTCGTAATAAAGCTTGCCGCCCGCTTCATGGACGACTTTGGCGATTTCAAGAATGTCCGCTTCGAACAACCCGAGCGTGTTCGGGTTCGTGAGCATGAGCGCTGCCGTATCCTCCCCGACTTTCGCTTTCAAATCGGCGAGGTCGACGAGTCCCCGCTCATCGGATTTGACGGTCACCGTCTCGAAACCGGCAACAACGGCCGAGGCCGGGTTCGTCCCGTGCGCCGAATCCGGCACGAGCACTTTCGTCCGATTCGTGTCTCCGTTATGATGGTGGAACGCTTTGATCAACATGAGCCCAGTCCATTCCCCGTGGGCCCCGGCTGCCGGTTGGAGCGTCACTTCATCCATTCCGGTGATCTCCGCGAGTTGTTCTTGCAGGTCGACCATCATCTCGAGCGCCCCTTGTACCGACTCGAGCGGTTGAAGCGGATGAATGTGGGCAAATCCAGGTAGACGTGCCATGTCTTCATTCACTTTCGGGTTATACTTCATCGTACAAGACCCGAGCGGATAGAAACCGGAGTCGACGCCGTGGTTACGCGTCGACAGTGACGTGTAATGACGGACGACATCAAGTTCAGACACTTCTGGCAGTTCGGCCGCCTCTTGGCGAATCATCGAGGCCGGCAAGAGCGTCTCGATGTCGATTTCGGGCACGGTCGGCGTCGGTAAGTTGTAGCCAGTGCGACCGGCGCGTGACACTTCGAAAATGAGCGTTTGTTCGTGTTGCATCAGTTCATCCCCCCAACGACTTCGATAAAGCGATCGATCTCTTCTTTCGTTCGAAGCTCGGTCGCACAGATGAGCATGTGCGTGCGTCGAGCTGGTTCATACGTCCCGAGCGGCAAGCCGCCGATGATTCCATTGTGTAACAAGTGCCGCGATACTTCGTCCGCATCGACGTTGAAATCGACGACGAACTCGTTGAACATCGGCCCTTCATCGACAATCGTATAGCCGGCCGCCTTGAGCGCTTCCTTCATGTAGTGCGCCGTCTGGATGTTGCGAACGGCCATGTCGCGAATCCCGTATTTCCCGAGTGCGGACATCGTAATCGATGCGGCGAGCGCATTGAGCGCCTGGTTCGAACAAATATTCGACGTCGCCTTGTCGCGACGGATATGTTGTTCACGGGCTTGAAGAGTCAAGACGAAGCCACGCTTTCCGTCTTCGTCGACCGTCTGACCGACGAGACGACCTGGAAGTTTGCGCATGAGCGCTTGCTTCACGGCGAAGTATCCACACGAAGGACCCCCGAAGCTCTGCGGGATCCCGAACGGTTGAGCATCCCCGACCGTGATGTCGGCCCCGAGCGAACCAGGCGATTGTAAAATACCGAGAGCGAGCGGGTTGCTCGAGACGATGAACAAGGCGCCGGCGTCATGGGCTGCTTGCGCGAGCATCTCCAAGTCCTCGATTCGACCGTAGAAGTTCGGATACTGTACGACGAGACAAGACGCGTCGGTCAAGTCGAGGTTCGTCACATCGGTCAACCCAGCGGCGACCGGCGTAACCTCGACGTTCAGTCCAGGGCCACCGGCATACGTCTCGATGACATCTTTCGCCTCTGGGTGGACGGCTCCTGAGACGAGGACACGTTTCTTCTTCGTATGGGCGCTCGCAAGATACGTCGCCTCAGCAAGCGCCGTGATGCCGTCATACATCGACGAGTTGGCGACGTCCATCCCCGTCAACTCGCAGATCATCGTCTGGAACTCGAACATCGCCTGCAATTCCCCTTGTGAGATCTCAGGCTGATACGGCGTATACGCCGTATAGAATTCAGAGCGGAGCAACATGTGATTCATGACGCTCGGTGACAAGTGGTCGTACATGCCCGCGCCGAGAAAACTCGGATGCGATTTCGTGTGCACGTTTTTTTCCGCAAGCTTCGACATGTGGCGGACGAGGTCGACTTCCGGTAGTGGTGCCCCGATCGCAGAAAGCGACGCCGTCTCACGGAGCGAGGCCGGGATGTCTTCGAGCAACGCTTCGATCGACTCGACGCCGATCGTTTGCAACATGTCACGCTCGTCTTGCTCCGTCATCGGTAAATAGCGAAATTCCATTCTGTTCATTCTGAATCCCCCTGTATCATTTACGTTTATAAAACGGTGTCGGTACTCGTTCGGCTTCTATTTTTTTGCCCCGAACGTCGACGATAAAGTTAGACTGTTCGATATAACGGCGGTCGACGCGCGCCCAGGCGATCGACTCATTCACTGTCGGCGGCATTGTCCCCGTCGTCACAACCCCGACTTGCTCCCCATCAACCTCGACAATCGCTCCTTGGCGCGCAATGCCACGGCCGAGCAGTTTCAAGCCGATGAGACGATGCGGGATGTCTTCTTTTTGTTGAACGAGCGCTTCTTTCCCGATGAAGTCGGTGTCGAGTTTGACCGCGAAGTTCAAGTTCGCCTCAAACGGAGTGACCGTCTCATCAAGCTCATGACCGTAAAGCGGGAGACACGCCTCAAACCGTAACGTGTCCCGGGCGCCGAGCCCACACGGTGTCACCCCTTCCGCTTCGAGCGCTGACCAGATCTGTGGCATCTGTTCCGCTTTGGCGTAAAGTTCGAACCCGTCTTCGCCTGTATAACCGCTTCTCGAGACGATTGTCGTCACACCAGCCACATCGCCCGTCATAAACCGGAAAAACTTGATCTCATGCAACGGCAAATCAGTGATTCGGGCGAGTACCGCCTCGGCGTTCGGTCCTTGGATCGCGATTTGACCATACGCATCCGACTCATCCGTCACCGCGACGTCGCCCGAAACGTAGTCGTTCACGTGCGCCACGTCTTTTTCAATATTCGAGGCGTTGACGACGAGCCAGAAGGCGTCCTCATCAAGTCGATAGACGAGCAAGTCGTCGACGACCCCCCCATCCGGCAGGCAGAACAAGTTGTATTGCGCTTGACCGATGTGAAGTTTCGATACATCGTTCGTCACGAGACGTTGGACGTTCGACATAGCGTCCGGTCCTTCGACTCGAATTTCCCCCATGTGCGACACGTCGAACATGCCGACATCTTCTCGCACGGCCATATGCTCTTCCTTGATTGAAGAAAACATGATCGGCATATCGAACCCCGCAAACTCCACCATCTTCGCCTTCGGAGCAATCAATTCATACAAAGGCGTACGTTTTAACGTAACTTTCTCCATAATATCCCCCAATCCCGAACATAAGTATAGAATATCGCGAAATATTTCGTTTTCAATATCACTCTATCAATTTTCTTCGCTGTTGCATAGCCTTTAGCGGGCAAAAAGAAAGAGGATGGAAAACGAAAACGTTTTCATCCTCATTATTTCACATTTTAGTCTCGGTGGAAACGGTCGAGCTTTCGATTCCCGCTGTCCGTTTGATTTCTTTCGTCAACCCGATTGAGGCGTCTTTCAATTCGAGCGACTCGTCCTTCACTTTGACCGACAGACGCTTCATCTCGCTCACGGATTTGTTTACCGTGTCGATATGGCGCTTGATGTCGTCGACGAGCTGCTGAATCACGTTGATCCGAATTTGAAACCGCTCGGTCAACCGTTTGACGCGGCGTACATCACCCGCCATCTTCTTCTTGTAAAGTAAAAAGCCGTATAAGCCGAGCCCTAGAAGTGCGAGCACGATAATGGCAAGGTTGATCCAAATCATTTATCTTCCTCCTTCAAACGATATAGTTTATCGGCAATCGCCGCTGTCCCGATCGAGGCGTCCATCGTGAGATGCGCCTGCGCGTACAAAGGGCGCCGTCTTTCATAAAGCGCCCTCACACTGTCTTTTCCCCGTTTGACGAGTGGACGGTTCGAATGACGAATCCTCTCCCAACACGTCTCAAACGACAAGTCGAGTGCGACGACGGTGCCGTTACGTAGCATCCAGTCTAGATTTTCCGCTCGTTCGACGACCCCTCCTCCCGTCACGATAAAATCCGCGTTCGCCGTTCGAAGTAATTCGGTCTCGCGGTGACGGAAGGCCGCTTCCCCGTGACAGGCGAAGTAAGTGCCGATGTCGGTCCCGAAGCGCCGCTCGAACACCTCGTCCAAATCAATGACGTGATTTGTTGTTTCTAAATATCGTTTTAAGCTTGATTTACCTGTACCCATAAAACCGATGATGTAAAACGGTCTACTCATCGAAATATATCACCTCTTTATGTCGTTCTCCCGTCTCGAGCCGAATCTCGACTTCTGTCGTCCCCGCACCGAGCGGGCGGCAAGTGACGTTCCCGGTCGGTCTCGTCAAGGTGAGCGGGACCGTTCGGCAATGCTTTTTCGCCACGAGCAGATGGGCCTCGAAGCGGATCGCGAGGACGTCGAGCGACAGACGCTCCGTCGTTCGTTCGATATCAGTATACCAAAACAAAGCCGCACCGAGTATCCACGTCACGACGATCAAGGAAGAGATGAGGAAGAAGCCGCCCTCATACACATGACGTACTTTTCCCGCTCCCCGGTCGCATCGGCCCATCGGACCCGATAGCCGCTCCCTACCGTTTCGACGCGGTAGCGATCGATTCCTCTTATAAATAGTAGATTCCCTCCTTCCTCACCGACCATGACCAAGTTGCTGTTAATCTGTTTCAACGTCCAAGCCCACGTCGTCTCGTCCGGCCGCACATACACCCCGGCGAGCCGCCCGTCTTTGACGGCACAGTCCCGGCTGTCGATGACCTTACGGACGAACAGTTGTGGCGTCATCGTCACGTTTCCCCGCGGCTGTTCATAGAGCGCCCCACCGAACGCCAGCATGTGGACGAGCAAGGCGACGAACAATGGGACGAGGAGCATGGTGAACGTCAGCTCTAGCAACGTGAACCCGGCTTCACAATGTCGGGAGGCAATGGTCGCCTTCACAGATCGCCGATCGTCCGTTCGGTCCGGCCGCATCCTTCACCACCTCCCCTTGCAGTCGCTCGTATACACGAACCGTCGCTTCAAGTCGTTCGACGCGTTCGTTGCCTGCCTCGACGAACGGGACAAGCACCCCGACCCAACCGAGTAGGAGGGTCAGACTGAGACAAACTTCCCAAAACGTGACGCCTCGCTCACCATCCCTCACTTCGGATCACCTCCGGTTCGTACGTGCCCATGCGGAACTTCAAGGTGATCGCCAACTTTCCGGAAGAAAATTTCCACTGTCCGGCGTATGACGCTGCCGTCTTCGAAAACACGATGTCACTCGTCGTCGGAAGGCTGATTTCGACGCCTTCCGGAACGGTTACCGTTTTGATCGAGGTCAACCCGCACGTGATGTGATAACGACGCTCTTTGATGTACCAACGCAAGCGGGGCACACATTTCTCATCAGAGGCGACGTACGGATACTGTCCGACCTCGGCGATGTCGGCGAGCAACGCCTCGGTGAAGTCGACCAAGGCGAGTCGCTCGACCGATTGGACACTAGGCATCGCTATGAGCAATAGCATCGATAAGATGACGAGGACGGCGGCCATCTCGACGAACGTATAACCGTCTTTCATTGTTTCGTCAACGTACCGGTCGCGGGAGCATACGTATAGTTCGTCGATTGACAGCTGTATGTGAGCGCGTCGCCGGAGCCGTTTCGCTTAATGACGGCAAGTGATTCCGGATACGCCTTGTGCTCGGCGTAGTACAAATTGATCTCGGACTCGACGATGCGGACGCTGCCTTCACAACTTACACTGTCGGCCCGACTTTTCCCATCCGACATCGACGGCACGAGCAGTAGCAACAGTACGGAAATGATGAGCAACACCGCTGCCATCTCGACGAGCGTGAATCCGTGTTCTTCCTTCATTCGGTTCATGTGAATTCCTCCTTATAATTGGTTCATGATCAGTTGGACCGGTAAATAGATCGTATAAAACATCATCGTCACCATAACCGTCAGCAGACCATATAGCGCCGGTTCCGCTTTTATGATGAGTTGCTTCCAGTACAGCTCCATCTCCTCAAACACGAGGTCACGATGCAGCGACATGATCATCCCGAGCTCACCGCTCACCGTGCCGACACCGAACAGGCTGACGACTTCATGATCAAGGAACGGTTCCGCCCGCGCCGCCTCCTCGAGCTCCAGACCGGCCGACATGCGTTCGTGTACTCGCTTCGCCATCGAGGCGACTTCTCCTTCGCCGTTCGCCAGTCGTTCCACGATCGTCCTGATCGAGGCTTGCCCTTCCCTCAGCAATGACAGTTCACTGACGAACAAGTAGGTCACGTATAGACGTTGCCCTCGTTCGATGACCGGGATGCGGATCAAGCCGCGCTTTCCGCACAAGTAAAGTCCCCCTGCCGTCATGACGACGGCGAGAAACAACCCCGGAAAGAAACCTTTCGACAATAAAACAGCGTTCATCCCGTTCATCTGCTCGAGCTCGACCATGGCGAGAAGCTTCGGAAAGATATAGAGCGCGTATATCGTGCCCAAGCCGAACAGCATCGTCAAAATGACGAGCGGATAACGAGCGAGCTGCCTCAACTCTTGCTCGAGCGAACGTCGCATCGTCGACAAGGCGAGCACTTGTTCAAGTCCTTCGATGAAATGATGTCCCCGCTCCGCCGTCACGAGCAGCTCCTGCATTCGCTCATCCTTGACGAGCCCGGCAAACACTTCCGAGAGCGGGGCCCCACCTTCAAGCTTAAGTCGCATCGCTTGTACCGTTCGTCTGTCCCTTCCCCGCTCATGTAATTCAAGCGTTTCAAACGTCTTTTTCAATCCGACACCCCGCGCTTGGAGCCTTAGGAATCGCCGGATCGTGTTCAGTTCATTACTTGCCCGGGCATCGACCATGAACAACTCACCCCTTCTTCCCGACTGAGAACACACCAGTGACGCGCGACGTCCATCGGCCCGACGAGCTGTTCGATCCGGCGCTCCCCGTCCTCGATCGTCGACGTGTGAAACGTCACCATCGTCAAATGACCGCTCAATGCCGCATCATGGGCCACCCGCAACTCTTCACTCGTCCTCACTTCTCCGATGACGATGACATCGGGATCGGCCCGGAGCGTCTCCTTCAGCAGGTGACGATGATCGAGCCCAGCTTTCATGTTCACTTCTAGTTGGATCACTCCGGCCACTTGCTGCTCAGGCGGATTTTCAATCGTGACGATGCGACGGTTGTTCATCTGCCCGAGCAGCGCATAGAGCACTGTCGTCTTCCCGGCACCGGTCGCGCCGCCGATGATGAACAAGCCGCGTCGCAATTCGGCCATCGACTCGAACTTTCTGGCGTCTACTTCCGTCACCAAATCCCGCAATTGATACGACGCGTTCGGCAAGCGCCACGACATGAGGACATGTTCAAAGGACGGGAGGAACGTGACGCGCACGACCGCCGTCCCCGCATCATACATGCCTGATTGCGGGACGCGATGGTCCGTCTCCGAGAGCGAGCACCAATACTTCATATGTAACGTCAACCGCTCATAATCGAACCGCGTCATCGTCTCGATCACTTGCAGATGGCTCCCGTAGCGGACGTGGACCGCCACTTCTTCACCGACAGGCATGAAATGCACATCGCTTGCCCGTAATGCCCTCGCCGCTTCGACGAGCCGTGCCGTCATCACTTTCATCATCCCCACCTCACCGAAAGCATAAAAAAAAGCCCACCTTTTGAAAAGTGGACTTGTTTTATGAAACGTTTGTTGTAGTTAGGTCATGGCGGCGGGCATACGTCTCGATCGATACTTTGTCGTAACCGACAATCACTTCTTTCCCGTCCGTTAAAATCGGTCGTTTCAACAATTTAGGGTTTTCGCTCATAAGCTGAAGCAATTCGCTCAATTTCAAGTCATCGACGTCGATGTCTAACTGTTTGAACGCCTGACTCCGTGTGGCGAGAAGCGATTCGACCCCGTTGTCGCAGAGAGTCAACAATGTCAACAGTTCATCGACGGAAGGGGCGTCACGGAAAATATGACGTTCGCTCACGTTGAGCTGCTGATCTTGTAAAAACGCTTTCGTCTTCCGACATGAAGTACAGCTTGGATACGTAAAAAACATCAATTCATTCGCCATCGTTAAAGCCTCCTTATAAGATATGTTCCCGGTCGTACAGTGTATGTAAGTTGATTATACAATGGTTGGACAATTATGTACAGTGTTTGTATAACTTTTTATAAAATTTTGTACAACTCTGCAACTCGCATAAATTTCACATTTTTTTCACGATTATTTTGCTCAATTCACACGTTTTCATAGCATTTTTTTTAATGTGTTGGTAAAATAGTGAATGAGAATGGAATAATGTACGTATGGGGGGATTATCATGGCGAGAATGTACCGTGTCCTTGGATTTTGGACTGGATTGATCGCGGCGCTTGCTTTCGTGGGCGCACTCGGTGGAGATCAAAGCAGCAGCGAACATACTGGTGACTTCGTCGTAATGGGTCTTGTCTTTTTAGCTCAAACTATTTTCTTCGTCGCACTAGGCTACTTGAAACTGACTGAAAAAACGTATGTGTACGTGTTCGGGGCTTACTTGACTGTATTCTTCATCGTCTTCACGTATTGGAGTAACTTCCAGATGTAAAAAAAGATTGTCTCTTGACGAGACAATCTTTTTTTCGTTCACCGACTAAAGAACGGGTTAGATTGGATTTCAGTATCCAGTCTCGTCTTTGGCCCGTGTCCGGAGTAAAGAACGGTGTCGGGTGGCAACAGTTGACGGATACGATCGATCGAGCCGAGAAGCGTCGCTTGGTCCCCTCCGTACAAGTCCGTCCGACCGACCGACTGTTTGAAAATGAGATCGCCGCAAAACGCGACACCGGCATCCGCCAAATGAAGCGTGACGCTTCCTGGCGAGTGGCCCGGTGTATGATGAAGAGCGAACTCAAAAGCGCCAATCTGCAACGTTTTCCCTTGGTAGACCCTCTCGGCCGGACGCATCGACGCATACGGCAAATGGAACTTTGCAGCCCCGTTCTTTTCATCGTCCATGAGCCACGTCCGTTCGGCCTCATGGATATAGACTGGGACGTCATAGCGGTCGCGAAGCGCATCAATTCCACCGATGTGATCGAAGTGTGCGTGCGTCAATAAGATCGCTTGCAGTCCGCCGAAGCGTTCCACCGCTTCAAAAAATCGTGGGTCGTCGGTTCCAGGGTCGATGATGACGACCGTCCCGTCTTGTTCCACGACATAACCGTTTTCTTGCGCCAAGCCTGATGTGATTTTTACTACGTTCATCTGAACACCTCCTCCCCCATTCTAATCGATATTGTGGCAAAATTGTAGCGACGCCTTTCTTTGCTCGACAGCGCCACCTATTTCGGATAAAATAATAATGATATTTCAGTGAAATTTTTATGAATTTCATGACGTATAATAAAGGGGGAACTCGTCATGCATTTGTACGAACCGTTTGGATGGATCTCACTTATCGTCGCACTTGTGGCGATTTGGGGAATGGCCCGTTCATTCAAGAAACGTCAATTCTTTCCACTCGCCTTCGCCGCGCTTACTGTACTCGTCTTTGGATTTTTCGGCGTCGCGACATTGATTTACGGTGGAATCCCGAGCTAACACACGCATTGAAAAGGACGGCCGAGGCCGTCTTTTTTTTGTACGATGAATTATAAAATTAAGTGCAACACCTGAACGTGAACGCAAAAAAAGCCCATAGCGACGGCCTCGTGTAGAATGAAGTCACCACAACACACATTCACACGGAGGAATCGACATGAGCTATACCCATCTTACCACAGCGGAACGCGTGAAAATAGAGACCTACCTGGAGCTCGGGATGTCCGTACGGTCCATCGCGAGACGGCTCGGGCGACAGCCCTCGACCGTCTCGCGGGAGATCAGAAGGAACCCCGGCTACACGGCCGAACGCGCACAGGAGCGCTACGCCAATGCGAAGCGAAACTGCGGCGCCAAGACGAAGCTCGACGACATGATGCGCCGGACGATCATCGAGAAGCTGCGGGCGACCTGGTCCCCGGAACAGATCGTGGGTCGTCTCTTCGACGGGAAAATCGCCTTCTCGACCATCTATCGTTGGATCTATTCGGGGCTGATCGACGTACCGGTGACCGTGCTCCGCCAAAAGGGCAAGCGCCAGAAACCGATAGAGACACGTGGTCGGTTCAACATCGGTCTGTCCATCGCCAAACGTCCGAGAGAGGTGCGCACACGCGAGACATTCGGCCACTGGGAGCTCGACACCGTCGTCTCCGGGCGTGGGAAGTCGAGGGCGTGCGTCGCGACGTTCATCGAGCGAAAGAGCCGGTTCTACATCGCCCTGCCGATCACCGACCGCAGCGCGGCCTCGATGGAGGAGGCGATCCACACGGTCCACGCGGCCTTCCCAGCGGGCACGTTCAAGACGGCGACGACGGACCGGGGCAAGGAGTTCAGCTGTCACGAGCGCGTCCGGGCGACACTCGGCGTGCCGATGTATTTCGCCGACCCGTACTCGTCGTGGCAGCGCGGCAGCAACGAGAACGCCAACGGCCTCCTGCGCGAGTTCTTCCCGAAAGGATCGGACTTTGCGACGGTCGGCCAAGGCGAGGTCGTGGACGCACTCGCCAAAATCAACGGCCGCCCACGCAAATGCCTGGGCTGGAGGACCGCACACGAGGCCTTCACGGATGAAGTGTTGCGCTTAATTTGACAAACCGTCGTACCAAAAAAGGCGTCGCTCGTTCAAGCGACGCCTTTTTTAAACTCAGTTGTTCGACTGTTCTTTGAAACGCAACAGGTCGGAATAAATCAAATCATCGTTCATCTGCAGAATCGATTCTGCTTCTTCATTGATCGGTCCACAGAGGGAGGCGTCTTCAACCGCTTCACCCGTCTCCGCATCATAGCAAATCGATTGGGTCCAAACGTATTCGTCGGTGATGACCGTGCCGTCACGGAAGATGGCCCGGCTGTTCCGTTCTTCCGAGAAGAGGTCGTTGCCGAATCCAACGAGATCGGACGTATCAATCCCGAGCAAGTGCAAGAGCGTCGGTTTCATATCGACATGGCTGCCGACCGTTTCATGAACCTGTCCGTTTTCTTGGCCAGGCAAGTGAATCGCAAACGGGACTTGTTGAAGCTTCGCCACATCGTACGGTGTCAACTCTTCTTTTCCAAGAAGATCGGCCATCGCAGCGTTATGGTTCGTCGAGATGCCGTAATGGTCACCGTAGACGACGAAAATCGTGTCATCCCACATGCCGTTCGCCTTCAACTCATCGATGAACAGTCCGAGCGCATAGTCTTGATAAGCGAGCGCTTGTGGGAAGTTGTTGAGCGTTGTCGAGTTCGTTTCGAATTTCGGTACGAGCTCATACTCTTCACTCGGCATCGTGTACGGGAAATGGTTCGTGAGCGTGATGAATTTCGCGTAGAACGGTTGCGGAAGTTCTTCGAGCATCGGAATCGATTGTTCAAAGAAACTGTCGTCAAGCAGTCCCCACTCGGTCATATCTTCTGGGTTGCCAAGGTCGTAGCTCTTCTCGTCGAAGAACTCATCCACCCCGACATTTTTGTACATATGGTCGCGATTCCAGAACGATTTATTGTTCGCATGGAACACGGCCGAATAGTAATTGTCTTGTTTGATCAATTCAGGAAGCGCCTGATATTCGTTGTCGGCGTTCGTGAAGTAGACAGCACCTCGCGGAAGTCCGTAAAGCGAGTTATCGAGCGCGAACTCGGCATCCGACGTCTTCCCTTGGCCGACTGTATGATAATAGTTCGGCCAGAAGTGTGACTCTTCGATCAACTTGTTCAAGTTCGGTGTGATGTACTCACCGTTAGCGGCTTTCATATGGTTTGTGAAGTTTTGTGCCGACTCGAACGAGACGACGATCACGTTTTTCCCCTTATACTTCCCAAACAGCTCCGGATTTGGGGCCGCATAGTTTTGACGGGTGAACTGCTCAATCTCGGCAAGTTCGGAACCGTCCGCCATCGCCTTTTGGGCTGACGTCTTCGTCTGGAGCATCGCGTCATACACGTGGAAGTTGAACGTCCCGATGTTTTTGACGAGAAGCTCACGGTCGAACGAGCGCGTGAGTAACTCCGGGCGTTCTGTCTCAGCGAGCGACAAGTTGAAGAGGAACACGGCCACGGCCGTCACGAACGTGACGAGCGCACGGCGGTGTGACGCCGCGTTTTGACGTGTGTTCACTTTCCATAAGACAAACGGCAAGACGATCACATCTCCGAGGATGATCAAGTCTTTCCATTCCAAGAGCGATGTGAACGATGTCGACAGCGTCTCCATGTTCGACGGCTGCAAGATGACCGGCATCGTCAAGTAGTCGGTGAATTCACGGTAGTAGACGGCGTCGGCGAACAAGATGAACGAGGCGAACGCATAGAGCGTATAGAGCACCCATTTCTGCTTGCTGCCTTTAAAGAAGAAACTAAACGCGAATAAGAAAAGTGTCGAACTGATCGGGCTGATTAACAATATAAATGCTTGCGCGGTGTTTTCAATCGGGATATTAAAGAAAAATTGATATACGATGTACGTCTTCGTCCAAAGCAATAAAGTAAATATCCAGAATAAACGATATTCTTGAAACGAAGCGCGGACCGTTTCATTCAGCCTCATTGTTAGCTTCGAGAAGCGTTGCGATGACTTCATCTGACGGTCTCCTCCTCTTTTCAGTTTTTACGGCGATGTCAACCGACATGCTCTCACTCCGTCCGCGGTAAGTATGTTCTATGTTTCACGAACGGTATTAGTCCAGTATCAAGTTCAAATCTTACCCCTTTTTTAACAAAAAATCAACTCTGGGGTTACAAAATTTACATTAAACAATACCCTTTCCATACAAAAAACACGCCTATGCTCGAAGCATAGGCGTGCAGGTCGTGCAATTGATTAAACACGTGTCGGCAAGAAGTGTTTGCGGGCGAGCCACGCGCACCCAATGACACCCGCATCGTTCTCGAGTTCAGCAATCTTGAACGTTGTCGAAGCGTAGACGCGCTCGAGGGCGAATCGTTTGAACTGTTCATCGAGCGGTTCAAGGAGCGCCTCACGCGCCTTCGACACCCCGCCGCCGATGACGATTATTTTCGGGTTCAACGTGTTGGCGATGTTGGAAATCGTGAGTCCCAAGTACTCTGTCATCTCTCGGACGACCTCGGTCGCCACTTCATCGTTCGCTTTAAACGCTTCGAAGACGTCTCGAGCCGTCACTTCTTTCAACTCGTTTAGCGACGTCGTGCGGTTTTTCCGTTTTTGAAGCGCCAAACGGGCGACCCCCGTCGCCGATGCGATCGTCTCGATGCACCCGGTACGGCCACAACCGCATTTTACCGCTTTCGTCTCGTCTCGCTCGACCGTGATATGACCGATTTCTCCGGCCATCCCAGCGGCACCGTGAACGATGTTACCGTTCGTGATGACGCCGCCGCCGACACCGGTGCCGAGCGTGATGGCGAGCAACTCCGAGGCGCCTTCGCCGGCGCCTTTCCACATCTCGCCGAGCGCGGCCGCGTTCGCGTCATTCTCTAGCACGGCCGGTAATCCGACCGCTTTCTCGAACTCACTGACGAGCGCAAAGTTTTTCCATCCGATGTTCGGCGAGTACTCGACGACACCTTCCGAGAAATTGATGAATCCCGGAGCACCGATTCCAGCGCCGGCGAAATCTTCTTTCGCCTTGCCCGATTTCGCGAGATAGGCATTAAAGGAAGCTGCGATATCCGTCGGAATATGTACCCCGTTGTCACGAATGTCCGTCTTGACCTCCCATTTGTCAGAAATGATACCGTTCATATCGAGGACGGCCATTTTCACCGTCGTTCCTCCGATGTCGATCCCTAATAACCACTTCATCTAGTCCACTCCTCATCTCAATTAAATCGCTTTCATCCAATAGTTTACACTATTCAACCCCTTGTGCAAACAGTTGCACAAGGGGTTTTTCTGTCAATCTATTGAATTTTTTAATTCGTGTGTCAAGATGATCTTCGCCGTGTCATATTCACGTTGTTCGATCATCCCGCCAGCGTGCAGTTCATCGAGCTCCATCATCATCAGACCGATTTCGGCGTCCCGCTCCCCGATATAGATGATGGTCCCGAACGATTTCAAAAACTGTTGAACATCATAAAAGTTTTTCACGTCCGTCCCTCCATATCCGTCAAAACGTAGCGGTAAAGAAGCGCACGCGTCGCCTCGAGCGACGAAACGTGCGTCCGCTCGTAGCTGTGACTCGACTCGATGCCTGGACCAACGAGCGCATGTCGGACATCGTAGCCTGCCCGGATCGCCGCCGAGGCGTCAGAGCCATAGTAAGGATAAAGATCGACTTTAAATGCGATATCATGTTTCCGGCATAGCGCCGTAAATTGACGGCGCAGTTTCAAATCATACGGACCTGACGAGTCTTTCGCACAAATCGACACCGTGTACTCGTCCGAATGTTGGCCGTCTCCGAGCGCGCCCATATCGACGGCAACGTATTCGACGACATCATCCGGAATGCCGGCGTTGCCGCCGAAACCGACCTCTTCATAGTTCGAAATCAAATAATGGACGGGGTGCGGTAATTCTTTTGACACTAACTCCCGGGCCAAGTCCAATAAAATGGCGACCGAAGCCTTGTCATCAAGGTGCCGTGACTTAATATAACCGGTGTCCGTCTGTTTGAAGCGCGGGTCGAACGAGACGAAGTCTCCCACTTCGATCCCGATGCCTCTCACGTCTTCTGCACTATGGACCTTGGCATCGAGACGTACTTCAATCGTCGACGCCGACCGTTCGGCGCTGTTCGTGTCTTTATAGACGTGAACGCTCGATTGGTGCAACAAGATCGTCCCATCGATCGGCTCACCGGTCTCCCGATGAACGAGACAGTTCTCTCCTTCGATCGCCGTCCAAGCGTATCCTCCGACTTGGGAAAGACGGAGCCGTCCGCTCGGCAAGATGTCTTTCACCATCGCCCCAAGCGTGTCGACGTGCGCCGTCAACAAACGAGCAGGTCCGACGCGTCCCGGGAACGTCGCAAGGAGCGCTCCTTTATGCAACCGTTTCGTCTCGACGCCGAGTGTCGATAGCTGTTCCTCGACAAAACCGATCGCTTCGTCCGTCATCCCTGAAGGACTCGGTATGGCGACTAATTGTTTCAACGTATCAATCATGTAATTACCCCTTTGTCATCGATAGTAGCCGTATGCGTAAAAGGCTAGTGCAAGCAAGATGGCGGCAAACGTAAAGCCCACCCGGCGCACTTGTTTGTGTTCATCCGGTAACCCGACCGCACCGGCCATCAAAAACCCACCGACCAGACCTCCGGCATGAGCAGAATGGTCCAAGCTCGCACCGAGGACGAAGGCGAGTCCTACGTTTAATCCTAACATAATAAACAGCGGTGGGCCGAGCGTCTTCATGAAAAGAGACCGGTCCCGCAGTCCGAAATAAAGCAACGCTCCGACGAGGCCGAACAACGCTCCTGACGCGCCAGCCGAGATGGCGTCACTGAGCGCGTACGAGGCTGTCGAGGCGATCAACCCAGCGAGCAGGTAAATCATCACGAAGCGCGGCGAGCCGTACATTCGTTCCACGAGCGGGCCAAGTGACCAGAGCGCGAACATATTGATGGAAAAGTGAAACCAGCCGATATGGAGAAACATCGGGGTGATAAGCCGCCACCATTCACCTTCATCGATGAGTGGGTTGACTTTCGCCCCGAACCGGATGAGCGTCTCCGGATCGAGCGTGGAACCGATCGATTCAGCGAGCCACATGACAAGGAACGTCGCGAACATGAAAAAATAGACGGCTTGCGGTTTTCCAAAAGCGAAACGTCGCTTCAACTCGGCTTTTCGCTCTTTGTCGAGCGCCAAGGCGAGAGGACGATAACGTTCGGACCCGTCTTCCGTGGCGAAGTGCCGTTCGAGCGTCACTTTTGCCGAGATGGAGAATGTCAGCGTCTGCAGCCGTTCCTCATCGACGAGCGGCTCACCATAAACGTGGACGCGAAGCTTTTCTCTCCCAAGACGCGCGAGACGAAACGAATTCATGACCGCCTCGATGTCCATGGCGACATGGTTGGCCCACGCTTTATCTGTTCTTATGTACAAGTGATAGACATCGCCAGCTTTCGTGTCGAACAACAACAGTGCACGTGACGGCTCGAGGATCCCTTCGACTCGTCCCCCTGCCTCGATCGCATGATAAATATCTTCCCAAAACGAGTTCGCCATTTGAATCCCCTCCCTTCATCTATAATTGTAATCCAATTCCTCCCGTACGACAAAGAAGGACGTGCGCAACATATGCCACGACAAAAAACCGCGGTCAGCCAAACGCCTCCCGCGGTACGTGCTATTTATAAAACTGGCTCCATCGTTTTCATCAAGACGTCTGCCGAATGATGCATCTTCTGCTTCTCTTCTTCAGACAACTCGATCTCGACGACTTGACGAACCCCTTGACGGTTGATGATGGCCGGAACCCCGATGTGGATGTCGTTCAAGCCGTACTCGCCGTCCAAGTGAGCGCCGACTGTCAAGAGCGTGTTCTCGTTACGGAGTACCGCCTTCACGAGACGGAGAAGTCCGAGACCGATCGCATAGTACGTCGCTCCTTTGCGCTCGATAATATGGTACGCCGCGTCGCGGACGTTGACGTAAATGTCTTCGAGGTCTTCCCACGAATAGTCGTCGTTCTCTTCAAGCAACTGTTCGACCGACTTCCCGTAAATCCGGGCGTTGCTCCAAGCTGCGAATTCTGTATCTCCGTGCTCCCCCATGATATAGGCGTGGCAGTTGCGTGGATCGACATTGAAATAGTCACCGAGCATGTAACGAAGACGTGACGTATCGAGCACCGTCCCTGAACCGAAGACACGGTGTTTCGGAAGACCTGAGTATTTCCATGCCAAGTGGGTCATGATGTCGACCGGGTTTGATGCGATGATGATGATCCCATCAAATCCTGATCCCATAATGTCCGCGATCATCGATTTCATGATCTTCGCGTTCTTCTCGACCAGGTCAAGACGTGTCTCGCCCGGCTTTTGCGGAGCCCCAGCTGTGATGACGACGATGTCAGCAGCGCCACAGTCCGTGTAGTCCCCAGCCCACACACGCATCGGTGATGAGGCGAACGATACGCCGTGATTCAAGTCCATCGCTTCCCCTTCAGCCTTCGCTTTATTGATATCGATGATGACGAGTTCCTCACAGAGGCTAGCTGTCGTTAATTGATATGCGAAGCTGGCACCGACTGCACCGGCACCTACGAGCGCGACGCGAGTTACTTTTGCATGATTTAATGTTTCCATGTTGATTCTCCACCCTTCGAACAATCTGTTTCATGTTTTAGTTTTATCTGTTACATAAAGATTGTAACATCATTCACAAACACTCACTACAATAGAAACCGTTTTCACTTTGGCGATATTGTGACAAAATTCACATTCGTTTGAAACATCCTCATTCACTGTACTACCCTCAAGCGAAGATAAAAAAACAAATCGCCGCCGCCGAAGCGATCGCCAGAAAGTTGACGGCATCGTTCCCTAGGAAGCGCCAACCCGATACGTACGCCGTCGACTCATTATGATGCAGGCGTTTTTCTGTCAGCTTGCCACATACACGGCATCGATACTTGCGTTGAACGGTCGCACCAAGTAGCGTATCGACGACACTCCCGCTCAAACCGAACGCGATCAACACGAACGTCATCATTGCTCCGAGGCCTAAGAACGGGTACGTCGCAAAGACGATCATCGCGGCCCCGACAATCGACATGACCGTCCCAAAGAGCGACACGCCGCCGCTCGTCCCCGGTTCGACTGGGCGCAACGTCATAATGGACCTTGGTTTTTGCTTGGCGAGCACACCGAACTCCGAGCCCCATGTGTCGCTCGTCGCCGCGGCAATCGAGACGATATACGCATAGAGCCACGCCTCGTTCGACGTGACGACCATACCGATCGCCGTCAGCATCCCGATACCGCCGTTGGCGAGCACTTGCACAAAATCGCGTGGTCCCGACTTTTCAACGATATCATCGACCGGCGCCTTGTCGCGGGCACGGTATTTAGAGGCGAGTGAGGACGTGGAGAAAAACACACCAAGCAAGTACAAGCCGAACCATCCGAACCCATAACCGATGACGGTACCGGTTACAACCGTCAATAGAGCCCCGGAGAGCGTAAGCGACCGCAAGCGGTAGCCGGCGTAGGCGACGATACATGTTACGAGGAAGATTGCATACATCGGATCAATTCCCTTTCCGTCACGATCAATTCGACTGGAATATCATGCGATTCGATCGGTATTTCCGGCAGCACTTGCACATCATAGGCGATCGATAGCGTCCGACCCGGGTACGTCGTCAAAAAGCGGTCATAGTAACCGCCTCCCCAGCCGATGCGGTACCCGCAACGGTCGAACACGCGTCCCGGTACGACACAAAGGTCGACTGAAGCGTCGACACGAGGGGTCGTCGGTTCAAGAATCCCCATCACCCCCGGCTCTACGTCATCGAATGACTTTAAGGGGTGGAACGTGAGTCCCGCTTTCGTTACTTTCGGCACGAGCACCGTTTTTCCTGCCTGCCAGGCGAGATGGATGAGCGGACGTGTATCGACTTCAAGCCCGAATGATAATGTTAGCGCGACCGATTCGGCGTCGCGCCATTCCGGGAGGGCGGCGACAGTATGTATGATGGCCGCGTCGGCAACAGCCCGGTTCTCGAGCAGCCTGATCTGTTCATGGACAGCGTGTCGCAGCGTCTGTTTGTCTAGCATGTCGATGGCTCCTTTCGAAAAAAAAGGCCGCCACAGAAGTGACGGCCGGTCTCATTATTTCACTTCGCGGTAAAGCGTGTGACGGCGGAGACGTGGGTTGTATTTGCGCAACTCGAGGCGCTCTGGGTTGTTACGTTTGTTTTTCTTCGTGATGTACGTGCGATCGCCTGTTTCTGTGCAAGCTAGTGTGATTTTAACGCGCATTTCTTTCACTCCCATCTTACTGATGTTGTATCAAGTGCTTTTGCTTTACAGTCTAAGCATACTCAATTATCCTACCAATTTTTTTTTGAAAAAGCAAGGTGTTTTCACGTTCTTTTTCAAACGTTTTGCCCGTACGGCGAGGCGTCGGGCGCCAAGCATGGTTTTACGTTATCTTTGACCGCATAACGAGAGGCGAGTTCATCGATGGAGACGTCCGTACCGACAAAGACGGCGGCGGCATCAGTGAGCACACTGTTCTCAATTCGATGAATCGCGTCGAACAAGCCGCCATGACCATGCGGGTTGCGCGTCGTTTCAAAGGACAACATAGTTGAGTATAACGGAACGGCAAGTGACTTCGCAAGTGAACGTGCCGCCGGGATCGTCATCCAATCGAAATGATGGACCGCTTTGAAACGGACGACGCTCACGAGCTCATGCACGAGTTTCACGTAGGCGATGTTTTGGGCGGCGACTTGGTTCATGACGTGCTCCAGGAACGGGCTCGTCAAGCGGACCCGATAAATGTGGACGCTGCCGTGACGCTCATATTCCGGTAACCCTTCTTTATGAGGCGTCAAAACGTAAACCGTCTCCCCTTCCGCCGCGCGTGCTTCGACTTCTCCCACGACGCGATGGCCCAGTTCACCGATGATATTCCCCGTGAACTCTGGCGCCAACACGAGAATCGCCGCTTGTTCCGGTTCGCGTTCGGTCGTCACGTAGTAGTCGTGCGGTGACAAGAACGTATCGATCTCCACATCTTCGTCTTGCAAGAACGGGTACGCGCGATAATGCTCATCCAACAACTGATCGGACAGTTTGTCCTCGTAGAGCGCCGTCTCCAGCTCGGCGAACAGACGAGCGTGCTCACGGAAGCGTTCGGCCGCGTATTGCGCCGTCGTCTGTCCGTCTAAGATGAACGCCCAGTCGCTCGATACCGCGAGTACATAATGGCGAATCAATTGTTTGAGCGCCCGGTCGACGAGCGGAGACGTCCCACGATAGTCGGCAACATCTTTGACGAGTTGCGTCTCCATCATGTGCAAGTGACGGAGCATCCATTCGTTCCGTTCGTTGATCCACACGTCGCCGTAGCCTTTCCGTCCCCACGTGTTCATCGAGACGTGGACCGTCTGCAAATCTTGGAAATGACGTTCAAGGAACAAGGCCGGTGTGATCGTCTCGATCCCGAATTCCTCGAGACGTTCTGCCACTTGTCCTAAAAATTCTGGTCCCTCAAACCACCAATGACCGAACAGCTCAGCGTCAAACGGTGCCGTGACGAGGAATGGCGGGAATGTTTGCCCGGCGTGTGCCTCGAGATGGGCTTCGAGCGTCTGGGCGAAATCCGTCGCATGGTTGTGAATCTGATGCTCGGCCCAGTCCCGGATGTAATAATCTTTTTCATCCGTATCCCCGGTGATGCGGTGCATCTTCAAACCGGTGTCGAACCGGATGCCTTCCGGGTGCATGAACGATTGGATATACTCCCAATCACGGTCATAGGCGAGGTCACGATAAAACTCGCGATAATCCGGGTGACCCGGATAACCGATCATCGAGCTCCAAATCTTTCCGGAGATGATTTGGTCACGCGGGAACAGCGCGACGCCGTTCGGTGAGTAGACCGGCGCGCCGATCCCTTTGTCCGGTGTCGGATCGGCTTCAAGCAGCGCATGCTCATCAACGAACGTATAACGAACCCCTTCTTCATAGAGGATACGGTCCACGCCAGGCGTATAGGCGCACTCCGGCAGCCAAATCCCTGTCGGACGGAACCCGTAATGGCGTTCGAAGCAGTTTAGTCCGGACCGAATCTCGGCGCGGGCGGCTTGATCTGTGAACAGATGCGGATTGAATCCGTGCGTCGCCGTACATGTCACCATGTCGATATAACCGTGTTCGCGGTATGTACGGAACGCCTGATTTAAATTTTTATTCCAGTGCAAGAACGTGTTCTTTAAATCTTGATAACGTCGTTCATAAAAATGGAGCGTACTGACTTCCGCCTCACTTCGGCCTTCGGACAGCTCGAGGGCGATCAATTCGAGCATTTCATCCAAATGGGTGACGTATCGGTCTTGCACGAGCGGGTCGGCGAGCATCTCGATGACTGGCGGCGAAATACTGACGGTCCAGTGCAACGGCCGTTTCAGACGGTCGATTTGCCATAATATCGGGATGTATGTCTCGGAGATGGCCTCATATACCCATCTCTCTTCTAAACGGTGTTCTTCTTCATGCCGGACGTACGGTAAGTGGGCATGAAGGACGAGTGAAAAATAACCTGGTTTCATCTTAAAAGTCCTCCTCAGCGCACGAATCGGTATGCAGCGTATTTAGGTAACGTGTCGAGTAGTTCAGGTGACTCGACTTCACCGTATTGCCAACGACGGACCGGCTCGGCGAATCGTCCGACCCCGGCCGGTTCGGCACGCGGCGTGTCGAGTGGAGCTGACGCCACGAGCGGCAAAAATTCGCCTTCCATCGTCCGAATCCCGAATTCGAACACGTATGTCGTGTTCGGGTCGAGCGGACGGACGAACCAGCTGTTCGTCATCTCAGGCAATTCGAACGTGTACGACCGATTGGCATGACCGCTCGTATAGTCAAGGAGTGTGACGTCGAGAATGCGGAACGCCTTCGGTAAATCTTCCCACGGACGCATGAATTGCATGGCGAGCGTCTCTTTCACATCGTTAGACACTTCCCAAAACACGTAGACCGCGTTAGGCGATTGAACGACCGCATGCATCAAATCGGCGTCGTAACGGTCTGGGAGCTTCCAGAAGCCGTCTGGCGCATGATCGAGGAGCGGGGATTGGTTACTTGCATCAGGTTGAAGCGTCGAGGCGACCTGCTTCACAGACGTAGCGGGTGTAGCCTTCGTTTTTGGTTTCATTGATTTCTTCCCTTCGGTCTTTCGTTTCGGGGTAGCGGCAGCTGTCGTGGCCTCTCCATGTTGAGCCCGCCATTTACGCCAGGCGTATTGGACTTTTCCGATTGGCATATCTAATTGTTCTGCAATCTGTTTTAACGTAAGTCCTTGTTGTTTCAAGGATACGATTTTCTCTTCCATATATATGTGGCTCCCTTCCTAAAAAAAATCCATGTAGTCTACTATTCGCCTTCTCCCCGTGATTTCCTGCACAAAAAAAGTAAAGAACAACATGTCTGTTGTCCTTTACCACTTTTGTCACTGATTTAAATCATAATGTTTCCCTTTTTCAAGGAAAATCAAATGTTCGCCGAAATTGGTGACGTGATCACCCATCCGTTCGAGATAGCGTGCGATGTTTGAAAACTCATACACGTCGTTCGTACCGATCGTCATCGTCGGCAAATAACCAATATACTGCTTGATCACTTGCAAGTTCAAATCATCGATGACTTTGTCCATCTCGTTCAACTCACGGACGCGGCTCACTTCACCTTTGCGGTACGCGCGCGTCGCCAATTCAAGCATGTCGATCAACTGTTCCGCCATCTGTTTGAGCGGCTTAATATCGAGCACGTACGGGACGTGTTCGATGCGCGTAACCGCTTTGGCGATATTCGTCGCGTAATCGGCGATCCGCTCCAAGTCCGTCGCCGATTTCATCGTCACGATCAAACGGCGCAAATCGGTCGCGACCGGTTGTTGTTTCGCAATCAACAAGATTGCTTCGTCGTTAATGGTGAGCTCAAGGTCATCGAGTTCATTGTCATTGTCAATCACGGTCCGCGCGAGCGTGAGGTCGTGTTTTTCGAGCACTTCGATGGCCGTGGCCGTTTGACGCATCGTCAAATTCGCCAAATGGACGACTTTGTCTTCTAATTCAATCAACTTCGTATCAAAAAATGTGCGATTTTGTGCCATGTCTGTCTCCCCTTCTTAACCGAACCGGCCAGAAATATAGTCTTCAGTCCGTTTGTCAGTTGGATTCGAGAAGATTTTGTCCGTCGCATCGAACTCAACGACTTCGCCGTTCAAGAAGAATGCCGTTTTGTCCGATACACGAGCTGCTTGTTGCATGTTGTGTGTGACGATGATGATTGAATACTTTTCTTTTAACTCTTGGACGAGCTCCTCGACTTTGAGCGTCGAGATCGGGTCGAGCGCCGATGTCGGTTCGTCCATTAGGATGACGTCAGGTTCGATGGCTAGCGTGCGGGCGATACAGAGACGCTGTTGCTGACCACCCGAGAGACCATAGGCGTTCTCGTTCAATCGATCTTTCACTTCATCCCAAATCGCAGCACCGCGGAGCGACCGTTCGACGATCTCATCGAGCACTTTCTTGTTTTTGATGCCGTGCGTGCGGGGACCGTACGCCACGTTGTCATATACCGATTTCGGGAACGGGTTCGGTTGTTGGAACACCATTCCGACCGACGTCCGAAGATCTTCGACGCGATAATCGCGGTCAAAGATGTTGCGTCCGTGATATAAAATCTCGCCATTCGTACGAACCGACGGGATTAGTTCGACCATGCGATTCAACGTCTTGATGAACGTCGACTTCCCACAACCCGACGGACCGATGATCGCCGTCACTTCATTCTTTTTAATGTCCAAGTTGACATCAATGAGTGCCTGGTCGTCGCCATACCATAAGTTCAAATTGTTCACGACGTAGGCGCTATCTTTTTGCATCACGGTCTCAGTCGGTTGGATCGTCGTTGTGTTCACGTTGTGATCTCCTTTAAGCTCTTTTTGTTTCATCATCTCGAGAGTCCTCCTCGTTACTGCTTCGACTTAATGTCGGTTCGTGTACTTGTTCCGAATATAGATTGCGGCTGAGTTCATCGTGATGAGTACAGTCATCAAGACGATGATACCTGCGGCGGCCAAGTTTTGGAATTCAGCTTGCGGACGGCTCGTCCAGTTATAGATTTGAATCGGAAGTGCCGTAAAATCAGAGAAAATATTATTCGGCGTCGTCGATATGAACGTAGCGGCACCGATCATGATGAGCGGCGCTGTTTCACCGATAGCGCGAGACACTGCCAAAATGATGCCCGTGATGATGCCCGGGAGCGCCGACGGCAATACGACGTTGAACGTCGTCTGCCACTTCGAGGCACCGAGGGCGAGCGAGGCGTGACGCAGTTCCATTTTGACGGAACGAAGCGCTTCTTGCGAGGCGACGATGACGATCGGTAGACTCATCAAGCCAAGTGTTAACGCACCGGTCAACACCGAGTTACCGAACCCTGCTGTCCGGACGAAGAACGTCAATCCAAGCAAACCGAAAACGATTGACGGAACACCGGCTAAGTTCGAGATATTCACCTCGATGAACGATGTGATCCGATTTTTCGGGGCGTATTCTTCTAAATAAATCGCGGCACCGACACCGACGATGAATACCATCGGCACGATGAGCATCATGAGCCATAGCGTTCCAATCAAGGCTGGATAAAGACCAGCCTGGGCCGCACGGCGTGACGGGAAGTTACGGAGGAAGTCAAGGTTGACCCAACCGCCACCTTTTGTGACGACGTCATAAATGAGTGTCGATAAGACGAGCAAGGCAAACACGAGTCCTGCCAAAAAGATATATTTGAAAACTTCATTCAATCGTAATCGACTTTTAATTCGACGGGAGACCGTCTCATGATCGATATAGTTCTTCGTATTCTTGAACTCACTGTTCGGCAAAGCCATATTAGTACTCCTCTCTGAAGCGGCGCGTCATCCAGTTCGCGAACAAGTTCATCACGAGCGTAAAGATGAAAAGAAGCGCACCGACCGCATAGATGCTGTAATATTCAATCGTGCCATACCCGGCGTCGCCTTTGGCGATTTGAACGATATAAGCCGTCATCGTCTGAATCGCGTTGAGCGGATTGAACTCGAAGTTCGGTTGAGATCCACCCGCGATCGTCACGATCATCGTTTCCCCAATCGCTCGGCTCATTGCGAGGACGATTGAGGCGATGATTCCAGACAAAGCAGCCGGCATGACGATTTTGATTGCTACTTCTAACCGTGTCGCACCGAGACCGAGCGCTCCGTCACGAATTTTTTTCGGAACGGCGCTCATCGCATCTTCAGAGATGGAGGCAATCATCGGAATGATCATGATTCCGACAACGATCCCTGGGCTGAGCGCGTTATAAATCTTCAGTCCGGGGATGAGCGATTGCAAGATCGGCGTCACGAACGACAAGGCGAAAAATCCGAAGACGATTGTCGGAACACCCGCGAGCACTTCAAGAATCGGCTTTAAGATCGTCCGCGCCCGTTCAGACGCATACTCACTCAAATAAATGGCAGACGCGAGACCAAGTGGCACCGCCACCACCATCGCGATGACTGCAATTTTAAGCGTACCGGCGACAAGTGCCCATACACCAAATCGCGGATCGGCACTAAGCGGATACCATTCGGTTGACCCTAAAAATTCGCGTACCGGGACACGTTCGAAAAACTTGAACAGTTCAAATCCAAGCGTCAAGGCGATGCCGATTGTCGTGACGACCGACACGAATGCGCTCAAGAATAATAAGAACGGCATAACTTTATCAAATACGTTCGTCGTACTGTATTTCTTTTGTTTATTTGATTCAATCATCTCTCGAATCGAAAAACCTTTGTTTGGTTGATTCATCTCGTGTATCGCTCCCTACCTCTTCATACTAGAAAGCACGGCGAGAAGGCGAGATCGACTCTCGCCTTCTACCGACTGCCTACTTATTCTCCGGCGAGTTCGTCGATGATTTCTGCGTTCTCATCGTAGCGTGCCTGTTTCATTCCTACATAACCTACTTCTTCCGATAACTCAGCTGCATTCTCGTTCAAGAAACGAGCGAAAGCTGCGACTTGTGGCTTGTCTTTCAATGATGCGTTGTTCACGTACGTGTAAATTTCACGTGAGAGCGGGTAAGAAAGATCATTGATCGTCTCTTGGTTCGGTTCCACGCCTTCGACTGCCACCGCACGGAGTGTATCTTGGTTCTCCACATAGTACGCGTATCCGAAGAATCCGATTGCACCTTTCGTACCGGCTACGCCAGTGACGAGGACGTTGTCATCTTCCGACAACTGCGCGTCTTGGCGGATGTCAGTGTCATCGAGCACCGCTTCGTTAAAGAAGTCAAACGTTCCTGAGTCTTTACCTGGTGCGAAGAATGTGATTTCTTCATCCGGCCAGTCCGAGCGGACGTCTTTCCAAGTCTTCACGTTCGTGTCAGTCCACATTTTGTTTAATTCATCGATCGTGATGTCTTGTGCCCAATCGTTCTCAGGGTTGACGACGAGCGAGAGACCGTCTAATGCGACCGAAAGTTGTGTATACTCGACGCCCTTCGCTTCAGCTTCTGCGGCTTCTTCTTCTTTAATTTCACGCGATGCGTTCGAGAAGTCTGTCTCACCTGTGACGAAGCGTTTGAAACCGCCACCCGTCCCAGAAACACCGACCGTCACTTCGACGTCTGGTTGCTCTGCTGAGAATTCTTCAGCGACCGCTTCCATGATTGGGAATACGGTTGACGATCCGTCCATGACGACTTTTCCTGAAAGTGCGTCACCTTCGGCTGCGCCATTTCCTTCTTCATTGTTGTTCCCACATGCTGCACCGACGAGTGCCACCGAAGTGATTGAAGCGATTAGTGCCGATTTTTTCATCCAAGACATTTCTGACGTCCTCCTTGAGTTTCCTTTGAGTTTGGTTGTAGCTCTGTTGTTCTGTCCTACAATTAACATCCTAATAAACTACTATTAACGAGAAATGAACGGAACGTAAAAGAATTGTAAAGACAAAAAAAGAAGCCACCGAAGTGGCTCCTTTACTGGAGTTGTGCTTGTACATCTTCAAGGTTGAAATATGCCTTCATGATGTCGTGGGCGACGCGCGTGTTGACGCCTTCCGCTTCGAGACCCGGCATGATGATGGCCCAAGCGATCTCAGGATTGTCGTACGGTGCCCACCCGACGTGGTTCGAGTTGAACGTCTTGATCGGTTCTCCGTTCGCATTCCGTTTCGCTTGTCCGTCCGGTCCTTCGGCGATGGCTTGCGCCGTACCGGTCTTTCCGGCGGCCGTCATTCCTGTCTGTTGCAAGATGCGCGACGTACCGCTCTCGACGCCTTGACGATACCCTTGACGCACGCGTTCGATATATTCGTCGCGAATGTTGACTTTGTTGAGCGCGTTCGGTTGGAACGTGCTGACGACTTGCTTGTTCTCTTCATCGAGCGACCCAGGCTCGATGATTTCTTTCAACAAGTGCGGTTGGACACGGTAGCCACCGTTCGCGAGTGCCGACGTGTATTGCGCCAGTTGAATCGGCGTATACGAGATGAACTGCCCGATTGACATGTCCATCAGGAGCGTGACACGGTCCGGGACACTTCTGAAACCAGTCGACTCGAACGGCAGATCGATGCCGGTCTCGATGCCGAGGCCGAACTGTTTATAGTAGTGTTCCATTGTATTGAACGCTTCCGTCACATTTTCCCCAACGATTTGTCCCGTCGAATAATAGTCCGCGAGACGAAGCGCGATTTGGAACATATAAATGTTCGACGACAGCGCGAGCGCGTCGAGGTCGTTAATGTTCCCCATGTTCCGGTACGAAGATTTCAATGAAGATCCAATCCGAATCGGGGTGTCATAAATGTATTCACCCGGACGAATGACACCTTCTTCGAGACCGAAGGCGACCGTCGCCCCTTTAATCGTTGAACCGATTTGGCTCGCGCGAAGTACCGTTCCTGTCGAGACGTCTTTGAATTCATTCGTCTCTAAGTCAAGCTCTTGTCCGGATAAGGCGAGCAGTTCGCCCGTCTGCGGATTCATCACGACGACGAACGCACGGTCAAAGTTCGGGCTGCCGGCGCGTCCGGCCCGGATCGCTTTTTGCAAAATCTCATCGACTTCTTTTTGGAACACGATATCCGTCGATAAAACGATGTCTTTTCCTGGATTCCCGCTGACACGGGTCGGTTCGCCGACCGGTTGGCCTTTGTATGTCGTAAATACGTCGTAGGCCGGTGTCCCCCGTAATACATCCTCATATTGCTGTTCGAGATAAGACGTACCGACGCGGTCATTTAACCCGTAACCTTTTGCCTGATACGAGGCACGCTGCTCGGCCGGAATCTGTCGGTAGCTCCCGAGGAAGCTTTGGAACGTCTGCCCGAACGGATATTCACGCTGATAATACGGTTCGACACTGACGCCTGGCAACAGTTCTAAATTTTCTTCAATTAAAGCGATCTCTTTTGGCGATGCCCCTACTTTGATGAGCTGCGGATCTAACGCATATCCACTTTCCATATTATGTTTGATGGCGATAATCTCTTCGGTCGCATCGTCGAATGCGATCTCTTCATCTGTAATCGAATCGAGGAGCAACTGGTCGACGTCTTGGTTCGACAGCGCCGCCCGCGCTTCCTCCGATAAATCGGCGAGCAACGTCTGGACGCGTTCTCGCGATCGGTCCGGGTCAACGGCGATCCAATAGTCTTTCCGGTCTCGCTCCGTCACTTTTCGATCTTTTTCCGGGACGTCCAAAATTTCGGCGAGCTTGACGGCGACATCTAGACGTTCTTCCGTCTTCGTCACTTGAGACCGCCGGTACATGACCGAATAGTTCGAGATCGTGTCGGCGAGCACTTGACCGTTGCGATCGTAAATCTTCCCGCGCGGTACCTCGTATTTGATCTTACTCGACTCTGTCTTTTGGACTTCACGGGCAATCAGTTCCCCGTTCACGATTTGAACGACCCCTAAACGGAATATGAGCGTCGCGAACAACATGAACACGATGAAAAATAGTAGATTCAAGCGCAACGGAAGGTGGTTGCGCCGTTTTTTTGGCACTTTCACGCGATGTCTAGCCAATTCAATTGTCTCCTCCCTCAATCAGTTGCTTCTATTAATAATATTTTTCGATATTTCTATTTTTTGACTCGATTTTCACTATATCATAATTTGTTTACAAAATAATTAAATGTATAAAAAATCCCGAGATTCTACTGAATCCCGGGAATGATGATTATTTTGCGTCTGCGTAAAGCTTCGCCACGTAATCCCAGTCAATGACGTGGAAGAACGCTTGGATGTAGTCTGGGCGACGGTTTTGATAGTTCAAGTAATACGCATGCTCCCAAACGTCAAGTCCGAGGATCGGCGTAATACCCTCCATGATTGGTGAATCTTGGTTCGGTGTCGACGTCACTTCAAGTTTTCCGTTTTTCACGACGAGCCAAGCCCATCCTGAACCGAAACGACCAGCTGCCGCTTTCGCGAACTCGTCTTTGAACGCATCAAAGCTGCCGAACGCCTCGTCGATTGCTGAAGCGAGTTCACCAGATGGCGCCCCGTTTTCATTTTTCTTGAGCAACTTCCAGAAGAACGAGTGGTTCCAATGTCCGCCACCGTTGTTACGAACTGCCGTTTGAATGTCAGCAGGAAGTGAATCGAGGTTTTGGAGCAACTCTTCAAGTGAAGAATACTCCACGTCTTTTCCTTCGAGTGCATTGTTTACGTTTGTGACGTAAGTGTTGTGATGTTTTGAATGGTGGATTTCCATCGTGCGTGCGTCAATGTGTGGTTCGAGTGCATCGTATGCGTAATCAAGTTGTGGTAATTCAAATTTAGCCATAACTAAAATCCCCCTTAAATTTGGTGTGAACAACGTTCGTTTTAAATGTAACAGATTTGTGACGCCATTCTCAATTGTAACGCTTTATTCAACGTCTTCCTCCGGCAACGCCCAAACCGAGATAGACCCTGCCGCCACTTTAAATACCCCATTTCCGTCTTCGTCAATCTCGATGACCTCATCGACCGTGTTCGTCAAATCGATCCATTTCTCTCCGGCACGGTGTTTCCCGACGAACATTTGTTTCTCGGCTTCTTCTGAGTTCGATATGATGACGGCACAGCCCGAGCGTTCAATCTCTTCAACACCGTGTCGGACCCAACCGATCACGTGCTCGTCATCGAAGTAGTCGTCCTGTTGGCCATAAGCTTTTTCACGGCGTGCGTAGAGGAGTGGATCGATCGCTTCCTTCTTCCCTTCAGCCGGATGAGGTCCGTTGATGCCATAGTAGTCTCCATAAAACACACATGGATAACCGTCTTGACGAAGTAAGATCAAACCGTAGGCGATCTGTTTAAACCAATCCTCGACCCATGACTCAAGCGCCTCGGCCGGTTGCGAATCATGATTATCGACGAACGTGACGGAATGAAGCGGGTGGGACTGGACGAGCGTGTCGTCAAAGATCGTCCGCATGTCGAACGACTCGCCTTCGACCGACGCCCGTTGTAAGTTGTAATGGAGCGGCACGTCAAAGAGATCGACGTGATAATCGATGTTATCTAAGAACGCGCGACAATCTTCGAGCTCCGACTTCCAAAACTCGCCGACGAGATAAAAGTTTTCACCTTTCTCGTCTTTCATCGTCTGGCTGAACTCTTTGACGAAATCGTAGTTGATGTGTTTGATCGCATCGAGACGGAACCCATCGCATTTCGTCTCTTCGATGAACCACTTGCCCCAGTTGAGCACTTCTTCTCTCACTTCCGGATGATGATAATCGATGTTCGCGAACATTAAATAGTCGTACACGCCGAACTCATCATCGACGTTGTCGTTCCATTTTTTATTTTCACCTAGGATGAAGAAGATGCCGCTATGTTCCGTCGCCGCATCGTAATCGGTTCCGTTGAAGTGATGGAAGTTCCATTTGAACTTCGAATATTTACCGTTTCGGCCCTCATAGTCAAATTTCGTCCAACCTTCGATTTCGAACGGCTCTTCAGACAACACTTTCGTCCGGTCGTCCGGGTCGACTTCTAACACATTAAATTTCTCGGTCGCATCCGCTCCGGCCTTATGGTTCAAGACGACGTCCATATACACTTGCATCCCAAGCGACTGAACGTGTTCGGTCGCTTCGAGTAGCTCTTGTTTTGTTCCATATTTCGTGGCGATCGTACCTTTTTGATCAAACTCGCCCAAATCATACAAATCGTAAATGCCATACCCTGTGTCCTCGTCGCTTTGACCTTTCGTGACCGGGGGCAACCAGAAGCCTGTAATGCCTGCCTCTTTTAATTCCTCAGCCCGCTCTTTCAATCGTTTCCAATGTTTCTGGTCAGCCGGGACATGCCATTCAAAGAATTGCATCATCGTATGATTTCGTTCCATCTCATTCGCCTCATTTCATATTTTTCAAAAAACAAAATGCTAACGGATATTTACCCACGTCTTGGACTTTGAAAACAAAAAAGACAGCTTTCATATAAGAAAGCTGTCTCCAATGGACCCTGTAGGACTTGAACCTACGACCGGACGGTTATGAGCCGTCTGCTCTAACCAGCTGAGCTAAGGGTCCTTATAAATAGCGGCGGAGGGAGTCGAACCCACGACCTCACGGGTATGAACCGTACGCTCTAGCCAGCTGAGCTACACCGCCATGTTGTTATACAGTAATAATATACTGAATGAAGCCATCACTGTCAATGAAAAGCCACGAAAGGCAGTAAAAAACCTTCACCCGAACGAATCGGGTGAAGGTTATTACACGTTATACCGTCATTTCGTTGTTTGAATCTTCGAGCGTGATCTCTGTGATGTTCATCGCATGGTCACCGATGCGCTCCAAGTTCGAGAGCATATCGACGAAGAACATACCAGCTTGGCCGTCACATTCACCTGTGTTGAGGCGAACGACGTGGTTCTTACGGAACTGACGCTCGAGCATATCGAGTTTCGCTTCCATTTCAATCACTTGACGGGCTTCGTTCATATCCCCGCTTGCGAGCGTTTGAAGCGACTTCTCAAGTGTTTCCCGTGTCAAATCATACATTTCAGTCAATTCTTTTTGCGCGTCTGCCGAGAGCGTCACGCGAGTCGCTGTCTTATAGTCAATCAA
This sequence comes from Exiguobacterium aurantiacum DSM 6208, assembly GCF_000702585.1. Lineage (GTDB taxonomy): Bacteria > Bacillota > Bacilli > Exiguobacteriales > Exiguobacteriaceae > Exiguobacterium > Exiguobacterium aurantiacum. Next base: position 1,620,363 of record NZ_JNIQ01000001.1, on the reverse strand, counting down.
CTCGATGATGTTCTCAACATGGTCACCGATTCGCTCGATGTCGTTGATTGCATGCATCAACGTCTTGTGCTCTTTCGACTCTTGCTCTGTCAAATCGACCGCAGCAAGTTTGACGAGATAATCCGTGATTTTCGCGTTGAGCGAGTTGAGCGCTTCTTCAATGTGAGCTGACTTTTCAGAGTGTTTCTTATCGCCAGTCGCCATGTAGTTACGTGCCTCGTCCAAACCTAGTTTCGCGAAATCGCCCATGCGAATGACTTCGTATTTCGCTTGTTCGACAGCAATCGAAGGCGACTGCTGGATGAAGATTGGATCTAAATGTTGAGCTTTCGTATCGACAATCGAATCTTCGCCTGGTACGAGTTTCGTGACCATCCAAGCAATCGCTCCGATGAACCAGAACTGGATGAACGTGTTCGCAATGTTAAACGTACCGTGAGCGAAGGCGATTTGCATTTTCGACTCGATGGCGAGCAAATCTGTGATCCATAAAATATATTGTATGAAGAGTGGCAAGATGATCAAGAAGATGACCGTACCAATCAAGTTAAAGATAACGTGTGCCGCTGCTGTGCGGCGAGCTGCTACTGAAGCACCGATTGAGGCAAGGATTGCCGTAATCGTCGTCCCGATGTTGTCACCGAAAAGAACCGGGAGGGCGGCATCAAGTTCGATCGAACCACCTGCGTAAAGTTCTTGTAAAATCCCGATCGTAGCTGAAGACGATTGAACGAGAACCGTGAACACTGTACCGACGATGACACCGAGAAACGGATTGTCACTCATCGATTGAGTCAAGTCAATGAAGTACTCGCTTGAACGGAGCGGACGCATCCCGTCACCCATGAGTTCAAGACCGTAGAAAAGTGCACCGAGTCCAAATACTACTTGTCCAAGATGTTGGAACCGCTCTTTCTTAAAGAAGAATAAGAAGACGGCACCGATTGCAATCATCGGAAGCGCGTACGCCCCGACATCGAAACCGATGATGAACGCCGTGACAGTTGTCCCGATGTTCGCCCCCATGATGACCCCAATCGCTTGACGGAGTGTCATGAAGCCGGCGCTGACGAGTCCGACCGTGATGACGGTCGTACCTGACGACGATTGAATCAAGACAGTTACGATAATCCCGGCGAGTACCCCGAGAAATGGATTCGTTGTATACTTATCAAGGATGTCGCGCAGACGATTTCCTGCTGACTTCTGAAGGCCGTCTCCCATCGATTTGATTCCGAATAGGAAGATCCCTAGACCTCCAAAAAACATGAATAACATTTCTTGTAATTCCACGATTTTTGTACTCCTTTTAATTGTGAATTTGTTGTGTTTGCTTGGTTGTTAATGCCCTACTCATTATGCCTTCTTCACCAACCGAATGTAAACACGTTTAATGTTAAGGTTTTATTAAACAGCTGTATGATTTTTGTTTGTTTTTTTGAGTTTGTACTATAACAGATTGGAGTTTAACCTATGCTTAAGTCGACCACTACATTTATACGACATAGTCTCATCCCTACGAAACAGGCGCTACGCCTCCGTCTCGCCCCGCTCCACGCTTATATGATTGCGAGTATCGGCTTTGCCGTTTTGGTCACAATCGTTGATTACATCATGTTACAACCTGACTTCTTTGCACCGATGTGGTTGTTTTTACATGGCTTTGCCGTCTTCTTCTTCTATATGATAACGGTCGCCCTTGCCGCCCTCTACGTCCAACTCATCACGAGAGTACGTCAAAGGAAGGCTTGGCCATATCGACAAGCTTGGCCGTATGCGGTTGCGATGACAATCGTCCCGATGTTCATACTTATCGTCTTGTTTCATCTGTCCCCCGCTTTTCTTTATGTCGGAATCGGATTGATCATCCTGTATTTGACGGTGCCGCTGACAGTTATTCCTGCAAAGAAGAAACACGCAACAAAGCCGAAACCGGATTGACGGTTTCAGCTTTGTTTTTATGACTCTTCTGTCGGGACAAGCTCACACAATACTTGTTGTAGGCGTTGACTTTGATGTCCGAGCTCATCGCCTGTATCGTTCAACATCGTTTGGGCGTCCGCAAAGCCGGACACGCCCTCGTATAGTCCATTTAACTTCTCATCGAGCGCTCGACCGATTTCTTGGAGTGGTTCGACCGCTTCGGCCATTTGCAACAACTCCGCTCCGGTCTTCGCCATCTTGTCGCCGATGGATTGATAGAAGTCGATTTGATGACGCACGCCGTGATCAATCGTCTCGATTCCTGCTTCGAGTCGAAAAAGTTGTTCGCCTAAACGCAGAATGTCTCCGCTTAATAGGTCCATATCCTTCAAAGTAACCTCTCGCTCGCGACGGATTGCCTCTATGGCCGCAACGCCGGACACCGACGAATCGTTCGTCACTTTCGCGAGTTGGCCGACCTCATGAGCCACGACGGCAAACCCTTTACCGTGTTCGCCCGCCCTCGCCGCTTCAATCGAGGCGTTGAGCGCCAACATTTTCGTCGCTGCCGCAACCGATAAAATCGTTTGAAGCGCGCGTTCCGCTTCGACAGATACTGTCTCACTTTCGAGCAATCGCTGACGAATCGAGGTCGCTTTCTGTTCGAACTGGCTACTCACGCCTTGGAGCGAGCTGAACGATGACCGCTCTTCCATGAGTGTCAGTTTCAATCTCTCCGCCTGCTCATCAACGCGTTGAATATCCTCTTGGAGCTCGTTGATTCGATCCGTGACGTCTGAAAAACGGCTTGTCGTCTCGACAGTATAGGATTGATACGATGCGCTCGTCTGTTCAACGGCACGAACCACTTCTTGAAATCCGGTCAGTTGTTCGGCGTTCCGCCCTAACTGGCTCATAAAGGTCGGCAAACTCGACTCGAACGCCGTCGACGTCTCCGTCATCGTATCGATGGACGTATTCCACAACCCGATCAACGTGTTGTACTCTCCTTCGAGCTGACTCATCTCGAACGATTTCGCCCGCAAGTCGACCGGTGTGAACGTCCTGCGTTTGACGGCATCTCGTAAATGCTCGGCGAACAACGTCACCGGTCTCAGTTCGCGATGAATCATGCGATTGAGCAATAATATGATGCCTACCATGGACAAGAGAATCATGACGGTGACACTTTGCCGAAGCGACCACATCGTTCCGAGTACGGACTGTTTCGAGACGACAAGTATATAATCCGCTTTCAATTCCGGGATCGGCACAATGGACAGGAACGTATCCGTCCCTTCGATTACTCGGGGACCCGTCCCTGCCAAGGCGGCGACATCAGACTCGAACGACCGAATCTCTTTCCCTGTCAGCCGTTCCACCCCACCGTCTCGCAATAAATATTGACTTGCCTCCAGTCCGTCCGCCGACAAGATGGAGGCTTGTTGCATGTATGTGGATTTCAATGAGCGGGCGAGCAGTTTCTCACTCGTGACGTAAGCGCCATACGTCGCCTTGACCGTCTCCCGTACGACCGTCGCCTCGCGGTACAGCCGTTTTTCTACTTCCGTGGTCAACTGTCGTTCCGCTTGCAACGCGAACCATCCGAACGTCGTCAAAAATAAGACGATGACAATCGGCATGAGCGTCCATTGCAATCTCCGTTCGATCCTCCACTTCCCTCTTCCCCATCTTTTTAACATCATCAATCCGATCCTCACCTTTCCATTCTTTCTCTACGTCCGATATATCGGTCTCGAGACGGTGGAAAATTATGAAGCATCTGTTAAGATAACGTTAGACTTTGTAAAGAGCACATCTCATGAACGCTTGCTGGGTGCTTTTTCACAAACATTTCGTTATGATAAATAGGAAACCTATCATCTTATATCGATTGGAACCTTTCCAAAAGAAGGAGATTATGTATATGTCAGAAATTTTACACCGTTCATTAACGCGTCCGATCCGTGTCGGCAACCTCATTATCGGGGGATCAGACGAAGTCGTCATCCAGTCGATGACGACGACAAAAACACACGATGTCGAAGCGACCGTCGCCGAGATTTTGCGTCTCGAAGAAGCCGGTTGCCAAGTCGTCCGTGTCGCTTGTCCGGACGAACGGGCCGCAGACGCTCTTGCTGAAATCAAAAGTCGCATCAACATCCCGCTCGTCGTCGACATCCACTTCGACTACAAGTTAGCACTCAAGGCGATCGAGAGCGGCGTCGATAAAATTCGGATCAACCCGGGTAACATCGGCCGTCGTGAGAAAGTCGAAGCCGTCGTCAACGCGGCGAAAGCGAAAGGCATCCCGATTCGAATCGGTGTCAACGCCGGCTCGCTCGAGAAGCAGTTCCTCGAGAAATATGGTTACCCGACGGCCCAAGGCATGGTCGAGAGTGCGATGCACCACGTCAAAATCCTTGAAGACCTCGGTTTCTATAACACGATCATCTCGCTCAAAGCGTCAGACGTGAACCTCGCCCTCGAGGCGTATACGCTCGCTGCGAAGACGTTCGACTATCCACTCCACGTCGGGATCACCGAGTCGGGCCCGCTCTTCTCAGGGTCACTCAAATCAGCTGCCGGCCTCGGCGCAATCCTCTCGCTTGGGATTGGTTCGACGGTGCGCGTCTCACTCTCAGACGATCCGGTCGAAGAAGTCAAAGTCGCCAAGGAAGTGCTCAAGTCGTTCGGGCTCGCCGCGAACGCCGCGACGCTCATCTCGTGTCCGACGTGTGGCCGGATTGAAATCGATTTGATTTCTATCGCGAAAGAAGTCGAGGAGTACATCCAAAACATCAACGTCAACATTAAAGTCGCCGTGCTCGGATGTGCGGTCAACGGGCCAGGGGAAGCGCGCGAAGCGGATATCGGAATCGCCGGTGCACGTAACGAAGGACTGCTCTTCCGCCACGGCAAGATCATCCGAAAAGTTCCGGAAGCGACCATGGTCGAAGAGTTGAAGAAAGAAATCGACGCCATCGTCGCCGAAAAACTCGCCGCACGTGAACTCGAAGAGCAAGAACTCGCCAATCAATCGAAATAACACGTCACCCGCTCGGTTGCAACCGAGCGGGTTTTTGATACAATAGACGTTATGAGTCAGGAGGGAACAACATGCATATCGGCATCGATCTCGACGGGACCGTCACGGACCCGCAAAGCTGTTTTCACTATATGAATGATGCTCTCGGTTATGCGATTGATTATCATCAGGCGACCGAATATGAGCTACACACGTATACGAATATGACCCAACATGATTTTTGGAAGTTTATGATCGAGCACGGACACGAGGAAGAGATTTATCGTCGCTCGCTCCCCCATACGGAAGTAAGCGACGTCTTGTGGCGTATACGTGAGTCCCATCGTCTTCATTACGTCACGGCCCGAAGCGAGGCCGTCCGTTCGGTCACCGAGGACTGGATCAAACGACAGACGCTCCCGCTCGACTCGCTTATCATGACGGGAAGCCACGACAAAGTCGGAGTCGTCAAAGAACTGTCGCTCGACTTGTTCATGGAGGACCGCTACGAGAACGCCATCTCGATCCATGAGCAGACCGAAATTCCGGTGCTTTTGTTTGACGCGCCCTACAACCGCAAACCGTTGCCTGAAGGCGTCCGTCGCATCCATTCATGGAGCGAGGCGCTTCATCTCGTCAACCATTTCGAGACGACGAATTCAATCTCAAACCGCTAAAAAAGAGGAATCTGCACAGATTCCTCTTTTTATATGCTTATATGCGCCCGATCGCCTCGATGACGTCAGTCGCGAGAACGCTCGCCGGGTGAATCTGATCACTCGCTCGTCTAGCCGCGAGGGCGTGCCAGAGCACCGCTTGCTCGTTCGGGTTGTGTCTCGGTTCGATACGCCGGCTGCGTGCCCATAACGCGAGTGCCATACCGGTCAGGACGTCCCCACTCCCGCCTTTCGCGAGCGCCGACGCTTCGACCGTGTTGACGGCACCGCTTCCGTCCGGCGTCACGATCAACGTATACGTCCCTTTCAAAATCAAATGGACACCGTGCTTCATCGCAAACTGACGCGCCGCCTCGAAACGGTCATCCTCGATTTCCTCGACCGATTTCCCCGTCAACCGAGCCAACTCGCCGGGGTGCGGGGTGAGCGTGATCGGACCAGACGCCTCGAGATGGCTTTCCGTCAACGCACCAGCATCCACGATCAATGGACGTTGCTTTTGTCGGACCGATTCCCAAACTCGTTCTAGCGTTTCCCCCTCAATCATGCCGGGGCCGATCGCCGTCGCCGCGTAGTCTTTCTCCGGGATTGTCTCGATATCATAGTACATCGCTTCTGGCAGCGTCGCTTTTAAAGGCGACGCCGTTTCCGGGAGCGCCACGTCGAGCAAGCCGATCCCGGTGCGGAGTGAGGCTTTGGCCGCAAGAAACGGTGCCCCGATCAAGTGGGTGCTCCCTCCGATTAACAGGCCATGGCCGTACGTCGTTTTATGACTGAACAGGTCACGCGCGAGCAACGTCTCGTCAAAGTCGGCCTCCGTCAGTACACGCCACGAAGATGTGTGCGGCAACCTGATATCGACACGTTCGACCTTTCCATAGTAAGGAGCCGTTTTCGGTAAGAACGTGCTCCGTTTATAACCGTGCAACGTATACGTCGCCGTCGCTTTGACGGCATGGCCGTCGAATCTGTCCGCCGCGTCACTTGTGACACCGGATGGGACATCGATTGAAAAAATCGGCGTCTCTTGGTCGCGCAGCCATGAAATGACAGCGCGGGCCTGTCCGGTGACGGGACCGTCCAGCCCGATCCCGAACAACGCATCGATGATGAGGTCGGTAGGTCCCGGTTCAGACACGACGGTGACAAACTGTTTCGCATAAGCGGCGTGCGCCGCAGCCGCCGCGGACTTCGGTTCCCCGAGCGGTGTCCAGACGAAAACGTCGTGGCCGCGCTGCACGAGCTCGCGGGCGACGACCCACCCGTCTCCGCCGTTGTTGCCGGTGCCACAGACGACGAGCACGGACGCGGACAGTGGCACTGCGAGTCGACTCGCCAGCGCGGAAGCCGCCCGTTCCATCAACACTTCTTCAGTCATGCCGAGCCTCGCTGCCGTCTCGTCGGTCCGTTTGATGTCGTTCGCCGTATAAATCATCTCTTCCGCCCCTTTCTCCTATGTAGCAAAAAAGGGATCGACTGCGTCAATCCCTTCCCGCCTTACATTGTTTACAATACCCATAAATCTCGAACTTATGATCAACGACCTCAAAGTCGGGATCGAGTGCCTCGACGTATCGCATCGGACATAAGTCGAGCAGTTTCGTCTTGCCGCACCCCCGGCAGATCAAGTGGTGATGATGATGTGACGCCCCGCATGTGACACGGAACGCCTTCTCTCCGCTCAATTCTGTCGCCTCGAGCAGCCCTTCTTCGGCGAACGACTTCAAATTGCGATACACCGTGTCAAAACTCATCGTCGGATGTTTTGAACGCATATAGTCGAGGACGTCCTTCGCACTGACGTATCGTTCTTCGTTCGCCAAATAAGCGTACATCTCGATTCGTTTCGGTGTCACTTTGAGCGATGATGACTGCAAACGTGTCAATTGTTCTGTTTCATTCATGTGTGGCCTCCTTCTTCTGCAACGTACCGACTTTTTCAATTCCCATCACGACCGCCAAGATGAGTACTGCGAGGAGAACGATGACGCCCCCCGGTGCGACGTCGAGTTCGTATGCGAGAACGAGCCCGCCAATAGTCGCGACCTCACCGAAGATGATGGACCACATGATCGTCTGTTTGAAGCTCTTCGTGAACCGGAGCGCCGCCGCGACGGGCAGCGTGATCAGACTCGAGACGAGCAACGTGCCGACGATGCGCATACTGACGGCGATGACGAGCGCGACGACGAACATGAACAGCATATGGAGCAACGTACTCGGTAATCCCGATACTTTTGCTTGCTCTTCGTCGAATGATAAAAACAACAGTTGCTTATAAAACACTGTGATGACGAGCAACGTGACGAACGACACCGCAAGGATCAAGACGATGTCTGATGGACTGACCGCTGAGATCGAACCGAACAACAACGTCGATAAGTCGACAGAGAAGCCACGGGACAAGGAGATGAAAATCGCGCTCAATCCCATTCCCGCCGACATCATGATCGGGATCGACAACTCTTGGAAGTGAACGTACTTGTTTCGAAGCCAATCGAGACCTAACGCCGCGAGCACCGAGACGAGCGTCCCGAGATACAGCGGGTTCAAGTCCGAGAACAACAACACGTATTGCCCAAGGAACAGGCTAAGCGAGATGCCGGCGAGCGTCACGTGTGACAGGGCGTCGGCAATCAAACTCATGCGGCGGACGACGACGAACGAGCCGATCAGCGGGGCCGTAAACCCGATGACGACGGCTGCGACGAACGCGTAGCGTAAAAAGCTGTACGTGAATAAATCCGCGATCATGACGTGCCCTCGTGAACGAGCAGTTTGACGGGATACGGCTTGATCGACTTCAATTCACTCAGTTCGCTATACTCTTTCAATCCACAATTGCACGCCATCCGACCGCGGTCGAGATGGACGACTTTCGTCACGAGGTCGGTCACGACGTTCAAGTCATGCGTCACCAAAATGAACGTGCACGTCGTGTGCTCGCGCAACAAGTGGAGCACTTCATAGAAGTCACGCAAATGTTTCTGGTCGACCCCGACGGTCGGCTCATCCAAGATAAGGAGATCCGGTTGGTTGACGATGGCGCGAGCGATGAATACCCGCTGTTGCTGGCCACCGGACAGGCTGCCAATCTTTTTGTCTCGATATTGCCACATGTTCACCGTCTCGAGCGCGTTTTGAATTGCGGCCCGGTCCTCGATGTTAAGACGCTTGAACAAGCCGAGCCGTCCATACCGTCCCATGGCGACGACTTCTTCGACCGTCACCGGGAACCCCGAGTTAAAGGATGCAGCTTTTTGGGAAACGTAACTGATACGGGACTTGTCTTTAAATTGGGCTTGCGGGCGACCGAACAGCTCGACAGAACCCGTCTTTGGCGTCAACAATCCAAGGATCGACCGAATCAACGTCGATTTGCCAGAACCATTCTCCCCGACGACGGCGACGAAATCGCCTTGCTTAATGTCGATGGACACGTTCTGCAACGCGGCCGTACCTTCATAATAATATGAAACGTGGTCTAGTTTTACGACAGATGTCGTCATAAGATAACCTTCTCTCATTAAATAAATCGTAATCATTTCTACTTGCTTGGCGTCTGTATTATACAGAATATTAAGCATCGCTTCAAGTTTGAGACGATGTGTTATACACATCTTCACATGAAATCCATGTGAGTTTGAGGTGGATTCGTTGTAAACTGATAGTAACGCATAGAGGGGGATTTTTCGTGGAGAAAAAATTAGCAGTCATTGATATCGGGTCGAACTCGATCCGTAACGTCATATTCGAAGTGAATGGGCACGGACAGTACTTTGAACGATTGAACGTGAAAGAAGTTGCGCGATTGTCGAGCCATATCACGGAAGCGAATGAGTTGTCCTCGGACGGTATCGCTTCGTTGATCGAGACGTTGCGACATTTTGTAAGCCTGAACGATCATCATGACGTCAAAGAGACGTTGCCGGTGGCGACAGCGGCGATTCGTAACGCCGACAATTCGGACGCCATATTAGAAGAAGTGCGTCAGGCGACCGGGATTGAGATTCGGTTGTTGAGCGATTATGAAGAAGCGTTTTATGGATATTCGGCCATCGTCAACTCGACCTATGTCGAGGACGGTTATTCGGTCGATATCGGCGGCGGTTCGATGGAAGTGACGTACTTTAGAGACCGTGAGCTCGTTTTCTATCATAGCTTCCCGTTCGGTGCCGTCACACTGACGAACGACTTCATGAAAGGCGACGTCATGACGAAAGAAGAACGTAAACAACTCGTCTCGTTTTTAAAAAAATCATTCAAACAACTCGATTGGCTCGAACCGCACGGTGTACCGCTCGTCGGTGTCGGCGGGACGGCCCGAAACTTGGTCCGCGTCGAACAGTCGATGTCGCATTTCCCGCTTGAAGGCATTCATCAATACACGATTGACGCCGAGCGGCTCGATCAAGTCGTTGAAGAACTCGTCGCCACGTCGAGTAAACAACTCGGCCGGCTCGACGGGTTATCGAAAGACCGAGTCGACATCATCGGCCCGGCCGTGACCGCCATCGCGGAGCTGGCCCGTTATTTGAAAGTGCCTGAGTTCACGATGAGCAACAACGGTTTGCGGGAAGGGCTGTTTTATGAATATTACTTAAAGGCGAACAACGAGGTCCGGTTCGCCGATGTAAAGGAAGAGAGCTTCCGTCACTTTGAAAACCAATACGACGTCGACCCGACCCGGCACCGCCACCTCATCCACTTGGCACGCCAAATCTATACCGGACTAATTGAGGCAAAAGCGATCAAGCCGAAACCGTACGAACCGGGCCTATTGGAAGGCGCGTGCCGCCTCGCCTACGTCGGGGAATATATCGACCATAACAATAAGAGCGACCACACGTTCCACTTGATCACGACGAGCGACTTCAAAGGGTTGAACAATGAGGACCGGCTCGCACTCGCCTTAGTCTCGTCTTATAAGTCACGTCGCCTGCTCGACCAACATATCGAAGGATTCCCAGAATGGTTCGATTCGAAGATGTTGAGAAGCCTTGAGCTGCTCGGCTCGATCGTCAAGCTCGTCGATGCCTTCGACTTGACCGAACGACAAGTCGTCGAGAATATCGACGTCGACGTAGCAGACGACGGGCTCGTGTTCACCCTTCATACGGCCACATCCCCACGGTTTGAAGTACAGCGCGGCATTCGCCATAAGAAACATTTGGAGCGAGTGATTGAAATGTCAATCGAGTTACGGATAGAGGAGAGGATCACTTCATGACGACCTACTTACCAGAACACTTCAACAACCGAGAACTCAGCTGGCTCAGCTTCAACGAGCGAGTGTTAGAAGAAGCGATGGACGAGCGCAATCCGCTCATGGAACGATTGAAATTTCTCGGCATATTCAGCTCGAACCTCGACGAGTTTTACATGGTCCGTTTCGGCGGCTTGAAAGACGAGGTGCTCGCCGGCTTCAACCGTCCCGAGGACAAAGCCGGACTGACACCGAAACAACAAATCAAGGCGATTTCGATTAAAGCCCAAGAACTCGTCGAGATGCAATATGCGGCCTATAAAAAAATCACGAAACAACTCGCGACGAAAAACGTCCGCTTTTTACGTCCGAAGCATTTGAACAAAGAACAGCTCGACTTTGTCAAGCTGTACTTCCGGACACACGTGTTTCCCGTGTTGACGCCAATCGCCGTCGATGCTTATCGCCCTTTCCCGATGCTATTGTCGAAATCGCTCAACATCGCCGTCGAGATCGCTTCCAAAGAGGAAGGGAAAAAGCGGCTCGCTCTCGTCCAAGTGCCTGCCGTCTTGCCGCGCTACCTCGAGTTACCGACAGACGATGAAGATCATACCGACCTCATGTTGCTCGAGGACGTGATCATCCAGTTCGTCGACTCGTTATTCAAAGGGTTTGAAGTCGAGTCGACGATGCCGTTCCGGATCACCCGTAATGCTGACATGCCGTTCCACGAAGAAGGCAGCCCGGACGTGTTGAAACAAATCGAGAAAGAGTTGAAGAAGCGACGCTACGGGGTCGCCATCCGGCTCGAAGTGCAACAACGCTCATTGAGCAAAGAGCTATTGTTCATGTTACAAGACGTTCTCGATTTGCACGACCGCGATATCTTCATCGTCGATGGCCCGATCGATTTGACGTTCCTGTTCGGCGTCTACAATAAAATCGGGATCGAATACGATGAGATGATCAATGAGACGTTGATCCCCTTCATCCCGGAAGGCCTTGAGTCGGGGAAGGATTTATTCAAAAGTCTGCTCAAGCGCGACTATTTACTCCACCATCCGTACCACTCGTTCGACCCTGTCGTCCGTTTCATCGCCCAAGCGGCGAAAGACCCGAACGTCCTTGCCATCAAGCAGACGCTTTACCGCGTGTCTGGCGATTCACCGATTATCAAAGCGCTCACCGACGCAGCCGAGAGCGGCAAACAAGTGACGGTTCTCGTCGAACTGAAAGCCCGGTTTGACGAGGAGAAAAACATCCAGTGGGCGAAACAGCTCGAGAAAGCCGGTGCCCACGTCATCTACGGCTATAAAGAGTTGAAGACACACTCGAAAATCACACTCGTCGTCCGCATTTTAGAAGGCGGTGTGCTTCAACGCTTCGTTCATCTCGGTACCGGAAACTATAACGATTCGACAGCGAAACTATACACCGACATCGGACTGTTGACGACGAACGAGGAACTCGCCGAGGACGCGACGAACTTCTTCAACTGGCTGTCCGGTTACGGAGAGCGCCCGTCGTGGCACGAGTTCGAGACATCTCCCGACGACATGCTCGACTTTTTCTTGCAAAAGATTCAAGACGAGATCAAACTACACGAGAAGTACGGGAACGGCCGCATCGTCGCGAAGATGAACTCCCTCACCGACAAGTCGATCATCACAAAACTGTATGACGCCTCCCAATCCGGTGTCAAAATCGATTTGATCATCCGCGGCATCTGTTGTCTCCGCCCCGGTATAAAAGGGGTGTCCGACAACATCCGCGTCATCTCGATTATCGATCGCTACTTGGAGCATTCCCGTATCTTTTACTTCTATCAAAACGGAAAAGAGGATCTGTACTGCTCGTCGGCCGATTGGATGACGCGTAACATGAAAAAACGGATCGAGATTTTGTTCCCAATCCTTGACTCTGGCCATAAAACGTACATTAAAGACATGATCGCCCTCCAACTCGTCGATAACGTCAAAGCACGAATTCAACGATCGGACGGCAAATACGTCTACATCAAGCAAGAGCCCGGTCAAGAGCGGATCCAGTCTCAAATCATCATCCACCAGTATACAGGCGGCCGTTGGAACAACATTCCGAGCGTGTTCGAGCGGGAGCCATCGAACTGGGCCGAACGTGAAGTTCTCCGGTTGCGTGCTGAAAACGAGAAAATGACAGATGACTGATGTTAGACTTCTCAAAGGAGAAATAACGTTGTATAATTAATTCGGTCAAGCTGTTAAAACGTTTTCATTTCATTATACGGAGGAATCATCATGCAAGAACTTTTACTCTCGTTGCTCGCCGGTCTGATCTGTGGCATGATCTTCACTGCCTTGAAGTTACCGTTGCCGGCCCCACCGGTTCTCCCAGGGGTCGTCGGGATTTTCGGTGTCTTCCTCGGCATGAAGGTATATCAATTCGCTCTCGCGAACTGGCCATTTTAACAAAAAGGAACGATGTCCACGTGGACATCGTTCCTTTTCTATTTGAAATGGATCGCCTGATGGCATGTCGGACATACCCATATCTGCTCGTCAGCCTCCAAGTGGCATTCCATCAATCGCTCGGCCAGCTGCTGCCCATAACGGACTGACAGATCAGACGCACAATGTTCGCACAGCGTCGTCGGCGGCGTATGATACTCAAATTGTCGTTCGCGCGCGAGATGCGCCTCATACGAGTCACGGGTCCACCGTTTCGATGGGACACGGTATCCATCATCCCACAGGCGCTTCAACGTGACGTAGTCCGTCGTCGCATCATAAGACCCAGTTCGAAGCAGTGGATGGTGAAAGTCGACGGAAAGTAAATCGACGAGACAGTATACCCCAACCGCTACGGACGGTACCAACCAGTAGCGATCGTCGGGCCGCTCTGTCGTCTCGACGAGCAGTACGTCCGCCTCTGCGACGATGCCGTGACCGACGAGCTCGATGAACGCAGTCGGGGTCGACACCTCGCCCTCGAGATAGAACGGGCTCTGTTCTTGAAAATAGACCGGCAGCGCGGACCAAGCATCAAACGCGCCTGGGTCGATTCGAAGCCGATTCATCGTTTACTGGTGCGCGAGCGTGAAACGCTCCCGCCATTCGGCATCGAACGCGCCTGCCCGGAACATGTCAATCTCTTGTTTGTATGGTGCGACTTTCGTCTTCTCGCTGATCGGGATATAAGGTGTCTCTAAAATTTTCGGCAAATGCGCGAACGCCTCGTGGTGAATGATTCGGTTCAAGACGTCAAACCCGATTTCGCCGTAGCCAATGTTCTCGTGACGGTCTTTTTTCGCCCCGCGCACGTTTTTCGAGTCGTTGACGTGGATGACACCAAGCCGGTCGAGTCCGACGATGCGGTCGAACTGCTCGATGACACCGTCCAAATCACCGACGAGGTCGTAGCCGGCGTCGTGGACGTGACACGTATCGAGGCAGACCGATAACCGCTCATTATGCGTGACACCATCAATGATCGTCGCAAGTTCTTCAAACGTCTTGCCGAGCTCACTCCCTTTACCGGCCATCGTCTCGAGTGCGATGTTGACCGTCTCGTCACCCGTGAGCACTTCGTTCAACCCTTCGATGATGCGGGCGAGCCCTACTTCTTCTCCAGCCCCGACATGGGCACCCGGGTGTAATACGACGTGTCGGGCGACTTTGAGCGCCTCGGCCCGTTTAATTTCCTGAGCCAAAAATGAGACGGCGAGTTCGAACGTCTCTGGTTTCGTCGTGTTGCCCAAATTGATGATATAAGGGGCGTGGACGACGATTTCTTCGATATCGTGCGCGGCCATGTGCGCGAGCGCGGCCTCGATATTTAAATCTTCAATCGGTTTGCGCCGCGTGTTTTGGGGCGCACCCGTATATACCATCATCGTTGTCGCCCCGTAAGAGACAGCCTCTTCACTGCCGGCCAACAGCATCTTTTTCCCGGAAACTGAAACGTGTGAACCAATTTTTAACATAGTCATCTTCCCTTCTTATCTTCTCATTTCAGTGTACACAAAAAGAAGAACCGACTCCACGAAGTCGATTCTTCTTTTGGCTTAACGCTTATTTTTTTTACGGATTTCACGGCGCTCTTGGCGCTGGCTTTGCATATGCTCACGTGAAGCCGTCTCTTTCAACTTATACTTAAACTTCTTCTTATAGCCCGGTTTGACTTTTTTCTTCGCCTTCTTGATTTCCCCGGCCATACGGCTGTGGGCCGTCTGCGAAACTTTCATCTTCCGGTCTGTCGTACGACGTTTGCGCGTCTTGATCGGCTGGAGTGACCCGTTTCGCACGTCAACGTGCGTGAACGTGAACCCGCGCTCTTCAAGACGGTTGATCGGACCGTTCTCGTGATCTTCGTAAAGCGTGTACGCTTCACCGGTCGCCCCGGCGCGACCCGTCCGACCGACACGGTGCGTGTAGAAGTCGAGGTCTTTCGGGATGCCGAAGTTGATGACGTGTGAGACACCTTTAATATCAATGCCGCGTGCAGCCAAGTCGGTCGCGATGACGTATTGATACTTCGCGTCGTTAATATCTTTGATCGCTTGCTTCCGGCGACGAGCCTGCATGTCACCATGAAGTGTCCCGACGTTGAGGCCAGCCTCACGGAACGTCGACTCAAGCTCGTCCGCCTCTTGTTTCGTGTTCGTGAACACGAGACAGACGAACGGATTGATCGCTTTGGCGACTTCGACCGTCAGTTCTTTGCGATCACGATGGCGTACCGGGATCGTGTGGTGCTTGATTTTCGGTGCGACACGATGCTCGGCGCTCGCTTCTGCGTAGCGCGGGTCATGCAAATACTTCTTCAAGAACGGTTCGAGCTTCTCTGGAATAGTGGCCGAGAAGACCATCGTCTGAAGTTTTTCCGGCAACGACTGGGCGATCCGGTCGACTTCTGGCAAGAAGCCCATGTCGAGCATTTGATCGGCTTCATCGACGACGAAATGCGTGACTTTGTGCGGGAACAACGCTTGTACTTTCATCAAGTCAAGAAGACGTCCCGGTGTCCCGATAATGAGCTGCGGTGGATTTTTCATGCGCTCGATTTGACGTTCGCGGTCGGTACCGCCGACGATCAAGCTCGATTTGATGTAATCCGGTTGTTTGACGAGGAGCGTTTTCAACTCTTCGTGGATCTGCCAAGCGAGTTCGCGCGTCGGGGCGACGACGATTGCTTGGACCGATTGTTCTTTTGGATCGATTGCTTCTAAAATAGGCAAGAGAAACGCAAGCGTCTTCCCTGTACCGGTCTGTGATTTTCCGATGATGTCACGACCATTCATCGCGGCTGGAATGATCCGTGATTGAATGTCGGTTGGCTTTGTGATGCGCTTTTCTGTCAAGGCATCGACGATAAACGGTAACAATTTGAACTGTTGGAAGCTGTTCAATCGATACACCTCCTGTTTCTTTCCACTTTTCCTAGCATAGCGGAATCTAATCATTTGTCAATTAATCTTTTACGAGCCCTTCATATAAATAGCTCGACGAATAGTAGTACCGGGAAATCTTTTTCCCATTTAAATGTTGTTCGAGCGCTTTAAAGCCGACCTCGATCATTTCGTTCGGGGACTGCACGACCGTCGCGTCAACTTTCCCGCTATGGATGAGCGGATAAATCTCTGTGACGCCATCGACCGATACGATCGTCTTCTTCGTCAACCCATGGCTCTCGAGCGCACGGACGACGCCGAACGTATTGTCATCATTGTGCGAGAACACGGCATCGAACGGTATCTCTTCTTTCAACCAGCGTGACATCTCGATCTCGGCTTGGAACGTGTCGAAGTTGCCGGTCAAGGAGGCAACAACTTCTAAATCGTCATGAGCCTTGTCGTATTCGGTTAACCCGAGACTCCGGTCAATCGTCGAGCGGACTTTTGCCGTCCCTCTTACTTCCACGACGCGAATGGGACGTTCTAGCGCCGCGTGTTTGGCCGCGATATGGTTCGCGGCCATTCGGCCGATTTCAATGTTGTCCGAGACGACGGATGTGATGACACTCTCGTGATCGATCATCCGGTCGATGGCGATAATCGGAATGCCTTCGCGTTCGGCCCGCTCTAGAGACGGGCGGATGAACGTCTCATCGAGTGTCGTCACAAAGATCGCCTCGACGCCGCGGTCGATCAATGAATCAAGTTTTTCTTTTTCGAGGACACGGGAATCCTCGCTCGTCGTCGGCACAGGGATGAATCCTTTTTGGTTGGCCGTTCTGACGAAAGCGGCCAACAATTTATTGGCGTGCTCGTGCTTGTCGCTGACGAATACGAAACCGACTTCATTGTCTTTTGACTTTTGCTCCGGAAGTTGGATCGACGTGATGAGTAAAATCGTCATCGCCCATACGATTGGCAACCAAAGCCAATAATGGCGAAATCCCTTCATACGTCTGACCGCCTCGGGATCTTGATCATCATAGCCGTCCCTTCCCCTTCGACACTCTCAATTTCCATTGTACCGTTCACAGCCTTCAAGTACTCCCGGATCATGTAAAGACCGAGCCCGTTCCCGTTCTCTTTCGTCGTATAAAACGCAGATCCAATCGCTTGCACTTGCGACTTCGTCATGCCGACACCGTTGTCTTCGATCAGGAAACGATAATCACGTTCCGTGAAGAGGATCGTCACGGTGACACTGCCGTCGGCCCCTTTTGGGTCGACCGCCTCGACGGCGTTTTTGAACAAGTTGTAAATGATTTGGACGAGCATATCGTTCGAGCAATAGAACGGGGGCATCTCGTTCGGCACGATCAACTCCCAGTTCGTGACCCGTTTGTAACACTCGGCGTCGAGTAAAAACTCGAGCCGGCTCGCAAACTCGGCCATATCGAGCCACTCTTCGTCCCGTCTTGACTGATCGGGTTTCGCAAGCGTGAGCATCGTCGTGATCAAATGGTTCGCCCGGTCGAGTTCCGAGAGCGCAAGGTCGAGCATCTCTTGACTGCTATGTCCTTCCTTCACCATTTGCAACGTGATTTGGACCGGCGTGAGCGGGTTACGGATCTCGTGGGCGATTCCAGCAGCAAGCTGTCCGAGCGACGCGAGTTTCTCTTGCTGTAGCAACAGCTGTTGTTGGCTCAATTGTTCGCGTCGCGATGTCTCCATCCGTCTTGAGTAATCGTTATACGTGTCGAGCAACGTCTGCACTTCTTTCGAGCCCGTCCGTTCGAGTTGGATCGGTTCAAGTGACTGTTGTCGTTTAATGCTTTGAACGAGTTCGGTGAGCGGACTCGTCAACGTTTTCGATAAGAGCAACCCGACGAGGATGCTCAAGAAAAATGTGACGAGCGTGATGAGCAAGTATTGCCATCTAGTCGCGTACACGGCCTCGTACACAGAATCCGTGCTATGTTTGGCGAGCACGCTCCAGCCATTGACGCGGGCGTCAGGTTCATACATATAGACGTCCGAATCCGTGCTCATGATCGAGCGGGCGTCTTTGTCTCTCGCCGCTGCAACGACCTCACGTGACAAGCGCCGCTCTGCATCCGTGACGAGGTTGAACGAGGTCGATAGCACCTCACCGCGCTCGTTCAACAAATATAGGATCATGTTATCGTTCGCTGACTCAAGGACACGCCGGTAAAGGTCGGAGTTGAGCACGCTGATACTTCCGCCGAACAATCCGACCGGCCGGTTATCTTCCAACACCGGCACGTATAAATACGTACCGACGTCCCCTGAGATGGAGATCGGTTCACTCATATAAATGTCATTACCGCCTGACGTGATGACGTCCGTGAACTTAGGGTCCGCCTTCAACATCATCGCAGGCACTTGGCGTTGCGAGTACCAGGTGAACGCGTCGTCTTGAAGGTTATAATAAAAGATGGACGTGAACCCGGTACGCTGATTCAAATACCCGGTCCGAATCCGTTCCTCGATCCACGGTTCGTTGCCGAGATAGGCACCGAGATAAACGAGGTCTTCATATAACTTTCCGAGTCGTGTCTCCATGTTCTCGATACTGCCGTCTATCGCATAATCGAACTGTTGTTGCGCCAACTCTTCGGCTCGGGACACCGTCACACGATCGGCCGAAAACGCTAAAGATGAGATGACGAGCCCTAAAATGATGAAGATGATAAACGTAATTTGAAAGAAGTACGATTTTCGAACTTCAAGCAATGTTCTCAAGCGTTCCACGGTGTCCCTCCTTTCCAACCTTAAGATTATAGCATGAATACACGCAATTCTTTTCGTATTTTCGAAACAATGTTAGACTTATACGTATGAAAGCATCGCGAAAGGAGCGTTCATCGCATAATGAAAATTAAAAAGATCAGCCCACGCGGATATTGTTATGGTGTCGTTGATGCCATGAAATTAGCGAACGAGGCTGTGGCCAACCCTGATTTACCGCGGCCAATCCATATACTCGGAATGATTGTCCATAACCGTCACGTCACGCAGGCGTTCGAGGACCTCGGCGTCAAGACGGTCGACGGGGACGATCGCATGCAGGCGCTCGAGACGATTGACGAAGGAACGGTCGTCTTCACCGCCCACGGCATCTCTCCACTCGTGCGTAAACGCGCGATCGAGAAAGGGCTGACGATTGTCGATGCGTCGTGTCCTGACGTACTCGTCACCCATGACTTGATTCGCGAGAAGACAGCGGTCGGATACGAAGTCATCTATATCGGCAAACACGGGCATCCGGAGCCGGAAGGCGCGATGGGCGTCGCTCCCGGTAAGGTCCATCTCGTCCAGTACGAGCGTGACCTCGAAGTATTGCCGGACCGGTTGTACGAGACGAACATTCTCGTCACGAACCAGACGACGATGAGCCAATGGGACGTCTCGGCGTTGATTGAACAAATTCAAGAACGATATCCGCACGTCGAAGTGCATAATGAGATTTGTAACGCCACCCAAGTCCGTCAAGAGGCCGTCGCCGAACAGGCCGGTGACTGTGAGTTGCTCATCGTCGTCGGCGACCCGAAGTCGAACAACTCGAACCGTCTCGCCCAAGTGTCGAAAGAGATCGCTGGGACGAACGCCTACCGCATCGGTGACTTGAGTGAACTCGACCTCGCTTGGCTCGAGGGAGTCGAGACAGTCGCCGTCACGTCCGGAGCCTCGACTCCGACCCCGATTACGAAAAAAGTGATCGACTTCTTGACCCAGTATGACCCGCTCGACTTGAGCACACACGACAAAACCCCATATCTCGAGTTGCGCAGCATCCTTCCTAAAGTGAAGGCGCTTCGCAAATGACGACAATCCCCGGCCTAGAGACAGGTCGGGGATTGTTTGCTTTTATTTGAACCGGAACGGGTTCGTATTCGCCGTCGATACGACCAATTCGACATCTAGCTTAGCGTGGTCAAACTTCTGACGCAGCACGTCGACGACACCTTGTTTCATGACGCTCTCGACGTGATGGCCCGGGTCGACGACAGAAAGACCGAGCGCCATCGCATCGTGGGCCACGTGGAAATAAAGGTCGCCGGTCACGTAAGCGTCCGCGCCTTTGAAGTGGGCGGTCGAGACGTATTTGTTCCCATCGCCGCCGAGGACGGCAACTTTTTCAATCAGACGCTCCTCGTCGCCGACGACTCGTACCCCTTCGACACCGAAGCTCGTCTTGACATGTTCCGAGAACTGAGCGAGCGTCATCGGTTTCTCGAGTCGACCGATTCGACCGAGGCCGAACGTATGCCCGGCAATCTCATCTCGTATCACGTCATGGGCGACTTCCTCGTAAGGGTGCGCTTCCGTCATCGCTTTGATGACACGCTTCTTCTTACTTTCGGTCACGACCGTCTCGATCTTCACTTCATCGACTCGCTCCGTTTTACCGGCTTGGCCGAGGTACGGGTCAGAACCCTCAAGCGGCGTGAACTGTCCTTTCCCTGTCACTGTGAATTGGCAATCGCCGTAGTTGCCGATACGGCCGGCACCAGCTTTCCCTAACGCTTCAGACACGGCGGCCCGATGTGTCACCGGGACGAAGACCGACAGTTTGTATACCGGTTCTTCATATGTCGGAACGAGCACCTCGGGTTCGAGCAGTCCGAGTGCGTCGCTCATCCAATCGTTGACCCCGCCCTCACACACGTCCAAGTTTGTATGCGCGACGTAAACAGCGATATCGTGCTGGATACATTTCATAACGATGCGGCCGGCCGCGCTCTGGTCGTTCACTTGATTGAGCGCGCTGAAGATGGGCGGATGGTGGGCGATAATTAAATCGATCTCTTTCTCAATCGCCTCATCGACGACCGGTTCCAACACATCAAGGGTGACCATGACCCGGCGGACCGGTTTGTTGAGTGAACCGATTTGCAGACCGATTTTATCGCCTTCGACCGCCAAATGCTTCGGTGCGAATTGTTCGAACAGTTGAATGATATGGTTACCGTTTGCCATTATTCGCTCACCTCTCTCATCTTGTCGCGTAACGTCTCGAACGTCCGTCGCTTTTCGAGTAATGCCGGTGTCTGTTCACCTGCGGCCATCTGCCCGAGCACGTAGTCCAACTTGTCCGCCTCTCGGCCCCACTTCAATTTGAACGGCTCCGGGCGACGCTCAAGAAGGAACGGACCGAATAAAAGCTGCCATTTGCGCTCTGTCTCGTCTTCACTATACCGCGTCTCCGTCCCGCGCTCTCCGACTAAAATCTCATACACTTTATCGTTCTCCTCGACGATTCGTTCGTCGACAAGCTCGTAACCTGCCTCGAGCAACCATTCCCGCACGTGCTCACCATCGACGTTCGGCTGTAAAACGAGACGCTCGACCGCGCCTAACTTACTCCGTCCGGCTTTGAGAATCGAACGGATCAAACTTCCACCCATCCCACAAATCGAGATGCACGTGGCCTCATCGGCTTCGAGGACGGCCAGCCCGTCACCGAGCCGCACGTCAATCTTGTCCGTCGCTCCGATCAACGCGACTTGCGCCTGGGCCGCTTCCATCGGTCCTCGGTTCACTTCGCCGGCGATGGCACGTTCGACGATCCCGTGTTGGACGAGGTAACAAGGCACGTACGCATGGTCAGAGCCGATATCGGCGAGAATGCTGCCTGGTGGGATAAAGTCGACGACTTGTTTGAGTCGACGGTCTAACGTTACTTTTTCTTGCATGGGGACAACTCCTTTTTGACTACTTCTCTCTTAGGTTAACGAAAATTGAGGAGGCGGACAACAAAAAACGTACCCTCGCCTATGCGAGAGTACGTCACCTTATTATTGTTCGAGCAACCACGTCGTGAGAATGTCTGCCTCTTCAGCCGACGCAAGTCCGCCTGGCATCGAACCTTTACCATTGATGATGATGTTCGTGATCTCGTCTGCCGACAAGCGTTCCCCTACACCTGTAAGTGCCGGGCCGACGCCACCTTCAAGGTTCCCACCGTGGCATCCGGCGCAGCCTTGAGCAGCATACAAATCTTCCGGATTCATCTCTGTGACAGCCGGACCTTCTGCAGCTTGTTGCGCTTGGTTCACGCCAAAATACGATAATGAGACCATGGCAATGATCGCGACGATCGCAATCGCAGCAAACGGTAACAATGGATTACGCATTGTATTTCCCCCTCATGTTCATTCCAAATTTCTACCCATCACTATTTTACTCAAAAAATAATAAAGAAGGAAGGAAAATCACTCATTTTCCTTCCTTTCTTCTAAAACTTCACATTTTATTCAAAAACACGATTAATCGAGGAAATCTTTTAATCGTTTCGAACGGCTCGGGTGACGCAACTTCCGTAACGCCTTCGCCTCGATTTGGCGAATCCGTTCACGAGTGACGCCGAACACCTTACCGACTTCTTCGAGCGTACGCGTCCGACCGTCATCGAGTCCGAACCGGAGACGGAGAACGTTTTCTTCTCGATCCGTCAACGTGTCGAGCACGTCTTCGAGCTGTTCTTTGAGCAACTCGTAGGCGGCCGCGTCTTGAGGCGCCATCGCATCTTGGTCTTCAATGAAGTCTCCGAGGTGCGAATCGTCTTCTTCACCGATCGGTGTCTCGAGCGATACCGGCTCTTGGGCGATCTTGAGGATCTCCCGGACTTTTTCAGGTGTCAATTCCATCTCTTTGGCGATTTCTTCAGGTGCAGGCTCTCGACCGAGGTCTTGTAGCAACTGACGTTGAACCCGAATCAATTTGTTGATCGTCTCGACCATGTGAACCGGGATCCGAATCGTCCGGGCCTGGTCCGCGATGGCGCGTGTGATCGCTTGACGGATCCACCATGTCGCGTACGTCGAGAATTTGAACCCTTTCATGTAGTCGAACTTCTCGACCGCTTTGATGAGACCCATGTTCCCTTCTTGAATCAAATCAAGGAAGAGCATACCACGGCCGACATAACGCTTCGCGATCGATACGACGAGACGAAGGTTCGCCTCGGCGAGACGTTTCTTCGCTTCCTCATCACCTTGTTCGATACGTTTCGCGAGCTCTGTCTCGTCCTTGGCACTCAGCAAATCGACGCGGCCGATCTCTTTCAAATACATACGGACCGGGTCATTGATTTTAATGCCTGGCGGGACTGACAAGTCGTTCAAATCGACCTCTTCGTCCTCTTTTTTTGTCGGCGTCTCTTCGGCATCGGCTGCATCCTCGGTTACACGGATATCCTTGCCTTCCAAATCTTCAATGAAGTTATCGATAAAGTCTGAATCCACCTCGAAGTGGCTGAGGCGGTCTTGGATTTCTTGCATAGATACGACGCCTTTTTTCTTCCCTAATTTCTCGAGTTCCTCTATGGCGTTAAATAAATCCTCTTTTTTCTTCTCTGCCATCTAGCAGTTCAACTCCTTCCAAACTTCCTTGACGCTCATCGTTCGCGTAGACGGCGACTTCGGTTAATCAACTCTTGCAACTTGGATGCCTGGTCTACAATACTTTCGGCATCGTGTGCGATTTCCCTTTTCGCCCGTTCGATTTGACGCTGTTCCTCATAACAGTTTATGACCTTAATGTATTCATCTAAAACCTCTTCGCCCAGCTCGTCCGGCGCAGACATGAGTCGGACTTCCGCATAGCGATTCGCATACTCGGGGCGTTCGTTGCAATGTCGCTCCATGAAGGGCGGCACGACCTGCTCGAACTCGTCGAGCGTCATCTCTTCAGAGACGACCTCATAAAGGGCGGTCGCCAACATCCGATGGACTTCATCTTGGTAAGATAGGCCGAGCCGGTCGCGAACGTAACGCACGCGTTCCGGCCCACTGAGCATCGCCCGTAACAACAGTTTTTCAGCTTTCACGTAGCGCGGTTCATTCGCTTTAGAGGAGCGGCGGCGTACCGGTTCCGGTTCGCGCACGGGCTGAGGCACTGCTTCTCTCGAGACAGTCCTCGGCATCCGAGATAATAACGTATCGACCGGAATCTCGAATTCATCGGCCAATTTCTTTATATACAAGTCGCGGCGAATCGAATTGTCAGTTTTACTGATTTCCTCAAGCATAGATTCAATAAAGCGAATCCGTTCTCCTTCCCGATTCATGTTTTTCCCGCGCCGGAGCGTCCGGTTCATGAAATCGAGCACGGAGAGCCGTTCCGAATCGACAAAGCGCTGCCACTGCTCCGCTCCGTTCGTCCGGATATAATCGTCCGGGTCCGTCTTTTCAGGCAGCATGAGCACCTGAACATCGAGCGGATACGCCTCGAGCAGGCGCACGACTTTCAAAGTCGCCGCTTGCCCGGCGTCGTCGCCATCATAGCAAATGATGACCTCATCGACCATCCGTGACAACGCGCGGGCATGTCCGGCCGAGAAGGCGGTTCCGAGCGAGGCGACGACTTCGTTCGTCCCGGCTTGTGCGACTTGGAGGACGTCGACGTTCCCTTCCACAAGGAAGACGCGCTTTTGTTTGCGCATCGTCGCACGCGCCTGCGGAAAACCAAACAACAGCTCGCTCTTGTTAAAGAGGGGCGTGTCTGACGTATTCACATATTTCGGTTTACGTTCATCGATCGCCCGACCACTGAATCCGACAATCGTGCCGTCTCGATCCGCAATCGGAAAGACGACCCGGCCTTCGAACCGGTCAAAGTATTCACCGGCCCTTGACTTCGAGATCAGCCCGGCCTCGACCATCACCTCGAGATCAAACCCTCTTCGTTCAAGAGAATCGACGGTGAAGCGTCGTTGATCAGGCGCATAACCGATCTTGTATTGCGTGATCGTCGTCTCGGTTAGACCACGATCCCGTAAATACGTTAACCCGACCTCACCTGCCTCGGTCTTCATCAGCACTTCATAGTAGAGTTCGGCGACGACGCGATGGGCGTCGCGCATCTGTTTACGGACTAGCTGGTCCTGCGTTAACTGTTCGTCCCCGGCGACCCCGCCTTCGATGGCGATGTTCGCCCGGGTGGCGAGACGTTCGATCGTCTCGGGAAACGATAACCCTTCCGTCTCCATCACGAACGTGAACACGTTCCCGCCCGCACCGCACCCGAAACAATGGTACATCCCTTTCTCAGGTGAGACCGAGAAGGACGGACTGTTCTCCGAGTGAAACGGGCAAAGCCCGACCAGACGGTGTCCTTGTTTCTTCAGTTCGACACGTTCACTGATCAAGTCGACGATATCCGTCGCTTGTTTTACTTCTGCAATGACTTCATCCGGTATCCGTGGCAACTCCACCACTCCCCACTTCCAAACTCGCAACGAAACGGAACGCTTCTCACGTTCCGTTTCAATGTAATGTCAGTACTCTATTATACCGTTTCAAGACATCGATTACTAATACGAGTGCTCGACGCGTCACGATTGCTCAAGGTGACGCAAGATGATACCAGCTGTCTCTTCGACCGCCTTGTTCGTCACGTCGATCACTTCGCATCCGATCCGTTCGTAAATGCCTTTCGCATACTCGAGTTCCCGGTTGATCCGCTCCAGTTGGGCATAGTCGGCCTCTGGTTTCAAACCGAGCGATTTCAATCGCTCCATCCGAATCGAGATCAACTTGTCCGGCGAGATGATCAAGCCGACGCACCGTTCCGGTGGCAGTTCGAACAACTCTTCCGGCGGGCGTGACTCGGGCACGAGCGGGACGTTCGCGACTTTAAACCGTTTCAAGGCCAAGTATTGAGATAACGGGGTCTTCGAGGTGCGTGAGACACCGACGAGCACGATGTCGGCCTTCTTCAACCCGCGCGGGTCTCGACCGTCATCGTATTTGACCGCGAATTCCATCGCCTCGATTTTCCGGAAATAATCGTCGTCGAGTCGATAGATGAGGCCTGGTTTCTCACGAGGACTCTCTTGAAGCTCGCCCGACAGGACGTCGAGCAAGTCACCGAGTAAATCGACCGTCTTCACCCCGTGCTCGCGGCCGAGGTTGATGATCAACGTCCGGTGGTCCTCGTTGACGAGTGTGAAGGCGATGATCGCCCCTTGTGCTCTCGCTTGAGTGACGACATCGTGAATCGTCTGTTCATCCTCGACGAAAGGGATGCGCAACGTCTCGATGGCATTTTCATGGAATTGGATGCTCGCGGCCCGGACGACGAGTTCACACGTTTCTCCGACCGAGTCACTCACGACAAACACGAGTTGTTTTTTTGTCAAACCTGGTTCCTCCTCAGAAAGATTCATCATTGGCGAGAGCGATCAACACTTTCGTCATGTTCGTCTTCGTCATGCGGCCGAGGACGATGAGTTTGCCCTCTTTCTCTTCAACGACCGGCATCGCATCGATCTGTTTCTCGATCAACTTCATCCCGGCCCGAATGAGCGTCTCGCTTTTTTCGCACACCGTGATATTCGGCATGCGCGTCATGATGACGTTGACCGGCAATTGATCGAGGTCTTGATTTCCAATTGCGGCGCGAAGCAAATCTTTCCGGGACAACACACCGACGAGCTCACTGTCTTTTCCGACGACGAACAAAGAGCCGACATCTTCTAAAAACAGTGTGACGACCGCATCATAGACGGTCATCTCATCACTGACGACTTTTGCCGACGACATGAAGTCGCCGACCTTCAACGAATCCAGTTTTTCGCGGAGCATCGATGAGTTCCGTTTGCCGACGAACGTATAGCCGACACGCGGTCTAGCTTCTAGTATGCCAGTCATCGTCAGAATGGCGAGGTCCGGACGGAGTGTCGCTCGGGTGAGCGACAGCTCCTGGGCGATTTGTTCGCCCGTGATCGGTCCATTCCCTTTCACGATCTCGATGATTTTCTGTTGGCGTTCATTCAGCTGCATAGCCAACCCCCTCTATTTTGGTCAAAGCACGAGTGCGTTGAAGTCGGCGACGCGTTCGATCGCCGCGGCAAGCCGTTTCATCTCATGAAGACGATTCATCCGAACGGCATCTACATCACTCATGACCATCGTATTTTCAAAGTAAGCGCTGATCGGTTGTTCTAGCGCCCGCAGTGACACGATCGCTTGGACGTAATCGCCTCGATCCACCGCGTTATGTGTCGCTTCGAGTGTCGTTTCCGCTGCGTCATGAAGCGCTTTTTCCGCATCATTCTCGAACAACGCTGGATCGACAGGTCCACTTTCTCCTTTTTTAGCGATATTGCCGACTCGTGTCAACTGTTCAATCAACGCTTTCGCGTCGTTTGACACGAGCGCCTGCACCGCCTCAGCACGAGCGTCTAGACGGTTGACCGCGAGGCCCGTCGACAGGACAGCGTCAATGACGTCGTAACGGACTTGGCGCTCTTGGAGGCGATACTTCAAACGTAGTGAGAAGAAATCGTTCAGTTGCGCCTTGACTTGTTCTTTATCGGCATCATAAAGTCCTGCTTGAAGCTGAGATTCGACAACTTGTGACAAGATAGCGTCCAACGGGTGTTCAATGTTCCAATCCCCAAGAATTTGAACGACTCCTTGTGCTTGGCGACGCAACGCGAACGGGTCTTGCGAACCGCTCGGAATCATACCGATGCCAAAGAAGGCGGCAATCGAATCGAGTTTATCGGCAAGGGCGAGTGTGGCACCGGTTGCGGTCGCCGGGGACTCGTCTCCGGCAAAACGCGGCATGTAATGCTCACGGATCGCGGCAGCGACTTCTTTGTCTTCACCGTGCATTAACGCGTATTTTTCTCCCATGATGCCTTGAAGTTCTGTAAATTCATATACCATCTGACTGACGAGGTCGAACTTATGGATCTTTCCGGCCCGGGCGACTTTCGTTTCGTCCGCTTTAAAGAGCGGTGCGAGCTCGAGCGCGAGTTGCTCGACACGACGGACTTTATCCCCTGTCGTTCCGAGTTTTTCATGGAAGACGATGCGGTCGAGACGAACGAGCTGATCATCGATGTTCGTCTTCTTGTCTTCCTCGTAGAAGAAGACGGCATCGGCGAGGCGAGCCCGAATCACTTTCTCGTTCCCACGGGCGACGTTTTCGAGATGATCGGCGTTCCCGTTGCGAACGGTCACAAAATAGTTTTTCAACGTCTCTTCCACGTAGACCGGGAAGTAACGCTGATGTTCTTTCATCGTCGTGATCAATACTTCTTCCGGAAGGTCGAGGTAACTCGCATCGAACTCACCGAACAAAGCTGTCGGCCATTCGACGAGGTTTGTCACTTCTTCAAGCAGCGAACCATCGAGCGGAACCGTCCATCCCTGATTAATCGCAAGCGACTCGATTTGACTTACGATCCGCTCGCGTCGGTCTTCGTACGAAGCGACGACGAATTCACGTTCGAGCGTCTCGGCATAGGCGCGAGGTGACGTGATCGTCACGTTCCCTTTACTTAAGAAACGATGGCCGCGTGTGACGTTGCCCGTCTTGACGCCTTCAATTTCGAAATCGATTTGGTCATCCCCGAACAAAGCGATGAGCCAACGAATCGGGCGCATATAGCGCAGGCTGCTCGTGCCCCACTTCATATTTTTCGGGAACGTCATGCCGCGGACGACATGTTCAAGCCCAGCGAGCAGGCTCATCGTCGATTGACCTGACTCATGACGGTCGGCAAATACGTACTCGACACCTTTCTCTTCAGCGAAGTAAAGGTCTTCTACAGTGAGGCCACGCCCACGTGCGAATCCGGCGGCCGCTTTCGACCAGTTGCCTTCTGCGTCTTGGGCGATCTTCTTCGCCGGTCCACGGAGTGTCTCCGTCAAATCTTGCTGTTTCTCTTCGACGTCGTGAACGAGTACGGCGAGACGGCGTGGCGTCGAATAGACAGTCACATCGCCGAAGTTGACACGGGCGTCCGTCAAGAACGCAGTCACCCGTTCTGCCAATTGTTTTTCTGAACGAAGTACGTATTGGGCTGGCAATTCTTCAAGTCCGATTTCTAGTAAAAGGTCACGCATCAAGGGCACCTGCTTTCTCTTGATTAAGGAGTGGGAAGCCGAGACGTTCCCGCTCTTCGATAAATTTGGCCGCACATGCACGGGACATGTTACGGACGCGTTGGATAAACCCGGTCCGTTCCGTCACCGAGATCGCGCCTTTCGCATCGAGAAGGTTGAACGTGTGCGAGCATTTAAGGATATAGTCATACGCCGGGAAGACGAGGTTCTCGTCAAGGGCGCGCTTCGCTTCTTTTTCGTACGTGTCAAACAGCGTGAACAACATATCGACGTCTGACAGTTCGAACGTATACTTCGAATGTTCGAACTCCGGCTGATAGAAGATGTCGCCATATTTGAACCCGTCCGTCCAGACGAGGTCGAACACGCTCTCGACTTCTTGAATGTACGAGGCGAGACGCTCAAGACCGTATGTGATCTCGACGGCGATCGGGTCGCACTCGATGCCTCCGACTTGTTGGAAGTACGTGAACTGAGTGATTTCCATCCCGTTGAGCCATACTTCCCAGCCGAGACCGGCTGCGCCGAACGTCGGGTTCTCCCAGTTGTCTTCGACGAAACGGATATCATGCTCAAGTGGGTTGATGCCGATGAGCTCCAAGCTTTCCAAGTAAAGTTCTTGGATGTTGTTTGGTGACGGCTTCATGATGACTTGGAACTGATGGTGTTGGTAGAGACGGTTCGGGTTTTCCCCGTAACGTCCATCCGCCGGACGACGTGACGGCTCCGTGTAGCAGACGTTCCATGGTTCTGGTCCGAGGCTTCGTAAAAACGTCATCGGGTTCATCGTCCCGGCCCCTTTTTCGACATCGTACGCCTGCATCGTCAGGCAACCTTTCGACGCCCAGAAATTTTGCAGCGTGAGAATAATTTCTTGCACGGTCATATGTTTCATATGTTGACACCTCCAAAAGTATTAAAACGACAAAAAACGCCCCTATGTGCCATGCACATAGGGACGGGATTACCCGCGGTTCCACCCTACTTGCCTCAACTTCGAGGCCACTCTTTGGATTGTGGGCGCTCCAGAATCGCCATTCACTTTTCACATGGTGCTCGGCTCCCACCTGCCCGAACTCGCTGAATCCATCGTTGAAAAGTTACTCATTTCCTTCATTGCGCACGCTATTTCATTTGTCTAATCGTAAGTTATGGTATCGAATCTTGTCGAAAAAGTCAATCATCGTTCAAGTGAAGTCGCTGCATTTGTTCGAGCACCCGCTTCGTCTTCAGACGCAAACCGCTATATGAGTCCATGTACGCATCAAACAGCTGCCTGAGGAGCAGGCGCGTCTCTTTCGTGAGCGGAACGTTCGTGAACTCGGAAAGCTCATGACGGCTCATCCAGTACAGGAGTTTCGCCAGCCGTTCACTCATCCGAATCGAGCCTTCCTCGTTATGGCGCGAGCAAAGAAAACCGCCGGCCGTCACCGAGAAGTACATCGGGTCGGTCACGTCGTTACAGCGGATGCATCCGGTCAATACCGGGGCGACGCCGAGCAAGTGGAGGATCCGCAATTCAAAGTGATGGGTGATCACGTCCGGATCCATTCCGGCGTTCAGTGCCTGGAGCGCATCATTCAACACCCGGTAGAGCGCCCGGTTCGGGACGCGGTCCTCAACGGTGCGATCGACGAGTTCGAGCAAGTACATCGCATATGCCATCCGGTCCACATCTTTCCGAACTTCCGGATAAGACGTGATGACATCGGACGACTTCAACTGTCCGAGTCCCCGGCTCGCCGGAAAGATGTAGACCGCCTCGACGAACGGTTGACTCGATGCATGGAGCCGACTGCCCGGTTTTTTCGCACCTCGGGCCATGACGGCGACTTTCCCGAGCTCTTCGGTGAACAGTGTCACGACTTTGTTCGATTCACCGTAATTGACGGTACGGACAACGATGCCGGTGACTTTTTGCAACATGGCTCAATACTCGTCGTCGCGGAAGCCCAGGTCGCGAAGCTGACCCATCTTATTACGCCAATCTTTTTGTACTTTCACCCAAAGGTTCAAGTACACTTTCGTACCGAGGAGCATCTCGATGTCTTGACGGGCTTCCGTACCGATCTCACGAAGCATCGTCCCTTTTTTACCGATGACGATTCCTTTTTGCGAATCCCGCTCGACCATGATGACGGCTTCGACGTCGATCATTTCCGAGTCTTTCCGCTTCTTGATCGATTCGATGGCGACCGCGATCGAATGCGGTACTTCATCACGTGTCTTATGGAGTACTTTTTCGCGAATCAGTTCGGAAATGATGAACCGTTCCGGATGATCGGTCACTTGGTCGGCCGGGTAGTACATCGGGCCTTCCGGGAGCAACTTCTTAATTTCGCCGATGAGTGGTTCGACGTTGTTGCCCTGTAGCGCCGAGATAGGCACGTATGCGGCAAAGTCTAATTTGTCTTTATACTGCTCAATGACCGCCGGGATCTCATCCGGGTGAATCATGTCAATCTTGTTCATGACGAGGACGATTGGGGTATCGAGACCTTTTAACTTCTCGATGATGAAATCGTCTCCCGCACCGCGCGGTTCCGTCACGTTTACCATGAACAGGATGGCGTCGACTTCACGCAAAGCGTTCGTCGCGACTTTCATCATGAAGTCACCGAGACGGTGCTTCGGTTTGTGAATCCCCGGCGTATCGATAAAGATAATTTGGGCATCATCTGTCGTGTAAACGCCTTGTACTTTATTTCGAGTCGTTTGCGGCTTGTCTGACATGATCGCAATCTTTTGTCCGATGACACGGTTTAAAAATGTTGATTTCCCGACGTTCGGGCGACCGATAATCGAGACGAAACCTGATTTAAAATCTTCTTGATACATAGTGCACCTGCTTTCTAATTGTCTTGACTGAGAACGCGCCCGTTCACACGAGCGCGAGAAGATACGGTAAAAAAATGACGAGTGCCGTCACGGCCGCGCCGAACGAGGCGATGAGAACGGCACCGGCGGCCACGTCTTTCGCTTGTTTGGCGAGTGGTTTCACGTCGCTCGTCACAAGGTCGACCGTCCGTTCGACAGCCGTATTCAATAATTCTAGCGAAATGACGAGAATGATCCAACCAAACAGCAATAAATTCTCCATCGAAGTCGTCTCGAGCCAGATGGCGAAAATACCGACGAGGAGGCTCGCTATGAGATGAATCCGCATGTTCCGCTCGGTCCGCGCCGCGTGCAAGATCCCTTGCACGGCGAACCAAAACGGTCTCACACCTCGCCTCGTTTCAGCTCAAAGTGCGCGAGCACTTCTTCTTGCCGTGCGGTCATTTCCGCCTCATCTTCCGGCGTCATATGGTCGTAACCGAGGAGGTGCAAAAAACCGTGAATCGCCAAGAAACCGAGCTCGCGTTCAAACGAGTGACCGTAGTCCGCCGCTTGTTCCCGGCAACGTTCGACCGAAATGACGAGATCGCCGAGAAGACGTGGCTCGTCTTCGTCGAGCAAGAAATCCATCTCGTCTTCCCCCATCTCATCGAACGCGAAACTGATCACGTCTGTCGGGACATCTTTGCCGCGCCAGTCCCGGTTGATTTCTTGAATCAAATCGTTCGTCAAGAACGTGACCGAGAGTTCACTCGGTTCCTCGACGTCTTCTTCTTTCGCGGCGTGGACTAAAATCGCTTCGACAAGCTCGCGTTGTGCGCTCGTCAATAGCTCATGTTCATCGTTCGAGATGATTTGCATGGATGTCGCCTTCTTTCTTTAGTTCTGGATATTCGATGCGTTCATGGAAAAGGCCGGTTAACGTCTCACAAGCACTCTCACCGACACGCCATACTTCTTTCGTCGTCAAATCACAATCTTCAAACTGACCATCTTGCAGCTTATCACGAATGATACCGTTGACGAGCTGGCGGATGCGATCGGGTGTCGGTTGTTTTTGTGACCGGACCGCGGCCTCAATCGAGTCGACGATCATGACGACGGCCGCCTCGCGCGTTTGCGGCTTCGGTCCCGGATAGCGGAAACGTGACTCCGAGATATCTCGTGTCTCTTTTGCTTTGACGTAGAAGAACTTCAGCAGTGACGTGCCGTGATGTTGTTCGGCGATGTCAATAATCTCTTGCGGCAGCTTATAGCGCCGAAGAAGATCGGCCCCGTCATACGGGTGGGCCATGATGATATCGGCCGACTCTTCCGGGGTGAGACGATCGTGGGGGTTGACCCCGTTCTGCTGATTCTCGATGAAATGAAGCGGGCGTTCGGTCTTGCCAAGGTCGTGATAATAACTCGCCACGCGGGCTAGCAAGCCATCGGCCCCAATCGCCTCACACGCTGACTCGGCCAAGTTGGCGACCATCATGCTGTGGTGGTACGTACCCGGAGCCTCCATCAACAACTTCCGCAGGAGCGGATGGGTCGGACTCATCAGTTCGACGAGGCGACCGGATGAGAGGACTCCGAACCACGGTTCGAGGAACGGCAAGAAGCCGAACGTGAGCACAATCGATAATAGCGCGCTCACGACCGCGAAACCAGAAAGGTAAGCAGCCATCTCCCATGTCACTTGCGTGTTTCGTAAGAACAACAAGGCGAGCACCATGATGATGTTGATGATGCCGAGCAACACGCCCGACAAGAAGAGCCGCTTTCGCTGGATCTTCGGTTCGACCAAAAAGACGGCGAGGAAGCTGCCGGCCGCAAAATAAACGACCGTCATGAAACTCGTATTTTGCCCATAACTGACGACGATGGCCCCAGCCACCATCGTGATGAGCGCCGAAGCGAGCGCGACCCGTTCATCAACCAAAATCCGTAGTAGCAACACGACGAACGCCGTCGGTGCGAGGACGTAGGCGTATGTCGTAAATTCCAGCCCGACATAGCCGACCCCGAAAAAGAGACCTAATTGAAACAAGAGCAGCCCATATACGGTAA
This sequence comes from Exiguobacterium aurantiacum DSM 6208, assembly GCF_000702585.1. Classification (GTDB taxonomy): domain Bacteria; phylum Bacillota; class Bacilli; order Exiguobacteriales; family Exiguobacteriaceae; genus Exiguobacterium; species Exiguobacterium aurantiacum. Next base: position 1,586,381 of record NZ_JNIQ01000001.1, on the reverse strand, counting down.
TCAATATTTTAGGTCGCAGCAACAACTGTTGAATCTTCGAGCGGATGAGCATGAACAAGAAACCGGCCGTCAATAACCCACTCAACAAGTACGCCCCGAACAGAGGCGCAAACGAGCGGTTCGGGTCGATCGCCCCCGTCAACTCGAGCTTACGATAAATCTCACGCGTGACGACTTCTCCTTGGTTGACGAGAAGCTGTCCTTCTTGAATGATGACCGGGTCGACGGCATCGACCGCTTCTTGCTCTTTTTGTCGCGTCGCTTCCGAGTCGAACACATAGTTCGGGACGATCAGTTGATCGCTTAAACTCTTTGCGATCGTCCGGAACTCGAGTGAGAGCGGAGACTGGTCGACGACCGTGGCCGCACGGTCCCGAGCGTCGGCAATCGATTCTGAACTCGTCTCGATCCGATTGGCCATCACTTCTTGAAGCGCCGTCACCGTGACGTCCTCGACGGTGCGTCGTGTGTTCTCGTTGGCTTGCAACAACGCCCCCAACTCATCGTCACGGAGAAACCCGTTCGCTTCTGTCGAATTGAGCCGGTTTTTGATCTCGGATAACTCCGTCTCGTCATCGGTATTCTCAAACGCCGCGAAAAGTTGTTCGACTTTCGCGATTTGTTGATCGGCGAACTCGCGACGGAGCGAGAACTGACTGCCGACGGCGTTCGTCGCTTCTTGCCTCAACCGTTCGGTCGCCACCCGGTCTTCGATCGTGATCGGCGAACGGATGTCTTGTTCCGCGATGCCGAGCGGTTCGACACTAATGATGGACGGGCGCACTGTAAAGTATAATATCGCTCCAAGGATGAGGAAGAAGACGATAGAAATCGTCGCGACCGTCCAGTGACGTGCTTGCTGCATCAGCGCCCCCCCTTTCGTCATGTGATATCTGTGCTATAGGCGTTAATGATTTTTTTCACGAGCGGATGACGAACGACGTCGGAGGCCGTGAAGTGTTCGAAATGAATCCCATCGACCCCTTCAAGCAAACGTAACGCCTCTTGCAGTCCTGACGCTTTTCCTTTCGGCAAGTCGACTTGCGTCAAGTCGCCGGTGACGACCATTTTCGACCCGAAACCGAGCCGGGTCAAAAACATCTTCATCTGTTCTTTCGTCGTGTTCTGCGCCTCATCTAAAATGACGAACGCGTCTTCTAGCGTCCGTCCCCGCATATAGGCGAGCGGTGCGACTTCGATCGTCCCGCGCTCGAGCAGGCGGTTCGTCTGTTCAACCCCGTACACGTCAAACAAGGCGTCATAAAGCGGACGCAAATATGGATCGACTTTCTCTTTCAAGTCGCCTGGCAAGAAGCCTAAGTTCTCTCCAGCCTCGACGGCCGGCCGAGTCAAAATGATTCGTTTCACTTGACCTTCTTTCAACGCCCGAACCGCCAAAACGACGGCCAGATACGTTTTCCCCGTGCCGGCCGGACCGATCCCAAATACGAGGTCGTGCCTTTCGATGGCGCGGACGTAACGGCTTTGTCCGACCGTCTTCGCTCGAATCGGTTTCCCTTTATTCGTCGTGAAGACGACGCGCTCATAATGCTCGATCAGCTCGTCTCCTTTACCGACTTTAATATGTTGAATGACGCTGATCGCATCGCTCTCGTTCAGACGAGCCCCTTTTTTAACGAGTTGCTGCAACGTCTTGATGACGGTCTTTGTCAACTCGAGCGTGTCCGCTGAATCTGCTTGAATGATCAACTCTTCTCCCCGAGGTGTCAAAGCGACAGAAAGTTCTGCTTCGATGGCTTCAAACACTTCATCTTTTGGACCGAGGAGTGCTTGCGCTTCGTTCGCATGTTCCATGACGAACGGAATTTTATCAGTCATAATCAATGGAATGTAGTCCCCCTCTTGAATAGTTTGTTCCTTCTTTACTTTAGCACTATCAAGCCGTCCGTGAAAGAAAGACCGTCTTTTCGAACAGACAAAAAAGCAGTGGCCGTCAGAACCGACCTCGACGGGCTAGATTTGAGAATCCAGCGCGGTGAGGCGATTCGACAGGCACTGCCATAGTCAGCGTCGGCGTTTTGAGACCGGTGGCTGAATGATTTCACTCCAGATGACCGCTTGTCGCACTTGATTCATCGACATACGCGGCGACCGCGACGGACGTTTCTGTTCCACTTCGGTGAGCGATGGAATCTTCACCGTTTGCTCGAATTCCGAACTCACTTTTGGTGAACGTTCTGGCGCCTTCGGGGCGTGACGGTTTGGGTCGAACATGCGACCTTCTGCCGGTTTTTCGACAGGGGTCGCGACACGACGACGCAACGTCTGCCCTTGTTTCGGCTCGTCAAGCGAACCTTCCACTTCTTTCATCATATCGCCGACCGTATCGAGATAACGTTTCAAGTCCGAACTCGGCGGACGTTCTCCCGTCGTCGACGATGATTTCTCTATCCGTTTCATAACCGCCGAGGCGATCCCGAATGCGGCGAGAAGTAAGATCCATAATCCATCCATATCGATTACTCTCTATTGTCAGATTCGACTGGGTGACCGATCGCTTTGCGCATGTCTGTATCGGCTTGGACGTTCAAGTAGTTGACGTAGTCCATAACGCCGAGCTTGCCGTGGCGGAGTGCCTCGGCCATCGCGAGCGGTACTTCGGCTTCGGCCGCGACAACTTTCGCGCGCATCTCTTCAACCGACGATTTCATCTCTTGTTCGCGAGCGATTGCCATCGCGCGGCGCTCTTCCGCTTTCGCTTGGGCAATCTTTTTGTCGGCTTCGGCTTGGTCCGTTTGAAGCACCGCACCGATGTTTTTACCGATATCGATGTCCGCGATGTCGATCGAGAGAATTTCGAACGCTGTTCCTGAATCGAGACCTTTCGTCAACACCGTACGCGAAATCAAGTCTGGGTTTTCGAGAACGTGTTTATGGTTGTGCTGCGAACCGATCGTCGAGACGACACCTTCACCGACACGGGCGATAATCGTCTCTTCACCGGCACCACCGACGAGGCGGTCGATGTTGGCACGTACTGTGATCCGAGCTTTCGCTTTCACTTCAATCCCATCCATCGCCACACCGGCGATGAACGGCGTCTCAATCACTTTCGGATTGACCGACATTTGAACGGCTTCTAGCACGTTACGACCTGCGAGGTCGATGGCTGCCGCCCGCTCAAACGTTAATTCAATGTTGGCGCGGTGAGCCGCGATCAACGCGTTGACGACTCGGTCGACGTTACCACCAGCAAGAAAGTGACTCTCGAGCTGGTTCGTGTTTAATCCGATACCGGCCTTAACTGCTTTAATGAGCGGGTTGACGATTTTTGATGGGACGACGCGACGGAGACGCATCCCGACGAGCGTGAAAATCGAGACGTGGACGCCTGCCGCGAACGAGCTAATCCATAATCCTACCGGTACGAACGTGAAGAATACCGCTAGGGCAATCAAACCTCCACCTGAGATGAGTAACGTGGTCAATAGTTCTGGTGTCATTCTGTTACATCCTCCTTCGGCTCTACAAAGCTTCGGACGACGACGCGTCCTGAATCCACTTTATACACCTGAATTTTAGTTTGTTGATCGAGATAGCTACCCTCTGTCACGACATCGATTCGTTCTCCTTCAATCTCAGCGGTACCCGCTGGACGAAGTGGTGTCAACGTGACGCCGACCTTACCGAGCAAACTTTGTTTGTCAGCGTGTGACAAGTACCCTTTTTCTGACGACGTCGAGTCCGTCAAAATCAAGCCCTTGTACATGAGCGACCGATTCGACTGCAAACGTCGGTACGCCCAAAATCCAAGTCCGGCAACGATGGCCGTGGCCAAACCGAGCGATAGCCACAGCTGGCCGATCGTGGCGCCTGCCATAATCAGACTGGCGACGACCGCCCCTATACCAAGCACTCCAAACAATCCAAAACCGGCAACGAACACTTCAATTCCAAGAAGGACGACTCCGACGAAAAAAACTGTCAGAATCACTCCGAGACCAAATGTCATCGTATTGCTACCCCCTTCCAAATAAAAAGCTACCTCTTATCTCTAGTGTATACGAAACGAGATTGAATGTGGTTTCAGAATACGCAAAAAAAGGCAGAATCTTTTGGAATTTCCAAAAGACACTGCCAATTCATTAGTTCGTCAATTGTTGTTTGACAATTCGGTTCACAAGACCACCGTCTGCCTTGCCTTTAACTTGAGGCATGACGACGCCCATCACCTTACCCATATCAGACGGACCCGCCGCGTTCGTCTCGGCAATAGCTGCCTTGACGATTGCGGTGACATCCTCTTCAGAAAGCTGTTCAGGCATATAGGCCTCTAGCACGACAATCTCGTCAGCAACTTTAGAAGCAAGATCTTCACGACCAGCGCTTTCGAATTCTCGGAGGGAGTCTCTGCGCTGTTTCATCTCTCGGTTGAGCACCGTGAGTTCCTCTTCCTCGGTAAGATCTTGTCGGCCAAATTTGATAGCCTCATTTTGGAGCGACGCTTTCACCATCCGGATCGTCGTGAGACGATCTTTTTGTTTGGCGCGCATGGCTTGCTTCATGTCGTCCGTCAAGCGTTCTTGAAGACTCATGAGCCAACACCCTTTCTACAAAAGAAACTGAAATTAGAATTTCTTACGCTTACGCGCAGCTTCTGATTTCAATTTGCGTTTTACGCTTGGCTTTTCGTAGTGACGACGTTTACGAACTTCGGCAAGAGTGCCGTCTTTCGAAACACCGCGTTTGAAACGACGAAGAGCGTCTTCAAGCGATTCGTTTTTACGGACACGAGTTTCCACTAGTTTTCCCTCCCTCCGAATTACACGACTAAGGAAACGTGTTTCACACGTCATAACATATTATAGTGAAATTAATTCGTAAGGTCAACCACTAGTTATTAATAGTCGCTATCTGAACGACCGCCTGTGACGATGGCGATTCCAGCCGAAGCACCGATGCGTGTCGCGCCGGCATCAATCATTGCTTTCGCGCCTTCGAAGTCACGGACACCGCCAGAAGCCTTCACACCGACATCAGGTCCGACCGTCTCACGCATAAGTTGAATATCTTCAACCGTCGCTCCACCTGTCGAGAAGCCCGTTGACGTCTTCACAAAATCCGCGCCTGCTTTGACAGACAATTCAGCCGCTTTCTTAATTTCTTCTTTCGTAAGGAGACACGTCTCGAAGATCACTTTGACGAGCGTACCGTTCGCCGCTTCGACAACCGCACGAATGTCGCGTTCAACGAGGTCGAAGTCGCCGTCTTTCATCGCACCGATGTTGATGACCATGTCGACTTCGTCCGCACCTTTGGCGATCGCGTCCTTCGTTTCAAACGCCTTCACTTCTGGCGTATTGGCTCCGAGTGGGAATCCGATGACCGTACAAACTTTGACCTCGTCATCTGACTTGAGCTGTTCAGCCGCGTAAGCTACCCATGTCGGGTTGACACAGACGCTAGCGAACTTGTATTCGAGCGCCTCTGCACAAAGTTTCGTAATCTGGTCTTTCGTTGTCTCAGCCTTCAAAGCTGTGTGGTCGATATAACGTGCTAATTCCATCGTTAAATTCCTCCTTCGATCAATTAGTCTGACATATAGGTCTGACATCTAACATATTATCATGTTTCTTTCCTTTGTAACAGCTTTCATTTATATGAGTTGACGCCGTTTTCTCGTCTGGACCCAACTGTTCCAACTGAAGAAAAAGATGGCGACCCATATACATGTGAACGCGAAGATGTGATATGCCGTGAACGGTTCATGATATAAGATGACGCCGATGGCAAGACTGAGCGTCGGGGCGATGAACTGCAGGAAACCGACGAGCGTGAACGGGATGTGCTGGGCCCCGTAACCGAACAATAAGAGCGGCAACGCGGTCATGACCCCCGTGCCGAGAAGGGCGAGCCAAATGACTGGTGACGTCGTCAACGTGAGTGTCTCGCGCGACGCCTCAAACCCAAGGAATAGGATCGCGACCGGGACGACAGCGAGCGTCTCGATCCCGAGACTGACCGTCGAGGCGAGCGGACGTCGCTTCTTCACCAACCCGTAAAAGCCGAACGTGCTCGCCAGTACGAACGCGATCCAAGGGAACGACCCGTACCCGAACGTCAAGACGAGCACACCGACCGTCGCCACGCCGACGGCGAGCCATTGGACACGGTTTAATGATTCCCGAAATACGAGCACCCCTAACACCATGCTGACGAGCGGATTGATGTAATAGCCGAGTGACGCCTCGATGATATAACCGTTGTTGACGGCCCATATGTAGACAAACCAGTTCGCACTGACGATAAACCCGTTCAACATGAATGCGTTTCGTGTCGCCCGGTGCCTGAGCGCATAATTGAATTCTGTCCATTGTTTCGTCCACTTTAAGACGAGCAAGATGAAGAGAAACGACCAGACGATCCGGTGCGCGAGGATTTGACTGCTCGGGATCTCTTGTAGAAACTTCCAATAAATCGGGAGGACCCCCCACATGACGTACGCGCCGACTGTGGTCATGACTCCTTTATTCAACATATTCACCTGCCCTCTCATTCAATTAACGTCAGTTTAGTCGATGCGTTATCGACATTCAACACATTTCTTTCATATATACACGACAAAAAGAGACGTGCCGAAAGCAGCGCCTCTCTTGTTTGTTCCTTTAGTTTGAAATCGTCGCGACGGATGCGAGCGCTCGTTCTAAATCTTCAATCAAATCAGCCACATCCTCAAGACCGACGGAGATGCGGACGAGCCCATCCGTAATCCCAAGCTCAAGGCGTCGTTCCGGAGGGATGGACGCGTGGGTCATCCGTGCCGGGACACTGATCAAACTCTCGACCGCGCCAAGACTTTCCGCGAGCGTGAAGTAATGTGTCTTCGCGACGATGAGTTCTGCCGCTTCGGCCGATCCGACGTCAAACGCGATCATCCCGCCGAATCCACGTGCTTGTGACGTATGCACGCGCTTCGCCTCATCGCTTGCGACGCTCGGGTGCAATACGCGTCCGATCGCCTCATGTTTTGTCAAAAAGTCGACGAGCGCGAGTGCGTTCGATTCGATTTCTTCCATCCGGACGGCAAGTGTCTTGATGCCACGGACGACTAGGAAGCTATCCTGTGGTCCAAGGACGGCGCCGACCGAGTTTTGGAGGAACGCCAAGTCCTCACCAAGTTCTTCGGTCCGAGAAACGACGAGCCCTGCGACGACGTCACTATGGCCACCTAAATACTTCGTCGCGCTGTGGAGCACGTAATCCGCTCCGAACTCGATCGGATTTTGGAAATACGGCGTCATGAACGTGTTGTCGACGACGAACAACGTGTCTGCCTCATCCGCGATTTGACGCATCTGCTTCAAATCGGTGACGTTCAAGAGCGGGTTCGTCGGCGTCTCGACGTAAATCATTTTCGTGTTCGGTTGAAGCGCGGCACGGACCGCCGTTTCATCGGCCGTATCGACAAAAGATGCCTCCAGGCCAAGTGATTGAAAGACTCGATTGAATACACGGTACGTTCCCCCATATACGTCAGAACCGACGATGACGTGGTCCCCAGATTTTAAGAGCATCAAAATCGTCGATACTGCCGCCATCCCTGAGGCGAACGCGAATCCGCGTGCCCCGCCCTCGATGTCCGCGATCAGCGTCTCGAGAGCTGTACGCGTCGGGTTGGCGGTACGTGAATACTCATACCCTTCCCGCAGATTCCCGATTCCGTCTTGTTTGTACGTGCTCGTTTGATAGATGGCCGGTGTGACCGCCCCAGTGAGCGGGTCGGTCGTTTTACCGCCGTGAATGAGTGCTGTTTTTGTACGCATGTTCTGCCTCCTCGACTATCCCTTGACTTAAATATCGTTCCACACTATCCGGCAAAATCGTGACGATCACGCCGTCTGTCATTTGATTGGCTTCTTTGACGCATGCCGCAATGGCAGCGCCCGATGAACTACCGATGAGAAGACCTTCACGTTTGGCCATATGGGCGACGTAGTAAAACGCTTCCTCATCTGTAATCGTATAAATGCCGTCCACGTATGTTTCGTCTAGGAAGACGGGCCACGATTCGACACCGATTCCTTCGGTCTTATGCGGACCAAGAGCGCCACCGTTCAAGATCGACCCTTCTGGCTCGACGACGATCGTTTTCGTACCGTTCGGTCGAATCGTTTTCGCGACACCCGTGAACGTCCCCCCGGAACCTGCTCCCGCAATGAATACGTCAATGTGCGGAATGTCGTGCAGCAATTCCAAGGCGAGCGTTTCGACGTACGCGTCTGGGTTGTCCGGGTTCGAGAATTGTTCCGGCAAGTACGCGTCGTGCTCAAGTGCCAGCGCTTTCGCTCGCTCGATCGCGCCTTTCATTCCAAGTTCTGTCGGCGTGTTGATGACGGTCGCCCCGAGCAGGCGCATAAGCGCCTGCTTTTCTTGACTGAACTTTTCTGGGGTGACCGTCATCAGGTTAATCCCGAACTTTTGACAGGCGAGCGCTAGTCCGATCCCTGTATTCCCGGCGGTCGGTTCGACGACCATCCCCCCGCGTTTGAGTTGTCCCCGCTCGATGGCGCGCTCAATCAATTGAAGGCCGAGCCGATCTTTCACGCTCCCGCCAGGATTTCGCATTTCCATCTTGCCGAACACTTTGACACCTTTCGGGATAGGTAACGTCGTCAACTCAATCAGCGGGGTATGTCCGACGAGCTCATACACATCCCGGACGATCATTTACGCCTCGTCCTTGAAGATGATGTGCCATTCGTCACGCTTCGCCAGCATATCGGCCGCGAGCTTTTTCGCGCCCTCAAAATCGTGATGATTCGCGCTTCCGCATTGAATCGGGTTTTGCGCCGGTAACTCCGTCGCGTTCGCAGCGTCGCGGAGTGTCGCTTCGACGAGGTCGAGCATCGCTTCGTAATCCCCATCGTTGAGCATCGTCCAATAGAAGCCTGTCTGGCAACCCATCGGCGATACATCGATAATTTGATTCGAATGGCTGCGGCTGTTTTCAGCAATCAAATGCTCGAGCGAGTGGACGGCCCGCATCGGCATGAGCCCCTCGTTCGGTTGAATGAAGCGGATGTCATATTTATAAATCGTATCGGCCGTTCCTTTCTTCACTCCGGCTAAACGGACGTAAGGCGCTTGTACTTTTGTATGGTCTAAGTTAAAGCTTTCGACTTTATAACTTTTCATGATTGCGTTCCTCCTGATTGTTTCGTGGCTACGACGAGCCAAACGAATTTGTTTTTCTGTTCCATCTGCACAGCGTATCCGTTGTCTTCTAAAATCGAGCGGATCGTGTCTGTGTACGGATAATACTCGCGATTCAAATCTTCTACCAAGTCAGTGAAACCTTGCGATACGGCCCAATCGATGATTTCCGTTCGTGCCTCGACAGACGCGAACATTGTGTCGAGCAGGACGAAGCGAGGGGAATCGAGGTCGTTGACGTAACTCTCGATTGCCTGACGTTTTTCGTCGTCCGTCAAATGGTGGAACGCGTAGGACGATACAATCGAATCAACGCGTTGCTCGGCCGGGTAGTTCAAGAAGTCGCCTGTCTCCACTTCAATCCCGAGCTTTTGAACCGCTACCTCCCGCATCTCATCAGAAGGCTCGATCGCGATCAACTCGTGCTGTTTTAGAATACGGGCACTCAAATTACCCGTCCCGACGCCAAACTCCATGACGCGCCCTTCTAACTGCTCAACGACCTCGTCAAGCATCGTGTCATATCCGGCGAACACTTCTTTATATTGTTCGTCGTGCCCGCTCACTGTCTCATCGTACTGCGACGCCCATTCTTTGAAGATTTCCATGAACTGAAGCCCCATCGATTCACCTCATCCTTTTTATTCCGACTATGTTGATATGTTTTATATGAATTCTATACACCGACAATACCAACTTTCCAAAAAAATCTCAAGTGAATTGTTTTTGAATGAGATGAATTTTTAGTTTTTTTCACACTAAATGAAAAAAGACCTACCTCGCCGTTGGAGAGGTAGGTCAAAAGTAATTGTCAGAATTTTTTAATTTGTTCAAATTCATTACCCTATCGTTTAAAAAATACAGGATTTATCATCGTTATTCCGCTATGATTTTCCACAAATGGATTAAATCATTTAAAAATTGATTGGAGGACATCATTTTGCCACAACCTAAGTTTTACGTAAACGTATCCCTCGCGACGTGCCTCGCGTTGACGCCAGGCCTACTCGGTCTCGGTGCTGAACCTGTACTCGCGAAACCATCTGTGAAACAAAGTATCGAAGTCACGGACAAGCATGAAAAAGTACGCGTCGTCGTCGAGCTCATCGGCGCCCCTGCCATCGAGCAAGCGAAACAAAAAGGAAAGAAGTTTAACGCCCTCACGAAAACAGAGAAAGACCGGGCCCACGGTCTCGTCAAAGCGGAACAAAAGAAAGCGAAAGATGCGATTTCAAAAAAAGGTGTGAAAGCTGAGCCGATCGAAGAATTCACGACCGTGTTCAACGGCTTCAGTACGTTCATGACGACGTCAGACATTCAAAAAGTCGAGGCGTTACCTGAAGTTGCCGCCATCCACCTCGTCAACGAATATGAGCGTCCGGAAGTGAAGCCTGACATGGTGACGAGCAACGGCATGGTCCAATCGCAACAAACATGGGGCGACTACGGTTATACGGGTGAAGGAACGATTGTCGCCGTCATCGACACAGGCGTCGACGCGGACCACCGCGACTTCCGATTGAGCGACCGCTCAAAAGCAGAGCTATCCGAATCAGAAGTAGCGTCCGCTGTTACCGACTTCGGTTTGGCAGGTGCCTACATAAACGATAAAGTTCCATACGCCTACAACTACTACGATGAGAACGATGACATCCGCGACGATTCACCGGGCGCCTCGATGCACGGGATGCACGTCTCCGGCACGGTCGCCGCGAACGGGGATGAAGCGACCGGTGGCTTGAAAGGTGTGGCGCCGGAAGCACAAGTACTCGGTCTTAAAGTGTTCAGTAATGACCCGAACTACGCTTCGACTTACGGGGACATCTATATTAAAGCGATCGACGATGCCATCAAACTTGGTGCCGACGTCATCAACATGAGCCTCGGTTCGACGGCAGGGTTCGTCAGTGCGGATTCGCCAGAACAACAAGCCGTCCAGCGCGCAGTCGACAACGGTGTGTTCATGTCGATCTCGGCAGGAAACTCGGCCTACTTCGGAAACGGCTACGACTTGCCTTACGCCAATAACCCGGACACGGGCGTCGTCGGTGCCCCGAGTGTCAGCTCCGCCTCGACATCGGTCGCCTCTCTCGAGAACGACCAAATCCAACTCGACGCCTTCTCGGTCCGTTCAGGCGAGAAGACCGAGAAAATCGGTTGGAAGAAACAAGACGGACCTGCATTTTCAAACGGCGAATATGATATCGTCTACGTCGGCGACGGTCAGCCTAGCCAATACGTCGGCAAAGACGTCAAAGGGAAGATTGTCGTTGCTGTTCGCGACGGTGCCTACTTCTACTCGAACATCCAACTGACGGCCGAAGCGCAAGGCGCGGCCGGAGTTATCGTGCGAGGCGCGGTCGGTCATGGTGACTACGTCAGCATGGCGCTCGCCAACCCAAAAATTCCGATGGCCTCCCTCAGCATTAAAGACGGTAACGAGTTACGCGACCGTCTCGTCGCTGGCGAACAGATGCGCATCGGGTTCAACGGGGACCGTATTAGCGTCGCCAACCGCGCGGCCGGCGCCTTATCGAACTTCACATCGTGGGGCGTGACGCCAAACCTTGACTTCAAACCTGAAATCTCGGCTCCGGGCGGTCAGATTTTCTCGACGCTCAACGATAACCAATACGGGCTCATGAGCGGGACGTCGATGGCAGCCCCTCACGTCGCAGGCGGAGCCGCCCTCGTCCTTCAACGTGTCGACGAACAGTTTGTTCTCGACGGCGTCGACCGGGTCACGATGGCGAAGAACTTGTTAATCAACACGTCGAAAGCCGTGACCGACATCGGTCCGTACAACCAACAATTGAAACAAAACATCCCGTACACGCCACGTCGCGGTGGAGCCGGCTTGATGCAATTGCATGCCGCCGTCTCGACTCCGGCCGTCGCTTACGAGAAAACGTCGAAAGAAGCGAAAGTCGCACTGAAAGAATTGAACCGCAGTAAAGCGACGTTCACGCTTGTCGTCGAGAACTTGTCGAACGAAGCCGTCTCGTACGACGTGTCGTCGTCACTCCAGACTGACCTCGCAATCGAGCGCACGGCAGGTGTCATTCAAAACGCGATGGAAGCCCAGCCGCTTCAAAACGCGACAGTGACGATCAATGGTAAACGTGTGAACGCTGTGAAGCTAAAACCGAAGCAAAAGACAGAAATCAAAGTCGCTGTCGATGTCTCGAAAGCACAAGTGTTGAACCCGAAAACGTTGAGCGGCCTCGTGGCAGCGAAAGACGTGTTCGAGAACGGCTACTTCGTCGACGGCTTCGTCCGCTTGACCGATTCGAAAGGATCAGAAGGCAACCCGGACCTCGTCGTGCCATTCGTCGGATTCGAAGGCGACTGGGGCAAAGCACCGATCTTCGATGCATCGGTGTATGAGTCGGGATCGTTCTACGAAACGGCAGGAATGGTTGATCAGACTGGGAATTACCTAGGCGTGAACCTCGATAATTCATTGAACTTCGATTCGATCGCCTTCTCTCCGGACGGTGATGGAGTGAAAGACGCAGCCACACCGGTGTTCTCGTTGCTCCGAAACGCCAAAGATGTCAAATATCGCATCGTCGACGAAGCTGGCAACGTCGTCCGTACGCTCCGTCAAGACGATGAGTTACGCAAAAACTACTTCGACGGCGGACGCAACACACCGTACTACTATTCAGCCGACTACAAGTGGGACGGTCAGTTGAACGGGAAACCAGCTCCGGCCGGAAAGTACTTCTATGAGATCGAAGCAAGCATCGATTACATGAAAAAAGAGGTACAAAAACTTCGCTTCCCAGTCAAAGTCGACTACACGGATCCGACGTTCACAGCGAAATGGCTTCAAGACAGTTTGGCCGTCCAAGCAAAAGACGACTTCGCCGGCGTACGCTCGGTCGAGTATCTCGTCAACGGCAAAGCGGTCGCCACGTCGATGAACGCCTCGGCGTCGCACACGTTCGCCTCACTTAGCGAGACGGATAACGTCAGCGTGCGCGTCACCGACCACGCCGGTAACAGTACGACGAAAGCGGTCGCTTATTCGACAGACGCGGAGAAACCTGGAGTTTTCTTGACCGCGCCGCTCGCGCTCGCACCGTATGCGACTTCGGTCATCCCGATCTCAGGATCGATCCAAGACGCATCGGCCATCCAGTCGTTCCAAGTCGACGGCATTGATGTCCCGCTCACGTTCAACGAATCGACGAAGCGTTACGACTTCAACACGACGCGGACGTTTGTCGACGGTGTCCATAAACTGCGTTTCGTCGCGGAGGACGCGGCCGGCAACGTCGCCAATTTCCAACGGACGATCTTCGTCGATGCGACACCGGCGACGATCTCGTTCGGGAAGCTTCCTAAAAATATTAATAAAAATCAACAGACCGTCCGCTTAGACGTGACGGTGAAAGACAACTTTGACGAAGTGAAACTTCTCGTCAACGGAGATTTGAAGTTCAGCCAAGCACTTAAGGCGCCGTATGAGATGCGTCCATTCTCACGGACCGAGACTCTCACGTTGCCTGTCGTTTCTGGCGAAAACACGTTCACGTTCGAGGCGGTCGACCTCGCGGGGAACGTCACGAAAGAGACGATCACCTTGACGAAGAAATAAAAAAACAGCTCTTGCCGCACGCGGCAAGAGCTGTTTCACGTCAATTCGAGCGCATAGGAGATGGCAGCGAGCGCATAGAGCGGCGCCGTCTCCGAGCGAAGGATTCGGGGACCGAACGCACATGCGACTCCACCTTGTTCTATCCATCCGGCCACTTCGTCCACGTCGAATCCGCCTTCGGGACCGACGATGACAAGAAGACGCGCCTCGGGTTTTAGTGTCTGCAGGATTGTGGCAAATGACGACTGTTCACCGTCTTTCGCCGATTCCTCATAGGCGAGCACAACGGCATCATATGCCTTGAGCTGTCCTGACAACTCTCGTGAGCTGATATAAGAACACGTCGGGACGACGGCGCGGTACGATTGTTCGGCCGCCTCCTGCATGATCTTTTGAAGGCGTTCGACTTTCTTCGGTGCTTTTTTCGCGTCCCACTTCGCGACAGAGCGCTTCGACTCGAAGAGCAGCAAGTGATGCAAACCGAGTTCGGTCGCTTTTTGCGCGACGAGTTCGACTTTGTCGCCTTTCGGGAGCGCGTAAGCAAGCGTCACGTCGATCGGCAGTTCGGTCGTCGCCCGCCGCTTCTCAATCACACGCGCCGTCCCCGATTTCTTATCGAGCGTCACCACCTCGGCCACGTATTCATATCCGGTCCCATCCAAGAGCACAAGTTGATAGCCTGGGCTTTCCCGAAGCACCGTGCCGATATGATGGGCGACGTCCGCTGGCAGTGCGACGAGGTCATGCGCGAACGCGTCACGGTTTAGAAAGTATCGTTGCATGCCCTCACCCCTTTTTCGCGATGATGGCAACCCAATCTTCCATGACCCGTGTCTCTTCGATCATGAACCCGGCCGCTTTCAACGCCTCGGTCACTTCCGCCCGTTTTTGTCCGATAATACCCGATGTGATGAAATAGCCGCCCGGTTTGACGCGCGCATACGCGTCATCGATGAAGAGCATGATGACGTCGGCCAAAATATTGGCGACGACGAGATCATACTCACCCGTCATCCCTTTCAGCAAATCACCGGTCTTGACGTTGACGACGTCGCCGACACCGTTCGTCTCGACGTTTTGTCGTGCCGACTCGACGGCGACGGCATCTAAATCGAGCGCCTCGACATGATTTGCCCCGAGTTTCGCCGCCGCGATGGCGAGTACACCCGATCCCGTCCCGACATCGATCAAGCGATCATTCGGTTGGATGTAGTTCTCGATTGCTTGAATGCACAACATCGTCGTCGGATGCGTCCCCGTCCCGAAAGCCATCCCAGGATCGAGTAAAATCACGTTTTCTTCCGGTTGCGGCACGTAGTCTTCCCATAACGGGACGATCGTGAGCTGTTGCGAGATTTTGACCGGTTTGTAGTACTGTTTCCACGAATGGGCCCAGTCCTCCTCGTCCATCTCGGCCACCGTCACGTCACCGGTGCCGACGTCGAGCACGTCCCGGAGACGGTCGACTTCTTTTTTAAAGGCGGCAAGCGTGTCTTGGAAATCACTCGACGTCGGGACGTACGCTTTCACGTACACACCTGACGTCGGGTACGAGTCACGTCCAGAAACGTCCCAAATCTCTCCGAAATGGTCTTCGGCCATCATCTGGTCGTAGTCTTCCACGTCCTCGATGACGACCCCTTGCGCCCCCACTTCATGTAATAAGTTTGATACGGCTTCGACTGCCTGTTGTGTCGTGTGGACACAAATTTCAGACCATTTCATCGCTTCACACGCTCCTTTTAGTGACTAAAAAACTTTTTCATCTTTTGGAACAACCCGTGTTGTTCTTCGACGCCTGCTTCTCCGCTAATCTCTTCGAACTCGCGGAGCAGTTCTTTTTGACGATCGGTCATGTTTGTCGGTGTCATGATGACGATTGTGACGTATTGATCCCCGTGCCCACCGCCTCGGACACTCGGCATCCCTTTGCCGCGCAACCGGAATTTCGATCCGGTCTGCGTGCCGGCAGGAACTTTCAAGCTGACTTTACCGTGTACGGTCGGAACTTCGATTTCAGCACCGAGCGCCGCTTGGGTGAACGTGACCGGCATCTCCATCGCGATGTGTTGGTCGACCCGTTCAAAGATTTCGTGACCGCGGACACGGACGACGACGTACAAGTCTCCCGCCGGTCCACCGTTGAAACCAGGGCCTCCTTTTCCAGACATCCGGATTTGTTGACCGTTGTCAATCCCGGCTGGAATTTTCACTTCGACGCGTTGCGTTTTCTTCACATGGCCTGAGCCGTGACATGTCGAACATTTCTCTTTGATCGTCTTCCCGGTGCCGTGACATTGGCTACATGGGCGTTGGTTGACCATCCGTCCGAGAATCGTGTTCTGCTCGACCGTCTCGACACCGCTGCCGCCACAACGTCCACACGTCTCCGGTTTCGTTCCCGGTTTGGCCCCGCTGCCCATACACGTGTCACATTCGACTTCGATCTCGAGTTCGATCGTCTCCGTCTTCCCAGTGACACTTTCCATGAAGTCGAGATCGACGACGTATTGATAGTCTTCACCGCGTCGCGGCGCGTTCGGGTCTTGACGACGTCCGCCGCCACCGAAGAACATGTCAAAGATATCGCCGAACCCGCCTTGGAAGTCACCGCCGCCGAACTGGCTTGCCCCTTCAAAGCCGAATCGGTCGTATTGGGCCCGTTTTTGTTCATCGGATAACACTTCATACGCCTCGCCGAGTTCTTTAAACTTATCGGCCGCATCCGGCTCTTGGTTGATGTCCGGGTGATATTCACGCGCGAGCTTACGATACGCTCGTTTAATGTCTTGCGCCGAGGCCGATTTATCTAGGCCAAGCACTTCATAATAATCTCGTTTCGCCACTTCACTCTCTCCTATTCTTGTACATAAAGTTCAATTTTTACCGACTCTACCTTAACATAGAAAGAGCCAAAGCAGAAACCTGCTTTGGCACCCTCCTATCGGTTTTATTATTTACGATCGTCGAGGTCTTCAAACTCGGCGTCCACGACATTGTCGTCTTTCGCTTCTGTTTGGGCTTCGGCGCCTTCAGCACCTTGCTCTTCGGCCATTTTCGCATACACTTTTTGTGTCAACTCTTGAACGACAGTCGCCAATTCGTCTTTTGCCGAACGAATGGCTTCAAGATCCGTTCCTTCAAGTGCTGATTTCGCTTTTTCTTTTGCAGCTTCCGCTTTGTCTTTATCCGCGGCGTCGACTTGCTCGCCGAGATCTTTGATCGCTTTGTCTGTCGCGAAGACGAGTTGGTCCGTCTCGTTGCGGAGTTCAGCTTCTTCTTTACGCTGTTTATCGGCTTCGGCGTTCGCCTCGGCTTCTTTTACCATGCGCTCGATTTCAGACTCGTCGATACCTGACGACGATTGGATCGTGATCGACTGTTCTTTGTTCGTGCCAAGGTCTTTCGCCGACACGTGAACGATTCCGTTCGCATCGATGTCGAACTTGACTTCGATTTGTGGGACGCCACGTTGTGCCGGCGGGATGTCCGTCAACTGGAAGC
Organism: Exiguobacterium aurantiacum DSM 6208; assembly: GCF_000702585.1. Classification (GTDB taxonomy): domain Bacteria; phylum Bacillota; class Bacilli; order Exiguobacteriales; family Exiguobacteriaceae; genus Exiguobacterium; species Exiguobacterium aurantiacum. The sequence goes on along the minus strand of NZ_JNIQ01000001.1, from coordinate 1,569,097 downwards.
GACCGAGTGTCTTGTTATCTGGTGCCATCGGACGTTCCCCTTGGAGGACGTGGATGTCAACAGCCGGTTGGTTGTCAGCCGCTGTCGAGAAGACTTGTGATTTCGATGTCGGGATCGTCGTGTTACGGTCGATCAACTTCGTCATGACGCCACCCATCGTCTCGATACCGAGTGAGAGCGGTGTGACATCGAGAAGAACGACGTCTTTCACGTCACCGGCAAGGACGCCACCTTGAATCGCAGCACCGAGGGCAACGACTTCATCCGGGTTGACACCTTTGAACGGCTCTTTCTTCGTGAAATCGTGAATCGCTTTTTGGACCGCAGGAATACGTGTCGAGCCACCGACGAGGATGATCTTGTCGAGGTCAGACGGTGTGAGACCTGAATCTTTCAACGCGCGGCGTGTCGGCTCCATCGTGCGCTCGACGAGGTCAGCTGTCAACTCGTCAAACTTCGCACGTGTGAGTGTCGTTTCCAAGTGAAGCGGACCAGCTGCTCCGGCCGTGATGAACGGGAGGCTGATATGTGCACTCGTCACGCCTGAAAGGTCTTTTTTCGCTTTCTCAGCTGCGTCTTTCAAGCGTTGAAGCGCCATCTTGTCTTGGGCGAGGTCGATGCCGTTCTCTTTTTTGAACTCTTGGACGAGGTAGTCGATGACTTTTTGGTCGAAGTCGTCCCCACCGAGACGGTTGTCACCCGCTGTCGCGACTACTTCAAAGACACCATCACCGAGTTCGAGGATCGATACATCGAACGTACCGCCGCCAAGGTCATAGATCAAGATCGTGTGATCTTCGCCTTTATCAAGCCCGTATGCGAGTGCGGCAGCTGTCGGCTCGTTGATGATCCGCTTGACGTCGAGGCCAGCGATCTTCCCTGCATCTTTTGTCGCTTGACGCTCAGCATCGTTGAAGTAAGCAGGAACTGTGATGACCGCTTCCGTCACTGACTCACCGAGGTAGTCTTCAGCGTCTTTTTTGAGTTTTTGCAAGATGATGGCTGAAATCTCTTGCGGCGTGAACTTCTTGCCCTCAACTTCTACTGTATGCGACGTACCCATATGACGCTTGATCGATTGGATCGTGTTCGGGTTCGTGATCGCTTGACGTTTTGCGACTTCCCCGACTTGACGCTCTTCCCCTTTGAAGGCGACGACAGAAGGTGTCGTACGGTTCCCTTCCGCGTTCGAGATGACGACCGCTTCGCCACCTTCCATAACTGCCACGCATGAGTTTGTTGTCCCTAAGTCAATTCCGATAATTTTACCCATTGTCGATTCCTCCATCTAGTTAAGTAATGTTATTCTGCGACTTTTACCATGCTCGGACGAATGACACGCCCGTGCATCGTGTATCCTTTTTGAAGTTCCATCGTCACGATGCCTGACTCGAACTCATCGCTCGGCTCTTGCATGACCGCTTGGTGGAAGTTCGGGTCGAACGGTTGACCGACCGCTTCGATCGCTTCGACGCTCTCACCGTTCAACACATCGAGCAACTGTCGATGGATCATATCGACGCCCGCCTGGATTTGCTTGGCGTCGTCCGAGTTCGCTTCGACTTGGAGCGCACGCTCGAAGTTATCGATGAGCGGAATCAATTTTTCAACGACCGCTTGCGAGGCGAACTTGACGCGTTTTGCGTTCTCTTCGTTCGTCCGGCGGCGGAAGTTGTCAAAATCGGCGCGAATGCGAAGTTCACTCGCTTTGAGCACTTCGATCTCTTTTTGTAAATCAGTCCCCTCAGAACTTTCTTCCACATTCTGAGCATTTGAAACCTCGTCTGATTCGACGTCTGTCGTCGGTTCTTGCTTCGGCTCGAAATCTTTTTCCTCGAGCACTTCGTCCTTGTCCGGACCGTTTTGGTTGTCTGCTGTCATGTTGAGGCTCCTTTCCGTCACTCTTCTAGTTTCGTTCGCCTGAGCGCCTCGATGAGCTGCCCCATCATCTGCACCCCGTGCCGATAGTCCATCCGCGTCGGTCCGATCATGGCGATCGTTCCGAACGTCTTCCCGTCGAGCGTGTAGTCAGAGGTGATGACGCTGCAATTTTGAAGCGCGACGATACCGTTCTCGCTCCCAATGCTCACATAAATCTCGCGATTTGGCAACGATTCGAGCCAATCGGTCAAGCGCTCCTGTTCATCGATCCATTCGAGGAACGGACGGAGCGTATCGAGCGATTGAAACTCCGGTTGATTGAAGATGTTTTTCTTCCCGCCCAAGTAGAGCGAGCTCGGATGATGCAGCCCGGCAGTCGATTGGATGAGCTGCATCATGTTCTCATACTGTTCTTGATGTGCGAGTCGAAGTTTCGATACTTCTTCACCAATCCGGGACTTCAGTTGACCGAGCGGTGTCCCTTTAAGACGATCGTTTAAGAAACGAATCGTCTCTTCGACCATCTCCGGCGCCATCGGCGATTCAAAGACGACCGTCCGGTGTTCGACATGCCCTTGGTCCGTGACGATCAAGACGACGCCACGCCGTTCATCGAGCGGCATCAAATCGATTCGTGCCAACCGGTTCATCTGGCTGTTCGGGCCGAGGGCGACGGTCGTATAGTTGGTCAAATCAGAGAGTAGGTCGGCGGCTTGACGGATGAGCACTTCGGACTCTTGTGCGGACGCCCGCAGATGTTCCCCGAGACGATACGTCTCGCGCTCGTCGATGATCTTCGTTTCGACGAGATGGTCGACGTAGTAACGATACCCCACCTCGGATGGGATCCGTCCGGCCGAGGTGTGGGGTTTTTCAATCAAACCCATGTCCTCGAGATCGGCCATATCGTTCCGGATCGTCGCCGAACTGAATGACAGGTCATCCCGTTTCGACAACGTGCGGGAGCCGACCGGTTGCGCCGTCTGGATATAGTCATCAATGATAGCTCGTAAAATGAGCAACTGTCTCTCTGTCAGCACATCTTCACTCCTCTCTGAAAGATAGGCCTCGCTTTATTAGCACTCATATTTAACGAGTGCTAATCACACTTCAAATATTATCACGTTCTCACTATTTGTCAATTCATTCGTCTCATTTTCTAAGCTGCCACGAAGTCGTCGCCTATGCATGTTTTCAGCAGATTCGGTATGATACAAATTGAGGTGATTATATGTTTACAACACAACAATTCGACGTATTCACAAAAGATGGACTTGATGCCCGCATGGAAGGCATCCGTTCGAACATTCAGCCGCTCTTCCATCAAATTTATGAAGAAGTCGGTCCCCAGCTCGAGGCAGATGTCGGCATCCCCCTTTATTTACACGTCGCCAAACATGCGCGCCGGACCGTCAATCCGCCTAAAGACACGTGGATGGCCATCTGCCACGATAAACGTGGCTACAAGAAACATCCTCACTTCCAAGTCGGCCTGTTTGACGACCGGGTCTTTGTCTGGCTCGCTTTCATCTATGAGATGCCGAACAAAGAAGCGATCGGCGAACGGCTCATGTCGCTCGACTTGAAGTCTCAGTTTCCGGACTTCCATATCTCCGGCGACCATATGAAAAAAGACGCGTTCTTGCTCGAAGACATGTCTGATGAAGCGGTCGAGACGATGACGGCGCGGTTCAAAGACGTGAAGAAAGCCGACTTCTTGATCGGTCGTCAACTACCGGCCGATGCCTCTATCCTTCAAAACGAGGCGGCGTTTCTCGCTCTCATCGAGGATACGTACAGCCGGCTCATGCCGATCTATCGCGATCTCGTCTTATAATATAGAAAGGGAATCCGTTGCGGATTCCCTTTTTTGTATACGTTTTGCCTTTATTTCACCGTGTCCGCATCGACGCGGGCCTCGCCGATGAACGCGGCGAACGCCTCGTTGGCGAGCGGTAAACCCGACTCCGTCAAACGGACGTGCGTGTCCGTCAGTTCAATCAGCCGTTTTGCCACGAGATCATCGAGAACGTGGCCGAACGCCGAACGCATCGACACGCCATACTTCGACTCGAACGTTTCAAACGAGACACCTGAGCGCATGCGGAGGCCGAGGAATAGCTCTTCTTCCATCTTTTCGACCGTCTCGAGTTTCGTCGTATTGCGAACCGGCAACCCTTCCGCCTTGATATAGTGCGGAATCGGGGCGATGTTCGCGCGCCGTTCCCCGTTCAAATAACTGTGCGCACCGGCACCGAAGCCATAATACTCTTCATTGCGCCAGTACACTTGGTTATGCCGGCTCTCCCGTCCTTCGAGGCTATAGTTTGAAATCTCATATTGTTTCAAGCCTCGCCGTTCGAGCGTCTCCATCACTTTCAAATACATCGCGACTTCGATATCCTCACCCGGAAGACGCAACTTCCCTTTTCGCTCTTGAATCGCGAACACGGTATGTGGTTCGAGAATGAGCGAATAGGAAGACACGTGTTGAATCGGGAGCTGGAACGCCAAGTCGAGGTCGCGCTCGATTTGCTCGAGCGTCTGTTCCGGCAACCCGAACATCAAGTCGATCGAGATGTTGTCGAATCGCTTCGCGGCCTCTGTCACGGTCGCGAACACGTCGTCGGCCCGGTGTGTCCGCCCGATCCGCTCGAGTCCGCCGTCATCGAACGTCTGGACGCCGAAACTGACGCGGTTGACCCCGCCCTGTTTCATCGTGTCGAGTTTCTCGGCACTGACGAAGTTCGGGTTCGCCTCGACCGAGTATTCAAGATTCGGAGACGCGAGCGGGAGCAGATGACGTTCGACCATGTCCATAAGTCGTTTCATCTGCGCCTCATTGAGCGCCGTCGGTGTCCCACCGCCGATAAAAATCGTCTCGATCGTATCGGTCGGATATTGAACGAGCGATAGTTCGATCTCTCGTTCAAGTGCATCTAAATAGTCATCAACCGGTTGGTTCTTTAAGAACACCTTGTTGAAATCGCAGTAATAACAAATATGTTCACAAAATGGAATGTGAAGATATACGGCTTTAGCCATGAGCGGCCACCCCTTTCTTCTCTTTCCATTTATAACGTTTTTTGCGTCGCGATGCCACTATGCGTGTTCAGTCGAATCGATGGATGAATAGCCCGCTCTTCAGTTTCGGCTCGAACCATGTCGATTTCGGCGGCATCTGGCCCGCTTCGTCAGCGACGCGCATCAGTTCTTCCATCGCCGTGGCGTGGCACGTCAGGATGACGACGTCCTGTCGCCTCGCTAACGCTTCGATGCGCTCAATCGCGTCTTTTCCACCGACAAAATCGATGCGTTCATCCGTCCGGACATCCTCGACTCGGAAGTACGGCTCGAGGATGTCTCGTTGAAGCGTCGCGACGGCTAACGCCTCGACGTCTTGTCGCTTCGTCAGCTTGTAATGCTTGCCTCGAAAAGCCAAACCGAACATCGCACTCTCGGTCGGGACGAATACCTTGTCTGCGGCTTCAATCTCGTAACTAAAGGAGAGGCCGTCTAGTAGCGCCGCCACTTCTTCAGGTGCCACATCGTGCAAGACGCGATGGTACGGCAAAATCGTCAGCTCATCGCTTGGGAACAAGACACCGAGAAAGTGGTCCCGCTCTTGTTTGGATTCCCCTTCATGAATCGGGCTCCGGGCGACGACGGTTGCGGCTTTGGCCCGGTGATGTCCATCGGCGATATAGATGGTCGGAATGCTGGCCCCGAGCATGATGACGCGTGCTTGATGCTTCGCTGGCACGGCATAGCCTTCGTGGACGACACCTTGACTGTCCGTGAAGGCAAACAACGCCTCCCCAGTCGTCGCGTCGTCTAGGATGCGACGCAACCCTTCGTCCGGCGCGTGGCTCAGTAAGATCGGGCCGGTGTGCGCTTTCGTAGCCGAGACGTGCTCGACGCGTTCACGTTCTTTCACTTCCCGTGTGTGCTCATGAATCTTGATCCGACCTTCCTCATAATCTGTCACCGAGAACGTGGCGACGAGTCCTGTCTGCACACGCCCTTGATCGGTGAGCCGATACACGTAAAATCCGTTCGCCCGTTCGGTCAACTCGCTCGCGTAAAGCCGTTCGAGTTCGTGACGGGCTCGTTGTCCCCACGCCTCGAGCGGCATGTCCGCCATGAACACTTCTGGCTTATCGACCGCTAGGAATGAATCAGGACGCTGTTCGACGTCAAGACGCGCCTGTTCGACGGTGACGATATCATACGGGTCGGCGGCGACGTTCTCGGGATGTTTCGGCATGTATGGGGCAAACGGTTTGAATACGACCATGGTCATTCCTCCTTAAAATTCACGGACGCGCATGACGCCCTCGATCTCATACAATGTATGGACAGATAATTGCTCATGTTGATGGTTGTCGATATCGATCAACGTATATGCGACGTCACCGCGGCTACGGTTCACCATATTGTCGATATTGATGCTCGCCTCTGCGAGTCGGCTCGCGATTTGACCGACCATGTTCGGTACGTTCAAGTGTAAGACGGCCAGGCGCCGCTTCCCGATGTAAGGGAGCTCGGTATCGGGGAAGTTCGCCGAATGCCGAATGTTTCCGGTCTCTAAATAGGCTTTCAACGTATCGACCGCTTGAATCGCACAGTTCACTTCAGATTCCTTCGTCGATGCGCCGAGATGCGGAAACGCGAGAACACGGGGATGACCGAGCAGCACGTGTTTTGGGAAATCGGTGATGTATGTGGCGACTTGATCGTCTAGCGCTCGTAACAAATGCTCATCGTTCACCAGTTCACCGCGGGCAAAATTCAACACCGTGATGCCTCGTTTCATTTGAGAGAACCAGGCGTCATCGATCACCCCGCGCTTGTCATCCGTGAGTGGCATATGGATGGAAAGCAGATCGATGTCCGCGAGGAGCTCACTCAAATACCGGGCCCGTTTCACTTGCTTCGAGACGTTCCACGCCCCGTCGACCGATAGATGCGGGTCATAGCCGATGACATCGACGCCGAGCTGGATCAAGTCGCTCGCAAGCGCCGAACCGATGGCACCGAGACCGACAATCCCGACTTTTTTCCCGCGCAGTTCGGAACCGACGAACCGACGTTTCTCATCTTCCATCGCTCGTTCGAGCAATGTCTGACTAGAGAACGTTTGATCGTTCACCCAGTTCACTCCTTGTAAAATCGGCCGCACCGACAAGAGCATGCTCGCAAGCACGAGTTCTTTGACCGCGTTCGCGTTCGCTCCCGGTGTATGGAACACGACGACGCCTTGGCGCGCCAATCGCTCGAGCGGAAGATTGTTGACCCCGGCACCGGCTCGGGCGATCGCGAGCAAATACGGCGGGATCTCAGCTTCGTGCACGTCATGGCTCCTGATGACCCACGCATCGGCCTGCTCGGCCGCATTGACCGCGTACTCGCTCGGTTCAAAACGGGTGAGCCCTTCTGCGGCGATTTGATTATACGTTTTTATATGAAACATCGTGTCCCTCCTGTTCAAACTCATGCATGGCATCCACGAGCCGCTCGACACCTTCGAGCGGCATCGCGTTGTATAGACTGGCCCGTAAGCCGCCGACAGAGCGATGACCGCCAAGCTCAATCAAACCGCGCGCTTCCGCGTACAGACGAAACGTCTCGTCCGTCTCCTTATTTCCGGTCGTGAACGGGATGTTCGTCAATGAGCGGCATGTCGTGTCGGTCACGAGCGGACGGAACAACGGTGACGCATCGAGCGCGCCATATAACCGATCACTCTTCAAGCGGTTACGCCGCTCCATCTCGGCGACGCCTCCCTCGGCCTCGATCCAGGCGAGCACCCGTTCGGCGACATATATGCTGAACGTCGACGGGGTGTTAAGAAGCGTGTCGACGTGTTCGCTGTAAGCAAGATACGACGGCAAATCGCGTGCGATGATTAAATCGCGACGGATGAGGACGATCGTCAACCCGGCCGGCCCGATATTTTTTTGCGCACCGGCGTACAAGAGACCGTAGCGACGCACATCGATCGCTTCCGCCAAAATGTTCGAGGAGACGTCCGCGACGAGCGGGACGTTCGTCTCCGGCAACGTCGTGTAACGCGTCCCTTCGATCGTGTTGTTCAACGTTATATGAAGATAGTCGACGTCTTGAATCTGTCCCGCCCAATTCGGGATTGTGTCGTAGTTCGACGACGCTGAACTACCGGCGATGACGACGTCACCGAACCGGCTTGCGTCTTGAATCGCTTTCTTCGACCACGTCCCGCTATCGAGATAAGCGAAACGACCCGATTCGCGTAGATTCATCGGTACCATCGAAAACTGTAACGTCGCCCCGCCTTGAAGGAACAAAACGGCATACGTGTCTGGAATGTCCATCAACCGGCGAAGGCGGTGCTCTAGCTCACGTACCACTTCCATGAACGCCTGAGAACGATGGCTCATCTCGACAATCGAGACGCCGCTGTCTTTATAGGAGAGAAGTTGTGATCGCACTTCTTCCAACACCGGTGCAGGTAGCACCCCCGGACCGGCTGAAAAATTATAAGTCGGCACTGCCTCTCCTCCTCTATTTTTCTGTAAGTGGGTACTATTCCGTATCGCCTTCCCTATATCCTGCCAAATCAAAAAAATCGCCCTTATCGTTTGATAAGGGCGACCACTTATTCTTCGTCCATCGACAAAACGGACATGAACGCTTCTTGTGGCACTTCGACGGAACCAACCATCTTCATGCGCTTTTTACCTTCTTTTTGCTTCTCGAGAAGCTTCCGCTTCCGCGAGATGTCCCCGCCGTAACATTTAGCGAGGACGTTTTTACGAAGTGCCTTGATCGTCGAACGGGCGACGATTTTCGTGCCGACCGCTGCTTGGATCGGTACTTCGAACTGCATCCGCGGGATGAGTGCCTTCAACTTCTCGACGATGACTTTCCCACGCTCATAGGCGAAATCGCGGTGAACGATAAAGCTGAGCGCATCAACGAGTTCGTTGTTGAGGAGGATGTCCATCTTGACGAGTCGTGACGGACGATATCCGATCAAGTCGTAGTCAAGCGACGCGTACCCTTTCGTACTCGACTTCAACTGGTCGAAGAAGTCATAGACGATCTCACTGAGCGGGATGTCGTACGTGATCTTGACGCGGGTCGTATCGATATACTGCATGTCGATGAAGCTGCCGCGCTTCTTCTGACAAAGTTCCATGATGGCACCGACATAATCGTTCGGCGTCATGATGGCCGCTTTGACGTACGGTTCTTCAATCGCTTCGATCTTTTGTTGTTCTGGCATCTTCGATGGGTTATCGACATGGATGACGTCGCCCGCCGTCGTCGTGACGTGATAAATAACCGACGGTGCAGTCGTGATCAAATCAATCCCGAACTCACGCTCGATGCGCTCTTGGATGATTTCCATGTGGAGCATGCCAAGGAATCCGCTGCGGAAACCGAACCCTAGCGCCTGTGACGTCTCCGGTTCGAACTCGAGCGCCGCATCCGACAACTGAAGCCGTTCGAGCGCTTCACGTAAATCGTTATACTTCGCCGCATCGATCGGGTAAAGACCGCAGTATACCATCGGGTTCATCTTCCGATAACCTGGAAGTTGATCCGTCGCTGGGTTTTTCGCGAGTGTGATCGTGTCACCGACGCGGACGTCTCCTACCGTCTTGATCGATGCCGAGAGCGTACCAACGTCTCCGACGTTCAACTCTTTCACCGACAACGGTTTTGGCGTCGAGACGCCGAGGTCTGTGACTTCGAACGATTTTCCGGTCGACATCATTTGCACCTTGTCTCCAACTTTGACTGAACCGTTGACAATTCGGATCGAAGCGACGACACCGCGATACGCGTCATAGTACGAGTCAAAGATGAGCGCTTGAAGCGGCGCGGACGGATCGCCCGTCGGTGCCGGGACGAGTTCGACGATCTGTTCGAGAATCTCTTCAATCCCGATGCCTGCTTTCGCAGAGGCCGGGACGGCGTCACTCGCATCAAGACCGATCACATCCTCGATCTCTTGGCGGACACGCTCAACGTCAGCCGATGGCAAGTCAATTTTGTTGATGACCGGGATAATCTCAAGGTCGTTATCGAGGGCGAGATAGACGTTCGCGAGCGTCTGCGCCTCGATCCCTTGTGCCGCGTCGACGACGAGGACAGCGCCTTCACAAGCAGCGAGCGAGCGCGAGACTTCGTATGTGAAGTCGACGTGACCCGGTGTGTCGATCAAGTGGAGGATGTATTCTTCGCCATCTTTTGCCGTATAGTTCAACTTGACGGCGTTCAATTTGATCGTGATCCCACGTTCCCGTTCGAGATCCATCGCATCGAGTGTCTGTTCTTTCATTTCACGCGCCGTGAGCGCACCAGTCTTTTCAAGAATCCGGTCAGCGAGCGTCGACTTCCCATGGTCGATGTGGGCGATAATGGAAAAGTTGCGAATCTTCTTCTGACGATTCTCTAATTCTTGTTTGTTCATATATGGGTTCACCTATCCTTCTCATGCATACCGTGTCATTATATCAAAATCCTAACTTAATGTGTACGACCTACTACAACAATACCACATATAGTTTTCAGAATAATCATCAAGTGGTTGCTTTTCGAATAACCGTTTGCTACAATTGTGCTTGTTCTGTTGAATGATTACTTGAAGTAATGAGAACATACACTTTCTTGTTTCAGGAGGTGACAAACAATGGCAAATATCAAATCAGCAATCAAACGTGCAAAAACTTCTGAAAAACGCCGTGTCGCGAACTCGCAAGAGAAAGCAGCAATGCGTACAGCAGTAAAACGTGTTGATGCCCTCGTACTCGAAGGAAACAAAGAAGCTGCTCAAGAAGCTTTCGTCCTCGCTACGAAGAAAATCGACAAAGCTGCAGCAAAAGGTCTTATCCACCAAAACAAAGCTGGTCGTGACAAATCACGTCTCGCAGCTCGCATCGCAGCTCTCTAATTAGAGACCAAACCGGAACAGCCGCCTCCATTAGGAGCCGGCTGTTTTTTTGTGATACATGACATAATGTGTCCCGATTCCCGGAATATAAAATGGCTCGCCGACGACGGTGAGTCCGTTCCGTTCATAAAAGCGAACAGCGACGGCTCGGGCGTTACACCACCACGACGCCCCGAGCTCCTCATTTAACGCCTGCAGGAAAGACGATCCGACTCCTTGCCCGGCGACGTCTTTAGCGGTCGCCATGCCGCGCAATTGAAGAATCACATGTTCGCCCGAAAGCTCACGTTCTTGTCGCATGACGGTCGCGATCGATAGGACGCGCCCTGCTTCGACCCAGGCGAAATGACGCGTGTCCCGAGCATCATCCCCGTCAAAATAACACGTCTCGATCGGACGCCCCGGACGCAATACCTCATGCCGGAGCGGAATCACATCTTCAAGTCTCACTTCTTGCAACCCCATGTTTTCACCTCACAATAATGTCAACTGACAGACGAGCGTATCGAACACGATCTGTTTGTCGCCTCGTCCCGTCTTCATCGATTCGTCCGCCTCGGCAATGACCGTCAAGGCCGTAGCGAGCTGCGCTTCCGTGAAGTTACGGCTCGCCTGACCTGCGAGTTTGACCGTGTACGGATGAGCCCCTATCTTCGAAGCGATCTGTTTCTCACCGTATCCTTTTTCCGTCAACTGTTTGGTAAGGTACATGTTTCGATATTGCCGGGCGAGCAAGGACAGCAGTCCAATCAACTCTTGACCTTGTTTTTCGAGATCACGGACGAGTCGAAGCGCGGCATCGGCCCGTCTGGCCACTAGAAACTCAGACAATTGAAACACGTTGTCCTCAAGTGTCCGCGGAACGAGGTCATTGACGACGTCGAGCGGGATCTCGGCCCCGTCGCTCGCGTATAGCTGTAATTTTTCAAGCTCGCGCACGAGTTTTCCCCAGTCGTCCTGGCATAAGAACAACAACCGTTCGACGGTCGAACGCTCCATTTTCTGCCCGCGACGGCTCAATTCATCGCCGACGTAACGCATGAGCTCCGTCTGGCTCGGCTTTTTCGCCTCAAGGACGATGGCCCGCTCCTTCAAGCGCTTGACGACTTTTTTCCGCTCATCGAGCTTTTCCGCTTCAACGATAAAGACGAGCACCGAATAAGGGGCTGGTTGGAGGGCATATTCGGTCAGCCGGTCCACGTTTTGTTTCTGTTTTTCTTTCGCACCGGTCAAAAACTGAGCGTGTTTGACGACGACGGTCCGATACTCACTGAAAAACGGTACCGTCTCGGCCTCATCGAGCGCAGTATCGAGTGACGTCTCATGCAGGTCGAGACGCATGACGTCGAATTGATCTCCGGACGGGTTGGCCGCTTTGACGATTTCGCGTTCCCACGTGTCGAGCAAGTACTTCTCTGTCCCGTACAACACGTAAACGTTGGACAGCTTCCCGTTATGTAGCCATGGTTCATTCAAAACACACACCACTTTCACAATTTATTCTTATCTAAAACATAGATAATCCTTCGCTGATTCGCTATACTTAGGACGGAACCATTTCAAGGAGGGACTCACTATGCATATTAACTCTGTTCGCCCACCAAGCGAAAACCCGTTCGAGAACGACGTGCAGTGCAAGCGGAACGACGCCATCGATTCAGCAATCGGCTTCATCGTACCGTTCGGCTTTTTCTTCACACTCTTCGCGATCGGTGTCCTCATCAAGTTCTTAAGCTTATAATGTATTAAACGATTGCCCCGGGGGAGCAATCGTTTTTTAGTTTATCATACATTTCATCGGCTGACCGCTGTTTCCACAATCCCTCGACACCCTCCACGCTCACATACGACCATGCCATGTTCATCGGTCCGTAACACGTGCTTCCCGACAAGGCGAGCTAACACGTCTTCATGCGGATGCCCGTATCGATTATTCCTGCCGACACTGATGACCGTCCATTCCGGGTCAACGCGAGTCAACAAGTCTTCACTCGAAGATGTGTCCGACCCGTGATGACCGAGCTTGAACACATCGACATCGACGGTCGGTAACTTCTTTTCACCGGCCTCAGGCAAGTCACCCGTCAACAAATATTTCAGCCCACCGACCATCATATAGACCGATACAGAGTTAGCGTTCTCATCGTCTTCCCTCTCAGTCGGACTGACGATCCACATCCACGGATACGGTCGGTCACCCGCTCGAACGAAACGGACCGGGACGTCGTACGTCGCGAGCGTCGATAACAGTTCGGACCGCTTCGTTTGATCAGTTCCTTCGGCCGCCAGCCATACCTCACGGACCTGCAGCTTCTCGAGGACACCGGTCAAGCCGCCGATATGGTCGTGGTCGGCATGAGTGAGCAACAAGAAGTCCAGTTCCCGCTCGCCTCGCTTCCAAACGTACGGAACGACGACATCAGCACCTGGGTCAAACGTCGACCGTTTCCTCTCGTCTGGGTCTTGATACACCCCACCGACATCGATCACCCCTGTCACCCCGTTCGCCTCGACGACGATCGCATCCCCTTGACCGACGTCTAAAAACGTGACCCGGTCTTCTTCGGCCGACTCTAACATGAACGCCAAGGCGAGAAGCGCCGCCCCTGCGCACAGCCAACCCACCTTCCGTCCGCGCTCCAATATCACGAGTCCGACCCACAACGAGCCCGCGAGATACAGACTATGCCAAAGCGTCACGTCGTGGAGCGGGAACCACGGTTTGTACGTATGGTGAAGCGCGAACGTCCCGTTCAACCCGTCGAGGATCGGGTGTAACAACCGATCGCTCGACGGAAACACGTACGTCAACAAAGCGAGCGGAATAATGACCCAAGAGATCAAGATGGCCACGATCACATTGTAGAGCGGAGCGAACCATGAAATGACTGGTTGGACGGCCCAAAGGACAATCAACCCGAACCACTGGGCGTAAAGCGCCAAGCTGAACACGTTCGTCCATATCGAACGGGTCACAATCAAGAAGAGGGTCATCCCGACCGTCAATTGAAACCCGAGATTGAACAATAAATAAGGGTGCAACGCCAACAGCACCGCCGCGCACCAACTGAGCAGCCGCATCGGATCACGGACCGAGTAGCCGACGAGTGTCAAGGCGAGCAGCACGTCCGCCACGAGTACGGCACGCGCGACCGGCGGCGAAAAGCCGGTCAGCCAACCGAACGCCGTCACACCGACCATGATGAACACCGTCTTCGTCTCCCGATGGAGCGGCAGCGGACGCATGAGCCATTTGAACGCGATCACGAGCATGGCGATATGTGACCCTGAAATGACGAGCAGATGGAGCAGTCCGGTCACACGGTACGAGAAAGACGTCTCCTCATCTAACAAACGCCCTTCCCCGAACAAGAGCGCCTGCATGTAAAGGGCGACGTCCGGACGGTGCCTCGTCTCGATCTTCAAGAGCTGCCGGTCTTTGAACCGTAGCATCCTCCCGTTCCAAGTGGCTGTCGGACGACACGATTCAATCGAGCTGTTCTTTCCTTTGAAGCTGAGCCCTGACCCGAGTGCCCAAGACGCCTCGTCAAACCCTCCGACGTTTCGAAGCGGGGAGAACGGTTCCGTCTCAAACATCACATGGCACGTCTCGCCTGGACGCCCCGCCGATACGTCCCGTCCGACCAACACCCCGCTCGCGTCGCCGATCGTGCCATATAATCGAACCGAACGACCGTTATCCCTGCGGCTCTCAATCTCAAAAGCGTACGGCACCTCTCCTGTGACCGGCAGCGGGGCGCCGTGAACGAAGACGATTAGGGCGAGACAGCTCGCCCCGATATGAGTGGCCATCGCTTGACCACGAAACGTCAGCGCGAGAAGTACGCCGACGAGCAACGCAATCGGCCACATCTCGTATGTGAAGGCAATGACGAGCATGATGGGAAGGAACGGATAGATCGGCATGTCACGGGACCAGCAAATACCCTTCCATGCTCTCTAGCGTCTTCTCACCAAACCCTTTGACGTTCCCGATCTCCTCGTACGACTTGAACGGTCCGTGCGTCTGCAAGTAGGTTAAAATCGCGTCTGCCTTGGCAGGACCGATGCCAGGTACGCTCATCAACTCCTCTTTTGTCGCACTGTTGACATGGACACCGTTCGTCCCGCCACTAGTCGTATCCGGTGCGGCCACGAGGACCTCACCTTTCCGCGGGACGGTGACTTTAGTGCCGTCGACGAGCAGTTGGGCCAAGTTCAACTGTTGCGGGTCGGCGTCGCTCGTCAAAACGGCGAGCGTCAACACGTCTCCGACTCTTGCGCCTTGAGGCATCGTGTACACGTCCGGCGTCTCGACCGCGCCGGCCACGTATACGACGACTTGAGACACTCCTCCTTCTGCCGACACGTTCGGTTCCACTTCTTCTGTGACAGTGAATTCTTCAACGATCGTCGTCTCTGGCTGTTTTGACGCGAATAAATACCCGACACCGATGAAGAGTCCAACGACGAGCCCGACGACGTACCGCTTCCATTTCTCCATTACGCATCCCTCCATGTCGACAAATGTTCACTTCCTAGTATGATGCACGTGTGTCGATAATGTTCGCTTCGTTAACGCATCGTTGCCCCGCCCTTCTGTGAGCACTCTCTTCACTTTCCTCATCCAGCAACACGACAAAAAAGAGACAAGCCGAAACTTGTCTCTTCCTCATTCGTTCTCAAAATGTTGGACTTGGCTCGCGAGCGCTGCCGCTTGCCCTTCTAACTCTTGCATCAAGGCAAAGATTTGATCGAAACTTGCTTGTTGTTCTTTCATCGAGGCGGCCACTTCTTCGTTCCCGGCTGCCAGTTCTTCGGTCACGCCGCTCACTTCCTCGACCCGCTTCAACACGTTCGTCACTTCACGGCTCGAGGCGACCATCTCGCGTTCGATCGTCGAGACGAATGTGGCCACGTGGTCGGTCCGGTCATGAATGCGTGTGAACGCTTGTTTCGTCAATCCGAACGCTTGAAGTTGGGCGTTCTGTTCGCGGCTTGATTCTTCGACCGTCTCCTTCAATCGTTCGACTTCTTCATGGATCGACTGGACGACACCAAAGATTGAACGGGTCGCCACGTTGCTCTCTTCGGCTAACTTCTTCACTTCGCTCGCAACGACAGCGAATCCACGCCCTGCCTCACCTGCTCGCGCGGCCTCGATGGCTGCGTTCAGAGCGAGCAAATTCGTCTGTGCCGCCACATCTTCGACGAGTTTTGCCATCTTCTCAATTTCGGCCGTGTTCCGTGCGAACTGTTCCATCCGGGTCACGAGCATCCCGTTTCGCTCACTCGATTGGTGCAAAATGCGTTCTTGATCGGTGAGCGTTTCGATCCCAGCGGCCACTTCACGTGTCATCTCGGTCGTTTCTTCGGTCGTCTGCCTCGTCTGGTCCAGGCTCGTTTCGAATGAAGAAGCCATAATACCGACCGATTCAAGCGTCTCTTGAAGTTCGGTCGCGATCGATTGGGCGCCGTTCGCCATTTCGTCGACCGCGTTCGTGATGTTCGATGTCGTGCTCACGACCGCCTCGTTCTCGGCTGCCGCCGTCTCGGTCATGTCATTCACTCGCATCGAGGTGACGCGGATCGATCCGATGACCGTCTGCAGGGAGGCCGTCATGTCTTGCATCGCCCGCTCCAATCGCCCAATCTCATCGCGCCGGGTCGAGTCCGGTAACGTGATCAACCGACCAGACGCGATCGCTTCGGCCGCCTCGACGTTCCGCTCGAGCGGAAGTGTGATCGACCGGGCAAAGAAAAAGTTGTAAATCCCGAGTGCGAGAATGACGAACCCTGTCAGGACGATCGACACGATGAACAGACGTCTCGTCTCCTCGGCCGCTTCACGTTGCAACGCCTCATAAAACGTACCGTTCTTGAGCAAGAGCGTGTTCACGTCATTCAGCAGACCTTCGAGCTTGGCGGCTTGGATGCGCGCCGCAATTCCGCCTTCACGGGCCGTCTCGACGTCGGCGCTGATGCGTTCATATTTCATCGTCGCTCGCTCCAGATGCTCTTCGAAGGCTGGAATCAAATACGTTTCCCGCAACGTGTCGAACGTCTCCGTGTTGTTCAGGCGGATACGCTCCAATTGATTGAGCGTCGCCGGGCTCATCTGCTCACCGAGCGACGTCCAAAGCGACTGTTCTTGGAGCAGCGACGTCTCGAGTTGCGACAACTCAATCATCTGTGAACCGTACTGTTCATTATAAGTCTGCAATCGGTTCAATGTCGTCAAGACGTAACTCATCATCAGTATAATCAACAGCACCGTGAAGACGGTGGAGAAAATAAATCGTTTCCGTAAACTCATCACTGTGCCCCCTCCATCAGACGTTTCTCGAACGATTCAAACCGTTCACGCTCGTCTTCGGTCCATTGGATGCGCCGCAGCGCTGACAAGCCGACACCGCCTTGGTCGAGACCGAGCACGTAATGTTCACTGAATACATCTGCTTTGACGTTGTTCGCAATTTCGACGATCGCCAAGTCGACTTGTTTCAACATCGATGTGATGACGGCGTCCGGGGCAATCATCGATTGGTCGCTATCGACACCGATCGCCTTCACCCCGTTCTTTTCAGCGGTCTCTAACACGCCGACACCCGTCAGTCCTGCCGCTGCATACAACACGTCAACGCCCGCTTGAATTTGTTTTTCCGCCAACATGCGGCCGATGTCCGGAGAGGCGAAATCGTTCGCATAATCGACGATGAGCTCGACGTCTTCATTTACCGCCTTTGCACCGAGCAAAAATCCGGTAGAAAATTTCTGAATCAGTTCATTGTCCACTCCGCCGATGAATCCGATTTTGTCCGTATCAGTCTCTAGTCCAGCGACAGCACCGGCCAAGGCACTTCCCTCCACTTCTTCAAACGTGACCGAGATGACGTTCGGTAATGTCGACACCGCGTCGATCAAAGCGAACTGCTGGTCCGGGTTGGCGGTCGCCACTGTTTCCAAGTCGGCCTGGCAAGCGAAGCCGAGACCGATGATGACGTCATGCCCGTCGGCGACGAGTTGCTCGAAGCCCGCTTTATACGTCTCGGTCTCGTCAAGCTCCCGATAGTCGACGAACCACTCTCCAGTCTCCCGTAGTTGGCCCATCCCGCGCATCGCCGCATCGCTGAACGACTGGTCCCCGAGACCGACGTCCGATAAGACGACACCCATCGATTGCCGCTCCTCGACGGTCGCCTCTGGTTGATTGATCACGGATTGACATCCCGATAACCAAGCAACGCACGCGGTCATCATTCCGATCATAACTGCTTTTCTCATGACTTTACTCCCTCTCTCTATTAGTCTGACATCTTACTTATCGACAGAATTCGACTTGGCTTGAAGTCATTCCAGTTGAAAGTTAGGGGAATCATCCGTGAAAAAAAGGCTGCAGACGAATCGTCTACAGCCTTGCTCGTTATTCTTCTGTTGCCGCGACAGTCGGTTCCGTCAACGTGCGGTCTGACGTATCACCAGTCGGGACGCTACCTTTCCCGACAAAGTTGTCGAGCAAATCTTTCATGTCGATGCCAGACGAGGCTTTGAGCGTCTGTTGAAGCGACGCCATCAAGTCGGTCGCGTAACCAGTCACTTTTCCGGCCCCACCGTCTTTGCCACTGCCCGTGTCGACGACCGTGATTTGATCGATGTTACCGAGCGGCGCCGCAATCTGTTTCGCATAGTCAGGAAGCATCTTGACGACCATGTCGAGAATGGCCGCCTGTCCGTATTGCTCGAACGCTTCCGCAATCTTCTGTTTCGCTTCGGCTTCAGCGAGACCGGTCAAGCGGATGATTTCAGCTTCCGCCTCCCCTTTCGCTCGTTCCGAGTCCGCTTCGGCGACACCAGCGAGTCGGACGCGTTCGGCGTCGGCTTTCGCCTCCGCTTCGATCCGGTACTTCTCGGCATCCGCTGAGGCGATTTGTCGCGCCTTGTCGGCTTCAGCTGACTGCTCGATCGCATAGCGGTCGGCATCGGCTTTCTTCTTCACTTCTGAGTCGTATTGTTTCTCACGACGCATAATCTCTTTCTCTTCGAGCTCGATTTGCTTTTGACGCTCGATGATTTGGACTTGCATCTGTTGCTCGGTGACTTCTTGTTTCGCTTTCGCCTCTTCGAGCTCGTACGCTTGGTCGGCCCGGGCTTTGGCGACGTCTTGTTCACGACGATATGCCGCGATCCGAAGCTGATTCTCTTTCTCGGCTTCAGCGATCTCTGAAGCCCGCTCAAGTTCCGCTTTCTTCGCGTCTTTCATCGCTTCCGCTTGCTTGATGCGTGTCTCTTTGTCGGCTTCTGCCGTCGCGATGTCAGCGTCGCGCTTCACTTGGGCAATCCGCGGCTTCCCGAGCGACTCAAGATAACCGTTCTTATCGCGGACGTCTTTAATTGTGAACGAGACGATGACGAGACCCATCTTGGCCAAATCTTGCGAGGCGACGCGTTGCACTTCTTGCGAGAACTTGTCACGGTTTTTATAAATCTCTTCGACAGTCATCGAACCGAGGATAGAACGGAGGTGACCTTCGAGCACTTCTTTCGCTTCGTTCTCGCGCTCGATTTTCGGTTTACCGAGGAATTGTTCGGCCGCCGTCGCGATTTCGCTGATCGACCCACCGATTTTAATGATGGCTGTCCCATCCGCCATGACCGGAACACCTTGCTCCGTGTACACTTCCGGTGTCGTCACTTCGAGCTTGCTTGAAAGAAGGCTGAGCGGTTCTGCCTGTTGGAAGACCGGCAAGACGAACGTACCGCCACCACGAATGATTTTGACCCGGTTGCCCGAGGCGTCGCTATGGACATTTTTCTTCCCTAAGTAACTACCGGTGACGATCAACGCCTCATCCGGTCCGACCGTACGGTACTTTAATACGAATACAAAAATCAGGGAAAGAATGATCACCCCGACGATAATGCTTGCAAGTATGACTGTATCCATCTATCCATTCTCCTTCCGGATTGTCGGCTCGTCATATTCCATGACGATCGCAATATTTCGTTCTACTTCAATGATAACGACGCGCCGTTCGCTCGGAATCGCTTTTTCGTCGATACTTTGCGCCGTCTTTACTACTGACCCGGTGACCGATTCGACGAGCACTTCCCCGTAGCCGCCTTCAGGGACCGGCACGGTCAACCGACCGACGAGGCCGATGAGCGACTCATCGGTCATGCCGATTGATTCCTCCGCGTTCGAGAGCGGCAATAAGACGAATAAGTAAAGAAGCGTCGTCAAGGCGAACGACCCGACGAGGGCAACGGCAAGCCCGATCATCGGCGAGACGTGCGCGAGCGCATTTAAAATGAGACCGATCCCCGCCCCGAGTGCCAAGAACGAAAGGATGACAGCCGGGTTGAACCAGCCTTCAAATAAATCGAACGCATCGGAGAACAGCATATAAATGAACGTGCCGAGCCCGGCGATGATCAATACCCACCAATATAATTGATCAATTGATTCCATTACCACCCCTCCTCGCTCCGGCGTTCATGCTCGAAAGCGAGCACGCGGCGCAGATGTTCAACTTCGAGCGCGAGCGCCCGTTCGATCGTGTCCCACTCAGTGAGCGGGCGTGTCGGTTGTTCGACATGTTCACGCACACGACCGATTGTTTGCTCAAAACGCAAGCGTTCATATCGGTCGACGGCCTCCACTCTTTCCTGACGAAGTAGCGTTAAATAATGATCGACTTCCGCTTGCAACGTAATGATTTGATCAGCCGTCGCCTCGGACGACTCTTGCATGAGCAGCCGACGCACCCGCACTTGATGGGCAACTAGTTTCGCGATCCTCGACTCAAGTTCGAGAATCTGTTTATAGAGGGATCCAGCCTCATCTTGCTCCGTGTCATCGCGCCACCACATCTTCGTCTCACCTCACTTCTTCTCGACTCATTGTTTCATACGAAAAAGCCGGGATGTTGGTTTCAAAATCCACAAAAAAAATGTAAGATTAATTTGCGAGACAGAAAGGAAGTGCTCCTGTTGGGCAATCAAGTCATCAAATTATCGGTCGAGGCGCAACGTGCCCTCATCGAAACGTATTCCTCCCAAGCGGTCAGCCCGCCTCCTCACGCTCGTTTCTGTGCAAAGACACCGACGTGCGTGATTACCGTCTACAATTCGGGTAAAGTCATGTTCCAAGGCCGAACCGCTGAACAAGAAGCAGCGAAATGGGGAGACGTCATCCAAAAGGCGGCATCCGTCCCTAAAACGACATTGCCTGAAGGCTTTTCCGACTGGTCCGTCATCGGTAGCGACGAAGTCGGAAAAGGCGACTTCTTCGGTCCACTCGTCGTCGTCGCCGCCTACGTGTCGAGCGACAACATCGCACTCGTCAAAGAACTCGGCGTCAAAGACTCCAAGTTGTTATCGGACACAGACATCAAGCGCATCGCCCGCGACTTGCACGTCACCATCCCGTATCAAAAAGCAACGCTCCATAATCCGATGTACAATAAGATGCAACGGACGATGACACAAGGAAAGATGACGGCAATCGCCCATAATGCTGCCTTGTCAGCGTTATTAAAAAAACTGGATCAGAAGCCAGACGCCATCTTGATCGACCAGTTCGCCGAAAAGAACGTCTATTACAGACATTTAAGCGGTGAAGCCGCTGTCGTCAAGGACGATGTCTTCTTTTCCACCAAGGCGGAAGGACTTCACGTGGCCGTCGCCGCCGCCTCGATTTTGGCGCGCGCGTTCTTTTTGAAGGAGATGGACAAATTGAGTCAAACCGTCGGCGTCACGTTACCAAAAGGAGCCGGCGCCAAAGTCGACCAAGTCGCCGCCACGTTGATTAAGCGTGATGGCGTCGAACGGTTGAATGACATCGCTAAAGTTCACTTCGCCAACACGAAAAAAGCCGTGCGTTTGAGCGAGTTGAAACGATAGTGCTCCTCGTCGACATATGGTATATTTGTTTCAAGGTTTAATGAACTTAAAAATTTTTGGAGGATAGCGTTCATGTTGCATTATAAAACGTATACATTAAGCGACGATCATCCTTGGGTCATCTTTATTCATGGCGCCGGGGGGAGCCTGTCTCACTGGTATCGTCAAATCCGACCGTTTAAAAAGAAATACAACGTCCTGTTGCTCGA
This sequence comes from Exiguobacterium aurantiacum DSM 6208, assembly GCF_000702585.1. Taxonomy (GTDB): domain Bacteria; phylum Bacillota; class Bacilli; order Exiguobacteriales; family Exiguobacteriaceae; genus Exiguobacterium; species Exiguobacterium aurantiacum. The sequence goes on along the minus strand of NZ_JNIQ01000001.1, from coordinate 1,547,164 downwards.
TTTGCGCGGCCATGGCGGATCGTATGATGCCGAGCAATCGTTGACGCAACCGCTCAACGCGTATACACTCGACGTCGTCGTCGAGGACGTAGTCGAAGTGATGGACCACTTGAACATCGAAAAAGGCCACATGGTCGGTCTATCGCTCGGGACAATCGTCATTCAAGCGATGTTCGAGCATCATCCGGAACGAATCGCCTCGGTCGTGCTCGGGGGCGCGATCGTCAAATTCAACGTTCGATCGACGTTGTTGATTCGTCTCGGCAGCCTCGTCCAAAGCTTCGTCCCGTACATGTGGCTCTATCAACTGTTCGCCTGGATTTTATTGCCGAAAAAACGCCACAAGAAGTCTCGGATGATGTTCGTCCGCGATGCGGCTAACCTTTGCCAGCGTGAATTCATCCGTTGGTTCAAAATGACCGAGAACATGAATCCGTTGTTGCGCCATTTCTCGTCGATTCAAACGTCCGTTCCAATCTTGTACGTGATGGGAGACGAGGACTACATGTTCCTTGAGGCGGTCGAACGCACGGCGAAACATCAGCCGACAGCGAACGTTCACGTCGTCCATGACTCCGGTCACGTCGTTAACGTCGACCAGCCGGACATCTTCAACACCGTATCGATGAACTTTATCGATGAACAAGTCGGATTGATCACGGCTAGCACGTCTTAACGAATTAACTCAAGAAAGGTAACGCTTACAAAAATGAGCGGTTACCTTTCTTTTTTTGGCGGCCGACAAATATTTTCAAATAAATTTTCAGAAAATATTGATTATTGAAAATTATCGTGTTAGTCTAAGACAAATCTTAGCAAAACGGAGGAGCGAAACGCCATGCATACACAGACACAACACGGCCTGCTGATTATTATTCGACGAAGGGACTGAAAATCGACTCGATGACCGAGACGAATTTTTGGGCCCTTGTTTCGATGGTTTCGGACGAGGCGCTCACCGTTTGTATCGTGCGCCTATCCCATCCGGATAGGTTTTTTTGTTGGAAAATAGACAGAGGAGATGATGGAAGTGAAACAGTACGCAATGGATCGAATGATTAAAATATCAGCAGGGATGGCAAGCGCCGTCCTCGTCACGCTCGGGGTCGGACTGCTGATCGAGACGATCGGTAAAATGACAGGACTCGATATGCTCGTCACAATCGGCCAAGTCGCCAAGTCCTTGCTCGCTCCGGCGCTCGGTGCCGGTGTCGCCTATCAGCTCGGCGGGAATACCCTCATTTTATTCAGTTCGATGATTGCGGCGACCGTCGGCGGGGCCGCGCTCCAACCGACCGAAAGTGGACTCGTCCTCGTCCCTGGTCAACCGATCAGTGCGTTGATCGCAGCGGCTGCTGCCGTCTGGATTGGAAAGCGTGTACTCGGGAAGACGAAGTTTGACATGATGGTCGTCCCGGTTTCCGCCGTCCTTGGCGGCGGCATCGTCGGCGTCGGGGCTGCTGCCGTCACGACACCGCTCATCAACTCGATCAGCGCTAGCATCACGGCTTCCGTCAATACGTCACCAATCGCCACATCACTCGTCATCGCACTCGTCTTCAGTGTTATGCTCATGTCACCGGCTTCATCGGCCGCGCTCGCCATCGCGCTTCAACTCGATCCAGTCGCGAGTGCTGCCGCCTTGATCGGTTGTACGGCCCAGTTCGTCGGTTTCACGCTCATGGCCTATCGCCAAACCGACCCAGGCGGTTTGGTCGCATCGTTCTTCGTCACACCGAAAGTCCAGTTTCCGAACGTCGTCAAAAATCCACGCGTCGTCATGCCGCCGTTCATCGCGGCCATGATCAGCGCCCCGATCGCGACGCTCTGGTTCTCGCTCGAAGTACCGTACGAGATTGCCGGCCTCGGTTTGAACTCAATGATCGCACCACTCAACATCTTGGCGGCGCAAGGCGTCGAAGCGTTCGCCATCTTCGTCGGCACGGGCGTCGTGCTTCCGGCAGTCATTACGTTCCTTCTTTATAAAGTGACTTGCCTCGTCGGATGGACGAAGTTTGGTGACTTGGCACTCGAAGTGCAATGACAAAAAACTGCGATTCCTAAGTTTAGGAATCGCAGTTTTTTGTGTTAAGCGCGAACGTCAGCGCCGTGAGCTACTTTCACAGCGGCGATAATCGCCTCGTAAGACGCTGTCACTTCTTCATCTTGAAGCGTGCGCGTCGGATCTTGATATTTAAGTGAGAAGGCGAGCGACTTCTCGTCTTCCCCGACGTTCTCACCCGTGTACACATCGAACAACGCGAGATCGATCAACAGCGGTCCAGCCGCCTGTTTGATTGTCGCTTCGACTTGACCGGCCGGGATGTCACGCTTCAACACGAGCGCTAAGTCGCGTGTGACGGATGGGAAACGCGGCACATCTTCATAGATGAGCTCGGCTGTCTGTTGCAACACGTCCAAGTCAAGTTCGAACACGTACACTTCTTTCAATCCGTACACGTCTTTGGACACGCCTGGGTGGACTTGTCCGACGTAACCGATGACACGTCCGTCGATGAGCACGTTTGCGGTACGACCTGGGTGCATATCCGCAACCACGGCCGCCTCATACGTCGCTTCGACACGTAGCGCAGCCAAGAGCGTCTCAACAGCCCCTTTGGCAACGAAGTAATCGACCGGGACACGCGTTCCTTGTGAACGGTGATCGTACCAGAGTCCCGTCAATACGCCGGCGACCCGCTCCGTTTCACGTGGCAACGTCTCACCTTGTTCGACATAGACGCGTCCTGTCTCATACAATCGCACGTTGGCTTGTTGACGCGACGTATTATAACGAGCCGCCTCGAGCAATCCTGGGATGATTGATGTCCGGAGCACCGAACGCTCTTCGCTCATCGGCATCGCCAAATTCACTTGCGTCAAATCGGCCCCACTGAAGCGCGAGGCGTTCCCGACACTCGTGAGCGAGTACGTGATGGCTTGCGACAGCCCTGCGCCTTGAAGGACACGACGGACGTGACGGCGCAACACGTTCTCTTTCGGAAGATACCCTTTCGAGCGCGACGCCGGAAGGCTCGACGGAAGACTGTCATAGCCATAGAGGCGTGCCACTTCTTCCGTGATGTCAGCCGGCAATTCCAAGTCAGGACGACGAGACGGTACGTGAACCGTCAACGTCTCATCACCGGTCACATCGAGACCGAGACGTTCCAAGATGCGGACGATCGTCGCCTGCTCAAGATCCATTCCGAGTCGATGGTTGATATAAGCGACAGAGACGTCAATCGTCCGGGCCGCCGAGTCTTTGTCCCCAGCGATGACGATGTCGCTGATTGTGCCACCGCTCACTTCGACGATGAGTTCGGCCGCACGATCAAGGGCCAATTGCAACCGTTCCGGGTCTACCCCCTTTTCGAACCGGGCACTCGAATCCGAGCGTAAACCGAGCGTCCGGCTCGTCTTACGGACCGATGCCGGTGCGAAATAGGCCGACTCAAGGATGATGCTCGACGTCGTCGCATCGACTTCAGTGTTCGCTCCACCCATGACACCGGCTATGGCGACAGGCTGTTCGCCGTTCGTGATGACCATCATCGAGGCATCGAGCGTGCGCGTTACGTCATCGAGCGTGACGATTTCTTCCCCGTCATGTGCTTGACGAACAGCAATCGTCGTTCCGAGTTTCGCCGTATCGAACGCATGAAGCGGTTGACCTAGCTCGAGCATGACGTAGTTCGTCACATCGACGACGTTGTTGATCGGACGGACGCCTTCTGCAATCAAAATGTTTTTCAACCATTGCGGTGAGTCACCGATGACGACGCCGTCGACACGGCGTGTCGCATAGTACGGACAGTTGTCTGTCTCGAGACGAACGCTGACCGTGTTCGCGACATCTGTCGTCACGTCGGCAGTCGGTAATGTGTATGGACGCTCAAGAATGGCCGCGACTTCATGAATGATCCCGTAAAGGCTCAAGCAATCCGAGCGGTTCGGAGTCAATCCGAGTTCGATTACTTCATCGTCGAGGTCTAACAGGCGGATGACGTCTGCACCGATTTCGACAGGTTCACGGAACGTGTGAATGCCGTCCTGCTCGTCTTCACGAATTTGTTTTTTCTCGAACCCGAGTTCCTCGAGCGAGCAAATCATCCCTTGCGACTCGACGCCGCGTAGCTTCGCTTTCTTGATTTTGAGTCCCGGGAGACGGGCTCCGACCGTCGCCACGATGACGTGTTGACCGGCGGCGACGTTCGGCGCGCCACAGACGATTTGGACCGGGCTTTCCGCGCCGATATCGACCGTCGTCACGTTCAATTTGTCAGCCTCCGGATGCTTCTCGCAAGCGAGGACATGCCCGACGACGAGTCCCGACAAACCTTCAGACCGGCTGACGACGCTCTCGACTTCAATCCCGTTTTTCGTGATTAAGTCGCCAAGCGTTTGTCCGCTCAAATCGGATACATCAATATATTGATTCAACCATTTTTTTGATAATAACATGTGTGATCCCCCTTAGAATTGCTCGATGAAGCGTAAGTCGTTTGTATAGAAGTGGCGAATATCGTCCACCCCATGTTTTAACATCGCCATCCGTTCGACACCGATTCCGAATGCGAATCCAGACATCTTCGTCGAATCATAGCCTGCCATCTCGAGCACACGTGGATGCACCATCCCAGCACCCAAGATCTCAATCCAGCCCGTCTTCTTACAGACGTTGCAGCCTTTGCCGCCGCACTTGAAACAAGAGATATCGACTTCGACTGACGGTTCGGTGAACGGGAAGAAACTCGGACGGAGACGAATCTCACGCGTCTCACCGAACAACTGCTTGACGAACGATTCGAGCGTCCCTTTCAAATCAGCCATCGAGATATGCTCATCGATGACGAGCCCTTCGATTTGCATGAACTGATGCGAGTGGGTCGCGTCATCCTCGTCGCGGCGGTACACTTTGCCCGGGCAGATGATGCGAATCGGCTGTCCGCCTGCTTCGAGCATCGTCCGTGCCTGTACAGGGGACGTATGCGTCCGGAGGAGCGTCTCGTCTGTGACATAGAACGAATCCTGCATGTCGCGGGCCGGATGGTCTTTCGGGAGGTTGAGCATCTCGAAGTTATACAAGTCGGTCTCGACTTCCGGACCTTCGGCGATCGTATAGCCGAGGCCGACGAACAAATCTTCCATCTCATCGACAATCTGTTGAAGCAAATGCGTGTGTCCTGGCAATGACGTCCGACCTGGGAGCGTGACATCAATCGTTTCCGCCGCGAGTTTCGCTTCGAGTTCGACTGCCTTCACTTCCTCGATCCGGGCCTCTAACGTATCTTGGATTGTCGTGCGGACCGTGTTGACGAGTTCGCCGACGGCAGGTCGTTCTTCAGGTGAGAGTTTCCCCATCCCGCGCAACACTTCGGTCATCGGCCCCTTTTTGCCTAAATATTTGATGCGGACGTCGTTCAACGTCTTTTGTGTCGATGCCGCCCCAATCTCTTGGAGCGCCTCTTGTTGTAACAACTCTAACTGTTCTTTCATCAATAATTCCTCCTCTACAAAAAAAAGTCCCTTCAGTCGATGACTGAAGGGACGAATAATCGCGGTACCACCCTGCTTGGCCGTTTGAGGCCCACTTAAGAGGCATCGTTATCGAGATGCCAACCCGGTGTTGTCTCCAACACGACTCCAGAGTGAATTCGGCGCCGCCCGAGGCATCGGCTCTCAATCACGGCCCATGCTCCCTGTACTCGTTCGGTAGTTCGCGTACTATGCTCCTTCAACGTCTATACTATTACGTTCAATATAACTAACCTATCATGATTCAAAAAAGCTGACAAGTTTATTTTAGCGCGATGCGATACATGAGAATCCCGGCCGCGACCGCGGCGTTGAGTGATTCGGCGTCACCGAGCACCGGGATATGGACACGCGTGTCACACAAGGCGAGGACGTCAGCGTGAACGCCTTGCGCCTCGTTTCCGATGACGAGAGCGACTTTCTCGTTGAAGTCAACTTGGTCGTATGACTTCGCTTTTGAAAGGGCTGTCCCGTACACGTGGAAGCCTTCACTCTTTAATTCAGGTAACGTCTCGAGTAAATCGACCGAGCTCACGTTCACGTGGAACAGTGAACCTTGCGTCGCCCGGACCGCCTTGGCGTTATACGGGTCGACCGTCCCTTTTCCGAGCAAGACGGTATCAAATCCGGCCGCATCAGCCGTCCGAATCATCGTCCCTAAGTTACCAGGGTCTTGAATCCGATCGAGGACGAGAACGTGCTTCATCTTCCGCTCGACCGGGGACATGTTCACGACAGCGAACACGCCTTGCGTCTTCTCCGTCTCAGACAACAAATCGGCGACGTGGTCCGATAACTCGAGCACAGGCATTTCATCTAGACGCCACGAGTTCTTTGGCGAGTATGATTCACCCATGATCAACTGAACGAGACGACCGGCACGAATCGCCTCGTCGACCAAATGCTCGCCCTCGACAAGAAATTGCCCGGACTCTTGTCTGCCTTTTTTCGTCATCAACCGTTTCAACCGCTTGATGGTCTCACTTTTCGTAGACGTGATTTTCGTCATATTATCCCTCTTTCAACCATTGAACCGTTTCGTGATTTAATCGTTTTGTGAGTGCGACGACTAAATCGACCGCCGCCTCATAATCCGCTTTATGAATAATCGAGACGTTCGTGTGCAAGTAACGGACCGGTACCGTGAGCGCCACGGCCGGCATCCCGACACCTGATAGATGGAAACGACCAGCGTCCGTACCGCCACCCGGCGTCAAGTCTAATTGATACTTGATGTCATTCTCTTTCGCCACGTCAACGATCAAATCGATTAAACGCGGATTCGTGACCGTCGTCGCATCAAAGAAGATGACTTGGACCCCTTCTCCGAGTTTAGACAACCCTTCAGCCGGCGTCATGCCCGGCGTGTCTCCCGGAATGCCTGTATCCACGGCAATGGCGACGTCCGGTTTGATCAAGTTGGCCGCTGTCACCGCACCGCGCAAACCGACCTCTTCTTGGACGGTCGCACCGGAGAAGACGACACCTGGCACGGTTTCTTCTTTCAAACGTTTCGCCGCTTCGATCGCGATGGCGCAACCGATTCGGTTGTCCCATGCTTTTGCCATCAAGAAGTTCTCATTTTTCATGACCGTGAACTCACAATGCGGGACGACCGTATCTCCCGGGCGAATTCCCCATTCGGCGACTTCGTCTTTCGATGTCGCGCCGATATCGAGGAACATGTCCTTAATCTCGACCGGTTTTTTGCGGGCTTCCATCGGCAAGACGTGTGGCGGCTTCGCCCCGATCACGCCAGGAATCTTTTCACCCGAGCGCGTCACGACGTCCATGCGTTGTGCCAATAGCACTTGGTTCCACCAACCGCCGAGTGCTTGGAAACGAAGGAACCCTCCTTCTTCGATTCGTGTCACCATGAAGCCGACTTCGTCCATATGGCCGGCAATCATGACACGCGGGCCATCGGCGTCTCCGGTCACACGCCCGAACAAGCTGCCAAGTCCGTCTTGTTCAAACGATTCGACGTGCGGTTCGAGGTATTCGCGCATGAGAGATCGGACTTCCCCTTCGTTTCCTGGGACACCTGTCGCATCCGTCAATCGTTTTAACATATGTAATGATTCGTTCATCTCATATCGCTCCTTTTTCCGTTTAGTAGCCTTGATCTTGTCGCTCATGGTTCACTTGATTTTTCGACATATACGCCATCATAATCAATTCTTCATTAAACCCTAACGTATAACCGAGTTCGAGATATGCCGCCATCAGCGTCTCGTACATCGCTTCCGTCTTCGACAAACCAAAATTCGTCACTTTCCGGAAAACGTCTAAAAAAGCATCAGTCGCATCAAGATACGAGCTACCGGCCGGGAACGACTCCCGTTCATAACCGAGGGCGAGGCCGAGTGACAGTAAAAAGTGCATGCCGTCAACATACTCCTCTAAGATCACGTCTTGAGGCGACGGGCCTTTCGTCGACCAAAATTTAAAACTACGGGTCTCATTGGCGAGTTCCCCAAGTTCGACGTGTAACGCGAGCAAGCGCTCATCGAATTGGTTCCCGGATAGTTGATGTTCTTCTTTGATCCGCTCATCCAAACGACGCTGCTGATCAAATAATGTTGTCCAGTTCACCGGTTGCTCCTCCTATTCTCCACTTAAAGCAGTACTAAAATCATTAAAGACCAGCCCACTGCTAAAATCAATACTTGTAATTGGACGCTTTTTGGGGCATGAACGGTCTTCTTGCGTGTCAAATGAAGCCCGAACAGCGCACCGATCGCGCCGCCCGCGTAAGCGTATAATATGTTGAAATCACCGTTCCCGTGCGTGTAGTTCTTCGCTTGGATGTACGTGAAGACGTTCAAGACGATGAGCGCCACGGCGATGATTGCTAAAACCGATTGATCCATACGTTCTCCTCCTTCTCTTCATCTTAAGAAATTACCGAGAAAAAAGAAAGCGCCGAGACATTATCTCGGCGCTTTCGTTTGAACGATTAAGCGTTCAATTTTGATTTAGCTGTGTCAGCGAGTGACGCGAACGCTTGTGCATCCGTCACAGCAAGCTCAGCAAGCATCTTACGGTTGATGTCGATCCCTGCAAGCTTGAGGCCGTGCATCATACGGCTGTATGAGAGGCCGTTTGTGCGTGCTGCCGCATTGATACGTGTGATCCAAAGACGACGGAAATCACGTTTCTTTTGACGACGGTCACGGTATGCGTACATGAGTGACTTCATGACCTGTTGTTTTGCTACTTTAAATAGAATATGTTTTGCGCCATAATAACCTTTGGCCAATTTGATTTGCTTTTTACGACGTTGACGAGTCGTATAACCGCCTTTTACGCGTGGCATATAGTTTCCCTCCTAAATTCCTTCTGTATTACTTCGCGATCATGTTGCGAATGCGTTTGAAGTCTCCAGCTGATACGATAGCACCTTTACGGAGCTTACGTTTCGCTTTTGTCGATTTGTTACCAAACAAGTGACTTGTGTAAGCGTGTGAACGCTTGAGTTTACCTGATGCAGTACGTTTGAAACGTTTTGAAGCACCACGGTGCGATTTCATTTTCGGCATGAGTATTTCCTCCCCACTATGACTCGATGATTAATCTTCTTTCTTCGGAGCCAGCACTAAGAACATGCTGCGTCCTTCCATCTTCGGCTTTTGTTCAACTGTTGCCAAGTCGGCACATTCCGCCGCCAATTTTTCCATAACGCGTCTGCCGATTTCCGAGTGTGTGATGGCACGTCCGCGGAAACGGATCGACGCCTTCACTTTGTTTCCATTTTCAAGGAATTTGCGAGCGTTACGCAATTTCGTCTGGAAATCATTTTCCTCGATTGTCGGGCTGAGGCGTACTTCTTTCAATTGGATGACCTTTTGGTTTTTACGCGCTTCTTTCTCCTTTTTCTGGAGTTCGAAACGGTATTTACCATAGTCCATGATTTTAGCGACCGGTGGGTTTGCTTTGTCGGCGACCAAGACTAAGTCGAGTTCAGCCTCTTCAGCCAAGCGTAATGCTTCACTGCGCGATTGCACACCGAGTTGTGCACCGTCCGCTCCAATTAAGCGAACTTCACGGGCACGAATGTTTTCGTTGATAAAGAGCTCTTTGCTAATGGTTAGCACCTCCATCGTGCGATTGCACGAGTTTTAGATTGATAAGACAACATGGCAATAAAAAAAGCGTCGGCAGTTTCCCGCCCACACATCATTTCGAATCCAAAGCGGAACAATTCCGACTTTGAGTTGCGTACATGATGGACCTGACCGAAGCTGTTCGGACGAGGTGAGAAGCGGGCGCTTCTGCTTTGTTGTTTTTAATCACTAAGTCATCTTAACACTAACAGGAAAAGATGTCAAGAATTCGCGCATGAATAATTGGTAGCTCACACTTTTATGATAATAACAGTCATTCCATCGTTTCGCAATACCTTTTGTACGGGAATAAAAATAAAAAAGGGAGGGATGGACATGGATTGGCGAAATAAGATCGGTGATGACCATAATTATCATGACCAAGTCGAGCGGATCGTTACAGAAACGATGCGTCATCACGGACTTGAAGATGAGAAGCTGAAAGCGGTGTTGACCGACCTTCTCGAAGAGATGAACCGGATCACGTTGAAGATTGTCGATGACAACAAGAGCGCGCGGGATTACATCTATAAACGTTGGTATTAAAAAAGGGCGTGAGCCCTTTTTTAAACCTGTTTAATTCGTCAACGATTTGAAGAAGTTACTGAGCGCCGCGAACAATCGGGCGAAGAACCCTTTGACTTCTTCTTGTTCGAGGAAAGATTGGACGTTTTGTCCGGCCCCTTTCAACCCGTCACTGATCGATCCCCAATCGAGGTTCGCTTGTTGCATGTTCTCGAACAGACCTGTCAAACGGTTCAGTTGCGTGTCTGACAGCTGGACGTTGTTTTGATTGAGCACTTGAATGACGATATCGCGAATCTCGATGTTCGTCTCTGGTTTTTCGTTGGCGATCGCCGCTTTGATCTCGTTCATAAGACCCGCGACATCGTCTTGGCCGACCGTTTTCCCGATTTCTGACGTGACGGCGAGTTCTTCTTGGGCGAGCACTTTCCGCTCTTCACTCAATTCGATGCCCGTCTCACTGGCGGTGACGTCATACGCCTTCATGATGCCTGTGAGAGCGGACGTGCCGGTCACGCGAATCGGTGACGTGATGTAGATGTCTGCGTCGGTCACACCGGCCGTGACGAGTGCATTCGCATACATATCTTCCGTCACCCACGTGACGTTCTCCGTCTTAATGTTCAACCCTGTGCCTTCCTCCATCAATTTGATGCGGGCCGACGAGTACATCCCACCCCCACGCTGGGCTTGTGGAACCGCGTCTCCTAAATATTTTTCTTCGTCGGCCACGGTCGCGATAATCGGATCGATGCCGGCCGGTGCCTCGACGCGGTCGAGCACCCACTGTTGCTGGTTCGAGGAGAGCGACTCCCCGAGCGTGACGATTGTATCGTCCACGATGGCTTCTGCGTTTACTTTTGGTATCATGCTCGTCGCGACGACCGAACCGATTGTCAGCGCTACGAATGGTTTCATAAATTTCAAGATAATCACTCCTTTCTTCTACCTTACGTGTTCTCTCACCTATTTCGCATCCGTCTTTAGACCGAAAAGAAGACCACCCTTCCGAAGAAGGATGGTCCCTCGTTTAACGTGAACGATTGGCGATTTCTTCCGTCAACGACGTGATAAATTCGTCGAGTGAAGCCGACACTTGTTCTTGTTGGCCGTAACGGCGGATGTTGACCGCCCGCTCGTCGCGCTCTTTGTCGCCGAGCACGAGCGTCATCGGGATTTTCTTCATCTGTGCCTCACGAATCTTATAGCCGAGTTTCTCGTCGCGAAGATCCGTCTCGACGCGGACGCCACGTTTGACGAGCTCCGCTTTCACTTCTGCGACATACTCGTCATGGACGTGCGACACCGGGATCAACTTCACTTGGACCGGTGCGAGCCATGTCGGGAAGGCGCCCTTGTACTCTTCGATCAAGTACGCGACGAACCGTTCCATCGTCGAGACGACACCGCGGTGCAACACGATCGGGCGGTGATCTTTGCCGTCCGGACCTGTGTACGTCAAGTCGAAACGTTCTGGGAGCAAGAAGTCGAGTTGAACGGTCGAGAGCGTCTCTTCTTTGCCGAGCGCCGTGCGGACTTGGACATCAAGCTTCGGTCCGTAGAACGCCGCTTCTCCGTCTGCCTCGAAATACGGGAGACCGAGCTCGTCCATCGTCTCTTTCAACTGACGTTGGGCCGTCTCCCAGATCGCGTCGTTGTCGAAGTACTTCTCTTTGTCGGCCGGGTCACGATACGACAAGCGGAAGCGATAGTCTTTAATGCCGAAGTCGGCGTATACTTCTTGGATCAAATGAACGATGTCTTTGAACTCTTGCTTCATCTGTTCCGGTGTGACGAACGTATGTCCATCGTTTAATACCATGTAACGGACGCGTTGAAGGCCTGTGAGCGCTCCAGACATCTCGTAACGGTGCATACCGCCGAGTTCAGCGATACGAAGCGGCAACTCACGGTACGAGCGCGGCTCGTGCTTGTAAATCGTCATATGGTGTGGGCAGTTCATCGGTCGGAGAACGAGTTCCTCATTGTCCATCTCCATTTTCGGGAACATGTCGTCTTGATAGTGGTCCCAGTGTCCAGACGTCTTATACAGGTCGACCGAGCCGAGAACCGGCGTATACACATGCTGGTAGCCGAGTTCGAGCTCTTTGTCGACGATATAACGTTCGACCGTGCGGCGGATCGACGCACCTTTCGGGAGCCACATCGGCAAGCCTTGACCGACTTCTTGTGAGACGAAGAAGAGATCGAGCTCTTTTCCGAGTTTACGGTGATCACGCTCTTTCGCTTCTTCTAAAAGACGCAAATGTTCCGCGAGCTGTTCTTTCGTCGCCCACGCCGTCCCGTAAATACGTTGGAGCATTTTGTTATTTGAATCGCCACGCCAGTAGGCACCGGCGACACTCATCAATTTGAACACTTTCAATTTCGACGTCGATGAAACGTGTGGTCCACGGCAAAGGTCGAAAAATTCACCTTGATGATACATCGTGAGCGTCTCATCGGCCGGAATGTCTTCGAGCAATTCGATTTTGAGCGGGTCCCCGAGTTCTTTATAACGGGCGAGCGCCTCGTCACGTGACACGACTTCACGTGTGATGTCGAGGTTCTCGTCGACGATACGCTTCATCATCTTCTCGATTTCTGGAAGGTCTTCCTCGTTGATGCGACGGTCCATCTCGATATCATAATAGAATCCGTTCTCGATCGTCGGGCCGATCCCGAGATAAATCGAGCCTTCTTCACCGTAAAGACGCTTGATCGCTTGTGCCATCAAGTGCGCTGACGAGTGACGCATCAAATCGAGTCCGTCTTCCGAGTCAGGCATGACGAGCTCGATACGGCCGTCTTGATTGATTGGACGGCGATAGTCAATCAGTTCACCGTCAATTTTGGCGGCGATCGCCTTTTTACGAAGTCCTGGGCTGATCGAACCCGCCACTTCTTCTGCTGTGATCCCCGCCTCGAACTCTTTGACGGCGCCATCTGGAAATGTTAAATGAATCATGTGTCAACTTCCCCTCTCTATTTAGAAAAAAATAAAAAAAGCCCATCCCTATGAAAGGGACGAGCTTTGATTCTCGTGGTACCACCCTCGTTCCCAAGCAGAAGCTTGGCTCGAACACACGATAACGAGTGTGACCCGCCGCACGATTGTCCCGTACGGTGCTAAGAGGGAGTAAGACGGTCGTCGTGTTTAGGAAGCTCGCACCAACCTTCCCTCGCTTAGAAACCCGTATCGACATCTCGTGTCCTCTATTCCTGCATCGGTTATATGCTTATTAGTATAGTCAACCTAATCGAGAAAAACAATCCTTTAACGACGGCGATTTTCACCTTTCAACTCGATTTGTGTCGTCGTCGTTGAAATCCGTTGCATGAGCCGTTGCGCTTTCATCTTGTTTTGCGGGGAACCATCGATTGAGAAATGTGTCTCCAGCTCTTCTCCGCTAAAGTTTGAGCTGTATAACGTCGGCAGACGGTGCATCATGCGGTACTGCAAAATGATTCCGAACAATTCGTCACGAACCCATGGGCTGATCGCTTCCGCCCCGATGTCGTCAATCAATAGGACCGGAACGTGTTGGAAAGACGTCAAGAAAGAGTCGAACGAGTCGGTCCGTATTTTCCGTTTCGCCTCGGAGACGAAGCCCGGCGCGTGGACGAGAATCGTCTCGATGTCCGCGACTTTCAACTCATTGGCGATGGCGGCGAGGAGATACGTCTTCCCGACACCGAAGCTGCCGTGTAAATAGAGCCCGTTCACTTTTTGACCGGTCTTCATGCCTGAAACGAATCGCATCGCCTCGCGGAGCGCGATCTTTCTGGCATCATCGGACCAATCGAACGAATCAAAGCTCGCTTCCCGTACTTCTTCAGGCAAGAACAGGCTCTTGAACTTACGGTCCATCTCTTTTTGTCGCCGCGCTTGACGATGCTTCACCGTCTCTTCATAACGGATCGCGACTTGTCCGAGATCGACGTAAAGGACTGGTTGATGACCGGGGATGACGGCATGCTCTTCCACGAGTTTCTTCCCGTCCATTTGTTCGGCGTATTCACTCAACTTCGTGAAGCCGATTTCGATCGCTGACTCGTCCAATTCTGGATGAGCGCGTAAAAATGCGATGATGCCCGGATGCTCGAGGGTTCGCCGGCGAATCGACTCGTACGCTTCCCGCACTTCTTTCCGATTCATCATCTGGGCAAGCGTTTGATTGATGCGTTCCATGTCCCTCATCCTTTCTCTTTCAATTCATTGAGCAGCTTGACGAGCTCGGCGTCGTCTGGCACCGAAGACTCGAGCTCTTGTTTCCGCTTCTGATCGTAGGAACGTTGCTCTTTCGCTTCCTCTTCGAGCCATTTCGGTAGCTCGGTCTGTTGTGTCTTCCGTCTCGCCCCGACTGTCGTCCGTTGCACGTTTTCGCGTTTTTGTTGTTTTTTCTCAATCAAGGCGTCTTGTGTCGCTTCTTGCTCGAGCGCGTCTTTCGCATGGAGGTAACCTGCCGTCTTCCAGCTCGTGGCGATGCGCATGACATAATTTTCACTGAGCCGCGTCTGTTTCTTCACTTCGATACAATAGTAGAACAACGCATTGATGACACTTGGCGCGAGGCCGAGCGTATCGACCATCTCGATGATGAGCTGTTCATCACTCTTCGAGAGCTGCGGCGTCTTCCGGAGCGTCGACACGTATTGATGTGGGTGTGCCGTTTCCATGACGGCGACGTCGTGCAAGTCGCCAACCGCTGCCTTTGTCGTCTCATCCGACTTCACTTTTCGGTGCCGCGTCTGCTTTTTCTTCAATTGAAGAACCATTTGACGGCATCCGTCGCGCTTCTCTTGCTCACTGAGCGGCAAGTACGCTTCGTGGACGAAATACTCTTTCAGCATCTCCGCCATCAATTCTTCATCGATTTGGGAGACGTAGGCAAGTTTCGTGATCGTCTCATCAAGCTTCTTCGTGAAGAAACCGACCGGGAAGTTCGTCAACTTTTTGACGATATCCATGTCAAACGTATAGTTGATTTCAATCTTCGCCCGATCCGGTTTCTCATAGTTCTTTTGCGTGAACGCCATATGATTGACGCCTTTGACGTCGAACACTTCATTAAAGTCTTTCGTCACTTCGACGATGCCCGCCGGGAGCGGATCGATCGTGAACCGTCCTTGCAGCTGTTTGAAGCGAACTTCTCCTACTTTATAAAAGAGAAAACTCGACAACAGCCCGTCATTTAAAAACGTGTGCGGTGCGAGCGGTACACGCAGTTGATAGACGTACTGGGTCACGCGGGCATCTTTCGTCTTGTACGTGCGCACGAGACCGATCGCCTCGAGGCGGAACAAACTGTCCGTCAACTCGTTGATCGAATAATCAAGCAGTTCACAAAGCGCACTGTGCGACATATAGTTCGATTTCATCTTGCCCGGTTTCAACTCGCTCCATAGCGTTTGGTATAACGCGAGCGCTCTCACTCCGATGACCGGTTGGTACAAATGATAGAGTGACTGATACGATTCGCGATCGATGAGTCCGGTACTCATGATCAATAATTCATCGGTTCCGAATATGGTCCGTTCTTTTTCCATAATGATTCTCCCCTGAAAAAGGACGACCAGAAGGCCGCCCCTTTAGTTGGTCGATTTCTCTTGCTTCATTAAATCTTCTAACTCTTTAAAGAACACAGAGATATCTTTAAATTGGCGGTAGACCGAGGCGAAGCGGACGTAAGCCACTTCATCGACACGGGCGAGCTCGTTCATGACGAGTTCACCGACTTGTTCACTCGGAATCTCGGACTGGCCGAGGGCACGTAACTGCTGCTCGACTTTTGTGACGACGCCTTCGAGTTGTTCGAGCGTGACCGGTCGTTTCTCACAGGCCCGTATGATGCCTCGAAGCACTTTCTCACGGCTGAACTCTTCTCGATTTCCATCTTTTTTCACAATGATGAGCGGCGTTTGTTCAACGGTCTCAAACGTCGTGAACCGATAACCGCACTGTTCACATTCCCGGCGGCGTCGAATTGAGTAAAAATCTTGGACAGGACGGGAGTCGAGCACCCTCGTTCCGTTATGATCGCATTTAGGACAACGCATGCTCAGCCCTCCTTATCGTTCGACAGATTGGTTTCCGATGGCACGGAGCGGGAATTTTTGCTCTAACGCCTCATAATACTTCGTGACGAGCGGGCCGAGGTCCGGACCGATCCGACTTTCCCGATTCATCGTGAAATCGACGGCCGTCCGTCCCCCATCGACTTGAATGATTGTAGCGAGTGCGTCCCAGCCCTCACCGTTAAAAGCAAGTTCCCCACGTTCAGAATCGACGCGACGGACCGTTTCGCCTTGTGTTTTGATTTGTTCACTTAACCATGTCAGCACCGCGTTCGGCGACGCCGCGAAGTAACGGGTGCGCAACGCTTCATTTTTATGCGAATCATCAGTTTGAATATGTGTTTGAAACTTATCGAATAATCCCATTTTCCACCTCAACAACTCATTTATATACGTTAAGCATATCAAAATTAAGGCTCCAACAAAACAATTAAAAGGGCTGACCGAAAATCGGCCAGCCTCAAAAGGTCAATCTGATTATTTGCTGATTGCCACTTGCGCTTCAGGAACACGGATTGGTCCCATCCCACGATCAAGTTTGACGTCTTCACGCACTTTCGCATCCAAACCTTCAGCGATATACTGTGACGCTGTAGCCGGATCGATACGATCCCCACATGTGAACACATCGACTGATGCGTAACCATGCTCTGGGAAACTGTGAATCGTTAAGTGTGATTCTGAAATGATAACGACCCCACTTACACCGTGTGGTGCGAATTTGTGGAAAGCGACTTCGCGGACTTCAGCGCCCGAGCGAAGTGCTGCATCGACGAACAAGCGCTCGATGTAGTCGATATCGTTCAATTTGTCGGGATTGCACTCCCAAAGTTCTGTAATAATGTGACGTCCCATAGTATCCATATTAGTGGATCCCCCTTTACATCAATGGTCTCAAAGTAGTTGATGATCACTCACTTTGTGCCTGAATCGCCCACAACCACGGGGGCAAGTTAGTCCAGAGAGGTCCTAACCCTTTAAGTTGCGTTTGTCAGACCAATTGAAGTTCACGAGATTGAGTGTATCGTGTTTGGGACGTCGTTACAAGATATTTGTTTCAATTCTTTAAAAATATTTTCGGTTAAATATATTTTTTTAAGCGTGGGTTTCTTGTCGCCCGATTTGAAGGTAGCTCGCGACCATGTCTAACAGATCGACGACACGGCACGAATAGCCCCATTCATTGTCATACCACGCGAGCACTTTAACATGGTTCCCGCCGAGCACCATCGTCGAATCCGCATCGATAATCGACGACCGTTCGTCACCGTTAAAATCGATCGAGACGAGTGGCTCGTTCGAGACGCCGAGAATGCCAGTCATCTCCCCGTGGGCTGCCCGTTCGAACGCCTCGTTCACTTCGTCGACCGTGACGTCGCGGCGCAGTTCGACGACGAGGTCGACGAGCGAGACGTTCGGCGTCGGGACACGAAGCGCCATCCCGTTCAGTTTACCTTGAAG
This sequence comes from Exiguobacterium aurantiacum DSM 6208, assembly GCF_000702585.1. Lineage (GTDB taxonomy): Bacteria > Bacillota > Bacilli > Exiguobacteriales > Exiguobacteriaceae > Exiguobacterium > Exiguobacterium aurantiacum. The sequence continues at coordinate 1,529,456 of NZ_JNIQ01000001.1, read as the reverse complement.
TTCGGGCAAGACGAGTCCGATTGCTTTCGCGGCCCCGGTCGAAGTCGGTATAATCGAAGTACCACAAGCCCGGGCCCGGCGTAAATCTTTATGTGGATTGTCGATGTTGTTTTGGTCGTTCGTGTAGGCGTGCACCGTCGTCACGAGTCCCGTCTCAATCCCGAACGTCGCGTCGAGCACTTTGACGACCGGTCCGAGGCAGTTCGTCGTGCATGATGCGTTCGAGATGACGTGATCATGCTCCGGTGTGTACTCGCGATCATTGACCCCCATCACAATCGTCCGCACATCACCTTTCCCCGGCGCCGTTAAAATGACTTTCTTCGCACCTGCCGTCAAATGCTTCTTCGCCCCGATATCAGAATTGAACTTCCCCGTCGCCTCGACGACGATCTCAACACCAAGCTCCCCCCACGGCAGCCTTTCCGGATCGCGCTCCGATACGAGCTCGATTCGTTTCCCATCGACGATGAGCGCATCCCCATGCGCCCGTACCGTCAACGTGAACGGCCCGTGGACCGTGTCGTGTTTGATCAAGTGTGCGAGCGTCTCTGCCGGATAACTCGCATTGATGGCCACGACGTCATGCCGTCCTTCGAGCATCAACTTCCGAAACACCATTCTCCCGATACGTCCAAAACCATTGATTGCCACTTTCGTCCCCATTCTAGTTCCCCCTTTTTTTCTGCGTTACGACACCATTATAACGGATAATTGGAAGCGTTTTCACTATCAATCGTCACATTTCTTTCACTTTTTTACAGTTTCAGTTTTGAAAAAGAGGGAAATTTGGTGTAGAGCTTGGAAAGGAGTTATGTATTATGTTTAGTTGGGGAGACTTAGACAAATTCGTCATCTCGTTCTTTATCATTTTACCGATTGTGACAATTATCCATCAGTTCGGGCATTTCTTTTTCGCGAAATTATTCGGAGGATCGCTTGATATGGAGATCGGGACAGGAAAGAAACTATTTAAAATCGGTCGGCTACAGTTTAACCGCGTCTATTTCTATGACGCTTGGTGCCAATTTTCTGACTTGAAGTATAGTAATCGCTTGACGAGGAGCATCGTCTACGCGGGCGGCTCTATCTTCAATCTAGCTAGTATTTTGATCGTGAACGGATTCATCTTGACACGCGAGCTTGAACCGACGATCTATACGTATCAATTCGCATATTTCTCGTTTTATTACGTGTTCTTCTCGCTCTATCCGATCTACTATTCGAACGGACACCCGAGCGATGGCCGCGCCATTTATGACACGTGGCGTAAAGGGAAACCTGAAGCCGACCCGCTCAACTAACAAAAAACGCATCCCGCTTCAAAGATGCAACCATCAAAAAAGAAGGCGTCATTCGCCTTCTTTTTTGATGGTTTGAAACTGTTCGACGAGTCGTGTCACTTGAGGCGGCAGTTCACTTAGCGCTCCGTTGTTATTGATGAGGAAATCGGCATGATGCTTTTTCTCTTCGATCGGCATTTGCGACTGAATGCGCGCGAGCGCTTCTTCTTTCGTCAAACCGTTCCGTTCCATGAGCCGCATCAACTGAATCTCTTCCCGGCAGTAGACGACGACCGTGTAATCGACGAGGTCGCGCATCGTCCCTTCGAACAAGAGGGGAATATCGAAGATGACGACGGTCTCTCCCGCCGCCTCATACCCCCGCATCTCCTCTTCCATCTGTTCACGGATGGCCGGATGCATGAGTTGATTGAGCAGTTGCCGCTTATGAGCGTCATGGAAAATCTCTCGTCCGAGCGCCGGGCGATTCAACTGTTCACCTTCAAAACAACGCGGAAACGCTTCGCTTACAGCGGTGTGCGCTTTCCCGCCTGGTTCCACGACGACACGGGCGATTTTGTCGGCATCGATGATCGGGATGCCTTCTTGTCGGAATAGACGTGATACCGTCGATTTCCCTGTCGCGATCCCACCTGTCAACCCAATCTTCAACATCTTGTCCACCTCTTATTTTTGGCAGTGTGGACAGTAATGTGTGCCCCGTCCACCTAGTTTCATCTTTTCAATTGGGCGGCCGCAGTTTCGGCACGGCTCGCCGGTCTGGCCGTATACGTACAACGTCTCTTGAAACGTACCGGTCGCCCCGTCCGGATTCGTATAACTCCGGATCGTGCTTCCCCCTCGCTCAATCGCCTCGGTCAACACGGCGACCGCTTCTTGACGCACCGCCTCGACCTCTTCAAGCGACAACGAGGCCGCCGGACGCGTCGGGTGAATCCCGGCGCGGAACAGTGTCTCATCGACATAAATGTTGCCTAGCCCGACAAAGATCGACTGATCGAGGAGCGCCGTCTTGATAGCGCGGACGTTCATCCGTTTCATGCGCTCATGCAACGTCTCGGCCGTCACATTCGGGTCGAACGGTTCTAAGGCGAGCAAGGACAGCGGCGGCGTCACATACAACGCTTCATTCGTCTTGATCTCCATCGTGCCGAACTTCCGAACGTCGTTATAGTGAAGCGTAGTCCCATCCGAGAACGTGAAGACGACGTGAGTATGTTTGACCGGACTGACTGTTTCGCCATGCGGATAAAATTTTCCTTCCATCCGCAAATGAGAGACGAGATAACCGTTCGTCAGTTTAAACAAAATAAACTTGCCGCGTCGCTCGACGTCTTGAATCGTCTCGCCGAGCAGCTGTTGTTTCCAAATCTCAGGCTCGTGCCCTCGAATGATTTTTGCGTCGAGCACATCGACGGCTGAAATCGTCTTTCCGGAGACGAACGGCCGCAACCGCCGACAGACCGTTTCCACTTCAGGTAATTCAGGCATAATGACTTCCTTCCTCTAACTTATTTCGTGTCAAACCACGTCTCTCCGAACGACCCGTCCGCACGAAGCGGGACGTCGAGTTTGACGGTGTGTTCCATCGCGCCTTTGACGAGCGTCTCGAGCTCTGTCATTTCTTCTTTCGGCCCTTCAAAGATCAGTTCATCGTGAACTTGAAGCAACAGCTTCGACTGAAGTCCAGACGACCGGAGCGCCGTGTCGACATCGATCATCGCCTTTTTAATGATGTCCGCTGCCGTTCCTTGAATCGGTGTGTTGATGGCCGTCCGTTCCGCGAAGCCCCGCAAATTGAAGTTCCGAGAGTGGATGTCCGGAATGTTGCGACGCCGTTTGAGCATCGTCTCGACATAACCATGCTCTCGTGCGCGCTCGATTGCGGCATCCATGAACCGTTTGACGCCAGGGAATTGCTCGAAGTACGTATCGATGAACGTCTGTGCCTCTTTCCGGCTGATTCCTAAGTTTTGCGATAGTCCGTAGTCACTGATGCCGTAGATGATCCCGAAGTTGACGGCTTTCGCCTGCCGACGCATGAGCGACGTCACTTCTTCTTTGGCGACACGGAACACGTTCGCCGCTGTCGACGTATGGATGTCCTCGTCATGAAGGAACGCCTCGAGCATCTTCTCATCTTGTGACATATGTGACATGATCCGGAGCTCGATTTGCGAATAATCGACCGCATACAGCATCCAACCTTGTTCGCTCGGCGTGAACGCTTTACGAATCCGCCGTCCTTCTTCTAATCGAATCGGGATGTTTTGTAAGTTCGGGTTGACCGATGACAGTCGACCGGTCTGGGTGAGCGTCTGCGTATAACGTGTATGAATCTTCCCGTCCGCTTTGATCACTTTTTGCAACCCTTCGACGTATGTCGACTGCAATTTGCCGAGTTCTCGATAATGCATGATATGTTCGACGATCGGGTGAAGCGGAGCCAGCTTTTCCAATACGTCAGCCGCCGTCGAGTAGCCAGTCTTCGTCTTTTTGACGGGCGGGAGCGCCAATTTCTCAAACAAGATGACACCAAGCTGTTTCGGCGAGTTGATATTGAACGCTTCACCGGCCAGACCATGAATCTCTTCCTCAAGCTGACGGATCCTGCCGCCGAGGTCTTCTTCCATCACTTTTAACGTCGCGACATCGACGTGGATACCGGCCCACTCCATCTCGGCGAGCACCGCCACGAGCGGACGTTCTAAATCTTGGTACAAGGAGGTCTGCTCGTTTTGATCGAGTTCGGCCGAGACACGGTCGAATAGTGAGAGAATCGCCATCGCCTTTTCCGCGACGTGCTGTTCGAAAATGTCTTGCTCCGGTACGTGGCGTTTCGCCCCTTTTCCGTAGACAGCCTCGTCTTCCGGAAGGGTGTAGTCAAAATGAGCGGCAATCGAATCGAGCGTCGTCCCACCTGACAAGTTTAGAAGATATCCGGCCACGAGCAGGTCTTCATAGCCAGCGAGCCTTAATTCATGACGCTTCAATTGAATGATCGTCTGTTTTGCGTCTAAGCAGATGGTTTTCCTTGCCTCATCGGCCAGCCACGACTTCACGGCCGGTTCGCTTAACAACGACACGTCCCCGACCGTCACTCCGGCTTTCGAGGCGATCGCCACACCGATGATGTCGTCTTCGAAATAATCGTCTCGTAATTGTTCAAGGAACAAAACGGCTTCCGTCAAATCTTGTTGTTCGATGCTGACCGTCGTCACTTCTCGTGCTTCTGTCGCCTCTTCGGTCGTCGCTTCCGTGTTCAACTTGCCGAGGAGAGACTTGAACTGGAGGCTCATGAACAACGGCTTCACTTTCGCCGCATCGTACGGGTGGAACTGTAAATCGTCGACGTCGACGTCGATTGGGACGTCCGTATAAATCGTCGCGAGCTGTTTCGACATTCGAGCTTCCTTTTCATTCGCCTCGACTTTTTCTTTTTGCTTCCCTTTCAGTTCATGCGTATGTTCGTATAGCCCTTCGACCGAACCGTAGTTTGAAAGCAGTTTAAGCGCCGTTTTCTCACCGACACCCGGTATACCAGGGATGTTGTCGGATTTATCACCCATCAACCCTTTCAGGTCGATCATCTGGCGCGGCGTCAATCCGTCGTAACGTTCTTGGAAAGCAGATGCGTCCATCGCTTCGACATCTGTGATCCCGCGTTTCGTTAAGTAAACTGTGACCCGATCATCGATCAGTTGAAGTAAGTCTTTATCTCCCGTGACGATCGTCACCTGGTCAAACGCTTCTCGCTTCGAGAGCGTCCCGATGATGTCATCGGCCTCGTATTGATCGAGTTCGAGCACTTTGATCCCGAACGCCTCGCACAGTTCACGCACGATCGGGAACTGCTCACGGAGCTCGCCCGGCGTTTTTTGCCGACCGCCTTTATAGTCGGCGAACGTATCGTGTCGGAACGTCTTCTTCGACGCATCGAACGCGACCGCGAAATGGGTCGGTTGCTCGTCTTCCATCAATTTCAATAGCATCATCGTGAACCCATACACGGCATTCGTGTTTCGTCCCGATGCATCCGTCATCGGAGGCAGTGCAAAAAACGCACGGTACGTCAGTGAGTTTCCATCGAGGAGCAGTAATTTATTCATGATCCAACCTCCATTCTCTTCTGTATCCATCATATCATACGGGCACATGCGTTCGAAAAAAAAGACCCTTTTCTAATTACTAGAAAAGGGTCAATCTTTCCCGCCCGCGTGGAGATGAGCACCGGGTGGGACACGAGATGATGAAGAGGTCTCACCACTAGAGTAGCACTTGATTGTAAAGAACGTATGAACGGGACGTGAACTCATTGTTAAGGGAGCGGGAACTCGATCGTGAACGTCGTCCCTTCCCCTTCGACACTGTCGACTTCAATCGTCGCATGATGCAGATCGACGATATGTTTGACGATGGCTAGACCGAGTCCGGTCCCTCCCGAATTACGACTCCTCGCCTTATCGACTCGATAGAACCGCTCGAAGATGCGACCGACTTCTTTTGGATCGATCCCGATACCGTTATCTTTGACAATCAGTCGCGCCGTTTGCTCTTTCCGTTCGACCGCGATCTCGACAAGACTTTCTTCCGGCGAATAGTTGATGGCGTTCGCCACAAGGTTCATGATCACTTGTTTGATTCGATTCAAATCGGCTTGTAAAATGACTTCCCCGTCGTGCCGGGTCTCAAGATGGATCGATTTCTTCTCGGCTTTTTGACTTAAGACGAGGCAGACTTCCTCGACCAGTTGATTGAGCTGCACCGGAGCGAACTCTAGATGAAAATCTTCTCGCTCGAGCCGTGACAGTTCGAGCAAGTCCTCGACGAGCATTTGCATGCGTGTCGCTTCTTTTTGGATGATATCGAGGAACTGATCTCTTAGTTCCGGAACTTCTTTCGCCCCGTCGAGAAGCGTCTCGCTGAATCCGCGAATCGATGTGAGCGGTGTTTTCAACTCGTGACTCACGTTGGCGACGAAATCTTTACGCATTTTTTCAAGTCGCTTCAACTCGCTAATATCGTTGAACAGTAGCGTCGTGCCGCGAAGCATGCCCGTGTCACTAAAGATCGGCGCGGCCGATACCATGTACGTCCGTTGATTGAACCCGGTCCGGATGGATAACTGACGTCGATGCGGTTCTTCCGTCAAATAGACGTCCTCAATCAACGTCTCGACGTCCGGACTTGGCAAGATGCCATGATAAAACTGACCAATCATCAGCTCATCATACTGAAACATATCCCGGTATGAACGGTTGACGAGCGTGACGATGCCTCGCTCATCGACGAGCAACAACCCCGCCCCCATATATTCGATGAGCGACTCGAGCCGTGCCCGTTGTACCGCCTCACCGAGCGAGATCGTTTCAAGGTTTCTTGCGAGCACGTTGATCGAGCCGGCGAGACTCCCCGTCTCTTCGTCGTTCCGCAACTCATACACTCGGGCCCGATAGTTCCCGTCGGCTAGCTCCCTTAAGACGATCGTCGCCTCATCGATCGGTCGGATGAACTGATTCGTCAAATTGTGGAGGACGAATAAAATGATGAAGAATGAAAAGAACAACGCGAACGCGATCGTCAGCCAAATTCTCGTGTAGACGTTCTCTAAGTCTGAAATATACCGAATAAAACTAAGGTAGACCGTCTCACCTGAAGACAGCTCAATCGGTTTCGTGAATTGAATCAAGTCGTCCCGCGTCGCATTCCCGAATTCTCCATCCGGTGAGATCGTCTCTGCGTCGATGCGGTATTCAAACGTCCCCACCCGAAACGGCGTCCCGGCAATCACTTCCATGCGCCGATTGAGCAATAGGATGTCAAAACTGCTCGCGTCGTCGATTTGGCCGACGTAGTCTTGAATCTCTGCCAACTCACTCCCATCGAGATATAACGCGGCGAGCTTCGCATCCTCTTTCAACCGGTCGCGCTCCGAGTCCAAATAGAAATCTTTAAACAACTGACCGAGCACGATGCCGAGCGTGAGTAGCACTCCGGTCACGAGCAAGATGAGCGTCGTCAAGAAACGCGAACGATACGTCTTCATTCGGCCATCGGTTCTTCCATCTTATATCCGAGACCACGAATTGTTTTAATATACGTCGGCTTCTTCGTCACCGGCTCGATTTTTTCTCGCAAGTGGCTAATGTGAACGTCGACGATCCGCGTGTCTCCGACGAAATCATAGTTCCAAATCGCCGACAGCAGTTGGTCGCGTGTCAAGACACGGCCTTTGTTTTTGGCGAGATAGGCGAGCAGTTCGAACTCTTTCGGCGTCAATTCCAACCGCTCACCTTTTTTGAATACTTCATAGTTCGAAGGAACGATTTTGACGTCCCCGATCTCAATCGCATCTTGATCACCTGCCGCCACTTCTGCCGGCGTCGAGCGTCGAAGAATCGCCTTCACTCGCGCGACGACCTCGCGCGGGCTGAACGGTTTCGTCAAATAGTCGTCCGCTCCAAGTTCAAGCCCTAACACTTTATCGAACTCGTCATCTTTAGCCGTCAGCATGAGAATCGGTGTGTTCACTTTTTGCTGGCGCAGTCGTTTACACACTTCAAGACCATCCATTTCCGGCAACATCAAATCGAGGACGATGAGTACGGCATCTTGTTTTTCGGCAAGTTCGAGCCCGGTCTTACCATCATGGGCGGTCTCCACTTCGAAACCGGCTTGTTCTAAATTAAACTTCAATAACGTCGCAATCGATACTTCATCATCGACGACAATCACTTTATCGGCCACACTTGTTCCTCCTCTAATCACTTCTTATCACACTACCCATTTTACAAAGCAATGCGCCATCACACCAACTTCAAAGCAAATCTTTACAAAAACAAAACAAATCCACTATCTGTTTCAAGTGTAGCACGACGTGTCTCGTCCGTGCCGCAACAAAAAGACCTGCTTGCGGCCGCAAGCAGGTCTTTCAAATCATGTAAGGACGTTCAAAACCGAACGGACCGAGTCGGCTGAGCGTTTCAACGCCGCCGTCTCTTCTTCCGTCAATTCGAGTTCGAGCACACGTTCAATTCCGTTCGCCCCGAGAATCGTCGGCACGCCGAGATAAAGATCTTCGAAGCCGTACTCCCCTTCGAGGTAAGCGATCGCCGGTAAGATGCGACGCTGGTCTTTTAAGATTGCCTCGACCATCTCGACGATGGCGGCTGCCGGCGCATAGTAGGCCGAGCCGTTACCGAGGAGTTGCACGATCTCACCGCCGCCTTTACGCGTCCGATTGACGATCGCTTCAATCCGGTCGGCCGGTAACAGTTTCTCGAGCGGGATGCCTCCGGCGTACGAGTAACGAATGAGCGGCACCATGTCGTCGCCATGTCCGCCGAGGACAAAGCCGGACACGTCTTTCACCGACACGTTCAACTCGGCGGCGACGAACGTGCGGAACCGAGCCGTATCGAGCACGCCCGATTGGCCGATGACACGTTCTTTCGGGAAGCCCGACTCTTTGAACGCGGCATACGTCATCGCATCGACCGGATTCGTCAAGACGATCAAAATCGCTTCCGGTGAATAGCGGGCCACTTCTTTCGTGACCGCCCGCATCACCTTCGCGTTCGTCGAGACGAGGTCGTCCCGACTCATGCCAGGCTTACGCGCAATGCCGGCCGTGATGACGACGATGTCCGAATTAGCCGTATCGGCGTAATCCGACGTCCCTGTGATCCACGCGTCAAACCCTTGGATCGGCGCCGTCTCTTGCATATCGAGCGCTTTCCCTTTCGTCGGGTTCTCCATCTCTTTCATATCGAGAAGGACGACGTCACCTAACTCTTTTTGAGCCAAATACAGTGCCGTCGTGGCCCCCGTGAAGCCGCTACCGATGACCGAAATCTTATTGCGTCGAATCATTGTGCTCTCCCCCTTGGTTTTACTGATGACTTACATGTTGTTGATCAGTTCATCCGCAAACTCTGAACACTTCACTTCTGTCGCACCGTCCATGAGACGGGCGAAATCGTACGTGACGACTTTCGAGGCGATCGATTTCTCCATCGCATTGATGATGAGGTCTGCCGCTTCGTTCCAGTTCATGTGACGAAGCATCATCTCACCTGACAAGATGACCGATGACGGGTTCACTTTGTCGAGGCCCGCATACTTCGGTGCCGTGCCGTGTGTCGCTTCGAATATCGCATGGCCTGTCACATAGTTAATGTTCGCACCAGGCGCGATACCGATTCCACCGACTTGAGCAGCGAGGGCATCTGAGATGTAGTCCCCGTTCAAGTTCATCGTCGCGACGACGTCGAACTCGCGTGGGCGTGTCAAAATCTGCTGGAGGAAGATATCTGCGATCGAATCTTTCACGATGATCTTGCCTTCCGCCTCAGCCTTCGACTGGGCTTCATTCGCAGCCGCCTCACCAGACTCTTCTTTGATGCGGTCGTATTGTGCCCATGTGAACACTTTATCGCCATACTCTTCTTCCGCGAGCTCATAGCCCCAGTTTTTGAAGGCGCCTTCTGTGAACTTCATGATGTTTCCTTTATGGACGAGCGTGAGCGATTTGCGGTTGTTCGCGATCGCATATTCAAGTGCCGCTCGAACGAGACGTTTCGTCCCTTCCGAAGAAACCGGCTTGATCCCGATTCCTGACGTTTCCGGGAAACGGATCTTGTTGACGTTCATTTCTTCTTTCAAGAACGTGATCAACTTCTTCACTTCGTCGCTGCCTGACGCGTATTCGATTCCCGCGTAAATATCTTCTGTGTTCTCACGGAAGATGACCATGTCCGTGTCTTCAGGGCGTTTGACCGGTGACGGCACGCCTGTGAAGTAACGAACCGGACGAAGGCACGTGTACAAGTCGAGCTCTTGACGAAGCGCGACGTTGAGTGAACGGATTCCACCGCCGACTGGAGTTGTGAGCGGACCTTTGATGGCGATCAAATATTCACGGATTTGATCGAGCGTCTCGTTCGGGAGCCATTCCCCTGTTTGGTTGAACGCCTTTTCGCCAGCAAACACTTCCATCCATTCGATCTTCTTCTCGCCGCCGTAAGCTTTTTCGACAGCCGCATCGAAGACGCGGACCGCAGCGTTCCAAATATCTGGGCCTGTGCCGTCGCCGATGATGAATGGAATCGTTGGTACGTTCGGTACTTGAAGTGCACCATTTTCTACTGTGATTTTCTGACCTTGTGTCAACATATGAATCCCCCTAAGTACATTACTGTAGGCCGGCGTATTCGCCGACCTACGTCAATTGTTAGTTTACCAAAGTTTATGTCTAAATTGTGACTTGAACTTTCGAATCCGCTCAGCGTTCGTTCATCGGAACGTACGAACGATGCGCTTCTCCGACGTATTCGGCACGTGGACGGATGAGGCGGTTGTCCGCATACTGCTCGAGGATGTGGGCAATCCATCCAGACATCCGCGACACGGCGAAAATCGGTGTGAACAACTCTTCATCGAGGCCAAGCGCGTAATACGTCGAGGCCGAGTAGAAGTCTACGTTCGGCTTCAACCCTTTTTCTGTCTCGACGAGATGATCGATCTTCTCAGACATCTCATACCATTCCGGTTCGCCGATTTGCGCTGTCAACTGACGGCTCATCTCTTTTAAATGTTTCGCCCGCGGGTCGCCGTCCTTATACACACGGTGACCGAAGCCCATGATTTTCTCACGGCGCTCGAACTTGCCGCGAACGTATTCTTCGACTTTATCGACCGATTCGATTTCGTGGAGCATTTTCATGACGGCCTCGTTAGCACCACCGTGAAGCGGTCCTTTAAGCGCGCCCATCGCGGCTGTCACACCTGAATACATATCCGATAACGTCGCCACACAGACGCGTGCCGTAAACGTTGAGGCGTTCAGCTCGTGGTCGGCGTGAAGGATGAGTGCTTTATCGATCGTCTTCTCAGCAACCTCGCTCGGTTCTTCTCCGTTCAACATGTATAAGAAGTTCGCTGCATACGACAACCCTTGCTTCGGCGCGACCGGTTGCTCGCCTTTACGAAGACGGGCGAACGCCGTCACGATCGTCGCGATTTGAGCCTGAAGACGAATCGCCTTGCGCATGTTCGCTTCTTCGCTCATATCTTCTGATTCCTCGTCGTAAAGTGCAAGTTGCGATAGCGCGGTCCGGATTGTCGCCATGGCGTTCGCCGATTTCGGCGCCCGCTCGAGCGTCGCGATCACATCGTCCGGCAACTTCGCCTCTTTCACGAGCGCTTCAGAAAGTGTTTTCAATTCTTCCGCTTTCGGAAGCCGATCGTTCCATAATAAGAAGACGACTTCTTCAAACGTGGCGTGGTCCGCCAAATCATCAATTGTGTATCCTCCGTAAGTCAATTGTCCGTCAATGATCGAACTAACTTTTGAGGCCGCTGCCACAATCCCTTCTAACCCTTTTGTTGTTGACATCCATAACTCCCCCTCAGTCTTTAAAAGTGGTCGACCGCATCATACAGTCTGTTTATAGGGAATAAGGACGGCTGTCGAACGCTTTCCCCTTGACCGTGTTTCGACGTCACACCGCCCTGTCCTTCATTCAGTATAAACAATTTACTGAAAAAAAGAAATGTAAGCGTATCCAGTCGTTAAATTTTGTCAGAACCATTTCTCCACCAGGCTATAGCCTCCCAAAATGAGGGCGGCGATGCCGGCTCCGACGAGCGGTCCGACCGGCACTCCTTTCATGAAACCGACCGCGAGAATCGTTCCAGCCAGGAGTGCAGTCGTGACGACCGGGTCGACACGCATGAGTTGGACTCCTTGTCCGGCTGCGAGCGCGACAAAAATTCCGGAAGCGAAAGCGACGATGCCGACCGGCCCTTTAATACTATTCCACAATTCTCTAAAACCTATGTCACCAGTTGCGATCGGAACGAGCACGGCAATCGTGATGATTGTCACGCCCCAATGAATTCCTTTTGAGGCGAGCGTCGGAAACAATTGGTCACCGAACCCGATCGCCTTGATGATCAACAACACACTGCTCGCGATGATGACCGATTGGTTATGGGAAATGACCCCGATCAAGACGAGCAGCAACAAGAATAAATATGCACCCATACGTCTCCTTCTTTCTAAATGGAAAAAGAACCGACCTCGAGATAAGGTCGGTTCGATTGGCATTGGATTACGCGTTATAAATCTTACCAGTAAGTGGGTCGATTGAAATCATTTGACCGTCACGGAGTGTGGCTGTCGCAGATTCAACACCGACGATCACTGGTTTACGGAGCGATGGTCCGACGATGCCGGCGTGGCTCGTCAATCCGCCGTCTTCCGTGATGATTCCAGCCGCTTTTTCGATCGCTGGCATCATTTCTTTATCTGTGAACGGTGCGACGAGGATCATCCCGTCTTTCGCTTTCGCGTTCGCCTCGTCCGCATTGTTAGCGACGACAACTTCCCCGACGAGTCCGCGCTCACCGATTCCGCGCCCGTTTGCGAGGGCGTGGCCGACGATGTGGATTTTCATCATGTTCGTTGTTCCTGCAGTCGCAGCCGGGATACCTGCCGAGATGACGACGAGGTCGCCGTCTGTGACAAATCCTGCGTGACGTGCTGCTTCAGATGCTTTCACCAACATTTCATCCGTGTTGTTCGGCATCGTGTCAGCAACGATCGGGTATACACCCCAAACGAGGTTCAACTGACGTGCGACGCGCTCAGATTCAGTGACCGCGATGATGTTCGCTTCTGGACGGTATTTTGCCGTACGGGCAGCCGTGTAACCAGATTGTGTTGGTGTCAAGATCGCTTTCGCGTTCAAGTTGATCGCTGTGTGGGCAACCGCTTGTGAGATCGCATCCGTCACGGTGTGCTCACTGCGCTTCTGACGATCTTTGAGCAAGTTTTTGTAGTCGAGCATGCGCTCTGTACGAACAGCGATCGCTGCTTGCATTTGAACTGATTCGATTGGGTAGTCACCAGCAGCCGTCTCACCTGAGAGCATGACCGCATCTGTACCATCAAGGATGGCGTTAGCGACGTCCGATGCTTCCGCACGAGTCGGACGCGGGTTACGTTGCATTGAATCAAGCATTTGTGTCGCTGTGATGACCGGTTTACCAAGGTCGTTACACTTCTTGATCAATTCTTTTTGAACTGGCGTGACTTCTTCTGTCGGGATCTCGATACCGAGGTCTCCACGAGCGACCATCAAACCGTCAGAGATTGCCAAGATTTCTTCGATGTTGTCGACGCCTTCTTGGTTTTCAATCTTCGGATAGATTTTAATGTGTGACGCATCGTGCTTTTCGAGAAGTTGACGAATCTCAACGACGTCAGATGCACGACGTACGAACGATGCTGCAATCACATCGATATCTTGTGAAATACCGAATTCGATGTCAGCGATGTCTTTGTCCGTAAGGGCAGGAAGGTTCACTTTGACGTTTGGCAAGTTTACGCCTTTCTTCGTCTTGATGATTCCTTCGTTTTCGATAAGGCAGCGAAGTTCGCGGTTCGGGAGCTTCTCAACGACAAGGAGTCCGATTAATCCGTCATCGAGCATGATGCGTGAACCGACTTCAACGTCCTCGTAAAGGCCTTCGTATGTGACCGAGAAACGATCTTTCGTACCGACGATTTCTTCTGTCGAAACGATTGTCACCTCTTTACCTTTTTCAAGAAGTGCTTTGCCGTCTTCGAACGTATGCGTCCGAATCTCAGGACCTTTCGTATCAAGAAGCACGGTCACGACTTTGCCAGCGGCACGTGCTGCTTCACGGATATCACGGATGCGGGCACCGTGCTCTTCGTAGTCACCGTGTGAGAAGTTAAGACGAGCGACGTTCATACCGGCTTCAATCATTTCTGGAAGAAGCTTCTCTGAAGCTGGTCCAATCGTACATACAATTTTCGTTCTACGCATAAATAAAAACCTCCTAGGGGATGTTATTGCAATTGCACACAGAAAACGGGAGGGCATGCGACCTGATCCCGTCTCTGTGAAGTTCACTGTGCTTAAATCGACAACTGGTTCGAAAGATCGATCAACTTCATATCAATCGTATGCTTGTTATGATCGAGCGCCTCGTCAATGTCGAGATCCATCATTTGACCGGCACGAATACCGACGACACGTCCAGCCTTGCCTTCGAGCAAGATCTCGACGGCGTAAGCACCCATGCGGCTCGCGAGGACACGGTCAGCGGCGGTCGGGGAACCACCACGTTGGATGTGACCGAGAATCGTCACACGCGTCTCCGAGTTCGTCTTCTCCGCGATGAGCTTTCCGATTTCCTCGGCACTGCCGGCGCCTTCAGCGACGACAACGATCGAGTGCTTCTTACCGCGGGCGACACCGTGATTAATGCGTTCCACGATCGCGCTTAAATCTTCCGGACGTTCTGGGACGAGAATTGATTCTGCCCCACCGGCCAGACCTGCGAAAAGCGCGATGTCTCCAGCGTCACGGCCCATCACTTCGATGACGTATGTCCGTTCATGTGAAGATGCCGTGTCACGGATTTTGTCGATCGCATCGAGCGCAGTGTTGAGCGCTGTGTCAAATCCGATCGTCGCATCCGTACCCGGGATATCGTTGTCGATCGTCCCAGGAAGCCCGATTGTCGGGAATCCAAGTTCCGTCAACTTTTGAGCGCCACGGTATGAACCGTCTCCGCCAATCACGACGAGTGCGTCGATGTTAAATTTCTTCAATTGTTCGACCGCTTTAGCGCGACCTTCTTCTGTTCTGAATTCAGGGCAACGGGCCGAACGTAGGAACGTTCCTCCGCGTTGAATGATATCGCCGACTGAGCCAAGGTTCAATTCGACGAGGTCGCCCTCGATCAAACCTTGATAGCCGTTATACACACCGTACACTTCAAGACCTTCGAAAATTGCTTTTCGGGTCACGGCACGGACTGCAGCGTTCATTCCGGGAGCGTCTCCCCCACTTGTCAATACCGCAATTCGTTTTAAATTCACGTCACTCACCTCTTATGTGTTTTAACGAAATCTGAAAATAAAATACCATGTCTGACCTTTGTTTTACAACACAAGTATGTGAAAAAAAAACAAGGGGTCCTCATCGAAACAGTCATTTGGTGAACGGTTGATTGTGAATGCGAAGCGGTTGTTACCGTTTTCACGAGCCAATTGTGCCAATTTGATGATATTTGTCAGCACGACCGTTCAACAGTTCGGTTTGAGCGTGTTGCATCAACTCGGCGATGTGTTGTGTTAATACAGGTTTCAAGAGTGACGACTGTAATGACACATCCATATGCGCTCCGCCGAACACTTCTGTGACGACTTCATCGACAATCCCTAATCCATATAAATCTTGTGCGGTAATCTTCATCGTTTCGGCTGCACGTTCGGCCAGTTTCGCATCTTTCCATAGAAGCGCGCCCGCACCTTCCGGCGAGATGACCGAATACGTACTGTTCTCGAGCATGAGCAGTCGGTCGCACACACCGATGCCGAGTGCGCCACCTGAGCCACCTTCTCCGATTACGACCGAGACGATCGGTGTCTTCAACGTCGCCATCTCGAACAAGTTACGCGCAATCGCTTCACTTTGTCCGCGTTCTTCGGCCGCTTTACCCGGGTAGGCCCCTTTCGTATCGATGAACGTGATGATCGGGCGGTTAAACTTCTCCGCCTGTTTCATGAACCGGAGCGCCTTTCGATACCCTTCCGGATGGGGCATCCCGAAATTACGCGCCATGTTCTCTTTCGTGTTCCGCCCGCGCTGATGACCGATGATCGTCACTGGCTTGCCATCGAGTGTGGCGATGCCGGCGACAATCGCCGCATCGTCATAGCCGTGGCGATCGCCATGGAGCTCGATAAAGTCAGGGAACAGACGCTCGATATAATCAAGCGTCGTTGGTCGTTTCGGGTTGCGTGCCAATTGCACGCGATCCCACGGTTTCATATTCCCATAAATATCTTTTTCTAATCGGTGCAGCTTCGCTTCGAGATGCCGAATCTCGCGGGACAAATCAATCCCTTTCGTCTCAGCGGTCTCACGTAGCTTCTCGAGCTGTTCATTCACTTCTTTGATTGGATCAAACACGGTCTACACCCCCGCCATGTAACGTGATCATGTTGTGTAAAAACGAACGCATTTGTTCGCGATGGATGACGGCGTCCAATTGGCCCGCCTCCAATAAAAATTCGGCTGTTTGGAAGTTGTCTGGTAATTTTTCACGGATCGTCTGTTCGATGATACGTCGACCGGCAAACCCGATCAACGCACCTGGTTCGGCCACATTCAAGTCACCGAGCATCGCAAAGCTTGCCGACACGCCACCCGTCGTCGGATGGGTCAAGTAAGAGATGTAGAGCAACCCTGCTTCATCATGTTGCTTCAACGCAATCGACGTGTTCGCCATTTGCATGAGGCTGACCATTCCTTCTTGCATCCGCGCACCGCCTGATGCGGTGAACAAGACGACTGGCAATCGCTCGGCCGTTGCTTGTCGAACAGCCGATGCGATCGCTTCACCGACATACGCCCCCATCGAGCCCATCCGGAACCTCGCGTCCATGACACAGACGACGAACGGATGACCAGAGATGCTCGCGCGGCCACAGACGACCGCTTCCTCGATTCCAGTTCGCTCCCTGTCTTTCGCTAACTTTTCTTCATAATCTGGAAAATCAAGCGGATTCGTTTTTACTTCCGGTCCTGAGAATTTCTCGAACGAACCGGCATCGACGAGCATCGAGATCCGCTCATCGGCACTGAGTGGAAAATGATAACCACAGTCACATACTTTATGATTTTCGTTTAACTGTTTCGTGTAATGCATATATTTACAAGATGGACATTTTGTCATTAACCCTTGCGGCGCATCGATTTTTGGTTCTCGCTGACGCAACGGCATGTATCGTTTTGGTTTCTTGAAAAAAGCAGTCATCGCTTCCCCCTCGTTCATTCCGGCATCCCCACTTTACGCCACATCTCCAACAATTCCATTCGTTCTTCTAACGTATACAAGTCGCCGGCGTCCGTTCCTTCATAAAACCGGTTGACCTCGCTCCATATGCGGATGAACAACTCGTTCTTCAAACCGAAGACGAGCTGTTGACGAAAAATCCGGTCTTCGTTCAGGTTCGACTCGAGCGCCTGCACACGTTCTCGAGTTGGCTCGACTTCCGAGAACGCCAAACGTTCAAGCAACCGCAACATCTCGACGATGTCGGTCGCTTTCGTCTGTTTCGTCACGATGAACTCGGACAATATTTCGATATAGCGGTGCCGGTCTTGTTCACACAAGAACGTCCCACCTCCGTGTCTCGTCTCGACGATCCCAAGGAAACTGAGCGCGCGCAACGCCTCTCGTACCGAGGCCCGGCTAATCGACAGCGTTTCCGCGAGCTCGCGTTCGGATGGAAGCCGATCTCCGGGCGTGAGCGCCGCCTGGACGATCAATGAACGGATTTTAGAAATGTTTTCGTGAAATGAGGATGCGTGTTTTCCATGCATCTGACCGTTCAACTCCCTTTTTGAATGGTATTATCTCTAAAGTGGTCAGACCAATTAAACAGATTATACCACTTTTTATGACTTGGTACTAGTTTTCGTGCCAGTCATTTTTGTGTCGACACGTTTCAAAACGACGTCCGACTCCCCGAACCGTTTCTTGATCGCCAGCAACAACGCATCGGTCGGATTGACCGAAAAGGCTGACGCAAGTTGCTTCACTTCTTTCGAGTCTGAGAATCGACAGACGACAGGCACGTCGCCGGGTGAGGCGTGCAACAGTTCCTCAAGCTCTGGGAACGACTCGCGTCGCAGTCGGACGAACAACGCTTGACCATGTAACGGTCTGACCCGTTCGACGATCAATTGTCTGCGACCGTCGCGTTCGTTCGGGTGGACTTCAAGCAGCAACACGTTACCGCTGTATAGTGAACGTACAAACGCTTTATAGACGCGAGGGAAAACGACGACTTCGTCCTGTGTGACACCGTCATCGACCATCATGACACCCATGTCTTCACTTTTTTTCGTTTTGAACGTTCGGACCTCATCGACGTAGACGATGACGAACCCTTTTTCCCCATTCAACACATCCTCCATCGTCACCGTCGTGACGCCGAGCGGAGCGACCGTCGTCAGTGGAGAATGCACGATCCACGTCCCGAGCGCTTCCCGCTCTTCCTCCGACCAGTTCGGTTCGGTCGGCTCGGTTCGCTTCAAGCCGAGCGACGACAGTTCATCCGGGAGCAGGTGCGTGTCCGCTTCTTCACGCAGACGCTCGACGGCAAGAAAAGCCGCGCGGCGATTTCCGTGGTACATACGGTCAAGCGCGCCGGCGCCGAGCAACCGCCGCAGTTTCAACTGGTCTTTCGCCCCCCACTCCATCAACTCACGCAACCGGCTCACGTCCGTGAACTCGGTATGATGGGCAATCAAGCGCTCGACATCACGTTTCGTCAAACCTTGAATCGCTTTCAATCCGAGACGAACGCCCGGTCCCTCTAAAAACGCCCCGGCCTCACCGTGCAGCACGTCTGGTGCATAGACGGGGATTCTCCCTTTCCGCAACATGCGCACGAGTTGGTTCGTTTTCTCATACGTGACGAGATAAAAGATCCGTTCAAAATGCGCCTTCACGTAAGCGAGTCGATAACTGATCAAACTGTAAGCGACGGCGTGAGAACGGTTGAACCCGTACCCAGCGAACTTCTCGATCCATGAAAACACGTGTTGCATCGATTCTAATCCGAACTTCGGTGTGGTCCGCTCTAAAAACCGTGCTTTCTCCACGTCAATCGCCGTCGCGTCTTTTTTGGCGATGGCTCGGCGCACCAAGTCCGACTCGGCATACGTATAGCCGGCGAGCTCACGCAATAGCCGCATGACTTGTTCTTGATAGACGAGCACCCCGTAAGTCGACGTCATCATGTCTCCGACGACGGGATGGACCGGTTTGTACGGCATGCCGTGCTTTCGTTTCGCATACGTCTCGATGAATTGCATCGGCCCTGGACGATAGAGCGACATCGTGACGACGATATCTTCAAACTCCGACGGCTTCACTTGTCGGAGCGCCTGCTTCATCCCCTCGGACTCGAATTGGAAAATCCCATCCGTGTCGCCCCGGGCGAGCAGTCGTAGCGTGCGGGCATCATTCAACGGCACCGTCTTCAAAGAGAACATCGCGTCCGTCTCTCGGATGAGCGCCTCCATGAGACGCAGCTTCGTCAAATTACGCAAGCCGAGCAAGTCGATTTTAAGCAGCCCCAACGCTTCGAGATCTTTCATATTATATTGGGTCACTTGGTCACCGTCCGTCGGTTGCAACGGCGTCACAGACTGTAATGCTTCCCGGCTGAGGACGAGACCGGCGGCATGGACGGACGATTGACGCGGCAACCCTTCTAACTGGGTTGCGATCGTCAACAGTTGCGACCGTTTTTGGCTGCCGGCGAACCATTTCATCTTCGTCGGGTTCGCCATGATGCCGTTCAGTCCATCGTCTTTCACTTGTTTACTGGCCGCCTGCCCTTCTTCGAGCGTCATCCCGAGCGCTCTGGCGACATCGCGGAGAGCCGCTTTCGCGCCGAACGTGGCGAGCGTACCGATTGGGGCGGCGTGGTTCTCTCCATACTTATCGAGCACGTAACGAACGACTTCTTCCCGGCGTTCATCTTCAAAGTCCAAATCAATGTCTGGCATCGATACCCGCTCCGGGTTCAAGAATCGCTCAAACAAGAGCTCGAAATGGACCGGGTCGACTTCGGTGATGTCGAGGGCGAAACTGACGAGCGAACCGGCGGCCGACCCACGGCCCGGGCCGACTTCAATCGCTTGTTCCTTCGCGTAACGGACGATATCTTCGACGATGAGGAAATAAGACGCGAAGCCGGTCCGCTCGATGACCTCGAGCTCGTAGCGTGCCCGTTCGATATACGGGTCGTGGAGCAACCCTTTCGCTTTCAAACGCTCCGCGACGAGCCGCTTTAAGTGCAGGAACGCGTCAGGCAGTTCAGGAATAGCCGATTCGGCCATCGGCAGCTGTTTGACGGACACGAGCGTTTCGAACCGATCGAGCTCTTCAAGTTCACCTTGCTCGAACCAATCGTTCATCTCACTCGGAAGACGGACATAACGCCCTTTATGGTGCATATCTTCCGGCGAGATCACATCCCCTTCCCCGATGGCGAGAAGAGCCCGATACGCCTCGAAGTCGTCAGGTCGCATATACGCCGTCTCCGGCGTCGGAATCAAGCGCACCCCGAGTTCTTCCCGCATCCCGCGTAACTGCTTCAAGACGAGCGCTTGTTCCGTCGTCTGCGGGGAAGGAATGCCGAGCCATAGGCGTTCTTCTGGCACATAGTTGAGCAGTTGATGATACAGCCGACGACGGTGAATCGGGTCACTCGTCTTCCAATTTTCGGGTAAGACGACGATGGCGAGATCGTTCGCTTCCCTCATCGCCCCGTCTCCGGCGACGCGATATAACTGTTCGATGTGACGGTCTTCTCGCGCATAAGCGAGAATCGTCACATCCAACCCGTCGACGCGCAACACGGTCCGCAGTCCGAAAACCGGCTTGACTCCGTAGCGGTCGCACAAGCGAAAGAACTGCGGTACCCCGAAACAGGCGTCGTCCGCAAGGGCAATCGCCTTGCTGCCGCGCTCCGCCATTTGCGCGACATATTGTTCCAGCCGAATCGTGCTCTGCATCAGGCTGAAAGCGGATCGAACGTTCAAATGAAGCATGTGACCCCTCCTCTCTTTTTTCTTAATTGTCAAACTCATGTCACCACTTCTCTGATACAATAATTATAGACATAACCATCGTAAAAAGGGGGTAAAAGCGTATGATTATTAATCGGGGACAAATCGCGCGCGACAAGCTGTCGGATCTACAGAACGGCCAGACCGTATTTGCCGACAGTCCTGAAATTATCGATCGGCTCCGCAAGTACATTACCGAGTACCAACTTGATGTAGTTGAGGATGTGACCGATCGCGGCACATGGTTCATCCCAAAAGAAGAAGAGACGAAATGAAGAGAGCTGACACCGGTCAGCTCTCTTCATTCGTTTCAAACGTATACGGCCGCGCGACTTCATCGAGTGCAGCGATCACCTCATCCATCTCATCCCAACGATCGATCGTGGCGCCAGCGGCCATCTGATGCCCGCCGCCACGGTATCGTTTTGCCACGTCGTTGATGACGGGCCCTTTCGAGCGGATTCGGACACGGATCTCGTCTTTATTCTCCACGAACATAACCCAACACTTCAAGCCTTCCAGCCCGGAGAAGCTGTTGACGAGTTGTGATGCTGCTTCAGGTGTCGCATGGAACGTCCGCAGCACGTCGGCGTCAATCTTGACGTAACCGACGCCCGCCTCCGTCACTTGTACGTGTTGCAACACGTAACCTTGGAGCTGAAGCGTCGCCAAGTTCGTCTTGTACATTTGACGATACAACCGGTTCGTGTCGATGCCATAGGCGAGCAGCTTCGACGCGACTTCGAACGTGCGTGGCGTCGCGTTGCGGAACTGGAAGCGTCCCGTGTCCCCGACGATGCCCGCGAACAATAGGAAGGCCGACTCTTGATCGAGAGGCATCTGCCACATCTCCGCGAGTTCTGCAATCATTTCCGACGTCGAACTGACCGTCGTGTCGACGATTTGGTGCGTCGCATACGGATCTTCATCTGGGTGATGATCAATTTTGATGACCGTCTTCCCTTTCAAGGCATGAGGCCCGTCAATCCGTTCATGATTGGCCGTGTCCAGGACGAGGACGAGCGCCTCATCGTACATGTCAGGCTCCACATGTTCCATCTTTCCTAAAAATTCTAAATCTCTTACGATGCCGCCGACGACGTATACTTTTTTCTCTGGATACGCACGTTCGATTATTCGTTTCAGTCCTAACTGACTGCCGAGGGCGTCAGGGTCCGGACGGACGTGACGGTGGATCATGATCGTGTCTGCCGCTTCGATGGACGCTTTGATGGTTGTTGCTTCTGGCCAATGTGCCATAGCCATTCCTCGCTTTCTTGAACGTTATTCTATGGTATGATGATAACAGATTACTTGTTTGAAAGGGGTTTCTTCACTTGGCTCAACTCGTTATTATCGGGCTCATCCTATTCGCGCTCGGCGCCTACTTCGTCTATAAACGACGTGCCTATCTTACGAAAACGCCGTACCGAAAAGCGTTGTTCAACACGCAGGCCCTCATTTGGCTCAGCTTGTTCCTCGCCTTGTTCGCGATTAACCAAATGGTCGGCGGGCTCGGGCTCGACTCGACCGTCGGATGGATCGTCAGCATCGTCATGCTCGTCCTCGGCGTCGGCAACGCCATCGTCGGATTCGTGCGCTACCGTAAAATTTATCCACTCGCTGCCGATGAGCCGATCAACCAACCTTAATAGTAAAAAATGAGCTGATGTGATTCATCAGCTCATTTTTTTAGCGGTCGATCAATTGTGCCGTGACGAGCGCTTTGGCGACGAGTTGCGTCCCTTGCGTCATCTCGACGTCGACTTTGCCGAACTTTCGCCCGAGATCGAAGACGTTCGCCGACACACGGATTTGACTCTCGATTTGAATCGGCTTCATGAAATAGACGGTGATGTTCTCTACGACGAGGTCCCCTTTTTTCATGTGTCGGAGGCTTCTCGTCGCCCCTTCGACGAGCAACGTCGTCAAGACGCCTGACGAAGCCGTCCCCATATGGCTCGTCATCTGCGGTGCCACCTCGACTGTGAACGCCGTCCCGTTAGAGGCCGGGTCCTCTTTTAACTGATTTGTGATCATGTTATCGAACGTCTCGCCGACTTGAGGCTGACGGTTTGCGAGTTGGAGCGCCTTCAACACGTCTTGGCGACTGATGATGCCGAGCAAGCGGCCATAATTATCGACGACCGGGAGCATTTCTATCCCTTCCCACACCATTTGATGGGCAGCATTCGTGACACTCGTCTGGACGCCGGCCGTGATCGGGCTTTTCGTCATGACTTTTTCGATCTCGGTGTCGTGCGCACGGTCGATGATGTCTTTCGCGGTGATGACCCCGACGACTTTCATCTGTTCATCGATGACAGGATAGCGGTTATGTTTCGTCCGTTCGTTCAACTCATGCCACCGCTTGACCGTATCGTCCGCTTTCAGATAGAACGTATCGTGCAGCGGGATGAGGATATCTGAGACGAGCAGAATCTCTTTTTTGATCAATCGGTCGTAAATCGCCCGGTTGATCATCGTCGCCACGGTGAAACTGTCATATGACGTCGAAATGACCGGCATGTTGTATTTATCCGCCATTCGCTTCACTTCGTCGGTCGTATCAAACCCCCCGGTAATCAAGACGGCGCCGCCCGATTGCAAGACGAGCTCGTGAGCCTTTTCCCGGTTCCCGATGATGACGAGCGAATCGACGTCGATGTAACGCATCATCGCCTCTAGTTTCATCGCACCGATAACAAATTTCGAGAGTGTCTTATGGAGACCGTCACGACCGCCGAGCACTTGCCCGTCGACGATGTTGACGACTTCGGCAAACGTCAACTTCTCGATGTTTTCTTTATGTTTCCGTTTGATCCGAATTGTGCCGACTCGCTCGATCGTCGAGACGAAGCCCAAATTCTCCGCTTCTTTGATGGCCCGGTAAGCCGTCCCTTCTGAAACCGCCAACTCTTTTGCGATTTGGCGAACAGAAATTTTGGCCCCCACATCGAGTGACTCGATATGTGCAATGATCTGTTCATGTTTTGTTGTCATGTCACGAGTCCCTTTCTTCAATACATTTTCTGTCACTTCCAGTATACTGTATCAGTCCATCTTCTTCAAACTGTACTACTGAAATTGTTACATTTCCTTTCTAATTTCGAAAACGATATAATGGACCAGAAAGCTAATGAACGGAAGGAAGGGAATCGACTTGAACCAACGAACAAACCAAATCGCCCAATCTTTGGCCACGAAAGGATTAGACGCCGCTTTCGTCACATCGAAGGCGTCCGTCTTTTATTTTTCAGGTGTGTATGCCGAGGCGCATGAACGACTGATCGCCATCCTCGTCTTGAAGAACGGGACGACGGCAATCGTCTGTCCCGCCCTCGAGAAAGGCATCGTCGAAGCGAGCGAGTGGACCGGGGATATCGTCACGTATATGGACCACGAGAACCCGTGGGACAAAGTAGTCAAACTTTTCCTTGACCAACAAATCATCCCGGAACGGATCGGTATCGAAGGAGAACATTTGACATACAACCGAGTCGAACAGTTGCGGGCCGGATTCGCGGGCCTATCGATCATCGACTTGACGGAAGAACTTCAAGCGCTTCGCATGATCAAGACCCCGGATGAGGTACGCGTCATGAAGCGCGCCGCTGAGCTCGCGGACATGGCGATCGAGACCGGGATCCGCGCCTTGCGCGAAGGCGTGACCGAGCTCGAGGTCATCGCCGAAATCGAATACGCCATGAAAAAACAAGGCGTCCGCGAAATGTCATTCGACACTCTCGTCCTGTTTGGGGAAAACAGCGCCGACCCGCATGGGGTGCCCGGGAACAACCGCCTCAAGAAAGGCGACTTCGCGTTGTTCGACTTAGGGGTCGTCTGGCAAGGGTATTGCTCTGACATTACTCGCACGGTCGTCTATGGCGAAGCGAGCACGAAACAACGTGAAATTTATGAGACCGTCCTCCAAGCAGAGCTTGCCGCCATCGAGATGGCGGGTGTCGGTGCGACGCTCGGCTCCATCGACATCGCGGCCCGTCAAGTCATCACGACGGCCGGTTACGGAGAATACTTCACTCACCGTGTCGGGCACGGCATCGGCATCGAAGTTCATGAGTTCCCGTCGATGGCGGCGAATAACGACATGACGGCCCAAGTCGGGATGACGTTCACGGTCGAGCCGGGGATTTATCTCCCTGGCGTCGGTGGTGTCCGTATCGAGGATGACATCGTCATGACGGAAAGCGGTCCAATCCTGTTGACAAGCTACCCGAAAGCGCTCCAAGAAGTCAATTGACCTGAAAAAAGCCAGCCGCTGCTCAGCGGCTGGCTTTTCAATAGAATAAACGGAACATGACTTCCCGTTGCGGTACGTCGAGCCGTTCCATCCGTTCCATGAACGCTTGCTTGTCGTATGGGACAGCCCTCAAGTCGATCGCGAAGCCGTTCTCGTCGTACGAGAGCAACCCGTATCGGGCCAAGTCGTCTCTTGCGACACCGAGCGCCCCGGGGTTGACGTACCGCTTCGCCGCGTCCTCGAACACATGCACCGGGTGGTGGTGGCCGAAGCAGACGATATCCGCGTCATATTCCCCATAGAGTCGTTGCATGTTCGGCAGCGTCGCCTCGAGGATCTCATGGAACGGTTCTTCGAGAATCGTCGCTTGTCGTTTCTCGATCGGGATATGATAGTGAATCCCATAGACTCGCTCCGTCCCGACTTGTTCCTCAATCGTTCGCGGTAACTGAAATAACGCATCGGCGTAGTCAGGACGCAACGTCCGCGCTACCCATTCATGATGCGGACGCGTATGCGCATAACTCGCAGGGTGCCCCCGCCCTTCAAGGAGCGACAACACCGCCTCGTCGTGGTTGCCGGTGATCATCCGGACCCCACGGTCGAGCAACCGGGCCATCACTTCATTCGAGTCCGGGCCCATCGCGATCATGTCGCCGAGGCTCCAAATGTCCGTGACGCCTTGCTCGTCCAATTGTTCCAAGACGGCATCTAACGCCTGCACATTTCCATGGATGTCTGTCAGTATGGCCAATCTCATGCCGCACCCCTCATTTCCGATATTGATGGACGACGTTGACGCCGCCGGTCACGTCAATCACTGCTCCGGTGATCATGTCCGATTCGGCGGCGAGCAAGAACAAAATCATCCGCGCAATGTCCTCGCCGGTCCCGTGGCGCCCGACCGGCGTCTGCCCGTCGGCCTCCGCCTCATCGATGCGCATCTCTTTTTGGGAGCCGACGATATTGCCTGGGTTGATCATATTGGCCGTGATGCCGTAACGCGCTTCTTCGAGCGCCACCGTTTTCGTCAAACTGACGAGCCCCGTCTTCGCGGCGGCAAAAGCGGAGCGGTGCAACCATCCGGGCGCCGTCGCGCTTTCCGGGAAACCGTACGTGATGATGCGGCCGAACTGATTTTCTCGCATGCTCGGGATGGCGCGGCGCATCAGCCAGAACGATGCGGATAAGTTCCCGGTGATCACTTCGTCCCATTCCTCGTCTGACAAGTCAACGAGACATTTACGGTCAAATATATACGGTCCCGCATTCAAGATGAGCGCGTCCGGTTCACCGAACTTAGCGACCGCCTGACCGTACCCAGCGAGCACCGCCTCACGGTCCGTGAGCGGCGCTTCAACCATATGTAGCCGTTCATGCTCCCATTCGATCGGGTTTCGTTGGAGCACACTGACGTGCCACCCTTCTTCTAACAGCCGTTCCGTCACGACGCGGCCGATGCCTTTGGCCCCGGCCGTGATGACTACGTGTTTCATCGTCATCCCTCCTCTGTATCATCTTACCCGTTCCTGTTGCCCATTTCCAAACTTCAACCTGTCGGGAGAGAAAGTTGTGAAAATTTCACACATTCTCGGAAGAAGCGGGCGTGAATTTCGATAGAAGTGGTATACTATACATGTAAGCCGCACGTACATTTCAAGCGAAAGGTTGGGATTTACATGGCAATTGTCTACAAACATATCCTCTCTGCCGTCGACGGCTCGAAAGAGGCGGAACGCGCATTTGAAACAGCAATCGACGTCGCGCTCCGTAACGATGGGAAACTGTATATCGGTCACGTGATTGATACACGCACGTTTGCCACAGTCGAAGCGTACGATCGGACAATCACCGAGCGTGCCGAAACGTATGCGAAAGAATTGCTCGAAGATTATGTGAACCGCGCGCGTGAACGGGGTGTCAAAGAAGTCGAGACCGTCATCGAGTACGGTTCCCCTAAAGTGACGATTGCGAAAAAGATTGCACCGAACCATGAAATCGACCTTATTATTTGTGGAGCGACCGGCTTGAACGCGGTCGAACGTTTCTTCATCGGTAGCGTCTCGGAGAGCATCGTCCGGTACGCCAAGTGCGACGTGCTCATCGTCCGTCAATAATACTATGCAAAACAAGGGCCATCGCGAAGCGATGGCCCTTGTTCATTCATTATAAGACTTTGACGGTGACCGTCTTCCGGCCAAATTTCAAAGCCGCACTTTGTGAATACATTAAAATGTCGATCTTGTTGCCTTTAATAGCGCCGCCCGTGTCTGCCGCCGTGTAAGTCCCCATCAACTTCCCACCGACGTACACTTGTACTTTTGAACCGAGTGGGATGACGCGCGGGTCGACCGCGACGACGTTATGTTTTTGTGTGCGTACGTTCCATCCGAGCGCCGTCTTTCCAGAGCAGCCTTTGCAATATGGCGTGTAAGCCGACGCGTTCATCGTGTACGATTTCACGTTAGCTTTTGCGACCGGTTTGACGGTGCGTAAGTATTTTGTCGCGACCCAGCCGACTTTCCCTTTATAGTTGACGCGAATCCATGCTCCTTTTGAGCCTGTGCGTTCTAGTTGCTGTCCTTTGTCGATCTTGCCGAGCACTTTGCCGCTGACGTGCGCCGCTGCCCGGACGTTCAAGCCGTTCACTTGGCTTTGTACGAGTACTTTTGAAGATGCCTCAACTTGTTGTTGCGGTAATAGCATAGCAAATGTCATGACCGTCAGTAGTAAGACCGTTCCAATTTTTTTTAGCATGTGGTTCGTCCTTTCCTAGTCGGTTTGGTTTGTCGTGTTTCATGTTGTCGATTTCTTTGATGTCCAGTACGTTCAACTTATAACCCGATGAGTCAAGACGAGTATGTTTCGTCCAGATAACTATATGACGAATCACTACCGAGTGCCGTTACAACTAAAATTCATTTGAATGACATGAAAGTTACGGCAATGTTACAAAAAGCCTCTTTTTTAAAGACAGATGACGATTTTACATACTCCCGTCTATTTTCGTAATATTAAAATCCATATTATGGTTGTTATATGACTTGAACGTTACAAAGTTTTGGTTTTTCATGCCGATTGTTACAAACATGTCGCCGCCTTTGCCCGAGAGTCCCGTCACACCAGACCAACGAATAGGATGAAAGTCACAAAAAAAAGCCCCTTTGTTCCGAAGAACAAAGGGGTTACAAACATCTGATTACAGATTTTACGAACGGGAAAGCCGATACCGGGCATAGCCGCCTTTAGGCATGGGATGAAAGTGAGTTCGGATGTGAAGAACATCCGACATTCGGGTATATATATTCCATAGACAAGTACAAGTCTCTAAAACGCCCGTGTCCATCGCACCTTGAGAATCGTATCCGGTTCGGTCACGAAAACATGTGACCGGTAAAACGATGCCTGTCGTCACGTAAAAGACGCTAAAACATCAGGTGGACACACCTGCAACGACCTGTGGTGGATGGTAACAGTCCATCAGCCTGAGAACCTATATGGTCTGTCTCAGGAGGGGTGATGGCACACCCTCATCTGAAGGCTTGAGCAAAACAGAAATGGACTGCGCTCGCACAAGCACTTCAGAATCCCAAGGTTTCAATCGTGGGAGTGTCAAAATTATGCGTGCTCTTCGACGAGGTTCGCGATGCGCACCGTATCCCGAGCGATGACCAATTCTTCGTTAGTCGGGATGATGATGACTTTGACTGGAGAGTGCGGATAGTTGATGAACAACTCTTTGCCGCGCGCTCCGTTGTTAAGTGATGGGTCCCAATAGACCCCCATGAACTCGAGGCCACGGAGGATCCGTTCCCGAATGACGTCCGAGTTCTCTCCGACACCTGCAGTGAAAATGATGGCGTCGACGCCGTTCATCTCAGCCGCATATTGGCCGATATACCCGTGGATTCGGTTCGAGAAGATTTTGAGCGAGACTTCGGCGCGATGGTTGCCTTCTGCAGCAGCCTGTTCGATGTCACGCAAATCACTCGAGATGCCTGAGAGGCCATATACGCCTGACTCTTTGTTCATGACGTTCAAGACGTCTTCCGCTGACTTGCCCGTCTTTTGCATAAGGAACGGGATGAGGGCCGGGTCAAGCGATCCCGAGCGTGTCCCCATCGTGATTCCTTCGAGCGGAGTGAAGCCCATCGTCGTATCGATTGAACGACCACCGGCCACAGCTGCGATCGAGGCACCGCTTCCGAGGTGACACGAGATCAAACGCAAGTCTTCGAGCGGACGGCCAAGTAGTTCGGCGGCACGTTGCGTCACGTACTTGTGGCTCGTCCCGTGGAAACCATACTTACGCACGCCATGCTCCGTGTAATACTCGTAAGGAAGGCTGTACAAGAAGTTCTCTTCCGGCATCGACTGGTGGAACGCCGTGTCGAACACCGCGACTTGCGGCACATTCGGTAAAATCGTTTGGAACGCACGAATCCCTGTCAAGTTCGGTGGGATGTGGAGTGGTCCGAGTTCGACGAACGATTCGATATTCGCCATGACTTCGTCATCGATAACGACCGAGTCAGCGTACAACTCTTTCCCGTGCAGCACACGGTGACCGACGCCCGTGATTTCATCGAACGACGCGATGATTCCGAGATCAATCAATTTTTCGAGCGCGAGCTCGACCGCTTCTTTGTGCGTGTGAAGCGGTGTGACGACGTTGAACTTTTGTCCTTCACCGTACTTGATTGTAAAAATCGCATCGTCTTTCCCGACGCGTTCGACTAATCCGACTGCGAGCATGTCTTCAGACGGCATTTCGAGAAGTTGGAACTTGAGCGATGAGCTCCCTGCGTTGACTGCCATAATTTTTGTCATGTCATACACCTCTTACCTTTCGATTTAAACGGGTATCTTTATCTGTTTTCTTAAAAAACAATAACTGTATCATAATGAAGATACTTGATATGCCATGTGTTTTTCAAGTCTTTTGCCTAATAAAATTATGTTGTTTTAAACCAATCGTCAATCTGTTTCACGATATTGGCAACAGCGCGGACATCCGTGAATGACGGCAGTTCGACAAGAAGCGCCTGTTTCGGACGCTTGACGCCCTCCCCAAGCTTTTGAAGCAGCAATATACTTTTCGCATAACGCTCGTCCTTGAACATCGTCGTCGGCAACTGCAACACGCCTTTGACGACTGCTTCACGGTCCATCCATTGTTTTAATTTCCCTTCGTCATCTTGTTCAAACAAATTGTTCGGGATGACGAAAACACCGTGCCCGCCCGGCAACGTGTGCCGCATCGCCTGCTCCATCATCAAGAAATGCGCGTATGAATGACCTTCCTCACGGCGCAGGTCATACGTCTTGGCGACCTCGTCGTTCGGATAATAACCGATCGGCAAATCGACGAGTGTCAACTCGCTCGGTTCGACGACGATTGGCTCCAGGGCATCTTGATGGAAATAAGATACCGGCTTCTCGAGCAGGTTGCTGATCGCATACGAGAGACGGAGCATCAACTCGTCCACTTCGACCGCTTGTGCCGTCGCATCTTTCAATTGTGATAGCACAGCATGGACGAGCGTGCCCGTCCCGCTCCCAAGTTCTAGCACCGTAGCCCCATCCTTGACGAGTTTCGTCGCCAAATAACCGATGAACAGGCTAACCGCGTCAGGTGTCGGCTGATGGTTCGGCGGGAGTGATGTCGTCTCTTCAAGGACGAGCAGGCTGACGGCTTTTCGCACATCGTCCATTTTCTCCGCCTCCACGTCGACGCGCTCCAACACTTCAATCAACGCTTCAAGCGGGAGCAGATCAAGGTCGGCCACCACTTTCTTCACGTCTTTCTTCCAGTCCCGGTACAGTTGTTCGAATCGTTCCATCTTCGTTCATCCTCTCCATACAAAACCGGCCCTCTGAATGAGAGCCGGCCGTTTCACTTCTATACGTTAGTGTAAGCTATTCGTCACGTTTCGCCAAGCGAATCAGTTCGCTGCGTCAAACGCCTCGAGCGCAGCGTCGAAATCGACCTCGTCCGTCATCTCGTCCATGTACTGCACGTATTGAACCGTGCCTTCCGAATCGATGACGAAGACCGAACGCGCCAATAAGCGGAGTTCTTCCATGAGCACGCCGTATGATTTGGCGAACGATTGGTCGCGGTGGTCCGATAACATGATGACGTTCTCTAGGCCGGAAGCCGCGCACCAACGGCGTTGGGCGAACGGCAAGTCGTTCGAGACAGTCAATACCGTCCCACCGAGTGACGCCGCATTCTCATTGAACGCCCGAGTTTGAGTATCACATAGTCCCGTGTCGATCGATGGGACAACGCTGATCAATTTCTTTCCTGGATAAGAAGCGAGCGATACTTCTTCTAGGCTCGTCGTGAGCGCGGTGAAGTCCGGCGCCTTGTCGCCTGTTTTCACTGGATTCCCTTGCAATGTCACGGTATTCCCTTTAAATGTCGGCATTCTTTCATCCCCTTTAATTGAATTATACGTCTCCATCATATCGATGGCGCCGTCTCGATGACAAGCATCCTGCCTCAGACGGCCTGATTCTGTTTTTCCCTATATCCGGTAGCCAAAACACGTTATAATGGAGAAGACATAAACGACAAAGGGGATGACTCGGATGAGAAACAACGTTTATTTGTATCACCGCAACGTCAACGATTTCACTAAAGAAGTAAAGAAGTTACATGAAATCGGGGAAAAACACGGCTTCAACATCGTCACTCGACCTGAAGACGCCAACATCATCGTCGCCATCGGGGGAGACGGCGCATTTTTACAGGCGGTCCGTTACACCGGCTTTCGCCAAGACGCGATTTACGTCGGATTCGGACGTGGCTTGAACGAGTTTTATTGCGACTTCGACATACATAAGCTCGACGAAGTCGACCGCTTGTTCTCGGATAACACGGCTCGCATCGAAGCTGGGCTCGAAGTGCGGAAATACCCGCTCTTGTCCGCATCGATCAATGAATCGACACCGCTTCTCTGCTTGAACGAGGCGTCGATCAAATCGAGCATCATCAAATCGCTCGCGATCGAAGTGTACATCGATGACCTCCATTTCGAGACGTTCCGCGGAGACGGGATGGTCGTCTCGACACCGACCGGTTCGACCGCCTACAATAAATCGCTGAACGGTTCAGTCGTCGACCCGCTCATCCGTTGCATGCAAGTGAGCGAAATCGCTTCAGTGAACAACAACCGTTACCGAACGCTCGGCTCGTCGTTCATCGTCCATGAATCACGCAAACTGTCGCTCCGCATCGTCGAGGACGGCAACGATTATCCGATCATCGGGATGGACAACGAAGCGCTCAGCTTGAAATATACGGACCGAATCGATATCGAACTGTCTGACCAAGTTATCAAGACGGTCAAACTACGCAACAACTCGTTCTGGCATAAAGTTCAACGTTCTTTCTTCTAACTGACAAAGCGAGCCTTCCCGAATCGGGAAGGCTCGCTTTTCGTTATGTCGTGATGACGTCAGCTTCGTATACCGGCGCCCCTTCGACGACGGTCATGACGAGCCGGTTGTTCAAAATATCTTGCCCCTGAAGGTCAAAGAAATCGTTTTCCCACACCGTGAACGTCGCATTGTAGCTTTGAATGAGCAACCCGTCGCGGCCGTGCGAACGTGTCGCGACCCGCGGCGAATACGTGAAGCTCCGGAGCGCCTCGTACATCGAGAGCCGCTCATTCGGGCTGATCGTCCCGGACCCGGCGAACGACTGCCGTGTGACGGCGGCGTAAAGGCCTTTTCGTACGTCCACCGTTGAGATCGGCGCGTCGCTCCCGCCTAGGACGAGCGCCCCGGTGTCGATCATCGACTTGAAACGATGTGCGTTGTCGACCCGGTCGTTGCCGAGACGATCGAACAACAAATCCATATCGTCTGACAAGAAGATCGGCTGGGCATCGATCAGCACCGGCAAGGCACTGATTCGTTTCAGCAAGTTGTCATCTAACAACGAGGCGTGAATGATCCGGTCGCGTGTGCCCCGTTTGGCCGGATATTTCTCGAGTAATCCGATGAACTGTTCGGCCGCCGCATCACCGATCACGTGCGCCGCCACGTTCATCCCGTAAGACCGCGCTTTTTTCACGAGCGCCTCGAGATGTTCCGGGCGATGCACTTCGATGCCACGCTGGCCTGGGTCATCCGTGTATGGCTGAGTAAGGAGGGCGGTCCGCCCGCCGAACGACCCGTCGACGAAAATTTTCATCGCTCCGAAATCGAAGCGTGGTCGCTTCGCGAGCGCGTCATGCTGCAGCAATTGATCGACGACTTGTTCGTGCACGAGCAGATGGGCATGGAACGGAACGTCCCCGAGCACCTCTTCATACGCTTGAATCGTCTCAAGCGGGTCACCGTGATAGAATAAATCTTCGGTATGAGCTCCGACGATGCCGTGAGCAAACAACGAGTCGACGGCCCGTCGTATCGAGGCGACATTTTTTTCCCGGTTGCCTCCAAGCTCACGGTGCAACAAATCGAGTGCCGCATCATATAAGACGCCGTTCAGCTTGCCTTCGTCGTCCCGGCCGAGCTTGCCGCCTTCGATGACCGTATGATGGATCAAGCCTAGACGTTCGAGTCCTTTCGAGTTGACGACGGCGACGTGGCGGCATACCCGTTTCAAAACGACGGGCCGATCCGGGATGACGGCATCGATCATCTCCCGCGTCGGCATCTCACCGAGCAGGCGGTCGTTGAACCCTTCCGCGACGATCCAGTCGTCCCCGCTCGCCTTCTGTTTCATCGTCTCGAGCAACGTGTTCAAATCGGTCGTCTCGGTCGCATCGATTCGGTCGAGCGCTTCACCGTAGCCGATCAAATGGATGTGAGAGTCCGTGAACGCCGGATAGACGCTCTTCCCTTCAAGGTTGACGATGTCCTTGATCCGCCCCGCATATGTACGGCGAAGGTGACCTTCCTCTCCCATCTTCAACACCCGGCCGTGCTCGACGTACATCGCCCGACTCATCTCGCCTTCTTTATTCAACGTATAAATCTTTCCGTTCACCCAAAGCGTTCCCATCACATAACTCCTCCTCGATTCAAAAAAGATTGACGTCTACGTTAATTCCCGTTTACGTCAATCTTCATGCATAGATTATTTACGAAGTAATTCTTGATGTTCGAGACCTTTTTCCACACGTTGACGAATCTCACGTGCGGCCCCTTCATCGAAACGACCGAGCACACGCTCGCCGATTTCGACGGCTGTGCCATATTCACCGTGCAAGAACTTATTTTCCGCAAGTGTCAAGGCGATGTGCACCTCGTTGTCGCGGCGGCGGTAGCGGTTCGCGTATTGAAGCAGCTGTTCGGCATACGTCACTTGTCGGAGGAGCGCTTTCACCCGATCACGGAAGTTGTCCATCGTCTCTTCGATGTCGTGGCTCAAACCGACGATATACGTCATGTTGAATGGTGCTTTCTCGAACTGTTCATCGAGCGACTGGACGCTCTTTTGAAGTTGACGCATCTCGTTCATCAAATCATTCGGCACGACCGGCATCGCGCTCTTCGCGAGCAGACGGCGATGGGCCGACAGTTCTTTCTTCCAATTCTCGAGCTTGTTGCGCACTTCGAGTTCTTCTTTCCGAAGTGAATTCGTGTTCTCGATGAACCGTTCGTGCATGGCGGCGAATTGGTCGAGCGAACGTTTCGCGTCTTGCACTTTCGATTTGACTAAGCTGAACGGAAGCATTTGAGCGCCGAGGGCTTGTTCGATGTCGTGCACGTTCGCAGACAGCGTCGTCCGTTCGCGCTCGAGCTGTTCGAACTCTTCTCCGACACGCGCATTGATTTCGTAATTGCTGACGAGGCGTGACATTTCCTCATTGAGACGTGTCATGAGTTCCGTCGTCTTCATGTCACGTTCCCGCACGGTCGCAAACTCGCTCTTCACATACTGTCTCGCGTCGACTTCGGTGCGGAACGCTTCGAACAATTGATCGATGTCCGAACTGAGCTGTTGCATATCCGTCTCGAAATGTTCGAAATCGAGTTTTTCAATCCGTTCCATCAGCGCAAGGCGTCGATCTTCCGCTTGTTCGATCTCTTCCATCAACCCGAGCGGTTCGAGCGCATAGCCGTCCATCTGCATTTCTTTATGGCCGGCACGGAGTTGATTGAGCTGTTGTCTCAACTCGACTTGCACCGTCCGGACGAACTGCGGGATGATGCCGATGAGTTCACGGATGTGCATCACTTTCGCCGACAAGTCTTGCCCGGCCACGAACGCCTCTGACACTTGCCCTTCTTGCTTCAGCGTCATCATTTCCGTCCGTTTCGCCTCAGCGGCCGCGATTTCAGCCTCGACGAGATCGTACGTCGGACCGAACGCGTTGTTTTGGGAGACGAGCGTCTTGCGGAACTGATACAACTCTTTCTCGTCTTTCTTGACGATGTCGAGGAGTGAGGCGTGGTAGTCGTTGAACTCCGCCATCTCATCGAGCATGCCGTGAACCATGGACTCTAACTCCTCAATCAGTTGCTCGGTCGCACCTAAATCAGACTTCACCTTGAGGAAGCGGTACTTATCGAGATCTTCTTCCGAACGGTAGAGCGATTCATCGATTTGGCCGGTATGGACACTGACGAGTTCGTCCCACGACTGATGCCAGCGTTCGAACTTTTCTTTCGTCTCTCCTTCCATCGGCCATTGTTTGAATTTTTGGAGTTCAGCTGGCACACTCGCACTGAGAATGCTTTGCTTTCTTATATCCAAATCATCAATTTTTTGGTAATAACTTCTTCGAATGAGCATACTAGCGAGCATGGCCCCTAGCGCGATGACGATGATTCCAATTAAAATCCCGTATAGTCCGTAATCCATCTTTGTCACAACCTCCAAGCCGCTTTCATGGACTTATGTATCTTAAAGAAGAAAATGATGTATTTTACAAGTATAGATATACTTAATCATATTATACAACTGTGGATTTGCATAGGTTTTCCAACGGTTTGGGTAGAGAATGTTCATTGGCGGGTAAAACATTTCGGAAGACAAATCAGAAAATTGCGTGTACGATGATGCTTATCTAGCATGCATTCATATAGGAGGGACATCATATGTTTCAAACGACAACTTACTCTGGCGACTTGGCCGCCGGCTATGACCTGCTGAACAAACAACTCGCCGCGCTCTTAGAAGGCGAGACGAACGAGGTCGCGAATCTCGCGAACGCGAGCGCGCTGCTCAATCAATTCCTCGACCGCATCAACTGGGTCGGCTTTTATATGAAGAACGGTGATGACGCGCTCATCCTTGGACCGTTCCAAGGACTGCCGGCCTGTGTCCACATCGCATTCGGAAAAGGCGTGTGCGGTACTGCCGCCTCGACACAAGAGACCCAGCTCGTCGCTGACGTCCACCAATTCCCAGGCCATATCGCCTGTGACGCCGCCTCGAACTCTGAAATCGTCGTCCCGCTCGTCCGTGACGGCGAGACGATCGCTGTCCTTGACATTGACAGCCCAGAGTTCGATCGTTTCTCGGAAATCGATCGCCAAGGCTTAGAACAATTTTGCCAAACATTACTTCGCTTCATCTGATTGACAAGCAACCGAATCCATCGTATACTGATTTTTGTGCATGAAATGACGATAGCAGTCATCGACAGACGTATCCACCTTTCGGGCCTCGACATAGTCGGAGGAGCATCTTGTAGCTTCGCTATCAAGTGAAGGTGCTTGAACCTTGAAAGGGGCGTCACCCGTCTTTGACACCGTTGTTCTTTTGTGCAAAATACATGAACAACAAGGAGGAGTCCAAACATGGCTCGTTACACAGGTCCAGCTTGGAAACTCTCGCGTCGCTTAGGCATCTCGCTTAGCGAAACGGGTAAAGAATTAGCAAAACGTCCTTACGCACCAGGCCAACACGGCAATGGTCGTCGTAAAATCTCTGAATACGGTCTTCAGCTTCAAGCGAAGCAAGCACTCCGTCACATGTACGGAATCAACGAGAAGCAATTCCGTCGCATCTTCAACGATGCAGGGAAAATGCAAGGTATCCACGGTGAGAACTTCATGTTCTTGCTCGAGTCACGCCTTGACAACCTCGTTTACCGTATGGGTCTCGCTCGCACACGTCGTGGAGCGCGCCAACTCGTCAACCACGGTCACATCCAAGTTGACGGTTCACGTGTAGACATCGCGTCTTACCGTGTAAAACCAGGTCAAGTCATTTCAGTTCGCGAGAAGTCTAAAAACTTCAAAGCGATCGCTGAAGCTCTCGAAGTAGCACCAGCTACAAAAGACTTCGTCACATTCGACGCTGAAAAGCTCGAAGGTACATTCGTACGTCTTCCTGAGCGTACTGAATTGAACGACCAAATCAAAGAGCAACTCATCGTCGAGTACTACTCACGTTAATGCTTTTATCCCCTTCCCTGCTTCGGCAGGAAAGGGGATTTTTTACATTTATTATGTAATGGAGTTCATAATAAAATAAACTAGAATTAAAAAAGGAGCGACCGTTATTACAATTCTCATAAAAATTTCTTTAAATAAATAGAATGATATATCCCACATATACTTTTTTTCAAATTCAGGTTTACATCGCTTATAATCAATTGAAATGTGGTTTTCTTTTTCAATAATTAGTTTCTCAAAATCTCGATGCAATTCTTTCAATTTTAATTGAGTAATTTCTTCTGGACACGCTTCTAATCTTTGCAATTTATTTAAGAGTACATTTAATTGTTGATAATTATTTTCAAAATTACCAGCCCGCTCTTTATAACTTTTTATACCCAAAAACATTGTTAAAAAGGTTAATGATAAAGAAGAGATTAATAACACTTTTGTGATTTCTCCCTCACCATCAATAAACCATATTGATAAAATCAATACTATTAACGAGTAAAAATAAGAGGTTTTTTCAAAAAAATCATGCTTATTCCTAAGTCTATCAGAAGCTTTAATTCTGGCCCGTCTAGTCAAATCGACTCTTCTTACTAATTCATAATATACATTCATATTATTTACTGATTCGCTTCTAGTCTCTTCTGTTTCTACACTCATTTTAAAGCCCTCATTTCCCAAGTATTTTTATTTTAAAATTTCTTTCCGAATCCGGCCCATCTGCGTATCGAGCGCGTCGGCCATGTTCGCCGCCTCGGTCAGCTCATGCCGGGACGCCTCAGGGATTTGCTGCTGATACTTGTATTGGAGTTTATGTTCCGTCGCCGCCCAGAAGTCCATCGCGAGCGTCCGGATTTGAATCTCGGCCGGCACCCAGATGACCCGTTCCGCCAAGTACACTTTCGTCCGCACGATCAAATGGAGACTGCGGTATCCGCTCGGTTTCGGATGTTCGATGTAGTCTTTTATGACGTCGATCTTCAAGTCGTCGCGCGTCTGTAGATGCTCCAAAATCGCATAGATGTCGTCACGGAAACTCGTGACAATCCGGACACCGGCGACATCGTGCACGTTGTCCCATAACGCTTCCACTTCGAGTGGGAGCTGTTTTTGTTTCATCTTCCGAATGATGGACGGAAGCGTCTTCATCCGTGTTTTCACATGTTCGATTGGCGAGTAGCCGAG
Organism: Exiguobacterium aurantiacum DSM 6208; assembly: GCF_000702585.1. Taxonomy (GTDB): domain Bacteria; phylum Bacillota; class Bacilli; order Exiguobacteriales; family Exiguobacteriaceae; genus Exiguobacterium; species Exiguobacterium aurantiacum. Next base: position 1,490,652 of record NZ_JNIQ01000001.1, on the reverse strand, counting down.
CCTCGTCTGCCAGTCGAGATCGATGATCCCAAGGTCGCTCTCGAGTTCGGTGATCGCCATCTCATAGTAGCGGAACCGTTCTCGCCAATGGTGAAACTGTTCACCGAAAAATTCTTCGATTTCCATTACCCATCCTCCTCACTTCCTACTTCAATCGTACCAGACTCGCTGAGCGTTGATGTACGAAAAAAACGTCCATTCCCGTAAATGACGGAAATGGACGAACGCATCAGACGTGACGAATGACGAAGTATTTCTTTTTCCCGCGACGAATGATTGTAAACTCGCCGAGCGTATCTTCTCGTGTGATGACTTTATCGAGCGCCTGTTCCCGCTCCCCGTTCAAGTAGATGGCACCGTTTTGCACGTCTTCACGCGCTTGGCGTTTCGATTGAACGATCTTCGCCTCGACGAGCAACTCGACGAGATTGCGCTCACCGTCAAGTTCGAACTGCGGCATCCCTTTGAACGCTGCGTCCATGTCTTCTGGTTTGAGCGACGTGAGGTCACCGCTGAAGAACGCTGTCGTGATCCGTTCAGCCTGTTCAAGCCCGGCTTCACCGTGGACGAGCTTCGTCATCTCTTCGGCGAGACGGCGCTGGGCGACACGTTTCTCAGGAGCTGATGCCACTTCGGCCGCGAGTGCTTCGATGTTTTCATGCGTCAAGAACGTGAAGTACTTGATGAACTTGATGACGTCGGCATCATCGACGTTGATCCAAAACTGGTAGAACTCGTACGGCGTCGTCTTGTCAGCGTCAAGCCAGACCGCGCCACCGGCCGTCTTCCCGAACTTCTGCCCGTCCGACTTCGTGACGAGCGGCACGGTGAGACCGAACGCCTTCTCTTGATGACCGAAACGGCGGATGAGTTCGAGCCCGGCCGTGATGTTCCCCCACTGATCGCTCCCACCGACTTGAAGGCGGCAGTTCTCATTTTCGTACAACTTCAAGAAGTCGAACGATTGCAACAACATGTACGAGAATTCCGTGTACGAGATCCCATTCTCTAAACGCGAGTCGACCGAGTCTTTCGCGAGCATGTAGCTGATCGGGAAATGTTTTCCGATATCGCGCAGGAAGTCGATGATGGACAGCTCGGCCGTCCATTCGTAGTTGTTGCGAATCGTGATCGGGTTCTCTCCTTCTAATGGAAGGAAGCGGCTCAACTGATCTTTGATGCGGTCAGAGAACTCTTTCACCGTATCAAGCGTGTTCAGTGAACGTTCGTCGGAACGGCCTGACGGGTCTCCGATCATCCCGGTCGCACCACCGACTAGCGCGATGACTTGGTGCCCTGCCTCTTGGAAGCGACGAAGCGTCAAAATCGGCAACAAGTGTCCGATATGGAGCGAGTCGGCCGTCGGGTCAAACCCCGTGTAAAGCGTCGTCGGTTTTTTCAGTTGTTCCTTCAATCCTTCTTCATCCGTCATTTGGTTGACGAGTCCTCGAAATGCTAAATCATTCAATAATTCCATCTGTCCCACTCCTTCGATTGACATAAAAAAACGTCCCTTCTCATATTGAGAAGGGACGGAGATTCCGCGGTACCACCCTAATTGCCACAGCTGTGGCCACTTTACATGAGAGATAACGGTCTCGACCCGGCCTGACGGCATGCTCCAAAAGTGTAATTCATCTGTTGACGTTGGCTAGTTCACAGCACCCACTAGCTTTCTGGACAAGCGGTCAACCGACTACTTCGCTTTTTTCATCGCATCGTTATATGGACTATGTCATTCATTTTATAAGTTTAATTTCTCCATTGTCAACTAGAAGATTGAAACTTGCATCGAAAGGTGGATTCACGATAAGGTGGTGAAAGACTTGTGCTATAATCGAATATATTACTGTCTGCAATCGTTTTACACCATATGAAGGAGGCTGTCATGCTGCAAAAGATTCGAGACTTATGGAACAATCCAACGTCCTTGAAAGCCCGCCGTTACGCCAATGTATTTTACGATGTGTCGTGGAACGTACTCCTGCTCACGATCATCTCCGTCGTCCTCATCGGTTTTTTAGGTGCCGGGATCGGTGCCGGGTATTTCGCATCGCTCGTCAAGGACATGCCAACCCCTGCCTATAAGACGATGACGTCCCAAATCAACACGTACTCGTCGACCTCTGATATTTACTTCGGAAGCGGTGAACGGATCGGGAACTACACGACCGATGAAGTGCGTACGCCGATTCCAGTCGATAAAGTGTCACCTTTCGTCATCGACGCGTTGTTAGCGACCGAAGACGTCGAGTTTTACGAGCATGACGGCGTCGTGCCGAAAGCGACGCTCCGTGCCATCTTGCAAGAAGCGACCGGTTCAGAAGAGCGGACCGGTGGCTCGACGCTCACGCAACAGCTCATCAAGAACCAGATGCTGACGAACGAAGTGTCGTTCGAACGAAAAGCGAAAGAGATTTTGCTCGCGCTCCGTCTCGAAAAAGCAATGGATAAAGATGAGATTTTGAACGCCTACTTGAACGTCGTCTCATTCGGACGCAACTCGATGGGACGCAACATCTCCGGGATTGAAGCAGCGTCTCGCGGCGTGTTCAACACGTCGGCGGAGAACCTCACGTTGCCACAAGCGGCATTCCTCGCCGGGATCCCGAAAAACCCGTTCCTTTACACGCCATATTATCAAGGCGGAGTCATTAAAGAAGACGTCACAGCCGGCATCAACCGGATGAAGACGGTACTGAACCGGATGTACGTCGCCGGTAAGATCACACAAGAAGAATATGATGCGGCGTATAACTACGACATCACGCAAGACTTCATGAAGACGCAGTCGAAGCCGCGTGACCGCTATCCATATCTCGTTGACGTAGCTGAACGCGAGGCGCTCGCCATCGTGACGAACCACTTCTTACAAGAAGACGGGATCAACCTCAACGACCTCGGGCCAAACGAACGGAACGAAGTCCGTTCGACTTACGGGAAACGGGCACACAACGCGCTCCGTCAAGGCGGTTATAAGATCCACTTAACGCTCGATAAGCAAATCCACGAATCGATGCAACAGCCGGCTAAAAACGCGGACAACTTCGGACCGAACCAAAATGCGGACGGGACGAGCTATCCGGAACAGACCGCCGCGGTCATGCTCGAGAACAAGACGGGCCGCGTGCTCGGCTTCGTCGGTGGACGCTATATTAACGGAAAGACTGAAGAATATAACCACGCCACGCAGATGACTCGTCAAATCGGATCGACCGCAAAACCGATTCTCGTCTACGCGAATGCGATCGAGTCAGGCATGATCACACCTGCGACGACGATTATCGATGAAGAATACTTCTATCAATATGATTACAGCGAACGGAAAGACCCGGTCAACAACGAAGGGAAAACGTACCGCGGCCCAGTCACTGTCCGCGACGCGCTCAAACTATCGTTGAACGTTCCTGCCGTCAAAATTTATGAAGAGCGGAACGAGATGGAAGCTGACACGCAAAAATTAATCGATATGGGCATCGGTGTATCGGATACGAACCGAAAAGCCTCATCGATGGCACTCGGTGTCGGTGAAGTCAGCCCGGTCAACCTCGCGTCGACGTATGCGATGCTCGCCAACTACGGCGAACACGTAAGCCCGTACTTCGTCGATAAAGTCGAGTTCCAAGGCGAGATCATCTTTGAGGCCCAGCCTGAGAAGAAACGGATTTACTCCGATCGCACGGCCTACCTCGTCGTCGACATGTTGCGTGACGTCTACACGTCAGGTACGGCGACGTACGCCAAGTCGCTCTTGAACGCCCCGGGCGACTGGATGGGCAAAACCGGTACGACACAATTAAAACGAGATTCGTATCTCGTCGGCTCGACGCCAGACGTCACACTCGCCGTCTGGTCTGGTTACGATAACCAAAAACTCGGGATGACCGATAAGTACCCATACGGCCCTTACTACCAGCGGACGCAACGGATCTGGTCACAGATCGTGAACCGCGTCCATGCGGATAAGCCGGATACGTTTACGAACGCGCGCTTCACTCAACCGTCTAGCGTGAAGCCGGACGACTTCAAAGACTCTGGAACGTTCTCTGAGAAGAAGAAAGTCGAAGAGAAGAAGAAGGAAGAGGAAGCGAAGAAGAAAGCTGAAGAAGCGAAGCAAGAAGCTGAAGAAGCGAAGCAAGAGGCGGAAGAGGCGAAACGTGAAGCTGCTGAACAGAAAGATGCCGAGGCGAAGAAAAAAGCCGAAGCGGAAGCGAAGAAGAAAGCAGAAGACGCGAAAAAGGCAGAAGAAGAAGCGAAGAAGAAAGCTGAGGCTGAAAAGAAAGCTAAAGAAGAAGCAGAAGCTGATGCCGAGTCTGACGCTGACGAATAAGCAAGACAAAAAAGTCGACACCGCGGTGTCGACTTTTTTGTTCAATCTTCCATTGTCGATAAGTCACCTGTCTCGATGTTCAATTCCCAAGCCTTCAAGACACGGCGCATGATCTTCCCGCTGCGTGTTTTCGGTAACTTGTCTTTGAACTCAATTTCACGCGGGGCCGCATGGGCTGCGAGCCCTTCTTTGACGAATTTTTGGATCTCGGTCTTCAGTTCGTCCGACGGTTCATAGCCTTTACGGAGCGCGATGAACGCTTTGATGATCTCCCCGCGGACCGGGTCCGGTTTTCCGATGACGCCCGCTTCGGCGACGGCCGGGTGTTCGACGAGACGGCTCTCGACTTCGAACGGTCCGACCCGCTCGCCTGCCGTCATGATGACGTCATCGACACGACCCTGGAACCAGAAATAGCCATCCTCGTCCATATAGGCTGAGTCTCCCGAGACGTACCAATCGCCCCAGAAGTAACTTTCATATTTCGCATCGTTCTTCCAAATTTTCCGCATCATCGATGGCCACGGCGTCTTCAAGGCCAAGTTGCCCATCCGGTGCGGTGGGAGCGGTTGCCCGCGGTCATCTAAGATGGCCGCTTCACATCCCGGGATGGCTTTCCCCATCGAGCCCGGCTTGATGTCCATCGTCGGATAGTTGCAGATCATCATCGCCCCGGTCTCCGTCATCCACCACGTATCGTGAATACGTAAGCCGAACGACTCATTGCCCCAACGGATGACTTCCGGGTTGAGCGGTTCACCGACCGACAAGATGTGTCGGAGCGACGACAAGTCGTACTTCTCAAACGCCTCGTCCCCCGCACCCATGAGCATCCGGAACGCCGTCGGCGCGCTATACCAGACCGTGACACCGAACCGTTCGATGACCGAGTACCAAAACTCCGGATTGAACCGGCCCCCGACGATGACGTTCGTCGTCCCGTTCAAGAACGGGGCGAAGATGCCATAACTCGTGCCCGTCACCCAACCTGGGTCGGCCGTGCACCAATACACGTCGTCGGCCTGCAAGTCGAGCACCCATTTTCCCGTCATCAAGTGCTGAATCATCGCGTTATGGACGTGCAGCACGCCTTTCGGTTTGCCGGTCGAACCGGATGTATAATGCAGAATCATACCGTCTTCACAGTCGACCCATGTGATGTCAAGGTCCGTCGAGGCGTCATGTGCCAACTTGCGGTAATCGATGATCTTCCCGCTCTCTGACACGTCATCGCCGACGATGAGAATCGTCTCCAAGTGCGGCAACTGCTCCACCGGGATGCGCGGCAACAGCGCCTCGGTCGTCACGATCACTTTCGCTTCCGAGTCGAGCAGACGGTCGTGGACGGCCTGTTCCATGAACGCTTCAAACAACGGCCCAACGATGGCGCCAAGCTTGATCGCACCGAGTAAAATAAAATAAAGTTCTGGACTCCGTGGCATGAAGATGAAGACACGATCGCCTTTCTCCACTCCGACCGATTTCAGAACGTTCCCGGATCGATTACTTTCTCGTTTCATGTCTGCATACGTATAGCGCTCTTCCCGATCCCCATCGAAGTAGAGCAAGGCCAGCTTCGTCGCGAGTTCCCCTTCTGCGTGACGATCGATCGCCTCATACGCCATATTGACGTTTCCGGTCAAATTCCAAGACAATAATGCTTCTGCTTGTGTCCACTCGAACGACTGACAAGCTTCTTCATACGACGACAATTGATGTTCCCCTGATAACGCTTTCAATTTCTCCATCGTTAAAGATTCGCCTCCCCTGAAAAGAATGGTATAACCACTTTCAGTATAGTGTTAATATTATGACAAATCAATGAATTTCCAATAACTCCAAATCGGCGTGAAACAAGACGGATGAAAGCGCTATAATAAGAAGTGGAAAAGGTGGTGACTCCATGGAAAAACAATATCATTCAAAAGTGTGGGAAACCTCACTCGGAGCCGTAATCATCGATGGACCGATTGAGAGCGACGTGCTCGCGACGTATCGTCTGGACGAGGGGTTGACGGCGTTCAGGGAGCCAGAGGATCAACAGAAGGCACTCGTCGAGATTGCCGCTTTGAAAGAAGGACGCATCATCGTCGCACGCGTCGACGAACTCGTCATCGGCTACGTCACATATTTGTATCCGGACCCGTACGAACGTTGGAGTGAAGGGAACGACCCGTACATCCTTGAACTCGGTGCCATCGAGGTGAGTCCTCGTTTCCGAGGCCAGCGCATCGGTAAGCAGCTGCTCGAAGTATCCATGATGGACCCGCACATGGACGACTTCTTAATCTTGACGACTGAATATTATTGGCATTGGGATTTAAAAGGGAGCGGTCTGTCGATTTGGGACTATCGTAAAGTGATGGAAAAGATGATGAATCACGGCGGCCTCGTCTTCTTCCCGACGGACGACCCTGAAATCGCGTCCCATCCGGCCAACTGTCTTATGGCACGCATCGGCAAAAACGTCCGTCAAGAAACGATTGACCATTTCGATTCACTCCGGCTCCGTCGCCGGTTCATGTATGACTAAGGAGGGGTACGATGCTGATTGAACAGATGATGAATCGCCACGTCGTGACGATTCAACCGACGAATACGATCGCCCATGCGGCCAAGCTCATGCGCGACAATAAAGTGCGCCATCTTATCGTCACGAACCCGGCTCGGCAAGTCGTCGGGATTATCGGACAGTTCGAGATGAGCGGTGCGACGAGCGTGTTCCATCCGGAAAGCGAGAGCGCCGACTTTCAGAACCCCGTCTCGAGCATCATGCGCCAAGACGTGACGACGGCCCACCCTTACGACTTTTTCGAGGATGCGGCCGCCCTATTTTATGAATACCGTCTCACTTGCTTGCCGATCATCGAGCAAGGCAAACTCGTCGGGGTGCTGACCGAGACCGATTTACTTCGTTATTTCGTCCAGCTGACCGGTGCCCTCGAACCGAGCTCGCAAATCGAGATTCTCGTCGAGAACACGACCGGCACGCTCGAGAAAGTGACACGCCTTCTCGCCAAGACGAACATCAACATCATCAACGTCTTCGTGCATCCGACGGCCGATCCGTACAAACGGATCATCTCGTTCCGTGTCCAGACGATGAACCCGCTTCGCATCATCGAAAGGCTAAAACGTGAAGGCTTTGACGTCCTCGGTCCGGAGATGTCCCCATGAGACCGGCCTACATATTCGGGGAGAACGAGACGTCCTACCGCTTCCATGCGGACCACCCGTTCAACCCGATCCGCTTGGAGCTGACGACGTCTCTGCTCGTCGCCTCGGGCAAACTGTCTCCCGACGAATGCATCGCGCCTCCTCTCGCATCGATAGAGGATTTGGCGCTCGTCCATGACCGGGACTACATCGAGGCCGTGCAAGCGGCGGCGGCCGGACAGTTGTCTGGGCTCAAAGCGAACAAGTTTGGGCTCGGGACAGAAGACACACCAATCTTCCCGACGATCCATGACGGTGCGGCCCGGCTCGTCGGCGGGACGATACATGCGCTCGACCTCGTGGCGAGCGGAAAGTTCGAGCGCGCCTTCCACGTCGGTGGCGGTCTCCATCACGGCATGCAACGCAAGGCGTCAGGCTTTTGCGTCTATAACGATGCCGCCGTCGCCATCGCCCATGTCCGTAAACAATATGGCATGCGCGTGCTATACGTCGATACTGACGCCCATCACGGGGACGGCGTACAATGGCTATTCTATGACGACCCGGACGTCATGACGCTCTCGATTCATGAGACCGGTCGTTATCTCTTCCCCGGGACTGGCGCCGTGACCGAGCGCGGGAACGGGAGTGGCTACGGCTACAGTTGGAACGTCCCGGTCGATGCGTTCACGCAAGACGACTCCTTCCTCCACTGTTACGAGACGATTCTGCGTGAAGCGTGCGTTTGGTTCAAACCAGATATCATCTTGACGCAAAACGGGGCCGACGCCCATGCGTTCGACCCATTGACACACCTCGCTTCGACGATTCGGACGTTCGAACAGATCCCTCAAATCGCCTCCCGTCTGGCCGATGAGTACACGGGAGGCCGTCTCGTCGCTCTCGGTGGCGGCGGTTACGACTGGTTTCGGACGGTGCCGCGCGCGTGGGCCCAAGTGTGGTCGGGTTTGACGCGCGAGGCGCCATATAGTGGTGACATTCCGACCGAATGGATTGAGCAATGGCAGGCGAAGGCCGATCAAGCGTTGCCGACGCGTTGGGACGATACGGCGTACACGTTCGACCATATCCCGCGTCGCCAACAGATCGAGGAAAAGAATTGGGAAGTGACAAAACGGGCGTTTTGGCCGTTCATCTCCAATGATCGCAAGTCACTATACTTATAACAAAATGCACCTGAGCCGAGTGGCTCAAGTGCATTTTTAGTTAGTCGTTCCGTAACGAATCACGACGTTCGATTCGGTGCGGGAGCACGACGTTCTTCTCTTCGACTTCTTCTGCATTCAAAATTTTCGTCAACAATCGCATCGCGACGGCACCGATGTCATACATTGGCTGGACGACCGTCGTCAACTTCGGACGAATCATCGTGGCGAGACGCGTGTTATCGTGTCCGACGACCTCGAAGTCGTTCGGAACCGAGAAACCAGCATCTTGGATCGCATGGATGACACCGAGCGCCATCTCATCCGTTCCTGCGAAGATCGCTTTCGGACAGTCATCGCGCCCGAGCATCTTCTGCATAGCTTCGAGACCAGAGGCGTACGTATAGTTCCCAAGAATGACATCGTTCTCGCGGAACGGCAGACCGGCATCTTCGAGTGCCCGGCGGTAGCCGGCGAACTTCTTCTCCCCGTTGATTTGTTGCTCAAGTGGGCCTGTGATAAATCCGACTTGCTTGTGGCCGTGGCCGATGAGCATCTCGGTTGCGTCGTACGCTGCCTGCTCGTAGTCGATGTTGACGGCTGGTAAGTCATACCCTTGGTTGAGCGTCGCCGCGAGGACGATCGGCACCGGTGATTTCTTGAACTCGTCAACGAGGTCTTCATGGAGTCGGCCGCCCATAAAGATAATGCCGTCCACTTGCTTACCGAGCAACGTGTTCAACAGATGAATCTCCTTGTCACGGTTCGAGTCCGAGTTGCCGAGGATGATGTTGTACTTGTACATCGTCGCCACGTCCTCGATCCCGCGGGCGAGGTCCGCAAAAAAGATGTTCGAAATATCCGGGACGATGACGCCGACCGTCGTCGTCTTCTTGCTGGCAAGACCACGTGCCACGGCGTTCGGGCGATAGCCAAGACGGTCAATCGCGTCTTGGACTTTTTTACGGGTCGTCGGCTTTACGTTCGGGTTCCCGTTGACGACACGGGAGACGGTCGCCATCGACACCCCGGCTTCACGTGCGACATCATAAATTGTTACGTTATTACTATTCATTAAAACTCCTCCTACAAGCAGTGATTTTCAAACGATTTTCAAAAAACGTGTCAAAAAAGGAAGACAGGTATCTGTCATCATTTTACCCTGTCTTCATGCGATATAAAACGTTTCCAATTGGAAAGCTTACTTTTTTACCAAATCAAGTTGAGGGAATTGCGACGTCAGGCCGTCCACGAAGTGGTCGAATTGATCGAAATCAAGTTGTTGCTGGGCGTCGGACAGTGCGATCGCCGGATTCGGATGAACTTCGACCATGACGCCGTCCGCTCCGACCGCGAGCGCAGCTTTGGCTGCCGGAAGCAACAAATCGCGCCGACCTGTCGAATGCGTGACATCGACCATGACCGGTAAGTGTGTCTCTTGTTTCAAGATCGGCACGGCCGTGATGTCGAGCGTGTTGCGAGTAGCCCGTTCATACGTCCGGATCCCGCGCTCACAGAGAATGATTTGACTGTTTCCGCTGGCCATGATGTATTCAGCCGCATAAATGAACTCTTCAATCGTGGCCGACAACCCTCGTTTCAACAAGACCGGTTTATCGGTTTTCCCGACTTCTTTCAACAAGTCAAAGTTTTGCATATTGCGGGCCCCGACTTGAATGATATCCACGTAAGGAAGCGCCGATTCGACCGCACCCGGGGTCATGATCTCAGAGATGACCCGTAAGTCATGACGGTCAGCTGCTTGTTTGAGCATTTGTAACCCGTCGAACCCGAGACCTTGGAAGTCATACGGTGACGTCCGTGGCTTGTATGCCCCGCCCCGCATGATTTTAACGCCAGACAAAGCCAGTTTCTCGGCGACCGCATTCACTTGCTCGAACGATTCGACGGCACACGGTCCAGCAATCAATTGGGGACGTCCGTTGCCGACGATGACATCGTCGAGCGTGACGATCGTATCTTCCGCCTGACGTTTCCGCGACACGAGCAACGTCTTATCACGGTCTTCGCCTTGCAGTTCTGCCGACGCCTTGAACATCTCTTTAAACAAATGTTGGAGGCGAGGCGTCTCAAAAGGCCCTGGGTTCTCCGCCGCGATGAAGTCTAGCATCTCACGTTCTCGCACCGGATCGTAGCGTTCCACACCTTGAAGGCGTTTCACTTTCCCGATCTCGACTGCGAGCGCGCCACGGCGACTAAGCAAATCAAGCATTTCACGGTTCAACTCATCCATTTCACGACGTAATCGATTCAATTGATCTTGTGGACTCATAATTACCCTCTCATTTCTAAGCCGTTCTTTCCAGAAACCTAATTATATCGAACTTCCTTAGCTTTGTCATAGACAAAAGGTCCATGACACAAATTCCACAAAAAAAAGTATCCGAGTCACCCCGGATACTCCGTTCATTTCTTGCCGTTTTTTAAATCATTTTTTAAGTTTTTCAACTCTTGTTTCGATTCATCATCGAGCAAGTCTTTGACCGGCGCCTCAAAGTCCGATTCGTGATTAGCCGATGCGTCGCGGCTGCTTTCCGGCTTTGCACGATCCGGTTCGGTTTTGTCCGCTTTCTTCGACGATTTCACATCTGACTTCTCGTTTGAAGTCGACTTCGCTTCGTCGTTCTTCTCGTTCGAGTCATTTTTCTTCTCGTTCGAGTCATCTTTCTCATCCGAGTCATTTGAAGACGCTTCGGCCGCACGGTCGAGTTGTTCCTTCACTTCAGCTTCCGCTTCGGCAACAAGTTGGTCTGCCTTTTCCATCGCTTCTTCGATCGACAACTCATCCTCATCGACTTGTTGCTTCAACTCGGCTGCTTCACGCGCCTTGTCTTTCACGAGGTTCAAGACAGGTGCCGCTTTCTCGAGAAGCGGTGCTGATTTGTCACTGGCGACCTTAATCCAATCCCCAACGACCGGTTCCGCTTTCTCGCGGACTTCTTTCGATTTGACCGTCAAACGTTCACGTGACGTCGCCGTCTTTTCATCGAGGTACGTCCGAACTTCCCGTCCGCTCTTCGGCGAAGTGAGAAGGGCGACCGCCGCTCCGATGACACCGCCTAGTACGACGCCGGCTAAGAAGCCACCGCTTGATGAAGATTGCTGTTGTGGTGTGTTGTTTTTATCGTATGTCATGTGTGAGTTCCTCCTGTGAATTAAGTGATTACTTCATCGTGTCGTCTGTTGCAACGACTCCTGGCGAAACTGAAGATGTTTCTTCTTTACGTTCCCGACGACCGCGGCGACGCGATGGTCGCTCACCAGACTCGGTTTTATTTTTCTTGAATAATTCAACGGCGACCGAACCCCATCGCACAGCCTGGGCAATTTGTTCTTTGTTCTCATCGGCCGCTCCGTGTACAGACGAAGATACAGTCCGTACTGACTCTGTCACTTCATTGAGTGAAGTCCCGAGCTCGTCGAGGGCGTGTGCCACCGGTGCGAGTAATTCCGTCTTCTCTTCCACGTTATCTACGAGACGGTTCGTCTTATGTAAGAGCGCCGTCACTTCCATTGTAATACCATCCAATTGTCGTTCTAAGTTCTCTGTCGTGTTCGCGACGCTACCGAGTGTCCGGTTCACGTTCGATAAGACACGCGCCAAGAAAAAGACGAGTACGACAAACGCGAGTGCAGCAATCAGTCCCGCGATGCCTCCTAATGTGATTTCCATCCATTCATTCCTCCTGTTCAAAAATATGGTGGTTTCATTATAGCACCATTATGACTGAAAAGATTTGTCACAACCGTTTTCGCCATCCGGTCTGATTATTCCTTTACCCGTTTTTATGTTTTCGATTACACTAAAATAGAAATAAATTAAAAAAAGTTAAAGGGGTGGACGTATGAGAGATCCAAGAATCACACAACTCGCAGACGGGTTGATCAATTATTCGGTCGAATTGAAGCGAGGAGAACGCGTACTGATTGAAAACTTTGGTGTCGAGGAAGCGCTCGTCGAGGCGCTCGTCGAAAAAGCATACGAGGCCGGGGGGCATCCGTTCGTCTTACTGAAAGAGAGCCGCATTTTGCGTAAACTATACACGCAAGCGAGTCGGGAGCAGCTCGAGCTGATGGCAGACATCGAGCGTAAGCAGATGCAAGCGATGGATGCGTACATCGGACTTCGGGCCGGGGACAACATCAATGAACTGTCGGACGTGCCCGCCGATCAGCAAAAGCTCGTCGGGGCGACAATCGGCAAAATGCATACCGAGGATCGCGTGAAAGGAACGAGATGGGTCGTGCTCCGCTACCCATCCCCATCGATGGCACAGCTTGCCGGCAAGTCGACCGAGGCGTTCGAAGATTTCTATTTCAACGTCTGTACGCTCGACTACGGAAAGATGGACCATGCGATGGATGCGCTCGTGTCCCTCATGGACAAGACGGACCGTGTCACCATTAAAGGACCGGGGACGGACCTTTCGTTCTCGATCAAAGATATCCCGGCCATCAAGTGTTCAGGTCAAATGAACATCCCGGACGGTGAAGTGTTCACGGCACCGGTAAAAGATTCGATCAACGGTGTCATCACATATAACACGCCGTCACCGTATCACGGTTTCACGTTCGAGAACGTGAAACTGACGTTCAAAGACGGAAAGATCATCGATGCGACAGCAAACGACACGGACCGCATCAACGAGGTGTTCAACACAGATGAAGGCGCCCGTTACGTCGGCGAGTTCGCTATCGGCGTCAACCCGTACATCCAACACCCGATGAAAGACATCTTGTTCGACGAGAAGATTGACGGAAGCTTCCATTTCACGCCGGGCCAGGCGTACGACGACGCATACAACGGTAACGATTCGACGATCCATTGGGATCTCGTCAACATCCAGCGTCCCGACTACGGCGGCGGCGAGATTTGGTTCGATGACGTCTTGATTCGGAAAGACGGTCGTTTCGTCATCGATGAACTGAAACCGCTCAATCCAGAAAACTTGAAGTGACGAAAGAAAGGTGCGACCTCCCGAGAGGCGCACCTTTTGTCGTTATAATTTTGTCTTTTTGCCGAGCGCTGCGGACATCATCCAAATCTCTTTTTCGAGTCGTTCGATATGTGAGACGAACGTGTCTTCAATCGCCTCGTCCCCGTCTTCAAATTTTTCCATCGCATCTTGCATTTCTTGACGGATTTGTTTGAAGTCACCGATGACATCTTTGATCATTTGCTCCGTATCAGCGTGACGGTCTCCTTCTTGCAACGTTGAATGTTCAAGATATTCTTTCATCGTCGCGTATGGTTCCCCGTCGTTCATGAGTAGACGTTCGGCGACGTCATCATAGAGCTCAGCAATCAAATTGTACAGTTCCTCTAACTTCTCATGATACGTGAAAAAGTGCGGTCCACTAATGTACCAATGGTAATTATGGAGTTTGACGAACAATAGGCCATAGTTGGCCACCTCTTTGTTCAACGTGTTCAGTGCGCCTTGACTTGCCATACTTAACATCTCCTTTTCCAATGTCGCTCTCTAGTACTATTTCCGTCCCGACAGAAAAGTAAACACAAAAAAAGCGAGTGGCCGTAGCCATTCGCTTTTTACGCTTCGAGTTGGGCGTGGTTCTCATACTCACGTTGATACGTTTGAATGTCGCCTGCCCCCATAAAGAGGAGCACTGCCGTGTCGTGCGCTTGCAACACTTGCGTGCCGCCACGCTTCAATATATGCGCACCGTCAATCCGGGATTGGAGGTCTTCAATCGTGACCGTCCCTTCTTGTTCACGCGCCGAACCGAAGATATCGCACAAGTAAACCGCGTCTGCTTCGGCCAATGCCGTGGCAAAATCGTCCATGAACGATTTGAGACGAGTGTACGTATGTGGTTGGAAAATCGCGACGACTTCCCGTCCGCTGTACTTCTTCCGTGCCGATTCGACCGTCGCACTGATTTCTCGTGGGTGATGCGCATAGTCATCGACGAGCACTTGACGACCGAGCGTCGACTCGCTGAATCGGCGTTTTACGCCATTGAACGTCTCGAGACGCTCTTTGACGAGCTCTTTTGGCAACGTCTCGTAGTCGCATGTCGCGATGACGGCAAGGGCGTTCAACACGCTGTGGTTGCCGTATCCCGGAATCCGGAACTCGCCATAATAATCGTCGCGCAAGAAGACGTCAAACGTCGTCCCGCGGTCAGTCGAATTCACGTTTTCCGCGCGGAAATCGTTGTGCTCGCCAAATCCGTAGTAAACGATCGGTACGTTCGCTTGAATGTGTTGCAGGTTTTCATCATCGCCACATGCGATGATACCTTTCTTCACCTGTTTCGCCATTTCCTGGAACGCATCGATAACGTCATCAAGTCCGGAGAAGTAATCTGAGTGGTCAAAGTCGATATTCGTCATGATGGCATAGTCAGGACGATAATAAAGGAAGTGACGCTTATACTCGCAAGCTTCGAAAACGAAGTTTTTCGAGTCCTCTACCCCTTCACCCGTCCCGTCACCAATCAAGAATGACGTCGGCTCAATGCCGCGCATGACGTGGGCAAGCAGACCCGTTGTCGAAGTTTTCCCATGAGACCCGGTGATGGCGACACTCGTGTAATGGTCTGCCAATTCACCAAGAAACTCATAGTACTTGTATATCGTCAACCCGAGCTCACGGGCCCGGACGACTTCAGGATGGTCGTCTGTAAAGGCATTGCCTTGCACGACGATTTGGCCCTCGGTAATATTCTCTGGATCAAACGGAAGGATTTCAATTCCTTTTCGGTTCAATGCTTCTTCAGTAAAAAATGCTTTGTCAACGTCCGAACCTCGGACTTCATTGTTCATATCATTTAAAATTTGAGCTAAAGGACTCATGCCCGTTCCTTTAATTCCGACGAAGTGATAACGGTTCATCTGTAAATAGCCCCCCTAATTCATTGCGGTTTGAAGAAAATGCGACAAACCTTTGTCATTATAGCAAAACTCTAGGTGTCATGCTATTACAGATTATTGTTTTTTTGAGCAAGACGACGGCTTCGGTACATCGCCATCCGGTCTTGTGGGGTCATCATGACGTTGAGCGGCGGTCCTTCGGCTTTATAAGACACGCTGACCGCAGGAGTCAATTCGGTCTCGTCTTCCACCGTTTGGGCTTCCGGCTCGGCTTGTAATGTCTTTGCAACATCCTCGACAATCGGCGCGACTTCTTCGACAGAAGACGCCTCGATTGTCATGTCGTCGAACGAGACATCGTCTTTATCTTCCCGGACGACCAGTTTCGATGCCTTCAAATCAGTCGACCCCATAAAAACAGAAGCGAACCCGCCCTCTACGATAGAGACATCGCCTAAAGACGGCTTGTCGTCACTCGTCGATTCTTCGCCGTTGTCTGTTTCCGTGGAAATATTGGATTCCGCTCGGGATTCCGCATCCATCGTCACCGGTTCCATAGCTTCGCTTGCTTCTACTTCGTCGACTGACTCTGATGCCGTCTCTTCGGACACTTTCGCATCCATCGCCATCGGTTCCATAGCTTCACTTGCTTCTACTTCGTCGACCAACTCCGGTGTCGTCTCTTCGGACACTTCCGTTTCCATCGTCACCGGTTCCGTAGCTTCGCTTGCTTCTACTTCGTCGACTGACTCCGGTGTCGTCTCTTCAGACACTTCCGTTTCCATCGTCACCGGTTCTGCAGCTCCCACACGATCAGCTTGGCTTTCTTTTGCTAAGTGGATCGACTCGAGCACCGTCTCTTCAGCACTCGTCTGTTCCGGTTCGGCCTCGATCGGGGGCGTCGCTTCTGTTTCGTCTACAGTCGGTTCATCGACCGGATATGAGTCTTCTAGAACGACACGTTCTTGAGATAACGTATCGTTAAACACAGTCGTCCGGTCAAACTTGTCAACGGCCGCAGACCTCTCCGAGACGAAAGATTCAGACGTCGATGCTGACGGTACGTCCCGCTCCGTTACGGTCTCGCGTGAATCGCTCGTAAAATCGGTCCTCGTCTCCGGGGAGTGCTCGTCCGGTAAATTGATTTTTGGTTTCGGGCGTGCATATCCGTAAATCGGTGACGGTACATCCGTCGGGACGAACTCGTCAGGTGGATCGATTTTTGGAGCAGGCGCAGCTTTCTTCCCTTCTTGGGACAGTTCACGTCGAATACGATCAGCTTGTTGTTTCAATGAACGTTCATATGCATCCATACTAGATTCCTCGCTTTTTCACTCAATCCTATTTAGCAAAAAATCGGTCGAGTTTAGCGACCGATTTCAAATGCTTTCCCTACTTCATATTCGTCATCTAACACCAAAATCCCTTTTTCTTGCGGAGCATCCGGTAAGTTCAACTCACGAGCCGAGCAGATCATTCCTTGCGAGCTTTCTCCCCGAAGTTTAGACGGTCGGATAATGAGACCCGACGGCATGACCGCACCAGGCTTCGCGACGACGACTTTTTGGCCGGCCGCAACGTTCGGTGCGCCACAGACGATTTGCACCGTCCCTTGATCGGTCTCGACTTGGCAAATCGACAGTTTGTCGGCATCCGGATGTTTCTCGGCCGACTCGACGTAACCGACGACAAATTTCGGTGTGAAGTCGACGCCGGACAAGTCTGCCTCGATATTTTGTTTACGCAAGATGACACCGAGCGTCTCAATCAGCTCAGCTGTCAATTCGACTGGTCCGTGCCAGTCAGAGACGTTAAAATAGTTACTCGCATTGAACACGTTGTAGCCGTTCACTTTTCCATCCGTCGCCTTGACGATGGCCACGTCATCTTTCCGTTCCACGATTTGGTGATGGCGATCTCCTTCTCTTAACAACACCATGAGAACGTCGCCGATTCCTTCACGGTTATAAAAAGCATTGATTTGCATACGTAAATACGCCCCTTCTTTCAAACTAGACACAAATAGTTTAGCAGATTATGCGTCTGTTGGTGGGTTCTTTTTTCCAACAATAAAAATTGGTTCAAATACGCCAGCTTCATAATGGAAGGCGAGTGCCGTCACCGGGATCCGTCCGTTCGTGAAAAAATCGAACATGAGCTGTTGCATCACATCGTATCCCTCATCGTTTCGGATGTCGGCCACGACCAAGACGTCTTGATGCGGAACCCCGACGAGCATATCTCCTTCGATCCGACGCTCCATGACCCGTAAGAAATCTTCATTCAAGATCCGCGACGCCTCGTAGCCATCACGCGTCGACAGAAAGTAGAATGTGTTACCGGCGACCGTGTCCGTCTTCATGTCGGTCGGCAGCGTTTTGACGTTCTCCAGCGCGAGCGCCTCCACTTGCGGTTGCGATAGCTCCCCTAGATGACGCTCTTCGATCAACCGATAGCCGTTACCGAGGTCGAGCGCATAAAAGATAGCGGTTTCGGCCGTATGAGGTGTCGTGACGAGCGCTTGCCCGCGTTTCGTCTCTTTTGCGAACGAGGCGGCCCGTATGACCGGATAAATATTTGCTTCATTTCCGGCAAGGGTGACCGCATCATCCGCAGCGAGTGCGGTTTGAATATATTCGACCACTTCTTCGACCGCGACGGTCCCACGAACTTTCGTTTTCGCCACGAGCGGGGCTAAGCGGATGTTGACACCGAAACGGTCGTTCGTGCGTTCAATGCGAAGCACCTCGTTTTCACGGTCGTAGGACGTACGATAGCCGTCCGTAAAGTGCCCCTCGATGTGACGTCTCAATTCATTGCGTTCCATTCCGCTCACCCTAGCCCGTTGACGAACGCTTCGACTTGCTCAGGTGTCTTCCGCTCGCGACCGACGTAACGGTCGACCTCTTGGCCTTCATTGAAAGCGACGAAGCTTGGGATTCCAAAAATATCTAACTCTTGGGCAAGCTCGATCCACTCGTCACGATCAACGTAGTAAAACGTCCAATCCGAGAATTTCGCTTCGATTTCAGGCATGAACGGGTCGAGAAAACGGCAATCCCCACACCATGTCGCTGAAAACATGAAAATACTCTTTCCTTGTTTAGCTTCTGTATATTCCGTCATTGTTTTCAATTGTTTCATTTTCACCACTCCTGTTCTTTTTTCCCCATTCATGATAGCATATGTCCGTTCTCACATTCCGCTCTCACGTTTTGCTATAATCGAGAGCGAAGACTATTAGAAAAAGGTGACGACATGACAAAATGGACGCGGGAACAATTGAATCCAGATATGAAGCATCCGCTCGAGCAACTCGTCGGTGTCATCGGCATGCTCGCCATTCTCCGCTACGGATACTTGTTTATTGATACAGATAAGACACGTTCAGAAATTTTAATTTGGCTCGTCATCGGTTTCGCCGTCATTTATGTCGTCGAACAGGCATTGAAAAAGGCGGCCCGCTACTTACCGATTGTCCGAAAACGGTTTCTCATCCCGATCTATGTCATCCTCCTCGTCTTATTTTTGGCGAGTTTCCGTGTGCCGCGGGAGACTGTCGAGACGGTCCGTCAATTTCTTGGAATCTAATCAAAAAGCGTTCCTTCTTAGGAAACGCTTTTTTTGTGTTCAATATTCGATTTTCATGTCGTTCGGTCGAATCCGGTCCATCCGGAAAAGCACTTGATAGACGGCATAGCTGAGAATCGCTGGTCCGACGATCAGGAAACCCGAGACGACGATGAGCGTATGCCAGCTGAAGCCCATCGTCTCGAGCATGACGATCGGCCCGACGAGACCGCTCGTCCCCATACCGGCACCCGCTGCAACGCTCTCTAGTTCGAATAGTAAGATGGCTATCGGCGCCAACACGGCCCCGGCAAGTGTCGGCGGAAGCAAAATCCACGGATTTTTCACGACGTTCCCGACTTGAAGCATCGATGTCCCGATGCCTTGTGCGATCGCCCCGCCGATTCCATTATCTCGATAACTTGTGACAGCAAAACCGATCATCTGCGCCGCACAACCGACCGTCGCAGCGCCGGCGGCGACTCCGCTCAATCCGAGCATGAGCGCGATGGCCGCACTCGAGATTGGAGCCGTCAACGCGAGTCCCATAAGCGTCGCCACAACGACACCCATGAAGAGCGGTTGTTGCTCGGTCCCCCACTCAATCCACGTCCCGAGTTGCGTCATGAACAGCCCGACATACTTTCCGATGTACGTCGCACTCACATAACCGACCGCGATCGTCGTGAACGGGGTGACGAGAATATCAAGCTTTGTCGACTTGGAGACGAGTTTCGCCACTTCGACGGCGAGAAGCGTTGCCACATAACTACCGGCCGGACCGAACTCATAGCCGAACGTCCCGACGACGAGCGCCGAGAACAAGATGAGCGGCGGTGCCTGCAGGGCATAGGCGATGGCAATACCGATGGCCGGACCGGTCAAGCCGATTGCGACGTCGCCAATGGCGATGAGCGTCGGACCAAAATTGCCAAGCGCCGCCTCGGCCAATTGACCGCCGATCGTCTTCATGATCAATCCGATGATCAGTGTGCTGAACAAACCGAGCGCCATATAACTAAGCACCGTCACGAAGTACAAGGACGGGCTTAACGTGATGCCTTTTTTCTTGAGCATGGGACTTCCTCTTTTCATTGTCTTGTCAGTAGTAACGTTCGTGTCTTCACACGTTTTTTAGTATAAGCATTTTTTAATAAATAGCAATAAAAAAAACGCCACTTGTAAAGTGACGTTTCCGAATCAACGGGAGGCGCGCAACGTTTCCATCGTTGAGCGGTCGAGCCGCTTGACGAGCGCCTTCAAGAGCGCTTTCGCCGCGTCGTAATCGTCCGTATGGAGAATCGATGCGTGCGTGTGAATGTAACGGGCCGCAACCCCGATGACGGCCGTCGGTACGCCTTGACCGCTTAAGTGGATCCGACCGGCGTCCGTGCCACCTGGGGAGACAAAGTATTGCGTTTTAATGTTTTCGTCTGACGCCGTATCGAGCAAGAAATCACGCATCTCAGGGGACATGACCATGACGCGGTCGAGAATGCGGATGAGCGCCCCTTCTCCAAGTTGGCCGAACTCGGTCTTGTTTCCCGACGCATCGTTCGCCGGTGACGCATCGAGCACGAGGGCGACGTCCGGTTGAATCATCTCGGCAGCTGTCTGAGCGCCACGAAGCCCGACTTCTTCTTGTACGGTCGCACCGGAGAACAAAATGTTCGGATGGTCCGCTTTCGTCGTCTCTTCTAACAGCTCGACAGCGAGACCGACGCCGTAGCGGTTGTCCCACGCTTTCGCCATGATCTTTTTCGGATGATGGAGCGGTGTGAACTCGCTTGACGGGATGGCCGGAAGACCCGGACGTACTCCCCAAGACTCCGCCTCTTCTTTCGAATCGGCCCCGATGTCGATGAACATCTGTTTGATTTCCATCGGTTTGTTCATCGCGTCTGGCCCGAGCAAGTGCGGTGGTGTCGAGGCGACGACCCCTGGAATCTTTCCGTCCGCTGTCACGATATCAAATCGTTGGGCCATGAGCACTTGGTTCCACCAGCCGCCGAGTGGTTGTATGTATAACATGCCGTTGTCCGTGATCCGGGTGACCATGAACGCGACTTCATCCATATGGCCAGCGACCATGATTCGCGGTCCCGATTCGTCTCCGACACGCTTCCCGAAAATCGAACCGATGCCGTCCGTCATGACTTCATCGACGTGCGGTGTGATGCGGTCCCGCACGAAACTGCGCACTTCCGACTCAAAGCCCGGTGCACCTGGCAGCTCGGTCAGCGTCTTGAATAAATCTCTCGTTTTTTGTTCCATCTGTCTCATCCCTTCAACCGTTGTGCAACCATTATATACAGAAGTTTTCGATAGAAGCGAATGCTTTTCATTCCAATGGGGTACAGGTTTTGGTACGATGTACATGATAGCCACAGTTCAAGGGGAGGTAGTCATATGAAGAAAAGGTATTGGTTAGTTGGAATCGGGGTCGCTGTCGTTGCCGCACTTATGACGAAAAAAGTATTAGATGAACGAAGCTTATCGGCCGAAGATGCGCTCGAATATACGAAACGCGCGTTTTCAGCCAAAGGTCACGTCCAAGGGGCATGGATCTCGGCATCTCCTGAGGTTTATACTTACGATGGTCGCGAATATGACGTCTTCAAAGGCGGCATTTCTGTCCTTGAGAACGATGAAGAAAAGACGTACCAATTCACGGTCGACTCAGAGACAGGTGCTTTACTCGAATATGCATGACCAGAACCGGCGAAGATTCGCCGGTTTTTTTGTTTAATCCAGCTAAAAGAGTGGAAAAATGTAATTGGTACTTTTTTTAAATTCGAAAAGGAGTGATCCCACGTGAAAAAACTGATCGGTGAGGCAAATGAGCTCGTATCGCAAATGGTCGAAGGGATGGTCCACGCCCATCCTGACGTGTACGGTCGTGTCGAAGGAGTAAACGTCATCTGTCGAGCAGGTGGCGCGAAGTCTGGAAAAGTCGGTCTCGTCTCCGGTGGTGGCAGCGGTCACGAGCCGGCGCATGCCGGTTACGTGGGCGATGGGATGTTAGACGCCGCCGTCTGCGGAGAAGTGTTCACATCCCCGACGCCAGACATGGTGCTTGAAGGCATCAAGGCGGCGGATGGCGGAAATGGGGTCCTCCTTGTCGTGAAAAACTATGCCGGGGACGTGATGAACTTCGAGCTCGCCGCGGAACTCGCAGACGCTGAAGGCATTAAAGTCGACCACGTCGTCGTTGCGGATGACGTCGCCATTGCGAACAAAGACGATCGCCGCGGTGTGGCCGGGACGGTTTTCGTTCATAAAGTGGCAGGGGCTGCTGCCGCGAGCGGGAAATCGCTCGAGGAAGTCAAAACCGTCGCCGAAAAAGTCGCGAGCCACGTCCGTTCCATGGGGATGGCCGTCGAACCGTGCTACATGCCTGTGAGCGGAAAACCGGGCTTCGACTTGAATGAGGAAGAGATGGAGATTGGGATCGGCATTCACGGGGAGCGTGGGGTCGAGCGGAAGCCCACGACAGGCGTCGATTCGATCGTAGATGACCTTCTCGATCACTTGAAGAAGGAAGTCGAGCCGGGCGAAGTCGCTGTTATGGTCAACGGAATGGGCGGTACTCCGCTGTCCGAGCTGTATGTCACCTATCATTTCGTCGCCAAAAAACTTGAGGCGGCCGGCTATACGCTGAAGCGGAAATACGTCGGCAACTATATGACATCGCTCGAGATGCACGGTTTCTCAATCACGCTCTTACCACTTGATGATGAAATTACGAATTATCTCGATGCGCCTTCGGCAGCGCACGGTTTCAAAATTTGATAAACGAGGTGTTGATCGCATGTTAACGATAGACGGGTTGAAAGAAGCGCTACGGAACGCCCAATCAGAAATCGAGGCAAACAAAGACACACTGACCGACCTGGACCGAGCCATCGGTGACGGTGATCACGGGATTAACATGTCTCGCGGGTTCGAGGCCGTCGTTTCCGTACTCGATGAGGATTACGATTCACTCGGCGCTTTGAGCAAGAAAGTCGGAATGACGCTCATGGCGAAAGTCGGCGGAGCGGCCGGCCCCCTCTATGGCTCGGCGTTCGTGAAAGCGGCAACGGCGTTCGGCGATGCCGAGGAAGCGGATTTCGCGCTCGTCAAATCCGCCCTCGAGGAAGGTGCGGCCGCCATCAAGGCGCGTGGGAAATCGGAAGTAGGTCAAAAGACGATGGTCGATGTATGGGAACCGTTCCTGAACGAACTGAACGACTCGGACGACTACGTCGCGAAACTTGACGAGCTCGTCCAAAACACCGAAGACATGAAAGCGACGAAAGGGCGCGCCTCTTACTTCGGCGACAACTCACGCGGGACGATCGACCCTGGGGCGATGTCAAGCGCCATCGTTTTGAAAGCCATCATGAAGGAGGTCGGTTAACATCGTCGAACTCATCATCGTCTCCCACAGCGCCAAGATCGCTGAAGGGATTCAAGACTTGTTGAAAGAAATGGCGCCGACGGTTCCAATCCATCTCGCCGGCGGGCTCGAAGATGGCAGCATCGGGACCGATGTGACTCGTATCCTTGAGGCGCTTGAAGCCGTCGACAAAGAGGCCCTCCTCTTGTCCGATATCGGTTCGGCGACGATGAACGCCGAATTGGCGATCGATATGTATGAAGGCGACAAAGACGTCCAGTTTTATGACGGACCGATCGTCGAGAGCGCCTTCGTCGCCGCCGTCTCCTCAGGAAACGGGATGGAGCTCGAGCAAATTATGGAGCAATTGAAGCAAGACACATAAAAAAAGAGCCGAATCAATCGGCTCTTTTTTTAACGTGGATTATCGTTTTTTTCGTAAATCGGGTTCATGTATTCCGTCGTCGAGTAGAAACGTGGCACGACGAAGAACAAGATGAGTGCTGGAATCGCAATCAACAACAACATGATCAACACAGGCAACCAGTAGACGACTTTTTGTCCGAGCATGTCGATGTTCGCATCAGCAAACTCGGTCGCACCTTCGACTTCACCGAGGTCGGCCGTCGCTAAAATCTTGTTGTCGGTCGCGTCAAAGTAATGGAACTCTGTTTTACGCGTGATGAAGATGCCGTCACGAATCGTGTCGAGCTCGACGACCGCTGCAATGATCTCATTTCCGTTCGAAGACGTGAGTGTCTCTTGCTTGATGATTTCCGCAGTTCCTTCTTTGTAGTCATAATGCGTTGCCTTCAAGTCCTCTTCTAGGGCGTCCAAAAACGCCTCGTTAGCCGAGGTATTAAGTGGTGCGATTGTTAGAATGAAGATTACTGCAAGCAGGCTTGCCCATGCTTTTTTCAACATCCCCATGTTCCCCCTTCTCTAATTCCAATTTAGCGTCATTCCTATTGTACCAAGAAGAAAGAAAAAAGTGTGAAGAAAATGCTATTAAAATAAGAAAAAAGCGTGTCAAATTTTCGGACGGAACGCGGCCTCCATCCGGTAAATCGGCTGTCCCATTGCGCTGAAGCGCTCTTCGTACTCGGTACGAACGTTGTCAGCCGGCTCGTTCACGTGAAGATCGAGTGAAATGTCTGTGAAGTACATCCCGTATTGGCTCATGCTTTCGAGCGAGTATTCGAACAAACTGCGGTTATCCGTTTTGAAATGGATTTCTCCGCCGCGCGGTAAGACCGACTCGTACGTGGCAAGGAACGTTTTATACGTCAATCGACGCTTCGCGTGGCGTGTCTTCGGCCATGGATCCGAGAAGTTCAAGTAGACGCGGTCGACCTCTCCTGCTTCGAAATAATCGACGAGTTGCTTGGCGTCGACCGTCAACACCCGTACGTTCGGCATCGGTGTTTCGACAAGTTTTTGGACGATCGAGACGGCAACGCTCTCGAAAAGCTCGATCGCGATAAAATTGACGTCCGGATGTTGTTTGGCCATTCCTAAGATGAATTGTCCTTTCCCTGACCCGACCTCGATGAAGAGCGGGTGGTCATTGCCGAACTCGGTTGACCAGTTCCCTTTCAACGACGCGGGATCAGTGATGAAGACGTGTTCTTGAGCTTGCATATAGTCTTTCGCCCAAGGTTTGTGGCGTAATCGCATGTAAATCCTACCTTTCGTTCATGAAATGTTCAAGTTTGATCTGACTGTGCCGCTTCAAGCGAGCAGTCCCCTTGCGATTATACACGAAATCGTTGTTTAATGAACGTATATCATCCTTCCGAGGAGGTTAGATTGATGAGCACGTTGGACCAATTCTTAATTTTTTATGCGGCCCCGTTAACTTTTTTCGCCGCTGTCATCGCGACGTTCGTATGGGCGTTCTTTATGAAACCTGATGATGTATAATGCATATTGAAAGGGATGACCCAGCTGTGGGCCATCCCTTTTTCTATTTCTATTCGTTCGTTTCGTCGAGAAGTTCTTGCAAGACGGAAAGTCCCTCTTGTCGCTCCATCTCACTCTGCTCCCCATAAATCGTGAGCACCGTCTGGGCGATTGCGTACCAGTGCATCCGATTACGCAACGTTTCGGTCAAAGTGACTCCGTATTGCCGGAACCAGTTTTCCCAATCTGTTTCGTCGACATAGCTATAGAGCACCATCGCCAAGTCAAACGCCCGATCCGCGATGATGGCATCGTCCCAGTCGGTCAAATACAGTTGACCGGACTCGTCTTCGATCCAGTTGTTATGGTTCAAATCCGAGTGGCAGACGACGAGTTCTTGCTCGTCATCGACCGGGCGGTGGCTCATCAACCATTGAACCGCCTCGTCGATCGTCTCGTTCGACTCGTCTTGTCCGTAGGCGGCACATTGCCGGAGCAACAGGGCAGACGTGACGGGCGTATGGTCCAATTGTTGTAGCATGAACAATAGCTCTTTCGAATGATGGATTTTCCCAAGCTGGGCCGCCACGTCGGGACGGTTCATGTCGTCCGGGGACAACTCTCGCCCTTCGATGAACTGTTGCGCACTTAGGACATCGCCGTTGAACATTCGCTTCGTCCATAATAATTTCGGAACGATGCCTTCGGCGGATAAAATCGCTAAAAACGGAGACGAGTTCCGCTTGACGAAAATTTTCTGTTGGCGCGTCGTCGCCACGTATGCCTCACCTGTGATCCCACCTGCCGAGGCGACCGTCCACTCCTCGCCGAGCGCACCGATTATATCTGAATACATATTCATCACGCTCAAATCTCATAAGAAATTAAAAAGATACAATCACCATATTAACACGCGATAATCGTCATTGACAACGACTCGACTTGAATCTCGACTGGATTCCGGACAATCGGTGTGAGGCTAGCCCGCTCCCCTTGAACGTAGACGTTCCATTCCCCGTCCGCATGGAACGTGACGTCGCCATGCGTTCCATTCAAATACACACGTACCCGTTGCCAAGCGTCATAGGAATGACTCGCCGTCACTTCATAGGCGATGACGCCGGGCGGAGACGGGAGGAACTTGAACTGCTCCACTACTTTTTGCCGGGTGTCGAACCGGAAACACGTATGACGACGCCGTAATTTGAGCAACGTTTTTACATATTCGACTTCAGCGAGCCGTTCATCGCGCAAGTCCCAGTCGAAGTGGTTGATGCGGTCTGGGGCGTTGTAACTGTTTTCGACCCCTTGTTTTGTCCGTCCGAACTCTTGGCCGGCATGTAAAAACGGGACGCCTTGTGATGTGATGACAATAGCCGTCGCAAAACGTTGCATGCGCAGTCGCGTCGCCTCATCCGTCTCTTCGCAGGCGAGCTGTAGCTTGTCAAACGTCGTGTAGTTGTCGTGTGCTTCGACGTAGTTGATCGTGTACTGTGGACTCGGGAAACGTCCGACGGTCACGTTCGGGATTTGGACCGCACCGGTGAGACATTCCCGCAGCTCCCATTCGCGCCATTCGTTCCCAGAGACGAATCCCTGCTCTCGGTCATTGAACGTGGAGCCTTTGAGCGCGTCTCGCATCATGTCGTTGAAATGACCGATCCTTGGCATATGGGCCGCATTGTGGGACGTCGCTTTCACAGATGGGCTAAGCGGCGTCGCTAAATCCCATCCTTCCCCGTACATGAGAATCGACCGGTCGATCTTATCGAGCGCAGCCCGGACTTGGTTCATCGTCTCGACATCGTGGATCCCCATCAAGTCGAATCGGAATCCGTCCACGTCGTACGTGGTCGCGAAGTACGTGACACAATCGACGATCATACGGCGCATCATGTAACGTTCGGAGGCGGTATCATTGCCGACACCGGTACCGTTCGCGACTGTCCCGTCATGCTCATAACGGAAATAGTAGTATGGGACGAGAGCCTCGAGCGACGATTGCTCCCGTACGTAGACGTGGTTCATGACGACGTCTACGACGACCCGAAGCCCGGACCGATGCAAATCGGAGACGAGTTGGGCGTATTCTGACACCCGAGCGAGCGGCGCCAGCGGATTCGAGGCGTAACTTCCCTCCAGGGCGAACCAGTGAATCGGATCGTACCCCCAGTTGTACGGCATGCGCGTCAACTCGTCGACACTGCCGAAGTCATGGACCGGCAATAGCTGAATGTGCGTGACGCCGAGTTCTTTTATATAGTCGAGGCCGGCGCTGTGTCCGGCGCTCGTCAAGAGCCCCGTTTCAGCGACACTGCCATATAATCCTTTCAATCGGCTCGTCGATGACGGGTGACTCGTGAAATCCCGGATATGAAGTTCATAGATGACAGCATCGGTCGCTTTCCTTAGCGGCGGCCGCTCGGTCGTCTCGACGTGTTCGGCGATATGCGCTTCGACATCGACCAATACGCCAAATTCGCCATTAACGCTGACGGCTTTCGCGTAAGGGTCGACGACGTCATTCGTTTCAACTGGCGTTTTGACGTGAAGGCGATAGAGCAAGCCTTCATAAAGTCGAGGAACTTCGGCATGCCAAACGCCACGGGCTTGTCTCGTCATCCGGAAACGCTCGATTTCGCGATGCGTCTCTTCATCGTGCACCGTCACCCAGATCGAGAACGCGACCGGTGACCAGACGAACGCCTCGATGTCGGTCGAACCAAAGACGAGCCCGAGCGGCCCATCGTAGGCATACCGACGCTCGAATTCTTCAGTCTGAACGATTTCTTGCGGAACGACGACGATCGTTTTGTGGCCTGGATGAAAGACTGTATAGACGGTTTCTAATGAGACGGGCCGCGTCAATTTCAAGTCACGTTCAATCATTCCCGTCTCGGTCCATCGCTCTTTGACGACGGTGTATTCGATTGGGCGACCGTTCTGCTCGATTTGAACGGGAATGGCAACATATTCAGGGACAACTTCAAGCCGAATCAGTTCGAACGACAGAAGCGATGCCCGTTCGATTGTCGCATGGGTTGTCGTTTGCTGGTCTGGTGTGTGATGCATACGTGTTCCATCCTCTCCTACCTACTGGTCCAAAAATTGTCGAAACGGCATCTGTGCTGTCTGATCTAGTAGTGTCGCCACATCTCGAATTTGTTGGGCTTTGACGATCGGGGCACGCCCGTTCACTTGTCTCATCCATTGGTCATAATCTGACCGGGAAACGAACTGGGTCGTACTGGATGTAGGAACGTGATCGAAATAGCCGTTCGGGGCCACCGTTACTTTTTGGAAAACCCCGTCATAGGACGGAAGAAACTGACGAACGATCTCTTCTGTGCGTGTCAATGCGATAAGCGGATTGACTACACGGTTATTTTCCCCTTTGAGCGGTTGATGAACCCACGTCTTCTCTTTTGATATGTGGTAAATACTTCGGTCCCCGTCGAGCCATTCGACCATATAAATGTGTGACGGGCCGATGATGAGATGACTCAGTTCCACAGTCGCCCCGTTCCAGTTGACGACGGGACGATACATGAAGAAATGTTTCTCGTTCCACTCCAACAGCATTCGGCGGTACCCATACTCGCGCAGAAACGCCAGCATCGGAACGTCCGCTTCTGTCGCACCTTCGCAAGCGAATTGCAATTTTTGAATCCGGCGCCTTGCCGTCAACATCGCTTGAAATTGCGTATCCGTCAATGGCGTCGGCTCCAATTCGATTCGCTCCACGCGGCGCCAAAACTTCCACCACGGGTTCTCGAACTCGATCACTTCAGGCGGATTCAACCGATTCAACTCATGAAGACGTTGAAGGCGCGCCGTGTCCGACTCCACGTATTCTTGGTAGCGATTGTACTGGTCTAAAACGTTTCGTTCATACTTTGAGATTACGTCAAAAATTTTAATCGGGATCGCCATGACTCCTCCTCTGAACGCGCTAGCGGGAATACGTCAATCGCCTCATATGCCGGTTTATGACCCGGATTGATTCGATATAGTACGACAGCGTCGATCTTCTCTATAATATTAAACGCGGGAGCGACATGAGGCGCGATCGTCCCGCTGTCCCATTTTTTCGCGAGTGTGACGTGAGGGACGAACGGCTTCCGATCGAGCGCCGGAATATCTTCAGACAACCGGCCCCGTAACTCACTCACAAACGTCATAAGTGCTTGTTCCGGTTCCGGCACGATCGTCAACACACGCGGGCGTTCCGATCGACCGAAGTGGTCCAATCGTTGAAACGTCAACGTGAAGGGTGACGTTTCGTCCGCCACGCGCTTCGTGATTTCTCGGACCGCCTCAACTTGGTCATCGTCTAACGCACCTAAAAATTGAAGCGTCACGTGAAATTCGTCAGGTCGATAAATGCGATGATACGAATAGTACGGCAAGACCTCCCGTTGAATCCGTTCAAATTCCGCGGACTCGATCGGCAACGCTAAAAAGTAATGTGTCGACATCGACTTCACCCTTTCCGATGGAACCGTCGTAGTCCCAAGAATAAAATCGCACCTGCGAAGCTGACCGCAGTGTACATCCAAAATACACCGATGATGCTGTCATATTCAATGATGATTCCACTGAGCTGGTTGAATCCGGCCGTCGCCAAGCCCGATGTGACAGCCATGTAGACGCCGATCGCCGTCGACGTCACGTTTAAGCTGACGAGACTGCGAACAAACTGCAAAGCTACAGGGATGAGCAAACCGACAACGAGTCCTTGGACGATCGCGAGCAACCAAACGACCCAAAGTGGCGGCTCGAAAGCCAACCATCCGTTGCGTAAAGCCGAGATGAAGGCGGCGCCTGCGAGCACGTTTACCGTCCCAAGGCGGAAGACGATCTGATGGGCCACTTTCATGAACGGGATCTCACAAAGTACGGCGACTAAAAACAATGTCCCGATGAGCGTCGTCGAGCCTCCGATGCTCGTCACATAAATACCGAAGTAATAGTTGTTCGCATAAATCGGACCGAACACGAGCATCCCGCCGATGAGAAACGCGACGAACTGCTTGTTCCAAACGGCTGACCAAGCGAACGGTGCGACTGCGGTTGGGCGCGGGGCCTCGACTTCAGAGATTTGTCTCAACACGACGCTCCCGATGACGAGTACGATGGCACTGAGAAGAAACGTGCTCGACAACCCCCACGCCGTATCCGAGATTCGACCCATCATGAAGACGGCGATGGCAAATCCGGCTGAACCGTACAGACGGATGGCCCCGTAATCAATTTTAGCACGGGCCGTATAGTCGAGCGTCATCATATCGACGAGCGGGATGTGGGCACATTGGAAGACCGACCAGGCGACCATCAACAAGACGATCCATACATAAGCCGTCGCAAACAAGAACGTGAGCGATAACGCGGCCGCACCAACCATCGCGAGCACGAGCCAAGCCCGGACGCGACCGGTCCGATCGGCGAGCATCCCCCAAAGCGGTTGGACCCCGATGGAGAGAATTGGCAAAATGGCCACGATCGTCCCGACCTCGCTCGGTGACAAATCGAACCGATCCTGCGAGAAGAACAAGGCCATATAGGGGATCAGTGCACCTTGGGCGAAGAATATAGCAACATAGATGGATTGAAATAAACGTTTTTGCTGGTTCACAACAAACTTCCTTCCTAACAGACAGAGAGCTGACCAGTTCAGTCAGCTCTCTGAGTCTTTTCATTTAGCGAGCTCATAGATGGCTTCCGCATAGATTGCGGCCGCCCGGAACAAATCTTCAATTTCCATATATTCATCGACTTGGTGCGCGACGTCTTTCGCGCCCGGGAACAAGGCGCCGAACGCGACACCCGCTTCGAGCGAACGGGCGTACGTCCCGCCGCCGATCGCCATCAAGTTAGCCGATTCGCCCGTCTGACGTTCGTAGACGGCTTGCAACGTCTTGACGAGCGGATGGTCCTCTGCCACGTGATGCGGCGGCATATGATGACGTGTCGTCAACTCGAAACCGAACGACAAGGCGATTTCTTTCAAGTTTTGCAATCGTTCCGGGAACTTTGCCGTGTACGGGTAACGGATGTTGAGCGTTGCCGTGCGTTCATCCGCGCTATAACGGAACACGCCGCCGTTAACGGTCAAGTCACCCGTCTCATCACTCGCCTCGATGCCTAGCGAGATGCCCCGCGAGTCGGCGAAGACGTGGCGGACGAATTCGATGTAGCGCTCGCCTTGGATGTCGAGCGAGAGCGGCAACAGGAATCCGGCGAGCACGTAGGCCGCATTTACGCCATTGTCCGGCTCCATGGCGTGGGCAGCCACGCCTTTCATCGTAAACGTGTACTCGCCCCGGTCGTACACACACGTCCCGTCCGCTTCATATTTCTCTAGATACGCTTCAAATTTCTCTTCTAGAACATCGTCCGTCTTTAACACGGCGGTTGCAAAGTCAGGCACCATGTTCGGGCGTTCGCCACTCATGAACGAGCGTAACTCATACTTCGCTCCTGACGTGCGCTGGATTGGGACTTGCTTCAAGACACCGTCGTATAACCCTTTCTCAGCGTTGATGATCGGGAAGTCGGCGTCAGGTGCAAATCCGTACGTCGGCATTTCTTCTTGTTTGAAATATTCCCGGACACAGCGCCACTCGCTCTCCTCATCACAGCCGGCGATGAGGCGGACTCGTTTCGAGAGCGGTAAGCCGAGCTCTTTGACGATTTTGAGGCCATAATAAGCGGCGAGCGTCGGCCCTTTATCGTCGTTACTTCCACGCGCGTAGATTTTTCCATCGACAATCGTCGGGTTGAACGCCCCATACGTCCACCCTTCCCCGGCCGGCACGACATCCAAATGGCAAAGAATGCCGACGAGTTCTTCGCCTGAACCATATTCTAAATGTCCCGCATAACCGTTCACGTCTTTCGTCGTGAACCCATCGCGCTTACCGAGCTCAAGCATGTAGTCGAGGGCGCGACGCACTTCGGGACCAAACGGCTCGTTTGGCCCGACCTTCGATTCGTCAAGGACGCTCGGGATTTGAAGCAAGCCTTTCAAATCGTCTAAAAACGCCTCTTCTCGTGCATCGATTTCCTGTCTCCAGTTCATGTTAATCTCCCCTTTACGAATGTACTCTCCCTTACTAGTATATCCAAATGTTAGAAAGACGAACATTCATTTCGAAAATATTTTTTCGTTCGTCTTTTATCGATATTATAATCGTTTTACAATATCTTCATTCGATATTTACGTTCATAACAACAACTTTACAATTTGATTGTTCGTGCTTTTCACTTGCAATTATTCGTCAGAGCGTTATACTGAAGATGTAATTTTAGAAAATAACAATTTCATATTTCATTTTGTCGTCCGTAGGTTTTGTCTTTCATCATTCTACGCATTGGGAGGTCATCCAATGAAAGGTTCAACAGATCGTATGCTAACCCGTATTAAGTCAATTTATTTGTTTATTAATGAGAGGGAATGCGTTACCACTTCAGAACTAGTAGAGGAGTTCGGGATCACATCACGCACCGTACAGCGTGATTTGAACGTACTTGAATACAACAATCTTGTTGAAAGCCCGAGCCGCGGCACGTGGACATCTTCAAAACGTTCGCTCAAAACGGCAAACTGAATAAAATTACGAGGGATCCTGTGTAACGGGATCTCTTTTTCATTGAAAAGAGAGCCTATGGAGGACGCTCCATAGGCTCTCTTGTTTACGTGGTGAGTTG
Organism: Exiguobacterium aurantiacum DSM 6208; assembly: GCF_000702585.1. Classification (GTDB taxonomy): domain Bacteria; phylum Bacillota; class Bacilli; order Exiguobacteriales; family Exiguobacteriaceae; genus Exiguobacterium; species Exiguobacterium aurantiacum. The sequence continues at coordinate 1,457,578 of NZ_JNIQ01000001.1, read as the reverse complement.
ATCTACCTCGGCTGCGGTCAGTTCCCGATATTCACCCGGGGCGAGCGCAGGATCGAGTTCGAGCGGACCGATTTGGACGCGCTCGAGTTGTTCGACGTGCTTGCCGACGGCCGCGACCATCCGCTTCACTTGATGATACTTTCCTTCTGACAACGTCAAACGGATCGTCGAGCGACGACCGTTCCGACTAAGCACTTCGAGCCGGGCCGGCTTCGTCGTATAGCCGTCCTCTAACTCGACACCTTCGGCAAAACGGCGGACGTCGTCGACCGTCATCTCGCCATCGACCTCGGCGACGTACACTTTGTCGACGTGTTTACGCGGAGACATGAGCGCATGATTGAACGCCCCGTCGTTCGTCAAGAGCAATAGGCCCGTCGTGTCTTTATCGAGACGTCCGACCGGAAACAACTCGTAATGGGCATACGATGGATCGATCAACTCGATCACTGTCGATTCGACCTTGTCTTCAGTCGCACTGACGACACCGGCCGGTTTGTTCATCATCAAGTAGACGAACGGACGATACTCGACCACTTCGCCTTGGACGGTCACTCGTTCCGTCTCTAGATGAACTTGCCGCTTCGCGTCTTTGACGAGTTGGTCGTCGACACGGACGACCCCTTGTTTCAGTAAGATCTTGACGTCTTTCCGTGAACCATAACCCATGTTCGCTAACAATTTATCAATCCGCATTAGTTCTTCCTCCGATACTGGAATCGTTTTCCTAACAGCTTTCCAGCCAAATGACTGCGCCAGCCGAGATAACCGTAGACGACGAGACCGAGGCCGAAGCCGACGAACGTCGCCCATATGTCATTCCCCCAGCTCGGTTCATCGTTCAACGTGACGAACAAGGAACCGTACACGACGATGAACATCGCCGCCCCCATCGCAAACATGAGCATCGTCCGACGCAACAACTGTTTGTATGGGAAGTGAAGGGCTCGTTGAATTTTCCACACCATGAGGATGATGGCGACGATATAACCGGCAATCGTCGCATAGCCGGCCCCGATCCCGCCGAGCATGTAGACGAACGGCACGTTCAAGGCGACTTTGGCGAGAAGTCCCATCGCCGTCGCAAAGATCGTGAAATACTGCCGGTTGATCCCTTGCAAGATCGCCGCTGCCACGGAATAGTAAGCGAGGAAAAAGGCACTCGGTGCATAATGAAGCAAGTAAACCCAACCTTCACGGTCGCGCGGGAACAATGTCCCGAACAGCGGTTCCGACAAGGCGACGAGCCCGATGACAGCCGGGATCGTCACGAAAAATGACACTTGGAAAATGTGGTTCACTTGGTCACGGACTTTCGTCATGTCCCCGTGTGTGAACGAGCGCGTGACGAGCGGGATCGTCGCCATCGACACACTGGCCGCGATCGACACTGGAATCAAGACGATCTTATGGGCGTTCCCCGTCAAGAAACCGAACGCCGACGTCGCCTCGGACACCGTCTTACCGGAGTTGAGGAGCGTGTTGACCATCGTCAACTGGTCGACGAACTGGTAGAGCGGTGTCGACAATCCGACCATGACGATTGGAATCGAATAGCTGAGCAGCTCGAGTAAGAGTGACTTCATCGAGCGGACCGGTGTCCCGGCAGGATTTTCAGTCTGGCGATGAATGTCTTTTCGTCTGCGCCAGTACATCGCGAGGACAACGATACTTCCAATCGCGCCGATGAACGCGCTGAACGTCGCAATCGTGACGGCGAGCACTTTCAGTCCGTTCAACTCGGTCGTCTCGACCGCCCCGGTCCCGCCTAACGTTTCGGCGAGTGGTCGAACGAGGTTCGAGTCAGACAAGACGAACAAGACGAGCATCGTTCCGCTCAGCAAGAATAGGATGCGAACGATTTGTTCGATGACCTGGGAAATCGCGGTCGGGGCCATATCTTGATGGCCTTGGAAATAACCGCGGACCATACTCATCGCCGGGATGAGCAAGAGCGCGAAACTGACGCTGCGTGTGACGAGCGTGAGCGAGTCGACGTACTGTTGGTTGTTGTCTGAGTTACGCACCATGAGCTCAGATAGCCACGGGGCCGCGAAAAACAGCACTAAAAACGCGACGACCCCGGTGACGAGCATGAGTTTCATCCCTTGACGGAACAACCGCTGACTCGTCCCGTACTCACCGAGCGCATTATACTTCGCAATGAACTTCGAGACGGCAACGGGGATGCCCGCCGTCGAGATGGCGATCATGAGCGCATAATACGTATACGCCGCCTGATAGAGCGTGACACCGGCAATCCCGACCATCGCTTGGAACGGGAACGTATACAACAGTCCGAGCATCCGGGAAATCAAGTTCCCGGCCGATAAAAGGAGCGTGCCTTTGACGAAGGACTCTCTTCCTGAATCTTGTTTGACGCTTGATGACATGAGTTACCTCCATCTATTTTTGACAACTTGTGAAATGTCTTCGTTTTACAAAACAATCGTTTCTCATTATACTCTTACTGTTGCGGATAATAAAGTTACGATAATTTTACCGATTGATTTGATAGAAACGAGGTATACCATCATGAAAGACGTCATCATCATCGGAGGAGGGCCGAGCGGCCTCATGGCGACTTACGCCGCCGCGAAAGCCGGCGCCAATACGCTCCTCATCGACAAAGGCTCAAAACTCGGACGCAAGCTCGCCATCTCAGGCGGCGGCCGTTGCAACGTGACGAACCGGAAACCGGTCGACGAACTTGTCCAGTTCATCCCTGGAAACGGTCGTTTCCTTTACAGCGCCCTCGCCCAGTTCGACAATCAGTCGATCATCGACTTGTTCACCGGATTCGGCATCCCGTTGAAAGAAGAAGACAACGGCCGGATGTTCCCCGTGACCGATAAGGCACAAGACGTCGTCAACACGCTCTTGCAAGCCATCAGCGACCTCGGTGTCGAGATTCGAAAAAATGCCAAAGTAAAGACGCTCCATTTTAATGAAGCGAACGAGTTCACCGCCGTCGAACTCGAGGACGGTGAACGCATCGAGGCGAGCGCTTGTGTCATGGCCGTCGGCGGTCAATCGGTCCCCCACACCGGCTCGACCGGTGACGGTTATCCGTGGGCCGAGAAAGCCGGCCACACGATCACCGAGCTGTTCCCGACCGAGGTGCCGATCAAGTTGAACGACGACTTTATCGGGACGAAGGAATTGCAAGGGCTGTCGCTTCGGGACGTCGCCCTCACCGTTCACGGAAAAAAAGGGAAGCCGATCAAGACGCATCGCGGTGACATGATTTTCACCCATTTCGGTGTCTCTGGCCCGATCGCCCTGCGCTGCAGCCAGTATACGATCAAAGAACGGAAGCGCAGTAAAGAACGTGTCGTCCTGCTCTCTCTCGACTTGTTCCCGGACATGACGCGCGACGAGCTGTACCAAGAATTATGGAAACAAGTGCAGGCCCAACCGAAACGTGCCGTCAAAAACGTCTGGAAAGGGTTCATCCCGGAACGGATGCTCGACTTGCTGCTCGCTTCCCTGTCATTTGGTGAAGAAGACGCGAGTCAGTTAAAAAAGCAGTCGGTCATCGACTTCGCCACCGCCTTGAAGACGTTCGAGCTCCACGCAACCGGCACGCTCGACTTTGACAAGGCGTTCGTCACAGGCGGCGGCGTCTCCGTGAAAGAAGTCGCCCCGCAGACGATGATGTCGAAGAAAGCACCCGGCCTCTTCTTTGCCGGTGAAGTGCTCGACATCCATGGCTACACTGGCGGTTACAATATCACAGCCGCTTTCACGACCGGACATTGCGCCGGATCACATGCGGCACAATTTTCTGCCGTCGAGACGAAATAAGAGCGCGTGGTCATTTGACCACACGCTCTTATTTTTTTGCCATCTGGCGGAGCACTTCGGCCTCAAGTTCCGGCTCTGGCGGCATCCATCCTTCTGGCTTCATGATTTTGTTGTCCGATTCGCGTAAAATCGGTTTCCCGTCCGGACCGAGTTTCGCCATATTCGCCCGTTGTACGATTTCAAACAATGGGACCGGGTCGAGACCGAGCTCGACGAAACTGCCCATGACGAAGTAGAGGGCATCGGTCAAGGCATCGCCTTGACCGACGAGCCGTTCGACGTCGGTCGTCGGTGAGGCTTCTTTAAGCGACTTCTCGACCGCGTTTTCAAACCCTTGTTTGAACGTCGCCACGGCTTGGAGAAACTCTTCCTCGTTTCGTGACGATTGGTGTAAAAATTCGACGACTGCCTCTTCCGCGGTCCATACCGAGCGCTTGACGGCACGGTCGAGCGCGATCGGTTCAGGGGCTTTCGCCTCAGGGTGACCGAACGTCTCATGGAATTGGCGGACTTCTTCATAAAAATATCGTTTGCTCATCTTGTCATCTCCTCATCAGTCGACCGAGACGAACGCATCAAGGTCGAACACGTCTGGTCGTACAATTGCAAATATCTCGTTGTCTTGTAGGAACATCCCGGTCGAACCGTACACGCGCGGTGTCACCATCTGCCCGTTCATCGTTCCTTCATTCGGGTTGATCGTATATAAGACGAGTTCTTCTGAGTCGAGTACGTAAATCCGGCCTTGCCGTTCGACGAGACCGACACCGCGGAACTTCTCGAACTTTTGTTGGATCGAGGCGCTCATGCCTGTCGTCGTGAGCGCTTTGCGGGATTCGATCGCCCACTCGCTCAACGGTTCGACTTCTCGTGCGGGCTCGTCCGCTTGGAGCGCTTCGTCTTCCGGCGCGACCGCATCCACCTCAATCGTCTCTTCGGTCGGTTCTGATTCCTCATTCGGTTCACTCGTTGACTCGTCTGTCTGCTCGGTCTTCGCTTCAATGATCCGCTCCTCGACATAGAGGAGTTCGACATCAGTCGTTCCAGACTTCCGGTTCATGATGATGAGACGTTCTGTCGCTTGATCATAACCGAGCCCGAACAGACGATCGTCTGGACGGATACGTTCAATCACTTTCCGTTCTTGCTCGACCCAACGCCCACCTTCCCGTTCGATCGTCACGAGCACACCGTTGGCGGTGACCGCAAAAATTTTCGTCTCCGTGATCATGCGCATGCCGATGAACTCGTTAAGCTTCAAGTCTTGTCCGTCATTATTTAGTTGAAGCGACGAGATGACGCGATTGGCGTTCCCGCTCACTTCGAAAAACTCGAGGTTTTTCGTTAGAACCAAGTAAGCGCCGATCGTATCGCTATAATATACTTCATCGATGTTTTGAATCTGTTCAAGCGCATCAGTCGTATCGATGTCATCCTCGTCAGGCGAGGCCTCGACCGGTGGGAGCGGCGTCGCTTGATGGCTCGTTTGAATGTCGATTTTTTCGAACGTCGCGCCGATTTGTCGTTGAATCTCTTCGTCTGAGAAGACGAACACGTAACAGAGAATCACCCCGACCAACACGGCGAACGACGTCGTATATAGTACGTAAGAACGTTTCATGGACGTTTTGTCCCCTTTTTCTGCAGTATCGCCCTTTAGTGTAACAAACCCATCCGAAAAAGAAAACGGCGTCAAGAAAAAGAAAAGAACATGTGACAATGTCACACGTTCTCCTCGGTCATCCTACGACGATATTGACGAGCTTGCCCGGGACGACGATGACTTTACGGACCGTCTTCCCTTCTGTGAACTCTTGGACGCGCTCGTTTCCGAGCGCCTCCGTCTCGAGGACGTCTTTCGAAGCGTCACGAGCCACATGCATCTTCGCGCGAAGCTTCCCGTTCACTTGGATGACGACTTCAATCGTGTCGCTGACGAGTTTCGACTCATCGAACGTCGGCCATGCCGCGTACGTCAAGTCTTCCGTCATGCCGAGACGTTCCCACAACTCTTCGGCCAAGTGCGGTGCGACCGGGGCGAGCATCTTGATGAAGTTGACCATCTCTTGTTTCGGAAGCGTGTCTTGCTTATACGCCTCATTGATGAACACCATAAGTTGCGAGATCGCCGTATTGAAACGGAGCGCCTCGTAATCTTCGGTCACTTTTTTCACCGTTTGATGATACGTGCGTTCGAAGTCAGCCGTCGGGGCGTTGTCTTCTAGTTTCGTCTGTTCGAACAAACGCCAGACGCGGTCGAGGAAGCGACGGGCACCGTCAAGACCGTTCGTCGACCAAGCAATGGCCGCATCGAGTGGGCCCATGAACATCTCATAAAGGCGGAGCGTATCGGCTCCGTGCGACTTGACGATATCGTCCGGGTTGACGACGTTGCCTTTTGATTTCGACATCTTCTCATTGTTCTCACCGAGGATCATCCCTTGGTTATACAACTTTTGGAACGGCTCGTTCGTCGGGACGATGCCGATATCGTAAAGCACTTTGTGCCAGAAACGTGCGTAAAGCAAGTGAAGCACCGCATGCTCCGTACCGCCGATATACAAGTCGACCGGAAGCCAGCGCTTGAGCTTCTCAGGGTCGGCGATCATGTCTTCGTTATGCGGGTCGATGTAGCGGATATAGTACCAGCAACTGCCGGCCCATTGTGGCATCGTGTTCGTCTCGCGACGGCCTTTCTCCCCAGTAACCGGATCCGTGTACGTCAACCACTCATCCGCATTGGCGAGCGGTGACTCCCCTGTTCCTGACGGTTTGATTTCATCGATGATCGGGAGCTCGAGCGGAAGGTCTTCCACCGGTACTGTCTTGAGTGTGCCGTCTTCCATATGAACGATCGGAATCGGCTCGCCCCAATAGCGTTGGCGGCTGAACAACCAGTCACGGAGACGATACGTCGTCTTCGCACGGCCGGTGCCGGCGAGTTCAAGTTCTTCAATGATTTTGGCGATGGCGTCAGCTTTGTTGAGACCGTCCAAGCTACCTGAGTTGACGTGGACGCCGTCCTCGACGTAAGCGGCCTCGTCCAAGTTACCGCCTTTGACGACTTCCCGGATCGGAAGATCGAACGTCTGCGCGAACTCGTAATCGCGCTCATCATGTCCAGGTACGGCCATGACCGCGCCTGTCCCATACGTCGACAAGACGTAGTCGGCGATCCAAATCGGGAGTTTCTCGCCGTTGACCGGGTTGATGGCGTATGCACCCGTGAAGACACCGGTCTTCTCTTTGGCGAGGTCGGTCCGTTCAAGGTCCGTCTTCTTCGATACTTCCTCGGTATACGCTTCGATCGCTACCGCTTGTTCCGGCGTCGCGATCGCCTTGACGAACGGATGCTCCGGCGCGAGCGTGACGTATGTCGCCCCGTAAAGCGTGTCCGGGCGTGTCGTGAACACGGTGACGACTTTATCGTGACCGTCGACTTTGAAGTCGACTTCGGCGCCGACCGACTTCCCGATCCAGTTGCGCTGCATCTCTTTGACGCTCTCTGGCCAATCGAGCCCTTCCAAATCATCAAGCAACCGTTCCGCGTATTCCGTGATGCGGAGCACCCACTGCTTCATCGGGACACGGTACACTGGATGGTTGCCGCGTTCTGACAAACCGTCGATGACTTCTTCGTTCGCGAGCACCGTACCGAGGGCCGGGCACCAGTTGACGGCCACTTCATCGACGTAGGCGAGGCCACGGTCGTAAAGTTGCGTGAAGATCCACTGTGTCCACTTGTAGTATTTCGGATCGGTCGTACTAATTTCACGGTCCCAGTCGTACGAGAAGCCGAGTTCTTTCAACTGACGGCGGAACGTGCCGATGTTGCGTTCCGTGAACTCGCGCGGGTCGTTCCCTGTATCTAAGGCGTACTGCTCGGCCGGAAGACCGAACGCGTCCCAGCCGATCGGATGAAGCACGTTGTACCCTTGCATCCGTTTCATGCGGGCGATGATGTCCGTCGCCGTGTAACCTTCCGGGTGTCCGACGTGAAGGCCGGCCCCTGACGGATAAGGGAACATGTCTAAGACGTAGAAACACTCCTTGTCCGGGTCTTCTGTCGTCCGGAACGAGTCGCGCTCTTCCCAACGTTTTTGCCATTTCGGCTCGATGTCTTGATGTTTAAAATAGTCCAAAATTCTTCCTCCTCTGCATAATAAAAAGCCCTCCGCCCCGGTAATGGGACGAAAGGCTTGAAAGCTCTCCGCGGTACCACCCATGTTGCATTTCTGCCACTTGAGACGCCGGTAACGAGGCGTAACTCCGGTTCACCCTACTCTCGTTCAGGCAAACTGCTCCAAGGCGAGTTCTCGACGTCCATATACCGGTTTGCACCAACCACCGGCTCTCTACAATACAGACAAGACGATACTATTCCTTTTCATCGCATATTTATTGTTATAGTCTCACTCGTTCATTTTAGCCCAATCCGTTTTAGAGCGTCAACTTGATTTTTCAGGGACACGGATGTCTTTCATGAAAATGAAGAACGCGAGCGCGATTGCCGTGAGCATGAAGAGCATCGTAAAGACGGCACCGATGCCGAACACGTCATATACAAACCCTGACATCGTCGGACCGACCATCCGGCCGACCGAGGCTGCGATATTGACGAGCCCTTGATACTGTCCGGCTTTCCCTGCCGGTGCAAGTTTGGCGGCAATCGTCGGGACGGCCGGCCAGATGAACATCTCCCCGATCGTCATGACGATCATCGCGACCATGAACATTGAGAACGCACCTGCGAACGGTACGATTGCGAACGCGGCGAGGAAAATGATACCGCCGATGACTAGTTGACGCTTCAAGTCGTCTTCGAATTGACGGAGCATCCGGTTGAGGAGCGGCTGTGCGAACACAATCATCGCCCCGTTCACCGTCCAAAGAAGTGAATACTGGCTAATGGTCACACCAAGCCCTTGCGAGTGGACGGCGATCGTCCCTTGCCACTGGACGTAAACGAACCAAAGGACGGCATACCCGATGGCGACGTACCACATCGACTTCATCGTCGCACCGGACAATGACGTCGCGGCGGTCTCAAGCTGTGACTCGACGACCGGCCGGGTCGTTTCTTTCAAGTAACGGAACCCGAACAAGAGGACGACGACGAACAAGACCGACAAGAAGAAGTTCGCATAAAAGATCCACTCGATGTTGATGCGCGCCACTTGCCCGCTCATCGCCGTGCCGAGAGCGACCCCGACGTTTTGAGCGACGTAAATCGCGTTGAACGAACGGCGTCCCCCTTCCGGCCAAATCAAACCGGCGAAGGCGTACACCGTCGGGAAGACGAGTCCGCCTGAGAAACCGATGAGTCCGAGCCAGACCAAGTACCCGCTGAACGTCGCATGGAACAACAGAAACCCGAGCGAACTGGCAAGAAGTAGCGACACCGCGATCACGAGCGTCGTCTTGCCGCCGAGCCGGTCGAACAGCGTCCCACCGATATAGTTCCCGACGATGGCTAGGGCGGAGTTGACGAGGAGCGCGACGCCGGCAAGCGTCATCGATTCTCCTAAGTAGCCATTAATATATAACGTGTTAAACGGCCATAAAAAAGACGCCGCCGTCGTATTGAGCGCCATCGCGATGACCAAAATCCATATTGAGATCGGCATTTTCTTGTTCACGCCAATTCCTCCTTTCCCATCGCCTTAACGATAAAAATTCGGCACGACGGCCGAATTCAAAATTAGTCCTTCTCCAAGCTAACGGAACGGTCTATAACTGTCAAGAAAAAGTACTCATTCTGAAGTTTGTCACTTGCTTCCTTGTGATAGCATGAGCAAAGAAGGAGAGGATGACTATGAACAACCCATTTGGCGAAGCCAGATACAACAAATTGAATGAGGCGTATCGTCGCGAATACGGCGGCAAAGTCTTCAAAGTCCCGCTCGACGGAGGCTTCACCTGTCCGAACCGGGACGGCCTCGTCTCTCGAGGCGGCTGCACGTTTTGCTCTGACGACGGGAGCGGAGACTTCGCCGGGAACGCGTGTGACCCGATCCCGGTCCAGTTCGCGGAAGGGAAAGCCCGGTTGCATCGGAAATGGAAAGACGCGCGTTATATCGCTTATTTCCAGGCGTTCAGCAACACGTACGCTCCGGTCGAGCGTTTGCGTGAACTGTTTGAGCCCGCCCTCGAAGAAGAAGGCGTCGTCGGTCTGTCGATTGCGACACGTCCCGACTGCCTGCCGGACGATGTCGTCGATTACCTCGTCGAATTGAACGGGCGGACGTCTTTATGGGTCGAGCTCGGGTTGCAGACGATTCACGATAAGACCGGCAAGAAAATCAACCGCGGACACGACTATGCGACGTTCCTCGACGGGCTGGCCAAACTGCGGCGCCACAACATCCGTGTGTGCGTCCATATTATTAACGGGCTTCCAGGAGAAACGACGGAGATGATGCTCGACACAGCCCGAGAAGTTGCTAAAATGGACATACAAGGAATCAAGATCCATTTGCTCCACGTCTTGAAACAGACGCCGCTCGCACGGCAATACGAATTAGGATTGCTCGAACTGATGGACGAGAAGACGTATATCTCGCTCGTCTGCGACCAGCTCGAGTATTTGCCTGAAAACATCATCGTGCATCGTTTGACCGGAGACGGTCCGCCCGACCTGTTGATCGGACCGATGTGGAGCCGGCAAAAAATGGCTGTTTTGAACGCCATCCACGCCGAGCTGGAGCGCCGTGATTCCTTCCAAGGAAAAAAGAAGGATGAGATACATGGGATTAATGAGAGTTTTACCGTTCGCGAAACATCTGTTACGTGAACACGCTAAGCCTGGAACGGTCGTCATCGACATGACGGCCGGTAACGGGCATGACACGTTATTTTTAGCAGAACTTATCGAAAACGGCCATGTGTACGCGTTCGATGTCCAAGAAGCCGCGGTCTTCGCCACTCGGCAACGGCTCGAGGAAGCGGGACTGACGGAACGTGTGAGCGTCATCCATGACAGCCACCATACCGTACGGGAAGTCGTCACGGATGAGACGCGTCCGATCACGGCAGCCGTCTTCAACCTCGGTTACTTACCGGGAAGCGACAAGACGGTCACGACTTCAGGGCAAACGACGATTGACGCCCTCGAACAGTTGCTCGACATCATGGCGGTCGGCGGGATCATCGTCGTCGTCATCTATCACGGACACGACAGCGGCAAGGCGGAACGGGACGACGTGCTCGCCTACGTCGAAGCACTCGATCAAAAGAAGGCCGGTGTGCTTCGTTACGGCTTCATCAACCAAGTGAACCACCCGCCATTTATCGTGGCAATCGAAAAACGAGCATGACAAAGGCGACTCACGTGAGTCGCCTTTACTTATTCTTGAATCAATTCATAGAACGTCAACAGCGTCTCGGCGAACTTCGTGTTCAATCGTTCATATCCGAAATGTGGGAATCCTTCAAGCCGACGGATGTACACTTGGTCGCCGCCAATCTTGCGGCAAACGTTCAGCGTCAGTTTCACATCGGCGAAACGATCGTCCGGTGCATAAAAACAAGCGAGCGGCAAGCGAGGTAAATGTTTCTTTTCTTCTTGATGCTCGACGATTTCCTCTTCGATTTCCCGGTACTGGGCATAGGTGATCTCCCCGAAGCGTGAAGCTTCTTCCCCGCCTCCAGTGAACGTCATCATGCCGAGCGGCAAATCGGGACGGAACCGGTCGACGGCGCTGGCGACGGCCTGCTTTAACCCGCCGATTTGACGAGACGCATGCCAATCAAACAACGGTGAGATGTACGTCAAGCTGCCGAGCGGCACATCGTACTCTTGCAACAGGCGGTTCGTCAAGAGTGCTCCTAGGCTGAAAGCGACGACATGGATCGGCACTTTATACTGGCCCGCCTCACGGAGTGTCTTCTTGATCAGTTGCTTATGCTCTTCCGCCGTGATCCCGACCGTTTGACCGCTCACGATGAGTACCTCATAGTCTACGCTCAAACGTTGCAAGAACGCCTCGCTGACGCGCGACGAGAACTGGAGCGGATAAACGATCACGATGACCCCTTTTCGTGATGTTTCTTCATATGTCATGCTGTCACCTCATTATTAGTATGTCTGCTTAATTCTATCAAAAAAACATCAGCCGCGACTGATGTTTGGAAGAAAATCCGTCTGGAGTCTTAGCGTGGGTCATAGCGTAAATGGATAAGTTCCATCGGTTGGTCATATACTTCTTCTTGAATCCGATTTAGCTCGGTGAAAGAATGATGGTGCAAAAATCCGATCGCCTGCTCGTTCGAGCTTTCGACGTACAGTTCGATCGGTTGCGTCTTCCGCTCCTCTAGATGCGTCAGCAACTTTGCCCCTAACCCTTGGCGGTGATGGGCCGGGTGAAGATAAAGACGAAGCACTTCCCACACATCGCCTCGGTCGATCGCATGGTAAAATCCGATGACGTCGCCGTCAGACTCGCCGACGATGAACAACTGTTCTTTCGCTTCCTCGCTCGAACTGATGGCTCGGACAATTTCCTCGAGCTGATAAGCCCGTTCCATGACTCTCGATCGCACGTCGTTTGACACACTCGTCGTCGCGAGCGCGATTTCGCGAATCAAAGCGGCATCTTCCGGCACGGCTTCCCTCATCTTCATGACAGCTTCCCCCTTTTGGCCAATCTAGTACTATCATTCCCTCTCGCGCCAAAAATATCCTGCCGTTTCATTACTTTTTCATGTCGAATTCGAACAGAACGTTACTTTCCAATTTGACAAGGGTATAAAGGTACCAATGCCAACTTATAAAGGAGTGTTTGTATGCAACCACCATTACAAAATGACACACAACCTAACAACCCGAACCGTCAGTTTGACCAGCACGAGTCGGGCGGCCCGAAGATCAACGTCGTCACCGGTATGTTGCTCGGTGCCCTCGTCGGCGGTTTGATCGCCATGCTCAGCTCATCGAATCGTGAGAACACGAAACAGTCGCTTACGAATGCGAAAGCTTCGGTCGGTGGACTCGTCGACACGGTGAAAGAAGATCCGGCCGGTAAAGCGTCACAAGTGATCGATCAAGTGAAATCCGCTTCGGGCATCATCCAAGAAGTCGCGACAGACGTACAAAACGTGTACGAGAAAGTCGCCGGTGAAGCCGAGACGGTCAAGCAAGACGTGAATAAAGTCGTCGAAACGGCGCAAGAAGCAAAAGCCGACTTGCAAGACATCGGCGAGAAAGTCGTCGAGGCGAAAGATACCGCGCTCGGACAAGACGGTACATCGACTGACCAAACATCAAAATCATAAAAAAAGGCGACCTTTCACGAGAAAGGTCGTCTTTCATTTGGTTAAGCGAAGCGTTTCGCGCCTTCTTCAAGCACCGCTGCTTTGTCCGTTTGCTCCCATGGGAGTTCAACGTCCGTACGACCGAAGTGGCCGTAAGCTGCCGTCTGCTTGTAGATTGGGCGACGAAGGTCGAGCATCTTGATGATGCCGGCCGGACGGAGGTCGAAGTTCTCACGGATGAGTTCAACGAGCTCTGTCTCGCTCAATTTACCAGTGCCGAACGTATCGACCGCGATCGATACAGGGTGAGCGACACCGATCGCGTACGCGAGTTGGACTTCCGCTTTGTCAGCAAGGCCAGCTGCGACGAGGTTTTTCGCCACGTAACGAGCCGCGTATGCTGCCGAACGGTCAACTTTTGTAGGATCTTTACCAGAGAACGCGCCGCCACCGTGACGAGCGTAACCACCGTACGTATCGACGATGATCTTACGTCCTGTAAGACCTGCATCACCTTGTGGCCCACCAATTACGAAACGGCCAGTCGGGTTGATGAAATATTTCGTTTCGGCATCGATGAGCTCAGTCGGGATGACTGCATCGATGACGTGTTTCTTAAGATCCGCTTGAATTTGCTCGAGTGTGATGTCTTCAGCGTGTTGTGTCGAGATGACGATCGTATCGATGCGGACCGGGTTGTTCGCTTCATCGTATTCGACTGTCACTTGCGTCTTACCATCTGGACGAAGGTAAGCGAGTGTACCGTTCTTGCGGACTTCCGCCAAACGGTGTGACAGTTTGTGTGCGAGCGAGATCGGAAGCGGCATGAGTTCCGGTGTCTCTTTCGTCGCATAACCGAACATGAGACCTTGGTCTCCGGCGCCGATTGCGTCGAGTTCTTCTTCAGTCATCTGACCTTCACGTGCTTCGAGTGCTTGGTCGACACCTTGGGCGATATCGACTGATTGCTCGTCGATTGACGTCAAAACAGCACATGTCTCTGCGTCGAAACCATATTTCGCGCGTGTGTAGCCAATCTCACGAACTGTTTCACGAACAACTTTCGGGATATCCACGTAAGTTGATGTTGTGATCTCACCTGCTACAAGCACGAGACCTGTCGTGACAGATGTCTCAGCCGCAACGCGGGCGTTTGGATCTTCAGCTAAAATCGCATCCAAAATCGCATCTGAGATTTGGTCACAAATTTTATCCGGATGTCCTTCCGTGACGGACTCCGAAGTGAAAAGACGACGGTTCAAGTTTGCCATTTCGAAAAACCTCCTATAATAAGGGTGATGTGTGGACGGTACTCGTTCCCCTTACGCGTTGCTTTGGGACGGTAATGAAAAAAACCTCTCGCCACGCTCAATGGGAAAGGTTGAATCGTTCTTCCTTACCCTCTTATCGTTCGAAGCTTACGCTTCGCTTCAGGATAGCACCTTTTCCGAATAACTTTGACAAATCGGACGGTTGCTGGGCTTCGTAGGGCCTTGTTCCCTCCACCGCTCAGAATAAGAGTATCCGTTACGAAGACCATCATATAAATGCCGTACCGTTCTGTCAAGCGTATCGACTGAATTCGTAAAAGTTTTCACATTCCTCCTAATAGTTATGTTTGTGAAATAATAAACATTTTTTTTGTCCGTTTCCGTTTTTGTACTATGACCTGGTACAGAATATGTTAGAATGACAGTGTAAGAAAGCGCTTACTTTAAAGAGTGAATTAACGCTTGTGTTTGATTAGTGTGTCACATATAATAAAAACGTCATACTAATTAATCGCGGAAGTATGCTTATTTCATCCACATCTATTTAGGGGAAAGGTGGGATTCGGGATGGCGACAACGCTCCTGAAAATCGAAGAATTAATTAACGGTGCCGATGTATTACGGAACTTGACGGTTCCGCAACTAGTGGAAGAGGCCATTCGCAACGGGGAAGGCGTACTGACAAAAGACGGGGCTTTATCCGTCAGTACCGGCAAATTCACAGGACGGTCACCAAAGGACAAATTCGTCGTGAAAGATGAAGTTAGCAACGACTTGGTCGACTGGGGTCCAGTCAACCAACCGATCGCCGAAGAGAAGTTTTCGGCACTGCTCGACAAAGTGCTCGCCCACCTCGAAACGAAAGACAAGCTCTACTACCTCGAGGCGTCAGCCGGGGCTGACGAACATTACACGTTACCGGTACGGGCCATCACAGAATACGCATGGCACAACTTGTTCGCCAAGCAGTTGTTCTTACGGGAATGGCCGACTAAAGGCGCCTTTGACCCGTTCACGGTCATCTATGCGCCGAGTTATAAGGCTGATCCTGCCGTTGACGGGACGAACTCCGAGACGTTCATCCTCGTCTCGTTCGCCAAACGTACAATTCTGATCGGGGGAACAGAATACGGTGGCGAAATCAAGAAGTCCATTTTCTCGGTCATGAACTTCCTGTTGCCTGAGCAAAACGTCCTCTCGATGCATTGCTCGGCAAACGTCAACGATGAGAACGAGACAGCCCTCTTCTTCGGACTGTCCGGGACTGGGAAGACGACGCTTTCAGCTGACACGGAACGCCACCTCATCGGGGATGACGAGCACGGTTGGTCACCGGACGGTATCTTCAACATCGAGGGTGGTTGCTACGCGAAGACGATCAACTTGTCACGCGAGAACGAACCGCAAATCTATGATGCGATCCGCTTCGGATCACTCATCGAGAACGTCGTGTTGAACGATGACCGGTCCCCGGACTATAAAAACATCTCATTGACGGAGAACACGCGCGCGGCATATCCGATCAACTACATCGATAACGCCATGCTTCCATCGCGAGCCGGTCATCCGAACACAATCGTCTTCTTGACGGCCGATGCTTACGGGGTGTTGCCTCCAATCAGCAAGCTGACGAAAGAACAGGCGATGTATCACTTCCTCTCTGGATATACGTCCAAGCTGGCCGGCACCGAGCGCGGTGTCACCGAACCGCAGGCGACGTTCTCGACTTGCTTCGGCTCACCGTTCTTGCCGCTCGCACCAGAGCGCTACGCTGATATGCTCGGCAAGTTGATCGAGAAGCATGAGGTCGACGTCTATCTCGTCAACACCGGCTGGACGGGCGGCGCGTACGGAGAAGGATCGCGCATGAAGCTCGCCTATACACGGGCGATGGTGAACGCGGCCGTCAACGGCGAACTACGTGACGTCAAGACGATGCGGCACGACATCTTCAACGTGGAGATCCCGCTCGACATCCCAGGCGTGCCTCAAGACGTGCTCAATCCACGGGAGACGTGGAAAGATGCTGAACGTTACGATGTCGAGGCGAAAGCGCTCGCTCATAAGTTCCAAGACAACTTCAAACGATTCACAAAAGCGAGTGAGTCGGTCGTCGCGGCCGGCCCGATCGTCTTCTAACAGAAAAATGACTAGTGCCTCGAGCGGCACTAGTCATTTTTTTGTCATCTTCTCGATCATCCAATCCATCGCCCGTTCCGTTGTCTCCCACTTTTTCCAAAATGGCAGTTGATGGGCGAACGGCACGACCCACAGCTCGGCTTGCGCCCCGAGCTTTTCGGCGACTGCCGTCGCGTGACGCAACCGCACCTGTTCATCATCGGTACCGTGAATGAGCAGCGTCGGGGCTTGCCACTCCTTAAATAGCGGTGATCGTTCGATATACGCCTCGCTAGCCGTCTCCGGGTCGCCCCCGGTCATGCGGCGAAGCATCTTACGCATCGTCCGCTGCTCTTCATACGTCCATGCCAAGTTCGTCACCCCCGCCCATGACGTGACAGAGGTGAGCGGGCGCGCCGCGGCCAAAGAGAGCGCCATCATGCCGCCACGCGAGAAACCGAGGGCGTGGATCGTCGGGCATGTCTTCTCGACCCGGTCGTAAAGTGACAACACGTCTTCTAAATCGTCTCCGCCAAAATCCTCTTTCCCGCTCCCTCCATGATTGCCACGGTACACCGGGGCGACGACGTGGAAGCCGCGGGCGGCGAACTGCATCAAGCGAGGAAGCCGCACATCGCCGATTCGACCTGTACCGCCGCGCAAATAAAAGAGGACTTGTCCGTTCGGACGTTTCGGTGTGATCGTATACGCGACGACGTCCTCGCCGTCGCGCGTCTCGTACCATCCACGATGGACCGGGTACCCCGCATAAGGCGGGAGCACCTCGACCCGGTCAAACCATTTTCTTAGCATGGAGCACCTTCATCGTCTCCGGGAGCACCCGGTCTTTCATCATAAAACTGTACTGATGGTTGCGCAGCAGATTTTTCGGCAACTCATCGAGAAGAACGGCGCCGTCCGTCTCTTCGATGGCCGGATGGTCCTCGAACCGTTCGATGACGGCGAAGTAGATGTTTTTAATGACCGTGTCCCCCCGTCCGAGCACCCGGTATTGTCCGAGATAATGGAGCGACTCGACGACGCCCCCGGTCTCTTCGAACACCTCGCGGATGGCCGCGTCATCTTCATGCTCCCCAGGCTCCACTTTTCCCCCCGGAAACTCAAGACCTCGCTGTTTATGTTTCGTCAAAACCCATTTGGCGCCGTAACGGGCGACAACCCAGACGTGAAGCGGTTTGTCTGAGAACGGATAGTGGGTAAAGCTCAACTCGACTTGATTATGATAGTAGTCCGTGAATGTCAACATAGTCCATCCCTTTCTTTCCCGTGTCTACTCTCACTTTACCTTGTCTCACCCTAGTTTCAAACAAAAAAATCGATCCACCGAAGTGGATCGACTTGAACTCATTACTTCAAACGCTTTTCAAGCTCTGCTTTTTGCTCTTCATAGCCCGGTTTTCCGAGAAGCGCGAACATGTTCGCTTTGTACGCTTCAACGCCTGGCTGGTTGAACGGGTTCACACCGAGGATGTAACCGCTCATCGCACATGCCTTCTCGAAGAAGTAGAACATGTAGCCGAGGTGATACGGTGTCATTTCTGGCAATTCGACGACGAGGTTCGGAACGTTTCCGTCCGTGTGGGCGAGGAGCGTCCCTTCTGCCGCCTTGTCGTTGACGAATTGGATCGTCTCGCCGGCAAGGAAGTTCAAGCCGTCAAGGTCTTGCGCGTCTTCCGGCACGTTCATCGTGTGGCGAACGTTCGTGACACGGATGACCGTCTCGAACAAGTCACGGCGTCCTTCTTGGATGTATTGCCCCATCGAGTGAAGGTCTGTCGAGAAGTCGACCGCCGCCGGGAAGATCCCTTTGTTGTCTTTCCCTTCCGACTCTCCATAAAGCTGCTTCCACCATTCTGAGACATAGTGTAGAGCCGGCTCGTAGTTGACGAGAAGCTCGATCGACTTGCCTTTCGCATACATGGCGTTACGCACGACCGCATATTGATACGCCTCGTTCTCTGAAAGCTCAGGTGAACTGTACGCATTCTCCGCGTCACGGGCGCCTTCCATGAGGGCGTCGATGTCGATTCCGGCAGCTGCGATCGGAAGCAATCCGACCGGTGTCAAGACCGAGAAACGGCCGCCGACGTCATCTGGAATGACGAACGTCTCGTAGCCTTCAGCGTCAGCGAGCGTCTTCAAGGCACCGCGGGCCCGGTCCGTCGTCGCATAAATGCGGTCACGGGCGCCGTCTTGTCCATACTTCTCTTCCATGAACTGTTTCAAAACACGGAAAGCGATGGCCGGTTCAGTCGTCGTCCCTGATTTTGAGATGACGTTGACCGAGACGTCTTTGTCTTTCAAGACGTGAAGCAACTCTGTCATGTAAGTTGACGAGATGTTATGTCCGGCAAAGAACACTTGTGGCGCTTGGCGCTCTTCTTTTGACAACACGTTGAAGAACGAGTGTTGGAGCATCTCGATCGCCGCGCGGGCACCGAGATAAGAACCGCCGATTCCGACGACGACGAGAACGTCCGAGTTGGTACGGATCCGCTCCGCTGCCGCTTTGATGCGGGCGAACTCGTCCGTATCGAAGTTCGTTGGAAGGTCGACCCAGCCTAGAAAATCACTGCCCGCCCCACTGCGTTCGTGGATGACCGAGTGAAGTGCTTTTACCGTTTCTTGCATTTGATCGATCTCATGTTCCCCGACGAAAGACAGGGCGTTAGAATAATCGAAACGTACAGTTGACATATCATTTCCTCCTTTAAATCGCTCATCAAAGAGCCATACATGACTCATCATAAACGGAAACGCCGGATTCGTTCAATCATTATTGCAAAATAGGCATGAAATCGCCTTATTTGCTCAACTCAAGAATGGCTGCCACATCTTCCCGCTCGAGCGTACGGAAACGTCCGAACGACCCGCGTTTCATCGCCGAGTCAAGGATGGCCTCAAACGTCGACTCGTCAATATCGTAGTCACGAAGCGAGCTCGGCGCACCTAGTTTGTCGAAGAACGCACGGATCGCTTGGATCGTCCGTTGTGCCGTCTCCATGTCGTTCTCTCCTGACTCGACGTCAAACACTTCTGTCCCGAGGCGAGCGAAGCGCGCCGCGTTGCCTTCATCAAGGACGTGCTCCATCCAGCGTGGGAACAAGATGGCGAGACCGCCGGCGTGGGGAATGTCGTGGACGGCCGAGACGGCGTGTTCGATGTTATGAGACGCCCAGTCACCTGATGCGCCCATTTGCAACACGCCGTTCAAGGCGATCGTGCCCGAGAACAAGATGATGGCGCGCAAATCGACGTTCTCTAAATCATCGACGAGTTGTGGCGCCGACTCGACGACCGCTTTCAACACACCTTCGGTCATGCGCTCTTGGACCGGCGCATCGTTCGGGTGGAAATATTGTTCGAAGCAATGGCTCATCATGTCGACGATGCCGTAAATCGTCTGGTCTTTCGGTACCGATACGGTGTAACGCGGGTCGAGGATCGAGAACGTCGGATAGACGAGCGGATGACCCCAGCCGTATTTTTCTTGCGTCTCCCAGTTCGTGATGACCGAGCCTGAGTTCATCTCAGAACCGGTAGCAGCGAGCGTGAGCACCGTTCCGAACGGGACCGCTTCTGTCGGGATGTGGTCGCGGAGCACGATGTCCCATGCGTCGCCATCGTACGGAATGGCCGCCGAGATCAGTTTCGTGCAGTCGATGACCGATCCGCCCCCTACGGCGAGCAAGGCGTCGATGTTTTCTTCACGCGCTTGTTTGACCGCACGGCGCACCGTCTCGATACGCGGGTTCGGTTCGACGCCCGAGAAGTCGACGAAGTCGATGTCGGCGTTGTTCAATTCGGCGACGACTTCTTCATACGTCCCGTTCTTTTTGATGCTCCCGCCTCCATAGACGAGCATCACTTTCTTCGCGTCGAGCGCTTTGAGCTCACCGGCCAATTTTTCGATTTGATGTGTCCCGAAAATGAGTTTCGTCGGGTTTTTGTATTCAAAGTTGTGCATGATTCATCCTCCTCACGAAAATATGTAACACCTACACTATATACCCTGTTTTTCTCGAATGAAAAGCATCACGCCTCCCCGTAGATGCGATCGATGATCGTGTGCAGGATGACAGCCTGTTCCCCTTGCTCAAACTCCGGCTCTCGCTGGCAGGCGTCAAGGAACGTTTGAATTTGGACGGCATACGGGTCGACATGTTCGAGATGGGCCGGCGTCTGATCGAACAGTGCACCGTACGCTTCCGTGTGGACGTGGAGAGGGAAAAGTGTCGCCCCGCCTTCCGTACCCCGTAATTCGACCCGCATCGTGTCTCTTGGACCGACGTTGGCCATGAAGCTCCCGTCAAATAAGAGCGACGCACCGTTCTCGAACTTCACCATCGCCCGTGCCGTGTCCTCGACGGAAAACGTGTCCGGATCCCACGTCCCCATCAAGCCGACACCCGGTCGTGTCCCGAGATATTGACCGATATGTCCGATCACGTCGACCGGTTTCGGGTACCCCATCAAGTAAAGCGCCAAGTCGAGCATGTGGACGCCATGGTCCAATAACGCGCCGCCCCCTTGCAGCTCTTTGTCCGTGAACACGCCCCATCCCGGGATACCGCGACGTCTTAGCGCGAGTGCGGTCGCCGCATAGAGATGACCGAGTTCACCTGCCTCAATCATTCGTTTCAACAGTTGCGTATCTGAACGATGCCGGTAATGGAACCCATAATGGAGCGTCCGGTTCGCCGCTTTGGCCGCTTCTAGCATTTCCATCGCTTCACGGGCAGAGATGGCGGGCGGCTTCTCGCAAAGGACGTGGCAACCGGCCGCAAGCGCCGCGATGACTTGCTCTTTATGAAGCGCGTTCGGCGTACAGACGCTGACGGCATCGAGCGTCTCGTTTTCAAGCATCGCTTCGACGGTCCCGTACACGCGCTCGATCCCGAATTGTCGGGCCGCCGCCTCACCGCGCTCGCGGGTCCGGTTCATGACGGCAACGACGTTTGCGCCGGCCGCGATATATTGCGGGATGTGGGCCGAAGTGGCAATCCCTCCTGTTCCAATGATTCCGATGTTCATGACAATCCCTCCTTTTTTTGTACTGTTCGGGAAGGAGTGCCCAATTTCCTGTACAAAAAAAAGACGACCTACGAATAGGTCGTCTCAATCACTTACTTTTTGAAGTTCGTGTTTTTGATCCAGTCTTCGAGCTTGTCCTTGAGGACAGTGAAGCCTGGTGCTTCTTCTTGCTTGAAGTTAGAAGCTTCGTTGCGGCGTTGGCCACCACGACGAGCCGGTTTAGCCGACTTTTCGCGTTTTGGAGCTTCTTGTGTCGCTTTCATTGAAAGCTT
The DNA here is from genome assembly GCF_000702585.1 of Exiguobacterium aurantiacum DSM 6208. Taxonomy (GTDB): domain Bacteria; phylum Bacillota; class Bacilli; order Exiguobacteriales; family Exiguobacteriaceae; genus Exiguobacterium; species Exiguobacterium aurantiacum. The sequence continues at coordinate 1,435,803 of NZ_JNIQ01000001.1, read as the reverse complement.
GATTTTCTTAGAAGCTTCATCAACTTCAAGAATTTTCACTTCAACTTCTTGACCGACTTGAACGTACTCGTTCACGTCTTTCACGTAGTCGTGTGAGATTTCAGAGATGTGGACAAGACCTTGAGTCTCGTCATCGAGTGCGACGAACGCACCGAAAGGTTGGATTCCTGTTACTTTACCTTTTAAAACTTGATCTTTTTCGTATTTTGCCATTACAAACACTCCTATGCTAAATTCATCAACTTACTATAACATACTTTTTTCGATAAAGTGTAGAAATTAGTAAAAAAGATTATTCGGAAACATTTTTACGTTTTAAAGTTGGACCTCGGGGTAAATACAAATCAAGCAAGACTTCAAGTATTCCCCCCTGATTCCGCTAGGCTGAGGCCTAGCCCTTTTTTTGTTCAAAACGTTGTGAACGGCTTCTGTACGCTTACTTTGTACAGCGTCTCCCCCGCCATTTCATTCAAGATGATCGCGTTTCGATACACCGCCATGCCGAGGTTCGTCGCGGCAGGACCGTGTGAATGTTCGATGTTCGTATGCGTGAACAACTTCCCACTTAGCTTCTCTTCCATCTGGACCTCATACGTTTCACTTACTCGCCATGCATCCTCAGCTTCCCATACGATTGGCAATCGGTCAATCCAAGACGGAAGAAGCGGACGATATCCCGTCGCGACGACGACGAGGTCGTACGTCCGTTCAACCGCTTCTCCCGTATACACATGTTTACCTGTCAACTGATGGGTCAACCAATCATAAGTGATCGCTTCGACTTCAACTTGCGTGAGTAATTGTGTTTGCTGCCCGGTCGGCCCACCTTCTGCCGTTCGATGATACATCGTCTCATAAATCGCTGTCATCGTCTCCGGGTTGACCCCGTGCCGGAACCGTTCGAACGACCCGAGCAACGCTTGTCGTGACGAGTACGATAAGCTGTGAAAGTAACGAACGTAGTCCACACTAAAAATCTCATCGCCTAACTTCCCTGCCTCAAGCGACTCGAAATGGTCCGACCGAGTAATCCAATCGACCCGTTGCTCATCTGTCGCGTCACGCAGCAAGTCGAGAAACACTTCCGCTGCACTTTGTCCACTCCCGACGACGCCGACACGGTACTTGTCTTTCAACACATCCCGATATGTCATATATTCGCTCGTATGGATGACTTGCTCGAAGCCGTCTGGAACGAGCGGCGTCATGCCCGTACCGAGCACGACGTGTGCAGCACGAAGTTGCGTCGTCTGTCCGTTCGACTCGACCGTCACGACATACCCTTCCTCGTCGGCCGTCACATCCGACACCCGGTGACCGAACTTGACGGTCGACAGGCTCTCGGCCACCCATCTAAGGTAACGATTGTATTCCGTCCGAGGAATCGTGTTTCGTTCTTGCGTGATGAACGTCTGCAGTCGCCCTGTCTCACTCAAATAATTTAAAAAACTTGCCTCGTTCGTCGGGTCGGCGACCGTGACGAGATCCTGCAAATAATGCGTTTGCATCGTCATCCCATCAATCAGCATCCCCTCGTGCCACATCATCTCGGCTCGTTGTTCATAACACACGCCTCGTAACGTCGTCTTGTCCGCCAACGCCATCAACCCTAAATTGTAGGGCCCACAACCGACGGCGACAAAATCCACTCGTTCCATTTCCCTCACCTCGCCCCTTTATTCCCATTCATTATCGCAATAAAACGTCAACAGACTCTCATTGCTGAGAGTCTGATGTGACGGTCACTTCGAACTGGCTCATGAACCGGTCGATGCGACGAATCGCTTCTTGTAACTGTTCGATTGACGTCGCGTAACTCGCGCGGACGAACCCTTCCCCGCTCGCCCCGAACGCGTTGCCCGGTACGACGGCGACCCGCTCCTCGAGCAAGAGCCGCTCGGCAAACTCTTCACTCGACAAACCCGTATGCCGAATCGACGGGAACGCATAAAAAGCTCCTCCCGGCACATGGGTCGGTAGTCCGGCATCATTGAGCGCTTGAATGAAATAGTTCCGGCGCTGACGATAACTCTTCACCATCTTCGGGACGTGTTGGTCTCGGCTCCGCAACGCCTCGAGCCCGCCGAACTGGACGAGCGTCGGGGCACACATCATCCCATATTGATGAACTTTGAGCATCTCGCGCGTCACGATTTCGGGTGCGCACGTGAAGCCGAGTCGCCATCCCGTCATCGCGAACGCCTTCGAGAAGCCGTTGACGACGATTGTCCGGTCGCGCATATCATGAAGCGTCGCAAAGCTCGTGAACGGCTCATCGTACGACAACTCCGCATAAATCTCGTCGCTGACGACCCAAAGGTCATGCTTCGTCGCGAGCTCCGCGATTTGACCGAGTTCTTCACCGGTCATCGTCGCGCCAGTCGGGTTCGACGGGAAACAGAGCAAGATCGCTTTCGTCCGTTCCGTGATCGCCGCCTCGACGTCGTCACGGTTCAAACGGAAACCCGTCTCGGGACGACATGCGACCGGGACGACTTTTCCGCCCGCCAATTCGATGAGCGGTCCGTACGAGACGAACGCCGGCTCGACGACGATGACTTCATCCCCAGGGTTCAACAAAGCCCGGAACGCGATATCGAGCGCTTGAGACGCTCCTGTCGTGACGATCAGCTCGGTGCCGGCGTCGTACTCGACGTCGAACCGTTCTTTCATATAACTTGCAATCTCTTGTCTCAATTCGAGCAGTCCGGCGTTGGCGCTATAGGCGGTATAGCCTTGTTCAAGCGCCGCGTAGCTCGCCTCACGCACGTTCCACGGTGTGATGAAGTCAGGCTCCCCCACCCCGAGGGAGACGACGTTTTCCATCGTTTGTGCCAAATCAAAGAAACGGCGGATGCCGGACGGCTTCATCGAGACGACTTGATTTGATAGCGACTTCATGGCGTGATGTTCAACCGTTTGTCTTCGACTTGCGGGGTGAACAAGATGCCGTCATGTTTATACGTCTTCAACTTGAAGTGCGTCGTCGTCGAGACGACCGAGTCGAGCGGCGACAGTTTGTCGGACACGAACGAGGCGACGTCTTGGAGCGAGTTCGCCCGGATGACGACTTGCAAGTCGTAGGCGCCTGACATCAAATAAAGCGCCGTCACTTCAGGGAAGCGATAAATCCGCTCGGCGACTTCATCGAACCCGCGTCCGCGTTTCGGTGTCACTTTGACGTCGATGAACGCTGTGACGTCATGCCGGTTGATTTTTTGCCAGTTCACCATGGCCCGGAATCCGAGTAAGATCCCGTCCTGTTTGAACTTCTCAAGCATCGCCTCGACCGTCGCGACATCGGTGGCGAGCATCTCGGCGAGCATCTTCGTCTCGAGATATCCTTTTTCTTCAAGCAACTCTAAAAGTTCTAGTTCTTTTGATGTATACATGGTTTATTCTCCTTCCGTTCTACCGGGGAATGCCCCTGTGAACGTTCTCTCTGTCGGTCTCACAAATTCCCGTCGCTCGGACTGGACGATGTGAAAATTTTTCATCTCCATATCGGTGAGCCCGTGCTTTTGACAGAAACGATCAAAGTAGCGGCGGCGCGTCTCATCTTGTTTCGCCGACAAGTTGTCGCTGCCGTTGAACGCGTACAGCACGGTCGCCCGCGCCGGATGAACGATCGTGCCGTGCTCACTCACCCGCAAAATGAAGTCCCAGTCCCAGTAGTTGTACACCGACTCATCGAACGGACCGATCTTATCGTGAATCCGTTTCCGGTATAACGTGCCGGACGGGATATATGTCGAGTCTTGCCGGAGGCGCTCGAAATCGAGGTCATAGGCGAACGGTTCCCAATCGGTGACGACACGGCGGCCGTCCTTCCATTCAAAACGAAACAGTTCGGCGTCAGGAAAGACGAGGTCGGCCGTCTCGATGTCTCGAAGCGCCTGCTCGATGTGTTGTGGCATGAGCAAATCATCGTCATCGAGCAACAAAATATAATTACCTTTCGCCTCGTTCACGCCACGGTTTCGGGCCTTGACGTGATGGTTCTCTCCGAGTTCTACCAATCGAATCGACAAGCGATTCAAAAAAGGCGCCAAAAGATGTTGTTTTGGCGGCCCGTCATTATTGATCACGATAACTTCGAACTGCTGAAACGTCTGGACGACGAGACTTTCGAGCAGTTCGGTCAGTTCCGTCTCCCGCGAATAAACCGGGATGACGATTGAAACGAGCGGGTTCATCCGCGGTAAGCGGTTTCGACGTGCGGCAAGATCGCTTCCCAGCTGACGCCGTTCTCTTTTGATACGGTGACGAAATCACCATACGCGAAGACGCTCTCGACGCCTTCGATTTCAACGAGTTTCGCGAGGAGCGGTTGGTCTGTCGCCTCGCCTGCTTTCACGCTTTGGCTTTTCGTGCCGAAGACGTTTTCTGGAAGTGTGATTTTCATTGCGTTTGGATTAGGTGTTGGATCGATTCGTAACATGTAAGTTCCCCCTTATAGTTGACAAGATTGTGAAGACGCGAGTAATTGTCTCGCCATGGCGCGTGTCTCCGACTCAGGCGGGCATTCGCCGAACGCATCCGTCAACACGTGTCGGATATGTGCGTCCAATTCGCCTTCTGTGTCGAGTTGCGTGAGCGCCACCACGATGTCATCAAACTCTGGTCCATACGACCCTACCCCGTAACCGAGTGGGTCCCATGCTAATAATAAGTCTTCTGCTCTCATTTGTTAAACCCTTCTTTTTAAGCTCATTTCAAACCTTACCTCCTCAATCTACCTCACTTTCCCTCCAGACGCTAGCGCCCGCTCTGATTTCCCTCTTTTCAAAAGTGTCGACCTTCTATATATAGTAATCGGACGTCGTCAAAAAGGTGGAGGCAATTATACGTGAAAATAATCACATGTGTGTTTTCTTTCTCCTTTCGACTCAATTGACCGCTTACATAAAAATCAGCGCCGTCACCCGAGCGACTGCATATAAATTTTTTTCTATCTCAAATCCCATCTCAAATCGGATGACAGCGCCATTTTACGGTGAAAGCAATATACCGTGAAACGGTTTGGTGAATGTCAAGGATTGCAAAACTAAATATAGGTGATTTATGATTAAAAAGACAAAAAAACGTCAATATATAGTTAAAAGCAAAAACGACGCTTATCTCTATATTGACGGTATGCACGGTATTCCGAGTTATACCTTTATAATATCTACATCTTAAGAAGGAGTGATCATTTTGACATCCCCTATCCACCACGAGACGATGTTGCCTGTGACACCAACGCTCACAGACGTCTCGACTTTGATCCAATCCATCACACAACGCTACCCACAACTCAGTGTGGAACGATATGAAGAACGTTTGGTTCGAGCGCTCGAATCTAAAACACTGACACAAGATGTAGTATATGACCTCATGACGATGCACGCCCTCGATATGTTGAAGGCCGAGGAGCCGGACTGGACGTTCGTGGCGACCGAGATGTACTTGAACCGCCTCTACTTGGAAGCGGCACGCAATCGCGGCTACGATGCGTCGATGCGTTACGGTGCTCTCTATCCGATGATCGAGACGCTCACGAAGAAAGGTATCTTCACGTCCGCCTTGATCGACACGTATTCGAAAGAAGACATCGATTACTTAGAGACGTTGATCGATCCGTCGCGTGACCGCTTGTTCACATACATTGGGCTCCGGACGTTGTCGGACCGTTATCTCGGACGCGACCACGTCAAAAACTTGTACGAGCTCCCGCAAGAGCGGTTCATGGTCATCGCCATGACGCTCATGCAAAAAGAAAACGCAGCGCAGCGCGTGAAGCTCGTCGAAGAGGCTTACTGGGCGCTCTCTAACCTATATATGACAGTCGCGACGCCGACGTTATCGAACGCCGGCAAGTCTTACGGCCAACTCAGCTCGTGCTTCATCGACACGGTCGACGATTCGCTCCGCGGGATCTATGACTCGAACACGGACGTCGCCACACTCTCAAAAGGCGGCGGCGGAATCGGCGTTTACCTCGGCAAGATTCGCTCACGCGGCAGTGACATTAAAGGATTCAAAGGCGTCTCAAGCGGCGCCCTCCCTTGGATGAAGCAGTTGAACAACACAGCCGTATCGGTCGACCAGCTCGGCATGCGCCAAGGCTCAATCGCGGTCTACCTCGACATTTGGCATAAGGACATCTTCGAGTTCCTCGACGCGAAACTGAACAACGGTGATGAGCGCCTCCGGACGCACGACTTGTTCACAGGCGTCTGTTTGCCAGACTTGTTCATGCGTACGGTCGAAGCCCGCGGTGACTGGCACTTGTTCGACCCGCACGAGATCCGTACGGTCATGGGCTTCAGCCTTGAAGACTTCTACGACGAGACGGAGAACGGCGGTTCGTTCACGGAGAAATATATGGCTTGCGTCAATACGCCGGAACTCTCGCGTGTGAGCGTCCCGGCCATCGACCTCGTCAAACGGTACATGCGCTCGCAACTCGAGACCGGCACGCCGTACATGTTCTTCCGGGACGCCGTCAACCGCGCGAACCCGAACAAACACGCCGGCATGATCTACAGCTCGAACCTTTGCTCAGAGATTGCTCAGAACATGTCGCCGACGACAATCGACGAGGAGTATACCGAGGACGGGAAAATCGTCATCACGAAGACGCCAGGCGACTTCGTCGTCTGTAACTTGAGCTCGATCGCTTTGGCCCGCGCCGTCAAGTCGGACGTCCTTGAACGACTCATCCCGATTCAAATGCGGATGCTCGATAACGTCATCGACTTGAACACGATCGAAGTGCCGCAAGCGATGATCACGAACCAAAAATATCGGGCCGTCGGTCTCGGTACGTTCGGCTGGCATCACCTGCTCGCCCTCGAGGGGATCCGTTGGGAGTCGGTCGACGCTGTCCAGTATGCAGAAAAGCTGTATGAGAAGATCGCCTACCTCACGATCCAGGCGTCGATGGAACTGGCTAAAGAGAAAGGCGCGTTCCGCGTGTTCGAAGGCTCTGAATGGCATACGGGTGAGTACTTCAAGCGCCGCAACTACCGTTCACACGACGACCTCGACTGGGACGGCCTCGCCGAAGCGGTCCATCAAAACGGTGTCCGCAACGCCTACATGATGGCTGTCGCTCCGAACTCATCGACGGCTATCATCGCCGGCAGCACCGCATCGATCGACCCGGTATATAAGAAAGTCTACTCGGAAGAGAAGAAAAACTATAAGATCCCGGTCACGGTACCTGATCTTAACCCAGAAACGAACTGGTTCTATAAATCAGCGTTTGAAGTCGACCAGCTCTGGAGCATCCGTCAGAACGCGGCACGTCAGCGCCACATCGACCAAGCGATCAGTTTCAACTTGTACGTCAAAAACGATGTCAAGGCGACCGAACTCCTCACGATGCATCTCGAGGCATGGTCGCTCGGCATGAAATCAATCTATTACACGCGCTCGACGACCGTCGAAGTCGACGAGTGTGAGTCTTGCTCTTCATAAGTTGAGTGGAAAGAAAGGTGGGACCGACCATGAACATCGCAATCGTTTATAGTTCAATGAGCGGAAATACGGAGGAAGTCGCCGCGCTCGTCGAGGCGACCCACCTCGAACGCGGCGACCGGGTCGTCACGTTCGAGACCGATCGCATCGGGCATCGGGAAGCGATGTCACTTGCGTCGTATGACCTCGTCTACTTCGGGTCATACACGTGGGCCGACGGGGTGCTCCCTGACGAGATGAAAGACACGTTCCGCCTCGTCTTGAAGGAGTTGTCCGTTCCGATCCGACAAGCTGCCGTGTTCGGCACCGGTGATAAAATGTTCGTCCACTTCTGTCGAGCCGTTGACGAAATGGCGTACCACCTTTCGAAATATGGAATCCCCCTCGTCGGCGAACTGTTGAAAATCGAACAGTCGCCGCGCAACCAGCCGTACAACGTCCGCCACTGGACGGAGCGGTTGGCACGAAACGCCGAAGAAGGAGTATACGCTTATGACCATTCAAAAGATCAAACTTCTGTCGCCCAAACATCCTAACCGGGCGACAGCCATCGTCGGGGGCGAGACGAGTTCCATCGTCAACTGGAACGATATCGCCTATCCGCAGTTTTACACGATTTATAAACAGTTGCTCTCGAACTTCTGGATCCCAGACGAGATCTCGATGTCAAAAGACATGCAGCAATGGCCTCAGTTGAGCGAGCGCGAGCAAGACGCGTTCAAACGCATCATCGGCTTGTTGTCGATCCTTGACTCGGTCCAGACGCGCTACATCCTCGAATCGTCGATGTTCTCGTCTGACTCATCGGTCCATGCGGTGCTGGCGGTCATCGCCCAACAAGAAGTCGTCCACAACCAATCATATAGTTATGTCCTCTCGAGCCTCGTCCCGCTCAGCGAACAAAATCGCATCTTCGATATCGCCAAAGACGACGAGATGGTCATGAAACGGAACCAGTTCATCTTGGACTTATACGAAGACTTCCGGGCCGAGCAGACGGCTGAAACGTTCGCCAAATCGCTCGTCGCCTCGATCATTCTCGAAGGGATCAACTTCTATTCCGGCTTCGCCTACTTCTATAACTTGGCCCGCCACCAGAAGATGGTCGGCACGTCGACGATGATCAGTTACATCCAACGTGACGAGATGCAACACTCGTACTTCGTCAGCCAGCTGCTCCGCGCCGTCTTGACGGAGAACCCGGAAATCGACGCCGACGGCAGCTTCAGCCAATTCGTCTATGACACGATGAAAGAAGCGGTCGACTTAGAGATCGAGTGGTGCGAATATGTCCTCCGTGACCTCGACGGCCTCGACGTCAGCGAGATGCGCGACTACGTCAAGTACCTCGCCAACAAGCGCTTACGCGTCATCGGCTTGAACGACTTGTATGAAGGCTTCAATGAAGACGTCATGCCTTGGATCCGCGCTTACTCGGACGACTCGCTCAATGCGACGAAATCCGATTTCTTCGAACAAAAATCTCGCTCTTACGCGAAAGTCACGGACGCCAACGGCTTCGACGACTTATAAGCCACAAACAGGCGCAGGACCCCATCATTCAGATGGAGTCCTGCGCTTTTGTGCTTTTGTCTCTTGACAAAACTAAAACCCCCGACCGTGGTCGAGGGCTTGTTGACATCGTCCTGCGCGAGCAGGTCAGAATCAGTGGTATGCTCTGACGTATTGAGCGATTCCTTCAGCGACGGCTTCAGCCATGCGCTGACGTGATGCATCGCTACGTAAATGAATGATATCTTGCGGAGAAGAAATGAAACCAAGTTCGACGAGCGCTGACGGCATCGTGTTGTAACGGATGACGTAATAGTTAGCCGTTTTGACACCACGATTCGTCATGCCTGACATCGACGACACCAAGTTCGATTGAATGTTTGTCGCTAACACGCGGCTCCGGGCGCTATGGGCAGAAGATGATGAGTAGAACGTCTCAATCCCTTTGGCCGCTGACGAAGTCGCCGCATTCGCATGCAAGCTGACGAACAAGTCTCCTCGAAGGTTTTTGGCGATTTGTACACGTTGGTCGAGCGTCAAATAAACATCCGTTGAACGGGTCAAACGTACTTGATAGTCGTACTTCGAACGCAAGTACGCTTCAGCGCGTTTCGTGACGTCGAGCACGACCGTCTTCTCATACAGCGATCCGCTGACGGCACCCGGGTCGGTTCCGCCGTGGCCGGCGTCTAGGACGATGACAGCACCGCTCGATACGCTCGGTTTCGTCGCCATCGTGAACGCCGCCGAGATGAAGCCGTCGCGCCCGTTGTACTTGATCTTATAGAAGCCGTTCGTCAATCCGTAATGGTCGACTTGCGTCCCGTGAGCGAGCTTGCCGAGAATGGCAGAACTTGCTGACGCCGTCGAACGAACGTTCAACGCATCGCCCGGTGTGTTCGTGAACACTTTTCCTTGCGGTAAGGCGACTGGTGCTGACGGTGCCGTGCCAGCCGTCAACCATGATGTCGGCGTGTAGTACGTCTGTGTCCCGATATGGACGACCGACCAGCTTGAGTTGTGCGTGCTGTACGTCACTGCCGTGAACTGTGGTAACACGAGCAAGACAGGTGAACTCTGATGGGTTTGGCCGAACAAGTTAATGTTTCGGTTCGCATACCCTTGTACTTTCGCCGGTTCCGGCGTCGTTGTCGTCGGCGGTTGGACCGGTGGTGCCCCTGGTGTGATCCATGCCGTCGGCGTGTAATACGTGGCACTTCCATCGTATACGATCGACCAGCTCGAATTATATTTACTCGAGACGACCGGTGTATGCAGTGGAAGAACTTTCATAACTTTTGAAGCTTGGTTGCGCGTTTCGAACAATTTCATTTCGCGGTTGGCATAACCGTTTTCTTTCGTCACCGATGGTTGGAGCGTGCCGGCCGTGATGCCTCGCGTCGGCGTGAAATAAGTGCTCGTCCCTTCATAGATGACCGACCAGCTCGAGTTGTGGATGCTGAACGTGACCGTGCGGTTCGCCGGAATCGTCTTGACGACCGGAGATGTCTGCAACGTCCGATTGAACAACTCGATCGTCCGGTTCGTATAACCGGTTTGCTTTTGCGGGGCTGCCGCCACGACTTTCGGCGCGATATACGCCTTTGCCGCATAATACGTCTTTCCGCTCAAAAACACTTTCACCCATGATGTGTTATGGGGAGCATACTGGACTTCCGTCCCTTTTTTGAGCGTTGTAAAGACTTGGGCATCGCGATGTGATGTCACACGGATGTTCAAGTTCTCCGTCGTCACGCCTGTTGACGAAGCAGCTTGGGTCGTCACCGTCGTCGGCGCCGTCATCGGTTTGATGTACTGGGCCGAGGCATAGTATGTACGATTGTTTAAATACACTTTATGCCATGATTGGTTATGAATCCCATACTTTACTTTTGTACCTTTCGGTAACGTCGTGATGAGCGTTCCAGTCGTGCTTGCTGTCGAACGTACGTTCAAATTGACAGTCGTTTCGCCATCTAATGTTGAGGCCTCAACCGCTGGGATTTGGGCACCGAACAAAAGAAGCGACAAGATAAGAGCAACCTTCAATAGTTTCATTTTCATCCAAAATATTCCTTTCCTCTCGCGCTACTTACTACTAACAACAACTTCATATTAGCATAATGCTTTTTAAAAAAAAGTAAGTATTTGAAAAAAAGATGAATATTTTTGATAAAAAGGGGAATGATTTTTAGTTAAGTTGTCGAATGACCATGTATTTGTCATTCCCATATATTTCTTCTGTGATGTAAAACCCAGGTGCTAATTTGAGCGTCTCATCCGTCAGCGTCCAATTTTGATCACGCAAACGAATGACAAACCCGTCCAACCCTTCGACAGGGGCGACCTTAAAGAAACGGGTCAAATGATGTTCTCTCTCTTTATATCGGTCAAATGTCTCGAAAGGTTTAGGTTCAATCCCGCCCCAATACCGTCCCGTCACATGACGAGAAAAGGATCGCACCGACGGCTCGGTAATCGGGTCCGGTGTATGATCGAACCGCCCGAAGTCCCGCGACGACTTTTCTTCCACGAGTGCCCCGATCGATTCGTATACGTCTAGCCCGACCCGCTCGGCCATCTTTACGACTGCCCGTTGTACGCCTTCGATGTGTCGCTGCAACGACCCCGGTGTGGCGGTGGCCTTCAATTTTTTGTCCCCTTCGTATGCGTTCAAAATGCGAGCGACCTCCCCCGCTTCACGGGCGAGCGCGAAATACGTCACATGAATCGGTGCATCGTCGGCATCGCTTGTCGGGGAATGAAGCGTGATCGCATACTGATTGGCGAGACACGTCGAAATGACGAAGACGTCTAGCAACTCTTCAACGAGCGCGGTGTTGTCATCATCGTGAAGCGCACCCCCGACTTCCCCGACCTCTTCTAACAAACGGGCAAGGCCCGACAACGGTCGCCAATACCCCCCTAAATGAATGATCATCTGATCCACTTGTCGTTGTATCTCTCTCATTTCCTTCACCTATCCTTCTGCTCTATTTACCAGCCGCATGGTATACTATGCTCAATCCAATTGTACGGAAAGGGGCAATGCCTCATGTCGTCTGTCCGGCTTTGGCAACTTGTTCGTCTCGTCCTCGTCGTTCTCGGGATGAGTGCTGTCATCTGGTTGCTCGGTATCATCTTTCAGTACACGTATCCTTTCGTCCTCGCGTTCTTGTTATCCTTGTTGACCGTACCGCTCGTCAACTTGTTTGAACAAAAAGCCAACATGCCGCGGGCCCTCGGGACGCTCCTCGCTCTTCTCATCGTCATGGGACTCGTCTCCGGGGTGATCGTCATCGTCGTCTCCCAATTGATTCGTTACGCGACGATCGCGGCGGAAAAACTCCCGACTCAAATCGAGACGTTCACCGCTTTCGCTCAGCGTGTGTTCAATGAGAAGATCGCCCCGTTCGTCAATGACGCCTACGACAGCATCGAGCGGCTTAACCCGAGTCAAACGACGTCGATCGAAGGCGGCATCACCGAGCTCGGTGTGCAGCTCGGGGCGGCGATCGGAGTGCTCTCACGCGGTCTCGCCGGATTGTTGCAAAGCCTGCTCGGCGCCTTGCCGCTCGTCTTGTTGCTCTTCATCGTCATCGTCCTCGCTTGGTTTTTCATCACGAAAGACTGGCCGGCTTACATGCGGCAAATCGATCGTTTGAACGAGCGCAAAGGGTTTAAAGAGTTCGAAGAGGTCATGTTGAACCTACGGGCCGCTCTTTTCGGATACACCCGGGCCCAGTTGACGCTCATCTCGATCACGTTCGGGATCGTCCTCGTCGGCATGTTCATCCTCCGGGTCGACAACCCACTCTCGTTCGCTCTCCTCGCCGCTTTCTTTGACTTATTGCCTTATCTCGGTGTCGGGACACTGTTAATCCCTTGGGCCGCTTATGCCGCCATCTCGGGTGACTGGTTCGTCGCCATCGGCGTGCTCGTCCTTTACATCATCGTCATCGTTCAACGCAACTTGGCCGAGCCGAAGATTGTCGGGTCGCATATCGGGTTGAATCCGCTCGCCGCTCTCCTCTCGATATTTGTCGGACTCAAACTTTTCGGCGTCCTCGGGTTCATATTAGGACCAGTGATCGCCGTGTTGTTGAAAGCACTGTACAATGCTCGCGTCTTTTATTACGTGTGGCGCTTCATCATCGGACCGACGACCATACCAAAAGAGCGATGACACGTCATCGCTCTTTCATCGTGGGTACCGCCACGAACGGTTCTCCTTCAGTTCGGTCGGGATAAGTCGACATCCCGGTCGTTCCCGCTTCATATGCGGCGACGGCCAATATACAGGCATCGATAATATCATCGACCTGTACGTTCGACATCTTCCATTTCCACGGCGAGCTGTTCGAATAGCGGCGTAGCAGCTCGATCCGTTCTGCCTCACCAGCCTCCGTCTTCTTACTGAACTCGGCCTCGCGTCCCGTCATGACCGCAAAGCAGACTTCAGGATGGGACTCGAACACATCGTCACGGTCCAACGTTTGGAACTCCCGGATGCGCGGCGCGAGGTTCCACGCCTGCTTGCTGATCCCTTTCCCGACGAGCTCGCGACTCTTCAGGTTCGCCGCTTCATACGTCTCCTCATTCAACACTTCTTCAATCGGAGGTGTGAAGATGGACGACTTCCGCTTCGTCAACTGCGACCGCAAGTAAGCATCACAAGTACGATCCGGTTTCTCGGTCGTCCCTAACTCTTTCGGCATGTCGACGAAATGCACCGCCCCATCGATCAACAAATCTTCTAACTGCTCTGAGATGGTCAGGCAAAGCGAGATGCTGTCGTACGTGATGCGTACCCAGCTTCCGCGTGCCCCATCAATTCCTACTCCTACCACGGCGTACCTCCTGCATGAAAACCAATATTCCGAACACCGCACAAAAGACGGTGATCCCTAACAACCATTGAGAAGGCCAAGCCGTGTAACCGAAGCCGGTTAGAACGGCAAAGCCAACCAATCCCACTCCTAGTTTCAACGATTCCACCCGTCGAGTAAAGTGGAAAGCGTGCGTACCATGACACCCGTCGGCCCTTTAGGACCGAGTTCGTTCGCCGCCGGGCGTTCACTCGTGCCGGCGATGTCAAGATGAAGCCACGGCGTATCTCCGACGAACTCACCGACGAACGCGCCACCGAAAATCATGTGACCGAAACGGCCCGGCGAATTGTTCAAATCGGCCACTTCCGACTTACGGACTTTATTGATGAACACATCGAAGTACGGCATTTGCCAGACGAGTTCATTCGTCTCCCGGCTCGCTTCTTCGAGTGCGCCGTAGAGTGCATCGTCGTTCGTCAGACAGCCTGTGACATCGGTTCCGAGCGCGACAAGCACACCGCCTGTGAGCGTCGCCACATCGATGATCGCTTGCGGGTCATACGTCTTCGCGAACGTCACCGCGTCAGCAAGGACGAGGCGCCCTTCGGCGTCTGTGTTCAACACTTCAATCGTCTTCCCGTTCATCGCTGTGATGACGTCGTCCGGTTTGAAGGCGTCACCGGAAATCATGTTATCTGTCGCCGGAATGACACCAAGCACGTTGACAGCCGGTTTCGTCGTCGCGAGCGTCTCGAACAACCCGATGACGGTCGCCGCCCCACCCATATCGCCTTTCATACCGACGATTCCGTCTTTCGGCTTAATTGAATAACCGCCCGTGTCGAACGTGACGCCTTTGCCGACGACGGCGATCGGGGCTTCTTCCCCGGCCCCGTTATACTCGAGCACGATTAGTTTCGGCGGGAGTTTTGACCCTTGATTGACGGCCAGCAACGCGCCCATCCCGAGCCCTTCCATTTCTTCTTTCTCCACGATACGATGGTTGAACCCGTGGCGCTCTGCCAATTCGACCGCATAGTCGGCAAGCGCCTCTGCCGTCAAAATGTTCGCCGGCATCATCGTCAACTTGCGAGCCACGTTGACCCCGCGACCTCGGGCGGCCCCTTTCTCGACTTCCGTCTGATCGACATTCCCGAGCAAGGTGATCGTCACCTCCGGCGCACTGTCTTTCGGCGCCGACTTGTATGTAGGGTGCTCGTAAGTTGCCATCTCGTAAGCTTCAGTGAACAAAGCACCGTTCGACTCGAACGTCTCGAGCGCGATCGCCACGTCTGTGAACGCACGGGCCTTGATCTCTTTCGCCACTTTCCCGAACCAGTTGCGGACGTTCTCTGTCGTGTTCTCGTTACGTTGTCCGAGCCCGACAAACAAGATTCGCTTCACTGTCCCCTCAAACGTCGGTACGATTGACAGTTCCCCAGTCTTCGTCGAGATGTCCGCTGATTGAATGAGCGACTTGACCCGACCATTATACAAGGCGTCGAGCCCCTCATCGATCGTATCGGCAGCCCCGATTCCGACGACAATCGTGTCATATGAATCGGTCCAATCCAAGTCTTTTATTTGATACATGTGTGTCACTTCCCTTCTTTATATATAGTTAGCATAACGAACTTCTCTAAAATAATGAAACGGTATGCGTAAGAGTCAAGAAATCTTCGAATTCAGGCGCCATCTCCTCGTTGTGACGAGGTTTTATTTTATGATAGGATAGGTAAGTACGCAATCCGGCACCCCTCATTCTTGAGGTGAGGCCATTTTGTTCGGTCGAGGCTTCCCCTAGTCGCAGACCGTTGCTACTCTAATCTTCTGCGTTTTCGTTAATTCCTTTTTCATTTCGGGTAAGAACTAACGAGGTAACGTTGGAAGCACACTATTTCTTTGAAGAGAGGGACTACGCTTATGTCACACATTAAAGGTATTGGCGCATCTGCGGGAATCGCAGTCGCAAAAGCATTCGTCATGGAAACACCTTCATTCGACATCCCAACGAACAAAATCGAGGATGTAGCAGCTGAAAAGGCACGCTTCGAGGCGGCCATCGCTCAGTCGAAAGTAGAGCTCGAAGAAATTCGCCAAATCACACTTCGTGAACTTGGTGAAGACAAAGCAGAGATTTTCTCGGCACACTTGCTCATCGTGGAAGATCCAGAGATCGTTTCACAAGTGAACGAGAAAATTGAAAGCGAACACATGAACGCCGCGAAAGCCCTCGACGAAGTGGCTCAAACGATGATCATGATCTTCGAGTCGATGGACAACGAATACATGCGTGAGCGCGCAGCGGACGTTCGTGACGTCACGAAACGTGTCATGGCTCACATTCTTGGCGTGACATTCATGACACCCGCTTCAATCTCTGAAGAAGTCATCATCATCGCAGAAGACTTGACGCCGTCTGACACAGCACAACTTAACCGTAAGTACGTCAAAGGATTCGCGACGAACATCGGCGGCCGTACGTCACACTCGGCTATCATGTCACGCTCACTCGAAATCCCGGCTGTCGTCGGAACAAAAGTAGCGCTTGAAGAAATCAAAAATGGCGATCTCGTCGTCATCGACGGCACAGAGGGCGACGTGTTCGTCAACCCGTCTGAAGAACTCGTCAACGAATATAACGAAAAGCGTGCTTCATTCGAAGCGTATAAAGAAGAGTTGAAACAACTCGTCAACGAAGAGTCGGTCACTGCCGACGGCCATAAAGTCAAACTTGCGGCCAACATCGGAACACCGAACGACCTCGAAGGCGTTTTGAAGAACGGTTCGGACGCGATCGGTCTCTACCGTACCGAGTTCCTCTACATGGACTCTGAGACGTTCCCGACTGAAGAAGAACAATACAATGCGTATAAGACAGTCCTTGAAGGCATGGAAGGCAAACAAGTTGTCATCCGTACACTCGACATCGGCGGCGACAAAGAATTGTCTTACCTCGACTTGCCGAAAGAAATGAACCCATTCCTCGGCTACCGTGCGATTCGTCTTTGCCTTGAGGAAACTGATTTGTTCCGCACACAACTTCGTGCCCTTCTCCGCGCCTCGGCTCACGGTGACCTCGCGATCATGTTCCCAATGATTGCGACACTCGAAGAGTTCCGTGCCGCGAAAGCCCTTCTTCTCGAAGAAGAAGCGAAGTTGAAAGCAGAAGGCGTCGCTGTCGGCAACTACGAGACAGGGATGATGGTTGAAATCCCATCGACAGCCGTCATGGCGAAACAGTTCGCGAAAGAAGTCGACTTCTTCTCGGTCGGCACGAACGACTTGATTCAATACACGATGGCAGCGGACCGCATGAACGAGAAAGTCTCGTACTTGTACCAACCGTTCAACCCGGCCATCTTGAACCTTCTCCACAACGTCATCACAGAAGCGCACAAAGCAGGCAAATGGGTCGGCATGTGTGGTGAGATGGCAGGAGAAGAGCTCGCGATCCCAATCCTTCTCGGACTTGGACTTGACGAGTTCTCGATGTCAGCTTCGAGCGTATTGCGCGCACGTAGCCTCGTGAAACGTTTGACGAAATCGGAAACAGAAGCGATCGTCAACGAAGTTCTCAACATGGATACAGCAGAAGAAGTCGTGAACTTCCTCAGCGAAAAATTCGATATTAAGGCGTAATCAAAAAGATGGCTCTCGCACGATGCGAGAGCCATCAGGCTGTTGACGAACCCATTCGCTTCTGGCGAATGGGTTCGTCTTTTTTTTGTGTTCAACGAGCTCGAGGCGCTCTGCCCGACATAAAATTGAAAAAATGCTATGTAGACGGTCGTTTTCGGCCAACAGGTTGGCCAGCTTCTTCATGTTTTGTGCGGTCGCTGCCACCAGATTGGCGCGGTCCACCGCCTCTTTCCCCCGGTAGAACGTGAAGCGGAGACCGTGGAGCTCCTTCCCGTCGGCGAACGAGCGCTCCACCGTCTGTGGCCGGAGACGGTAGAGGTGCTTGCCCGATGCGGACAGACGGTTCTCACTCACCGCTTCGCGGTAGGACTCATCGATGTGGCGAGTGATGACGCGCCGATGCGATCGGCTTGACGTGCACTTCTCGAGGAGCGGGCAGTTCTGACAGATGGCAGGATCGGACGCGTACTGGTGATAGCCGTGACGGTCGGTCGTCTTATAGGTGAGGTGCTGTTTCGCCGGACACAGATAGGCGTCCACGTCCGGCAGGTAGGTGAACCGCGTCTTTCGAATCATCCCCTTCTTCCCACCGAACCGCCGCCAGGCGATGACGCCGAAAACGCCGCGCTCGACGAGTGCCTTCGCGATCTCGGTCGTGTAGTAACCGGCATCGAGCGCGACCGCCTCGAGCGGATAGGCGAAACGGTTGAGGATATAGTCGAGACGGTCAAGATAGACGGTGCTGTCCGACACGTTCCCGGGCGTGACATGCACATCGACGATGAAGTTGTGCTTGGCGTCGACCGTCCGGTGCACCAGCCAGAAAAAGCCTTCCGGCTTCTGGTCACGGTACATATAGCCCGCGTCAGGGTCGGTCCGGCTCACCTTGATGAGTCGACGCTTCCTCTTCTGTCGCGCGGGCTTCAGTGCTTTTTTCCTCGTTTGGCCCGTTCCTCGTTCACCCGGCCGAGAAGCTCTTCCTCGACATCGCCGACGACCTGCTCGACCTCGACCTTGTCGAACTTCTTCTTGTTCGCGTTGGCTCGGATGTGGGTCGAGTCGGTGATCAGGATGCGCCCTGAAATGAAGCCGTGGGCTTCGGCCTGGCCCACGATGTCCTCGAAGATTTGTCGAAAGACGTCCGTGCCGGCGAACCGGCGTCGATAGGCCTGGCTGATCGTCGAATGGTCGGGAATTTTCTCGTCCATCCCGAGCCCGAGGAACCAACGGTACGCGAGGTTCGTCTCGATTTCCTTGATGGTCTGTCGCACGGAACGGATGTTGAACAGCGGGCCGAGCAGGATGATCTTGATGAGGATCTCGGGGTCGATGCCGGGCTGTCCGGTGTTTGAATACAGCGGCGCGCATAGCCGGTGGACGATGGAGAAGTCGATGTGGCGGTCGAGTTTGCGGACGAGGTGGTCTTTCGGGACCAGTTGGTCCAGCGAGGCGTCGGTGCGGATTGGTTCATGGCGTTTGGCGATATGGACTCGGTACATGATGATTCCCCTTCCTGTTCGGAGGCGGTGACGATCCATACATACCAGTTCCCGCTTTTCGAGGTTTTAGCCCGCATCGGGGGCTTTTTCTATCGGCCGTCGAGGCCTCAGAAAAAGACGAGAGGCCACCCAAGGGCGGCCTCTCGCGTCGCTCATCCGACGGCGCCGGAGACTCCTGAGGGATCAGCGAGCGGAGGGAGACCCAGCAGCGACAACGTCGCGATGCGGCTCCCTGCTCGCCCCTAGGAAAGCGGAGGCGCCAAGAGGAGGAGCGAAAACATTCTGTTAGTCAACAATCTGATGGCTCTCGCACGATGCGAGAGCCATCTTTTTTTGTTTTATTCCGCCCCTTTATCATCCGTTCTGAAGTCGAGCGCCTCACCCGCGACGACCGTTTCTCCGAACGGCACGACGACCGTTTTGCCATCCCCGTTTGTCCAAATGATCGGCGTGATGAGCGACGGCACTTTATCGCGAATCAAGTCGAGGTCGACGTCGAGCAAGACATCCCCCGCTTCGACGCGATCGCCTTCTTTCACTTTCGACGTGAAGCCTTCCCCTTTCAAATTGACGGTGTCGAGACCGACGTGGATGAGGATTTCTCGTCCATCATCCGCGAGCAACCCGATCGCATGTTTCGTCGGGAAGAACGTCGTGATCTGTCCGGTGACAGGAGACACGACTTGGCCCGCGCTCGGTTCAATGGCAAATCCTTCACCCATCATCCGACCGGAGAACACTTGATCCGGCACATCGTCGAGTGACAAGATCACACCTGACATCGGTGCGAGGAAGCGATGATCGGCATGTTCCGCCGCCTCAGGTGTGATGACAGCTTTTTCTTTCGGCTTGTATTCGCCGCCTTCAATGATCGCGGCGATTTGAGATTTGAGCGTGTCCGACTTCGGCCCGAAGATCGCCTGAATGTTGTCTCCGACTTCAAGAACACCGGCGGCACCAAGGTCTTTGAGCAAATCTTTATCGACTTGTTTGACGTCGTTTACAGTGACACGAAGTCGCGTGATACAGGCGTCGAGGTGCTTAATGTTCTCCGGTCCGCCTAGACCGACGAGCACTTCATACGGCAAATCATCACCGACGACGGTACGTGCCTCTTTTCCTTCGACCACGGCTTCACGTCCGGGAATCTTCAAGTCGAACTTTTGGATCGCGAAGCGGAACCCGAAGTAATAGATGACGGCGAACACGAGGCCGACCGGGATGACGAGCCACCAGGCCGTCCGGTTCGGTAATACCCCGAACAACAGATAGTCAATGAGTCCACCTGAGAACGTCATCCCGATCTTGACGTTCAGTAAGTGCATCGTCATAAAGGACAGTCCGGCAAATACCGCGTGAATCCCGAATAGAAGAGGTGCGACGAAGACGAACGAGAACTCGACCGGCTCTGTGATCCCTGTGAGGAACGACGTGAGCGCTGCCGAGAAGTAAAGGCCTTCGACGTTTTTCCGACGTTCTTTCGGTACGGTGTGATACATCGCGAGACAGGCAGCCGGCAACCCGAACATCATGAACGGGAATTTCCCGGTCATATACGTCCCGGCCGTGAACTCGACGCCGTCACGCAACTGCGCGAAGAAGATCCGTTGGTCCCCTTGCACGAGATCCCCGGCTTGGTTCGTGTATTCCCCGAACTGGAACCAGAACGGAGAGTACCAGATGTGGTGTAGCCCGAACGGGATCAACGACCGCTCGACCAACCCGAAGACGAAGGCCGAGACGGCCACGTTCGCTTCGATGATCGTGCTTGAGAACGTGTTGATTGCGACTCCGATCGGCGGCCAAATGTAAGCGAGCCCGATCCCGATGATCAAACTGAACGCCGCTGTGGCGATCGGGACGAACCGCTTCCCGGCGAAGAACCCTAAGAAATCCGGCAACTTGATGTTGAAGTATTTGTTATAGGCAAATGCGGCGACTAGACCAGCGATAATCCCCCCGAACACCCCCATTTGGAGCGTTGGGATACCGAGCACCGTTGCGTACTGCGGGTCCCCTTGGACGATATCCGCAGTGATCCCGTTCCACGTGCTGATGACTTTGTTCATGATCAAATACCCGACGATAGCTGCTAACCCGGCGACACCGTCCCCGTTGGCCAACCCGATGGCGACCCCGACGGCGAACAACAGACCTAAGTTGGCAAACACGATATCCCCGGCATCGGTCATGACCTGCCAGACGAGGATGAGTGAATCGTTTGCCAAGAAAGGTAAGAGTGCAACGAGATCAGGATTTTGGAATGCGGTACCGAACGCTAGTAAGAGACCGGCTGCCGGCAAGATCGCAACCGGAAGCATGAGTGCCTTCCCGATCCGTTGCAAGACACCAAACACTTTCTTCCACATCTTGGTTCCCTCCTTTTGTCAGAATACTTACTTTTCCCCATCTGACATATGGCTGAAACCGTTTTCCCGATACAAAAAAAGCCAACCCATAAAGGATTGGCTTTCAACTAAAATTAGTTAGCTTTCTTTTCGTTACCTGACGCGATGACCGCTTGCATTTCTGATTTCAATGCATCCGAGCGTGGTCCGAAGATGGCTTGAATGTTGTTTCCGACTTCAAGGACACCAGCTGCCCCAAGACGTTTCAACTCTTCTTTGTTCACTTGGGTCTTATCTTTCACTTCGACGCGAAGACGTGTGATACAAGCGTCTAAGTGTTTAATGTTTTGTGAACCACCGAACCCAACGAGGATATCTTGTGCAAGTTCCGAACCTGTAGCAGTTGATTGCTCAACGACTTCATCTTCACGGCCCGGTGTTTTAAGGTTGAACTTACGGATGACGAAACGGAATCCGAAGTAGTAAATGACGGCAAATACGAGACCGACTGGAATGACGAGCCACCAGTCTGTACGGTTAGGAAGTACACCGAAGAGAAGGTAGTCAATCAAACCGCCCGAGAACGTCATCCCGATTTTGACGTCTAAGATGTGCATGACCATGAATGAAAGGCCAGCGAAAACGGCGTGTATTGCGAACAAGACTGGTGCGACGAACAAGAATGCGAACTCGATCGGCTCAGTGATACCAGTCAAGAACGATGTGAGTGCTGCCGAAGCCAAAAGACCACCGACGACCGCTTTA
The DNA here is from genome assembly GCF_000702585.1 of Exiguobacterium aurantiacum DSM 6208. Classification (GTDB taxonomy): domain Bacteria; phylum Bacillota; class Bacilli; order Exiguobacteriales; family Exiguobacteriaceae; genus Exiguobacterium; species Exiguobacterium aurantiacum. The sequence goes on along the minus strand of NZ_JNIQ01000001.1, from coordinate 1,413,741 downwards.
CGCTCAGGACGTGCTTCATGGTACATCGCGAGTGCTGCAGCCGGAAGACCGAACATCATGAACGGGTATTTACCAGTCATGAACGTACCGGCTGTCAACTCAGCGCCATCACGGATTTGTGCGAAGAAGATTGCTTGGTCACCACGGACAATCGTACCTGCCGCGTCTGTATATTGACCGAACTCAAACCAGAACGGTGAGTAGAAGATGTGGTGAAGACCGAACGGAATCAATGAACGTTCGATCAAACCGAAGACGAACGCCGCAAGCGTGCGGTTTTCAGTCAACATGAAGTTTGAGAATGAGTTCAATCCGTGTTGAACTGGTGGCCAGATGAGAAGCATGACGAAACCAGCGACGACCGCGGCAACAGCCGTGACGATCGGGACGAAACGCTTACCAGCGAAGAAGCCAAGGAATTGCGGCAATTCGATGTTGAAGTACTTGTTGTACGCCCAGGCGGCGATCAGACCCATAATGATACCACCGAATACCCCTGTTTGAAGTGTCGGGATACCGAGTACCGTCGCGTATGCCGGGTCACCTTGTGCGATGACGTCAGGCGTGAGCTCGAGCCAAATTCCCATGACTTGGTTCATGATGAGGAATCCGACGATAGCGGCGAGTCCGGCAACGCCGTCCCCTGCTAAACCGATCGCGACACCGACAGCGAACAAGAGTGCCAAGTTCGCGAAGATGATGCCACCCGCTTGCTCCATGAGCTGAGCGAATTTCACGACGCCTGCGTTCGTTAACCAACCAGCGCGTGATGTAAGGGCCGGGTTTTGCATCGCGTTACCGAATGCAAGAAGAAGACCGGCGGCCGGCAAGATCGCTACAGGAAGCATAAGCGCTTTACCGACTTTTTGAAGAACACCAAAGATCTGCTTAAACATGATAAATCCTCCTTTTGTAATGGTTTGTACAGAAAGACGACTGTAGATGTCAGACAACCGACGTATCTAAACGTTTTCATAATAAACGTTTATAAAAACAGAAACAGGCATGAACAAGGGATAGAACGTAGACCTCTCCCAATGGAGAAATCGTAAGCCGTTCCACTCCTTACTCATGCCTGATCGAATCAGTAACACGTAAGATACGTGGTATCAGTTATCTACTTGTAAGGCGCTGGAGATGCATCGTCAAATATGTCGCTTCACCTCGCGGGACAGGACGCTTTAATTCGCGTTCCATGATACCCATCAGCTCCCAAGCAGTACTATAGCATAGTGGATATTCTTCACGCAATACCTTTTCTATTTTTTGTGGGGCCTCGACGAACTCACCGGTCGCAACCCGCTCAACGGCGTACCGTAAGTGCCGAAGTAAGCGCTTATAATCGAGTGAAGTTCGGTCCATTTTGACGTTCAACCGACTCTCAATCGTCTGAACGATTTGGCCGATGATTTGATTGTGTCGATTGACTTCGAGGACGTTTTTGAACGTCGTCGCCGAATGAATATGAAGGGCAATGAACCCGACCTCGGCGTCCGGCAACAACACATCGAGCCGCTCATGAATCATATCGACGATGCGTTCGGCGAGCGCGTACTCGTTCGGGTAGAGCGATTCGGTCTCGAGCAAGAACGGATTCGTCACTTCCATCCCTTGTTCGATTCGTTTCATCGTGAAGAACAAGTGGTCGGTCAAGCCAATATGAATATGTTCATCGACCTTTTTGCCCGTACTCGTCTCGATGAAGCCGACGATTTCTTGCATGAAGGCGATAAAGTCCTCATCGACGTGCTTGACGAGTTCACGGTACTGCGACTGTTCTTCTTTATCGGTCAACTGATACACTTTCTCCGGGACGCTGGCCGGGTCGACGAGATCGCCTGCCTTCTTGCCAAAGCCAATCCCCTTCCCAAGTAGAATGACTTCCGGATCCGTATCATGTTGACAAATGACAACGCTATTATTCAACACTTTTTTGATCGTATACATCGGTAATGTCATTCGTATCGCATCCCTTACTAATTAAATCGTTATCTTATCTAGTATATCGGTTCAGCTTCTAAAAAAGTAGGCGGAAAACAAAAAAGACGAACATTTCTGTCGTCTTTAGAACATCGAATAACCGCTCTTGCGCAAGAATCGAATCGTCACGCCAGCCAAAATGGTGCCGAGCAAGCCGAAACCGAGCATGAAGATGTCAAGAAACTGCAGCCCGAGCAAACGTTCATACACGTTCGCGAGTGCCGTCGACGTTTCTGTGACGTAACTTGAGAGCTTGACGTTATCAATCATCAAAATGACGAAGATCGGATAGATGAACACGAGCGTCCATGTCTTTTTCAGCAACATGTTCAAGATGAAGCCGATGCTAAAGAACATGACTAAATATAAAATCGCGCCGATGACGGCCTGGATGATATGCATGCGATTGCCCCCTTTTCCCGATATCTATTATACCGAATCGACTTCCGCTTGGTCAAAGAAGTTCACCGGATTGTCGACACGAAAAAGCAGCCCGTTCTCATGAACAGGCTGCGCGTTGGCTCAACTGAATTAGAATTTACCCTTTTTAAGGACAAGACCATATTTCTTGAGCTCGATGAAGTGTTTGTTGTCGATGACTTTCTTCATGAATGAAGCGTTGCGACCGAAGATCTTTTTGCCCATGACGATGCCAATCCCATCGTTATGGCCGAGTGAAGCGACTGTCCCTTTGCTCTCATACGTGAACTTCGAAGTCGATTTTCCGTTGATGAGGGCCACGATGTTTTTCGCAACGTTATGTGCTTGTTGCGTCGCGATTTGGGCTGTCGGCGGGTATGGGCGGTTTGATACCGGGTCCAAGACGGCCGAGCAGTCACCGATGATGAAGACGTTGTCGTGGCCAGGGGCACGGTTGTCCGCTTCGACCATGACGCGGTTACGGACCGCTTCAAAGCCAGACTTCTCGATGATCGGGCTACCGCTGACGCCGCCTGTCCAAAGGATCGTGTTCGCAGCGATCGTCTCCGTCGTGTCACCTTGGAGTGGACCGAACGTGACAAGACCATGTTCGACACCTTTAATTCCGTTGCCGAGTTTCATCTCGACGCCGTTACGCTCGAGCCATTTCTGCGCATACGTCGTGAGTTCCGGGTCGAAACCTGGGAGAACCGTTGGCGCCGCTTCGATGTTGACGATGCGAACCGCTTCACGCGGTACGTCGTATTGCTTGCAAAGCTCAGGGATACGGTTGACGAGTTCGCCGAGGAACTCGATGCCGGTAAAGCCTGCGCCACCGACGACGATCGTGACGTAAGAGCGATCTGTCGAATTTTTTGATTTATATTCTGAGAACGAGTACTCGATGTGGTTTTTGATTTTACGGACGCTGTTGAGCGAGCTGATCGTCATCGCGTTCTCTTTGAGACCTGGGATACCGAACGTTTCCGGTACGCCGCCGAGCGCGAACACGACATAATCGTATTCAACAGTCGAACCGTCTTCGAGCAATACTTGTTTAGCCGTAGTATCGACGCGATCGACGATCCCTTTGACAAATTTTACTCGTGACGGGTTCACGACGTCGTTGATGTAAACGCGAGCTTGATCCGGTTTCATCGTTCCTGCCGCTGGCTCGTGAAGCCACGTTGTCTGGTAATGGTAATCATGCTTGTTAATAAGCGTGATGTTCGCATCTCCGGCTGAAAGTGTCTTCTGAAGATTGACTGCTGTGATGAGCCCGCCAAAACCAGCGCCGAGAATAACAATGTTAGGTCGTTTCATGTTCATTTCCACCTTATGTTTCATAGTTTTGTTTTCTTGAACAACCATGTTGTGTCTTTTTTCACATGATTGTTCACAATAAAGCCTAAACCTTGTTCAACCAATGTTCACAATTACTTCTATGTCATTGTACGCTCTTTGTTTCGTTTTCTCAATGGAAAAGCTTATCTTCTTGAATTTTTTTTGAATGTATTGCATGTTTGTACAGAATGGATTTAATTGACGAATGTCACTATAATAGATGTATACGTTTTGAGGAGGAATTCGATGAAATCGACGAAAGATGTGATCATCATCGGTGGCGGCCCGGTCGGACTGTTCACCGCATTTTATGCAGGTATGCGACAACTCGATGCGACGTTGATCGAAAGTTTGCCACAACTCGGCGGACAATTGTCAACGCTCTATCCAGAAAAATATATTTACGACATCGCCGGCTTCCCGAAAGTGAAAGCTCAAGATTTGATCGACCAGCTGAAGGCACAGGCTGACCAGTTCGAGCAGGACTATCGTTTAGGCGAGACGGTCGAGACGGTGGAACGGTTAGAAGACGGCACGTTCCAAATCACGACGAACAAAGACGAGTATCATACGAAAGCGATCATCATCACTGCCGGGAACGGGGCATTCGCCGCACGTCCACTCGGGATTGATGGTTGCGAAGAGTTTGCCAACCTTCATTATTTCGTGGACAATATGGAGAAATTCCGTGACCGCCGCGTCATGATCGCCGGTGGCGGCGACTCAGCCGTTGACTGGGCGCTCATGCTTGAAGGCATCGCCAAAGAAGTCCACATCGTCCACCGCCGTGACCGTTTCCGTGCCCATGAGCACACGGTCGAACAGATGAAGGCATCGACGATCAACGTCTGGACACCATATAACATCGAGTCGCTCTCTGGTGAGACGCATATCGAATCGATCGAGTTGACCGACAAGGACGGCGCCTCGAAGTTCGTCGAAGTCGATGACTTGATCTGCAACTACGGTTTCGTCTCGTCACTCGGCCCGATCAAAAACTGGGGCATGGAGTTCGAGAAGAACACGATCCGCGTCGACTCACGCATGGAGACGACGGTCGCCGGCATCTTCGCTTGCGGTGACATCGCCACGTACGAAGGCAAAGTGAAATTGATCGCGACCGGCTTCGGCGAAGCACCGATCGCCGTCAACCAAGTGAAGCAGCTCGTCGACCCGACAGCACGCCACCCGCAACACTCGACCTCGGTATTTGCCGGGAAATAATCAATTCGGCCCCTCATCTTGATTGATGAGAGGCCGTTTTTTTTATCTGCGAATCGTCTGAATGATGACGCGGTCAATCCAATCATCAAGTTGCGTGAACACGAATCCGGCTTTTTTCGCCTCCGCGATCGACATGTAGTAATCGACGTCCGTGTCGTACGGGGACGACTCCCCGTCTTTGACGATGTGGACCGGTTTACCGAGATGATAACCAATCCGCTCCATGAGCGCACCCATCGAGATCAACCCGTCGCTCGCCGCGTTGAACGGCCCGGTCACGTTCGCCCGGCCGACCCATTCCAAAAAGGCGGCCGCCTCAAAGCTTGAGATGAAGCCCATTTTTGCTTCCGGATGATGGAGGACGATCGGCTCTTCCCGACGAATCGCGTCGACATAAAACTTGAGACGGTCTGTATAGTCGTCCGGACCGAGCACGATCGGAAAGCGGACGGTCGCGACCGGGAACGAGGCGCGATGAAAGAAGTACGATTCGGCCTCCCGTTTACCTTGTCCGTAGTCATGATCTGCTTCGAGGTGGTAATCGTAATGGAGCGGATTGAAGTCACTTTCTTTTAAATGGGAACCCGGGGCGTAGACGGACAACGTCGACGTCAGCACATATTTTCCGACTCGGTCCAAAAACGCATCGGCCGCGATTTTCGCCTGATACGGCGAAAAACAAATGTTGTCATAGATGACATCGTAACGGTCGCGTGATAAGTCTTTCATCGTCGCCACCGACTGCCGGTCTCCTTTGATTGAACGAATCCCTTCTGCCTCAGGCACTTGCAGTTGCCCTCGCGTCACAATCGTCACGTCGTCTCCCGCCTCCGCCAATCGGAGTGCCAATCGTTTCCCGAAATAGCGCGACCCACCGAAAATCAGTACTTTTCTCATCCTCTCTGCCCCCTTTTCATCCTTCTCTCTCCAATATTCCCGTTCATTTCCTTGGAATAACCTACGAGCAAAAAAAGGTCACAGACGTATGTCTGCAACCTCCCCGTTCAGCAATCTCCCGGTGTCCCGGCGTTCGACGCGGTCCGGAAACTCGAGCCGCAACCGCACGTCGCGATGGCGTTCGGGTTTTTAATCGTAAAGCCGCCCCCGAGCATCGACTGTTTGTAGTCGATCTCGAGCCCATCGACGACACCGTGGTCGGCCTCGGCGACGATGACGCGGACCCCGTGATGGTCGAACTGAACGTCCTTGTCCGTCTTTTCCTCATCGAACCCCATTCCATAAGACAAGCCGGTACATCCGCCCCCTTGTACTTTGATCCGTAAATATTGTCCATCGGGGCGTTCGGTCTGTTTCATCATATCGATGACCTGAAGCGCCGCTGACTCTGTCAAATGAATCATCTGAACTCCTCCTTCATTATCTTCATATCAAGTCAACTCACTTGAGATTTTGTGAAATATCTTGTATAACTAAACTGTAACAAAAAAAATTAAATCGTTCCATCTTCGGGGCAGGGTGAAATTCCCGACCGGCGGTATTGAAGACAAGTTCTTCTCAGCCCGTGAGCGAGCAAGGCGTTGCTTGCTGATTTCGTGAGATTCGAAAGCCGACAGTATAGTCTGGATGGGAGAAGATGGCGGCATCCGACCGATATTCGGATGTTTTCTTTGACGTGGTCTTTTCCGCGACGGAAAACATCTATTTCGTATGCGCGTAAACTCTCCCGATTGTTATGATACAATCGGGTTTTTCTATGCGACGGGTGCCATTCATCAAGGAGCGACAAAAGGAGAGATTTTGATGAAAACAACGCGCAACAAACGATTGACTACACTGGTGACGTTATCGATGCTCGGGGCGATCTCATTCGTGCTCATGCTCTTTAACTTCCCACTGCCTTTCCTACCACCGTTCTTGAAAGTGGACTTCAGTGACATCCCAGCGCTCGTCGCCGGTATCGTCTTCTCGCCACTCGCAGGCGTCGTGGTCGTCGCTCTAAAAAACGTCCTCTATTATGTCTTTAACGGTGGCGGCGTGCCGGTCGGTGAACTTGCGAACTTCTTCGCGGGTGTCGCCTTCATGTATCCGGTCGCTTGGTTCTACCATAAACGTAAAACGAATAAAGCGCTCGCTTCAGGCCTCGTGGCCGGAACGATCACGATGGCGCTCAGCTTGGCCATCTTGAACTATGTACTCATCTTACCGGCATACGCGTTCTTCTTCGGGATGGCCGAAATGGCGGACCCGGCCGTGAAAACGAACCTCGTCCTTTACGGGATCTTGCCATTCAACTTTATTAAAGCCTTGTTGATTACTGCCTTGTTCGTCCCGCTCTTCATCAAATTGAAGCCGTGGATCGAACGTCAGCGCATGCAACTTCAAGCGTAACTCGTACGCGTCTAGGAACATTCCTAGGCGCTTTTTTCATGTCTTGTTCAATTACAACGCCATCCCATTCCGGCTTACCCATACGTATCAACCGAAGGGACATGACACCATCCTAGGACGATGGACAGTTTCCGGATCTCGTGTTTCACGTGACGGCTCACAGCGACGCACATGACACACGACCTTAACCTGCCCACATAAAAAGAGTGACCACCGAAGTGATCACTCTGATTATCTCGTATTCGATTAGAGAAGAAGTCCAGCGAGTGTCGCTGACATCAAGTTAGCGAGCGTACCTGCGAGAATCGCGAGGACACCCATGCGTGCGATGTCACCACGACGGTTCGGCGCCATACCACCGAGACCACCGAGAAGGATCGCGAGTGACGAGATGTTGGCGAATCCACAGAGTGCGAACGCTGTCATGGCTTCCGTACGAGCTGAAAGCTCACCCGTGCCAATGATTGGTGCGAATTCAGAGAAGGCAACGAACTCGTTCAAGACAAGTTTTTGTCCGAGGAAGCTACCGAACTGAACCGCATCTGCCCAAGGAACACCGATGACGAACGCGAGCGGAGCAAACACATAACCGAGAATCAATTGAACTGTAAGGTCACCGAATCCGAACAAGCCACCGATTCCACCGAGAATCAAGTTGACGAGTGCGATTAATGAAACGAAGGCGAGAAGCATCGCACCGACGTTCAAGGCGAGGAAGAGACCGTCTGACGCACCGCGAGCGGCCGCATCGACGAAGTTCGCTGCCTTGTTCTCTTCATCTTCCGCGATTTCGATGTTGTCATCTGGCTCATCTGTCTCAGGGACGATGATTTTCGCGAACATGAGACCTGCCGGAGCAGCCATGAAGCTCGCTGCGAGCAAGTATGAGAGCGGAACACCAAGTGCGGCATATCCAGCAAGTACCGAACCGGCAACCGATGCGAGACCACCGACCATGACTGCGAAAAGCTCTGACTGCGTCATCGAAGGAAGGTACGGTTTGATGACGAGCGGCGCCTCCGTTTGACCGACGAAGATGTTCGCCGTCGCCGAGAGTGACTCTTTACGTGACGTGCCGAGCGCTTTCGCGAGCGCCGTACCGAGAATACGGATGACCCACTGCATGACGCCGACATAGTAGAGAAGCGCGATGAGCGACGACATGAAGACGATGATCGTCAACACTTGGAACGCGAAGACGAAGTTGTCCCCGCCTACAGCTGTGCCGAAGACGAAGCTGATTCCTGCGTTCGCCGTGTTCAAGACGTTTTGAACCCCTTCCGAGATCCAAAGTAAGACGGCCCGCCCTGCTGAAGTATAAAGGACGAGGAAGGCGAACAAGAACTGGATGGCGAATGCCGCCAAGACTGTGCGCCACTTGATGGCTTTACGGTTGGTAGAGAAGATGTAAGCGATTCCAATTAGTGCCAAAATACCAACCACACTCATGATTTTCATTAGTGTTGTGCTCCTTTCATGTTAAGAAAAGCTATTATTTGTGACATACCCGAAAAGAGATGTGTCCTACCGTTTGAAACGCTTTCTTTTTTTGATGTTAAACGTCAGACAACCTACATTCGAACCTCTTTGAATATACCAGACCGTTTTTAAAAAAGCAACGGGTCAAAAAGAAAAAAAGTTTGAAGAAACTCCAAACTTTTTACCATGCCATCTCTTCGATTTTTTCATATACGTTCGCCACGAGTTCCTCCGGCGTCTGCCCGATCACGACTTCACCGTCGACGAGGCAAAACAAGTCGAGGGCACACACACCGCAGTAGCCGGTGCAGCCATATTCCACGACGTCAAGGTCAGGGTCAGACTCGAGCTTGGCACGGGCGATTTGTGAGCCCATCGCTAAGTTCGAGGCACAGAACTCGATGATTGGATTCATCATTTCTTTCACCGTCTTTCTTTCCTTTATTCTAAGGAAAATGGTTCTTCTACGGCAGATTATAACATGATACAGTTAAAGAGTAACAAAGGGGGATTTTTATGCGCAAATTAGTCGTCTTAGGAGGCGGTTACGGGGGAATGCGTGTCATCGAACGTGTGCTCAGCCATCAGCTGAACGACGTGTCGATCACACTCGTCGATCGTCTGCCTTATCATGGGTTAAAAACAGAGTATTATGCATTGGCCGCCGGAACGGTGTCAGACCGTGACATTCGGGTCGACTTCCCGGAAGGAATCGACTACATATACGGCCAAGTGACCGACATCGACACGACAGACAAAATGGTCTTGCTCGCAAGCGGGGAAAAAGTACCGTATGACGACCTCGTCATCGGACTAGGTTGCGAGGACAAATACCACAACGTGCCCGGGGCCGCCGAATTCACGTATAGCATTCAAACGCTTGAAGAATCGCGGAAGACACAACAAGCCATCAACGGCCTCTCACCCGGCTCTGTCGTCTCGATCGTCGGTGCCGGTCTGTCCGGCGTCGAGCTCGCGAGCGAGCTCCGGGAAAGTCGTCCTGACTTGACCGTTCGTCTCTTCGACCGTGGACCATCCGTCTTGTCGTTCTTGTCAAACCGCGTCTCGATGTACGTCCAGTCCTGGTTTGAAGAGCACGGTGTCGACGTCATCAACAACGCCAACATCACGCGCGTCGATGCGGATGGTTTATGGAACCACGAAGAACTCTTCGCCTCGGACATGATCGTCTGGACGGCGGGCATTCAACCGGTCGCGGTCGTCCGTAACCAAGGTTGGGAGCTTGACGCCGGTGGCCGTGTCAAATTGACGCCTCACCATCATGTCCCGGAAGCACCGGACGTCTTCGTCGTCGGGGATAACGCAAGCCTTCCGTACGCACCTTCAGGCCAACTCGCCGAGGCCCAAGCCGAGCAGATCGTCCAAGTGTTGCTCTGCAAATGGAAAGGTGTGGCTTATCCCGACCTTCCTGCCATCAAATTGCGAGGCACGCTCGGTTCACTCGGAAAAAAAGCAGGGTTCGGCGTCTTCATGGGCAAACAATCGCTCACGGGGAAAGTCGCTCGACTGCTCAAGTCGGGCATCTTATGGAAGCATAAAGTCATTAAATAAACGTATGTTCCAACGTGTTGTGCCGATCTCGGCACGACACGTTTTTGTATGGACGCAACCTTTGGCGCTTGAAGACGCGTGTGACAAAAGTCCTGGACCGATATCCCCGATTCCGCATTTTAAATATTCTGAATATTGATACGATTGACATCTACATCCCGATGGAAATACTTGTTACATTATGGACACGGCAAACAACACACGTCACTTCATCGGACTGGTCGGACGTGTCAAAAACGCCTACATAACCTAAAGGGGGAACCACATTGAAGAAGAAAAAACTTTGCAGCACCGTCCTCGCCTCACTACTCGTCTTGTCATCTGCTCCACAACTCGCGGATGCGTCTAGCGACAACGGGAAAGAACGTGTCATCGTCGTATTCAAAGATTCCGCCAAGAAAAACCCGCTCTCGATTCAAGGCATGGAAGTCCGTCAGCAGTACGCCAACATCCCGGCCGCTGCGCTTGAAGTTCCAAAATCCGCTCTGAACGGCTTGAAAAACAACCCGAACATCGCTCATGTCGAAGTCGACCAAACGGTTCAAATCGAGAACCAAACACGAGACTGGGGCATTCCAAAGTTAAAAGCACCGTCCGCGTGGCAAAGTGGATTCACCGGGAAGGGCGTCAAAATCTCCGTCGTCGATACCGGCATTTCAGCTCACCCTGACTTGACGATTTCCGGGGGTGCCTCGTTCAGTAGTGTGACGAGCTCATATGCCGACGACAACGGTCACGGGACCCACGTTGCCGGGATTATCGCCGCTCGCAACAACAGTATCGGCACGGTCGGAATCGCCCACGAAGCGAGCATCTATGCCGTCAAAGCGCTCGAAGCGAACGGTAGCGGTAGCTTGTCGAGCATCATCGCCGGAATCGACTGGTCGATCTCGAACCAAATGGATATCATCAACTTGAGTCTCGGGACGACGAGCCACTCGTCAACGCTTCAACAAGTCGTCGACCGAGCCAACAACGCCGGTATTCTCGTCGTCGCCGCTGCCGGGAACAACGGGCGCGCCGACGGTTCAGGCGACCTCGTCAACTACCCGGCTCGTTACAGCTCAGCGATCGCGGTCGCAGCGACAGACATTAACGACAACCGTGCCTCGTTCTCAGCGACAGGTAGCACGGTCGAAGTCGCGGCACCAGGGGTGAACATCAACTCGACGCTCTACAATGGCGGCTACGGTCCATTGAGTGGTACATCGATGGCGACACCTTACGTCGCCGGTAACTTGGCGCTCATGAAACAAGCGTATCCATCACTTTCAGCATCTCAGCTCCGCACACGCTTGTCGCAAGACGTCATCGACCTCGGTCCAACCGGGCGCGACACATGGTTCGGTAACGGGCTCGTTCAAGCTCCAGGCTCTGGCGGCACGTCTCAACCAGTCCAGGCGCTCTCGACGACAGTCACGACGTCAAAAGCAACGTACAATGCCGGCGAACAAGTTTCCATCTCATCAACGGTTCGTAATGCGAACGGTCAAGCTGTCGCCAACGCGGACGTCCGCGTGACGGTCACACAACCGAACGGCTCGACATTGACGGGTACAGGTAAGACGGCTTCGAACGGTTCGATCACGTTCACGCTCTCGACGACGTCTTCTTCACAGAAAGGGACGTATCAAGTGAAATCGGACGCGACGCTCTCTGGCTACACAGCCGGGTCGGCAACGACGTCATTCCAGCTTCGCTAACTAAAAAGAGTCGGATGAGTCCAGTGGACTCGTCCGACTCTTCTTATTTTTGTTCGATGGCCGCATACACTTTTCGGAGTTGGACGACCCCTTCGTCCACGACTTCGCCATCCAACAGAACGAGCGGATAAAACCACTCATCTTGTTTGATCGCCTCCGCGATCTCATCATCGACCGTCTCAAAATCGATATATTCGAACTCGAAACGGTGCTCCGGATATTTACGCCCGAGCGCGCTCTGCAACCATTCATACGTCTCCGTAGAACTCGGTGCCCCGACACAACTCGCGCACTGGACTTCAGCGCCATACACGGTGATTTTCATCTCCATCCCCCCCTCTTCTTTCCTATTATACAAAATCAAGAGTGCCATCGTCATAAAACGCTCAGCGTTAATGATTGAGAAACAATCTCAAACTTGCTAGAATGAAAGAGAACCAGAAAGGGGTAGATACCATGGAAATGTTCGATCAAGTCCAAGAAGTACTCGATAAATTACGCCCGTTCTTGCTTCGCGACGGCGGTGACGTTGAACTCGTAGATGTAGAAGAAGGCATCGTCAAGCTTCGATTGATGGGCGCTTGCGGCAGTTGTCCGTCTTCAACAATCACGTTGAAAGCCGGGATTGAGCGCGCGCTCATCGAAGAAGTACCTGGCATCGTCGAAGTTGAACAAGTATTCTAATTAGAAAAGGGAGACACGTGTCATCCCTTTTTTTCGTGTATCCATTCATCCAAGCTCTCGACCATATAGGTTGGGAGCTTTTCTTGTTCTTGGATGAACGCCGGCCCGTGCACGCCTGAATTGACGTGGAGCGTCCGGATTCCTCCGTTGATGCCGAACAAGATGTCGGTATGGTAGTTATCCCCGACCATGACGACCTCGTCTTTCTTGAGGCCAATCATCTCTAAAGCGATATCGACCATGACCGGCTCCGGTTTGCCGATAAAGAACGGATCTTTTTCGGTCGTGACGGCTAGCACCGAAGTGAGCGCCCCGTTCCCTGGTAAGAAGCCTCGTTCTGTCGGAATGGCGATGTCCCCGTTCGTCGAAATAAAGCGCGCCCCGTTGCGGATAGCCAACGCCCCTTTTGCCAGTTTCTCGTACGTGATATGGCGGTCGAGCCCGATGACGACGTAATCCGCTTTCGGTTCATCCGTCACCGTAAAGCCACGCTCTTCAAGCGCGAGACGAAGCCCGTCTTCCCCGATCATATAAATCGTCGCTTTCGGTGTCATCTTCTCAATATAACGCGCTGTCGCCATCGCACTCGTCAACACGTGTTCAGGCGTCACATGCACGCCCATCTTCACGAGCTTATCGGCCACTTGTCCAGGTGTCATCGAAGCGTTGTTCGTCACAAACAAGTACGGGAACCCCGTCGCCTCAAGCCGATTCACGAAGTCGACCGCCGCTTTGATCGGTTCGGTCCCTGCGTACATCGTTCCATCTAAGTCAAATAAGTATCCTTTAACCGTTTCCATCCAATCACTCACTTTCTGGTAAAAATGCCGACACAGGCCCAAGCTCGACCTCTACATAGCGACGAACTTGTTCCGGAAATTTAGCGAACGTTTCTTTGTTATCAGTTGCCCACGCGTCAAAGCGTGACGAATTTGACGTCACAAACTCCCGGACGTAATAGGCACGGAGCAAGACGAGCTCTTTCGCGGCCCGCGCCGTCTCCTCGTCGAGCACCCGCTCATCGAGCAAGATGTCTACGATATCTTCGTAACTTCCCGGGTCTCGCATAATGAAGCCATCAATCATCGAGTTTCCGACGTCAATCACGCCTTCCATCAGATGGACGGCGAGACGCTGTTTCGCAAGTTCGACCGTGAACGCGTCCCCTTCGAGCTTGTCAATTCGCTCGAGCATCGATTCCATATGGACGAGTGTCGCATTGATTTTTTCTCTGTTAACAAAATACATCGTGATCCCCCCTGCCCCCTATCATAAGCCTTTTTTTGATGAGAGAAAAGAAACTCTCCTATTTACATCATTTATTTCATTGTGATACACTAATCAACGGATTAACGTTGCAAAAAGTATAACACATTAAAAATAGATCACGTGGAGGGTACAACACTATGGAACGAGAATTAGCGTTAGACATCGTACGGGCAACCGAGGCGGCAGCACTTGCCTCATCAAAATGGATCGGTCGCGGTCAAAAGAACGAGGCCGATGATGCGGCAACGTCCGCGATGCGAGAAGTGCTCGGCACGGTCAACATGGATGCGACGGTCGTCATTGGTGAAGGTGAGCTCGACGAGGCGCCGATGCTTTATATCGGTGAACGTCTCGGTACGACGTTCGGTCCTGAAGTCGATATCGCCGTCGACCCGCTCGAAGGCACATCGATTGTCGCCAAAGGGCTCGGGGACGCGATGGTCGTCATCGCTGTCGCTGATAAAGGCGCCCTCCTCCACGCGCCTGATATGTATATGGATAAACTCGTCGTCGGACCGAACTTGAAAGGGAAAGTCTCTCTCGACGAGCCACTCGAGTCGATCATCGAGAAAGCCGCCCTCTATAACGGGAAACGCATCGAGGAAGTGACGGTCATCATGCAGGATCGGGACCGTCATGAGCATTTACGCCAAGCCGCCATTAAAATGGGCGCTCGCGTCAAATTGTTCGAAGACGGTGACGTATCAGCCGGAATCGCCGCTGCCGTCAAATCGAACCCGATCGACATCTTCATCTCGACGGGCGGCGCACCGGAAGGCGTCATCACGGCAGCCGCCGTCAAAGCGCTCGGCGGTGACATGCAAGCTCGTCTTCACCCGATGAACGAAGAAGAGACGGCACGCGTCATCTCGATGGGCATCGAAGACCCGCTTCAACTGCTCACACTCGACGATCTCGTCAAGAGCGACGACTGCATCTTCGCGGCGACAGGTGTCACGACGGGTGAGCTGCTCGACGGTGTCAAGTTCTTGACGGACGATATTGTCGAGACGACATCACTCGTCATGCGCTCGAAGACGAAGACGATTCGCAAAGTCGTCGCCGAGCATACGCTCTCGCTTAAACCATATTTACAGAAACAGCCGGTGAACGTCTGATTGATATTCGCTGAACTGAAGCCTGAATGTTCGACACTTGATAAAAGGTGCGCATTCAGGTTTTTTTGTGTTCGAATCGATATAAGCGATGGAATCTAAAAAAATGACCCCGGAGCAAACGCCGGGGCCAACTGATGACTACATCATCGATACGACAATCGATTTGGTTAAGAGGAGCTTTGAATCGCTCGATATTACTTACGACCCTGTATTTCGGTCACCAATCACAATCGTTGCATCTTGGTCTGTCTTTATCTCCTGCTTACTTAAAAGCAAAGCTGATACGAAAGCGGTAATCGGAATGGCAAGCACGAGACCGATGCTCCCGGCAAGCGTCCTCAGGATTTCTACACTATAAACCTCCATATGAATCAATTCTCCGAAAGGATACTCGTAGGCATTCATCAATAAAAGAATTGGGAGGGAGGCGCCTACGTAAGCTAAGATCAACGTATTCGCCATCGTACCCATGATGTCTCCGCCTACGTTCATTCCTGACTTGAACAAGTCTTTATAAGACGCCTTCTGGTTATTACGTTTCACTTCCTCAAGTGATGAAGCAATCGAAATCGCGACATCCATGACAGCGCCAAGCGCTCCAATGATGATCCCAGCAAGCAACAGGCCAGAAAGGTCGATCGAATTTTCCGAATCGAGCATCCCGAGCATGATTTCTTCTTCCCCATGAAAACCGGACATTTTCATCAGACTCATGAAAATAAAGGAAATCAAAGCCGCCGCGCCCAATCCGCCCACGGTTCCGGCAATCGCAGCAAGCGTTTTCCGAGAAATTCCGCTCACAATCACGAAAGTCAGCGTCGTGACAATCGCGCCTGTAATGAGTACGAGCAAGACCGGATCATAGCCTTCCAACAAATAAGGAATCATAAACTTGAAGAGAATAAAGACAGTCAACCCTAACGTAATCACAGACTTAAGGCCTTTCACCTTGCCAAAGAAGAGCAACAGCGCGATGAACAACCCACCTAGAATATAGGTTGGAACGTCTCTCGTATATCCGATCGGATAAGCCCGGGTGATCTCCCCATTTTCAATTTGAAGCCCGACGGTAATGCGGTCACCTTCTTCAAACCAGAAGTTGCTGTTCGCAAAATACGTATCGACGTAATTGAAACCTTCGACCTCGATTTCCTGGCCTTTATATTCTCCAGATAAAATCTCGACATTCAATAGTTGAAATTCTCTTTCTTCTTGTGTGATTTCCTCAATTTCTGTTCTTTCCTCAATGACTTCCAGAACACGGGCGGTTGTGTTGACGGTATTTGGCATCTCATACATCATTTCCTCTTCGCCAGGGTTCATCGGCGGTGGCGTATAGCTTGCAAGGGCAGTCGAAGGAACGATTAGAAACGTGAATATAATGAGCGTGATTAATCGAAGCATGGTGTTAATTTCTCCTTTGTGCGAGTTCAAGCTGACAGACAATGAGAACCTATTATAACAAAGGAGTACGACTATTCGTGTCGCGCCTCCATTTTAAAATTATTTTGTAACATAAGGATGATTGACGCTGACTTACTACCTCCTGTGTTCCTCCGCTCATTTCCAAGCGCTTGGAAATGATCCATCCACTACAAAAAGCGACCGCCCCTTAATTATAAGGGACAGTCGCTTTCATCATATTATGCGTTTACAGATTTAGAATCCTGTCGGGGCATCCGTTGAATGGTCGGTCATATATTGCGGTTCTGGTCGCTGATCTTGCTGAATCGAATCGTAGAACGTCGCATACGCCGTCGAGAAGTACGGATAGATGAACAAGAAACCGATCCCGAGCGTCAAAATCCCGACGAAGAACCAACCGATGAACGACAAGACGAGCTTGAACGCTTGCATCTTGTGGCCGTCCATCAACCGACGAGACTCCGTGATCGCTTCGAGTGCCGAAAGTTCCGGCTCGTCACGCATGATGTAATACGTGAGCGAGTACGAGAACGCTTTAATGATTCCTGGAATTATTAAAAGCAACGACCAGAGGAAGATGAAAATCCCCATGAGGAGCGGTGCCAGAACGTGCTTCACGTAACCGTTCCGGAACGGTTCAAACAGTTGCGAGATGGCCGGCTTGTCGCCACGTGATACCGACAGGACGATCCAAGACCATCCGAGTGTGAGCGGTGCGATCAAGATTGTGAGCAAAAGTGACAAGAGTGTCAGTGATGTTTCCGTCGCCGTAGGTGCCACTTCTGGGTCCACCGTCGGGGCGAACGTCTGCGGGATCGCGTTCAAGACGGTGAAGACGATCAAAATCCCGGCAAGAAGCCACCATTTCCCTTTTAACATGTGTCGTGCGTGTTGTTTCCATTGTGCTGTCATATGTTCCACCCTTTTTTTATCAGTCTTTTCTTAGTGTACGTGAAAACAATGAAAAAGTTTCAGGAAAATGCGAAAAAAGGGAAAAGGTTTTTCCCTTTCCCTTCAGTACATCACGTTGCCTAAGAAAAATTGCGACATCGATAAGATCAATAAGAGCACCCCGACGGCAACCGCCGCGAGCGACGTGGCCTTGAATAAACGAGTTCTTAAAAATGCATGTCGGTATTCGAAGCGACGGATGAACAAGACGTGCGTTAATTCAAATAAAAGGACTGCGGCTGTAAAGTAAAAGGTCATGATGCTTCCTAGTCCGAAAAACAGCATCGTCAATAGCCCTAACCCTAAGTTGTGAATCCGGTTATGGACGTCGTCACGATCACCGACAGTCGTCACTTGTGCGTGTTGCATCCGATCACCTCTCTCTTACCACCCAAACGCAAAAATCATCTTATAGATAAGTTATCACAATTTATAGACGCCTAAACCTGTCACACCGTCTTTTCACGTAAACGAAACACTTTGGAAAAGATTGTAACAAAAAAGCGCCGATGTCATCAGCGCGTCATGTTTCAGGGGTAGTTTCTGCTTCCCCGGTCTTCTTAAATTTCCGTTTCAGTTTGAGCGGTTGTTTCGTCCCACCGAACACCGGTCCATCTTCCGATTCATCAATCTCGGTCTCTTTCTTCAAGACGAAGAACGGGCAACCAAAATTGCAGTATTCGTACACGTAGTCCATCACATGGTCGATTCGATTATCGTACGTGGCGAACTTCGATTTCGCCTCATAGAAGCCTTTCAAGCGAAGCTGTCCGTGTCCCCAATCGCCGACGATATAATCATACTTATCGAGCACATCGCTATAGCGCGCGATGAACGCCTCCTCGTCAAATCCGTCTCGTTTTTCTTCGATAACGGTATAGCCGTGGCGATTCACTCTAATCATGTCTCACACCTCCACTCTCCTATCATATCATGAGGTCCGACTCATCGCCTCACCCTTTTCGAATCGTGTCACGGCGCTTGATCGTCTCGCGCAGGACGTCACGTAACAGCTCGGGCATGAAATAGCGTTTCGGCTGGTCCGCCAAATAAGGGAGCAACGGCCCAAACGTGAACATATCGACCGTGGCGATACGATACGTCTGTTGCGGGTCGATATATTCTCCGCCGAGTAACCAGTCCCCCTGATTAGACGCGACGTTATGAAGCGTCGGCTGACCGAGGACGGTGCCGCGAAAGCCGAGGCCGCGCACATGCATCGTCGTGAACGAAGTTTCGTGCACGTCGTCTAAAAAGCGTATGAGCGTGTCACCGTCAAGCGTCAACAGGCAAGGGTTGATGGGATGGGGGCAAATGCGGTGCAACATATTGAGCGTCACCGCACCGGGTGCCAACCGATCGAGCAAGACGCCCGACGGGACGATGCTCGCATCGGCCGCACACCAGTCGGCAAGGCCGTCCGCCAACAAATCCGCGATCGGAGAAGGACCGAACCAATCCGATGCATAACCTGGCGTATGTGCGATCGTCACGTCAAGCAACCGCTCCGCCGCTTCATACTCCGTTTGCAGCACTTCTGCCGTCGTCTCATCTGGCTGACGCTCCGATAACTCATGGAGCGTCGCCCGCTTGTCGAACACTCGCCCCGCTTCGACCGTGAGCGTCACTTCTCCGACGTACTGGCCGTATTTCCCGGCCTGGGCAATCAACACACCGTTTTTTAAGACGCCGTCATCGAGCACGTGATGCGTATGCGCCCCGAGAATGACGTCTAGCTGCGGGAACGCATCGGCCAGCCGTTCGTCAGCGTAGAACCCGAGGTGGCTCAACGCGATGAGGACGTCACAGTCCGAAAGTTGATCGAGGGCACGAGCCGTCGCCTCTAGGGGCGATTCTATTTGCCAACCGAGTTCGGGATAAAGCTCCTCATAAGGCGCCGTCACCCCGAACAGCCCGACCTTTAATCCCGCCCTTTCGACGACGAGCGTCTCTGTCACCCAATCCGGGCGACTCCCATCTTCGTCATAAACGTTCGCGAGTAATACCGGGAACGTCGCGTCCTCGTAGAGCGTATCGAGCCATTCGTGCGGGAATGTGATCCCTTCGTTGTTGCCGATCGTCACTGCCGTCGGCTGCAAACGATTGAGCAGACGGACGTTCACTTGCCCGCGCGTCACTTCCGTCGCCGGATGGGTCCGGTCGGCGTGATCGCCGAGGTCGAACACGAGCGACGCTTCATCCCGTCGTTCATTTAAAAAAGAGACGAGTTGAGGCCACGTATGAAATTTAGAATGCAAGTCATTGTAATGAAAAATTGAAATCGTACGCACGGCCATCCCCTCTTCCTAAAACAAGCTGATTTGACTCGGGGCGAGCTCATACTCGGCACCGAGAATCTCAATCAAGCGTTTCGCATTCGGCACAGCGTCGCCGGCCGAGTTGTTGTTGAAATAGACGTACACGTCGTCTGCGTCTGCGTCGACTTGACGGAGAGCCGTCGCTAGTTCCTGCAGTTCTTGTTCGCTATAGCGATACAGACAGCGGACGTGTCGCCATTCTTGACTCGTCATCCCCGGCTTCCGGAGCCAACCGGCCGTGTTGCGCCCATGAAGGCGGACGACCGCGACAGATGGATGGGTCACGACCGGAATGAACGGGATACTGCTTTCTTTCGTCTGCGGTTCGTCACAAATCGTATTGATGAATCGTTGTTCCGTCAAAAAAGCGAGTGTCCGGTCGCGAAACGCTTCCGAGAACCACGTCGGGTTCCGGAACTCGATGGCGATGTCGTAATCTTTTAGCTCCGACCGAATCGTCCGTAAATAATCAAGATGCGGTTTCGACACGTCAAACCATGGCGGAAGTTGAACGAGCACGGCCCGTAGTTTCCCCGCCTGCTTCAACGGCTCGACAGACGTCTTATATCGTTCAAACAGTTCTGCGAGCGGCAGTTTCGGTTCGCGGTCGTGACCGCTCATTTCCCTGGAAACTTTAACGACGAACTGGAACGTGGACGGCGTCTCATCGTTCCATTTCTCGTAATTTTTCACAGGCTGTATGGCGTAAAACGAGGAATCGATCTCCACAGTCGGGAAATGACCCGCGTACGTCGCCAGTTTATGTTTTCGTTCTTCCGGGGTCGTATAGAGGAGATCGTGGTCTCCCCACCCCGTCACACCGACATAAATCATCCCGGTCCCTCCTTCATTCACTGTTCGTATGTGGCCACGCGTTTCCGTTTCGTCCAGTTCAGCGTCCCGCCGAACGTGATGAGCAATAAGACAAGCCCCATGATGAACGGGTACCGCATATCGATGTCGAACGCGATCCCGGCGAGTGTCGGCCCGATGATGTTCCCGATACTCATATAGGCGTTGTTCATCCCCATCGCGAACCCTTGCTCTTTGTCAGCCATTTTTGAGACGAGCGTGTTAAGCACCGGCCGAAGAATGGACGTCGACAAGAAGATGATAAGTGTGACCACGAAGAAGATGGCGTATGATCCCGCGAAAAGCGAGAAAAAGAAACCGAACGCCGCGAGCATGATAAAGATGAGCACGACTTTGATTTCCCCGAACAACGTGACGAGCCGATCAACCGCGAACAGTTGCACGATGACACTGACGATGCCGGTCCCTGTGATCATGACGGCGATTTGTTGCGGCGTCGCACTGAACGTCTCACTGACGAACAGACCGAGCACCGACTCGTACGCCATGAGCCCGAACGCCATGACCAAGTTGATGACGAGGACGAAGAAATATGGTTTCTTCGTCGAAGAGATCAGCTGGCGTGGCAGCGATTCGTTATTAGATTTGATTGGCATGACTTCACGATCCGGTTCTTTCAATAGAATGACCGACGAGATGACAGCGACGAACGAGACGATCGCTGACAACAACAGCGGCGCTTTTAAGCCGAACTCGGCGAAGAAGCCGCCAATTCCCGGACCGATGACGATACCGAGCGACATTGCCGCGGAAATATAACTGTTCCCTTTCGCCCGTTGCTTGAGCGTCGTGATGTCCGCCACGTAGGCGAAAATTGCCGGAATGAGCAGCGCGGCCCCGACACCGCCGATTGCCCGAGAAATAAGTAAGACGGTCAAGTTATCCGATAAGTAAAACACGCCCATCGAGACGGTAAAACCGATGAGCCCCGCAATGATCATCGGCCGTCGTCCATACACATCCGCCCATTTCCCCGCCACCGGTGACATGAGCAACTGGGCACCGGCGAACACGGAAATCATCAATCCAGCGGCCGTTCCGCCTTCCCCGATCATCTTCAAATAATCGGGAATGATCGGAATGATAATCCCGAATCCGGCCACAGCGATGAACATGTTCAACATGAGGATCGCCAATTGTTTATTTTGTTTTCTGGTCAACGTATGTCACTTCCTTTTCATCTATTCATTTTACTTGTAGATGAAGGGTATGGGCAAACGATAAGACAACAAAAAAACCATCCTTGACCAGAGGATGGGTGCTGACTCATTTAAGAGATGCGTGATTGTACGAGTTGTTCTCGCGACTGACGTTTCGGAAGAAACAACGTGATCACGTAGACGATCAACGTTGGTACTGCCCAGGCGAGCCCGATCTCAGCCATTGGCAAGTTCGTGATCCAAGCCGTCGCAGCAGATGGCTGCAGGCCGTGCGTCGTTTCAAAGAGCGAGAAGACGAGCGCCGTATAAACGGTCGCTTTCATCGCGACGTGTGGATTGCGTTGAATCCGTTCCGTGATCGATACGAGCACGAGGGCGATCATGACCGGATACAAGAGCGTGAGAAGCGGTACCGCGATTTGAATCAACGTACCGAGTCCGACGAGTGAGATCAAGTAGCCGAAAAGTGTCGTTGCGATGACGACTTGGTGGTACTTGAGTGACTCGAACGTGTTGCTGATGAAACGTGAGAACTCAGAGATGAGTCCGACCGCTGTCGTCAAACATGCGAGGAAGACAGCTGCGCCGAGGGCGAGCATGCCGATTTGGCCGTACGACGAACCTGCGAACGTCTGAAGCAACGTCGCCCCATCGGTCGCTCCTGTCACACCCGTCATGTTCGCACCGATTGAGCCGAGTGAGATGTAGACAAGCATCAAACACGTGACAGCGAGCATACCTGACGTCCGAAGAAGCGATGAAGCTTCTTTTTGATCCGTCATCCCGTTCGCTTTAAGCGTGACGAGAACGATTGCCCCGAAGACGAGCGCCCCGAAGACGTCCATCGTCAAGTAACCTTGTTTAAAGCCTTCACCGAGGGCACCGATCCACGTCTCATATCCTGCTGCCGGAGCTGACGGCGTCCCGAGTGGAGCCACGAGGTTCGTGATTCCGATGGCCGCTAGCAAGAGCAAGAGGATCGGCGTGATGATGCGTCCGATGATTTCAATCAACTTCTGAGCGCGGAGCGTCAAGAAGAATGTCAATCCGAAGAAGACAGTTGAGCTGAGGGCGAGCGTGAGCGTCGATGGTGCACTGAGGAACGGCACGAGTCCCATCTCATACGTGACGGCTGCCGTCCGTGGAATCCCGAAGAACGGTCCGATTGCCACGTACATTAGTCCCGTCAAGAGGAGCGCCAGACGCTTCGGAATGTACCGAGCGATTTGGTCAGAACCCCCGCCGACTCGCGCGACCGCGAACAAGGCGAGTAACGGCAGGCCGACGCCAGTAATGACGAAGCCAACCATGGCTGGGACGAGGTTCTCGCCCGCCATCGCACCTAGCATCGGTGGGAACAGCAAGTTCCCTGCCCCGAAGAATAACGCGAAAATCGTAAACGCTAACGGGAATAATGTCGATTTTTTCATACAACTACCTCCACATACATTGTAATACCTTCCGTGTTGACAACTTGATAAATGACTAAATTTTCTGACAAATAAGCGCTTGGTCTATTTCATTATACACACTTTACTCATTTTGACCACCCTATCTGCAAAAAAGATGTTTATTTTTCGGAAGTGTGGATTTTTGACACATCAAAAGCCCCCTCCAATGACAGAAGAGGCCTAATTGTCAAGCTGATTTCTTGGAATTACTTTCTAAACTGGTCAATATCGGATATCGAATTTTCGATGTCCTTCTTCCGAACTCTCGGTCTCGTGGATATGCTCGACACCGACAAAACGGTTCCCGTCCCGAAGCGCCTGCTTGAACGATTCGTAGTTCGACTCCTCCCCTTCCACATGGAGTTCGACCGTTCCGTCACTTAAATTTCGAACCCACCCTTTCAACTTATAGGCGAGCGCCGTCGACTGGGCGAAATATCGGAAACCGACACCTTGTACGCGACCAGATATAATCAATCGTTTAGCGATAGCCATGTATCTTCTCCTCCTTCAATTTGACGATTCAGGTTTAACCGGTCCCCAGATAGGAAACAATATATAAGTAAAATAATGGAACAGGAGTGGTTCGGTGAATACGATCATTAACAGCGTCACAACATTTTCGGATTGGCTATGGGGGGTCCCGATCATCTCATTGCTCGTCTTGTCTGGTATTTTCTTAACGATCAAACTTGGCTTTTTTCAATTTCGATACCCGTTATACATACTGAAGCAAACGTTCGGCAGTGTTTTAAAGAAACCAAAAGGTGAAGGCGACATCAGCCCGAGACAAGCGCTCACATCCGCTTTGTCCTCTACAGTCGGTGCCGCGAACATTATCGGTGTCCCGGCAGCGATCATGTTCGGGGGACCGGGTGCGATTTTCTGGATGTGGGTCATCGCCGTCGTCGGGATGGCGATCAAGTTTTCCGAGAGCGTGCTCGCCGTCCGTTATCGTGAGAAAAACGAGGCCGGCGAGTTCGTCGGAGGGCCCGTCTACTATATGGCGAAAGGGCTGAAGATGAAGTGGCTCGCCTCATGGTTCGCCTTTGCCCTCATGATCGAGCTCATCCCGAGCATCATGGTCCAAGGCAACGCCGTCAGCTCGGCCGTCCGCGAGACGTTCAATGGTGACACACTCATCACCGGCATCGTCGTCGCCGCGCTCGTCAGCCTCATCGTCTTCGGCGGGGTGAAACGAATCGCGAAAGTGACGGAAGTCATCGTCCCGGTCATGGCACTCGTTTACGTCGGGGCAGGGTTCATCATCGTGTTGATGAACATGTCTCAAATACCGGAAGTGCTCGCACTCATCTTCTCATACGCCTTCCAACCGATGGCCGCACTCGGTGGATTTGCCGGGGCAGCCGTCGCCGAGACGATTCGTTGGGGCTTCGCCCGCGGTCTCTACTCGAACGAGGCCGGACTCGGGACGGCGCCGATCGCTCACGCGGCTGCCCAGACCGACCACCCGGTGCGTCAAGGTTTCTGGGCCGTCATCGGCATCGTCATCGATACGCTCATCATCTGTAGCACGACCGCGTTCGTCGTTTTGTCTTCCGGCGTCTGGACACGGGAAGGTGCGATGAGTGACCCGGCCGCGCTCACGACGATCGCGTTCCGTGAATACTTCGGATACACGGGCAGTCTGCTCGTCACGATCTCGCTCATCTTCTTCGTCTTGTCGACGATTATCGTCATCATCTTTTACGGCTCGCGCCAAGCCGAGTACTTGTTCGGTTTAAAGGCCGGTTTCTTCATGAAAATCGTCTACATCGCTTCGATCGTCATCGGATCGATTGGCGGTGCGCAAATGATTTGGAACTTCCTCGACTTGATGCTTGCGATGATCCTCATCCCGAACATGATCGCCGTCTTGCTCTTGAGCGGTGAAGTGAAGCGACTGACGACCGAATTCTTCACGTCAGAGAAATATTATAAGAAAGACGTCGCGGAAGAGAAGGCGTCCTAATACGAAGACCCGGTCGCCTCGGCAACCGGGTCTTTCTTATTCGACGTTCTTGATGGCACGATGAATCCGCTCCGCTGATTCATCGAACTGTTTTTGCTCTTCATCGGTCAAATCAATCTCGATGATTTGGCGAATGCCGGTCCGATCAATTAATGCCGGCACCCCGATATGAAGCCCTGACGCCCCATATTCCCCGTCAAGATGCGCCCCGATCGTGACGACCGAATTCTCGTTTCGAACAATCGCTCGGACGATCCTGAGCAACCCGAGACCGATCGCATAATAGGCCGCGCTCTTATACTCGATGATTTGATTGGCGGCGTCCCGGACCCGTTGGTAAATGTCGCCCAAGTCCGCCTGGCTGTACTGATCGTTCTCCGCAAGCAACTGTCCGATCGATTTCCCATAGATTCGGGCGTTATCCCAGGCGACGAAGCCCCCCGCCCCATGTTCACCCATATAGTAGACGTGGCAGTTACGTGACGACAAATCGAAGTACTCCCCGACTTTGTAGCGGAGCCGGGCCGTGTCGAGGACGGTCCCTGAGCCGATGACGCGGTGCTTCGGCAAACCGGACGCCTTCCAGGCGACGTGGGCCATGACGTTGACCGGGTTCGTGGCGACGATGATGATGCCGTCAAATCCGCTCGCCATCACTTGCTTCGTCACGTCCCGGACGACGACAGTGTTTTGTTCAGCGAGGTCCATCTGCGTCTGCCCGAGCTTTTGTGCGGCCCCGGCCGTGATGACGACGATATCGGCGTCACGGCAATCCGCATAATCCCCCGCCCAAATCCGCACCGGGCTCGGCGCGAACGAGATGCCGTGGTTGAGGTCCATCGCCTCCCCTTCGGCCTTGGCGTGGTTCGAGTCGATCAAGACGAGCTCTTCACAGAGCGCGGCCATCGATAATTGATAGGCAAAACTGATACCGACCCAGCCGGCGCCGACGACGGCAATTCTTGTGATGTCTTTTGGATCAATTGTTTCCATATACATAACCTCCCTAAATGCTTGCTCTCTTTTAGCATACCCGACTCACACGTGTTTCACGACAAAAAAGACGAACTCCCACATATGAGAGTTCGTCCATCCTATGATTATCCGATCGAACCTTCCATCTCGAACTTGATGAGACGGTTCATTTCGACGGCATATTCCATCGGTAATTCTTTCGTGAACGGCTCGATGAAGCCCATGACGATCATTTCCGTCGCTTCTTCTTCCGAGATCCCACGGCTCATGAGGTAGAAGAGTTGCTCTTCTGACACTTTTGAGACTTTCGCTTCGTGCTCGAGTGACACCTGGTCGTTCAAGATCTCGTTGTACGGGATCGTGTCCGACGTCGACTCGTTGTCCATGATGAGCGTGTCACACTCGATGTTCGAGCGGGCACCTTTCGCTTTACGTCCGAAGTGGACGATTCCGCGATACGATACTTTTCCGCCTTGTTTCGAGATCGACTTCGAGACGATCGACGACGACGTGTTCGGTGCGAGGTGAATCATCTTCGCGCCGGCATCTTGGTGCTGCCCTTTACCGCCGAGGGCGATCGAGAGCGTCATCCCGCGTGAACCTTCACCTTTTAAGATGACGGCCGGGTATTTCATCGTCAATTTCGAACCGATGTTGCCATCGATCCATTCCATCGACGCACCCGCTTCACAGATGGCACGTTTTGTGACCAAGTTATAGACGTTGTTCGCCCAGTTTTGGATCGTCGTGTAACGGCAATACGCATCTTTGTTGACGAAGATCTCGACGACCGCCGAGTGGAGCGAGTTCGTCGTGTAGACCGGTGCCGTACATCCTTCGACGTAATGAACCGATGCGCCTTCGTCGACGATGATGAGCGTCCGCTCGAACTGCCCCATGTTTTCCGAGTTGATGCGGAAATACGCTTGGAGCGGTTGCTCGAGTTTGACGCCTTTTGGTACGTAGATGAACGAGCCACCTGACCATACGGCCGAGTTGAGCGCGGCGAACTTGTTGTCCGTCGGCGGGATCAACTTGCCGAAGTACTCACGGAAAAGCGCTTCGTCTTCTTTGAGCGCCGTGTCCGTATCTTTGAAGATGACACCTTTCGCTTCAAAGTCTTCTTGCATGCTGTGGTAGACGACCTCTGACTCGTACTGAGCCGAGACACCTGCCAAGTATTTTTGTTCTGCTTCTGGAATCCCAAGCTTGTCAAACGTACGTTTGATTTCTTCTGGTACTTCGTCCCACGAGTGCTCTGTCTTTTCAGACGGTTTGACGTAGTACGTGATCTCATCGAAATCGAGGGCAGACAAATCGCCACCCCACGTCGGCATCGGCATTTTGCGGAACTGTTCGAGTGATTTCAAACGGAACTCGAGCATCCAAGCCGGTTCTTCTTTCATGTTCGAGATCGTTTCTACGATTTCATTCGTCAAGCCGCGGCCTGAACGGAAAATCGAGATGTCTCGGTCATGGAAGCCATATTTATAATCGCCAATGTCAGGCATGTTTTTCGCCATATCGGTCTCCTCCTTCTACTTACGCTTCCTCGTCGACTCCCTTTTCAAGCGCTTTCCACGCGAGCGTGGCGCACTTGATGCGAGCCGGAAACTTTGAGACGCCAGACAACGCTTCAATGTCGCCTAGGTCGAACGTGTCTGTATCGTAGTCTTTTCCTTGGACCATCTCCGAGAAGATCGTCGCCAATTGAAGTGCCTCGTCTACAGATTTCCCCTTCACGATTTGAGTCATCATCGACGCCGAGGCGAGACTGATCGAGCAGCCTTCACCTTCGAACTTGGCGTCTTTCACGATTCCGTCTTCGACTTGAAGTTGGAGCCGGAGCGAATCCCCACATGTCGGGTTGTTCAAGTCCACCGTCACGCCATCTTCGATGACGCCACGGTTTCTTGGGTTTTTATAGTGATCCATGATGACCTGTCGGTACAACATGTCTAGGTTGTTAAAACTCATAGTTGAAATACTCCTTCGTTTGACGCAGCCCTTCGATGAAGCGGTCGACTTCTTCTCGCGTATTGTACAAGTAGAAGCTCGCCCGGGCTGTCGATGATTGCTTCAGGAGACGCATGAGCGGCTGAGCGCAATGATGGCCGGCCCGAACGGCGATGCCTTGCATGTCCAAAACGGTCGCAAGGTCGTGGGCGTGGACGTCGTTCAAGTTGAACGTGACGAGCCCGACCCGCTCTTCCGGTCCGTATATCTCAATGCCTTCAATCGTCTTCATCTGCTCGATGGCGTACGACGCGAGTGCCCGTTCGTGCGCCTCAACGTTCTCAAGACCAAGGTCTTCTAAAAAGTCGATGGCTGCAGCGAGACCGACGGCTCCGGCAATGATTGGTGTCCCGGCTTCGAAACGGTACGGGATGTCTTTCCACGTCGACTCATACAAGTCGACATAGTCGATCATCTCGCCCCCGAACTCGACCGGCTCCATTTTTTTCAAGAGTGCTTTCTTCCCATATAAGACGCCGATCCCGGTCGGACCGAGCATCTTATGGCCTGAGAAGGCGAGGAAGTCACAATCGAGCGCTTGCACGTCAAGTTTACGGTGCGGTGCGCTTTGCGCCGCATCGACGACCATGACGGCACCCTTTTCGTGGGCGAGCGTCGCGATTTCTTGAATCGGGTTGATCGTACCGAGCACGTTCGAGACGTGGCTCATGGCGACGATTTTTGTCCGGTCCGACAAGACGGCGCGGACCGCGTCGAGCGTGACGCGACCGTCCGGCGTCAACTCAACGTAACGGAGCGTGGCCCCTTTACGTTTGGCGAGCTGTTGCCACGGAATGAGGTTCGCGTGGTGTTCCATCGGCGTGAGGACGATTTCGTCTCCTGCGCTGACGTTAGCGTCCCCGTAGCTTGACGTCACGAGGTTGATCGCCGTCGTGGTCCCGCGCGTGAAGATGATCTCTTCGACGGCAGCGGCATTAATGAACGAACGGACGCGCTCACGCGCCCCTTCATACGCATCTGTCGCCTGCGTTCCGAGCGTATGGACGCCACGGTGCACGTTCGAGTGGTTGCGGCGATAATACTCCTCGATCGCCTCGATGACAGCCAGCGGTTTTTGCGAGCTCGCCGCACTGTCGAGATAGACGAGCGGATGACCGTTGATTTCCTGATCTAAAATCGGAAATTGTTTACGAATCGAGGCATCAATCATCTTAACGCACTTTCCCTTCGATGACTTCACGGAGACGGTCTTTGACCGACTCGATCGCGAGTTGCTCGACGACCGGGTTCAAGAATCCGTGAATGATCAAACGTTCCGCTTCTTGGCGCGAAAGACCACGGCTCATCAAGTAATAGAGCTGAATGTCGTCGACACGACCGACTGAAGCGGCGTGACCGGCCATGACATCGTCTTCGTCGATGAGGAGGATCGGGTTCGCGTCACCGCGTGCTTTTTCAGAGAGCATCAAGACGCGCTCTGTCTGAACACCGTTCGACTTCGAAGCCCCGTGGTGAATCATCGACGTCCCGCTGAAGATGGCTGTCGCCGAATCTTTTTGGACACCGTGAATCAAGATGAATCCTTCTGACGACTTACCGAAATGGTCCGTCCGGATGTTGAAGTTTTGTTTCTGTGCGCCACGACCGATCGTGACGGCTTTCGTGTCCGAGAACGTGTTGTCGCCGACGAGATGAGTCTTCGTCTCGACGACCGAGTTGCCGTCGTTCATGTGACCGAGCGCCCAGTCAAGGCGCGCGTTCTCATAGACGACACCGCGACGGTTCATGAACGTGAGGGCAGATTCAGCGAGCTGATCCACGCCACCGAAGACGACTTTCGCGTTCGCACCAACGAACACTTCTGTCACAGCGTTCACCGTGTGCGGATCGTTCGTGTTCGAGAGGAAACTCTCGATATATGTCACTTCACTGCCTTCGTCTGCGACGATGATCGTGTGGTGATAAAGTGTGCTGTTCGCTTGTTCCATCGTAAAGATTGCCTGAAGCGGGTCTTTCACTTGGACGTTTTTTGGGACGTACAAGAAAGCGCCGCCGTTCATCAAGGCCGCGTTAAGCGCCGATAGACGTTCTTCATCGACACGTACGCCTTCTGTCATGAAATACTTCTCAACGAGTTCCGGATGTTGATCCATCGCTTGTTGGATGCCCATGAAGAGGACACCTTCTGGCAATTGGAGTTCGTTATAAACGACATGACCGTTGCGTTCAACGAGCACGTTCGTACGGTGATCTCCAAGGAGTGCCTCGATTTCAGGCGTGAGTCCGTCAAGCTTCGACAGTTCAACGTCTCCGCTCGTGAAATCCCATTTATCGATCTTGATCTTTTCAACTTTAGGCAAGGCGAGAGTCGGCGCAAGTTCTGCTGCTTCTTTACGACGGTTGACCAACCATGCTGGTCCTCCGAGCGCCTCTGCACGTGCCGACAATGCTTGTGCATCCAATTCAAATTGTACGGTCATCGTACAGCCTCCTTACGCTTCTGTGTCTACTGTCATTCCGAGATCTTGTTTCACCCAGTCGTAACCTTCTGCCTCGAGTCGCTGTGCGAGCTCTTTGCCGCCAGACATGACGATTTTTCCGTCCATCATGATGTGGACGAAGTCCGGCTCGATATAGTTGAGGAGACGCTGATAGTGCGTGATAATCAAGCAGCCGAACTCTTCTGAGCGCATCTCGTTGACGCCTGTTGCGACGACTTTGAGTGCATCGATGTCAAGACCTGAGTCGATCTCATCAAGGATGGCGATCTTCGGTTTGATCATCATCATTTGAAGAATCTCGTTACGTTTCTTTTCTCCACCTGAGAAACCTTCGTTCAAATAGCGGTGTGCCATCTCTGAAGGGATTTCGAGAACGTCCATCTTCGCATCGAGTTCACGGATGAACTTCATGAGCGAGATTTCTTGACCTTCTTCACGGCGCGAGTTGATCGCTGAACGCAAGAAGTCGGCGTTCGTGACACCGCTGATTTCAGCAGGATATTGCATCGCGAGGAACATTCCCGCCTGCGCGCGCTCGTCGACTTCCATCTCAAGGACGTCTTCGCCGTTCAAATCGACGCTTCCGCCTGTTACTTCATACAATGGATGTCCCATAAGTGCAGAAGCGAGTGTTGATTTACCCGTTCCGTTTGGACCCATGATGGCGTGAATTTCGCCACCTTTAATTTCAAGATTCAGACCTTTGACGATCTCTTTTCCTTCGATTGAGACGCGGAGGTCATCAATTTTCATGTGTGGTACGTTAGACATTCGGATACCCCTTCCGTTTTCTCGCCTTATTGGCGTAGATTAGATATATTCTAATCTTAATCTAGGCAATTTTTTATTTCAAGCGACTCACCTTATTCTTCATTCTCAATAAAAACATAAATGTTGAGAATGAGAATATTGAGAAATCAAGATATTACCCAGCTTTTTCCTCAATCAACGCCAAACTCGCCTTTCTTTCCGTCAATGCCCCCATAAAGAAGAAGGCTCCGAACGCCGTCACGATGGATAAAATTGCAAAAACAGGCAACCCGGCATTATTAAACCCATCAAGCAGCAACCCGCCGATGATTGGTCCGACCGACTGGCCGAGCGCGGTCAATCCCATCGCCCCGAAATACGTCCCCCGCAAATGTTCCGGCGCGAGCTCGTCGGTCAATACGTCCGTCATCGTGAACATGAGTACTTCCCCGATCGTGAAGATGACCATCGCGACGAAGAGCACCCACGTCTCAGTCGCAAACCCGATCAATAACAGCCCGATCGACAACGTCGCGACCCCGAAAAAGAGCGACTTGATCGGCGAGACGCGAATGCCGAACTTCATAATCGGATACTGAACGACGAGTACGGTGATCGCGTTGACTGTCAACAAATACGCAAACAGGCGCGACCCGTCACTGAAGCCGTCATGGAACGCGATGAACTGCGGCAACGTCGAGTTGAACTGACTGTAGCCGATGATGGCGAAAATCATCCCGATGATGACGAAGCGGAACGTCTTGTCTTCTTTCAAGACACGGAACGTCTCGGTCAAGCGCGGCCGTACTTTGATGCCGTCGCTTTCTTCGAACGGATACTTTTTAAACAATCCTGAGATGACGAGTCCATAAAACACGTACACACCGGTCACGACGAAGAACGCGCTCTTCGCCCCGGTGAGCGATAAGACGACCGCGAGCAACGGTCCGATCGCGGCGGCAATATTGATGAGAAAATAGCGTACGTTGTAGACGATGACGCGTTGCTCCGGTTTCGTCGTATCGCTGATGAGTGCCCGGGATGCCGGTTCAAGGAACGAGCGCGATACCCCCATCAAGACGGAGAACACGTAAAACCAGACGAGTTCGGTCGCGAGCGCGAAGCCCGTGAACGTGAGCGCGTTCAACCCGATGCCGATGAGCATGAGCTGTTTGCGCCCGTGCCGGTCCGACAGCGTCCCGCCGAAAAAACTCATAAATAGACCGGACATGGCCGAGACGGCGAACACCGTCCCGATGACGCTCGCCGAGAAACCGAGCGTCGCGAGATAAATCGCAAAAAATGGCATGACGAAAAACGTCGACAGCCGAGCAAAGAACGTACCGAACAAGACGCCTAGCGTCAGCGGATGAATCTGTCTCATGTTCATCCGAATCCCCCCTTTTCTTACATATAAATAGTGTACTTCTCTTTATGAAAGAACACTACGACAAACAAAAAAGGCCCGGAATGGCCCGGGCCTAGCGTGATTATTGGTTGACCGGTACGACGGCACCTTTGTATTCCTCTAAGATCCACTGCTGTGTCTCTTCTGACGTGAGGACCTCAAGGAGTGCTTTGACGCGCTCGTCATCTTCGTCACCTTCACGTGTGACGATCAAGTTGACGTATGGTGAATCTTCGCCTTCGAGTGCGATGGCGTCTTCAAGCGGGTTGAGCCCGGCATCGATCGCGTAGTTCGTGTTGATGAGAACGGCGTCGCCTTCTCCGTTGTTGTACGCCTGCGGGAGGAGGGCCGCCTCGACGTTCGTCTTGAACGTCAAGTTTTTCGGGTTGTCGACGATATCGGCAACTGTCGCTTCGACCGTCTTGCCTTCAGCGAGCGTGATCAAGCCTTCCGATTGAAGCATCGTGAGGATCCGGCCGTGGTCAGCGACCGATGAGCTCATGATGATCTCCGCACCGTCCGGAAGTTCATCGAGTGAGGCGTAGTCTTGTGAGTAGACACCGATCGGCTCGATGTGGACGCCGCCGGCTGAAGCGAATTTGTAGTCTTTGTTTTCAGCCATTTGTGACTCGAGGTATGGCTCGTGTTGGAAGTAGTTCGCGTCCAACTCGCCGTCCGCGAGCGTCTTGTTCGGGAGGACGTAGTCTTGGAACTTCGTGATTTCAAGCTTGTAGCCTTTTGCTTCATATTCATCTTTGACGTGCTCCAAAATCTCCGCGTGCGGGACGTTCGATGCACCGATGACGAGCGTCTTGTCGTCGCCTGCGCCTGATTCTGAATCCCCGCCGCAAGCCGCGAGAATTGTGAGTGCTGATGCTGCCGTTAAACCGAGTACTGTTTTCCATGATTTCATGTGTGAACCCTCCAAATGTTTTTTTATGTGATTAAGCTGAACGCTTATCAATTCTTGTGACAAGCCGGTCTCCGATGAACTGGATGACGAAGACGATGACTAAGATGAGGACGGTCGCGACGAACGTCACGTCGTTGCGTGAACGTTGGAACCCGTCAAGGAACGCCAAGTTACCGAGGCCTCCCCCGCCGACGACACCTGCCATCGCCGTATAACCGACGATCGCGACGAGTGTGACCGTGATCCCCGACACGATGGCCGGGAGTGCCTCAGGGAACAACACTTTATAGATGATTTGCCATTTCGTCGCACCCATCGATTCGGCCGCCTCGATGACACCACGGTCAATCTCACGAAGTGCGAGTTCGACCATCCGGGCATAGAACGGGGCCGCCCCGATAATGAGCGCCGGGAGCGCCGCCGTCGAACCGAGAATCGTCCCGACGACGATCTTCGTGAACGGGATGAGCAAGATGATCAAAATAATGAACGGGATCGAGCGGAAGACGTTGACGAACGCACTGACGACCGTGTAAATCGTCCGATTCTTCATCATGAGCGGCTCGTTCGTCACATAAAGGATCATCCCGAGTGCGAGACCGAAGGCGAACGTCGCGCCACCGGCGACGAGCGTCATATAAATCGTCTGCCACGTCTCCTCGAGCATGATTTCCCAGTCTACGTTAGGAAACATCGTTCTCCACCTCCACTTCCACTGCCTGCGATCGGATTGAGGCGATGGCCCGCTCGACTTCAGCCGGCTCTCCGATCAGTTGAATAAATAGCGTCCCGAGCGCGCCGACTTGCGACTGCGTCACGTTCCCGCCGATGATGTTGAACCCGATATCGTGCGTCTTCAAGACGTCTGAGAGAATCGGTTGTTCGGCCGTCTCGTTCAAGAACTTCAGCTTGACGATTTGACCGCTCGGATAGCGCGCCTTCAAATGTTCGAACGTGAGCGACATGTCGTCGACGGCGCCGATCTGTTTGACGAACTCTTTCGTGATCGGTTGTTCCGGGTGTTGGAACACGTCGGCGACTTGACCGATCTCGACGACTTTCCCTGCTTCCATGACCGCGACACGGTGACAAATCTTTTGGATGACGTGCATCTCGTGCGTGATGAGCACGATCGTCAGTCCGAGTTTCTTGTTGATGCTGACGAGCAACTCGAGAATCGAGTCGGTCGTCTTCGGGTCGAGCGCGCTCGTCGCTTCATCGCAGAGGAGCACTTCTGGATTCGTAGCGAGCGCACGGGCAATCCCGACTCGCTGCTTTTGACCGCCCGACAGTTGGGACGGATAGCTGTCTTCTCGTCCCGTCAATCCGACGAGATCGACGAGTTCTTCGACGCGGCGCTTGCGCTCGCTAGCCGGTACACCAATCAGCTCGAGCGGGAAGCTGATGTTCTCAGCGACCGTGCGCGACCAGAGAAGATTGAAGTGCTGAAACACCATCGAGACGTTTTTACGTACCCCGCGTAACTCTTTCGGGCTCAGCTTCGTGAGTTCGCTCCCTGCCACCTCGATCGAGCCGCTCGATGGCGACTCGAGACGGTTGAGGAGTCGAATGAGCGTCGACTTCCCTGCCCCTGAATATCCGATTATTCCAAAAATTTCGCCGCTTTCGATTGTAAGCGACACATCATCGACCGCATGGACTCGACCGTTCTTCGTGTCGAACCATTTGGCCACATTGCGTAGTTGAATCAATCCCTTTCCCTCCTGACAACAAAAAAAGTACGCACGTTTGAGCAAACGTGCGTACTTTATCGGTACGGACAACGATTGCTCTCATCTTCCAAGGTTCTCACCTTGCTGGAATTAGCACCATTTCGGATTGCTCCGCGGTTGCTGGGCGTCATAGGGCCAGTCCCTCAGCCTCTCTTGATAAGAGTGTTGTTTATTCGATTAGCTTTATCATAGCGACACATTATTTTCATGTCAAACTATTTTTATGCGAAAAAATAAAAAAAGGTGCCGTCCGAAGACGACACAGAACGTAGCACCTTGAGTCACAGGAAGGACAACCCATAGATGAACCCCTTTTGCCCGATCAGAGCATTCATCCTTAATATGGGGGATTTCGCTCGTCGATCACCCGATCCTCACATGTACCGAACGGTTACGCGGTCGGTATTCCTTCGCTTGATTTTTTTGGGGGACAATCGAAGGGAAGGTCCACTTAAAATCGCGTAAGCGAGTGGTTCGGCGATGTGAGAACGTCTTGATCGCGAGTAAATCGCGTCCTATTTTTGTGTTCAAGTAAGATGTTGTAATGAATATACCATTCGTGAACTTTCTGTGTCAACTGATTATTTAAAATTTTCAGATTATTCTAATGTTCCCATCTTACTTGACGAAAGATAGGACGTGCTGCACGTTTTGAAACGCGTACAATCGGTCTCGGACTTGGCCGTCTTCAAGCTTCAACAGCGCCGGTACACTCATCACTTGGTACGCTTCTAACTCGTTCGGGATAAAGTTGGCATCGTGCTTTTCAATCTCGAGTGTCGGGTCGACCGCCTCGACGACCGCGAGCATCCGCTCGGCCACGGCGCATGTTCCACACATCGGGGCGTATATATATAACAATCCGTCTGTAATCATTTTTCTCACCTCTCTACTGATTATAAAAAGCTTCGGCCAGACATTCAAAAGTTGTGCTCGTTTTGAAAAAAATTCTGAATACTTCCATTTTTCTGGTTGACGTGCGCCCGAAAGAGGCATAGTATGGTCAATAACTTTAATGCTTTTGTACATAACAGTAAAAGAGAAGGATAGGTGAAGAAGACATGACGGAAGAACGACTTACCGGAAAACAGTTTTTGATGAACGTATTGAACGGACTCAGCCTTGCCATTTTGATCGCCCTCATTCCGAGCGCATTGCTCGGTGAATTGACGAAAGCCATCTTGCCGTATTTTCCGTCGCTTCAGTTCATCTTAGACGCGACGACGATTGCGATGCGCCTTCTCCCCGTCATCATCGGTGTCGCCGTCGCCATGCAGTTCGGACGCACGGCGCTCGAGGCCGGAACGATCGGGATCGCGACACACGTCGGCAGTGGCGCCATCCGCATCGAAGAAGGAGCCTTCCTCATGGCTGGTATCGGTGACGTCATCACAGCCGGTGTCACGGCAGCGCTTGCGACGTATCTCGTCATGCAGCTCGCACCGCGCTTGAAGACATACACGGTACTCGTCTTGCCGATGACGGTCATCGTCGTCGCCGGAGGCATCGGCTCGTTCCTGCTCACGTACATCTCACAGATCACGACGTACGTCGGGACGATCATCATGACGATGACCGAACTCCAACCGGTCGTCATGGGTATCTTGATCGCGATGGCGTTCTCACTCATCATCGTCTCCCCGATCTCGACGGTCGGGATCGCGACGGCGATCAGTCTATCCGGCGTCGCGGCCGGCGCAGCCAACCTCGGTGTCGTCGCGGCCGGTTTCGGGCTCGCCATCGCCGGATGGCAGATGAATGCGACCGGCACGTCGATCGCCCACTTCCTCGGGTCACCGAAAATCCAGATGGCGAACTTCATCCGTCGTCCCATCATGATGCTGCCGGTGCTCGCGAACGCGGCCATCCTCGGAGCGCTCGCCGGTATCCTCCGCATTGAAGGCACCCCGATCAGTGCCGGGTTCGGTGTCTCGGGGCTCATCGGACCGATCAACGCGTTGCACTTGATGCCAGGCGGCTTCGCGCTCTTCAACGTCTTGCTCGTCATCGTCTTGTTCGGTCTCATCCCGATCGCGCTCGGTGTCTTCTTCTTCAAATTGTTCAACCGGACGCCGCTCATCCGCCCGGAACATTATCGCCTCGATTTCGAATGAACGATAAAACCCGGCTTCTCGTGAAGAGAAACCGGGTTTTGTTTAGCCTTGAATCATCGCTTCATATTCTTCGGCCGACATGAGCTTGTCGACGTCTGATGCGTCATTCAATTCGACTTCAATCATCCAAGCGCCTTCGAACGGTGCTTCGTTGACGAGTTCTGGTGAATCGGCGAGTGATTCGTTCACCGCTGTGATTTTCCCAGAGATTGGTGCGTAAAGCTCTGAGACCGTCTTGACCGACTCGACCGATCCGAACGGCTCATCGATTAGGATCGTGCCCCCGATTTCAGGAAGTTCGACGAACACGATGTCCCCGAGTTCGCTTTGTGCGAAATCTGTGATCCCGATGCGGGCCACACTTCCGTTCACTTCAACCCATTCGTGTTCTTTTGAATAACGTAAATTGGCAGGTACTTTGCTCATCCTAACTTCCCCCTCAAATAAATTAGACTCACACGTGTATTATAGCACTTAGCCCCAAACGTCTGTAAACGACTTTTCTGAAAAACCGACCGTCGATTTTTCCCCGTCCGTCACGATCGGACGCTTTAAAAGCATACCATTGCTAGCGAGGAGGTCGAGTTGTTCGTCTTCTGACAAGTTTGGCAGTTTGTCTTTTATGCCTTCATTCCGATACACTTGCCCGCTCGTGTTGAAGAACTTTTTGAGCGGCAGGCCTGACTGCTTCCACAGTTCGGCCAACTCTTCTTTCGCCGGCGTCGCCTCGACGATATGGACGTATGTATAGTCGATGCCGTTCTCCTTCAACCATTTCTCTGCCTTCTTGCACGTGCTGCACGGCGGATAGCCGTATATTGTCACCATGTTCATCACCTCTTCTGTTAATGTAGCATATCTCGTTTCTCGGTATCACGTCCGAAGCAAACGTTCGATTTCCCGTTTCAGCGTCGCGTTGACGGGGTGGCGTTCTTCGATGTAGGCGAGGATGGCGGCAGCCGCCTCGACGGAACGTCCATATCCAAGTACCCCTTGCTCGAGAAACGCAATCATCTCCGGATGTTGAACTTCGACGCGCCGGGTCGGATTGAACGGGTCACTCGTCTCCCCGTGTGCTTTCAACACGTTGTTGACGGCCGACACTTGGATGAGCTCGAATCCTGCGAGCCGCTCGCCCCGCCGCTCGCGGAGCAGGCCGACATATAGGTTCGTCAGCGCCTCTTCATAGCAATAAGCGGCGCCAGCAGCCTGTGTGATGATTTTTGGCGTGGCAAACGCTTCGAGCGCTTCGTCACGTTTCCAGACGATTCGCCCCGGTGTGTAAGCGATAGAAGGCATCTCAGGCAAGTCGAACACAGCGAACTCGGCATAAATCCCGTCCGCATACATGACCTTATGTCCGTCTTTCGTGTTCTGGAACTGGTAGGCAAGCGGCTCGACCTCGAGCCAATCTAACTGGTCGATAAACCGGGCCTTCTGACCGTCCTCAACAATTAAAAAGAAGTCGAGGTCCGAATAGTCGTCGAGCCGGTCCGTCTCGAGGCCGATCGAGCCGAGTGCAATGAGCATGAGCGTGCCCTCATACTCTGCCACGGAACGGCCAATCGCATCCATCCGTTCTAGCAAGTCATCTCGTTTCATTCATATCCCCTCCTTCATCCATTGTACGAGGTCCTGTCACAAAAAAGAAAGAGCCGACCGCGTCCTGAACTGCTCCCTGTCAAGTAGACAGGGCAAATAATGAAAACCAGCCTAGGCGGCTTGAGTCCTGTATTCGACAGGGCTCAAGCCGTTTAGTCGTTTCTGGAAACGATCATGGTTGTAGAACGATATGTAGGCCTCGATGGCTGATGTGAGTTCGCTGTAGGCCTGGAACTCACGCAAATAGTACATCTCGACTTTCAGGGTACCCCAAAAACCCTCAATCGGGGCGTTGTCGAGACAACGTCCGACCCGGGACATGCTGTGGGTCAGCCCCGCGTCTTCCACCATGCGTTTGAACCCTCTCGAGGTATATTGGAACCCTCGGTCGCTATGGATCATCGGACTCGCTCCTGAACGGAGCCCCGCGATGGCTGGGATCATCGTCTGGAAGACGAGCGCGTTGTTGTTGGATTTCCCGATGCGATAGGCGACGATCGAGCCGTCATAGAGGTCGATGATCGCGCTCAGATACGCCTTCTTCCCGGCGCCATATTTGAACTCGGTGACGTCGGTGCACCACTTCTCGTCCGGTCGGGACGCGCTGAATTCCCGGTTCATCAGGTTCTCGGCCACATGTTGCGGTGACGATTTCTTATGCCGCTTTCGTTTCTGGCGGATGACCGAACGGATCTCATGGATGCGCATGAGACGATAGATCCGCTTCTCATTGTATGCCGGCAGGCCATGTTGACGTCGTCTGCGGTTGATTGTCATGGTGAGCCGTCGATAGCCGTAGGTCCCGTTCACCTGGTCATAGAGGAGACGGATGTCCTCCAGTAAGCCCAAGTTCTCCTCCTCGCGTACCGAGACGGTACGCTTCAACCATTTGTAGTAGGCGGCCCGTGAGACCTGCGCGATTTCACACAGGAGCACGACCGGGAACGTGTCGGTCGTCGACATTTCCTCGATCGCCATGTAACGTAATTGTAGCCGGATTTGGCTGATCAACCTCTCCTCTCGATCTCCTCTAACTTTTTTAGGAACAGGTTCTCGGCCCGCAGGCGCTCGTTCTCCCGCTCGATCTGTTGGATGCGACGTTCGAGCTTCTCTTCGTTGGTCAGTTCCTCTTCTTGCTTCGTCCGTCCGCGCCGGTCCTCGAGCCCGTGCACGCCGTCGGCGTCATATTTTTTCGTCCAGCCGTAGACCTGGTGGTACGACAGGGCGAATATCTCGGCCGTCTGTTGATAGTTCCGTCCATTGTCCAGGCAATACCTGACGATCTCCATGCGTTCCTCGAATGTGGTCTTTCTCCCTTTTGTCATAGCTCGATCCATCCCTTTTCTCGAATCTGTTAACTCGCTATGACTAGTATACTTCTTGATCCACCGATATAGAACCGAACGACTACTGATTTGATGTCTGGAGAGGACTTCCACCATGGTGACCCCATCGAGATAGTCACGTACGGCCGCTATTTTCTGTTCCTTTGTGTACAGTTTCCATGTCCTCGACTCCTTCAAGGCGTCGATTCCGCCGGTCTCGAATTTCACTTTCCACACCCGGAGGGTATGCTCAGAGACGTCATGGGCCTCCTCGATTTCCTTCCACGTATATGTTTCTTCTTCCATCATCCGTAGTGCACTCAGTTTTTGTTCGATTGAATGCCGACTTCTCGCCATAAAAAACACTCCCCAATCAGATAAACAGATTTGTTATTTCATCTGTCTACCTATTGGGGAGCATATCATCCGGCCGACCCTTTCTCTCTTCTTATACGATGAACTTGTTCGCTTTGATCAAGCTCGCTGCGACTTCGCGCTTCGTGCCGATGACATTGATCGGCTGATAGCGGCTGAACTTCTTCATCGCTGAGAGAAGCATACGTTGCTCGTCGCCTGATGCCGCCGCGTACAACACTTCTTTCGCCATGAGTTCGACTTGCTTGAACACTTGCTCGGCGAAGATTTCCGTGTAGCGGACTTTTTGGGCGTTCTTCTCTTCACCGGTACGGCCGATCGCTTTGTCCGTCCGGGCGATCGCCGCCTCGAGCGCATAGATGGCGCTGATGATGTCGGCGAGCTTCGCGAGAATCTCTTGCTCGTTCTGCAGGTTTTGCTGATATTTCTGGACCGCCGTGCCGGCGACCATCAAGTTGATTTTCTTCATGTTCGATAGAAGCATCTTCTCACGAGCGAGCGGAGAACCGTCAAGTTCTTGCGGCATGTAGCTCATGAGCTCTTTTTGAAGTTTTTGCGCTTCCGCGAGGAGCGGCAAATCGCCTTTCATCGCTTTCTTCAGAAGCGTGCCCGGCACGATCAACCGGTTGATCTCGTTCGTTCCTTCGAAGATGCGGTTGATGCGCGAGTCCCGGTACAAGTTTTCGACCTCGTACTCGGTCATGAAGCCGTAACCGCCGTGGATTTGGACCGCTTCGTCGACGACGTAGTCGAACGTCTCCGAGGCGAACACTTTGTTGAGCGAGCACTCGATCGCGTACTCGGCGATCGCTTGGGCGACTTTCGAGCCGTCACGCATGTTGTCGTCGCCGAGGGCGTCGAGGCTGTCTTGGAACAGACCGCCCGTCCGGTACACCGAGCTCTCCATCGCGTAAATGTTCGCCGCCATCGTCGCTAATTTTTCTTGGATGAGCGGGAACTGACTGATCGGCGTCTTGAACTGTTTGCGCTCGTTCGCATACTGGACCGAGAGATCGAACGCGCGTTTCGATGAACCGACCGCGCCGACGGCGAGTTTGTAACGACCGACGTTCAAGATGTTGAAGGCGATGACGTGTCCTTTACCGATTTCTCCGAGGAGGTTGTCGACTGGGACTTCGACGTCTTCTAGGATGAGCGTCCGTGTCGATGACCCTTTGATACCCATCTTCTGTTCTTCGGCACCTGTCGAGACACCGTTGTAGTCACGCTCGACGATGAAGGCGCTGAACTTATCGCCGTCGATTTTCGCGTAGACGACGAAGACGTTCGCGAAACCAGCGTTCGTGATCCATTGCTTCTCACCGTTCAACACGTAATGCGTGCCGGCCTCGTTCAAGACGGCCGTCGATTTCGCACCGAGCGCGTCCGACCCTGAGCCTGGCTCTGTGAGGGCGTACGCCGCGATCCATTCACCGGTCGCGAGCTTTGGCAAGTACTTATGCTTTTGCTCTTCTGTTCCGAAGAAGACGATTGGAAGCGTTCCGATCCCGACGTGCGCACCATAGCTGAGTGCGAACGAACGCGCTTTGGCGAACCGTTCCGTGATGATCGATGATGAGATCTTGTCGAGCTGGTAGCCGCCGTACTCTTCCGGCACGTCCGCACCGAGGAGACCGAGCTCGCCCGCTTCTTTCAACAATTCGACCGAAAGATCGAACTCGTGTTTCTCGATACGTCCGAGCACCGGCATGACACGGTCGTCGACGAAGCTCGCCGTCGTGTCACCGATCATCTTATGCTCATCCGAGAAGTCTTCCGGTGTGAAGAGACGATCCGCGTCGAGTGCGTCGATAACGAAGCTACCGCCTTTAATCAATTCGTGTTCTGTCCGTTCCATAGTCAATTCCCCCTTATAGTAATTCGAAGACGCCAGCAGCACCCATTCCGCCACCGATGCACATCGTCACAACCCCATACTTTTCATTGCGTCGTTTCATCTCATGCAAGATGGAGACCGCGAGTTTCGCGCCCGTACAACCGAGCGGGTGCCCGAGGGCGATGGCTCCGCCGTTCACGTTCACTTTCGACGGGTCGATCCCGAGTTCACGGATGACACCGAGCGATTGGCTCGCGAACGCCTCGTTCAATTCGAACAATCCGACTTCTTCGAGCTTCACGCCGGCCATCTCGAGCGCTTTCGGGATGGCGACGACGGGACCGATCCCCATCACTTCCGGACGAACCCCACCGACGGCGAACGAGAGGAACTTCGCCATCGGCTTCAAGCCTTGGCGTTCGGCTTCTTCTCGCTCCATGACGAGCACGGCCGCAGCTCCGTCTGATACTTGCGACGCGTTCCCCGCCGTCACCGAGCCTTTGATTTTGAACGCTGGGCGCAGCTTGCCGAGCGCTTCGACGGTCGAGTCGGCGCGGACGCCTTCGTCGTGTTTGACGACGACTTCACGTTCCGCGACTTTGCCGTCTTCTCCGAGCACGTGCTCGATGACCGTCACCGGGACGATCTCTTCTTCGAATTTGCCGCCGGCGATCGCGGCCGCCGCTTTTTGATGGCTGTCGATGGCGAACCGGTCTTGGTCTTCCCGCGAGATGTTGTACTCGGCCGCGACTCGTTCTGCCGTATGGCCCATGCTCATGTAGTACTCAGGTGCCGTCTCCATAATTGTCGGGTTCGGACGGATGACGTGCCCGCCCATCGGCACGAGGCTCATCGATTCCATGCCGCCGGCGATGACCGCCGTCGCTTGGCCGATCATAATTTTCGCTGCCGCGTCGGCGATTGCTTGTAAGCCCGAC
This sequence comes from Exiguobacterium aurantiacum DSM 6208, assembly GCF_000702585.1. Classification (GTDB taxonomy): domain Bacteria; phylum Bacillota; class Bacilli; order Exiguobacteriales; family Exiguobacteriaceae; genus Exiguobacterium; species Exiguobacterium aurantiacum. Next base: position 1,370,001 of record NZ_JNIQ01000001.1, on the reverse strand, counting down.
GAACAGTAGCGATTGATTGTGATGGCTGGTACTTCGTGGGACAATCCGCCGCGAACGGCCGCATAACGGGCGATGTTCATCCCTTGCTCTGCTTCCGGCATCGCACATCCCATAATGACGTCGTCGATTGGGCCGTTGTAGCCGGCCCGTTCGAGCGTCGCTTTAATCGCATGTCCGGCAAGTTCGTCCGAGCGAACGTTTCGGAACGATCCCCGTTTTGCTTTTCCGACCGGCGTCCGTGCGCCGGCCACGATGACTGCTTCCCTCATCTGTGAAATCCCCCTTTTATCAGTTCCGAAGTGGCTTGCCTTTGACGAGCATATGTTGCATCCGTTGCTGCGATTTTGGTTCTCCGATGAGGCTTAAGAACGCCTCGCGCTCGATGTCGAGGAAGTATTGCTCGTCGACCATCGTGCCGTACGCCAAATCACCGCCGCTGATGACGTGGGCGAGTTTCTTCGCGATCTTCAAGTCATGCTCTGAAATGTAGCCACCATAGAACATCTCGTACGCCGCAAGTTCGAGCGTCGCTTTCCCCGTCTGACCGACGACTGGTAACTTCTCACGTACCGGTGCCGTGTAGCCGTCGGCTAGTCCGAGCACCGTCTGTTTCGCATCGAACGTCAAGTGGTCGCGGTTCATCGAGATGCCGTCGACCGCACGGTGATAACCGAGTGTCTTCGCATCGTACGCCGACTTCGACACTTTCGCCATGGCGATGTTCTGGAACGTCTGCTGCGCTGCCTTCTCGATGTTTTGCATCGATTGCGGCGTCTGCTCCAAGAAACGACGATACGTATTGACGTTTCCGCCTCCGCCCGGGATAAGTCCGACCCCGACTTCAACGAGACCCATGTACGTCTCGAGCGCCGTCTGCATGCGGGCTGCCGGCAAGCTGATCTCTGTGCCGCCGCCGAGCGTCATACCGTACGGTGCGACGACGACTGGGCGACCTGCGTAGCGAATCTTCTGCACGACTTGTTGGAACTTGTTGATGATCCAGTCGAGTTCGTACCAGTTCTCGTCTTCCGCTTCCATGAGCATCATCGCGAGGTTAGCGCCGACGCAGAAGTTTTTGCCGTCGTTGGCGAGGATGAGTCCTTTGAAGTCTGTCTCGACGCGGTCGATCGATTGCTCGATCATCTGCATGATATCGACGCCGATCGCATTGTTCGGTGATGTGAACTCGAGGGCGACGACATCATCGCCGATATCGATGAGGCGGGCCCCGCCGTTCTCAAGCACGATCCCGTTCGACTTGGCGAGCGGTGCGAGTTTCAGCTCTTTCGGGTTGACGGTCTTCTCGACGTACGTCTGCGACGCTTGGTCGTAATACTGGTCACCTTTATAGAAGGAAGTATGTCCGGCAGCGAGCATCTCATCGATCCACGCCGGGACGTCGTACCCTTCTTGCTTCATTCGCGCCGCTGATTTTTCAAGCCCGAGCGCGTCCCACGTCTCGAACGGCCCGAATTTCCAGCCGAAGCCCCATTTCATGGCGTCATCGATGGCGACGATCGAGTCACTGATCTCGCCCGTGAGACGTGCCGAGTAGGCGAGCGTCTTCGCTGTGATTGGCCAGAGCAGCTGCCCGATGCGTCCCTTGTTCAAGACGGCGCTTTTCAACTTCGCTTTCGAGCCCGGAAGCGACTTGATTTGGTCGAGTTCCAGACCTGTAATCGCTTTCAATTGTTCGTATTCGAATGTTCCGAGATTCAATTCCTGGATGACTTTCCCGTCTTTCTTATAGAAGCCTTGGCCGGCCTTTTGTCCGACCCAGCCTTTTTCGACGAGCGTCTTCATCTCGGCCGGTACGTCGAACGTGTCTTTCTCCTCGCCCGCCTCGAGCGTCTCGAAGACGTTTCCGGCGACGTGGACGAACGTGTCGATCCCGACGACGTCGAGCGTGCGGAACGTCGCTGATTTCGGTCGTCCGATGAGCGGACCGGTGATTGAGTCCATCTCACCGATTGAGGCGTTCTGCTTGAGCATCTCTTCGAACGTGACGAGAAGGCCATACGTGCCGATGCGGTTGCCGATGAAGTTCGGCGTGTCTTTCGCTTCGACGACGCCTTTGCCGAGACGGTCCTCCGCGAAACGAGCCATGAAATCGATGACCGGACGGGCCGTCTTCTCCGTCGGGATCAGTTCGAGCAGCTTCAAATAGCGCGGCGGGTTGAAGAAGTGCGTCCCGAGGAAACGGTGTTGCAATCCTTCCGGGAGGACGCTCGCCATCGCCTCGATCGAGATACCGGACGTGTTCGAGCTGAGAATCGCGTCTTCACGGATGTAAGGTGCGATCTTTTCGAACAGCTGTTGTTTCACGTCGAGCCGTTCGACGACGACTTCGATGACCCAGTCAGCTTCATTCAAGCGCTCGAGATCGTCTTCTAAATTACCGACGTCGATAAAGTTCAAGTGCTCCGGTGTCGCGAGCGGTGCCGGGTTTTGCTTTAACAACTTTTGACGGTTTTCTGAAGCGATGCGGTTGCGTACTTCCGGTGACTCGAGTGTGAGCCCTTTCGCTTCTTCTTTTGCCGTCAATTCCCGCGGTACGATGTCGAGCATGAGCGAACGAATCCCCGCGTTCGCCAAGTGAGCCGCAATCCCCGCCCCCATTACTCCTGAACCGATGACGACCGCAAAACGGATATTGCTCGTCAAACGGAGGTCGGCTGATTGTTCGATGTGACTCGTCATATTGTTCCCCCCTCAATGAGAATGAATAGTGATTCATTTCACGCGTAAAAAAAATCGCAATCACCATCGTGTTTACTCTTCTATCATAAATGAATGAACATTCATTCGCAAGCCCGCATTTTTCAAATTCATTCCATTTCACGAATTAATGATTAATTTTTGAGACGAGTGGTATAGACACAAAGAGTCAATTTTAGAAAGGGGAATGTACACATGAGTGACAATCGTTTAAACACAGTCGGAAGTCGAAAAGACTTTGAATCGTTCAAGAAGGACGGCCAAGAGCAAGCCCATCAACCGGGCATCGACTCGAAGATGGAGCCGTTCCCCATCTATGAGCGTGAAGGATATAAAGGAAGCGATAAATTGAAAGACAAAGTCGCTATCATCACGGGTGGCGACTCAGGCATCGGAAAATCAGTCGCCATCTTCTTCGCCCATGAAGGCGCGAAGTCGGTCATCGTCTATAAGGATCAAAACGAGCTCGAGGACGCCGAGGCGACGAAAGAACGCATCGAAGAACTTGGTCAGGCGTGTCTCTTGCTCCAAGGGGACATCGGCGATTCAAACTTCTGCCAAGACGTCGTCAAACAAACGCTCGAGACGTTCGGTCATTTGGACATCCTCGTCAACAACGCAGCCGAGCAACATCCGCAAGAATCGCTCCTCGACATCTCGGACGAGCAACTCGAACAGACGTTCCGGACGAACATCTTCAGCATGTTCTATTTGACGAAGGCCGCCCTCCCGTACTTGAACGAAGGGGCAAGCATCATCAACACGACGTCGATCACGGCGTATGAGGGTAACGACCAATTGATCGACTACTCGTCGACGAAAGGCGCGATCACATCGTTCACGCGCTCGCTCGCCAAAAACTTGGCAGAGAAGAAGATTCGCGTCAACGGTGTCGCACCAGGTCCGATTTGGACGCCGCTCATCCCGGCGACGTTCCCGGCGGAGAAAGTCGCCTCGTTCGGTGACTCGGCCGAAATGAAACGTCCAGGTCAACCGGCAGAACTCGCCCCGGCGTATGTCTACCTTGCAAGCGACGACTCGACGTACGTCAGTGGGCAGGTCATGCACGTCAACGGCGGGACGGTCGTGAACGGATAATTTGTCGAAGACTCAGTTTGTAGCTGAGTCTTTTTTTGTGCAGTGCGCCCTTTCGGCGCCCATGCTTTCAGCAGGCAATCCCGAAGCCTTCTCGCGCCGTTCCCGGCACTGCGGGGTCTTCTTCGGATTGCTTTCCTGCATGAGTCAGGGCGCCGACGGACGCATTTTTAACAAAGTAGTTACCACTTGGTTTTAATTTATTTAAAGTAAAAACCAATTCGCTTCAAATGAAAATTTCTAACTTTTTTTAACTCATTCAAAAACTCATGATTAGAGTCCAAAAATTTGTCTTTAAAAGTTATCTGAGACTCCTCGTTACTATACAAAGTAGAAAGTTCAAAATGAACATCTTCTTGGTACTTCCAAAGAATATTTAACAAACTTTCTTCAACTAAATGTCGATTCTTAGAAAAAATTTCGTCAATATCTACTAAATCATTTGCGGATAATCCTTCATAACTAAATCCATCATTGATAGCATCTTTTTCTATCTTAACTATGATAGGGTTATAAACTTCTTCGATAGCTTTTTCAGAAAGCTTCATGGAATAATCAACTTGTTTGTTTTTAAAGGATGAATTATAAAATTAAGTGCAACACCTGAACGTGAACGCAAAAAAGCCCATAGCGACGGCCTCGTGTAGAATGAAGTCACCACAACACACATTCAGACGGAGGAATCGCTATGAGCTACACCCATCTTACCACAGCGGAACGCGTGAAAATAGAGACCTACCTGGAGCTCGGGATGTCCGTACGGTCCATCGCGAGACGGCTCGGGCGACAGCCCTCGACCGTCTCGCGGGAGATCAGAAGGAACCCCGGCTACACGGCCGAACGCGCACAGGAGCGCTACGCCAAGGCGAAGCGAAACTGCGGCGCCAAGACGAAGCTCGACGACATGATGCGCCGGACGATCATCGAGAAGCTGCGGGCGACCTGGTCCCCGGAACAGATCGTGGGTCGTCTCTTCGACGGGAAAATCGCCTTCTCGACCATCTATCGTTGGATCTATTCGGGGCTGATCGACGTGCCGGTGACCGTGCTCCGCCAAAAGGGCAAGCGCCAGAAACCGATGGAGACACGTGGTCGGTTCAACATCGGTCTGTCCATCGCCAAACGTCCGAGAGAGGTGCGCACACGCGAGACATTCGGCCACTGGGAGCTCGACACCGTCGTCTCCGGACGAGGGAAATCGAGGGCCTGCGTCGCGACGTTCGTCGAGCGGAAGAGCCGGTTCTACCTCGCGCTGCCGATCGCGGACCGCAGCGCGGCCTCGATGGAGGAGGCGATCCACACGGTCCACGCCGCCTTCCCAGCGGGCACGTTCAAGACGGCGACGACGGACCGGGGCAAGGAGTTCAGCTGTCACGAGCGCGTCCGGGCGACACTAGGCGTGCCGATGTATTTCGCCGACCCGTACTCGTCGTGGCAGCGCGGCAGCAACGAGAACGCCAACGGCCTCCTGCGCGAGTTCTTCCCGAAAGGATCGGACTTCGCGACGGTCGGCCAAGGAGAGATCGTGGACGCGCTCGCCAAGATCAACGGCCGCCCACGCAAATGCCTGGGCTGGAAGACCGCACACGAGGCCTTCACGGAGGAAGTGTTGCGCTTAATTTGACAAACCGTCAAAGTAATATCTTGCAGCTAAAAACGCCGCTAATCCAACCGTTATAATTGGAGAAAGGACTTTACTTATTTCCAATATAACCTCGATATTTGTCATTAAATATCTCATCCTCCCACTGTCTTATTACATATCTAGTTTAAAAAAATCAATAAAACTAAATCCAAATGGTGTTAACTCATATTGATTGATGGTAAATTTGGCTGCATATTCATATCCAGCCCTATTTCTAGTCAATTCTTTTAAAACATTATACGTCATCTGTTCCTTATCCGCTTTTTCAATCAACAACCCTAAACGCACAAGTTTATTCGCCATATATCTTTCAATATGTTTTCGTGCTAATTCTTCCTCTGATTCGGATGCTAAATGAGCTACTTTTTCTTTTGAACTTATATCTTTTTTTACAAAATAGTTTGTACACATAAAAATAATATCTGCCATGCGAAGTTCCTCAAGAACATCATAATAGTGAAAGATTATTTCTTGCTCAGAAATATTCCTGTCGACAATATGCTCAAACCCATCAATTATTATTTTAATTTTTTCTTCTTGAGGTTCATCTAACATTTTTTTGATAATGATAGGGAATATCTCTTCTTTGAAGATCATCGATTCATCACTGGCATCAAGCTTCACTTTAATATTTTGAATCTGATGATCCAATTCTCTTAGCGCTCTGTTTATTTTTTGATGTTGATACGCATGATATATCTTTCCGAAAACAGGCAAAAAATCCGCACCAATGCCTACCGTCATTTTGATAGGTTCTTGAAATCCTTTTGGAGTCACATCATAGATTTGGTTTATCATATTTTCAAAGTCCATTATTTATCCTCCTAGTCGTGTTTTATTTTAAATCATTTTTCTTGTTCGCTAGAACTTCTAATCAAATCATTTGAAGAAAATTCGGAACTAAAATAAATGAAGAAATTACAATAACACAATCGTTCTTGTCTTAAGATACTTCAAGCAACTATTAATAAAAAAATGGTTTGGTTCTATTTTAAAAGAACCAAACCATTTTTTGTGTCTAAAGCCTTCACGCTGATGTCCATTTGTTTCACGGTATCAGGTAGAATACATTGGCTTTCTTTATTTCTTCACCATTCCTTTTAAGACGAATGCCACGTTCGCCGGACGTTCCGCGAGGCGGCGCATGAAGTAACCGTACCAGTCACGGCCGTATGGCACGTAGACACGGACTTTATAACCTTGGCGGACGAGCTCGAGTTGACGCTCGACACGGATGCCGTACAGCATTTGGAACTCGAACTGGTCGAGCGGGATGTCGTTCAGTTTCACGTGCTCGATGATGGCATCGATCATGTGGTCGTCATGAGTCGCGATTGAGGCGTAGTTCCCGTTCGCAAGATGGAGTTTGACGAGCTTCAAATAGTTGTGGTCGACGTCTTCTTTCTCTGGGAAGGCGACCGTCGCCGGCTCTTTATACGCCCCTTTGACGATGCGAAGGTTCGGCTTGAGCGATGCGAGATGATTGATGTCGTCTTCTGAGCGGTACAAGTACGATTGGATGACCGTCCCGAGGCCCTCGAAGTCCGTTTTCAACTTCTTGAACAAATCGAGCGTCTTCTCGCAACGTGACTCGTCTTCCATGTCGATGGCGACGAAGACACCGACACGTTGTGCAGTCGTCAAAATTTGACGCATGTTGTCTTCAATCAATTCGTCTGAAATATCAAATCCGAGTGACGTCAACTTGAGTGACATGTACGCGTCGAGATTCTCTTCTGCCATGATCTCGATCGCCCGAATGATCTCGTCACGATTCTCTGTCGCTTCCTCTACAGTCGTGATGAACTCCCCTAAATGGTCGACCGTGACCGATAACCCTTTCGCGTTCAATTCGCGAATCGTCGGTACCGACGTCTTGAAATCTTCCCCCGCCACAAAGCGCGAAGCCCCGAACCGAAGCCCGTATTTTTTAGCCAAACTGTTGAGTGTTTTGTTTTGAGACATGTAAATAAATCCATCGCGCAACACTTTTTCCATCTGCTTTTCCCCCTTACGTTTACACCCATCTATCTCTATGACGATGTCTGAAATTATTATGACATACAAACGTCAATTCGTCTGTATTTTTGTAACCGTTTGCAGCAGTTTATTGCCTTAGTTTTCAAAAAACCGGACGCCCTCTCGGACGTCCGGTTCATAGGTGTGTCGTCGGTGCGACATAGAGCAAAATACTGAGGAAAATGAACACACTTCCGGCAAGCACGAACAAATGCCAAATCGCATGGTTGAACGGTAACTTCTGCCACACGTAGAATACGATCCCGACCGAATAGGCGATCCCGCCGGCGAGGAGCAACATGAACCCGGTATGCCCGAGCGACTCATAGAGCGGACGGATTGCGATGATGCAAATCCAACCGAGGCCAAGGTACGTCACGTTCGACACCCACATGTATTTCCCCGTCGAGAACAGCTTCCAGATGATGCCTAGAATGGCGACACCCCAGACGATCCCGAACAGCGTCCAACCGAGTCTGCCTTGGAGCGAGACGAGCGCGAACGGCGTGTAGCTCCCGGCGATGAGTAAGTAAATACCTGCATGGTCGAACACTTGGAGCACACGCTTCGCCCGCGGGTGCGGGATCGCATGCATGAGTGTCGAGAAGAGATACAGCAAAATCATCGACACCCCGAAGACGCTTACCGCGATGACGTTCCATGTGCTCCCCGTCTCCGTCGCACTCATTACGAGCAAGACGAGCGCGACGATACTGAAGATGACCCCGAGACCGTGCGTGACGGCGCTCGCGATTTCTTCCCCGAGCGTATCGGCATGGAGCATCTCTTTTAACTTCTCTTGTTCCATTCGGGTCCCACCTTTCTGTATTCCTCTAGTATGGTCATTTCCCGATTTCGTTGCAAACAAAAACATGGGTCGCGAGGACCCATGTCGATTTGTTACGCGACTTCTTTCACTGGAACGTCACATTCCATGTTCTGGGCCCGCATCGCGCGGGCGCGCACGTGGAACAGGACGAGCAGCGTGATGGTCCCGATCGTGGCGATGACGTACGGGATCGGCCCGTCCATCTTGAAGCCGATCGGCGCCGTCAAGATGTAGAACCAGACCGCGTACAGCATGAACGTGCCCGGGACGAGCGCGATGTAGTGGTTGCGCCCCTTGATATACAGGTACATCGCCCCGACGAAGAGCGCGATGACGGCCGTCGTCTGGTTCGCCCAGTTGAAGTACTGCCAGAGCATCTGGAAGTCCATGTTCGTCAACACGTACGAGATGGCGAAGAGCGGCAGTGCGATCCAGAGGCGTGAGGCGAACTTCTTCTGTGCGACCTTCAAGTAGTCGGCGATGATCATCCGGGCGCTACGGAACGCCGTGTCGCCGGACGTAATCGGCAGGACGATGACGCCGAGGATGGCGAGCGTGCCGCCGATGCTGCCGAGCATGAGCGTCGCCACTTCCTGGACGACGAGCGCCGGTGTGCCGTCCTGGATCATCCCGAGCAATTCACCCGGCTCGAAGATGGCCATGGCCGCACCGGCCCATACCATCGCGATGACCGCTTCGACGATCATCATGCCGTAGAAGATCGAGCGCCCGTTGCTCTCCTTCATCGTCGTCCGCGAGATGATTGGCGACTGGGTCGCATGGAAGCCGGAGAGGGCCCCGCACGAGATCGTGAAGAAGAGGAGTGGCCAAATCGGAAGGCCGTCCGGATGCATGTTCGTCAGTGACATCTCCGGCACCTTGTAGCCTTGTGCGAACAGGCTGACCCCGATGCCGACGGCGCTGATCAACAGGAGCGCGCCGAAGAACGGGTAGATGCGGCCGATGATCTTGTCGACCGGGAGGAGCGTCGCCAAGATGTAGTAAGCGAAGATGGCGAAGATGACGAAGACGAGCGTCGACGCGTCCCCACCGAACAGGTTGTTGATCATGTTGCTCGGTGACGTGACGAACACCGTCCCGACCAAGAGCAGCAACAGCAAGGCGAACCCGTTAACGATATGGCGAAGCGAGCGACCGAGGAACTTCTCGGCGAGCTGCGGCAAGTGCGCCCCGTTGTTACGAAGCGAGATCATGCCCGTCAAATAGTCGTGCACGGCCCCGGCGAAGATCGACCCGAAGACAATCCAGAGGAACGCGACCGGTCCATAGAGCGCCCCCATGATCGGCCCGAAGATCGGCCCGACGCCGGCGATGTTCAACAGCTGGATCATCGAGTTTCGTTTCTTGCCCATCGGCACGTAGTCGATGCCGTCCTGTGACGCGTAGGCGGGCGTCGTCCGCTCCTCCTTGATGCCGAACGTCTTCTCGACGTAGCGGCCGTAAATGCGATACCCGATCAGTAAAATCGCGATGGCGATAAAAAATGTAACCATGATTGCTGTCCCCTTTATTGCGTATGTAGCCAATCCCCGCTGGCCCTTCAGTTCACATATTCTATGTAACCGATTACATAGATGATTATATAGCACTTCTTCCAATTATGTAAGGGGTTTCATTCACTTTTTTGACACAAAATAAAGCCCTCAAAACTGAGGGCTCATTCATTATTTAACGAAGTGCCGGGACACCGACATGTCCGGCTCCGACGACTTTCGTTTCTTCTTTCGTTTGACCGTCGAGTTCACTGACGACCGTCACCGTTTGGCGAAGCTTGAGCGGTTTCACAGACAGTGCATACGTGCCATCGGCTTTCGCTTTCGTTGTCGCGAGAACGTGCTTTCCGTCTTTCAACGTGACAGTCGCGTTCGCCGTCGTGACACCCGTCACAGCTTTCGCACCCGGCTTGATCGTGTCGACCGAGAGGACGAGCTCGACTTTCTCGGCTTCCGTCACCGGATCGAGTGCGATCGTGTACGATCGGAAGAGACGTCCGGCCGCGTCCGCACGTGTCGCGTCCGTCGCTTCGATGCCTTCGTATAGGTCGACGTACTGCTTGCCAGCGTCCGCCGTCTCGAACGTCGCGAGGCGTTTCGCGTCGGCGACGACTTTCCAGTTGTCATCGGCTTTATAATCGACGGCACCACGGCTGGCGATGATGTAGTCCGAAATGACGTTCCGTGTCTCGTATGCCGAACGATAGACGATGCTGTTGCCGCCGTTAAGGCCTGGGAACGAAGATGAACCGGCGCGGTAGTTGTTCGTCGCGACCAAGAACTCTTGATCCATCGTGATCGGCTTACCGTTATATTCGACGTTCTTCACGCGGTTCGCCGAAGCGTTGACGAGTTTGCCACCGACATCGAATTTCGCTGGACCCGTCACATCGATCTCATACGTTAATCCGTCCAAGATGTCGAAGTTGTAGCTGCGGAACGCGAGGTTCAAGAGCGGTTCCCCATCCGCTTTCACTTCTTTGTAAGCGCCAGCCGACATCTCGAGCCAGTCCATGACGTCTTGCCCGGTCACTTTGACGACTTCGAGCGTGTTCGGATAGACATACAAGTCCGCCACGTTCTTGAGCGCGATTTGACCTTTCGGGATGTTCGTATAGTAGCCCGCATCCGTCAACTCGCGTCCGCCCGCCTTGAACGGCGCACCGGCCGAGAGAAGTGGCAACCCTTTATACGGGGCGAGGTCCGGGTTCGTCTCGAGCTCTTTCTCGACGAACCATTTCTGCGCGTTCGTCACGAACTGCACCGATGAATCGTCACGGACGAGCGCGAAATAGCTTTGGATGTCGTCTTGAATCTCACCGACCGGACGGTTGATGTACTCGATCGTGGCCCGGTGGTCGTCTTCGATGAGCGCTTGAATCTCGGCATCGACCGGCGTATTCGCCGTGATCGTGTCGAGCTTGGCTGTCGCGTCGAGGACACGCCATGCCCCGTCCACTTTCTCGAGCTCGAAGTCGATGACGCCTAAATCTTTCCCTTGGTTGTTCGCCATGACGACCGGTTTGCCGTTGATCGTCCCTTTCGCCATGTCGACGTTCGGGAACGAGGCGAACATACCGTTCGCGTCCGGGAAACGGCCGTGCTGGTGACCGGTCATGACCATGTCGAGCCCGTCGATTTTCGTGAGGGCGTAGCCGACGTTCTCTTCATCGTCACGCTGCTCGTCAGCGAGGGCGGCACTTTCACCGATCCCTGAGTGCGCGAGGGCGACGACGACGTCCGCGCCTCGTGCTTTCAACTTGCTGACGGCTTCACGCGCCGACGGGATGATATTCTCCGCCGTCACGCGGCCTTGCAAGTTCCCCGAGTCCCACGACATGATCTTCGGTGGCACGACGCCGAACACACCGACTTTGATCGTATGTGTCTCCCCGTCCGTATCCGTGACCGTCCGCTCGATGATTTGGACCTCTTGTCCGTCAACGTTGAACTTCGACACGATTGGATTCCCCTCTAAATCCTTGACGTTCGAGGTGACGAAACGAAGCTTCCCTTTCGACCCTTCCATCACGTCATACAAAAACTCGAGTCCGAAGTTGAACTCGTGGTTCCCGAGTGTGACCGCATCATAATCAAGTGCCGCCATCGCCTTGTACATCGGGTGCTCGAACGTTCCTGGGTTGTTTTGGTGCACTTCCCGCACGTAATCGCCGAACGGTGTCCCTTGAATCGTATCCCCGTTATCGAACAGGAACGTGTTGTCTGCCCCAGCTTCCGCGCGGTGCTGTTTGATAAGCGTCGCGACTTTCGTCAAGCCGATCGTGTTGTCGACTTTGTCTTGGAAATAGTCGTAGTTCGTGATGTTGGTATGTAGGTCCGTCGTCTCTAGGAAGCGGAGCTTCACGACGTCCTCTGACGCGAGTACGTTCGGTGCGTGCAGCGGTAACGTCGCCGGCAATACGAGTGCCGTCGCAATCGTCCATTTCAAGGCTGTTTTCATGTTCATTTCCCCTTTTTACAAAAAATGGCCTAACCTCCTTCACTATACCACCCGATTGTAAACGTCACCATTATTTTTTGTGAAAATTGACGGCTATTTAGACTAAGATGAACGTAAATTATTTGCGAGGAGAGGAATCTCATTGATTATTGAAATCGATGGCTATTGGGGGAGCGTTTACTTGAGCGGAAAGAAGTGCTCCAAACAGAGAATAAGTGAAATGTATCGACAAACGAAAGAAAGGGTGACCGATATACAAGACTTTCCGGACATATTTTGTCGGCTCCATCGCTTTGATCGGATTTCGTGTTCAAGCGATGGAAACATCGATTTCGTCTTAGACACGGACACAGACCGTATTTATACTCCGTTTGAATAAGTACACGAAAAAGCTCAACCACTCCAATCGGAGAAGTTGAGCTTTTTTCATTGCTTGATTCTGACCGTGAACGGCCCTGTTGCTTCAATCGCTTCAAACGTCGCCCGCACCGGATAGGCATGCTTCCCGCGCACTACTTCTGTGAGCCGGACGACCGTCAAGGCGACTGCTTCGTCTCCGCTCATCAGTTCGAGCGGCAACTGTTCGACGTTCAAGTCTTGGGCGTAGCCGTTTCGGAGCAACAGCGTCGCCGTCACGTCCGTCTCGTTCGTCTCGACGTGGACGAGCATCATGTTGAACTCGTTCTCGCCGACCGGCGGCGTCGACACGTTCGTCCGGGCAAGTTGCTGCCAAGCGAGCGGTGAAAACGCGGCCCGTTCTGCGTCCAACACCGTCTGGAGCGGGTCGATCGGGTTCATCTGGAAGACGAGACGCATCGAATCGTTCAATTCGAAGTCACCGAACAACTCGTCAGCGAAGAAGTCGAGGTAGACCGGCTTACTCGTCCACGGCTCGAAGTTCGGCAAGTCGACCCGGTTCAGTACTTTCCGTCCGAGCGGCACGTTGTTCGCATCGAGCAACAACACCGGCAACTCATCGATCTCGAACGAGCCTGGGAGTGTGTTGCGGAACAAGGCGACGATCGACAACCCTTCCGATAACAGTTCGGCGTTCAACAGCTCGATCGACAATTGGTTCTCGAGCAGGTTCGGGAGGCGTTTCGCATGATAGCGGAACACGTACTCGTCTTCTTTCGGGATGCCCATCTCGTCATCGAACACGAGCGTCAACTGACGCTCCCCTTCGGCTTTGTTCGTCTCAATTTGCTTACGTTTACGAAATCCTAACATCACGCTTCCTCCTCTACCGGCGCCGCGAAGTAGCGGTCGAGCTGGCATACTTCCATCGTCACGTCACGCGCGATGTTCACATACGTCTGTTCGAAGATCTCGAGACCTTCTTTGCCGAATAGACGGCCCGGGTCTTCCTGCGCGTAACTGCGAAGGCCGATCCCTTCTTTCAATCCGCTCATCATCGTCAAGTGATCCGTCCATTTCATGTCGAGGGCACGGAGGAGCGACTCTTTGACGAAGTGGACGACCTCGTCGCCTTCGAGGCGCGTCTCGGCCGTATTAATGATGTCATCCGTGAAGCCTTTGAGCTCGGCTTTCAGTTCGAACGTATCGGCGACCGCGTCCGACCAGACCGGCTCGCGCATCGTCAAGTAACGGAGGTCGGCCTTCAACTCGTCGATCGGCCATTCTTCCGGGACGAGCTCGTCTGTCACATGCATATCGATGCTGTTCTCGATGGCGAGGCGCATCATGCCGAGGACGTTCTTCTTGATCGCGTCCGCGTCGGCGTTGACGGCTTGGTCGCGAATCGTGTAGACGATGTTGCGCTGCTCGTTCAAGACGTCATCGAGCTTGAACAAGTAATCGCGAATCGAGACACCGATTCCTTCAATCGTCGTCTGCGCGTATTCGATGATGTCGGCCGCCTCTTTCGCAGGGACTTCGCCATGCGCATCCGGCTTCAACTTTTTCTCGATGCGCTCAAGTTTTTGAATCGCATACCGTTTGACAATTTCGTCTTCAAGCGAGACGAAGAACTGGGTCGCCCCAGGGTCGCCTTGGCGGCCCGAGCGTCCGCGGAGCTGGTTATCGACACGTTGCGACTCGTGGCGCTCCGTCCCGACGACGAACAAGCCGCCTACTTCTTTCGATTTCGCGTCGAGCATGATGTCCGTCCCACGTCCGGCCATGTTCGTCGCGATCGTCACTTTACCATATTGCCCCGCTTCAGCGATGATGTCCGCTTCTTGCGTGACGGTCTTCGCGTTCAACACCTCGTGCTTGATGCGTTTTTTCGAAAGGTGCTTGCTGATCGCTTCCGACTGGGCGATCGACGTCGTCCCGATCAACACCGGACGTCCCGTCGCGTGGAGCTCGACGACTTTCTCCGTCACGGCCGCATATTTCTGGTCGATCGTCATGAAGATGCGATCCGGGTAGTCTTCCCGAAGGCGTGGCCGGTTCGTCGGTACTTGGACGACGTCCATGTTGTACGTCTTCAAGAACTCTTGGCGCGACGTCTGCGCCGTCCCCGTCATGCCGCCGATGAGCGGGTACATGCGGAAGTAGTGCTGAATCGTGATCTCGGCCGTCGTCTTATTCTCCTCGGTAATCGTGACGCCTTCTTTCGCCTCGAGCGCCTGATGGAGCCCTTCTGACAAACTGCGTCCTTCCATGATGCGGCCCGTGAACAAGTCAATCAGTTCGATCTTGTCGTCTTTGACGATATAGTCGACATCGAGCTCGAACAAGACGTTCGCCCGGAGCGCCTGCACGAGGTAATGGTACAACACTTGATGCTCGGCGCTGAACAGGTTGTCGATCGCGAACATGTCTTCGATCTTCAAGATGCCCGATTCGGTGAACGCCGACGATTTCGACTCGAGGTCGACCTCGTAGTCGGCTTCGTCGAACTCGGTGACGACCCGCTGCGCGAGCGCCTTCAGGCGGATGTGCGAGCGGTCTTTTTGCGCGATGATGAGCGGTGTCTTCGCCTCGTCGATCAAGATGCTGTCGACTTCATCGATGATGGCGAAATGGAACGGGCGCTGGACGCGCTCTTCTGGCGCGCCGACCAAATGGTCACGCAAGTAGTCGAAACCGAACTCGGTCCCGACGCCGTACGTGATGTCGGCCTGGTACGCCTCCCGTTTCTCGTCCGGTTCGATCTCTGGCACGTTCAATCCGACCGATAGGCCGAGGAAGTCGTGGATCTGCCCGATCTGCTTCGCGTCACGCGTCGCGAGGTATTCGTTCACGGTGATGACGTGGACGCCTTTTCCTTCGAGCGCCTTGACGTAACTCGGGAGCGCGGCGACGAGCGTCTTCCCTTCCCCTGTCGGCATCTCCGAGATGTTCCCTTCAAGGAGGGCAAAACCACCGATGAGCTGGACGTCATAGTGACGCATGCCTAAGACGCGCACGGCCGCCTCACGGACGAGGGCGAACCCTTCTTCAGCGATGTCGTCGACTTTCGCCCCGTCTTCGATTCGTTGTTTCAATGTATCGGTATACGCCCGCATCTCGTCGTCCGAGAGGGCTTGGATTGTTTTTTCTAAGTCATTGATGCGTGCGACGCGTCGTTCGTACCCTTTCAAGCGCCGGCTTTGATCATTCGTCAATTGTTTTACAAATTGGATCACGTTATAGCCTCCATCTATCTTACATTCGTCAATTGCATACCCGTCTATTATAGCGAAAATGAGACCGTTTCGGAGACTTTTTTACGAAATCTTCCTAAAAGATGGTTTTTGTTTTATGAAATTCATATAAAAATTGGGTAATTTTCAAAAAGTGTTTACAAATTTATTTTCAAATTCATATTTGAGACGGCGTGAGACCGTGTTACGATGATAAAAACAGAACATTTGTTCGTAAAAGGAGTGATGACGATGCGACGTCGGATTTTTTGTATCGACAGCGTCTCCTTCTATGCGAGCTGCGAATGCGCCGCTCGCAACCTAAATCCGTACAAGACGAAGTTCGTCGTGCTGTCGAACCTAGAGGACCACGGCGCGCTCGTCCTCGCCGCGACGCCACCGATGAAACGGCTCGGCATCAAGACCGGGGCGAGACGGTTCCACATCGACCGCTTGCCGTGGCAGGACCGAAAGCACGTCCTCTACGCCGAGGCACGGATGAGCCACTATTTGAACGTGTCCGTGCAAATCGTCCATATCCTGCACCAGTTCGCACCGCCCGAGGCGATCCGCGTCTACTCGATCGACGAGACGCTCGTCGACTTGTCCGGCACCGAGCGGCTGTTCGGGAACGACGAGCACGTCGCCCGCCTCATCCGTTCGACCGTCTTCCGCTACACCGGCATCCCGGTCACGATCGGCATCGGTCCGAACAACGTCCTCGCCAAGCTCGTCCTCGATTTGCATGGGAAGAAGACCGGTGTCGCCCGCTGCCTCCTCCACGATGTCGAGAAGCTGATCCATCCGGCACCGATCGAGAAGATGTGGGGCGTCGGCGCGAAGATGGCCGTGCATCTGCAGCGACTCGGCATTTTCACGATCGGCGACCTCGCTCACTATCCGCTCGACGTGTTGCACGAGAAGTTCGGCGTCATCGGCGCCGAGCTGTGGCATCACGCCTGGGGGATCGACGAGTCACCGACGATCCTGCCCCCGAGTTCGTTGTTCGGGGCGAAGCGGCAACGCCCGCGTACGATCGGGCACGGCATCACGCTCATGAAAGATTACACGACGTACGCCTCGATCCGGCTCGTCTTGCAGGCGATCGCCGTCGAGGTCGGGATGCGCACCCGGCAAGCCGGACTCGTCGGCGGGAGTGTCCATCTCGGCGTGCGCTATACGCGGACGAGCGAACGGCGCGGCTTCAGTAAACAAAAAAAGCTCGACCGCTTCACGGCGGACGAGCAGGATTTCTTGCCGGTCTTGTTGGCGCTCTTCCTCGACGGATGGGACGAGACCGAGGCCGTCCGTTACGTCTCGGTCGCCCTCGGCAAGCTCGAGCCACGGATCGACCATGTCCAACTGTCGTTCTTCGAGGACGAATGGGCGAAAGCGCGGCGGTACGACTTTCTCGACCTCGTCGATCAATTGAACGTCCGCTTCGGCCGCGGGACGATCCGGCCGGCGTCGAGCCTATTGAAAGACAGTCCGCTCCGCACCCGGCAGCGGTTGATCGGCGGACATAAACAAGGAGGCGATCCATCATGAGCAAGACCCGTTACAAAGACCGCGGCGAACTGAAATGGATCCCGTTTCTCATGCCCGAGCATGTGGCGCTGTTGAAGCGCTACTACGCCCAAATCCAAAAGATCGAGCTGCCCGATTTAGATGAGCAGCTCCTCTATCTATGGCAGACCGAGCTCGAACGTGCCATCCGGGAAGGCGACGCCGTCGACGTCACGCTGTTCGAGGACGGTGCGACGCGCTCTTTGCGTGGCTACGTCCACGCCATCTATTACGCCGAGCGCGAAGTCGAGCTGTTCGACGGGGCGGTGCAACGCATCCCGTTCGCGAACATCTTGTCTGTCCGTTAAGACGCGTCGATCGCTTCTTGCGTCGTCTCGAACGTGTCGACGTGGTCGAGCACGCCGTAATGCGTGAGCGTCTGCCGCACGGGTGCCGACAAATGGGCGAAGACGACACGGCGGTCGGCCGCTTTCAGTTCCCTGACGACGCGTCGAACCTCTTCGACAGCCGTCACATCGATGACCGGGCAGCGGTGGAAGTTAAAGATGAACACGTCGGGCTCGTCATGGATATGATGCAGGACGTGCTCGAACATCTCGATCGCCCCGAAGAAGAGCGGTCCCTCGACGCTGAAGACGACTTGTCCGTCGCGCGTCACGTACCGTTCCGTCTGTTCACGGACGTCGATCGTATCGGCCATCCGTTTCGCGAACAAGGCGAGCGCACAGATGACCCCGACCTCGACGGCGACGACGAGGTCGACGAACACGGTCAGACCGAGTGTGATGAGGAGGACGAGCGACTCGGCCGACCGATGCCGCAGCATCTCGAAGACGTGGTGCCGCTCCGACATGTTCCAAGCGACGCGCATCAAGATCGGCGCGAGCGCGGCGAGCGGGACGTAGCTCGCGAGCGGTGCCAATACGAGCACGGCGAGAAGCACTGTCAACCCGTGAATGACACCGGAGCGGCGGCTGACGGCACCGGCTTGAATGTTCGTCGCCGTCCGGGCGATGGCGCCCGTCGCCGGGATGCCGCCGAAGAATGGGACGACGACGTTGGCGAGCCCTTGCCCGAACAGTTCCTTGTCCGGGTTCATCTTCGTACCGGCCATCCCGTCCGCGACCGCACCCGACAACAGCGACTCGAGCGCCCCGAGGAAGGCGATCGCGAACGCCGACGGCAACAGCGTCCCAATCAGATCGAGGTCGATCGCGAGCCAGTTGAACTCAGGCAATCCGCTCGGGATACCGCCGTAGGCGCTGCCGATCGTCGCGACTTCCCCTGGTATGACGAGACTGACGAACGTCGGCACGAGCATCGCCATCAATAGAAGCGGCAATTTCACGGGCAGTTTCGGCACGAGCCATAGCGTCAAGAAACCGATGGCGGCGATCATGATAGGCGATAGGCTCGCTTCAGGGAGCGACGTCACGAGTTTGAGGAAGTTCTCGTGGAAGTGTGGCGCTTTCTCGAACGTGATGCCGAACAGTTCATCGAGTTGGTCGACGAAGATGACGACGGCGATCCCGGCCGTGAAGCCGATCGTGACGGCGCGTGGCATGAAGCGGATGAGCCGTCCGACACGAAGCACGCTCATGAGGAACAAGAGCAGCCCGGCGAGGAACGTCGTCACGAGCAGCCCTTCGTAGCCGTGCGCGAGCATGACCCCGGAGACAATCGGGATGAACGCACCGGTCGGTCCCGCGATTTGAAACGTTGAGCCGCCGAACAGGCTGACGAGGATGCCGGCGATGATGGCCGTGTACAGCCCGTACACTGGTCCGACGCCCGAGGCGATCGCGAACGCCATCGCGAGCGGGACGGCGACGACCCCGACGGTGATCCCGGCCGAGATGTCTTTTTGCCATCCTTGGCGTGATGTCATGAAGTTGTCCATTCTTGCATTCCTTCTTTCCATGATGTCGAAAACGAGTTCAGTGTACGCCTGTCCCTGTTCTTTGTAAACGACTCCGGCGAAACGTTAACATAATGGACAAAACAAGTGAGATAGTAGTCTTACTTCTAATCAAACTGTATAGAACTGAATTGAGATACAATGAGAAAAACAGTTTGGACATATCGACAATAATATTAATCAAGAAAGGGATTTACTTATGAAAAACCAGCTGAACATTCTAAAAGACCTTTCAAAGTACCGTTCTCCAAATGAAATGGATAGTTACTTCGAGGAAATAATCGGACTTCTAAAACGTGATCGGCGTGCTTTAGAAATTTCAAGGTTACGTAAAGGCTGGTTTAAGGAGTTTCAAGAAGAGTTTGTCCCCGCATATATATTTTCACTTTCTCCTTATTTTCCGGAAGGTGCAAAAACCAAAATCATCATAGGTAGCCAAAATTACGACTTTGTAGTTCTAAAACCTGATGGTGTAGAGGAAAAATATGAAGTGAGTTCTTACATAGATGGAGAACAGGAAGTAGAAATTGCTAAGTCCTTAAATAAAGATGGGATTTGGAGCTCACGCTTAAGAAGTTATGAGCAGTTAGAACAGAACACTGCAATTTATATGGAGGAAACGAAAAACAATATTAGAAAGAAATCCATGAAAGACTATACAGGTATTTCTCTGCTTTTCAGTGTCACTACCTTTCAATTCTCACCTGTAGTGGATACTAGACCAGAGTTTTCAGTCGAGAATTTGATTAGCTTTATCCGAAACACCACTTTTCGAGCAAAACATATCTATTTAATTGTTCAAGACGGTAAAGATAGCCATACAGTTGCTTCGAAAATCATTAAAGTAAAATGAGTACTACTATACGATCGTGCGAAAAATTTTAAAGAATCTAAAAGACGCAACCATCACACAATGGTTGAGTCTTATTTAATTCGTCGGTGCCTCGACGACTTGATCGCCCTCGTCCGCGTCTTCCCCGAGCAGACGGACGTGACGGCCGAACAGCCACATGACGATGAGGTGGGCTTTCGCCTGCGTCTTCGTGTAGAACCACCACGGCAGCGCCGGTACGAATTCATGGATGGCGACGAGCCCTTCGTCCGACTCCGGGAGCCGTCTGAACTCGAGTCGGCCCGTCTTGTCGTCCTCGGTCAGCTTCGTGAACAGTCCGCCATCAATCTCGAATGAGGCCATGTCGTCCGTTGCCTCGTCTTCGAGTGACAGATGGAGCGCGACGAATGACGGTCTTAGGAGCGCGATCTCCCAGTCGTCCTCTTCTTTCGTCGTCTGGATGAGCGGATAGGCGAGCCGGCCGAGCCACTCGAAGTACGTGTCAGCCATCCAAAGCGCCGACTTGTTCTCGGGCAGACCGAACCGTTGAATCGAGCGGACGGTATATTGCTGCGGCTGCTTTTTCTTTTTGCCGCCACCCGACTTCTGTTTTTCCGCTTCTTCGAGCGCGTGCTCGACCGCTTCTTTGAACGGGATCTCCCCTTGTTTGACGCCGGTCGTGTCTTTCGCGACCATGGCGTGACCCATGCTCTCGACGAGCGGATAGACGGTGTCTTTCGGTTCGCCCGTCACGGCCATGACCCAAAGGCGGGACAGCTTGATCGTCGGGAACGGGAAATCGATCATGACGCGACGTTTGCCCATGACGTCAGCCGTATCTTCAATCATCTTGCGATACGTCATCACTTCGGGTCCGCCGATATCGATATGGTGGTCGTACAGCGCCTCAGCCCCGACGACCGAGATGAGCGCCTGGACGGCTTCGCGCAAATCGATTGGGTGCGTCTCCGTCTTCGTCCAGTTCGGGAGGATCATGACCGGTAACCGTTTGACGAGCTTCGCGAGAATCGGGAACGACGAACCTTCCGGACCGATGATGAGCCCGGCCCGAATCGTCGTCACGGGCACCCCTTGCCCACCGAGAATCCGTTCGACCTCGAGCCGGCTCTTCAAGTGACGTGACAACGTCTTCGACTCTTTCGGAATGATCCCGCTCAAGTAGACAATCTGTTCGATGTCGTTTGCTTTTGTCGCCCGGGCGAAGTTATCGGCGATGAGCGCGTCCATGTCTTCGAACGTCGCCTGCGTCAATCCGCCGTCCGGGATCATCGAGTGGACGAGAAACATAGCGTAGTCCGCCCCTTCGCACGCCTCGCGCGTCTGTTCGTAGGAGAACAAATCGCACGACCGCCACGTGATGTGGTCCTCGTCTTCCTTGTTTTTCGTCGAGCGGGACAAGGCGATGATGTCATATTCTTCTTTTAAATGGTCCATCACGTTCGAGCCAATATAGCCGCTCGCGCCCGCGATGACGATTGTTTTCCGCATAGTGGTCACTCTCCCCTTCATTTACACATAAAGGTACTGTACCCGTCTTGGGCTTAGATTAAATCAGTCGCGCGCCCAACAGTATGTATTGGAAAATTTATGTAAACTAAACGCAACTACAACCAGAGGAGGAATGAACATGGGGTTTTGGTATTTCTTGATGCTATTGATCGGTGGATGGCTCGTGATGCGTGGATTATTCAAAAGGAACACAAGCGGACTCGTACGATTCGGCACACTCGTCATTGGAGGGCTGTTAATCGCACTCGGCTTGTTCATGTTCCAAGACGGAAGCGATGCGATTGTGGCGGATTTGTTTAACTTGTGGTGAGAATCAAAGACATAAAACGAGTCGAACCTTCCTAATCAGGTTCGACTCGTTTTATGTTTTCGGTGCCCAATTGGCTTCAAACCCATTCTGCACCGCATAGTTGTACAGGTGAATCAATTTCGTCTCTTTGTACGTCTCCATCCGCTCTGCTACTCGCAAATCATCGTTTCGTTCCACGAGCGCGTAAAGATAATCAACCTTCGCCATCCGATTGTTCTTGCTCGTATTACAAGTCGGACAAGCGAGGACAAAGTTCCATAATACATCGTTCTGTATGTAAGACCACGGTATGAAATGGTCGACATGAATCTGTTTGAGCGGTCTCATACAATAAAAACAGATGGGATGGCCGTGACTCAGTAAAATCTGTTTGAACTCGTTGAGCGACTGCCGGGCCGAGACAAACTCGATTTTGTTCAAGATTCGCTCCATCGCTTCACGAGTATTGTATTTTTCCAGAAAGACGGCGAGCTGATAGTTCGTCACGTTCATCAACACCCGCTTATACTTCTCAAAAAAGACGATATAACCAGGCACGAGTTTGACCCACTCTTCTTTCCGGTTGAATGAATAGACGGTCCCCTCGAACGAAGCATAGAACGAGCCGTACACATACTTCTTATAGAACTGGTTCACGTTTCGAATCAATTGTTGTTGCTGCTGAACAGGCAGGCGGTCAAAGTTCCATGTAGACGGAATCTCATGTGTCGCTTGGAACGTGAGCATCGTTTTCTCGATCGAGCTCAATTTTCCGATTTGATTCACTTGTCGCAATCCGTTCGTCACAATCAAACTCCAATACATCTTCGTCACATGCCTCGAAATTTGGTTGAACGTTAGTACACCAGAATCGCTTAATTCGATGGTACATTCGAGCAAAGCTTTCATGAGCATATGCTTGTACGTCGTCGTGTGTGTCGCGTTCATGAGAAACTGTTGTGTGTGACGCCACAAATCTGTTTCTGTTAAGTACTCGCTTTTCGCTTCAGCGACGCCTAACTCCCAACCCATTATATTCACCACTCTTCAGAATCAAGTCACTATGTCGAATAATAAAATCAAGCGAATATGCGAAACCAAGAAACGTTGATGCTTGAGTTAACAATATGCCCTATTCAGACAGCCTTCACCATTCCACGTGATTATAAAATTCAGATGGGTAATGAATTTCTGAAGGTAGACACCGATGTTCGATTGCCGCTTCGATCACGAGCCTTTTTTGGCGGTCATAATCTGATGTCAGCTGACAGGTGCGTTTCGCAAAAATATTGAAATTCTTTTGACGCTTCTCTATATCTAAATCGTTCCACTTACTGTTCAAGTAATCAATATATTGCATATAGATAATACGATTGACACTATTTTCAGTAATCCATTTTTGAAAACTTGCGAATTGTCTTGAAGTAACCGTTTCTGCCACTAGCTTAGTGATTGCGGATTGTAAGATGCGTGCCTGTGTAATATGCGGATCCCAATTAGTGGCCTTTGAAGATTTCTGATAATCCTTAATACATGTTTCTAATGAGAAGACGATATAAAGAATCTCTGGCCAAAACGTTTCAAATGAAAGATATAAATTTTGTTTCGGACCGACAAGCGATAAAAAAGCCAAATGCTCCTCATCAAATCCGTGTTCTGCAAAGGTCGCATTACGGTGACCCATAAACGTGTGTCTAACGTCGTAGCAAAAACCTAAAATCCGAAGTATCGATCCATCCTCTATATCTGGATCCACATTACCAACTAGCTTATGTAAAGACTCGTATAACGCTCGAAAATCGTCTGGTTCTCCCGAAAGTAAAACACCCGTCATATTAGGTGTGTGTGATGCCACTAACATCTAATCCCTCCGTTATCTAGGTATAGAAAGTATTATGAGAAGCTCGATAAAGCTAGCTTACCATGCAATGAAATCAAAAGAACATCAAATAATAAACTGAACTGAACACCAAGTGAAAACCTGTCATCAAGTGTGTTCCATCCCTCGGTTCAGTTCGTTTCAAATCTAGAGACACAAGAAAAGGATCACCCATGCATAAGCTACGCACGGATAACCCTCTTCTTTTATTTCAACTTCTCAAGGCAAAACACCTGAAGTCAGCTAAACTGTGTGATCACTCACCAGCTTGTTTCTTCTCATTTTGCTTCTGCAAATACGCTTCTCGAAGCTGATTGATCTTGTCTTTTTTATTCGAAACAGCTGGTTTCTTACCGTCTTGATACTTGGCAGCCGCCGCTTTACTTCTCGTATCTAATTGATATTTCCCCATTCGATTCACCTACTTTCATCTAATTGTGAGACTTGCTCCACTAAAATCAAAAGACCTTCTAATCTCAATGAAATTAGAAGGTCTTCATTACAAATCATTGATTCCAGTCATTGTAGACTGTTTAAAAATGGAGACGGCGGGAGTCGAACCCGCGTCCGAAGGCATCGTAACGCATGCTTCTACGTGTGTAGTTTATCTATTGCATCTCAATGTGACACTGCCGATAAACAGGCGTTGTCGCATCCAGTCTGGTTCATCTCTTCTTCGCGCCCTCAGACGGCGAGGTTGAAGCGTAGCTTGCTTAGTTTGAGACCCTGAAAGTCATCCACACAAGCGATGGATGTCAGGATCCGCAGGGCACTTAGGCTGCTGCGAGTTGTGTGTTAGTTTTGCCAGTTATAGGCGTTTGCGTTTTTACGAGGCCGACCCCTCGACACGCCACATACGACCGACCTACCCCCGTCGAATCCATAACGTCCCCGAAGTGGTAATTGGTACTATCACTACTATACCACAATCAGGTCTCGCTGTCAGTATTTTTGCCGGTCCCGGAGTGCACGGTCGACGTCGCGCTTCGCGTCTTTTTTCTTCAAGTCGTCGCGTTTGTCATACTTCTTCTTCCCGCGGCCGATCCCGAGGAGACATTTCGCGAATCCGTTTTTAATATACACTTTGAGCGGGATGATCGTGTAACCGTCCCGGCCTTGTGCACCGATGAGTTGGTTAATCTGCTTCTTATGCAACAATAGCTTTCGAACACGGAGCGGCTCGTGGTTGAACCGGTTCCCTTGCTCGAACGGGCTGATGTGACAGTTATGAAGCGTCGCCTCGCCGCCGTCAAAACGGACGTAGGCGTCAGCGATATTGATCTTTGACTGGCGCACCGATTTGATCTCGGTACCCGTCAACACCATGCCGGCCTCAATCGTGTCCTCGATCGCGTAATCGAATGACGCTTTTCGGTTTTGGGCGAGCACGTTCGAATCTTTCTTCTTGGCCATACACCTTCAGTCCTTTTCCTCAATATAGAGGAGGGGTCACCCCCTCCCATTAACGACGCTTTTTCGCTCCGCGTTTCGCGTCGCCTGTTCGTTTTTGTTTATCTTTCTTCTTTAAGTCGAGTGCCGAACGGCCTTGTGACGGCTTGTCCTTCGGCTTCTCACCTGGCTTGGCTGCTGGTTTGCCGGGTTTACTGCCCGGTTTCCCTGGCTTGCCGCGCTTCGGACGTTTATCGTCACGGCCACGGCCCCCGCGCTTATCGTCTTTCTTTGGACGGCCTTCCGTCGCTTTGATCGTCGTCGGTTGACGACGGCGCGACTGTTCACGCTTCGGCATGCCGACGATCGTGAAGTCGATCGTCCGCTCGTCAAGGTTGACGGCGTCGACTTTGACGCGCACCGAGTCCCCGATACGGAACTGACGTTTCGTCCGTTCGCCGAGGAGCATGAGTTGCGACTCGTCGAAGTGGTAATAGTCATCCATCGATTGGAGACGAACGAGCCCTTCGATCGTGTTCGGGAGCTCGATGAACATCCCGAAGTTCGTGACGCCGCTGACGACACCATCGAACTCTTCACCGATACGTGATTCCATATACTCGGCTTTCTTGAGCGCTTGTGTCTCACGCTCGGCATCGACCGAACGACGCTCACGTTTCGACGCTTGTTCGGCGATCGGGCCGAGACGGTCCTCGTACTTCGCGATCGTCTTCTCTGACAAGTCTTGATTGAACGCGTACGTCCGCATGAGACGGTGGACGATCAAGTCCGGGTAACGACGAATCGGTGACGTGAAGTGCGTATAGAAGTCCGTCGCGAGACCGAAGTGGCCGAGGGAGACGTCGTCGTACTTCGCCTGTTGCATCGAGCGGAGCATGATCGTGCTGATGACCGCTTCTTCCGGCTCCCCTTCGATCGCTTTCAAAATCTTTTGCAGCGTCTTCGGTTCGACCGTCTGGCCTTTGAACCGTTCGATATGCACACCGAAGTTGGCGACGAAGTCGAAGAAGAAGTCGAGCTTATCCGACTTCGGATTGTCGTGGACACGGTAGATGAACGGGACGTCCATCTTGTGGAAATGTTCCGCGACCGTCTCGTTCGCTGCGAGCATGAACTCCTCGATCAACTTCTCGGCGACCGAACGCGGACGGAGGACGATGTCGGCCGGTTTGCCTTCGTCGTCGACGACGACTTTCGCCTCGGCGAAGTCGAAGTTGATCGCACCGCGCGAACCGCGGCGCTTGCGGAGCACCTCGGCGAGTTCCGCCATCAAGTCGAACTCTCCGATATACGGTTCGTAGCGCTTGAGCGTCTCTTCGTCATCGCGCTCGATGATCTCACGGACGTTCGTGTACGTCATCCGTTCCGTCGTCTTGATGACACTCGGGAACAGTTCATGGCTAACGACTTTCCCGTTTTGCGGGGAAATCTCCATGACACAGCTTAGCGTCAAGCGGTTGACGTGCGGGTTGAGAGAACAGATCCCGTTCGAGAGACGGTGCGGCAACATCGGGATGACACGGTCGACGAGATACACACTCGTCCCGCGCTCGAACGCCTCGATATCGAGTGGCGAGCCTTCCCGCACGTAATGCGAGACGTCGGCGATATGGACGCCGAGCTCATAGTTGCCGTTGTTCAGCTTCTTGACGTGGACGGCATCGTCCAAGTCTTTCGCGTCTTCGCCATCGATCGTGAAGATCGTCTCATTACGAAGGTCGACGCGGCCGATGAAGTCTTTCTCGTCCGCCTCGTCCGGCACGGCGTTCGCCTGCTCGATGACGTCCTCTGGGAACTCGGTCGGGATCCCGTGCTTGTAGACGATCGACAAGATGTCGACGCCCGGGTCGTTTTTATGTCCGATGATGCGGACGACGTCACACGCACCGGCGAAGCGTCCGTCGGGATACTTCGTGATGCGGACGACGACTTTATGGCCATCGACGGCACCGAGCGAGTTGCCCGGGTTGACGACCGGCCAGAAGTTGATGCGCTTGTCGTCCGGCTCGATGAAGGCGAACTGGTCGAGACGACCGCTCGGGAGCGTATACGTCCCGACGAATTCAGACAAGCCCCGCTTCAATACTTTGAGCAGGACGCCTTCGGTCTTGCCACGGTTGTCCTCGCGTTTTTTGACGAGGATCGTGTCGCCGTGATAGACGTCTTTCAATTGGTCCGGTGGCAAGAACACATCTTCTTTCTCGCCATCGACCGATAAGAAGCCGAAGCCGCGCTGATGGATCGAGATGATCCCGGCAGCTTGGCCGAGCACGGCGAGCGTCCCGTAACGGTTCGTCCGCGTCCGGCCGATCAAGCCTTCCGCTTCTAGTTCGTTCAATGTACGGATGAGCTCTTTAAAGGCATCCGTCGACTCGAGCGCTAATCGCTCGGTCAATTGGTCGACAGTGAGCGCTTTGTCGCTCGACTGTATGATTTCTAATAGTTGGTCACGTAAATTCAACGTGACACCTCCTTTTTCACACTGACCAGTCTAACGTTTCGAGAAAATCGAGCACGTCCTGGTGCAGTTTCTCTTTTTCTTTGTCGAGGGTGATCACGTGTCCCGACTGTTCATACATGAGCAGTTCTTTTTGGAACGCGTTGATCGCCTCGTAAATCTCGTGTGCAGATTGAGGATCAACCATGCGATCTTTCGCCCCTTGGACGACGAGCGCTGGAACGAAGATATCTTCTAGTTTCGTTGTCGTCTCGCGGACGAACGCACGAAGGTCTTTGAGCGTCGGCATCGGCTTGAATTCTGCCATCTCTTGCTCGATTTGCTCAGTCGTTTTTTCTTCTCTTGATTTATATTCTCGGGCGTACGCCTGGACTCCTTTATAGAGGCGGTCCTCGGCGTCGATTCCCGTCGGTGCGCACATCGGGATGACCCCTTTGACACTTTTCTCTGAGGCGAAGCGAAGCGACATGACGCCGCCGAGCGAGAGGCCACAGACGGCGATTTCGTCATACCCTTTGTCTTTTAGCGCTTCATACGCGTCTTGCACGTCTTGCCACCAGTCGGCTGGTCCGAACTGAAGCAATTCTTCCGGCGGGACGCCATGTCCCCGATACTGGGGTCCCATGCAAGTGTAGCCTTCTTTTTGTAGGAAACGGCCGAGCATGCGGACGTCCGCGCTCGATCCGGTAAAGCCATGTAACATCAACACGGCACGTGGTCCGCCTTCAAAGAAAAACGGTTTCGGTGCAGTCACTTTCATCGTTCAAGTCATCTCCTCGTACATTCCAATATTCCCAAAAAAAATTGTAAAAAAACAAAAGCTGACCGCCTCACGTAAAAATCGAGAACGATCAGCCTTTCATCATAATGATGCGACTAGTAATCCTAAAATGAAAAACAACGTGCCTAGTACAGCTGCAGTTCGGTTCAAAACAGCGTCGAAGCCGCGCGCTTTCTGGCGGCCGAACAACTGCTCCGCGCCACCTGCAATCGCCCCAAGACCTTGCGACCGACCTGACATGAGCAGTACGACGACAATCAATAAGACAGCCACGACGAGTAGGCTGATTGTAGCGATCGTTTGCATAGTAGTCAGTTCCTCCTTCTTTTTACACGCCTTTTATTATATAGAAGTTGACGTCAAAACACCAGCTTTCTAATTATCGGGACGGGTAGCTGAACCCTTCGCCGATGACCTCTTTCACTTGGTGGATGACGACGAAGGCACGCGGATCGGTCACTTCGACGATTTTCTTGAGCGGACCGACTTGGCGCTTGTCGACGATCATATAGAGCATGTTCTTGTCCTGCTTCGTGTAGTAGCCATGTCCGTGGATGATCGTCGCCGAACGGCCGAGCGTCTCGGTCAAGACGACGGCGAGCTCTTCTTGTTTGTCGCTGATGATCGTGACGGCTTTACGGATGTTCAAACCTTCGGCGACGAGGTCGATGACCCAAGAGCCGATGATGATGGCGATGAGCGTATAGAGGACGACTTGCTCGCCGAGGAAAATACCTGACATCCCGACGACGATGGCATCGATGATGAACATCGACACGGCGACGCTCAAGTGGAGATACCGCTCCATGAGCCGGGCGATGATGACACCGCCCCCGGTCGTTCCGCCGACGCGGAGCACCATGCCGATACCGACGCCGATCATGATCCCGGCGTAAATGGCCGCGAGTAACTTGTCTTCGGACGGGCTGCCCCAGCTATGGGTGATGCTCAGGAAAAATGATGTCGCGACGACCGCGACGACGGAGTACACCATCGTCCGGCGGTCGAGTAGCTTATACCCGATGATGAACAAAATCCCGTTCCCGATGATCGATGTGACGCCGAGATCCCATTCGAACAAATAGAACAAGATGATCGTCACCCCGAGCAGACCCCCTTCTGAGAAGTCGTTCGGGACGGTGAAGTAGTTCACCCCGAAAGCGAGGATGAACGAACCGGCGATGATCCAGGCGATGTCCTTCACGGAGATCGATTGGAGTTTCTTCCATACTTGTTGACGCAATAGATGTTGTTGTTGACGTTTCATAAGTTTTCCCCCTTCCACAGAAAAAAGACCGCGGCCAAAACCGCAGTCTTCTCGTTATACTGGCTTTGGCGCACCGTCTTTCATAATCGGCAACTTGCGGTCTGCGACGTTTTCGTAGACGGACAAGAGTGCCTCTTTTTCCAAATCCCAATTATATTGTTCACGTGCCGTCTTCGTGTTCTCTTTCACACGGGCGTAGAGCGCCTCGTCTTCAAGCAAACGGTTGACGCCTTCGGCGATCGATTGTGGGTCGTGCGAGTCGACGACGACACCGACGTCGTTCCCGGCGACGACACGTTCGATTTCCGGGAAGTCGCATGACACGACCGGCACTTCGGCCATCAAATATTCGAACAGCTTGTTCGATGACGCCGAATAGTGGTTGAAGCAGACATTGTTCAACACTTGGAAGCCGAGATACGCGTTCATCGTATAGTACGGTAACGCCTCGACCGGCACTTTGTCAATCATCTTGACGCGGTCCGCCACGCCTTCGTCTTCAATCATCTGCTTGATTGTCGGCTTCAGTTTCCCGTCCCCGATCATGACGAGCGTGCCTTCCTTGAAGTCTTTCGCCGCGAGGATGAGCTGTTCGAGACCACGACCGGCTTGAATGCCGCCTTGGTATAACAAGATCTTCTCATCGCTCGGCAAGTCGAGCAACGCGTGCAAGTCTTTCCGGAGCGAGAAGTCGAGCGGACGATAGAACGGATAGTTGTGGAGCACGTACGGATAGAAGCCGTACAACTTCTCGTTGTGCGCCGCACGCGTATGGTTCTCGACCATCATCGTGTCGACGTATGGCAAGAGCCAGCCTTCAAGGTTACTTTGGATGTAGCCGTAGCCGGTCCGGTCCGTCTGGACTTCGTGCGAGTCGTAGACGATTTTGCCTTTGTTGACGAGCTTCCCGGCGATGAGTGCCTGCGGGAGCGTGTTCAAGTCGTTGGCGTGGTAGAAATCATACGACTTCTTCGTCGAAGCGAACACCATCTCGAGCATCGCGCTCAAGTTGACGATGTTTTTCCGGACCGGTGGGAGCAGGATCGCCCCAGCCGCGGCACCGAGCCCGATCATCGTCAGCGGGGCGAGGACGAACAGGCCGGCACCGACGAGACCGGCCCCGATTTTACGTGTCTTCTTCTCAGATACCCACGTCCGTACCGATTTGAGCGCCTTCATCCCGTTGACGAGGAGTGACGGTTGGCGTTTCACGCGGATGACGCGGAATCCTTCCGGACGCATCTCTTCAGCCGGGAGCTCCTTGTTTTTCGGATCTTGCAGGGCGATCAGATCGACCTCATACCCTGCCTCGGCGAGCGCCGAACATTCGCGAAGGACGCGGGCGTCATTCGTGAAATGGTTCCATACAAACATACATACCTTCATCGTGTTTCCTCCATCGTTACTTTTTCGATCACGTCTTCGAGGACGTGTATATTGTTTTCCCAACATAAGTTGTCTTTCACGTAACGGACGCCGTTCGCGCCGTACTTGTCGCGCAGCTCAGGGCGTTCGAGCAACGTCCGGAGCGAGCGTTCAATCTCATCGATGTCACGTTTGCGTGACACGTATCCGACTTCCGCCGCTTCGATGACATTCGCCGCATGGCCTGACACCGCCGCGACGATCGGTTTACCGACCGCCATGTAGTCGATCAACTTGCCCGGGATGACCGTGTCGAACACGTCTTGGTCAATCAAGCTGACGAACGCGACATCCGCGTTTTTGATCGCCTGGAACGCCTCGGTCCGCGGCATCGCCTCAAGGAAGAGGAAGTTTTTGAAACCGCGGTCTTTGATCGTCTGTTTCAGCTCGTTCTTCCGATAACCGTATCCGATCAATTTGAAATGGACGCGCGGTTCGTCGCGGAACCGCTCCGCGAGTTCAAGCAAGAGCGACACGTCTTGGGCGAGTCCCATGTTACCGGCGTATAAAATCTCCATCCGGTCATCTGCCGGGACGGTCCGTTCCAAGTTGCGCTCGCTCTCGCGAATCGAGTTCGGCATATAGTGGATCATGTCGTTGTCGACGCCGCGTTGGCGAAGATAACTGCGGAACCCTTCCGAGTTGATGATGATGGCGTCAGCCGTTTTATACAGACGCTTCTCAAACAAGAACGCCGGCGTGAGCATCCAGTCGTACTTGAAGACGCCGACCCCTTTCACCGATTCGGGCCATAAGTCACGGACGTCCAAGACGAACGGCACGCCGTACTTCCGTTTCGCGTAAACGCCGACGAACGCCATAAAAAAAGACGGGGTCGTCGCGAAGACGACATCCGGTTTTTTGTCGAGCGTCCGTACGGCGGCGACGCCTTTGAACATCTGTTCGAGGAACAAGGCGAGACGGCTCACCATGTTCGACGTGTGCTTCCGTTTCTTCGTGATGAGTCGCTTGATGAACGGCTGGTTGTTGAGCGCCTTGTCATTCCAGAAGCGGTCGTCTTGATACAAGTTGAAGTTCGGATACGACGGCGCGGCCGTGATGACCTCGACGTCATAGCCGCGTTCTTTCATGAGATGCGTAATATTTTGCATCCGGTTGCCGGCACTGCCGATCTCCGGATAATAGTTTTGACAGACCATTAACATTGTTTTCAAAAATAACACACCTTACTGTTGTTCGAGTTCGTCCACGAATCGCTTCAAGAGCGCATGGACGTTGGCTTTTAAATCTGGGTCGCACAGTGCATGGGCGATCGTCGCCTCGATGAAGCCGATCGGTTCCCCGACGTCAAAACGGCGCCCGTCAAACTCATAGGCGTACACCGTCTCGACCTCGTTCAGTCGCGCGATGGCGTCCGTCAGTTGAATCTCGCCCCCGGCCCCGACTTGTTGGTCCGACAACGCCTCGAAGACGTCCGGCGTCAAAATGTAGCGGCCGAGGATGGCGAGGTTCGAAGGGGCCTCCTCGACCGGCGGTTTCTCAACGAATGTCCGGACCGGGATGAGCTTTCCTTCGACGGCAAGCGGGTCAATTATACCATATCGTTTCGTCATTTCATACGGCACGCGCTGCACACCGATGATCGAACGGTGATACCGTTCGTATTGCTCGATCAACTGCTGCGTCGCCGGCACGTCCGACTCGATGATGTCGTCCCCGAGCAGGACCGCGAACGGCTCGTCGCCGATGAACTTTCGGGCGCACCAAATCGCGTGGCCGAGTCCTTTCGGCTCTTGTTGGCGTATGTAATGGATGTTCGCGAGATTCGACGAGTGACGGACCGACTCGAGGAGCTCCGTCTTCCCTTTCGACTCGAGGTTTTGTTCGAGCTCGATGGCCCGGTCGAAGTGATCCTCGATCGCGCGCTTGTTCTTCC
Organism: Exiguobacterium aurantiacum DSM 6208; assembly: GCF_000702585.1. GTDB lineage: Bacteria > Bacillota > Bacilli > Exiguobacteriales > Exiguobacteriaceae > Exiguobacterium > Exiguobacterium aurantiacum. The sequence continues at coordinate 1,336,914 of NZ_JNIQ01000001.1, read as the reverse complement.
CGGTCACGATGATGATGTCCTCGATGCCGGAAGCGACGGCTTCTTCCACGATGAATTGGATCGTCGGTTTGTTGACAATCGGGAGCATCTCTTTTGGCATCGCCTTCGTCGCCGGTAAGAATCGGGTGCCGAGCCCGGCGGCCGGAATGATGGCTTTTCGTACGCGTGTCATGGACGTCTCTCCTTTTTTAGCTGCTGTATCTGATTATACCCAATTTGCCCCGATTCACGCATGTAAAAAACGGCCGTGACATGCGTCACGACCATTTCCGGTTGTCCATATACTTGTACAGGAACCAACCGCCGACACCGAGTGCAATCAGGAGTAACAGAAAACCGCTCATCATCATGACGACCGCCCCCTTTTACCTACACTATCCTATTCCCGGAATCGGAGGCGGATATGCTCCGCCCGAACGACCTCTTAAAACCATTTATGGCCGTTCGTTTGGATGAAACGATACTCTGTTTGATAGTGATCGTAATGCCCTTCGTCCATCATCGATTGAAACGCAGTATCCCCTTCCACCGCTTTTCTCTGTATCAACAGACAAAGCGCTTCTATCCGTAACAGCAGCATGTCCAGCAACTCCTTTGTCGAACCTTCCCAGCCGTACGCCTCAAAGAAGAGAGCGACTCGTCGTCGGTACGTCCCATCATCACGATTCGCCTCATAGTGAACGACTTTACCCGACTCGGCTTGATGACGCCGGCTGAGTGGGACGAACGTATAGAGTGCATAGACGATATCCCACGCTCGTGGTCCGGGCGCCGCCAAATCAAAGTCGATGACCCCTGCCACTTTCTCATCATAAAAAATCGTATTGTAGACGGCGAAGTCGTTGTGGCAAATCACTTCAAACGGTTCTGGCGTATTGTCGAGCGGCCGCCAGTCAGAAGGCCACTCGACATCCGCGGTCGCGTCATGAAGCCGGCGCATCAATCGTGCGACGTCTTGAATCGCCTCATCTGACCACATGTACACCTTTAACGGATAATCGGCCGTCTCGCCTTCGAGATACGTCAACACCTCTCGGCCCTGATTATCCACCCCGACAAATCGCGGAACGCCTGATACCCCGCACGCCTCCAAATGTGTTAACAACCAATGGATATTTGCACTTCCCTCTTTCTTCGTTCGATAGACGTGGTTGCCTTTTTTGTGGACGATTGACAAGTTCCCACCGCTCAACCTCTTCTCTTGCTCATGCGATTGGTCCATACGACTCCCCCTACTCCTCATACATAACAAGTTCAGTATACAGCAGGACGAAGGATTGATAATAGTTCTTGCCATCATGCTCGAGACGGGACGTACAATCCCGTCCAAGCGGCACCGTGACTCTTGCAGGAAAGCAATCTAACGGAGACCCCGCAAGCACGAAGTGCGAGGAGGCTCCGTGGATTGCCTGCAGAAAGCATCGGTGCCGCCAAGACGGGTGAAACAACAAAAAACAGGCCCGCCATAAGGCGAGCCTGAAAACAATCAATTATTTTTTGAGGTTGTAGAACGACTTGATGCCGTCGTATTTCGCTACATCGCCGAGCATGTCTTCGATGCGGAGAAGTTGGTTGTACTTCGCGATACGGTCTGTACGCGAGAGCGAACCAGTTTTGATTTGACCAGCGTTTGTCGCAACAGCGATGTCCGCGATTGTCGCATCTTCTGTTTCACCAGAACGGTGTGAGATAACAGCTGTGTAGCCAGCTTTTTTAGCCATTTCGATCGCGTCGAATGTTTCTGTGAGCGTACCGATTTGGTTAACTTTGATGAGGATCGAGTTCGAAATGCCTTTCTCGATACCTTCAGCCAATTTCTCAGTGTTCGTTACGAAGAGGTCATCCCCAACGAGTTGAACTTTGTGGCCGATCTTGTCAGTGAGAAGCTTGAAGCCGTCCCAGTCGTTCTCGTCGCAACCGTCTTCGATTGAGATGATTGGGTACTTGTCAACGAGCTCAGCGTAGAAGTCTACGAGCTCAGCAGTTGTCATTGACTTGCCTTCGCCAGCGAGTTCGTACTTGCCAGTCGACTTGTCATAGAACTCAGACGATGCAACGTCCATCGCGAGGTAGATGTCTTCGCCAGCTTTGTAACCAGCTTTTTCGATCGCTTCAAGGATAACTGTGATCGCTTCTTCGTTTGACTTAAGGTTTGGTGCGAAACCACCTTCGTCACCGACAGCTGTGTTGAGGCCCATACCAGAAAGAACTGATTTGAGGGCGTGGAATACTTCTGCACCCATTCGGAGCGCTTCGCGGAACGATGGCGCGCCTACAGGCATGATCATGAACTCTTGGAAGTCAACGTTGTTGTCAGCGTGCGAACCACCGTTGATGATGTTCATCATTGGAGTTGGGAGCGTCTTCGCGTTGAATCCACCGAGGTACGTGTAAAGTGGAAGGCCGAGCTCGTCTGCTGCTGCGTGTGCTGCTGCCATAGAGACACCGAGAATCGCGTTAGCGCCGAGTTTACCTTTGTTTTTCGTACCGTCGAGCTCGATCATTTTAGCGTCGAGTGCGTTTTGGTCGAAGACATCGTAGCCGATGAGTTCTGGTGCGATTGTGTCGTTTACGTTAGCAACGGCTTTAAGTACGCCTTTACCAAGGTAACGTGACTTGTCGCCATCGCGGAGTTCGACTGCTTCGTGCTCACCAGTTGATGCGCCTGATGGGACGAGGGCACGGCCGAAACCGCCGTCTTCTGTGAAGACTTCTACTTCGATTGTTGGGTTACCGCGTGAATCCAAAATTTCGCGTGCGTAAATTTCTGTAATCATTGACATATTAATTCTCTCCTTTTTGGTTGGAAATTATTTTTTTGTAACGATTGATGTACCGGTCATTTCAGCCGGTTGATCCGCACCGAGAAGGTCGATCAACGTCGGCGCGAGGTCGCAAAGCGAGCCTTTTAGAACTGGTTTCAGTTCAACGCCTGACTTCGTGATGATACATGGGACAGGTTCTGTCGTATGCGCCGTCATCGGTGAGCCGTCCGGGTTCGTGACGAGGTCAGCGTTCCCGTGGTCCGCCGTGATGATCGCCGCGCCGCCTTTGGCAATGAGTGCGTCCACTACTTTACCGAGGCATTCGTCGACGACTTCGACCGCTTTTTTCGTCGGTTCGAACATACCCGAATGACCGACCATGTCCGGGTTCGCGTAGTTGATGATATACGCATCGTACGTATCCGACTCGATGCGCTCCAAGAGACCTTCTGTGAGCTCGTATGCGCTCATTTCCGGTTTCAAATCGTACGTCGCGACTTTCGGCGACGGCACGAGGAAACGATCTTCGCCTTCAAACGGTGTTTCTTGTTGTCCGTTCAAGAAGAACGTGACGTGCGGGTATTTCTCAGTTTCCGCGGCGCGGAGCTGTTTATACCCTTGCGCGGCGAGCGTTTCGCCGAGCGTGTTCTTCAAATCTTCCGGTGGGAAAACGATGTCTGTGTCGATTTCATCCGAGAACTTCGTCATCGAGACGAGCAAAATGTTGTCTGGATGTGTGTTTGAAAGTTCGAAGCCTTTGAAGCCGGTCTTCTCTTTGAACACTTTCGCCAGTTCGATCGCCCGGTCCGGACGGAAGTTGAAGAACATGATCGCGTCGTTGTCTTTGATCGTCGCGATCGGTTGACCGTCTTTCTCGATGACCGTCGGGTTGACGAACTCATCCGTGAGGCCCGCTTCATACGACTGGTTCAAGACGTCGACGGCGTTCGTGCCGACTTCTCCTTTGCCGTTAACGAGGACGTCGTATACTTTCTCGACGCGCTCCCAACGGTTGTCGCGGTCCATGGCATAGTAGCGTCCAGACACGCTAGCGACTTGACCGACACCGAGTTCAGCGAGCTTCGCTTCCGTCTCTTCGAGAAAGCCTGCACCTGATTTCGGATCACAGTCACGGCCGTCCGTGAAAGCGTGAATGTATACTTTTTCAATGCCATGAAGTTTTGCGAACTCAACGACAGCGAACATGTGTTGAATGTGGGAGTGGATCCCACCGTCCGAGACGAGGCCCATGATGTGGAGACTTGAATCGTACTTTTTCACATGTCCCGCCAAATGGTTCATCGCTTGACGGTCGAAGAAAGAACGGTCTTTGATGGCGTTATTGACGCGCGAGAGTGACTGATAGACGACTCGTCCGGCACCGATGTTCAAGTGACCGACTTCCGAGTTACCCATCTGTCCTTCCGGAAGGCCGACGTACTCGCCTTGCGCGTTGAGAAGCGTATGCGGATACGTTTCCCAGAAGCGGTCGAAGTTCGGTTTGTCCGCCGCAGCGACCGCGTTACCGAACGTCTCGTTCCGCATGCCAAAACCATCTAAGATGATGAGGGCGACTGGTCTTGCCATTTAAATCGCCTCCAACAACTTGAGGAACGAAGCAGCTTCAAGTGAAGCACCGCCGACGAGTGCGCCGTCGATGTCTTCTTGCGCCATATACTCCTTGATGTTCTCAGGTTTTACAGAACCGCCGTATTGGATGCGTACTGCAGCCGCTACGTCTTCACCGTAAAGACCTTTCACCACGTCACGAACATATTTGCATGAGCTTTGCGCATCTGCTTCGTCCGCTGATTTACCCGTACCGATCGCCCAAACTGGCTCGTAAGCGATGACGAGTTGTTTCACTTGGTCAGCTGAGAGGTCCGCGAGGCCACCTTCGACTTGCGTCTTGATGACTTCTTCGAACTTGCCGCCTTCACGTTCCTCGAGTGTTTCACCGACACAAACGATTGGCGTAAGACCGTGTTCGAACGCTTTTTTCGTTTTGCTGTTGATGAACGCATCCGACTCGCCGAAGTATTCACGGCGCTCTGAGTGTCCAAGGATGACGTACGTCACGCCGAGGTCAGCGATCATGGCCGGGCTCGTTTCACCTGTGTATGCCCCGCTGTCTTTGTCGTACATGTTTTGGGCACCAAGCTTCAAGTCTGATCCTTTTGCTGCTTCTACCATTGGAGCTAGGAAGACAGCTGGTGCGCCGATTGCCGCGTCAACTTTGTCTGTTGACGGGACGTTGTTTTTGACTTCCTCTACGAAAGCGACTGCTTCCGAGAGTGTTTTGTTCATTTTCCAGTTACCTGCAATAATCGGTTTACGCATCGATAACCCTCCTCTATTTTACTTGTCGTTGAGCGCCTCGACGCCTGGAAGTTTCTTGCCTTCCATGAATTCGAGTGAAGCGCCACCACCAGTTGAAATGTGGCTCATTTGGTCTGCAAGGCCGAACTTGGCAGCTGCAGCAGCTGAGTCCCCACCACCGATGATCGAGTATGCGTCGCTGTCTGCGAGTGCTTGAGCGACACCTTTCGTTCCGTTCGCGTATTTATCAAGTTCGAATACGCCCATCGGTCCGTTCCATACGACAAGTTTCGATTCGCGAATTGCCTCCGCGTAAATTTCGACTGTTTTCGGTCCGATATCAAGACCCATATGATCCGCAGGGATCGAGTCGATATCGACTGGTCCGACGTAAGTCTCTTCGCCGAATTCTTTCGTGATGACGCAGTCGACCGGCATCAAGAATTTCACGCCTTTGTCTTCTGCTTTTTTCATGAATTGACGTGCGAGGTCGAGCTTGTCTTCCTCAAGGAGTGACGTCCCGACTTCGTGCCCGAGTGCTTTCGAGAACGTGTACGAGAGACCGCCACCGATGATGAGCGTGTCAACGATGTCAAGAAGGTGGTCGATGACCCCGATCTTGTCAGCAACTTTCGAACCGCCGATGATGGCCGTGAACGGACGATCCGGGTTCGAGAGCGCCTTGCCGAGTACTTCAAGTTCTTTTTCCATCAATAGACCGGCAACTGCCGTCTCAACGTTTTGCGCGATGCCTTCCGTCGAAGCGTGGGCACGGTGAGCCGCACCGAACGCGTCGTTGACGAAGACGTCAGCAAGCGCCGCGAAACCTTTTGCGAGTTCCGGATCGTTTTTCGTCTCACCTGGGTAGAAACGAACGTTCTCAAGCACGACGACGTCGCCTTCAGAAAGTTTCGCTACTGCTTCTTCCGCGACCGGACCGTAAGCCTCTTCGACGAGTGGTACGTCTTTACCGAGAAGTTCCCCGAGACGTTCTGCGACCGGTGCGAGTGAGAACTCAGGGTTCTTCTCGCCTTTTGGACGGCCGAGGTGGCTCGCCAAGATGACTTTCGCGCCGCCGTCGATCAAGTGTTTGATCGTCGGGAGAGCTGCTTGGATGCGCGTCTCGTCTTGGATGACGCCATCTTTGAGTGGAACGTTGAAGTCAACGCGGCAGAAGACGCGTTTCCCTTTTACATCGATGTCACGAATAGACTTTTTGTTCATAACCTTCGCCTCCATGTGTCGTGCATTTCAATTTCATAAATAGAGCGGAGAACAATCTCTTGTTTCCGCTCCTATTTGGTTCTATTTAGTTCACGAACTTACTTCGCGATTTCAGCGAAGTGCTTGAGTGTGCGAACCAATTGTGCAGTGTAAGACATTTCGTTGTCGTACCATGCAACTGTCTTAACGAGTTGCTTGTCGCCAACTGTCATGACTTTCGTTTGTGTCGCGTCGAAGAGTGAACCGTACGTGATGCCGACGATGTCAGAAGATACGATTTCGTCTTCTGTGTAGCCGTATGATTCGTTAGCTGCTGCTTTCATCGCTGCGTTGATTTCGTCAACAGAAACTGTTTTCTCAAGAACTGTTACGAGCTCTGTGAGTGAACCTGTTGCAACTGGTACACGTTGTGCCGCACCGTCAAGTTTACCTTGAAGTTCTGGGATAACGAGACCGATCGCTTTAGCCGCACCAGTTGTGTTCGGTACGATGTTCGCTGCTGCCGCACGTGCACGACGGAAGTCACCTTTCGGGTGTGGAGCGTCAAGCGTGTTTTGGTCGCCAGTGTAAGCGTGGATTGTCGTCATGAGACCTTCAACGATTCCGAACTGGTCTTGGAGAACTTTCGCCATTGGCGCCAAGCAGTTTGTCGTACATGAAGCACCTGAGATCACTGTCTCTGTACCGTCGAGGATGTCGTGGTTCGTGTTGAAGACGACAGTCTTCATGTCACCTGTAGCTGGAGCCGAGATGACAACTTTTTTCGCGCCAGCTTTCAAGTGAAGCTCCGCTTTTTCTTTGTCTGTGAAGAATCCAGTACATTCGAGAACGATGTCGACACCGAGCTCGCCCCATGGAAGTTCTTCTGGGTTGCGGTTAGCAAGTGTAACGACTTTCTCGCCGTTTACGAGGAAATGATCGTCGTGTACTTCAACGTCTCCATCGAAACGACCTTGTGTCGTGTCATACTTGAGAAGGTGAGCAAGCATCTTCGTGTCAGTCAAGTCGTTGATTGCAACAACTTCGACTCCTTCGTTCTTGATGATCTCGCGGAATGCCAAGCGTCCGATACGTCCAAATCCGTTAATACCAACTTTTACTGCCATAGTTAATTTCCTCCTTAGGGTAGAAGCTATTTATTGAAGAGCCAACGGGGGTCAACTCTTTAATAACAAGTTAATAATTCTGTTGCCGCACCTTCGTCTGTGACGAGGATGATGTTCGGCGTGTGTTTCGCATAAGCGGCAATCGCCTGTGCCTTTGACTTTCCTCCAGCGACCGCGATGACGGTGTCCATATTGTCGAGCTCTTCTAATTGAATGCCGACTGTCTTGACCCGATGAACGATTTCACCTTCCGCGTTGAAATAATATCCGAACGCTTCGGCGACGGCGTCGTGCCGTTCGATCATCCGCAAATGCTCCGGCGTGGCGTGACGACGTTTTGCCATCGTTTCCGCCTCACCAATTCCATGTACCACTATTCGCGCCGCTCTAATCATTTCCAGGACATTTTTTATGCTAGGTTCCTCCACCATCCGCTCGAACGTCTCTTGCGAAACCTCGTCCGGAATGTGGAGTAAATGATAGTCGGCGTGTGCCCGGTCCGCCATGCGAGAGCAGACGGTGTTCGCTTGAAGTTCAAGCGTCTCTCCGAGGCCGCCGCGTGCCGGCACGAAATGCATCGGCCGTTCTTTCTTGTCGGGCGACATCATCGCCGCGACAGATGCCATCGTCGTCCCGCCTGTGACCGCGATGATATTGTCGTCCGGTGCCAGTCTCGCTTTTAACTGCGTGACGGCGGCCCGTCCGATATCCCGCTGTACCCAGAACGTCTCGTCCGAGTCTCCCGGTACGATGACGACTTGGCGAACGCCGAGCTTTTGCTCGAGTTCTCGTGCGACTTCTGAAATCCCTAGGATCTCTCCCATGACCTCATGCAAGTCCCGGAGAACGTTTCGGCCCGATTCTGTAAGGGAAATACCTTGAGTGGCGACTGCAAGCAGACCTTGGTCTTTCAAGAAGTCGACCTCTCGCCTTAAGATGCGTTCCGTCAGCCCGAGGCTCGTGGCTAATGTCCTGCGGCCGATCGGCTGCATCAAACGGACATAATGTAAGATGTCGTAACGATGTCGGAGCGTGTCGAGCAGGTCTGGGACGATTTGCTTCTGAACGTGAATCAGTTGCTGGATCATGCCTCATTCCCCCTCGACCTCAAGTGTGGACATTTTTTGTCCCACTTTTATTTTTACGTCCCACCGCTACGAGTTCATCTTATCAATCACTTTTCCGTCTTGCAACCCCTCTAAACGTTTTTTTTCGATGTAAGCGTATACTTAACAAAATCTTCAACTTTGCTGTCATCATATCGCCCTTGACTAATGACGGTGTTTTCGTGTACGACGACCGGGATTTCAAACATGTACTTCGCCTCTAGTCGTTCATCCTCACTAATGTCGATTTGTTCGAGCTCGAACGGATAGTCTTCTTTCAGCCATTCGAGCATGACGAGCGCCTCTTCGCAAAGTGAGCAGTTGTCCCGCCGGTAAAGTGTCAGTTTCATTGATTGCCCTCCTTCCATAGTTGCCGTTCCCGCTCCCTCGAGTTGCCGAAACCGAGCGCTTCCCGATAATTCGCCACCGTTCGTCTCGTCACATGGTAATCGAGCCGGGCAAGTTCTTCGGTGAGCGCCTTGTCGCTAAGCGGCGCCGTCTCTTGCTGAATCAGTTCGGCGATCGCCCGCTTGATCATGAACGGCGACTGCCCTCGCTCTGTCGCCCGGACGAAAAAGTCGCGCCACGCCATCATCCCGCCTTCGGTCAACGCATACTTCCGTTGAATCGCCCGGCCGACCGTCGACTCGTGCTTCCCGATTTGTTCCGCGACTTCTTTCCGAGTGAGCGGATGTAAGGTGAGTTCCCCTTTCAACCAGTCCATTTGTCGCTCGGCGATGACGTCCCAAATCGCCCGGAGCGTCTCCGCACGCATCGTGAGCGTGTCATGCCACCATTTCGACTCGTAATCCATCTCCGTTGTGCTGTCGAGCATCGGGCTGAACCACGTCGCGGTCAACTCCCCGTCCTTATAGACGACTTCGAGCTCCGGAAAAATCTGCTCAGTTTCTTCATATAATACCGGCGCTTTCGGCAACGTGGCGATGACCCGAGTGACGCGGTCAAACTCTGCCGGCGTGATGCCGAGTCGGTTCGGAACGTCGGTGACGCCTGCCTCGATGGCCTCGAACACGTCCAACACGAGCGGATCGTCCTGCTCGATCGCGTGGCGGTATTGGCAATCATGCTCATCTTTCGCCCCTACCCCTGTCGGTTCAAGAAACAAGAGCGCCCGGCGCGCCGACTCGATATCGATCGTTTCGACGCCGAGACGGGTCGCGAGCACCGCATCCGTTTCCGGCAGCAAGCCTCGATGGTCAAGGGCGATGACGAGTTGCCGTTGCAGTCGCTTCTCCGCTTCCGATCCGCTCCCTTCTTCAATCTGGGCGAACAGCCTTGCTTCGAAACCTGCCCCGGCCTCAGCGACCCAATCGATTGTACCGCTCCCTGCTGCGACCTTCTCGTTGCGTGCCGACAAGCGGGCAAGCTGAAAGACGAGCGCGGCCCGGTCCGCTTCTAAAATCGGCAACCGCCGCAACATGTCTTGCGTCAGTTGCTGCCGTTGTACTTGTTGCTGTTCTTGCCGTTGCATCGGTCTTCCCCCTCTCGCTTTCATTGTAGCCGAACCGCCCGAACGACGCTGAAAAAAAGTGACGACAACAGGATTGCTTTTTTAAAAAAACAAATGTATAATAAATCGTGTCAGAGAACATGCACCCGTAGCTCAGGGGATAGAGCACTGGTTTCCGGTGCCAGGTGTCGGGAGTTCGAATCTCTCCGGGTGTATCATATGTAAGAGGTCAGGCAATCGCCTGGCCTCTTTTTTCGTTTTAGAAACCGGGAATGGTGGAATAGGTGAAAAACGATGACTATCGTTTGACCAACATTGACTATAGCGGTATGATATGTTTACAACCTACATAAAAGGAGGCAGATTCAATGTTAATTCCAACAGTTATCGAACAAACAGGTCGCGGGGAACGCGCGTACGATATTTACTCACGCTTGCTCAAAGACCGTATCATCCTTCTCGGGAGTGCGATTGACGACAACGTCGCCAACTCGATCGTTGCCCAGCTCCTCTTCCTCGCAGCTGAGGATCCGGACAAGGACATCTCACTTTACATCAACAGCCCAGGTGGTTCGATCACTTCCGGAATGGCGATTTATGACACGATGAACTTCATCAAGCCAAACGTGTCGACGATTTGTATCGGAATGGCCGCATCGATGGGCGCCTTCTTGCTCCAAGCCGGTGAAAAAGGGAAACGCTTCGCATTGCCGAACGCGGAGATCATGATTCACCAACCGCTCGGCGGCACGCAAGGTCAAGCATCGGACATTAAAATCCATGCGGAACGGATCATCAAGATGCGTGAGAAGTTGAACCAAATCATGGCCGACAACACGGGCCAGCCGCTTGAAGTCATCGAGCGCGACACAGAGCGCGACTACTTCATGTCAGCCGACCAAGCGAAAGACTACGGTCTCATCGACAAAGTCATGACACGCTAATCCACGACCCCTTCTCTCTCGAGAAGGGGTTTTTCGTTACTCTCGGACAGTGACGCCGAACACGTAACGGCTGTCACCGTGCTGCCACTCCCCGCCGGTCTCGAACAAATAAGTACCTGGCTCCATCGGAACCACTTGTTCAGAAGCGACGAGCTCCCCGTCAATGATTCGATGGAACGTCTCCTGTTTCGGTGTCTCATGGAACGTGACGTCGATTGCAGCACCCGGTTCGACCGTGACGAGTTGCAAGTCGTCCGCCTCCGGCAAGGCGTGGTCTTCACAGACGGCCTCGTCCCCGTTCGACCAACAATACGTCGACTGTTTCACTTCGGCCGTCACCGACCCAACTGTCACGGTCGGAAGCGGCGGTTTGACGCCGGAAGACGTCTGCCAAAACGACAGACCGTACACAATTCCCCCGACGAGCAGCAACACGATCACCCAAAACCACATCGTTTTTCGTTTCATTCGTTCCACTCCTTTGCCTCTCTATTCCCGTTCCAACAAAAAAAGACCCACTTTTCGTGAGTCTCTCCCGTCATTTCGGACGCCGTAGCCCTTTCAACATATAACCGCCTTTAAAGTCAACCGGGTCGAACGCGACGAGAAACGCTTTCGGCTCGTAATGTTCGACGAGTTCGCGCAATTCTTTCATCCGCGTCCGTGCCGCCAAGACGTCCAGTCGATAGCGGACCCCGTCACGGCCTTGGCCTTGATAGTGGGTCACACCGTAGCCGCTGTCACGCATCTTTTGGATGAGCTCGGCCGGGAGCTCTTGCGTGTGCACTTGGATCATGTTGTAGCCGATGGCCAGTTTCCGTTCGACGAATCCGCCGACGAGAATCCCGAGTCCAAACCCGAGCGCGTAGACGAGCATCCCGAGCGTCGTCAAATCTTGGAACACGATCCCGAGCGCGAAGATGTAGATGAGCGTCTCGAGCGTCCCGAACATCGCCGCAATGACCGTTTTCCCTTTAACGAGCATAATCGTGCGGAGCGTGAGCACCGGAACGAACAGTAGTTGTAACATTAAAATGAGCAGCAGTTGGCTCGCTTGTCCCATAAGATTGCCCTCCAATCAATTCAATATCTCCACTATTCCAAATTTCCGGGGTGGATGCAACCAAAAAAGGCTGACCGCAGTCAGCCTTTCTCTCAGTTATCTAAGTTGCGGACACTTGTGAGCAACTCATAATCCTTACGGATGACTTGATAGATCGCGTTCGTGTTGCCCGAAAGCATCTCCTCGGCCCGCAATTGGTTGAGGAAGAGGCTCGTCGCAAACGTCACGAGTGCGCTTTTTGGAATCCCGATTTCTTTTGCACGCTCAGTGATGACGCGGTCTAGCTCAGCGTCGATCGTGAGCGAAAGTCGTTTCTTATCATTCGCCATAATCATAAAGCTCCTTTAGTTCGCTTTTCAAAATCCTATACACAATTGCTAATTATATAGGAAGAATGGTTTTGACGCAACCGGCGTCACGAAGAGCTGATCTCATCGCCGTTCCGTACTTTCTCGGCGATCTGGTCGATCTTCCGGAGCCGGTGGTTGATCCCCGACTTCGAGATCGGTCCCGTCTCGAGCATTTCGCCAAGTTCCTGCAACGACACGTCTTGATGCGTGACGCGCAGCTCGGCGATCTCGCGCAGTTTCACCGGCAACACTTCGAGGCCGACCGTCCGTTCGAGATACTTGATGTTCTCGACTTGGCGGAGTGCCGCCCCGACCGTCTTGTTCAAGTTGGCCGTCTCACAGTTGACGAGCCGGTTCACCGAGTTGCGCATGTCTTTGATGATGCGCGCATCCTCGAAGTCGAGCATGCCGCGCGTCGCCCCGACGAGCTTCAAAAAGTCCGAGATCTTCTCGCTCTCTTTGATGTAGAGGATGTGCCCTTTCTTCCGTTCGAGCGTCTTCGCGTTCAAGCCGAAGCGATTCGCGAGGTCACGGAGCGCCTGGTTATGGTTCTCATACAGGCTGTACACCTCGAGGTGATACGACGACGTCTTCGGGTGATTAATCGACCCGCCGGCAAGGAAAGCACCGCGCAAGTAAGCACGGGCCAAGTTCTCCTCGCGTGTCATGTCCGAGTTGAGCGTCCGGATCATCTCGTAGTTCTCCCCGAGGATTTCAAGGTCACGCAGCATCGTCTCGGCGTGTTGCGAGACGCGGACGATGTAGACGTTATTTTTCTTCAACCGCATTTTTTTCCGGACGAACAAGTCGAGATGGTGGTCGTACAGACGTTTCATGAGGGAGTAAATCCGACGGGCGATGGCCGCGTTCTCCGTCGAGACGTCGAGTGTCATCCCGCGCCCGAGTGCGAGCGAGATGACGCCGTTCATCCGGACGAGGGCGGACAGTTCCGCCTTCGCCTCGGGGTCGGTCACCTCGAATTGTGTCAGTTCTTTCTTGACGTCTGAGGCAAAGCTCATCGCGTTCCCCTCCTTTCTCTGTCTCTCATTCTATTTCAATTCAAGCTCCTGGAACGAGCGTGGTTTCTTGATCCGTAGGACGCGTTGCATGACGAGCCCGGCAATCGCGTCCGAGTCGTGACGGATGTAATCGCGGTTATAGTCGACGATATCTCCGGCCAAGACGTTCGTGCCGTGGTTGCGGAGCTTCTTCCGGTCGAACCGGACTTCTTCCGAACCGTCCTCGAGGTACCGTTCTAAATACCCGTCCTCGATCGGCTCATTGTTGACGACGATCGTATCGATCGTCGCCTTGCCGAGGTATGCCTCGACCGCCTTCAAGTGCTTCATCGCATCATACCCTTTCGTCTCACCTGGCTGGGTCATGACGTTGCATATATAGACGACGGGCACGCCGGCGTCGACGATCGCTTCCCGCACTTCCGGGATCAACAAGTTCGGGATGATACTCGTGTAGAGGCTACCCGGTCCGAGCACGATGACGTCGGCTTCTTGGATCGCCTCGACGACGCCCGGGGCCGGCTTGATGCCGTCCTCGAGCAAGAACAACCGTTTGATCGGCTTCTCGACGAGCGGGATCTTCGATTCGCCTTTGACGATCGTCCCGTCCTCGAACTCGGCCGCGAGCGTCATGAGCGTCTCCGTCACCGGCAGCACCCGGCCTTGGGCGTTCAACAGCTGCGACAAGACGTCGATAGCTTTGACGAACGATCCTTCACAAATATGCGTCGCCGCCGTCAACATGAGGTTGCCGAGCGAATGCCCTTCGAGCCCGTATCCGCTGTCGAACCGATACTGCAAAATCTTGTCCATGAGCGGCTCGACCTCGGATAAAGCGAGAATGACGTTGCGGATGTCCCCTGGCGGCAACATGTGGAACTCGTCGCGGAGCCGTCCCGAGCTCCCACCGTCATCTCCGACCGTGACGATGGCCGTGATGTCGAGCGGATAGTGCTTCAATCCACGGACGAGTGTCGATAATCCGGTACCGCCCCCGATGGCGACGACTTTTCGATCGCGTCTCATCTTATTTCTCCTTCGTCGCGTGCGCAAGGTCGCGATGGACGGTCTTGACGTTGTAGCGCTCCGCGAAATGTTCCGACACTTTTTCGGCGAACGTGATCGACCGATGTTTCCCGCCCGTACAACCGAAGGCGACGACGACTTGCGTCTTCCCTTCCCGTTTGTACTGCGGCAACAAGAATTCGAGCATGTCGATCAACTTCTTATAGAACGCCCGCGCCTCGGGATGCGACATGACGTATTCCTGCACTTCGCTCGTCTGACCCGTGAGCGGACGGAGCTCCGGGATGTAGAACGGGTTCGTGATGAAGCGGACGTCGAACAACAGGTCGATGTCGAGCGGTACGCCGTGCTTGAAGCCGAACGACATGAAGTTGACCGTGAACGGGATGCGCTCTTCATTGAACTGCAGCAAGATGCGGTCTTTGAGCATTTGCGGTTTCAAATCGCTCGTGTCGTACAGCGTGTGCGCCCGGTCGCGGAACCCTTCGAGCAGTTCACGCTCCATCTGGATGCCGACGAGCGGCGCGTCTTCCGGTGCGAGCGGATGCGACCGGCGCGTCTCTTTATAACGCCTTACGAGCACTTCGTCGCGTGTGTCGAGATAAAGCAGATGCGGGTGCACGCTCTTTTGTTCCAAATCATCGATGACGATGAACAGACTGTCGATGAAGTCCCGTGTTCGCGTGTCGATGGCGACCGCGATCTTCGGACGGACCGAGCTGATGACATCGATCAATTGCGGCAACAAGACCGGCGGCAAGTTATCGACGCAAAAATAGCCGAGGTCCTCAAAGCTATTCATCGCGACCGATTTCCCGGCCCCGCTCATCCCGCTGATGATGATCAATTCTTCTAATCCTTTAAAGTCTTCCATATCGCTGACGCCCCCTTATTTTGACAACCGAGCCGTGTGTGTAGCTCTCTTCATTCTATAGTATAGCGAACGCTCGAAAAAAAGAGAAGGGATTGCGGTCGCCCGCAATGCCTTCTCCGTAAATCACGCGTTTTGTTCGTGCAACGCCTCGAGGAGTCCCTCGATATAATGTTGCGCGTTTTGCGCGGCGATCGATCCGTCGTTCGTCGCGGTGACGACTTGGCGGAGCGTCTTGTCGCGAACGTCGCCGGCCGCGAAAATCCCAGGGATCTTCGTCTCCATCGCTTCGTTCGTGACGATATAGCCTTGCTCGTTCGTGATGCCGAGGTCTTTGACGAAACCGGTGATCGGGTTCATGCCGATGTAGATGAACACACCGTCAATCGCATGCTCCGACTCCGTGCCGTCGATCGTGCTGACGAGACGGGCCCCGCCGACCTTGCCGTCGACTTCTGTGATCTCTTGGAGCGTATGGTTCCAGATGAAGTCGATTTTCGGGTTATCGAACGCCCGTTTTTGCAAGATTTTTTGGGCGCGCAGCTCGTCGCGACGGTGGACGATCGTCACTTTGTTCGCGAAGCGTGTCAAGAACACACCTTCTTCGACGGCCGAGTCGCCGCCGCCGATGACGAACAAGTCTTTTCCTTTGAAGAACGCCCCGTCACAGACCGCACAGTACGAGACACCGCGGCCGCCGAGTTCTTCTTCACCCGGGACGCCGATTTTCTTATACTGGGCGCCTGAAGCGAGAATGATCGCCCGTGCTTTGTAGTCACGGTTATGGGCGTGGACGATTTTATACTCTTGTTCGTCCGATATGCTCTGGACGTCGCCGTACGCATATTCCGCGCCGAACGCTTTCGAGTGGTCGAACATCTTCTGCGACAGGTCCGGTCCGAGGATGCTGTCGTAACCTGGATAGTTTTCGATATCTTCCGTGTTCGCCATCTGGCCACCTGGGATGCCTCGTTCGATCATGAGTGTCGACAAGTTGGCACGTGACGCGTAAAGCGCCGCCGTCATACCGGCTGGGCCGGCCCCGATGATGATGACGTCATAGATTTTTTCTTCTGTCATTAGGATTCCACCTCTGCATGAAATTGATTGACTTCAGTATATGAAACCTAGGGAGGTATCGTCTATCTTTATGCTCGTTCGAGTTGTTGCTTGTACGAGCGGATCGTGTCCGTCAACGTGTCGACCGTGATCCCGAACGCGTCGGCACAGTCGGAGAGGACGAGCGCGTCCCGTTTCGCATAAAACATCCAGACGAGCGCCGCGGCCGATGCCGTGACGTCATCGAACGAATAACCAGTGAGCAACAAGCGTGAGAACCGCTCATAGAAGTCACCTTCTAGGCTCATCTGCTCTGCTTCCGGGACGTGGCGTTCGGCCAAGATGAGCGCCTCGTACGCCCGCTCGATCCGCACGTCGCCTTTAAACGGCACGGCACAGATGACGGCCTGGCACTTCTTCGCGAAGGCGATGACCGTCTCGTCGTCTGTGACCGTGTTCGTGAGCGCGAGCGCCTCGAACGCCTCGTCGTCTTCAAGCTTCGAGATGATCCGGATGATCTCGATGCGCGCCAAATCATCTTCTTGACGCAAGCCTTGGACGAGCGCCGAGCGGAACTCCAGGTTGTCTCGGATATCGAACGACTGCTTGTCCTCGATTTGCTTCGATTGCTCACCATTCAAATAGGTCGCCGCTTCTTCAAGACGTCCGGTCTTGTAGGCGGAGACGCTGAGCCAATGCCCAAACAGTGAATCCCCACGGAAGCCCCGCTCTTGCAAGAGACGGAGTTCTTCGTAGGCGTGATTGTAATGCCCGACGAGTGCGAGCGTCGTCGCGAGTTTATAGCGCATCTCGAATTGGAGCGGACGGACGCGTGTGAGCGGTGCCGACAGATGAAGCGCCGCGACCGATTGTCCGGCCTCGTGGAGCAACATGATCGTGTTCAAGATCGCATGCAAGTTGCCCGGGTTCTCATCGAGCACGTATTCGAGTGTCTCGAACGCCGTCTCATCGTTTCCGAGATAAAAGTGGACGATGGCCAAGTTGTTATACGCCGGCCAAAATGCCGGGTAGCGGTCGATCAACCGTTCGAGCGTCGACTTGGCGGCGAAGAGCCGGCCTTTGTCGATTTGACGTTGCGCCTCGGTGTGCCACGTGATCAACTCGTCTTCTTCCTCGTCCTCGAGCTCTTTTTCGAGTTCGATCAATTCGAGCAACGACTGGACCGACTCTGCGTACGGACCGTGTGCTTCTTGCTCGAGGTAACGGCTCGCGTACGTCGCCGCTTCTTCATATTGAGAGATGTAGGCGCAGTTGCTCGCGAGGTGGTAAAGTGCCTCTGTCGCCGTATCATCGAGTTCAAGCACCCGTTTCCACACGTCGTTGGCGTGGTAGACCTCTCCTACTTCAAATAACAGTTCAGCGTACTGTTTATGATAGTCGACGCGATGCGCTGCGGCTGTCGTAGCTTCAGCCATGAAAAAAGTCGCTTCATCTAGGCGACCTTCTCGTAACGCACGACGACCTCTATAGTAGTGGAGCTCCGCAGCGAGCGGAGATTCTGGTTCGGGTAGCGTCATTAGTGCTTCATAGTTCGCTTCCATATTCTAAATCCCCCACATCAGTTCTTAATCATTTTTTAGTTGCAGGGTTAAGAATACCGCACTCAATCCGCGAGAGCAACTGAAAAACTTAAAAAAAATCGGGACTATATTCCTTCTATAATGAATATATTTTATAGGGTCTTATAAATGCTTTTCAGCAAAAACATGCATCCACGCTCAAGGCGCATGAAGACACAAAAAAACGGCATCACTTGTTTAAAATGTGATACCGCTCAAGTATTTTCCAGCCGTGACATCTGTCACGACGGTAAAATGATTTCGTGCTAAATTGTGTCTATTTCGTGTCAACGGTCTGCAGTTTGGCACCGATGACGTGTTCACCCGGCAAGACGTCGCGGTGGACGACGGCACCGGCACCAACGACGGCCCGATCCCCGATTGTGACACCCGGCAAAATCGTCACGTTCGCCCCGATCAACACGTCGTCCCCGATCGAGACGTCCCCAATCCGATACTCATCGACGAGATATTCGTGGCAAAGGATCGTCGTGTTGAAGCCGACGACTGTGTTGCGGCCGATCGAGATACGTTCCGGAAACATGACGTCCGGCGTCACCATGAGGGCGAGCGCGCTATACGGACCGATGCGCATGCCGAGGAACGTCCGGTACAGCCAGCGTTTCGCTTTCACCGACGGAAAGAACCGACCGACGAGCACGACCGTCGTGTTTTTGAACACACGGAGGAACCGGATCGTCCGGTACATCTGCCAGAGCGGGTTCGGCCCATCGAGACGGAATCGCTCCGTCTTACGCATGGACCGTGACCTCGTCGAGCCACGCCTCGAAGTGTTCCATCGACTCGATGATGACGTCCGGCTCGAGCGACTCGAGGAACGCGCGGCCTTTGAGCGCCCAACCGACGGCGACCGTCTTCGTGCCGGCGTTCTTGCCGCTGAAGATGTCCGTGTCGTTGTCCCCGACCATGACGGCCCGGTCCGCTGTCGAACCGAGCGCCCGGAGCGCTTGCTCGACCGGCTCGGCGTGCGGCTTCTCGTTCTCGACGTCATCGGCTGTCACGACGACGCCGAACAAGTGGTCGATGTTGAACAAGCGCAAACCGTGCTCGACGACCGGGCGCCCTTTCGACGTGACGACGCCGAGCTTGTACCCTTTCGCGTGCAGACGGTGCAACCCGTCGATCACACCTGGATACTCGGCGACGAGCGCGTCGTGCATCGCGATGTTGAAGCTGCGGTAAAACGCCTGCATCTCTTTCCACTCCGGCTCGTTCAATTCGCGGAACGACTTCTCGAGCGTCGGCCCGATGAACGGGTACAAGTCTTCATCCCGATACGTCTGTTCCGGGAAGTAGTAGCTGAGTGTGTGACGGAAGCTCGCGAGGATGAGCGGATTCGTGTCGAGCAACGTTCCGTCCAAATCAAATAACAACGTATCCATCAATCAAACAGTCCTTTCTCTGAAGGGTCATTGTAACGTTTCGCATGGCGGCGCACGACCATCATGACGATCCCGAAGATGATCATCGCGATCGAGACGAGTTGGGCCGTCCGCAGGTCACCGGCCATGAGGCTGTCGGTGCGGAGTCCTTCAATGTAGAAGCGGCCGATCGAGTACCAGACGAGGTACGACAAGAAGATGTAGCCGCGCGGCGGGTTGCCGACCATGCGCCAGACGACGAGCAAGATGACACCGATGATGTTCCAGACGCTCTCGAACAAGAACGTCGGCAAGTAGTATGCCCCGTCGATATACATCTGGTTGACGATCCAATCCGGTAGGAACAACGTCTCTTTCAAGAAACGACTCGTCGTCTCGGCCCCATGCGCTTCTTGGTTCATGAAGTTGCCCCAGCGCCCGACGGCTTGTCCGAGCAGGAGCGATGGCGCCAAAATGTCCGTCACTTTCCAAAACGACATCGACTTGCGCATGCTGTAGATGACGACGACGAGCAGCGCCCCGAAGATGGCACCGTGAATCGCGATCCCGCCTTGGCGGATATCGATGATCTGTCCGAGGTTTTGGCTGTAGTAGTCCCATTGGAAGACGACATAGTAGAGACGGGCGAAGACGATACTGATCGGGATCGACCAGATGACGACGTCGACGAGCCGCTCCGAATCATAGTTGATGCGTTTCGCCTCGAACAAGGCGAGCACGAGTCCGAGCATCGCCCCGAAGGCGATGATCATTCCGTACCAGTAAATCGGGAGCGACCCGATCTCGAACGCTACACGGTCAAACGTCGGTTTCACCATTATTCCATGTCCCCTTCGTTATCGTGGATTGCGTTCGCGAGACGTTCGGCGAACTCTTCCGCGGTATTGATGCCCATGTTTTGCAGGCGGTAGTTCATCGCCGCGACTTCGACGATGACGGCCAAGTTACGTCCCGGGCGGACCGGGATCGTGAGGAGCGGCACTTCGCTGTCGATGATTTTCATCGTGTTGTGGTCGAGCCCGACGCGGTCATACACTTTGCCCGCATCCCAGTTCTCAAGGTTGATGATCAAGCTGATCTTCTTATGTGACCGGACGGCTCCGGCCCCGAACAGCGTCATGACATCGATGATGCCGATCCCGCGAATCTCGAGCAAGTGACGGATCAGTTTCGGTGCCGACCCGACGAGCAATTGGTCGCCCGTCTGACGGATCTCGACCGAATCGTCGGCGACGAGGCGGTGCCCCCGCTTGACGAGTTCGAGCGCGGTCTCGGATTTCCCGACGCCGCTCTGCCCTTTGATGAGGACGCCGACGCCATAAATGTCGACGAGCACGCCGTGCATCGCCGTCATCGGTGCGAGTTCCATCTCGAGGAAGTTCGTGATCTGCGACTCGATCGACGTCGTCACCGCGTTCGTGCGCATGAGCGGCACGTTCGCCGTCTCAGCCTCTTCTTCGATCTCTTTCGGGATATCGAAACCGCGGGTGATGAGGATGCCCGGTGTCGATTCCGTGCACAAGATCTTCGCCCGCTCGCGCCGGCTCTCTTCAGACAGGCTCGCGTAGAACGTGAGCTCCGTCTTCCCGAGCACTTGCAGGCGATTTTTCGCATAGTGGGTATAGTAGCCGGCGAGGACGAGTCCTGGACGACTGAGGTCTGGTGTGGCGATCGGACGATGGAGTCCTTCTTCACCGGAAATGACTTGAAGTTTGAAGCGCTCAACAAGTTGAGCCGTGCGTACGATATTTTGCATGAGTATCTGCCCCTTTCACGCTCATTATTGTATCATAGCTCTCACGCGTTCGTGTCAGCGAAAGTGAGTCGCGGCGTGTCAGAAAAAAGAAATGAAACTAATCGGCCAACATTTCGTAGAACGGGTATAGACCATATGAGGAGGTGAAAAACGCATGAACTCACTATTTTTGATTGCCATCGTCTTTATTTTTATCGTCGGGATCGCGGCGCTCGTCTATTTGATCAAGTCGCTCATCGATATGTGGCGCGAATATACCACGACGAAAAACGAAACCGTGCTCTTGTTGTTCATCTTGAACATCGTCGGCGTCTTCTTGTCGGGCTCGCTCCTGTCGATGATCGTCGCCATCATCTTCTACTGGAACCGGTCGAAGAAGATGCGGAACCTCGGGATCTTCTTGCTCATCGCCGGACCGATCTTGATCATCTTGTTGATCATCGGCTCGTTCACGTTGTATGATGCCCCGATGATGGATTGGGAACAGATGGAGTATGAAATGAACCTGTGACGAAAGAACGCCCGAAGGCACGATGCCTTCGGGCGTTCTTTTTATCGTTCGTTCGACATACGACCGAACAATTCATTTGTCTTCGGGTCGGTCGTCACTTCTGATGGAACGGGTTGTTCAAGTCGCCGGGATTGACCGGATCGACCGGGTCAACCGGTTCGTGCTTGTCTTCCTCGAGGAACGTCGACGGCGGGTGCTGTGAACCGTGCTCGAGGTCGATTGTGCCGGTACGTGTGCCGGCCTCGACTTCGATGCGCGGCGTCTGCCCGCGGCCTGATACGAATTCGAGACGGCGCTGAGCGACGTCTTTCCGGTCGCGGACGATCTCGAGTTCGTCCAAGTTGCAGTGGAGTCCACCGAAGTTCGTCTCGAGCTCCCCTTCGACCTCGACACCGTGCGGCAAGACGAGACGGACGTTACCGGCGAGCGAAGCGAGTTCGAGCTTGGCCGCACGTGCCGTCGCGAGCTCGGCCCGGATGTTGCCGTTCCCGGTTTTGAGCGACGCCTTGTCATACTTCCCGCTCACGATGACCGCACCGTTTCCGGTCCGGACGTGGACGAGTTCCGTCTCGACACCGTCGACCTCGACCGTGCCGTTGCCCGTGTTGAGCAACAGTTCCGACGCATGCACGTCATGGAGCACGACGCGGCCGTTCGCCGTCTGGACGCGGACGCTCTCGACGTCGAGCCCGTCGGCACGGACTTCCCCGTTGAGCGTCTGGACGTGAAGATGGTCGAAATGATGATGCGGGACATACAGTTCGACGTGTGCGCGGACGAGCTTGTCTCGGAGCGATACGACGAGGCGGTCACCGATGACGGAATGCTTCACCGCCGATTGGAGCTGTTCGAGCGCCTTGTCCGCATCCTGTTGCCGGAGCGGGCGGCCCGTGACGATCAGTTCGCACTCCTCGTTGTCCGACGAGACGATCGTCGCCGAGGCGTTGAACAAGTCGAGCGAGATGTCTTTCCCGGTGAACGGGAACGATTTCGAGTACGTCACTTCCGGCCCGAAGTTCGAGCTGAACGAGAAGTCGCTGTCACGAAGCTTCGTGACGAGCCCTTCGACCGCGGACGTCAGTTTCGTCGTCAGCGACTCGACCGAGTACGCGTCGACCTTTTCCGTCTCTTGATACTCTTCGAGCGCTTGGACGCGCTCCGGCTCTAACTTCTCGAGCCGTTCGAGCTGGGTCATCCCTTCCTCGATCGTCAACTTGCCGTCTTTTACTTGCTGGAGAATCAGTTCACGCATTTCTTGTTTCACGTTCGTTTCCCCCTTCGATTTGGTTACACGTCAATCATGTTCCCGTTTCTCATCATTTCTATACCTTACTTCCGTTTTCCTGCTTTCGGTTTCGCCCGATCCGCATCGCGCTCTAACACCGGCTTCAAATACTTGCCGGTATACGACGCCGCGACCTCAGCGACCTCTTCTGGCGTCCCCGTCGCGACGATCGTGCCACCGCCGTCCCCGCCTTCAGGGCCGAGGTCGATCAAGTAGTCGGCCGACTTGATGACGTCGAGGTTATGCTCGATGA
This sequence comes from Exiguobacterium aurantiacum DSM 6208, assembly GCF_000702585.1. Taxonomy (GTDB): domain Bacteria; phylum Bacillota; class Bacilli; order Exiguobacteriales; family Exiguobacteriaceae; genus Exiguobacterium; species Exiguobacterium aurantiacum. Next base: position 1,313,803 of record NZ_JNIQ01000001.1, on the reverse strand, counting down.
CGAGCACCGTGTCCCCGTTCTCGACGAGACGTTGCAGCACTTTCAACAAGCGCGCGATATCGTCGACGTGGAGCCCGGTCGTCGGTTCGTCCAAAATGTAAATCGTCTTCCCGGTCGACCGTTTATGGAGCTCGGAGGCGAGCTTGACGCGTTGCGCCTCCCCGCCCGACAGTTCGGTCGCCGGTTGGCCGAGTTTCATGTAGCCGAGACCGACGTCATGGATCGTCTGGATCTTCCGCTTGATTTTCGGAATTTTGTCAAAGAAGTCGAGTCCTTCCTCGATCGTCATGTCGAGCACGTCGGCAATCGTCTTGCCTTTGTACTTCACTTCGAGCGTCTCACGGTTATAGCGTTTCCCGTGACACACCTCACACGGGACGTACACGTCAGGGAGGAAGTGCATCTCGATCTTGATGATCCCGTCCCCGCGGCATGCCTCGCAGCGTCCGCCTTTGACGTTGAAACTGAAGCGGCCTTTCTTATAGCCGCGCATCTTCGCCTCGTTCGTCGTGGCGAACACGTCACGGATATCGTCGAACACGCCCGTGTACGTCGCCGGGTTCGAGCGCGGCGTCCGTCCGATCGGGGACTGGTCGATGTCGATGACTTTGTCAATCTGGTCGAGCCCCTCGATCTTCTTATGCTTCCCGGGCTTCGCTTTCGCCCGGTTGATATGGTGGGCGAGCGACTTGTACAAAATCTCGTTGATGAGCGTCGACTTCCCGGAACCGGAGACGCCCGTCACGGCGATGAACATGCCGAGCGGAATCGAGACGTCGACCCCTTTCAAGTTGTTCTCTTCCGCCTTCAAGATTTTGAGGAACCGTTCGTCCGGCACTTTCCGTTCCGCCGGGAGCGGGATGAACTTCTTGCCGGCCAAATATTGACCGGTGAGCGATTTTCGGTTTTTCATGAGCTGCTTCGGCGTGCCGGCGGCAATGACTTCGCCTCCATGCTCGCCCGCCCCCGGTCCGATGTCGATCAAGTAGTCGGCTTCCATCATCGTGTCCTCGTCATGTTCGACGACGATGAGTGTGTTGCCGATGTCGCGCATCTGCTTGAGCGTCGCGATCAAGCGGTCGTTGTCGCGCTGATGGAGCCCGATCGACGGTTCGTCCAAGACGTACAAGACGCCCGTGAGCCGTGAACCGATTTGCGTGGCGAGACGGATCCGTTGCGCTTCCCCGCCCGAGAGCGTCCCGGCCGCCCGTGACAACGTCAAGTAGTCGAGCCCGACGTTGTTGAGGAAGCTGAGCCGCTCACAAATCTCTTGCAAGATCAGGCGCGCGATGGCGATGTCTTTCTCGCTCAGCTCGTTCATGATCGAATCGAACAGCTTGATGGCGTTGACGACGGACAGCTCGGTCACATGCCCGATATGTTGCCCCGTGATCTTGACGGCGAGCGTCTCTTCTTTCAGACGATAGCCGTTGCACGTCGGACAGGCGTGTGTCGCCATGTACATCTCCATCTGTTCACGGATATAGTCGGACGTCGTCTCTTTATAGCGGCGCTCGATGTTACGGAGCACCCCTTCGAAGAAGATCGTGTTCGTCCGGACTTGACCGAAGTCGTTCTCATAGCGGAACAAGAACGACTCTTCGTCCGTCCCTTTCAAGACGAGGTCCTGGTCGCGTTTGGACAGGCGCTCGAACGGCACGTCCATGTCGATGTCGAAGTGGTTGCACATCGCGGCGAGCAGTTGCGGATAGTATTGTGAACTCGTCGGTTGCCATGCGGCGACCGCGCCTTCTTTCAACGTCTTCGACGGGTCCGGGATGACGAGTTCCGGGTCGACGTCGAGTTTCGTGCCGAGGCCGTCACACGTCGGACAAGCGCCGAACGGTGAGTTGAACGAGAACATGCGCGGTTCGAGTTCACCGATCGAGAAGCCGCAAATCGGGCAGGCGTGATGCTCGCTGAACAACAGCTCGCTCCCGTCCATCTTGTCGATGATGGCCCGGCCGTCTGCAAGGCGGAGCGCCGTCTCGAGTGAGTCGGCGAGACGCCCTTCGACGTCTGGTCGGACGACGAGCCGGTCGACGACGACTTCGATCGAATGTTTCTTGTTTTTGTCGAGTTCGATGTCCTCCGTCAATTCGACCGTCTCCCCGTTGACGCGGACACGGACGAACCCTTCTTTCTTGAGTGAGTCGAACACTTTGACGTGCGTCCCTTTTCGCCCGGAGACGATCGGCGCCAAGATCTGCAGACGCGTCTTCTCTGGAAGCTCCATCACTTGGTCGACCATTTGCGAGATCGTCTGGCTCGAGATCTCGATGCCGTGGTTCGGACAGACCGGTTTGCCGATGCGGGCGAACAAGAGTCGTAAGTAATCGTAAATCTCGGTGACCGTCCCGACCGTCGAGCGCGGGTTGCGGCTCGTCGTCTTCTGGTCAATCGAGATGGCCGGACTGAGACCCTCGATCGTGTCGACGTCCGGTTTGTCCATCTGCCCGAGGAACTGACGGGCATAGGCGGACAGGCTCTCGACGTAACGACGCTGCCCTTCGGCGTAAATCGTGTCGAACGCGAGCGAGGACTTCCCGGAACCGGACAAGCCCGTCAAGACGACGAGCTGGTCCCGCGGGATCTCGATATCGATGTTTTTCAAGTTGTTGACGCGCGCCCCTTTGATGACGATCGCATTTTTCTTTTCAGCCATTTAACTCCCTACCTTCAACTCCAAGATTAAGTCACGCAATTCGGCCGCCCGCTCGAACTGGAGGTCGCGGGCCGCTTGTTTCATCTCTTCTTCTAGTTTGGCGATCGCCGCCTCGCGCTCGGCCGGTTTCATCGAGCTGAGCGACTCGAGCACTTCTTCCTCGGCATCGACCGTCGCGCGGATGACGCCGCGCACTTCTTTCCGGATCGTCTGCGGCGTGATGCCGTGTTCTTCGTTGTACGCCTGTTGGATCGAACGCCGGCGGTCGGTCTCTTCGATCGCCCGTGTCATCGAGTCGGTCATCTTGTCGGCGAACAAGATGACGTGACCGTTCGAGTTCCGCGCCGCCCGGCCGATCGTCTGGATGAGCGAACGGTCCGAACGGAGGAACCCTTCCTTGTCGGCGTCGAGGATCGTGACGAGACTCACTTCCGGGATATCGAGCCCTTCCCGGAGCAAGTTGATGCCGACGAGGACGTCGTACTTGCCGAGGCGCAGGTCACGGATGATCTCAATCCGCTCGAGCGTCTTGATTTCCGAGTGCATATAGTTGACCTTGATGCCCGCCTCCCGGAGATAGTCCGATAAGTCTTCGGCCATCTTCTTCGTGAGCGTTGTCACGAGGACGCGCTCGTCGCGTTTGATGCGTTCGCGGATTTGGTCCATCAAGTAATCGATTTGGCCTTTGATCGGGTGGATCTCGATCGTCGGGTCGAGGAGTCCCGTCGGCCGGATGATCTGTTCGACCATATGCGGTGTATGTTCGAGCTCATACGGCCCCGGCGTCGCCGAGATGAAGATCGCTTGACTGAGCTTCTTCTCGAACTCATCGAATTTGAGCGGTCGGTTGTCTTTCGCCGATGGCAACCGGAAGCCGTGATCGACGAGCACTTGTTTCCGGGCCTGGTCTCCGTTGTACATCCCGCGCACTTGCGGGAGCGTCACGTGCGACTCATCGGCGACGAGCAAGAAGTCTTTCGGGAAGTAGTCGATGAGCGTGTATGGCGTCGCCCCTGCCTCCGTCAAGTTCAAGTGTCGCGAATAGTTCTCGATGCCTGAGCAGTAGCCCATCTCACGCATCATCTCGAGGTCATAGTTCGTCCGCTGCTCGAGCCGTTGCGCTTCGAGCAGTTTTCCTTCCTCCCGGAACTTCGCGAGCTGCTCTTCAAGCTCGGCCTCGATGTTGACGATCGCTTTTTGCAGCTTCTCGTCGCGGGTGACGAAGTGGGATGCCGGGAAGATCGAGACGTGTTCCCGGTCGGCGATGATCTCACCGGTGAGCGGGTCCATCTCACGGATGCGGTCGATCTCGTCACCGAAAAACTCGACGCGCAAGCACTGCTCGTCGCGTGAGGCCGGGAAGATCTCGACGACGTCTCCGCGCACACGGAACCGGCCGCGCTGGAAATCGATGTCGTTCCGCTCGTATTGAATGTCGATCAGCTTGCGGAGCATCTGGTCACGTCCGAGCTCTTTCCCGACCCGGAGGCTCAAGACGAGACTGTTATACTCTTCCGGGTTACCGAGACCGTAGATGCACGATACCGAGGCGACGATGATGACGTCTTCCCGCTCGAACAAGGCCGACGTCGCCGAGTGGCGGAGCTTGTCGATCTCGTCGTTGATCGAGGCGTCTTTCTCGATGAACGTGTCGGTCGAAGGCACGTACGCCTCCGGCTGATAGTAATCGTAATAGCTGACGAAATATTCGACGGCGTTGTTCGGGAAAAACTCTTTGAACTCGGAATAGAGTTGGCCGGCGAGCGTCTTGTTGTGGGCTAGGACGAGCGTCGGCTTCTTCACTTCTTGGATGACGTTCGACACGGTGAACGTCTTACCGGTACCCGTCGCACCGAGCAGCGTCTGGTAACGGTCGCCTCGGTTGACCCCTTCGACGAGCTCTCGAATCGCCTCCGGCTGGTCACCTGCCGGACTGTATTCCGATTGTAATTCGAACGGAACGTTGATCTTGTCCATGTATATTCCTCGCTTTCTGTTCCTTGCATATTGACTTGATTATAGCACATACACGAACAAATATTCGCTTCTGACACGCTTCCCAAACCGTCCCGCTTTTCAGTATGATGAAAAGTGAATCTACTGAGAAACGAGTTGGTCATCATGTGGTCATTGCTCTTCATCCCGCTCGGTGCCCTCGTCGGCGCGTTGTCCGGATTTTTCGGCATCGGCGGTGGTGTCATCATCGTCCCGGTGCTGCTCTTCAGTGGATACTCGGCGGCCGAGGCCGTCGCGACGTCCCTTCTGTTCGTCGTCGGAACGAGCCTGTCAGGTGCGAAAAAGCATACGTCGCTCGGCAACGTGTCGTGGCCGACGGGTGTGACGATCGGACTCGTCGGTGCCGTGACGGCACAACTGTCGAGCCGCCTCGTCCTCGCCATCTCGGGGACGTACGATTGGTTGCTCAATCTATTTTATCTGGCTATCCTATCTTATTTTGCCGTTACGCTATTAAAGAAAACATCTAAACCGCAGAAGCCGAAAAAATCATCGCTGCTTGCCGCCCTCGTCATCGGGATGATGGCCGGGCTGTTGTCGGCACTCCTAGGCATCGGTGGCGGTTTCATCATCGTCCCGCTCCTCGTCAGTTGGCTCGGCTTCTCGACACATCGCGGGGTCGGGACGAGCCTGGCTGCCGTCCTGTTCATCTCGCTCGGCGGACTCGTCGGTTATCTCCCATCGCTGTCGCTCGACTACGTGACACCGCTCGCGTTGGTCATCGGCGCTTTCATCGGGGCCCCGTTCGGCGCCACGCTCACGAATCGCTATCACGATAAAGAAATCTCTAACCGACTCGCCTGGTTGTATATGGCCGTCATCACCTCAATCGCGCTCGATCTTGGTGCCGCCGTCTATGCGCCGCTCGCGTACGTCAGTTTGGCGGTCCTGCTCGCTTTTCTTGTCGGGATTGGACTCGACTTCAAACGGCGTATTGTCAATCAAAACCACTTTTCATAAGAAAAGTGGCTTTTTTTGCATATTCGGTTTTGAAACGCTTACATTTGGGGCATATAATGAAGTGGTAAGCCAAATTTAATATGGAAGGAAGGGAGTATCACATGTCAGCATTCGTCAGCGAAATTATTGGTACAATGCTACTCATCTTGCTCGGTAACGGTGTCGTCGCCGGCGTCGTCCTCCGTCATTCGAAAGCGGAGAACGCAGGTTGGGTCGTCATCACGTTCGGTTGGGGCTTCGCCGTTATGATCGGGGTATACGCAGCCGGAATCTACGGAGGGGCGCACTTGAACCCTGCCGTCACGGTCGGGCTCGCGACAGCAGGCTCATTCCCTTGGGCTGATGTGCCAGCCTACATCTTGGCACAGTTTATCGGGGCGTTCATCGGGGCCGTCCTCGTGTTCGTGCACTACAAACCGCACTATGATGTGACCGACGATCCGGGTGCCAAACTGGCCACCTTCTCGACCGCACCAGGGATTCGTAGCACGCCGTTCAACTTGATCGGGGAAATCATTGGTACGTTCGTTCTCGTCTTCGGAATTTTGTCATTCGGGGCCAACACGTTCACGGACGGCTTGAATCCGCTCATCGTCGGTTTCCTCGTTGTCTCGATCGGTCTCTCACTTGGTGGTACAACGGGATATGCCATCAACCCGGCACGTGACCTCGGGCCGCGGATTGCGCATGCGATTCTTCCAATCAAAGGCAAAGGGACGTCGGACTGGGGCTATTCATGGATTCCGGTCGTCGGACCAATCATCGGGGCGGTCATCGCCGCATTGGTTTACGGCATTCTTGTCCCATAATCTTTCTAATTTCTAAGGAGGCACTCTCATATGGATAAAGAAAAACGTTATATCTTAGCACTTGACCAAGGCACGACAAGCTCACGCGCCATCATCTTCGACCACGACGGCAAGATCGTCACGACCGCCCAGCGCGAGTTCAAGCAATACTTCCCGAAGCCAGGCTGGGTCGAGCATAACGCCAACGAGATCTGGGGTTCTGTCCTCGCCGTCATGGCCGAGGCGTTCGGTTCGGCCGACATCGACCCGAAAGAGATCGCGGCCATCGGGATCACGAACCAACGGGAAACAGCCGTCGTGTGGGAAAAAGAGACGGGACGTCCGGTCTATAACGCTGTCGTCTGGCAATCGCGTCAAACGGCCGGCATTTGTGACGAACTGAAAGAAGCGGGCCATGCCGACTTGTTCCGTGACAAGACGGGGCTATTGATCGACGCCTACTTCTCAGGGACGAAAGTGAAATGGATCCTCGACAACGTCGACGGCGCCCGTGAGAAAGCGGACAATGGCGAGCTCCTCTTCGGGACGATCGACACGTGGCTCATCTGGAAACTTTCCGGCGGCCACGCCCACGTCACCGACTACTCGAACGCGTCACGTACGCTCATGTACAACATCTATGAGCAGAAGTGGGATGACGAGCTCCTCGACATCCTCACTGTACCGAAATCGATGCTCCCGGAAGTCAAGCCATCGAGTGAAGTGTACGCCCATACGATCCCGTACCACTTCTTCGGCTTCGAAGTGCCGATCGCCGGCGCCGCTGGTGACCAACAGGCCGCCTTGTTCGGGCAAGCGTGCTTCGATTCAGGGGAAGGGAAAAACACGTACGGCACGGGTTGCTTCATGCTCATGAACACGGGCGAGGAAGCCGTCAAATCGGACCATGGCCTGTTGACGACGATCGCCTGGGGCTACGACGGGAAAGTCGAGTACGCGCTCGAAGGATCGATCTTCGTCGCCGGTTCGGCCATCCAATGGCTGCGCGACGGTCTCCGGATGCTCAAGTCGGCGAAAGATACGGAACAGTACGCCAACCGGGTCGAGACGACAGATGGCGTCTACGTCGTCCCTGCTTTCGTCGGTCTCGGTGCCCCGTACTGGAACTCTGACGTCCGCGGCGCCATCTTCGGCCTCACGCGCGGTACCGAGAAAGAACACTTCGTCCGGGCGACGCTCGAGTCGCTCGCCTATCAGACGCGTGACGTCTTGACGGCGATGGAACAAGACTCAGGGATCGAGTTGAAAACGCTCCGTGTCGATGGTGGCGCGGTCAACAACAACTTCCTCATGCAGTTCCAGGCCGATATCTTGGACGTTCCGGTCGAGCGGCCGGAAGTGAGCGAGACGACGGCACTCGGGGCCGCCTACCTCGCCGGTCTTGCCGTCGGATTCTGGAAAGACCAAGCGGAAATCAAGCAACAGTGGAAACTCGACCAACAGTTCGAACCGAGCATGGACGAGTCGCACCGCGAAAATCTCTACAAAGGTTGGCAGCACGCCGTCGAAGCGACGATGGGCTTCAAACCGTCAAAACTTGAATCGTAAGCACACGAAAGGGAGCCTCCGCGGAGGCTCCCTTTTTCATGGACCATTTATAGTTTGCGTAACCGAAGCCGTGGGCTCATCGGCTCTCCAACGAACAAGATGCCGAGCTCATGCGGGTCGGTCTCGTACATCGCCCGTTGCACGAACCGGATGTCCCCGTTCAAGTTGAGCACTTCGAGCTTGATGTACGGTTTATGGATTTGGAGCGCCTCATAGAAGCTGCTCCCGCCTGTGATGACCGTACCGTTCACTTTATAGATCGACTCGCCCGGGATGAGCTGCATCGTCTCGCCCGGTGAGCCGGGGAGCGTGTCGACGATGACCGCCCCGCGATTGCCGTTGATGAACACCGGCGTCGTCGCGCGGTTCTCGCGTTTGATGAGCTGCAAGGCGAGCTCATAAAGCACGTAGAGGGCAATCAGGACGTAACCGGCATACGGCACGTCAGACACGTACGATACCCCGTACAAGCCGAGCGCGACGATGGCGAGGACGCCCCGATACAGGCTCAACCGACCGAGCAACGTCCGTGGGAGCGCGCCCGTCGACAACAGGCTCACCCCGATCGGAATCGGCAAGATGACCGGGACCGGCCCGTCGAATCCGAACGATGGCGGAAGGAACACGACGAGCGGGAAAAACCAAAGCCGCTTGACGACGTGGCCGCCGATGAACTGTCCACGTTTGGACAAGATGAGCGTCGGCGACGTCTCGACGTTCCCGTTCCAGCGCAAGAGAATCGCCTCGGCGAGCGTGACGATCCCGAAGACGAGCGCGTACACCGGCCAGTCGACTTCGGCGACCCGTTCGACGACACGGTCGAGCGGTCCGTACGAGACGACGTCTCGAAGCGCGACCGCACCGAGCATAACCAAGAACGGGAACGCCGGACTGCCAAAGCGCGGATGCATCGTCAATACGACGAGGGCGTACAGGACGGTGAACGTGATGAGCCATTCGACGTTGACGGTCGTCTCGAGCAAGATCGTCGCGACCGAGCCGAGCACGGCGAGGAGCAGACTCGGCCAAATGAAGTGGCGCCAGTCCGACTTCGGCGAGCGCCGGCGCGACCGAAACATCGCCCGCTCTCGTTTGATGCGTGTCATGGATATGTAAGCGAGGGCGACGAGCGTCACCCAGAGCAGCGGACTACCGATCAAAGTCAACAATACAGATACACTCATTCGTAGAACGTCCACACGTGTCCAATCCTTTCCCTAATCCTTATTTTGCAGCTTCTTCGAGCGCGCGGTTCAACTGGGCGTCGTTCGCCTCGTCTTGGATGACTTCAAGTAGACGCGATTCGAGCGCCGACGCCGTGTCCTCATCGACGACCCCGTTCGCCGTCAAGTTGTTGTCTTCTTGGAAAGCGGAGACGGCGCGGGCCATCGTGTCACCGTAATAGCCCGGCTGACCGCCCGGCTCGTAGCCAAGGCCCTCTAAGACGGTATGCAGGTTCGAGACCGAATCGCCGTAATCGCCGACCTCGAGCGTGTCCGTCTCGGCTAAGATCCGGTTGACGCTGAAATAATCCGGTTGGTTGATCTCGATGTCCGGCTCGATGCCTTTCTCGTTGATCCAATTGCCGTCCGGTGTGAGCCATTTGCTCGTCGTCAGCTTCAAGTTGCTGCCGTCCTCTAAGTCGAACGCCGTCTGGACGACACCTTTGCCGAACGTCTTGTTGCCGATCACAGTCGCATCGGCGCCTTCTTTGAGCGCACCGGCGAGAATCTCGGACGCGGAGGCCGAGCCTTCGTCCGTCAAGACGAACAGTCCGTACGGTTTCGCCTCACGGGCGCGGCCGCTCTGCGATTCGCGCTCCCCTTTGGCGTTCTCGATTTGGACGACCGGCTTGTCCGTCAGGACGAACCCTTCGACCATCGTGATGACCGACGGCAAGAGACCGCCCGGGTTGCCGCGCACGTCAATGATGAGACTATCGATGTCTTGGCTCTCGAGCTCTTCGAGTTGCACTAAAAACTCCTCATCGGTCGGTTCCGAGAACTGCGTCACTTGCAAGTACCCGATCTTTTTACCGCCCTCTTCTTTCACTTCCGACGTCACCGTCTCAATCGGGATCGTGTCACGCGTGATCTCGTAGTCGGCCTCTTGGCCGCCTCGGCGAATCGTGAGCGTCACGACCGTCCCTTTCTCCCCGCGGATGAGGCGGACCGCCTCTTCGACGGCCATCCCTTCGATCGACTCGCCGTCGACGGCCGTGATGACATCTCCTGGACGGAGCCCGGCCGCTTCGGCAGGCGCCCCTTTGATTGGAGCGACGATTAAGATGTCTTCTCCTTTCTTCTCCAAAGTCGCGCCGATTCCTTCAAAACTCGACTCGATCGAGTCGGTGAATTGGGACGTCTCTTCCGCGTCGAGGAAGTCAGAGTACGGGTCATCGAGTGCTGCGGTCATGCCGTCGAGCGCCCCGATGAGCAACGCTTCGTCTGATATATCTTTTAGCGAGTGTGCCTCGATGAGTTTGCGCACTTGTTCGACTTTGTCCCAACCCTCACTGCGAGGTTGGATCGCGGTCGGTAAAGCGGCCGTATCGGTAAACGCCATCGTCGCGAGGCCTGCACCGGCACCGGCGACGAATGTGGCGCCGGCGAGTAGTCCAGCGGTTGAATTTTTCACGGGTAGTCCCTCATTTCTCTTTGTCAGTCTTTCATTCAGTATAGCAAAAAGTTTAGAAGAAAAGACGCGTTCCACACATTTGGGGACGCGTCCGTCAGTTAGTAGCCGATATATGGACCCGGGTCGACCGCGTTCGGTTGCCCTGGTGCCCATTCACCTCGGTGAAGCTCGAAATGAAGATGCGGTCCGGTCGACCAGCCGGTGTTGCCGAGCGTACCGACCGTCTGACCGGCGCTCAGTGTCTGTCCTGGCGCGACCGTGATCGAATCAAGATGGCCGTACACCGTCGTCCACACTTGACCTTGGATCACGTGGGAGACGAAGACGACGTTGCCGTAACCGGTCGCCGGCGCCGCCTTGATGACGATGCCTGGTGCCGCCGAAACGACCGGGGTGCCGGTCGCGTTGACGATGTCGATGCCGCGATGCGACTCCGGGGCGCCGGTGAGCGGGTTCGCCCGCGGGCCGAAGCGGCTCGAGACGTACCCGGAGACGGGACGGACGAACGTCGACACAGGCGCCGTCACGTTCTCGGTCACTTCAACAGGTGGGACGGGTGGCGCGGCAGGAGTCGTGTTCGACTTCGCGTCCGCCGCGGCTTTGGCCTCGGCCTCTTGACGTGCTCGTGCCTCTACCTCTGCTTTCGCCTGTGCCTCAGCGGCCGCCTTCGCTTCCGCTTGTCTTCTCGCTTCCGCTTCGGCCGCCTCGCGTTCGGCGACGGCGATCGCCTCGAGCTGACCGGCGATGATGCGGCGCTGTTCATCCATGAGCGCTTGTTCTTCCTCGCGCGTCATCTGTTCGAGTTCGAGTAGCTCGACTTGATCGTTTAGCTCCGACAGCAACGCCCGCTTCTCTTCAGCGGCACGGTCGAGCGCTTGTTTCGTGATGACGAGCTCACGCTCTTTTTGTTTGACGAACGACAGTTGCGTCCGTTGCGCCGTCTCGAGCGATTCGAGCCGGTCGACTTCGGTCATGAACGTATGTATGAGGTCCCGGTCCTGTTCCGCGATCGATTGCGCCGTCACTAGGCGCGCCACGAAGTCACCGAATGAACGGGACTCGAAAATGACTTGGAGATAGGACCGGTCCTCATGAATTTGAAGCACACGAAGACGCTCACTAAGGAGCGCCTTCTGGTCTTCGAGATACTGCTCTTGGGCAGCGAGTTGGCGGCGGGTCACCTCGAGCTCGGCACGAGCCTCGTCCGCCTCTGACTGCTGGACGGCGATCTGTTCGCTGAGGCTATCGAGCCGTTCGTTGACGGCGCGGACCTCGGTCGACACCGCGTCACGCTCGGCTTCGGTCAACTCGAGTTCGACGTCCGTCTCCGCTTGCGCTTTTTTCGATGCTTCTAGCTGTTTGGATAGACGATCTTGTCGTTCCCGTAACGTCTCTTTCTCCGTCGCCATGACCGGCGCGGCAAGTAACGTCATACATAATCCAAGCGCAAGCGAACGTTTCATCCGCCAACTCCCCCTCATCATTTAAGTTAGACTTTTAAGAATCGACCGAGCGATGTCGTCGATCCCCAGATCCCGATGAACGCGCCGAGCGCAAGCAAGACGAGCGACACTTGCGTCGTGAGCGTCGATGGATCAATCAACTTAAATATATCACTATTCAATTGATCTAGCGATGGTTGTAAAGCACTATATGCGACGTCGTAACCGAAATAGACGACGGCGATCGGGATGAGCGCACCGAGAACACCGAGGAGGAGTCCTTCGATGAAGAACGGCCAACGGATGAAGCCGTTTTTCGCCCCGACGAGACGCATGATCTCGATCTCACGGCGACGTGAGAAGATCGTCATCTTGATCGTGTTCGAGATGAGGAACATTGCCATGAGCGTGAGCCCAACGATCAACACGAGTCCGCCGATGCGGATCCCGTTGAAGAAGGCGAACATCTTGTCGATATAGTCCTGTCCATACGTGACTCTATCGACGTTCTCAAGCGACTGGACCGCATCGGCGACCGTCTCGGTCTCGAGCGGGTCTGACGCCTTGACGATGTAGCGGTCGTGGAGCGGGTTGTCTTTCTCGACCGCGCCGTACGCGTTCGCGTCTTCCCCTAGCTGGTTGCGGAAGTTTTCGAGCTCATCATCTTTCGAGCTGAACACTACCGACTCGACGCCGGGGATCTGTTCGATGTTTTGCCCGAGCTGTTCGACGTTCGCCTCTTCGGCGGTACGGGTGACGAACACTTGGATCTCGACGTCGTTCTCGACGTTTTGTGAGATCTCATTGACGTTGAACATGACGAGGGCGAATACCCCGACGAGTAACAATGTGATCGTGACGGCACTGATGGCCGCAAACGACATCCACCCGTTGCGAAGTGTTCCTTTGAACCCTTCCCGTAAGTGACGGAGTCCACTTTTAAATATCATAGCCGTATGCTCCTTTCTCTTCGTCACGGACGACTTTTCCGTTCTCGATCGCGATGACGCGATGACGAATCTTGTCGACGATGTCACGGTTATGTGTCGCCATGACGATCGTCGCCCCACGGCGGTGGATCTCTTCGAACACTTCCATGATGCCCCACGCCGTGTCCGGGTCTAAGTTACCGGTCGGCTCGTCGGCGATGATGAGCTTCGGCTTGTTGACGATGGCACGGGCGATCGAGACGCGCTGTTGCTCCCCACCCGACAGTTCATCCGGATAGTTGCGCGCCTTGCTCTTCAATCCGACGAGGTTCAACACGTCCATCACTTGTTTGCGGATCGTGCTCGCGTCGGCTTGGACGACTTCTAGGGCGAAGGCGACGTTCTCGTACACGGTGAGCGACGGCAATAATTTATAGTCTTGGAAGATGACGCCGAGTTGGCGACGGAGTTTCGGCACGTGGCGGTTCTTCAACTTGCCGACGTTGATGCCGTCGATCAACAGTTGACCGCTCGATGGCTTCTCCTCCCGATAAATCATCTTCATAAACGTCGATTTCCCGGCGCCGGAAGGTCCGACGACGTATAGAAATTCGCCGTCTTGGATCTCTATGTCGAGGTCATCGACGGCGACGACGCCGTTCGGATACACTTTGCTGACTTTTTGCATCGAAATCATAACGTATTCCCTACCCTTTTTGTATATTTTTCATGCATCTATGACGAATGTCCATTGTTTTAGTAACTGTATATTTCGTCTAGCCTATGTTCTACAGGAAACGCGGCGCGCTGTCAAGGCACGCTTTTCACGCTGCACCCGGAATCCATATGATCCAAGGCGGTAGTACAAGCGCCTATAATTATAACAACCCGACTTTTAAAACACCATTACAGGAGTGTTTCAGTTCCGTTGAGTTCGGTGGGAAATTGTCGCGCCGAACGTCCACTTCACCGATTCGCCATATTATATGAAAGAAATATTCAAAAGGCGCCCATCGAGATGGACGCCCCTCATTTATTCAGGTGGTTTTTCTTTCAACGCATCGAACGGCGACCGTTTTTTCTTCCGGTACTTGATGTGGATCGTCGGCGACTCATACTCTTCCGATGCCCGGATATCCTTGCCCGAGACGCGCATGAACGACCAGGCGAGGAGGATCATGATAAAGATGAGCGGGAACCCGCCGACGATGCTCGCCGTCTGGAGCGTGTCGAGTCCGCCGAGGAACATGAGCGTCAGCGGCATGATGCAAAGCGCGAACGCCCAGAACAGCCGGTTCCAGACGAGCGGCTCGTCCTCGACATGTTTTTGGGTGACCGACGCCAAGATGTACGACGACGAGTCGAACGTCGTCGCGAGAAAGATGATGGCGAGGAGCGTGAACACGGCGACGACGACCTTGCCGAACGGGAGCAGCCCGATGATGGCGATGATCGTCGCCGGCGGCCCGTACGTTTCCATGTAGCCGATGACGTCGAACGCCCCGGTCAAGTGCATGTACAGTCCGAAGTTGCCGAGGATGCCGAAGAACAGGATGCAGCCGAACGTCCCGTACACCATCGTCCCGATGATCATGCCGCGAATCGTCCGTCCCCGGGAGATCCGGGCGACGAACAGGCCGACGAACGGCGCATAGACGAGCCACCACGCCCAGTAGAACACCGTCCACGCCTCGGGGAACCCTGTCTCGTTGAAGCCGCCGAGATTTCCGAACGGCTCCATCCACGTCGCCATGAGGAAGAAGTTGTCGAGCAGGATGCCGACCGAGTTGAACGTCGTCTCCATGATGAACCGCGTCGGCCCGAAGATGAACACGAACGCGAGAATCGATAGCGACAGCCAGATGTTCAAGTCACTGAGCACTTTGATGCCGCGCTTGAGCCCGACATACGAGCTGACGGCGAAGATCGCCGTACAGATGAGCATGATGACGGCCTGCATACCGAGCGTGACCGGGATGCCGGTGATCTCGTTCACCCCTTCGGCGATCATCGGGGTACCGAGCGCGAGCGTCGTCCCGGCCCCGCCGAGGAGCCCGAAGATGAACAAGATGTCGATCAACTTCCCGACCGGCCCGTCCGCCCATTTGCCGATGACCGGCCGGACGGCCTCGCTCACTTTGAGCACCGACTTGCGCCGCACATAAAAGAAGTAAGCGATCGGCAGCGCCGGCAGCGTGTAGATCGCCCAGGCGATCGGGCCCCAGTGGAAGATGCCGTACGCCGTCGCCCATTGGATCGCCTCGGTCGACTCCGGCGTGACCCCGAACGGCGGCCCTTGGTAGTAATACACCCATTCGATGACCGACCAATACAAGATGCTCGAGCCGATGCCGGCCGCGAACAACATCGCCGCCCACGAGAACGTGCTGAACTCGGGTTCCTCGTCCTCACGCCCGAGTTTGACGTGTCCGTTCTGGCTGAAGGCGACAAAAATCAAGAACCCGAACGCGCCGAGTCCCATCGCCAAGTACAGCATGCCAAAGTTTTGGGTCATGAACGTGTTGGCGGCGCCGACCCACGCCTTCCCTGCCTCCGGGAACAAGACGAGCGGCAGCGTCACCGCAATGAGTAAGCAAAATGCACCGACAAACGTCGGCCAATCGATCAGTTTCGTTTTCACCATGACCCTCTCCGTTCTGAAGTTGTTGTTGTTTTTTTACCAACATATTAGGAATTTGAAACGACGGTTTGTCAAATTAAGCGCAACACTTCATCCGTGAAGGCCTCGTGTGCGGTCTTCCAGCCCAGGCATTTGCGTGGCCGCCCGTTGATTTTGGCGAGTGCGTCCACGACCTCGCCTTGGCCGACCGTCGCGAAGTCCGATCCTTTCGGGAAGAACTCGCGCAGGAGGCCGTTGGCGTTCTCGTTGCTGCCGCGCTGCCACGACGAGTACGGGTCGGCGAAATACATCGGCACGCCGAGTGTCGCCCGGACGCGCTCGTGACAGCTGAACTCCTTGCCCCGGTCCGTCGTCGCCGTCTTGAACGTGCCCGCTGGGAAGGCGGCGTGGACCGTGTGGATCGCCTCCTCCATCGAGGCCGCGCTGCGGTCCGCGATCGGCAGGGCGAGGTAGAACCGGCTCTTTCGCTCGATGAACGTCGCGACGCACGCCCTCGACTTCCCACGCCCGGAGACGACGGTATCGAGCTCCCAATGCCCGAACGTCTGGCGCCCCCTGACGTCCGGAGGCCGTTTCGAGATGGACAGCCCGATGTTGAACCGCCCGCGTGTCTCCACCGGTTTCCGGCGCTTGCCCTTCTGGCGGAGCACGGTCACCGGCACGTCGATCAGCCCCGAATAGATCCAGCGATAGATGGTCGAGAAGGCGATCTCCCCGTCGAAGAGCCGACCCACGATCTGTTCCGGGGACCAGGTCGCCCGCAGCTTCTCGATGATCGTCCGGCGCATCATGTCGTCGAGCTTCGTCTTGGCGCCGCAGTTTCCCTTCGCCTTGGCGTAGCGCTCCTGTGCGCGTTCGGCCGTATAGCCGGGGTTCCGTCTGATCTCCCGCGAGACGGTCGAGGGCTGTCGCCCGAGCCGTCTCGCGATGGACCGGATGGACATCCCGAGCCCCAGATAGGTCTCTATTTTCACGCGTTCGGCTGTGGTAAGATGGGTGTAGCTCATAGCGATTCCTCCGTCTGAATGTTTGTGTGGTAACTTCATTCTACACGAGGCCGTCGCTATGGGCTTTTTTGCGTTCACGTTCAGGTGTTGCACTTAATTTTATAATTCATCCAACAAAAAAACCACGGTCACCGCCGGAGGGCACTGAAAAACTTCAAATGATTTTGAACAGAGGAGCGTCGTCCCGTGAGGGATGGCGCTCCTCTGTTTTCATCGCCCTTCAGCCGCCCTGTCCGGCACGCCGCTTTCCTGGGGGCGGGCGTCGAGCCGCATCGCGACGGTGTCGCTGCTGGGTCTCGCCTTGCCCGCTGATTCCCCGGGAGTCGGCGTGCCCTCGGGCAGCGCTGTACGCGCCCGGCATTCCGGACTATACTGGCAGTAACCAACCAACTTGGAGGCGATCCCGATGATGCCCGACCTGCCGAACATGCCGCCGAGCCCGTATGCGGCCCTCTATGATCTGTTGATCCCGGCCGATGACGAGCTGCGGCTCATCCACGACCTCGTCCCGTTCGATTTCATCACCGAGTTGCTCGAGGACACGTATTGCCACGACAACGGTCGGATGGCCGTCCATCCTGTCCGGATGTTCAAATATCTGTTCCTGAAGGCGCACTCGAACCTATCGGACGTCGACCTCGTCAGACGGGCGAAGACCGACCTCGCCTACAAATATTTTCTGGATTTGGCGCCGGAGGATGACGTCATCAACCCCTCCTCGCTCACGAAGTTCCGCCGTCAGCGTATGGACGACGACGAGCTGCTCGACAAATTGATCGGGCACACGGTCGAGGTCGCGAAAGGGATGGGGCTGCTCAAGGGACGGACATTGATCGTCGACGAGACCCATTCCCGAGCCCGATACGGGCAGAAGCCGATTGGGAAGGCGATCATCGAGGAGGCGAAGGGACTCCGTCATGCGTGCTACAAAGAAACCAAGAACGCGAAGGGGCGCTTTCCGGAGAAGGTGGACGAGTCGGACATCGACCAGCTCCTCTCGTATGCGCTCGCCGTCGCCGAGACCGTCGAGAGCAAGATGCCCGAGCTTATGGCGCGCGAGCACATCCGTGACCGGGTGAACCGTGTCCGCGAGTTCGCGGAGGATGCGCACGTTGAGCTCCAGGTCTCCAGGGATCCTGATGCCCGGACCGGGCACAAGAGCGCCGACTCATCATTCTTCGGCTACAAACATCATCTCGCGATGACGGAGGAGGGCATCATCACGGCCGTCGTCGTCACATCTGGCGAGGCGGCAGACGGGCCACAATTGGCGAGTCTTGTCGAGAAGAGCCATCTAGCCGGTGCCGAGTTCGATCACATCGTGGGCGACGGGGCCTATTCTAGCCGGGACAACTTGATCTATGCCGCCTCGCAAGGGTGCAGGCTCGTCGCACCCTTGCACCCACAAATTTCTTCTCCCGCACCGAACCGTGTCGAAGGATTCACCTACAACAAAGACGCCGAACGTTACGTCTGCCCAGCCGGGCACATGGCCGTCCGCAAGGTCCGTGGCGGACGGAAGGACGTCGGAAAGAACCAAGTGGAGAGCCATTTCTTCGACATCGAGCTGTGCAAGCAGTGCCCATTGCGCGAAGGCTGTTACAAAGACGGGGCCAAGTCGAAGTCTTACAGCGTGTCATTGAAGTTGAGGGAGCACAGCGACCAACTCGACTATGAGCAGACGGATGATTTCAAGGACCATCGCCGGAAACGCTTCGCCATCGAGGCGAAGAACAGCCAACTGAAGAACCCGCATGGTCTGGCGCGCAACAAGACGTCAGACCTGAAAGGCATGACGTTGCAAGGCGTGATGGCGATCGTCGCGGTCAACCTGAAGCGAATCATCGCCCTTCGAAAAGAAAATACAGGATGAGGGCAAGGAAAAAAGGGGGATTGTCCCGACATGAGTCGGTTCAATCCCCCTTTTTTCTTTTCACGCTCGGATAGAGCGGAGGTTTTTCAGTGCCCTCTCACCGCCGTGGTCCCATCATTATTTCTTCTCAGCGAGCCAAGCCGATACGGCCGTGATCTCGTCATCATCTTGAATGACGTTCGCAGGCATCGCGCCTTTCCCGTTGCGAATGATCCCTTCAATCTCTTCAGCTGACAATCGTGCACCGACGTCTGTCAACGCCGGACCGCTCATGCCTTCCAAGTTCGCGCCGTGACAAGCCGCACAGTTTTGTGCGTAAACCGCTTCCGCGTCGACCGACGCCGTGTTCGAGCCTGTATCCCCGTTGCTTGACGTGTCTTCCTCATCGCCGCCGCCGCACGCACCGAGCGTGAGCATGGCGCCGAGGCCGATGGCCATCATCCACTTCTTCATATAAGGTTCCCCTCCTAAGTTGTAGAAATAACCTACAATTACCATTATAGCCGTTCTGAACCGCTTTCTAACCTAATCTCACGAAAAGTACACAAAGATTCCACAACTTACGGCACGTTGATGTAACGCTTGTCCGACGTGAACCCTTGCCCCATCACCTCGTGCGCCTCGCTGAAGACGAGGAACGCCTCGGGGTCGATGCGGCGGATGATCTCTTTCAACCGACTCACCTCGTTTTGACGGACGACGACGAGAAGCATCGGACGGTCGAGGCGCGAGTAGGCACCGATCGCCTGAATCTCCGTCGCCCCACGGTCGAGCTCGTCGAAGACGGCGCGCGTGATGACGTCACGCTGCTCCGAGATGACGTACGCCATCTTGTCTTGCGTGAAACCGAGTTGGACGAAGTCGATCATTTTGATCGTGATGAACAGGGCGATGAGCGCATACAGCCCCGTCGTGAACGAGAACGTGACGGCGGCGACGAGGACGACCGCCCCGTCGAGGATGGCGATGCACAAGTAGAGCGGGATGTGCGTGAACTTATGTAGGATCTGGGCGATCAAGTCCATCCCGCCGGTCGAGGCGCGCCCGCGGAAGATGAGGCCGAGCCCGATCCCGACACCCGCCCCGCCGAACACGGCCGCGAGCAGCGTATCGTTCACGGCGGCACCAGCGTCGATCAGTTCATAGAACAAGATGACGCCCGGCAAGAAGATCGAGCCGACGAGTGACTTGACGCCGAAGCCGAGCCCGAGGATCATCCAACCGATGAGGAGGAGCAACACGTTCGCCACGAGCTGGAACGCCCCCGGCGAAATGCCAAACAGCTCGTACGTGATGATCGAGATCCCGCTCACGCCGCCCGAGGCGAGGTTGTTCGGAAGTAAAAACAAACTGAACGCCGAGGCGACGAACACGGACCCGGTCAGTAAATAAATATAGTCTTTGACGATTTGCTTCATTAAAGGTTTTCTCCTCTACATACAACGTGGCCCAAAGACGTCCGTCTTTGAGCCACATGCATCACATATTTGTCTTGCGGAGGTACGCGTCGATGAAGCCCATGATATCCCCATCCATGACGCCGCCCGTGTTCCCGACTTCATAGCTCGTCCGGTGGTCTTTGACCATCGCGTACGGGTGGAAGACGTACGAACGGATCTGGCTGCCCCAGCCGATGTCCGTCTTCTCGCCGCGAATCTCGTCGAGTTTACGTTGCTGCTCGTCGAGTTCCCGTTGGTAAAGCTTCGCCTTGAGCATCTTCATCGCCGACTCGCGGTTTTTGATCTGCGAGCGCTCGGTCTGACACGAGACGACGACGCCCGTCGGCACGTGCGTGATTCGGACGGCCGAATCGGTCGTGTTGATGTGCTGACCGCCGGCGCCTGACGCGCGGTACGTGTCGACGCGAAGGTCCTCGGTCTTGATGTCGATCTCGATGTCGTCATCGAACTCCGGCATGACGTCGCACGAGACGAACGACGTATGACGGCGGCCTGATGAGTCGAACGGCGAGATGCGCACCAAACGGTGGATCCCTTTCTCCGCCTTCAAATAACCGTAGGCGTTGTGCCCGATGATTTGAAGCGTGACCGACTTGACGCCCGCCTCTTCACCCGGCAAGTAGTCGACCGTGACGACTTTCCAGCCTTGCTTGTCCGCGAATCGCTGATACATGCGAAGGAGCATCGACGCCCAGTCTTGCGACTCGGTGCCGCCCGCCCCCGGATGCAACTCGAGGATGGCGTTGTTGGCGTCATACGGACCGTTCAACAAGATCTCGAGCTCGAACGCGTCGAAATCGGCTTTGAGCGCCGTGACCATCTCTGAGAGATCGTCTTGCATCTCGGCGTCCGGCTCTTCTTTGATGAGCTCGAGCGTCACTTCGCCGTCCTCGTGTCCGTCGGCGAGCTCTTGGTACTTGTCGACCATCGCTTTGAGCGCGTTCGACTCGTCGATGACTTTTTGCGCCTTCTCTTGGCTGTCCCAGAAGTCCGGGTAAGTCATCTCGTTCTCAAGCTCGGCGATGCGCGCCTGTTTCTCTGACAGGTTGAGCGATTGGCGATAATTCTCGAGACGTTTCGCCATCGCCTCAAGTTCGTTCCGAATATCTGAAATTTCCATAGTGTAAGTCACCTTTCCGTAGGAAAGAGGCGAGCTGGCTCGCCTCTTTGAAATTAAGCCTGTTGTTTGCCGTGGCAGTTTTTGAACTTCTTGCCTGAACCACACCAGCACGGGTCGTTGCGCCCGAGCCGTTGGTCTTCCGTACGACGGACCGGCTTTTTCTTCACCGGCGTGTCGTCCTTGCCAGACACCGCCACTTCCTCCTCGACGACTTTCTCGCGTCGGAGGTTGTCGCCGACTTCGGCGCGGAGCACGAAACCGGTCACTTCCTCGGAGATGGCGACGTTCATCGCATCGAACATGTTGATCCCTTCCGCCTGGTACTCGCGGAGCGGGTCGTTCTGACCGTAAGCGCGCAAGTGGATCCCTTGGCGGAGCTGGTCCATATGGTCGATGTGCGACATCCAGTGCGAATCGACGGCACGGAGGACGATAATCTTCTCGAACTCGTTGAACCGCTCAGGCGGCGCGAGTTGACGCTTCGCCTCGTACTGGGCGTTCGCGCGCTCCAAGAGGAGCTCCGTGATCTCTTCACGTTCTTTACCGAAGAAGTCTTTCCCTTCGACCGTCGTCTCGAGCGCGAGCGTCTGGTTCGACCAGTGCGCGAGCTCCTCGATGTTCCATTCCTCAGGGACGAGTTCGAGCGGCGTGTATTGCGCCACACCGGCCTCGACCGTCTCACGGATCATCGAGCGGACGATGTCAGACACCGACTCGTTCTCGAGGATGCTGGCCCGGTCTTTGTACATGACCTTCCGCTGGTCGGCCATGACGTTGTCGTAGCCGAGCAACTGTTTCCGCGCGTCATAGTTGTTGCCTTCGACGCGTTTTTGGGCCGACTCGACCGCTTTCGACACCATGCGGCTCTCGATCGGTTGCGTATCGTCCATACCGAGGCGCTCCATCATGCTCTGGAGGCTGTCGGTACCGAAGCGGCGCATGAGCTCATCTTCGAGCGACAAGTAGAACTGGGATTTACCCGGGTCCCCTTGACGACCGGCCCGTCCACGGAGCTGGTTATCGATCCGGCGCGACTCGTGGCGCTCGGTGCCGACGATGTACAGACCGCCGAGCTCGATGACGCCTTCGCCGAGCTTGATGTCGGTTCCGCGTCCGGCCATGTTCGTTGCGATCGTGACCGCGCCTTTTTGACCGGCGTTCTCGATGATCTCGGCCTCACGGGCGTGGTTCTTCGCGTTCAATACTTCATGCTTGATCTTCTTCTTCGACAAGAGCTTGCTCAAGTACTCAGACGTCTCGACCGCGACCGTCCCGACGAGCACCGGTTGGCCTGTCGCGTGCGCTGCCGTGATCTCTTCGACGACGGCCTTGAACTTGCCTTCCATCGATTTGAAGATGAGGTCGGAGCTATCGTCCCGCAGGATCGGTTTGTTCGTCGGGATCGTCACGACTTGCATGTTGTAGATGTTACGGAACTCTTCTTCCTCCGTCTTCGCCGTACCGGTCATCCCAGCGAGCTTCTCATACATGCGGAAGTAGTTCTGGTACGTGATCGTCGCGAGCGTCATCGACTCGCGCTGGATCTCGACGCCTTCTTTCGCCTCGATCGCCTGGTGCAGGCCTTCCGAGTAGCGACGCCCGTCCATGACACGGCCCGTGAACTGGTCGATGATCATGACTTGACCGTCACGGATCATGTAATCGACGTCGTGATGCATGACGGCGTTCGCGCGAAGGGCGAGCCCGACGTGGTGGTTGACCGAGACGTGCTCGATCGCGAACAAGTTGTCGATGCCGAAGAACTTCTCGGCGAGGTCGACCCCTTTATCCGTCAAGAGCACCGATTTCGTCTTCACGTCGACCGTGTAGTCGTCCTCGACTTTGAGCGTCCGGACGAACGCATCGGCGCGCGTGTAGAGCTCGGTCGATTTTTGTGCCGATCCCGAGATGATGAGCGGGGTCCGCGCCTCATCGACGAGAATCGAGTCGACTTCATCGACGATCGTGAAGTAAAGCTCGCGCTGGACACGGTCTTCCTTATAAAGGACCATGTTGTCACGCAAATAGTCGAAACCGAGCTCGTTGTTCGTCGAGTACGTGATGTCACAGTTGTACGCCGCCTGCTTCTCCTCGCGTCCCATGTTCGAGACGTTCAGCCCGACCGAGAGGCCGAGGGCGAAGTAGAGCGGTTCCATCAGTTCTTTGTCACGCTTCGCCAAATATTCGTTGACCGTGACGACGTGGACGCCGCGGCCCGTAAGTGCGTTCAAATAGACAGGGAGCGTCGCGACGAGCGTCTTCCCTTCCCCTGTCTTCATCTCGGCGATGTCGCCGTTATGGAGCACGTAGCCCCCGATGAGCTGGACGCGGTAGTGCCGCATTCCGAGTACACGCTCTGACGCCTCGCGGCAGACCGCGAACGCTTCCGGGAGGATATCATCGAGCGTCTCACCTTTGGCGAGACGACCGCGGAACTCTTCAGACTTCGCCTGCAACTGTTCGTCAGACAACGCCTTGATCGGCTCAGCGAACGACTCGACGAGATCGGCCGCTTTCTCTGCTTTTTTCAGTATCCGTTTCTGTGGAGCAAATAAATCTTTCAAAAAGTTCGCCATACTCATATCTCCTCAGCATTCCTCTAAAATGCATGTTTTTTCCCTAATGTACAGTTTAACCGAAGTTACCCGTGCTTTCAAGGAAAGGCAAAACGAAACGGCCTCCCATGGAGGGAGGCCGTGTGATTGTTAGGTTGAGATCATTCTGGTTCGATCAAGCCGTATTTGCCGTCTTTTCGACGGTAGACGACGTTCGTGTTGCCCGTCTCGGCGTCTGAGAAGACGAAGAAACTGTGGCCGAGCATGTCCATCTGCAGGATCGCTTCTTCCGTGTCCATCGGTTTGAGCGTGAAACGCTTCGTCCGGACGAGTTCGAGCTCTGACTCTTCATCGTCATACACCGCCACGTCATCCGGGCCTTCGAGTGCTTTGAAGTACTCGCCGATCCCGCCTTCTTTGGCGCGTCCTTTACGGTTGAGTTTCGTTTTGTGTTTACGGATTTGACGCTCCAACTTGTCGACGACGAGGTCGATCGCCGCGTACATATCGAGGTTCGTCTCTTCAGCACGAAGCAACAAGTTCGGCATCGGAATCGTGACTTCTACTTTTTGCTTTTCGTTGTACACTTTCAAGTTGACGTAAGCCGTCTGTGCATCCGTAGGAGTTGTGAAATACCGAGTCAACTTCTCCAGCTTTTTCTCGACATAGTCTTGGATGGCTGGTGTGACTTCAATGTTTTCGCCGCGAATGTTATAGATCATCTGAACTCCTCCTTAAAATAACCGCTTGACCCAATGATTCGTCGCATGTGACGGAATCTCCTGCTTCATTTCTGAAAAGAAAGTGGAACCAGGTGGCTCATATTTAGTATACCCCGAATCCGTTTGCTTTGAAAACGTTATCATCAGAAAATAATGACAATTTTGTTCCGAATGATCCGTCTCGCCGCTGAATCGGTTGGTATAAAAAGAAACTACCCGTTCCACGTATTTTTAAACGCGATTTTTCGGAGAATGACACTATTTGAGGAAAATAAAACGACGCACAAAAAAAGCCGGCTCCACGCGGGAGCCGACTCACGGTTTGAAATTATAATTTTACAACGTTAGCCGCTTGTGGGCCACGCTCGCCATCAACGATTTCAAACTCTACCTCTTGACCTTCGTCAAGTGATTTGTAGCCGTCAGTTTGGATTGCAGAGAAGTGTACGAAAACGTCTTTGCCGCCTTCTACTTCGATGAAACCAAAACCTTTTTCTGAGTTAAACCATTTTACTTTACCTACCATGTGTAAATCCATTCCTTTCACCATTGAAGAATACAGAGGCTTGCCCTCTATCGGTAATCTTACCACCTTCTGGGTGGCGTGACAAACACTTTCTCAATATTTTGCAAACGTTTTGCTTTTTGGCTTACATTGGAATTGTATTTCCCTACTTTTCATATTGGCTTATTGAATTTACATTTTTTGTGATATATCATGGAAGAGATGATTTAGGTTTGTGCCGTTTATCAAGTAGCCGATCCTGAAAATCCAATACGAGGAGGATGGTGCAGCGTATGCGCCCCTACTATTCCGAGGAAAAATATCGCATCACGAAGCGAACCGTGGCGATCCTGCCTTGCTTTGACATGATGAAGCAGTCGCGGATCATTCTCGAGGATGGCACCGAAATCACGACCCCGCTCCGGCCGTACCAGTTGCTGCAGCTCTCTTGCCGCCAGTACAACAGCTCGATCGAGGAACGGATCTTCGTCGCCAAGCGCGTCGCCGGCGTCAAAGGGAAAGTGCCCGTCGTCATCGAACCATCGACCGGGCTCGTCTTCTTCCCGACGAAATCGCCGAAACGCGACGACTGCGAATGGTACGCCTGGTCCCACGTCCGTGAAATCATCAGCGTCGAAGGGAATCCGAACGGGATCATCGTCACGACTGACGACCACCGGATCCAGACGAACGCGACCGCGTACGTCCTGAAGAATCAATTGAAAGCGACGGGTGAACTCGTCGCACGGTTCCAACAACTGAACTTGAGCCCCGCGCTCGAATCTTGACCCGCCTTCCGTCGTCCGACGGGAGGTTTTTTTCTTGTCCGATTCGCTTCACTTTTTGAAAAAGAGGTCGATATATTGGTCGAGGTGACAACTATGCAAATCCAAGCCCATCCGGCCGCCCTCATCGCGGCGAGCGCCGGTATCCAGACGAACCGGATCTACAAGGCCGAGCTCGTCAAACAGACCGGCCCCGACACGGCCATCGTCAAGATCAACGGGGAAGAAATGGAACTCACGTTCAAGGACGGCATGCCGAAGACGAACCCGTTCCACGTGACGCTCGCCGAACAGGACGGCACGCTCCTCGCGACGGTCGTCCCGGCGAAAGAAGAGGCGGAACCGGTCAGTCAACCGGCGAAGCTCGACACGAAGATTCAGACGCTGCTCGCCGCGCTCCCGCCCGAAGTGCGGAGCGCCGTCAGCCGCCTGCTTCAGACAGGGCGCCTGCCGATGAACGAGGACACGGTCCGCCTGCTCGAGACGGCGATGAAAGGCGACATGCGCGACGCGATTCTTCTATTGAAAACAATCGACACGCCGGACGTCCCCCGTGACGTCCAAAATACGATCGCCGCCTCGACGCTCGTCGAGGCCCGGCAACAGCTGAAGCCCCCTTCACCGGAGGCGCCGTATCCGCAAAAAGAACGGTTCGTCGAACTCGTCAACTTGTCCCGGCCCGTGAGCGAGCGCGTGACGCCGACGCCGGAGACGGTCGACCGCATCATGCGCGACGTACCCGCCCCGCAGCCGAACCGGCTTGAGCCGCGGGAGACGATCCCGCTCCCGTCCGGACGCCAAGTCGTCGTCAAGGAAGTGACGAGCCATCTCGCGACCGTGACGAACACGTTCCGAAACGAACAGGCGACCGTGACGAAACAGCTCGGCCAAGTCGCCGCGCTCGTCGAGAAGAGCCCGCACATCGCCCGTCCCGCTCTTGAGACGGTGTCGACCCGGCTGACGCAACTCATCCAGAAGACCGACGCGCTGTTACATACGGACGCGACGCAAGAGAAAGCGCTCGTCTCGATGACGGCGAAACTCGACGTCGCGCTCGGCCTCCTCGCGACGAAGCCGGCCGAGAGCGCCACGCTGATCAAAGAAGTGCGCGCTTCGTTGAACGACTTCCGGTACGTGCCGAACCACGTCCGGCTCGAATATATCCCGCATGGTGCGACCCGCGCCGGTGAGATCGCGAAAGTACCGCCGTTCAAGCTCGACCAACAGCTGTCGGGCCGCGTCATTCAAGAGACGGCGCAGCGCGTCCAGGCGTCGAGCCTGTCCGTCAAAGCGGATGCGGCGACGCCTGAGGCCGCCCGCCTCGTCTCGTTCTTCCAAGTCCAACAGACGCTCAACCGGCTCGACGGCGGCCAGTTGCATCAGCTCCTGCTCGCCTTGCCGGCAAAGGTCCAAGAGATTGACACCGGCATCCACGTCCATATCCAGAACCGGGAAGCCGGCGACGTCGTCGACTGGGAGAACAGCGTCCTCTACATCCGGCTCGAGACGCCACGGCTCGGTGAGATCGCCGTCAAGCTAGAGGCGATTGACCGCAATCTGCGCCTGACGCTCGAACACGACGACAAGCGCGTCGAGACGCTCGCCCGCCCGCTCCTCGGGAAGATCGAGATGACTTTGGAGGCGATCGGCTATAAGAGCGTGACGACGCAGTTCCGCCCATTGACGAAGACCGAGAAAGTCGAAGCCGAGCCGGTAGCAACAAAGACGACCGGTTACGACTTCAAGATTTAGGAGGCCGACATGTATCAACGCATGGATTTGACGAAACGTAAGACGGCCGCCGTCGTCCGCTACGACGAGTCGACGGACCGGGCCCCGGTCATCGTCGCCCGCGGGACGGGCGCCGTCGCCGACAAGATTCTAGATGAGGCGAGAGCGCGCGGCGTCGCCATCGAGCATGACCATTCGCTCCTTGGCCACCTGCTCGACCTCGACCTCGGTGACGCCATCCCGCCCGAGCTGTATGACGTCATGGCCGAAGTATTGTTGTTGATTGAAGAACTTGACTCACTCAAAGGAGAACATTCATGAACCCGAACCGACTATATGAGATGAGCGCCGAAGAGCTGACGCAAGCGATGCTCCACGCCCTCACTTACCATTATGAACTCGCGCTTGATGCGACGATCGCCGAACGGAACCGCCACCTCAGACAGGCGCGCGAACTGCTCGCCAAACT
Organism: Exiguobacterium aurantiacum DSM 6208; assembly: GCF_000702585.1. Classification (GTDB taxonomy): domain Bacteria; phylum Bacillota; class Bacilli; order Exiguobacteriales; family Exiguobacteriaceae; genus Exiguobacterium; species Exiguobacterium aurantiacum. Next base: position 1,285,929 of record NZ_JNIQ01000001.1, on the reverse strand, counting down.
GCACCAAGGCCTCCACGACAACGGCGGCATCATCTCGGCCCAACTCGATGAGATTTATCTGTATATGGCGAAATCGAGCCTCGAGGCGCTGATCGAACAAGACTTATCGAAGATCGAGGAGCTGCACGCACTCGCTGTCGACCTTGACAAGACGTGGGGCGAGGCGATGCAACGCGCCAAACTCACACCGCAACCGATCGGAGGGAACCGCTATGAAAATTACCAATAACGTGCAGGCCTTAAAAGCGTACACGTCGCTCTCGCTCAACCAGGCGTCGATGAAGAAGACGATGGACCGTCTCTCGAGCGGCGTCCGTATCAACAAGGCGTCCGATGACGCGGCCGGGCTCGCCATCTCCGAGAAGATGCGCATGCGCCTCGACTCGCTGTCGATGGCCGAGCGCAACACGCTCGACGGCATCTCGCTCACGCAGACGCTCGAGGGCGGCATGAACGAGACGCACGCCCTCCTCCAACGGATGCGTGAGCTGTCGGTGCAAGCGTCGAACGGGACGCTCAGCGGCGACGACGCGAAAGCGATCCAAGAAGAGATTACGGCGCTCACCGCCGAAGTGACGCGCATCGCCGAGACGACCGAGTTCAACTCGAAAAAGATCATGAACGGTGAGTACACGCAAGGCGCGAAGGAGCTGTTCTTCCAAGTCGGTGCCGGGAGTGGTGAAGCCGTCATCTTGAACGTCGCCGACATGCGCGCCGGTGCCCTCGGCATCGACGGACTCAGCGTGTTGACGGCGTCAGACGCCGGGGACGCGATCGCCAAGTTCGATGCCGCCATCAACGCCGTCTCGCTCGAGCGCTCGAAGCTCGGTGCCATCCAGAACCGGTTAGAGGCGAACGTGAGCGTCGTCACGATCGGCTCGGAGAACTTGACGGCATCGGAGTCGCGCATCCGTGACGCCGACATGGCCCGCGAGATGATGGATTTCGCCCGCCTGAACATCTTGAACCAGTCCGGCATGGCGATGATCGCCCAGTCGAACGCCTTGCCGCAAGGCGTGTTACAATTGTTGAACTAACTTAAGGAAGGACGGATTTCTATGGACATTCGTCGCATCATGGAGACGCAGTCGCTCCTCGGCGCCGGCAAGGCAAAGAAACCGGACGTCGAGCCCGGCGTCTCGTTCTCGAACGTCATCGGACAGAAACGGGAAGACCGTGAGCACGAGCGCTTCCAGCGCCAAATCGCGGCCATCCACGAACAAGGCGAGCTCCTCGCCGAGAGCCAGACGGTCGAGTCGCTCGCTGAATATAAACAACTGATCAAAGACTTTATGAAAGACGCCGTTGACGCGGCGCTCCGCCTCGAGGACAAGCGCGGCTTCAACCGCCGCGGCCGGGCCAAGATCTATAAGATCGTCGAACAGGTCGACCAGAAGCTGCTCGCGTTGACGGACCAGGTCATCTCGGGCGAGGCGTCCCGCCTGTCGCTCCTCGACCAGGTCGGTGAGATTCGCGGGCTACTCGTCAACGTATACGTATGAGGTGACTTATGGCTGAACATTTGTTTTCGAAAAAAGTGAAGTGCCCGTATTGTTTGAAAGAGAGCACGACGCCGCGCGTCTTGTCGCGCCACATCCGCCCGCAAGAAGTCGCGAAGGACGGCTACACGACGTATGAGGGCGAGAACCCGTACTTGTATGAACCCGCCGTCTGCAGTCACTGCCACCTCGTCTTCCACGACTCGTTCGACAAGGTGCGGAAGAACAACCGCGAGGCGCTCGAGACCGAGTACTTCCCGCGCGTGAACGCCGACGTCTTGGCCGGTGACCGGACGCCCGGTCACGTCATCACACTGTACAAGTTCGCCGTCATGACGGCCCAGCTGAGCGGTCAGAAACCGTCCGTCGTGGCCATGCTCGGCATGCGCCTCGTCTGGATGTACCGGTTGACGGGCGATGCGAAAGCGGAACGTGAATGGATGAAGCGGACGCTCGACAAGTATAACGAGGTGCAGGAAGGCTACACCGATCAAATCCGGACCGGCCTCCCTTATGACCAGCTCATGCTGCGGATCGCGGACTTATCGGCCGCGCTCGGGTATTACGAAGAAGCACGGCGCTGGTACGGGATCCTCCTCGGCAGCAAGGAAGTGTCGGAGCGGATTCGGAACCAGGCCCGGGACCATTGGGAAGATTTTCGGATGGAGCATGCGTGAAGGCGGACAGGCGACTGTTCGTCTTTTCTAATTTCAGGGTATGGGAGAAGGAATGTACATAAGGAGGGAACATCATGTTTGAACAACGTTACGTGACAGAAGTACGAAGCATTTTCCAAGAACAGAAACAACTCGCCGAGAACGCGCTCAGTCAAGTGAGCGACGAGGACCTGCACCGCACCCTCGCCCCGGACACGCTCTCGCTCGCCGTCATCGTGCAGCATATGGCGAACAATATGTTGTCTCGTTGGACCGACTTCTTGACGACGGACGGTGAGAAACCGGACCGGAACCGCGACGCCGAGTTCGAGGACCAGCAGTTGTCCCGCGAGGAACTCATGGCGACGTGGGACGCGCGCTGGCAGCTGTTGGACGATGTATTGTCGAGCCTCACGCCGGAAGACCTCGGCAAGACCGTCTTCATCCGCGGTGAGGAGAAGAGCGTCATCTGGGCGATCGAGAAGCAAGTGTCGCACTACAGCTATCACGTCGGGCAGATCGTCTTTCTCGCGAAAGTATTCGCCGGGGAAAATTGGAACGTGTTGACGATTCCGTTGCCGCACCAGCGTTGACATCGTGACGCGCCTCGTCTTTCTCACTTTCCTCGTCGTCTCGACCGTCTTGCCGCTGTTCAGTTTTGACGGCTACTCGCTCGTCCGAAACACGACGAGCCACCTCGGCGCCCAAGGCTCACCCTTCGCGTGGGTCATGAACGTCACGTTCGTCGCGCTCGGGATCACGGCCGTCCTCGTCTCGTGGAAAACGCGAGTTACGTACCATCAAGTCCTCGGGACATGCTTCGGGGTCAGCCTGTTGCTGACGGGCGTGTTTCACCACGCCCCGCTCGTCGCCGGCGTCCCGGTGAATCAGTTCCATGACCTGCTGCATTCCGTTTTCGCGAGTTCGACCGGCCTGTTCTTCACGCTCCTCGCCGCCGGGCACGGGTTCATGAACGACGGCAGCCAACGTATCGTCGGTTTTATAACGGCCGGGATCGCGATCGTCTTCTCGCTCGTCATGTTCGTCGCACCGGACTATATGGGATTGCTGCAGCGGGCCATGTTCATCGGCTCGTTTTGGTGGCTGTTCTTTTATATGGATCCGGACAAACGCCTGCAGAGACGAGCGAAATGACGGGTTGAACGAAGAAGAGTCAAGGTCGTGTGTCAGACCTTGACTCTTTCCAATCTATCCTCTTGATTTCAAATCCTCTTCTTCATACGGGTCGGGCCCGTCCTCGACCGGCGCGTCATCCTCGACGTACGCCTCGAGCTTCGGGTCGCGTTCCACGTATTCATCGTACGCTCCTTCTGGACCGTAGACGAAGTAACGACGTTTCTTGGCTGACTCGGGTTTCACTTTTTTCTCACTCATCTCGTTTCCCTCCTCATTCCAGAAAAGAAGCAACGGGTATAGTGGTATTTACCCGATTTTACCCGATAACAGACGTGTTTGCATCTGTCTCGAAAATCAATTAAACTTCTGAGCGGTCGTTTGCGTAGAATAGACCACTACATAAGCGGAAGGATGGGTTCGATGGATCTAGTGAAAAAAGGATTAAAGCGCGGGACGCTTCTGTTGGCGGCATCAGGCGTGTTCGCCCTTTATAATATACTGGTGGGTGATATGGAAAGCGTCCGCCTCACTTTGACGTACGGCGGCATCGGCTTCTTCCTCGGCGTCACGAGCGTCATCTACGAGGTGAGAAGATGGTCGTTCCCGAAACAGATTTTCATTCACTGGGCCGTCATGCATGTGACGATTTTACCGCTCGTCTTTCTGTCGGGACTCGTCCCCGTCAACTCCGTTCAAGACTTCGGTCGCTTATACGTGAACTTCAACGTGAGCGGGCTCATCTTGTTCGGCGTGACGCACTTCGTCTCTAGAATCCGACGCCAACCGAAGACCCCGTGAACAGCAAACAGCTCGAAGGCGCGCCTTCGAGCTGTTTTATGTCTGTTGATCGAATAGTCCCGAGAAGTTCGAGTCGACGTCCTCATACGGGTCGACGTACGTCTTGACGGCTTTCCGTTCTTGCCGGGCCGTCCCGAGCGTCATGCCGAGCCGTTGGTGCTCGGCCTCGATCAAGCGGGCGATCTTTTGACTGTCGTCGACGAGCTGACGGATGACGGTCTGGTCGGCCGCTTGTAGATCCGGTCCGTGCGCGGCGAGCAGTTGCTCACGGTCGTCAAGAAGTTCATGGATCTGGTCCATCCACGTGTCGTACGTCGGCTCTTCCGGTACTTGCGCGAGCAGGTCCTTCAGCCGTTGCGTCTTTAAGATAATCTCGTCGATTGGTCTCATGCTTGCTTCGCGAGTTTCATCGCTTCTTTCCACGTGTCGCGGAGTTCGGTCGTGAAGTCGAGCACCTCATCAAGGATCGATGTATCGTTCTTCACGTTCGCGTCCAACAGACGGCGCCAGATGTACTCGTAAAGCGAGTCGAGGTTCGCCGAGATGGCGATGTCTTTATTGAGCGTCAAACGCATCTCTTGGAAGATCGCCTGCGCTTTTTGGATGTTCGTGTTCTTTAGGTCCGGGTTCCCTTGCTCGATGGCGAGTTTGGCGAGGCGCGTGAACTTGAGCGCCCCGTCATACAACATGAGCGTCAGTTCTTGCGGGTTCGCGGTCGTGACCGCGTTGTTTTGATAAGCTGCATATGGGTTGGCTACCATGTTTGTTTCCTCCTCTTACATGCCTCCGCCTAAAAACTGTTGCAGTGAGGCGGCTTGCGAGTTCGCCTGATTCATTGCCGTCTCCATCGCCGCGAAGCGACGGTAGTAGGCGTTCTCTTTATCGACGAGCAGTGCGTTCAATCGTTGGATGCGGGTATCGATTTGTGTCATCTCACGGCCCATCGAGTACGTCGGGGCACCGGCCCCGTCCGCCCCGGCGATCCGGGTGATAGACGAACGTGAACTGGTTGCAGCATCACGAATTTTTAAAAGTAGCCCACTTTCTTGATTCGTGAAGAGTTGATACACTTGCTCCGGATCTTTTTCGATTGCTGCCTTAAGTTTTTCTTCGTTTAATTCAATTTTCCCACCGTTCGTAAAGTCTGCTCCCGTAGAGAGCCCTATCTGAAATAACTGTTTCATATCCACATCATTTGTAGGTGAAGACGCGCTAGACCACTTTCCCCTTAGCGTGTCCATGGCACCGCGAACGATTGTATCATTTTTGAGTAAGCCACTCATTGCTTTCTCTTCCCATTTTTTAATTTCGTCTTCGGAAAGCTCATTTTTCTGCGCATTTGTGAGAGGATTAAAAGATCTGTATCTTTCTTCTTTTACTTTTCTATTCATTAACTCAATTGTTTCGTTATATTGATTCACAAACTTTTTAATATTATCAAATACTTTTTGAGTATCAGTGGCAGCAGATAACATTACGGGATTCCCGGCTATAAAAGACGACTTGAGAGTAACAGTCATGTTATCAATCGTAACTGTATTCGAACTTTGCGACATAGATATTCCATTTACCATGAAATTAGCATTGGTACCTTTCACAGGTACTGCTGACGTATCTATTCCGAAAGCAGCCTTAGTTACTCCATCAAATTCAATAATAGCTACGCTTCCGGTCTGTTTCTGTGTAAGTGATAGTTTTCCAGAAAGAGGTTCAAAGAAAGCGGAAATTCCTGAATCTTTTCCGTTTAATGCAGTAATCAAGTTTTCAACAGTTGCATTTTCTGCTATTTTAATTGTCTTAAAATCTCCACCCTCTACAGAACGAATTTGAATTTGATACCCGGATGTATAAGTAGCAGTAGTGCCTGTTGGAATATCTGACCCGTCATTCATCATGACTTTTCCTGTTGCCTCATCATATGATGCATCAATTGGATTGTTCGATGCATCTTTTAATGCTACTGTTTCACCTGCACGCGGTTTAGGTGATAGTGTCCATTCTTTTGCGGCAGTTGATAAAGTGACTACTTGGGTAGCTGACTGTAAGTTCATATCGGAAACTTTTGTTGTTTTCGTTACTGCGTTCCCATCTCTATCTTTTGGCTCGACAATTTGCGAAGCAGCTGTTGCTAAGTTGGTAACAGAATCAATACGAATCGCAGTGTTCCCACTCGACGGTCCAGCTACAACAGACACACGAGATTCATCAGATGAACTGGCTGTTTTAGCATAAAAATTCCGACTGAAAATAAGATCTACCGCACTATTTCGAAGCGTTAGAAGTGAGCGGTTGATTTCACGGTATGCGTCACGTTTCCATTCAGTCGCCTGTTTTTTTTGTTCAAGTTTATCGACTGGAACTCGTTCAACTTGCATTAACTGTTTGATAATAGTATCTGTATCGATTCCACTAGCTAGTCCACCGAATCTTATAGGTGTTGTCATATCTTCTCCTCCTTACACACGTTCATCAAATAATCGATTGAACTCCATAAAAGCAGCAAAAAAATCGAGTGATTGTTTGCTAGGAATTTCTCTTATTACTTCGTTATTTGTATCTACAATTTGAATGTAGTAATCGTTTAGCTTTTCATGTTTAATGAACTTGAGTCCTGTTAACTGCAAATCTAATGAGTGGTTAGCTTTCTCAATGGCTGTTTCAAGTTTTGTTACATGCTGAGGAGTCGGCAAAACTACGATTCCCTCATCAGCTAAACGTTTTTGAGAATCTTCAGTGAACATATTTTTTGTTTGTTCATAAGGTAACACTGAGGACGGCAAATGAAGGCGAATTTCCGAAATCGTAGAGCTCATTTTTATACTCCCCTTTATTATATTCATCATTAGTATCGGCATTAAATACATAACTCTTAAATTATAAATCGAGTCTTTTTAATATCGAACTGAACCCCGAATGATAGACCTTTGAAAAAAGTGCATCATTCGGGGTTTTCGCATGTCTACGAAGCGTTATAATAAACCTATTCATTCAGACAGGAGAAACAACCATGAGTAAAATCATTTTCAGTATGAGTCAAACCAAGCAGCTCGAAGAAAACCCGAACGTCGCTTCGGTCTCAGAACCCTCGCTTCAATACACCGCCGATTTCAAGATTAAGGCCGTCCGTGAAAACATGGAGAGAAAAGACCCCAAACAGATTTTTCACGGAGTCTGAGGGCGACCTGACGATGATTGGAAAAGTCTTCGTGACCGACATCACCCACCTCCCGATAGCCTCCGACTAGAACAATCCCGATAGGACGTCGCTACACGTTAAATTGTGGCTCACAAGCTATTTCATAAGCCTTCACATAAATCTCGTCTTTCAGACGATGAAGAAGCTCGAAGACTCCTCCGAGGAAACCTGCGTCTCGGGGTGATTATCCCTTCGGATCAATCTATCCACATCCGGACTACAAGCAACTCGTAAAGTCTATGTAACGTTAGGGCAACTGTCTCGACAACGCACCAATTAAATCGTTCTTCGGTCATTTAAAGGACTATTTCACCACCCGTTCGTGCGGGTCATTTGAAAAATGGTTGGGGACTACATACGCTACTATCATTGCGCACGTAGTCAGTGGAACCTAAAAAAGATGACCCCGGAACTAATCTGTACCCTATGTAAAGGACATTTGAAAAAAACTTATGCGGCTTGAAGGAGATGATTCCTGGACGGCGTTGTCCCAACAGTTGCCCCGCCGGGACATGGATTGACCTAGCCTCATACGTTTCACCTTTTTCTGGTAGGTAGGACTCGTATAGTGCCCGCCCTGGTCTGAATGGATGAATGCATCCTTCGCCAAACGAACCCTCCGGTTCTTACGTAAATGTTTCAACGTGTCCAACACGAGGTCGAGTTTGATGTTCTCAGAGAGATGGTGTGCCAGTACCTCATTGGTCGATCCGTCCACGATGGTCGAAAGATAGGCGCGCTTACCGTTCCCGTAAAATATGTAGGTGATGTCGGTGAGGAGGACCTTGTAGGGCGTGCCCTGTTTGAATTCGCGCTTGAGGTGATTCGGCACCACCCGGTGCTCAGCGGTCGCCTTAATGAGCCGTTTGTATGGGTCCGCCTTACGGATTGGACATACGATGTTATATTTCCGCATGATACGTCGGATGCACTTCAGGTTCATCGACACACCGAAATGACCAGACAGAACCATCTTGATCTGCCTAGCTCCCTTCTTTCGCTTCTTGAAGTGGAACGCCTTCAGAACGAGGTCGCGAAGAACCATGTCTTTCGCTTCGCGCTCCTGTCTGATCTGTATTCTCCGTTCCGAGAAATAGGCGTGGTATCCCTGACGTGACACCCCGACCACGTGACAGAGATGGCTGACCATCCCTTTCATTCCGTGCTTGGTGATGACACCTTGAATCAACTCTTATTTTTGTGATGCACTTAGTCCAGCTTTCCTCTCCCTTCCGCCAGGCGGATCTCCTTTAATAGTTCGACCTCGGCTTTTAACAGTTTATTTTCGGCCTCGAGCTTTGCGTACCGTTCTTCCGTGGATAGTTCTTTATCTTTGCTGCGTCCTGAATTGCCCGCTCGTGTATCGCGCAGACCCATTACCCCGTCTCTTTTATAAGACGCTAACCAGCGTCTCCTACAAGCGTTTATGCGCGAAGAACCCACAGCCTCGGTATCGAATCCGCAGTCCCGGAAGATTTCTATCGGAAACCGTCCATCAAGTGTCTGTGCCATAAAAAGTTCTTTGAACTCATCGGTATACGTGATCCCTTTCGGGCTCACGGACTTGACGTATTTATTTGTGCTCAACTCAATTTATCTCTTTCGACGTAAACAGCTTCTTCGACATCTAAAATCTACTCCCGATATGATTTAGTCCAGTGTACACAAAAACCCTGAGCAATAGACTTTTTTTAGTGTCTATTACTCAGGGTTGTGTAGTGCAAAATAGGAGTGGTTCTTACGGAATATTGGTGAGGTAGTGATGCTGACATTACGGGAATAAAATCAAAAAGGATTGATTTCCATGAACGAGTTAGAATTCCTGGATAATCGATTGTGCATCACGAGTGTTCACTCACACGATGAGATGAGATACTTTGCAGTTCGTCTCGTGTCCAACGGTGCGTGTTGTCCAAACTACGTTCAGTCTTGTCACCAACGTCACAGTTTCGCGAAGCGACGACTAAAAGACTTTTCAGGAATACATCAAGTGCTCCACCTGCACATTCAAGTACCAAAGTGGTTCTGTGACAATTCTAGATGCCCACGCTCCATTTTTACAGAGCGATTGCCATGGGCTCTTTCTCATTCCCGGAGAACACTCCGTACAGAGCGCGTGCTATCAACCTTAGTGTTGGCGATGAGTGCGAAGGAAGCAGAACGCGTCACAACTGTTCTAGGTTTTCGAATCAGCCACGACACGCTGCTCAGAGTGTTACGACGTGTCCCCATCCCAAGTCACTGTGCTGAGATAATCGGCATTGATGACTTCGCCTTCAAAAAAGGTCATCGATACGGGACCATCATCTGTGACGCAACAATCCATCGTCCCATCGACTTGCTCCGAACCCGCGAAGCTGACATGTTGACGGATTGGCTTCTGAATCTGGAGAAGCGACCTGTCCGCGCATCGGTCGATTGATTCCCCACCTATCAAGAAGCGTTGCTCAACCAGGACATCGTAGTGGTGAGCGACCGCTTCCATCTCGTAGACAACCTATGGCGATGTCTCAATTCGATATGCCAGCGTGTCCTTCCCTCTCTAATCCCTGTAAGCCAGGAAGGTGCTGGATCGGTACGGTTTGAAACCGCAACATCCGATGAATTCCGGAAAGAAACGACCTTTGGTCGAAATGGTTCAAAGCATGTATCACCAAGGGAAGAGTCTGAATGCGATCGCCAGGATCCTGAACTTGAACTGGAGGACCGTCAAAAAATATAGTGACCCGACTTACGAGCCCTCCCCATCGAAACGACAAAGACCTCATTTGATTGATCGTTTCGTGCCACACTTGAGAGAATGTGTTCTAAATCGATATACGCTTCAGGAAACGGATGCCCATCTGAGGCAATTAGTTACAAAGGTTCGTTCGGCGCGGTCCGTTACCGTTCACGTGACGTTCAGAGGGAGGGTCTTCCTGAACCCCAGGTTTTTATATCGCGCAAGGATGTCTGTCGCTTACTCTGGCAATGGCCTGCGACCAGACCGGGTGACATCATCGATGTCTCGTCCCTGTTGGCCCATTACGGAGATCTCGCCATCCCGTTCTGTTTCATCCAAGGATTTCGGGGAGCAATCCGTGAAAGGGACGCGGAACATCTCCTTGCGTTGATCACCAATCCACAGGTCACATCACATCCCGGACTGAAGCGCTTCGTGGGTCGCCTCAAACAAAATATAGAGGTGATCCTGGCGGCTTGTCGATTTAAAGAAATCAACGATTACGTGGAAGGGGACGTCAATCGCCTAAAGATGTTGAAACGACTCGTGTATGGAAGGGAAAGTTTTGACTTGCCCAGGATTGAGGTACTTTGTCGCAATCCTGAACCGAGCCCTGCTCATTGATATTGCAAAAAAATGAGCGACCAACTTCAGACGGTCGCTCCTCATCGTTCGCCAACGTTGCGTAAGAACCACATTTGTATTGCAAAATACAACTATGAGATTTTCTGTGCTCACGTTCTAGTTCTACATTTAATTTAATTGATAACTTGAATAGTTTTCTTTACATTTTTTTGTCCGTTTCTGATGGTGATGACAGCTGTGCCAGCACTTGCACTGAAAGGTACCGATAAAACACCATCGCTACTTGCAACTACTCTACTCGGGACTGAACTTAAATAGGTAGTGCCAGTCGACCCTAAAGTTAGGTCTTCAGTTCTGAGTAAATATACTCCTTGAACTGATAGAGAATAAGTTTCTCCTTTTCTCAAGTAAATCGAGGAATCAGTAACCAGTATTTCTTGTAATATACTGTATGGGTTCTCTGATACGGTAACAGTAATTTTGTAACTTATAACCCCATGTTTCACAGTGATGATTGCTGAACCATACGACGCTCCCAGTGGGACAGTCAACAACCCCTCGGAGTTTACACTCACTCTGCCCGGAACGGAACTCAAGTATGTAGTTCCCTCCTTACTCGATGTGATGTCTTTGTGCCCTGTCGGGTATGCACCTATCACTTCGAGCTGGTGCCGCGCCCCTCGTTCGAGCGACGTCTCTGGGCCTTTCACTTCAATCCCGCCGAGTATTTTGTTCGGGTCTTCCGCGACCGTCACCATCAGCTTTTGCACGAACGTCCCATTCTTCACCGTGATCGTCACATCTCCGTATGACGCTCCCTCCGGGACCGACAACAGCCCCTCCGCGTTAACACTCACACGGTTCGGCACGGAACTCACGTATGTCGTCCCTTCCAAACTCGATGTGATGTCTTTGTGCCCTGTCGGGTATGCGCCCATCACTTCGAGCTGGTGCCGCGCCCCTCGTTCGAGCGACGTCTCTGGGCCTTTCACTTCAATCCCGCCGAGTATTTTGTTCGGGTCTTCCGCGACCGTCACCATCAGCTTTTGCACGAACGTCCCATTCTTCACCGTGATCGTCACATCTCCGTATGACGCTCCCTCCGGGACCGACAACAGCCCCTCCGCGTTAACACTCACACGGTTCGGCACGGAACTCACGTATGTCGTCCCTTCCAAACTCGATGTGATGTCTTTGTGCCCTGTCGGGTATGCGCCCATCACTTCGAGCTGGTGCCTCGCCCCTCGTTCGAGCGACGCCTCTGGGCCTTTCACTTCAATCCCGCCGAGTGTTTTGCTCGTGTCTTCCGCGACCGTCACCATCAGCTTTTGCACGAACGTCCCATTCTTCACCGTGATCGTCGCATCTCCGTACGATGCTCCCTCCGGGACCGACAACAGCCCCTCCGCGTTAACACTCACACGGTTCGGCACGGAACTCACGTATGTCGTCCCTTCCAAACTCGATGTGATGTCTTTGTGCCCTGTCGGGTATGCGCCCATCACTTCGAGCTGGTGCCGCGCCCCTCGCTCGAGCGACGCCTCTGGGCCTTTCACTTCAATCCCGCCGAGTGTTTTGCTCGTGTCTTCCGCGACCGTCACCATCAGCTTTTGCACGAACGTCCCATTCTTCACCGTGATCGTCACATCTCCGTATGACGCTCCCTCCGGGACCGACAACAGCCCCTCCGCGTTAACACTCACACGGTTCGGCACGGAACTCACGTATGTCGTCCCTTCCAAACTCGATGTGATGTCTTTGTGCCCTGTCGGGTATGCGCCCATCACTTCGAGCTGGTGCCGCGCCCCTCGTTCGAGCGACGTCTCCGGGCTCTTCACCTCAATCCCGGACATAACATTGCTTAAATCCTCTATCACTTTAATTAAAATTTTTGAAAAATTCGCACCATTTTTCACTGTAATTGTAGAGTATCCATAGGAAGCATTCACAGGTACTCTAATCAATCCAGTTTCATCAACTGTTACTCTGCTTGCTAATGAACTAGTGTAAGTAGTATTTAAAGAATTGGTAATGTTTTCCGAAGAGCCATCTGAATAGAGTGCCCTGCTATTAATTTGAACATTAGTACCTCTGTACAATTCAATTTCTGAAGGAGAACTAATGATTGCCTCAATTTTTGGTGGACCATCTAGTCTTATTTCAACTGTAGTTTTCAAATCTTTATAATGTACTTCTAATTTTGTTGTTAAAATTGTATCAGTTAAATTCTTTACTAATCCACTAGAATCTACAGAAACTAACTGGGGATATTGATTTACATACGTTACTCCATTGCCTGACCCATTGATATCATATAAATTCCCATCGATTTCAGCTAAAATACTTAAACGGTGAGTTGAACCTTTTGCAAGTGATAAATTCAATGGAGAAACTATTAGTCGATTTTTTTTTGAAAACTCGCCTGGAACTAGAACTTTGATGCGCTTATAAAAAGCCCCATGTTTTACATCAATAAAATATTCTCCAGGAGTGATCTCGGAGCTCACAACAATAGTACCATCCATTTCCACTTTTAATTTTCCAGTATTAGAGTAATATGTGGTACCAGTTGACATTGCACTAACATCTTTATAATTACCATCAGAATATGTAAGGTTTGTCGTAAGTAATCTACGGTCCCCAGGCAATAACTCAACTTGTGTAAAATTTGTATCAATACCAAACGGTACTACAGGTTCTATCGTAATGAGACCTCTTACTGTAAAACTATATGGACTAAAATCTTTGCTAATAGTACCAAACGGTCTTATTGCAGAATTATAAATAAGTGAGGAGTTAGAATTCCTATCAATCACTGAAACATATTCTAGTTCCCATTTTCCTAATTGGTCGTATTGATCAATCGGAATTTCAGCGAAGTACTTACCATCCAACCCTTTAACAAACGGCACACTAAATCGACTCTTATTAGGTCGAAGATAGCCCACTGATGCATGCGATATCCCAGAAAGATTGTCAGAAAAAGTGGCCCCTAATTTAAATATTGCTTTTTTTGAAGAAACCTGAATAAGTGATCTTTCCAACGTATCCAACGAAGGCGAAATAAAATCCGGCGTTGTTCCAACTACATAAAAACTATCATTTTCAAATGTAAACTCTTCTTCTTGATTTAATCCTAATTTACTATTGTAAGCAGTTATACTATTGAATCCATCTAGCATTGAAACTGACTCTACTATCCACTCTCCAAGAGATCCATACAGATTTATATGAAGCTTACCACTATGAAGTTGAGTTGTAGGATTGTAGGCCAAGCTTGTATAATAGTAACTCCCGCTACTAGACTTCACTCTTACACCTACACTACTATCATCTAAATTATCATCTAAAACCTTTACAGTGATGGTAACTGGCTCTAGTGGTGATGCGGTTTTATTATCAGAAGAAGTATTTATTTCTATAGATTGCAGTACTGGAGGATCACTTATAGGTCGTAACTCTGTTCCTGAAACGATGTAAATAATTGATGAAAAGTCAAATACTTGAAAATAGCCTGTTTCCATAGAGTAATATGTAGTATTATTTTCTTTTTTATCCGTAACATTTACACTATATAATTTCCATTCTCCAAATTTTTCGTATTTGTTGACAGCGAAAGTGCCTTCAAATAAATCATCAGATAAAATCTTAATTGGAACGACTTTTAATAATCCCGAACTATGTTTGAAATGAACGTAAACACTTTTCACTCCTGATAAATCATCAGTTATTTTTAATCTAAACGTTTGTGATTGTGTTGGGGATACTTCCATTTCAACTGATGGAATCACTTCTATAATTTGCGGTGGAGTGGTGTCCGGTGTTGGATCTTCGATAATTATATCCATTGCCTGAACGATTGGCGAAAATGTCATTACAAAAACTACTAATAATGATAAAACTTTTTTTACTTGACAACTCATAAGACCAAACTCCTCATTTTGTATTTTTTTGATTTAATAAAGAATTATATTCCATTAATAGTATCGGATGGAAACAGAAAAAAATTAAGCAAAAAGTCACTATTTCTAAAAAAGAATAGTGACTTTTTGCTTAATAGTTTTTTAAAAATTAACGTAAGAGTTGGAGTACTGCTTGGGGTTGCTGATTAGATTGGCTCATCATCGCTTGAGCAGCTTGGTTAAGGATGTTGTTTTTCGTAAAGTTCATCATCTCTTTCGCCATATCTACATCACGGATGCGTGATTCAGCTGCTTGTAGGTTCTCAGCCGAAGTACTCAAGTTGTTGATAGTGTGTTCAAGACGATTTTGTGTTGCTCCTAAAAGCGAACGGCCTTTAGAAACTGTTTCAATTTGATCAGAAATGGTTTTTATCAACGCTGTAGCAGCATCTGTGTCCTCTACACTTGAAGCATCAAGAGTTCCTACAGCAGTTTCGATGTCAGTCAAATCAATCCCAGGAGTTGTAAAAGCTACCGCCATCGTTTGCTCCGTGTTAGCTCCAACTTGGAAAGTAACTAATCCAGAAACACCCGCAGAACCATTTAAAAGTTTCTGTTCGTTAAACTCCGTATTGTCTTTAATACGGGTAATTTCTTTACCAAGTTCCGCCAACTCATCACCGATTGCTTCGCGGTCAACTTCAACGTTCGTGTCATTTGATGCTTGAACAGCAAGTTCACGCATACGTTGAAGGATTGAGTGAGTTTCGTTTAAACCGCCTTCAGCTGTTTGAATCATTGAGATACCATCTTGTGCGTTTTTCGAAGCCATATCAAGACCGCGAATCTGTCCACGCATTTTTTCAGAGATTGCAAGACCAGCAGCATCGTCACCCGCACGGTTTATGCGAAGACCTGAAGACAATTTTTCCATCGCTTTGCCTGTTTGTGCTGTGTTGAATGACATGTTACGGTGTGCGTTCATTGAGTTAAGGTTGTGGTTAATAATCATTGTAATTTCCCTCCATAGGTTTGAGTTTTTCCGCTCTTCCAAATCCTTTTGTCCGAGCATACAAGGTTTAGGCCGGCCCCTCACCTTGTATTCAGTGGAACGTTTTAGCGTTTCCATACTCTATATCGGAGTCATCCCGAATCTGTTTAGTCTTTTTCGAAAAAAGTTACACGTTTCGAGTAGAAAATTTAAATAAAATAGAAAAACGACCCATCGCTGGGTCGCGTCTCCTTACACTTCAACCTTAACTTGCTCCGTCTCATTCTGCAAACTTTCCGCAACACGTACGAGCTCCGTCATCGCGCCGTTCACTTCACCGAGACTTGCCGCCTGCTGGCTCGCCGCCGACGTGACTTCCGTGGCGTAACGTGACGCCTCTTCGACCATGCCGACGATACCAGCCGAGTTCGTGACGACCGAGTCGATTTGCCCACGCGACTCATCTAAGAGTGCATCGACCGAATGGACGTGGCTATATACTTCGTTCGCCGAGTTGTGAATCGTCGCGAACGCGCCACCCGCCTTCTCGACAAGACCAACCCCTGTTTCCACTTCCGCTTTCACGTTCGCCATCGATGACGACGTGTCGCCGACGAGACGTTTGACGTCGACAATCAAATCCGTGATCTCTTGCGTCGAGTTCGCCGTCTGTTCGGCGAGCTTCTTGACCTCGGCCGCAACGACCGCGAATCCGCGTCCGTGTTCCCCGGCCCGGGCCGCTTCGATTGATGCGTTCAACGCCAACAGGTTCGTCTGTGCCGAAATGTCACTGATGACATCCGTGATCCGTGAAATCTCACCTGTCATTTCTGTCAACTTGCTGTTGAGCGTCGACGACTGCTCGACCTTGCCGGCGATCGCATGCATCGCATCGACTGACGACGAGGCGAGCCCTTTCCCGCTCTCGGCCTCTTGTTGCATCTCACTCGCCGCATTCAAAGCCGAGCCCATCTCTTGACGGATGTTCTCCATCGTCCGGGCGACGGCCCCGAGCAAATCCATCGAGCTGTACGTCGCGTTGACGTTGTCATCGAGCATCTTGTTCAATGCGTCCATCGCTTGGCGGATGTTCTCGCCGGCGACGTTGCCTTCTTGGACGGCCGCCGCGATCTCTTGCGCCGAACCCGTCAATTGGTCGGCCGTATAGCGCATGTTCGTGCCTTGCTCCCGCAAGTGTCCGACCATGTTGTCCATCGATAGAAGCAGACGGCCCATCTCCGAGCGGTCGTTCGTCTTCTCGTTCGCGAACTCGACCGTCAAGTCGCCGTTACCGACTTGGACCGCCTTGTCCGACGCCGACTCGATCGCCTTGAGCGGACGGCGCGCGATCAAGTAGATGACGATACTGCCGATAATTGAAATGAGAAGCGACACGGCCGTCCCGACGAGCATGACCTGTCCTTTCGCCATCTCGAGCTCCGTGAGCAATAGAAGCGTGATGTACCCGACCGAACCGCCCGTCACGATGGATGTGACCAAAATCCACGCGAGCAGCTGGGTCGTAAAGTTTTTGAAAATCTTCACTATGAGTTCCTCCTCTGTGTAATTCATCACCTTCTATATCGTCTCGTTGGAAGCTTTTGTATAGCGTTTTCAGTTGAACGTTTGGTCAATAAAAAAACGCCCTCCTCATGGAGAGCGTCCGTTCAAAACGGGTCGGTGTCTTTTGTTACACGCGACCGTTCACGCGTCGTCGTGAGCGCATCGATCGTGAGCGCAATCGCCGCCGCCCAGTGGAGCATCATTCCGACGATCGGGATAAAGCCGAGCACTGACGCCGTGATGCCGACAATCGGACCGAACGACAATCGGTTCAGTCGGGTGAGCGACAAGACGAGCACGACGATGTGGAACGCGAGCATGAACCCGAGCGGCGAGTAGCCCATGCTGATGATGAACAGACCGCCGAGGATCGGGATCCCGAGGAACGCCTCAAACGCCGCCCCGAGCCATTTCAAATTTCTGACCATGCTGTCACCTCACAGTTCTAATAGGTAAAACTCATATCCGCCATTCTCCGCGAAACCGGCCCGCTTGTAAATCTCGAGCGCGGCCTTATTCTCCGTCTCGACGTCGAGTTCGAGCTTCGTCCGGCCCATGCGGAACAGCTGCTGGACCATCTGCTTCAACATCTTCGAGCCGTAGCCTTTGCCTTGCTCGCTCGCCCGGACACCGAACGCGTGGATGCTTCCCGCGTCGTCGCCTGAGAGGAGCGCGCGGATGACGCCGACCGGACGACCTTCGACCTCGCCGATATACGTCACGCGGTCCGTCGTGTCGATTTGGCTATAGATATTTTCCGTCACGTCCACAGGGTCACCGAACGCCTCAGATAGCGTCTCGATGATGAGCGGACGGTCGGCGTCCGTCGCCTCGCGGAGCGACACCTCGTTCGGCTTCAAGAACAGTTCCGCCTTCTTCAAGACGAGGTTGTACTCGGAGAACCGATACGCCGCACCAAGGTGGTCGACGACCGCCTTGCCAGACTTCGACTTCCGGTCGATGACGAACGTGAACGCCTCGCAGCCGTTCGCTTTCGCGTCCCGCTTCGCCGTCTCCAAGAGCGCCTTGAACACACCTTGCTTCCGGTAATCCGGATGGACGAGCGCGTTCACTTCGTATTCGTTCTCGAGATACGGGAACAACATCAAATACCCGACGAGCAAATCGTCCGCGTAAACCGCGTAGTCGTTCTGTCCGACCGCCTCATGGCCGACTTTGACGTCGATTCCGTCAAACGTGTTGACCGTTTCTTCGAGCGTTCTCACGTCTTCTGGTTGTCTTACTTCTTCTACTGTATAGTTCATACCATCACCTCGCCTTTATTGTAGCACAACAAAAAGCCCGCCGAAGCGGGCGGACTCATAACGTGCGGAACTCGAGCTCCGGGAGCGTCTCGAGGAGCTCCGTGATCTCGTCCGTGTGCGCCTCGGCACCCGGCACGGCTTCGGTCGGTTCGACCCAGAAGAACGTCTTGTCGCTCGCACCGAGGTAGTTGCCGTAGCCGACCTCCTCCGCGAATGCCTCTTCTGACAACTCGCGGTCGACGAGGTCCAAGTGGAACAACAACTGGTCGTCGCCGCCCTCAAGATTGTAGTAGAGGTCGAACGTGCCGTAGCTCGCCTTGTCGCCGATATCGGTCACGTCTTGCGACTTCTCGATGTAGACGTCTCCGCGCTCGATCGCCTCGGCAATCTTCGACGGGAGAATGATCTCATAGCCGAGGGCACGGTCCCGAATCGTCTGCGACGTGTCATCGGTCCGTCCCCGGGACGAGACGACACCGACCGTTGCGACAAGGGCCCCGGTCACGCCAAGCGCGACGGCCCACTTCAATGTTTTGTTCATGTTGATCCACTCCTCTTTATTCCTGCCATGAGACGATTATCGCACAAAATGCAGGCAAATCATTAAATATTCTGAAAAAATGTTTCGGGATGCGTTGACGCACGTTCCCCAATCCCATACGATAAAAGTATCGCATTATAGAAAAGAGGAACCGACATGTCTAACGAATCCCAATTGTCACGGGCGCAGCTCGACGCGCTCTTAAAAAACGTCTTCGCCCTTCAAATCCCGGTCATCGAGAAGTTCATGACCGACCTGTTCAAACAGTACGTGTCGACGGCGTCCACGTTCAAGCAGGACATGGACACGATGAAAGCGACGGACTGGCATAAACAGTTCTTCGGCCAGAAGGCGATGCCGCACCTCTTCATCGAGAACCTCGGCTTCGGCGCCTCGTTCCGTCACCAGGAGCAAGACAAAATCGTCAAAATCCCGGAAAACATGACGATCGTGAAGCCGGACTCGGACGCGCAAATCGAAGAGATCTTGCAGAACTTAGAGAAGACGCTCGCGTCGATGCCAGCCATCAAAAACAAAGGGCTCGTCAAGAAGTTCTATAAAGAGACGCTCGAACTCGTCTGCCAGCTCGGCAGCCGTACTGGTATGATGGACGATTTCTACGCCAAAGTCAAAGGTAGCCTCACAAAATCGTAACTGACAAACCCACGTCCGCGGACGTGGGTCTTTTAATACGTTCCTTTCGGCTCAAACGTCACCATCTGTTCGACACCGGCCAAGATCGGCTTCGCCTGATCGATCAATCGCTTTGTCACCGGAAGCGCGAGCGACTGTTGGTGGGCGGCCTCACTTGTCCACACTTCATAGACGACGATCGCGTCGTCGTCGAGCGAGACGCTCACCCGATACGCCTCGCACCCCGCTTCCTGTTCCATCGCCGTGGCGGCCTCAAGCAGTATCGCCAGCAACGTCTCCCGCTCTCCTTGAATCGCGGTCAACTTGCCGATCATTCCATATGCCATCTTCATCCCTCCTTCCCGTAACGGTCGATCGCGACTGACCTTTCCATCACTTTGAGTGAAGCCCGGCTATGCAACGTGACGCCGAGCATGACAATCCCAATTCCTACGAGCGACAGCCCTGACGGCAGCCCCGCCTGTAAAATCAAAATCTCGCCGACGAGCGCGAACAGCACCTCGAGCGCCTGTGTCCCCTCGACCGTCGCGAGCCGGCCCATGTCGTGTTTGACGAGGTCGGTCGCCTTGAAGAAGAGCACCGTCGCGATGACGCCGGACAGTAACGCGACGAGGAGCGTCTGCGACACTTGCGCCCCCGACGGCACACCGGTCGTCAGCCCGTAGCCGAACAACAACAACCATACCGGGAGCGAGCCGACGCACATGCCGAGGATGCGCTCGAACACGTCGAGGTCGGTGTGGGCCATCATCTTC
Source organism: Exiguobacterium aurantiacum DSM 6208 (assembly GCF_000702585.1). Taxonomy (GTDB): domain Bacteria; phylum Bacillota; class Bacilli; order Exiguobacteriales; family Exiguobacteriaceae; genus Exiguobacterium; species Exiguobacterium aurantiacum. The sequence goes on along the minus strand of NZ_JNIQ01000001.1, from coordinate 1,265,665 downwards.
CGGTTGCCGAGCGGATAGGCGAACGCGGCGAGGAGCACTGGCAAGACGCCGATCAGCAGGAAGCGCGGCTCGAACGTCTGTAAAAACTCGACTTGCATGAGGACGACACCGAATAGGATGATCCCGGAGAACCGGAGCGCCGTCCACGGAATCTGTTCGCGCGTCCCGTCCGTTTTTTTGAAGAGCGGCGACAAGAGCGCCCCGGCGAGAATCGTCACTTGCCACGTGCCGGCGATGAGCCAAGGCGGTGCCTCGACGGCGGCGATACAAATCGGGACGTAAAACAGGCCGAACCCGACCGTCCCCCAGACGAGCCACGGCACCGGGTCGCTTGCGAGTTCCTTTCGTACCCGTCCCAATCCGCCGCGCATGGCGACGACTAAGACGAGGAGTGGAATCATGAACAAGAAGCGGAGCGAGGCGCTATACGCCCAGTGGCCGCCCCCGATATGCATGGCTTCATTTAAGACGAACGTGCTCGCGAAAAAGAGCGCGGCGAACACGCCGAGGATGAGCGGACGCATCGCATCCCTCCTTTCTGAATCCCCACTAGTTCAATGCGCCGCTCCCGTTCTCCTGCCAAATCAAAAAAACACCGGACCAGATTCGGAGGGCACTGAAAAACTTCAAATGTTTTTGAACAGAGGAGCGTCGTCCCGGAAGGGGTGGCGCTCCTCTGTTTTCATTGCCCTTCAGCCGCCCTGTCCGGCACGCCGCTTTCCTGGGGGCGGGCGCCGAGCCGCATCGCGACGTCGTCGCTGCTGGGTCTCGCCTTGCCCGCTGATTCCCCGGGAGTCGGCGTGCCCTCGGGCGGCGCTGTACGCGCCTGACATTCCGGACTATACTGGCTGTAACCAACCAATCTGGAGGCGATCCCGATGATGCCTGACCTGCCCAACATGCCGCCGAGCCCGTATGCGGCCCTCTATGACCTGTTGATTCCGGCCGATGACGAACTGCGGCTCATCCATGACCTCGTCTCGTTCGATTTTATCACGGACCTACTCGAGGATACGTATTGCCACGACAACGGTCGGATGGCCGTCCATCCTGTCCGGATGTTCAAATATCTGTTCCTGAAGGCGCATTCGAACCTGTCCGACGTCGACCTCGTCAGACGGGCGAAGACCGACCTCACCTACAAATATTTTCTGGACCTGGCACCGGAAGATGACGTCATCAACCCCTCCTCGCTCACGAAGTTCCGTCGTCAGCGCATGGACGACGACGAGCTGCTCGACAAGTTGATCGGGCACACGGTCGAGGTCGCGAAAGGGATGGGGCTGCTCAAGGGACGGACATTGATCGTCGACGCGACCCATTCACGGGCCCGGTACGGGCAGAAACCGATCAGACAGGCAATCATCGACGAGACGAAACGCCTGAGACAAGCGTGCTACCAATCATCGGTCGATGCGAAAGGTCGTTTCCCGGAAAAGGTCGACGAGGAGGATATCGACCAACTCCTCGCCTATGCGCTTGCCGTCGCAGAGACCGTCGAGACCGGGATGCCCGAGCTGATGTTTCGCGAGCACATCCGAGACCAGGTGAACCGGGTGCGTGAGCTAGCGGAGGATGCGCATGTCGAGCTGCAGGTGTCCAAAGACAGCGATGCCCGGACGGGGCACAAGAGTGCCGACTCGTCGTTCTTCGGCTACAAGCACCATCTCGCGATGACGGAGGAGGGCATCATCACGGCTGTCGTCGTCACATCTGGCGAGGTGGCAGACGGGCCACAATTGGCGAGTCTTGTTGAGAAGAGCCATCTAGCCGGTGCCGAGTTCGACCACATCGTGGGTGACGCCGCCTATTCTGGCCGTGACAACCTGATTTACGCTGCCTCACAAGGATGTAAGCTTGTCGCCCCGTTGAATCCGCGTGTCTATTCGCCGGCTGATAACCGCGGTGAGGGGTTCACCTACAACAAGGATGCCGAACGCTACGTCTGCCCCGCCGGGCACATGGCCATCCGGAAGGCCCGGACAGGGACAAAGGACATCGGTAAAAATCAGAAAGAAACGCATTATTTCGATATCGAGCTCTGTAAGCAATGCTCGTTGCGCAATGGCTGTTACAAGAATGGTGCAAAATCGAAAACGTACAGCGTGTCCTTGAAATCGAGGGAGCATAGCGAACAGTACGAGTACGAGCAGACGGATGAGTTCAAGGACTATCGCCGCAAGCGCTTCGCCATCGAGGCGAAAAATAGTCAATTGAAGAACCCACAAGGTCTGGCGCGCAACAAGACGTCAGACCTGAAAGGCATGACGTTACAGGGCGTGATGGCAATCATTGCGGTCAACCTGAAGCGAATCATCGCCCTTCGAAAAGAAAATACAGGATGAGGGCAAGGAAAAAAGGGGGATTGTCCCGACGTGAGTCGGTTCAATCCCCCTTTTTTCTTTTCACGCTCGGATAGAGCGGAGGTTTTTCAGTGCCCTCCCAGATTCGGCCAGGTGTTCAGTGGATGTCGCGCTTTTGGAACGTGCCGCCTTTCACTTCCGTCACTTCATACACGACGACGAACGCTTCCGGGTCGACGTGATCGATGATGTCTTTCAACTTCCGCTCCTCGAGCCGGTTGATGACGCATGTGATCTCATGGTACGCCGCTTTCGAGTACGAGCCTTGAATCGATTTGAGCGTCACGCTCCGTCCGAGCCGGTCACGAATCGTCTCAACCATCTCGTCGGGTGCGCTCGTGATGATGTTGAACGTCTTCGCCCCGCTCAGGCCCTCCTCGACGATATGAATCACTTTCGAGGCGATGAAGTAGGCGATGGCTGACAAGACCGCGCCTTGGAGCCCGAACACCGTCGAGACGACGATGAAGACGAACGCGTTCAAGAAGAGGATCAAGTCGCTCGTGCTGAACGGCAGCTTCCGCGACAATAAGACGGCGAGCATGTCGATCCCGTCGAGCGCGCCCCCGTTCCGAAGCGCGAGCCCCATGCCGAGACCGATGATGATCCCGCCGACGACCGTGATGAGGAGCGCGTCCCCTTCGATGATCGTCGGGACGTGGTGCATGACGACGGTGCCGATCGAGAGCGAGGCGATACCGGTGACCGACAAGATCGCGAAGCTCTTGCCGATTTGTTTATAGCCGAGATAGATGAACGGGACGTTCAAGATGGCGATGAAGATCCCGAGCGGCAAGCCGAACAGCTGAGAACCGACGATGCTGAGGCCGGTGATGCCCCCGTCGGAGACGTTGTTCGGGATAAGGACCGACTCGAGTCCATAAGCGGCGATCAAACCCCCGATGACGTTCATGATGAGGTTGACTCTCCATTTTGTTCGTTTCATAGTACCCTTCCTTTCCTTACATTTCATCAGTCTAGCATATTTTTAGTTATAATACATAACTAAATTCACGAGATGGTGTCGTTCGCATCCGGGGTCGACATGCTATACTAAATAAAAAAAGGAAAGGGGCGGATGTCACATGTAGCGTCCACCGATACCTTCCCCGTCACCGGAGGAAGTGACGCGCTTGAAGCGCGAACATAACCCGATCAAAGGGACGGAACTCGTCGCCAAAGGACTCCTCCTCTTGTTCGGCGCCTTCATCTTCGCCATCGGGCTCGAGGCGTTCCTCGTCCCGAACCAAATCATCGACGGCGGCATCGTCGGGGTGTCGATCATCGTGTCGTACTTGTCCGGCACGAAACTCGCCATCTGGCTCGTCCTCTTCAACTTGCCGTTCATCTACTTCGGCTATCGTCAGATCGGGAAGACGTTCGCCGTCGTCACGTTGACGGCGATCCTCCTCATGTCAGGCTTCACGATTCTGCTACATAACGTCGAGCCGTTCACGGACGACCTGCTCTTGTCGACCGTCTTCGGTGGCTTCTTGCTCGGCGTCGGAATCGGCCTCGTCATCCGCGCCGGCGGATCGCTCGACGGGACGGAAATTTTGGCCGTATCGTTCACGAATCGGCTCCCGTTCTCGGTCGGCGAGATCGTCATGTTCTTCAACATCTTCATCCTCGGGACGGCCGGTTTCGTCTTCAGCTGGGACCGGGCGATGTACTCGCTCCTCACCTACTTCATCGCCTTCAAGACGATTGACGTTGTCTTGGAGGGGCTCGACCAATCGAAGACGGCGTGGATCATCACGACGTCGCCTGAAGACGTCGGCCAGGCGATCATGGACCGGCTCGGCCGCGGCGTGACGTACTTGCACGGGGAAGGCGCCTATACGGGCGACGGGAAGAAAGTCGTCTTCACGGTCATCAGCCGACTCGAAGAGACGAAGCTGAAAGACATCCTCGACGACTATGACGAGAAGGCGTTCCTCGCCATCGGCAACATCCACGACGTCCGGGGCGGACAGTTCAAGAAGAAAAATATCCACTAAAAAAATCGGCCGCGGCCGATTTTTTGTTTACCCGATCTTCACTTGGTCGCGCCCGTCCGCCTTCGCCTGATAGAGCGCCGCGTCGGCCCGCTCGAACACGACCGTGCCCGGTTCGGCGTTCGCGATCGACACCCCGACCGAGATCGTCATCGGAATCGGTTGGCCCTCGAACGTATACGTCGTCTCTCGGACCGCACGGACGAGGCGTTCGGCGAGCTGATCGGCATCATGCGTGTCCTCGGTCACCATGACGAACTCTTCCCCGCCGTAACGTCCGACGAAGCCAGCTTCCGGACAATGGTCGCGGAGCGTCGTCCCGATTCGACGCAACACCGCATCCCCGGCCCGGTGGCCATATGTATCGTTCAACTGTTTGAACCGGTCGACGTCGATGACGAGGAGCGCCCATGGGAGGCCCGACGCCTCGACGTCGTTCAACCGTTCGATCGTCATATAACGGTTCGGTAGCCCTGTCAACTCGTCAACGGTCGCCCGTTGCGTATGGAGCCGGAACATGCGTAAATGTGTCTCGATCTGTTTCGCGACCCAGTAGCACATCCAGCCGCCGAAGAATGTGATGACGAAATACGGCAGGAACACATTCGTGAACGCGTGCATCGGAATATTTCCGGCGATGCGGAATAAGACGAGCACGGCCCCAAACACGAGATAGGCCGAGTATAAGTGACCGCGCCGCAGTGACAATCGATTCAAGACGAGCGATAAGACGAAGAACAGGCCGAGTGTGCCGAACGAGCGGATGAACTGATCGGTCATGCCGTCGAGCCCGAAGCGACCAAGAAGTGTCAGCCCAATCGTGACGGCGACCCCGACCGGCCCGGCGTACGCCGCCGCCAAAGCGAGCGGAATGATGCGGAGGTCGATGCGCGCCTCCCCGACCGAGAACGAGTTGACGGTCAACAAGACGGCCGCGAGCCCCATCGCGAGCCCGAACCATACCCGGACAGCGAGCGGCGACGCCACTTGCACCGGCAACACGTGCCGCATCAAGTAGAGCGTGAGCGACAAGACGAGATAGATGATGCTGATATTGATGAAGAAGATATTGACAACTTGACCCAAACGACCGCGTCCTTTCCCCGAAATTTCCCATCCATCGTATCGTATTGGCGTGACGTCTGTCACCCTTGTCAAAAAATCATGACGCCAAAAAGCCGAAAGCTCACGCTTCCGACTTGTTTTGCATCATCTGTCGCATCAAGTTGGCACTGTCCCGGGCCGACTCATTCTCGGCCTGCATCTGGACGTACACTTCGTGGCGATGGATGTCGATATGGCGCGGCGCGTCGATGCCGAGCTTCACTTGGTCGCCCTCGATCGCGAGCACCGTCAGCGTCACGTCGTCACCGATATGGATCGCCTCGCCTTGTTTTCGTTTCAATACGAGCATCAGCGCACCTCACTTTTCTGACCGCCGAGCGGGAAGCGGGCCGGGTAGGCATCGTCTAAGATGACTTGTTTGCCGCGGCGCTCGTTCGTCTCGATGACGATCGGGGCCTTCAAGTTGAGCGTCGACGTCTCGAACGGCTCGCGGAGGGTGACGATCGCATACACCGAGACGTGTTCGGCCTCGTCGATGCCGAGCTGGTCTTTCGCCCCGTCCGTCAACTCGAACGCGTAGTCCGGCTTATGCCAGAACGGGTTCGTCACGACGAAGGCGCACGCCTTGTCCTCAAGCGACTGGAGCGACCAAAACGGAAGGTCGTCACCGTACGGGATGAGCGCGAACGTCTTCGACTCCGGGAACCCCGGGATCTCACTGACGAACGAGATCGTCTCTTCTTCTTTCACTTCGATCTTGCCAAAATAATCTGTCTCAATGAACATGGATCTTCCTCACTTTCAACGCGTCTCATCATACATCCCACCGACCGCCCACATCTCGAGCGACGCCTGTTGACGGAGCGAGATGTCCGTCGTCCATGGCGTGAACGAGATGTCGGCCGGGGTGAGCGATACATCAATCTGTGCCGGTGTCACGTTCCACTCGATTTTGACATCCGCCGGCGTGTACGTCAACTTGACGCGGTCGATCGACTTCGGCATGAAATCGAGGTCGACGACCGGATACGGGTCGTTCACTTTGCTCGCGGCAATCTGTGGAATCGGGTTGCCGTTCTCGATGCGCATGAGCTGGTCGCCTTCGCGGGCGGCCATGCTCGTCGCCTCACGCGCCCCTTGTTCACCGAGCCCGCCGAAGTGACGGCCGAGTTCGAGCGCGCCTTTTAAGTTGCTCTCGCTCCAAGCGACCGACGAGTCGACCTCGAGCGTCCCTTGTGTCGTCCGTTGCGTCATCTCGGCCTTCCCTTGCGTCATCGTCATGTCGGCCCGGCCTTGTCTCATCTCGAGCACGGGTCGGTTCGACGTCATTTGGATGGCGGCATGCGTCTGCCGCATCTCAAGCCTCGCGAGATTCATCCGCCGTTACCGAAGGAAATCGAGGAGCGTCGGCTGGATGATGCGGGCACCGGCCGACAGTGCGGCCCGGTGCACCGTCTCATGGGATTTGAGCTCCATGATGACGCGCTCGATGTCGATGTCCTCGTTGTTCGACATGATCGTCTTCGCGATGATCTCGTGGTCTTGCAGACGGTTGTCGACGAGTTCGAGCCGGTTCGCGCGCGCTCCGAGCTCGGCCCGTTCCGTGATCAAGTTCTGTCCGAGCGTGTCGAGCGTCGCGAGCTGGGCCGATAAGTCGGCCCCGCCCGTCGTCTCGTCGCCGAGCAGGCGGCTGAGGTCACGGAGTCCTTCGAACAGCTCCCGGCCGAACACCGTCTCCGGCTGCATGTTCACTTGCATCGTGATGCCTTTTGACACCTCGAAGGCGATCTTGCCGCTGTCCGTCGGCACGCCGCCCGTATAAATCGAATCGACGTCCGCGGCCGGGTCGGCGAGGAACGCCTTCAGCGCCGCCATGTCGATGAGCGGTTGATCCGTCTTCGTGCCGTTATAAATGTACTTCTCGCCCGACTTCGCGTTCGCGAGCGACCCGATATGTTCGACGAGCTGGTCGATCTCACTCTTGATGATCGCCCGCTGCGACGACTCGTACGTGTCGTTCGACGCTTGCGTCGTCAGTTCGCGGATTCGTTTGACGGCTTCCGTGACTTCGTTCAGCGTCGAATCGGTCAAGTCCATCCAGCTCGTCGCCTCGCTGACGTTGCGGCGGAACTGGTCGATCTCGCGCACCTCGGTCCGGTAGCGGATGCCTTGCATCGCGACGACCGGGTCTTCCGAGGCACGTTGAATCCGTTTCCCGCTGATCAGTTGTTCTTGCACTTTCGCGAGCGCGTTATAGCTCGACGACAAGTGCTTCAAGTTCGTCTGTGTGAGCATCGTCTGTGTGACACGCATCAGTCATTACCTCCCTACGATTCCCATGCCGTTGATGATTTTATCGAGCATCTCGTCGACGGCGGTGATGTTCCGGGCCGCCGCGTTATAGGCGTGCTGGTACTGGATCATCATCGTCATCTCCTCGTCGAGCGACACGGCGCTCACCGACATGCGGCGCTGGTCCGAGCTCGCCATGAGGGCGAACGTGCTCTTGGCGAGCCGTCCGCTCTGGTCGGCCGCGACGGCCATATTACCGATCACGTTCTGATAATACTTGCCGATCGACGTGTCGGTCGTGACCGAGCCGTTGAAGGCGAGCGCTGTCGTCTTCAAGTTCGCGAGCGCGAGTGCCCCGCTGCCGTCCCCGATGTTGCCGTCTTTTGACGCGGCGATCAAGTCGAGGTTCTTCATGATGGCGTCGCTCACTTTGATCGTGGCGGCGCTATCGACGTTCGCGAAGAAGTCGCTCGTCCCGTCCGTCCCTTTGGCGTCCTTGTTTTGACTATGCAGATCATTGAACGCTGTGGCGAACTGTTTCGCCATCTCGTCCAAGTCTTTGAGCATCGTCGTGAAGGCCCCGTCGGCCCCTTCCGGACCGTCGGCCGAGCCGTACATCTCGACGAGCGCCTTCCATTTCCCGTTCGGCATGTCGGCGTGCGTCAAGTCTGTCGAAGCACCCGTCGCGTCCGTCATCGCCAAGTTGTCGAACTTGCCGACGCCACCTGAGATGCCGTCGACGAGCGTCACGTCTTGCCCGTTGATCGTGACGCGGATGTCGAGCCGGCCTTCGGCGACACGTTGCGAGTTTCCGCGCGTCTCCCCGTTCAAGTAGTCGACCGGGACGCGCTTGAAGTCGATGTATTGGGCGAGCTCGTCCATGTAGCGGTCGCGCTCATCGTACAGCTCGTTCGGCAACACGCCGAGCGGCTCAGAGTCGCCGATCTGGCGGTTGACGTTCGCGATCTTCGTCATGAGGTCGTTGATCTTCTTCACGACGACGTCGGCTTCCGATTTCAAGTCGTCCTGGACTTTCGAAAGCGACGACGACATGTAGTTGAACGTCTCCGTGAGCGTCATCGCCCGTTGGCGTACGACGCTGCGCGCGCCCGTGTCGTCCGGGTTGACCGACAAGTCTTGGAGCGACGCCCAGAACAAGTCGAGCGATTTGGCGAGGCCGTTCTCCGAGGGCTCGTTGATGATGTCTTCCATCCGGCCGAAGGCGGCCTGTTTCGTCGCGTAGAAGGCGTTCTTCACCGACTCGTCCCGATACTGCTGGTCGATCATCAAGTCGCGAATCCGGGCGAGCGTCTCACCGCGGACACCGGTCCCGAACTGTCCGGCCTTCGTGCCGCCGAAGCTGACGCTCAACTGCTCGGTCATGCCGATTGTCAGGCGTTGGCGCGAATAGCCCGGGTTAGAGGCGTTGGCGACGTTGTTGCCGGTCGCCTGGAGCGCCCATTGGTGCGTCGAGAGGCTCCGTCGTGCCGTCTCCAATCCCATAAATGTTGAACCCATGAATCTTCCCCCTTATACGTCGCGGCTGAACGAGCGTGTCTCGAACGCTTGTTGGCCGTAAGTGAAATCGTCTGCGTCTGGCATGAGCATGTCGAGATGCCAGTTGATGTAGTTGAGCGACTGTTCGAGCAGCGCGGCGTTCAATTCGTTCTGCCGTTTCAATTCGAACAAGACCGGTCTCAGTGCTTCTTTCTCTTCATCGTCCAAAACGAGCAAACCTTGAAGTCGTTCCACTTCTTTTTGTGCGATTTGACGGACGAGTTTCGCTTCTTCTTTGACGAGCGCCGTGAAGGCGGGCATGTCGCCTTTGATCAACAGCTGTTCTTTGTCGTAGGCGAGTTCGAGCAAACGTGTATGTAATGTGAGCATAATGGTCTCCTTTTTCCAAAAAAAGAGCCGACTAAAAAAGGGGTTCCCTTGTCTAGTCAGCTTCCGTGCCGTGTTATCCATGCGAAGGCCTCAAGCGGACCTCGCTTCCATTCATCCTTGTAGAAAGCGTTTGGCGATGTCGCGCGCGTCCCGTGAATACGTCCCCGCGTCGATCTCGGCCTTCAAGGCGTTGATCTTCTCGAGGCGATCCGGATGTTTCACCGGTTCTTCAAACCGGGCGCGGGCTTCCGCCGATATCGATAGTCGGTCCGTTTGGCGTGTTGGCTCGGGCTTCGTCTCGGCTTGCGTTTTCTTCTCGTAAGTGTTCGGTAAATGTACCCACTTGGCAGAATCGATGCGCATGCGTGTCCCCCCTCTTCATGATGTTAGTCCAAACGATAAGCGCGGACGCTCGGTTTCGTGACACTGGCTTGCAAGTGTTGAAGTTCCTGCTGCATGTCGGTCTGGCAACTGGCACATACTTTGCCTGCGTTCGTCGGTTCACCGCACCGGACGCAACTGATGGCAAGTGCAGGATTGTCCTTGATGATCAAGCGTCCTTCATGGATGTATCGCGTGATATCAAGTTCGGAGACGCCTGTCGCTTCGACGAGGGCTCCGATCGTTGTCTGTTTGTTCGCTGGTTCGCGGATGAAGTCGCGCACTTTCAAGAAGTTTTGAAAATCGACTTCAGCGCAGGACGGGCAGTATGGCGAGCGGCCTTGTTTCATGAACAAGCGCCCGCACGTTTGACAAGTTGTCGCTTCCAATGTCATTCACCTCTGCCCTTTATATCGGACGCGTTTTTGATTTGTTTAGCGCCCGGAACAAGCAAACGGCAGAAACTTCTTCATAGCCAGCTTTCTTGAGCGTGAACGCCGCCTGATGGAGCGTCGTCCCCGTCGTGTAGACGTCGTCGACGAGAACGATTTTCTCACACCGGGACGCCTTATGTATAGCGAACGGGTTTGGACGGTGTCGCCTTTGTTCTTTCCCAAGTTCACGCTGACTTGAAACCTCCTTCTTTTCCAGAAGCGATGCCGTCGGTCCGATAGCGCGGGCGAGCAGCTCGGCCTGGTTGAACCGGCGCGTCTTCAACCGTTCCGCTCCGAGCGGAATCGGCACGTAGATCATCCCCGGTTCGCGGCACGTTCGGAGGAGCGATCGCACATGTTCGACGAGCGCCGTGTCTCCGCCGAATTTGTACCGATGCAACCAGTTCGCCCCCGCTTCGTCGTAGGCGTACAGCGAACGGACGGTCAAGTCGAACCCAAGACCGAGCCAACGGACGCAATCGGCGCACGTCCGTCCGTCTTCGGTCGGATGGCCGCAGCGCGGACAACCGGGTGCGAGCGGCGTCAGCAACGACTCACAATCGGAACAGACCCAGTCGCGCCGGAGCAACGTCCCCGGCGTCCACGGCACCGTCATCGGTTTTCGACAGACGAGACAGTTCATCGGCGGTTCGCCTGTTTGATCGCTTCGATGGCCCGGTCTTGCCGGAACGTCCGCTCGTTGTAAAAGAAGACGACGTCCCCGGTCGGCGCGTCCGGTTTCCGCCCGGCCCGGCCCGCCATTTGGATGAGTCCGCGTGACGTGAAGAGCACGTGTTCACTCTCAATCACGGCGACGTCGACCCCGCGCACCGTCATGCCCCGCTCCCAAATCGATGTCGCGAGCACGACCCCGTTCTCAGAGGCGAGCCACTCGAGCACATCCGTCCGCTTATCCGTGTCGGCCGAGACGGCCTGATAGCTGAATCCGTTCGCTTCGAGCACTTCGCCGTACCGGACGAGGTCGGCCTTCGTCGGGACGAACAAGAGCCGCGGCGTCTCGCGTCGGCAAAACGCGACGATCGCCTCGTCCGTCTGTTTGACGAGCGTCGGCACAGGTAAGTCGTGCCCGTGATAGCGGCGTGACAAGTGGACGGTCGGGAACTGACGCTGCCAGACGGTTGGGGTCGCCGTCACGAATAAGAAGACCCCTTTCCCCGCGCGTCGGATCGTCCACCAGAGCGATAAGTCAAAGGCGAACGGGAACGCGTCCGATTCATCGACGAGCACGTAGTCGAAGACATATTTCAGATTCAACAGAAGAGGTGCCGTCGCGACGGTGATCATGCCGATCGTGTCTTTCTCCCCGCCGCCGTAGCGCCGCGTGACCGGGACAGAGAAGGCTCGCTCCAAACGCTCGGCCCATTCGATGGCGACGTCGCGCCGCGGCGAGACGATGAGCACGCGTTTCCCAACGTTTACGACACGTTCGATGACCGGGAACGCCATCTCCGTCTTGCCGGAGCCGCAGACGGCGTGGACGAGCCCGGACGACTTGTCGCCCCACCATTTGAGGAGCTGTTCGTTCACATGACGTTGGCCGTCGCTCAATTCGAACGGCATGACGAGCTCGGTCGGCTCGATCGGCGTCGTGACGTCGAGTTCTCGTAAAAAGTCGCAGCGGCAGACGCGCCCGAGGTGGAGACAGTTACGGCAATAGCGGCAATTGCCGTGGTGACACGTGAACGAGCGGATGTCCATGCTCAAGCAGCGTTGGCAGACTCCGAAGCGGATCGCCGGTGTCCCGGTCGTATCGATAACGAGTTGTCCCATGAAATCAGTCCTTTTTCTCTGACGCTACCAGGCCGCCTGCTCCCGTGACATGTTCGTTATCGCAAGCAAGTCGCCCCGTTTCGTTCTTAAGGCGGATGTGTTCATGCACGGAATCGATTACGATGATGGAAGAAACAGACTATTTTAGTGAGGAAGTGGTATGCATGCGTCGTTTTCTCGGAACGCTGATCGGAGCGGGGCTCATCCTATACGGTGTCGGCACGCTCCTGTCACACACATTGTTCGGTGATCCGCGGGACGAACGGCGGGCGATCGCGGCGGCGGAACAATACGTCGCTTCGACGTATCCACATATCGAGTTGTCACCACTTGGCGCCGGTCTACAAATTTGGGGCAGCGACACATACGTCGTGACCCTCGTGTCGCAGGCGAGCGAGGACACACAGTTTGACGTAGTTGTAATCCCGGACGTGAACAATCGTCTAGGGCTACGATCAGTTTACTCGTTTTGATAAATCGAGTCGTGCCCCTCCCCCGTCCCATCTTTTAATTAAATGAAAAAAGGCGACCGGCCCGATTCAAATCGGACCGATCACCCCTTCGATTCACTTCTTGTAGAACATGATTGCCTCGTACGCCCGGAGCGACAACGTCGTCCCGTCGAGTTGTGGCACGTCGTAGTTGTGGCTGACGACGTCGGCCCGCGTGAAGCCTTCCGGAATCTCATACGTCGTCTCAGGGCCGTAGAAGTTGGCGACGACGAGCACTTCTTCCTCATCCGTCTTCCGCGTGTACGCCCAAACGTCGAGCGCGTCCGGCGTCAAGAGCGTATAGTCCCCGTCCGTCAACACGTCGAGTTCTTTTCGGAGTGAGATCAAGTTCTTGTAGTGATAGAACACCGAGTTCGGGTCGTCGAGTGCCGTCTCGACGTTGACGTCGGTATAGTTCGGCGCCACGTTGATCCACGGTGTCCCGCTCGTGAATCCGGCGTGCGGCGTCGCGTCCCACTGCATCGGCGTCCGCGAGTTGTCGCGCGACTTCTGCTTGATGGCGGCCATCATGTCCTCGTGCGACACGCCCTGCTCACGCTTCAACTTGTAGATGTTGAGCGTCTCGATGTCGCGATACTCGTCGAGCGAGTCGAAGCCCGGGTTCGTCATGCCGATCTCCTCGCCTTGATAGATGTACGGCGTACCTTGCAGGCCGTGGAGCACCGTCGCGAGCATCTTCGCACTCTCGACGCGATGGTCGGTGTCATTGCCGAAGCGGCTGACGACGCGCGGCTGGTCGTGGTTGCACCAGAAGATGGCGTTCCAGCCCTTGCCGTGCATCCCTTCCTGCCACGTCGACATGATGTCTTTCAACTGGACGAAGTCGAACGGGGCGGCGATGAACTTCTCGCCGTTCGGATAATCGACTTTCAAGTGGTGGAAGCTGAACGTCATGCTGAGCTCTTTCTCGTCCGGGTTCGAATAGCGGACGCAGTGGTCGAGCGTCGTCGACGACATCTCGCCGACCGTGATGACGTCGTGCCCTTCGAACACTTCCTCGTTCATCTCTTTCAAAAATTCGTGGATGCGCGGGCCGTCCGTATAGAACTTGCGTCCGTCCGAGTCGTCTTCCGGGAAGTCTTGCTGTTTCGAGATCAAGTTGATGACGTCGAGACGGAACCCTTTGATGCCTTTCTCGCGCCAAAAGCGCATCATCTCATAGACGTCCTCGCGCATCTGTTCGTTCTCCCAGTTGAGGTCGGCTTGCGTCTCGTCGAACAAGTGGAGGAAATACTGGCCGCTCTTCTCGTCGTACTTCCAGGCGTTGCCGCCGAACTTCGACTCCCAGTTCGTCGGCTCGTCGCGCCAGATGTAGTAGTCGCGGTAGCGCTCGTCCCCGGCGAGTGACTTTTGGAACCACTCGTGCTCGGTCGAGGAGTGGTTGACGACGATGTCCATCATGAGCCCGATGCCGCGCGCCTCGGCCTCGCGGATGAGCTCATCGAGGTCGTCCATCGTCCCGTACGATGGGTCGATGGCGTAATAATCGCTCACGTCATAACCGTTGTCGTTTTGCGGCGACTTGTACACCGGCGTCATCCAAATGTACTCGATGCCGAGATCGGCCAAGTAGTCGAGCTTCGCGGTCACCCCTTTGATGGATCCGGTGGCGTTGCCTTCCGGGCTGTAGAAACTTTTCGGGTAGATTTGATAGACGACGGATTTGCGCCAGTTTTGTTGTGTCATGTGTGTAATCTCCTTTTTGTAAGAGTTTTCATTCCAATGGAAAAGAGGGACGAACTGCCGTCCCTCCCTCCCGAGTCATCATGCTACTTTATTCTGTTCGATCTCACCTTTCTTCATGTAACGTTTCGACAAGACGAGCGTCAAGACGAACGGGACGACGATCGCGATGATCATCCCGACGATGAAGAGAAGGATCTTGTCCGTGAAGATCGAGAGGAAACCAGGGAGTCCCCCGACACCGATTCCGATCGCTTGGACGTTATTGAGCGTGATAAAGATGGCGGCTGTCGCCGATCCGATCATCGCCGAGTAGAACGGGAACTTGTTCGGCAAGTTGACCCCGAACATGGCCGGCTCGGTGATCCCGAAGTAAGCGGAGATCGCCGACGTCGACGCCATGCTCTTTTGTTTCGCGTTGTGCTTGTAAACGACGAACATCGCGAGTGCGGCCGAACCTTGGGCGATGTTCGACAAAGCGATCATCGGCCAGATGAACGTACCACCCGTCTCAGCGACGAGCTGCAAGTCGATGGCGATGAACAAGTGGTGCATCCCCGTGACGACGAGCGGTGCATAGAACAATCCGAAGAGGAGCGCCCCGACGACCGGAATCGCCTCGAACACGTTGACGAGGCTCATCGCGATGATGTTACCGAGACCACGCGTGACCGGACCAACAATCGCGAGCGCGAGGAAACCGGTGACGACGATGGCCGTGATCGGCACGACGAGAAGCTGGATCGCGTTCGGCACATGTTTCTTCAAGAAGATCTCAATATGGCTCAAGATGAAGGCCGCAGCCAAAATCGGCAAGATTTGACCTTGATAGCCGACTTTCTCAATCTCGAACAAGCCGAGGATGTCGAACGTCGGAACGTCGCCTTCAAGCGCCGCTTGACCGTAACCCCAGGCGTTCAAGAGATCCGGGTGGACGAGCAAGAGACCCATGACGATCCCGAGTACTTCGCTGCCGCCGAACCGTTTCGTCGCCGACCAACCGACGAGTGCCGGCAGGAAGACGAACGCCGTGTTCGCCATCATGTTAATGAGGTCCCACAGCCCTTGCAAGTTCGGGTACGCCTCGATGAGCGTCGCATTGTCGACGAACAAGCCTTCCGACGCGAGCAAGTTGTTGATCCCCATCAATAGACCGGCGACGATGATGGCCGGAATGATTGGCATGAAGACGTCCGAGAATACTTTGACGAGTTTTTGAAGCGGGTTCATCTTCTTGCCGCCGGCCGATTTGACCTCGGCGACCGTCGCCGCCTCAAGTCCGGCGAGCTTGATGAACTCGGCGTAGACGCGTTCGACGTCCCCCGCCCCGATGACGACTTGGTACACACCCGAGTTCTCGAATGCTCCTTTGACGAGGTCGGCTTCTTTCACTTTCGCCTCGTCGACTTTCGACTGGTCTTTCAGTGAGAGACGGAGCCGCGTGACACAGTGCGCCGCCTTGTCGACGTTATCCTTGCCCCCGATGGCTTCGAGGATATCCGCCGCGATTTGACGATAATCTGCCTTCATAATGTAGGCCTCCTTTGTTTGAAAGCGTTTGTTGAGAACGGTTACATATGATTACAAACAAAGTTTAACTTATATAGACGAGTTGTGTCAACAACTTATCTATATAAGTTATCGTGACAAACGTGTGACAGTCGTTCACTCATTTTGTTCCCTCTCGTGTCGATTCGAAACGACAAAAAAAAGACCCTTTCCGAAGAAAGAGCCTTAGCGGCGGGCCACGTCACTGAACTGGAACTTGTCGAGCCGGTGACGGGACTCCGTATATTCGAACTGTCGCCCCTCGTACAGGAACGTGTCGTTCGTGATGACGATGACGTAGTCGTAGTCGTGCAGATCGAGCCGGATCCGGTCGAGCGCCGTCACGTCCTCGGCGGCGATCTTTCGTTTGGCGTAACTGATCTGAAGGCCGAGCTCACGCTCGACGTACTCATAGATCGACCGCTCGGCGATCTCTCTCGTCAGGCCGGGAACGAGGTCTTTGACGAAGTAGTTCACGTCCAAGATGACGTTCTCGCCATCGAAATTTCGCACCCGCTCGATCCGGTACATCCTCGTCTCCGGCTCGAGGTTCATCCGTTCGGCGAGCCAAGGCGGTGCCTCGATCTCCTCGAACGACGCGACCGTCGTCTGGATGGAACGGCCGAGCATGCTCGCGTACACTTCCGAGAAGCTGACGATCCCGTTGAACTGAAACTCGATCTGGTCGCGCCGCAAGACGAAGACGCCTTTGCCGTGATGCTTCCGGACGTAGCCGTGCTCTTGCAAGAAATCGAGCGCCTTGCGGACCGTGCCGCGGCTCGCGTCGTACGTGTGCATGAGTTCGGTCTCCGACGGCAACTTCGACTCCGCGGCGAGGACACCGTTTCGCATCTGTTCAACGAGCTGTTCGTAAATTTGTCGATATTTGGCCACGTGCCCTCTCTCCTTTCATCGAAAAAGACGACCGTTCGGCCGTCTTTTTGTCACCAGTTGCGGCGATACCACGTGATGCCGATCGCACCCGGTCCAAGATGTGTCCCGATGACCGGTCCGAAATGGCTCCCCGCGATGTGCGCTTTCGGGAACTTCGCTTTCATCGAGGCAATCTCTTCGGCTTGACGCTCCGGGCAGTTGGCATGGATGATGCCGATGCAGTACCCTTCTCCGTCTCCTTTGATCGTCTCTTCCATCATCTCTTCGATGCGACGGACCGCTTTCTTGTATGTCCGGATCTTCTCGAACGGTACGATGAGTCGGTCCTGGAAATGGAGCACTGGCTTGATTTGAAGGAACGAGCCGACGAGCGCCTGGGCCGCGCTCAATCGCCCGCCGCGCTGCAAGTGGTCGAGGTCGTCGACGACGAAATAGGCACGGATTGAGGCGCGCACGTTCTCTAAGTGCGCCATGATCTCTTGCGCCGAGGCACCGGCGTCACGAAGCTTGACCGCTTCTTCGACGAGGAACGCTTGCGGCATGCAAGAGATTTCCGAATCGAACGCATGGACATTGACGTCGACCATGTCGTTCAAGGCGATCATCGACTGGTACGTCCCGCTGATCCCGCTCGAGAGCGTGATGGCGATGACGTCGGTCACTTCATTCGGGAGCTGTTCGATCAATTCGACCGTCTCCCCGATGCTCGGCTGTGACGTCGTCGGCAAGTTCCCTGCCTCGATACGGCTATAGAACGCCTCAGTCGAGATGTCGACGGCTTCGCGGAACGACTCTCCGTCAAAAATCACGCTGAGCGGCGCGACGTGCACCTCGCGCGCTTCACAAAAATCGGCCGGCAAATAGGCGGTACTGTCGGTCAAAATAGCTATGTTTCCCATTCTATATCCTCACTTTACATCGTTTCATTTTTCCAATTATGTTAGGATTCCATTCCATATTGTAACACAAAAACGAGGTAAAGCATCGGTCTCGGTCAAATCTCGACCCATCCGCGGCGAATCGCGTCGACGACGGCTTGTGTCCGGTCGTTCACGTCCATTTTACGAAGGACGGACGAGACGTGGTTTTTGACCGTCTTCTCGCTGATGAACAACATGTCGCTAATGTCGCGGTTCGAACGGCCATCGGCGAGCAAGTGGAGCACTTCGACTTCACGGCGTGACAACAACTGATAGACGGGATCGTCCGTGCGATTCTCGACGTTGCGGCCGGCATGTTCATCTTTGATTTGCAGAAGGCGGCGATATTCTTTCAGTACGTTCGTCGTCACTTTCGGGTGCAAATACGCCCCGTCCTTGGCGACCGAACGGACGGCCGAGATGAGCTCGGTCGAGGCGACTTCTTTGAGCAAGAAGCCAGATGCCCCCGCTTCGAGCGCATGCGTGATGTATGACTCATCGTCATGGATCGACAAGATGAGGACGCGCGTGTCCGGCGAGAGGAGGGACAACTGTTTCGTCGCCTCGATTCCGTTCAAGTCCGGCATGTTGATGTCGAGAATCATGATTTCCGGGTTGTGCTCGTTTGCGATACGGATCGCGTCGAGCCCGGTGCGTCCTTCGGCAACGACGTAAAATTCGTCCTCTAAATCAAAAATCCGTTTCAAGCCTTCGCGAAACAGCTCGTGGTCATCGACGATCGCGATGCGTGTCTGTGTCAGTTCCATTGTATGATTCCCCCTTGGTTCTTTCCGTTACGTGATCGGAATCGACATGCGGACGACCGTCCCTTTGCCGACTTCCGAATCGATGGTGATGCTGCCATTTACGAGCTCGATCCGTTCGCGCATCCCTACGATGCCGAACGATTCCTCCCCGATCGTGCTCGGGACGAAGCCGACGCCGTGATCGCGCACGTGGATGTGAATCGCGTCGTGCGCTTGTTCGACGTTGACGATAATTTCTGATGTCTTCGAATGCTTGATCGCGTTTTGGACGGCCTCTTGGACGAGGCGGAACACGTTGATCTCAAGCTTCTCCGGGAGACGCGCCCGGTTGCCTCGATAGTTGAGCCGTGTCTTGATCGTCGTGTATTCCTCCGTCTGATGAAGGTAACGCTCGAGCGTCGGCAAGAAGCCGAGGTCATCGAGCGACATCGGACGGAGGTCATAGATGAGCCGCCGCACGTCGACGAGGGCGCCTCTTATGAGTCGCTTCAACTCATGCAGTTCGGCGAACGCCTCGTCCTTGCCGCGTTTGTCGAACGTCTTCTCGATCAAGTCGGCCCGAATCAATATATGAGCAAGCGATTGCGCCGGTCCGTCGTGCATCTCACGGGCGAGGTGGCGCCGCTCGCGCTCCGCCGCCTCGAAGACGCTGATCGCCATCTCTTGTTTTTTCATCATGTCCGAATACTCTTGTTGCAAGTCGTCACGTAAGAAGTTCAAGACGACGGACACCCGGCTGACGAGCTTTTCGGCCCGTTCGATCGTGTCCTCGAGGACGAGCAATCTGCGCTCGAGGTCGTTTCGGCGCTGCTGGGCGTTCATCTCTTCTTTTTGGACGAGGAAACGCTCGAGCTGCATCTGGTTCGCCCGCTCATAGGCGTCCCGGATCTCTTGTTCGCTATGTATATGAAACTTCTTGCTCACTTGGACGAGCTTGTTCTTCGCCGCTTTCACGAGCAAATCGAGCCGGTCCGATTCCGCAATATAAAATTCAATCTTTTCCGTCAAATCTTTCAACTCGTTTTGAATCAACGAATACTCGTTGGCCGAACTCTCGGTTATCCGGACGATCTCCTCTTTACTTTCCGTCACCGTATCAATCATATTTGTTATGATATGTTCTAAAGCTGTACGATCGGTAATATGATTCACGATGCCATCCCCTAATACGTCGGTAGTTAGTCCTCGTTTCTATTATCGTCTCAAAAAGCGAATGTTACAGTGTCACATAGAGGTCTCCTTAGCCAAATTCGCCAAACGAGGCGGAATCGCCTACTTGAATTCTAAAAAAAATATTCAAAAATAGAAAGGAGAATTTTCAGAAATGTCTGCTGAACCAAATTATACTATAAAACAAGATGGAGAATACGAGGTCGTCATTCAAAAGTCAAAATTCATCGCCCACTTCAAACGGGTCGAGACCGAAGAAGAGGCGCAAGCGTTCATCCAGACGATCAAGAAGGCGCATTGGAACGCCAACCATAACTGTTCGGCCTACATCATCGGAGAACGGAACGAGCACCAGAAGGCGAACGATGACGGCGAACCGAGCGGCACGGCCGGGATGCCGATGCTTGAAGTGCTGCGCAAACGACAGTTGAAAGACACGGTCGTCGTCATCACCCGTTATTTCGGCGGCATCAAACTCGGCGGCGGCGGACTCATCCGGGCCTACGGCGGTACGGTGAGCGAAGGGCTCGATGCGGTCGGTATCGTCGAGCGTGTCCCGATGCAACGGCTGACGCTGTCCGTCGATTACGGCTGGATCGGGAAAGTCGAAAACGAACTGCGCCAATCAGACTATCTCCTCGATGACATCGTCTATGCCGAGGATGTCACGTTCCACGTCTCCGTCCCGGTCGAAGCGACCGAGACCGCCCTCGCCTGGCTCGTCGACTTGACGAACGGACAAGGGGGACTCGAGACCCAGGACGTCCGTATCATCGAACGTGATTTTGTGCGGTAGGTCACGTATACTAAAAGAAACGACTGAAATGAGGAGAAGACATGGAACAACCCCCTCGTAAGAAACGTCCCCCATGGAAAGCCATCATCATCGCCCTCGGCATCGTCCTCGCCCTCGGCGGTGCGGCGTTCGGGTACTTCGTCTTCAAGGCGAACGAGACGGCCGAGAACGCGAACGATGAGCTCAACCGTGGCGACAAATCGGACCGTCGTGACGACACGGTCGACTTGACGAAAGATCACTTCTCCGTCCTCTTGGCCGGCGTCGATGGCGGTGCCTCGCTCGAGGAAGGACGGACCGACTCCCTCATGGTGGCGACGTTCAACAAGGAATCTCGCCAAGTCACACTCGTCAGCATCCCGCGTGACGCGTACGTCGACATCGTCACGACGGACGGCGAGTTCAAGGACAAGATCAACCATGCCTACTCGTACGGCGGCATCGACACGACGATCGCCACGGTCGAGAACTTGTTCGACATCCCGATCGACTACTATGCGACCATCAACTTTGATGGGATCGAAGACCTCGTCGATGCGGTCGGCGGCGTCGAGGTCGACGTGTTGATCCCGATCTCGGGCCGAGCGACCGGAAACGTCGAGCTCGAACCGGGCGTCCAGACGCTGAACGGCAAAGAGGCGCTCGCCTACGCCCGGATGCGCAAAGACGACCCCGAGGGTGACGTCGGTCGTGCGACACGCCAGCAGCAAGTGCTCGAGGCGATCATCAACGAGGCGACGACGATCAACTCGTTCACGAAACTGAACCGGATCATGAACGCCGTCGGCAACAACATCCGGACGAACATGTCGCTCGCAGAGGCGTCACAGCTCCAGCCGTACATGAAGTCGCTCCGCTCGTTCAACCAAGAGACGCTCGCAGGTGACGACTTGACGATCGGCGGCGTCTACTACTACGAGATCGACGAGGCGGACCTCGCCGACAAACAAGCGCTCCTCAAGACCGAACTCGGACTGCCGGTCACGGCCGGCACCGATTCTGACACGGAAGAAGAGTCGGACGACGACGGACTCAGTGAAACGACGACGTATTAAAAAACGACCGTAGACATCATGTCTACGGTCGTCAGATTGTTGACTAACAGAATGTTTTCGCTCATCCTCTTGGCGCCTCCGCTTTCCTAGGGGCGAGCAGGGAGCCGCATCGCGACGTTGTCGCTGCTGGGTCTCCCTCCGCTCGCTGATCCCTCAGGAGTCTCCGGCGCCGTCGGATGAGCGACGCGAGAGGCCGCCCTTGGGTGGCCTCTCGTCTTTTTCTGAGGCCTTGACGGCCGATAGAAAAAGCCCCCGATGCGGGCTAAAACCTCGAAAAGCGGGAACTGGTATGTATGGATCGTCACCGCCTCCGAACAGGAAGGGGAATCATCATGTACCGAGCCCATATCGCCAAACGCCATGAACCAATCCGCACCGACGCCTCGCTGGACCAACTGGTCCCGAAAGACCACCTCGTCCGCAAACTCGACCGCCACATCGACTTCTCCATCGTCCACCGGCTATGCGCGCCGCTGTATTCAAACACCGGACAGCCCGGCATCGACCCCGAGATCCTCATCAAGATCATCCTGCTCGGCCCGCTGTTCAACATCCGTTCCGTGCGACAGACCATCAAGGAAATCGAGACGAACCTCGCGTACCGTTGGTTCCTCGGGCTCGGGATGGACGAGAAAATTCCCGACCATTCGACGATCAGCCAGGCCTATCGACGCCGGTTCGCCGGCACGGACGTCTTTCGACAAATCTTCGAGGACATCGTGGGCCAGGCCGAAGCCCACGGCTTCATTTCAGGGCGCATCCTGATCACCGACTCGACCCACATCCGAGCCAACGCGAACAAGAAGAAATTCGACAAGGTCGAGGTCGAGCAGGTCGTCGGCGATGTCGAGGTCGAGCTTCTCGGCCGGGTGAACGAGGAACGGGCCAAACGAGGAAAAAAGCACTGAAGCCCGCGCGACAGAAGAAGAAGCGTCGACTCATCAAGGTGAGCCGGACCGACCCTGAGGCGGGCTATATGTACCGTGACCAGAAGCCGGAAGGCTTTTTCTGGCTGGTGCACCGGACGGTCGACGCCAAGCACAACCTCATCGTCGATGTGCACGTCACGCCCGGGAACGTGTCGGACAGCACCGTCTATCTGGACCGTCTCGACTATATCCTCAACCGTTTCGCCTATCCGCTCGAGGCGGTCGCGCTCGATGCCGGGTACTACACGACCGAGATCGCGAAGGCGCTCGTAGAGCGCGGCGTTTTCGGCGTCATCGCCTGGCGGCGGTTCGGTGGGAAGAAGGGGATGTTTCGAAAGACGCGGTTCACCTGCCTGCCGGACGTGGACGCCTATCTGTGTCCGGCGAAACAGCACCTCACCTATAAGACGACCGACCGTCACGGCTATCACCAGTACGCGTCCAATCCTGCCGTCTGTCAGAACTGCCAGCTCCTCGAGAAGTGCACGTCAAGCCGATCGAATCGGCGCGTCATCAACCGCCACATCGATGAGTCCTACCGCGAAACGGTGAGCGAGAACCGTCTGTCCGCATCGGGCAAGCACCTCTACCGTCTCCGGCCACAGACGGTGGAGCGCTCGTTCGCCGACGGGAAGGAGCTCCACGGTCTCCGCTTCACGTTCTACCGGGGGAAAGAGGCGGTGGACCGCGCCAACCTGGTGGCAGCGACCGCACAAAACATGAAGAAGCTGGCCAACCTGTTGGCCGAAAACGACCGTCTACATAGCATTTTTTCAATTTTATGTCGGGCAGAGCGCCTCGAGCTCGTTGAACACAAAAAAAGACGAACCCATTCGCCAGAAGCGAATGGGTTCGTCAACAGCCTGGACCGTAGACATCATGTCTACGGTCGTTTTAGTGTCAATCCGACGCGTTCGTCCGGCCGAGCAGGCGCCGGGTCGTCTGGATGATCGGTTTATAGTTCGGATGGATCAACTCCGTCGACTCGACGATCAGTTCGATGACGATCAAGACGATGACGAACGTGATGACCGCCCCGAGCATCGTCGTCTTTGCGAACAGGATCGAGGCGATGCCGAAGAAGAACGTCATCCCATACATGAGAAGGACCGCTTGCCGCGTCGTGAACCCCATGTCGATCAATTGGTGGTGCATGTGCGACTTGTCGGGCGACATCGGCGGCCGACCTTGGACGAGCCGGCGGACGATTGCGAAGATCGTGTCCGAGATCGGCAGGCCGAGCAACAATACCGGTACGACGAGCGAGAACAACGTCACGTTCTTGAACCCGATGAGCGAGAACACGGCGAGCATATAGCCGAGGAAGAGCGCCCCGGTGTCCCCCATGAAAATCTTCGCCGGATAGAAGTTATGGACGAGGAAGCCGAGCGTGCTCGCGAGGAGCAGCAGGGCCATCATCGTCAAATAGACGTTCCCTTGGATGATCGCGAGGAGCGCGATCGTCCCGAGGGCGATGCTCGACACCCCGGCGGCGAGCCCGTCGAGCCCGTCGATCAAGTTGATCGCGTTCGTGATGCCGATCAGCCAAAGCACGGTCACGGGAATGCTCCATGAGCCGAGATACAGCTGCTGGTCGAACGGCAAGTTGATCATCTCGATGCGCATGCCGGAATGAAGCACGACGACGGTCGCGATCATCTGGCCCATCAGTTTGACGCGGGCCGACAGCTGGAACCGGTCATCGATAAGACCGGTCAGGATGATGACGACGGCACCGATCAAGATGGCGTCATTGTATCGGCTCGCTGGCAATAGGAGCGCATAGCCGATCAAAAACGCGATGAAGATGGCGAGGCCGCCGATTCGCGGCATCGGCCGCATATGAACTTTTCGGGCGTTCGGGTGATCGACCGCTCCAATCAAATACGCAAACCGGCGCACGAGCGGTGTGATCAAGATGGCCATCACAAAACTGACCAACATGGCAATCCATAGCATGGGCCCACAGTTCCTCTCTCAATAAAAATAGACTCTGGCGAATTATAGCATATTTCCCGTCACCGAAATCGTATCAGAAATATTACAGGCAAGAAAGCCCGACGAGTACTTCGTCGGGCAAAAGTCATGCGTGCGCTGGTTCCGTCGTGACGTTCTCAGCTGCTTCATATGTATAGAGGCCGCGGCCGATTTTCTTGATTTCCGGGTTCACCGACTCGATTTTCACCATAAGCTGATAGATATTGCTAATATGGTGCCGGTAGCGGAGCTCGAGCTCCATCTGGATATCCCGGACGCTCATCGTCTTCCGTTCTTTCAATAAATCCGTCACTTGATGGACGTACACTTCGAGCGGGTAACGTTGATTGACACGACGTGGGCGCAACCGTTTCGTCGCATCCGACATGACGTCATCTTCTCTTTTATCCCGGCTCAGCTCCGAGATCAAATACTCGGCGCGGCGTTGCAATTGACGATACGACTCCTCGATCTCCATCAGTTCCCGATAGATGTGTTCGTTGACGTTCGTAGTTTCCATACACAAATCCCCTTCTACATCCATTTAAAACCCTTGATTACCTATTTTAAATCAAGAATTTCTAATAATTCCTTGTTTCCATATAAAAGTGTAACGGATTTGTAATGTACTTGTCATCTAGTTTTTGGGCATATCTGTCTATTAGGGACTTTCTACCCAAAAAAAATAAAGATGGCGACTGTTCGGGGCAGTCGCCATCTCACGGAAGATGATTGTAGTCTTTACGCTCGGATGCGTTCGAGGATGCGTCCAAGCGAGAGTTCGTCGGTCGAAGAAACGATGAGGTCTGCATGACCGAGCATCGACTCTTCCCCGACGGCGACAGCAAACATGTTTGCCGCTTTGATCGCAGTCACGCCTGCGGCTGCGTCTTCAACGCCGATGGCATGTTCGGGTTTCACGCCAAGGGCAGAGGCAGCCTTCAAAAACACTTCGGGATGTGGTTTTGAGTCGGCGACAGTTGCTGCATCGACAATGTGGTCGAAGTAATGACGGACGCCAAGTGCGTCAACGACCGCGAATGCGTTCTTTGAAGCGGACGCCATCCCGATTTTGAGACCAGCCTCTTTAATTTCATCGAGGAATGAAACGATGCCCGGTAGCAAATCGTCAGAAGAGATGTGCTGAATGAGTTCAACATAATGCTCGTTCTTCTTGTTCGCGAGTTCCGCTTTTTCAGCCGGTGTGAAGTCAGACTGTCTTCCGCCGAGCGCAAGGATGCGTTCGAGCGAGTCAGTACGACTCACGCCTTTTAGCGTCTCATTGAACTCACGGTCAAATGGAATGCCGAGCTCTTCCCCGAGTTGTTTCCAAGCGAGGTAATGGTACTCCGCGGTGTCGGTGATGACACCGTCCAAATCGAAAATGACTGCTTCAATCGTTGACATACATGCTTTCCGCCTTTCCTTCAAATGTTTCTGTCGTCAGACTACATTTAGGGAACTTGACAAGTACCCGCTGCTCGTTGGTCATCGATGCAAACGGTTGCACTTGTTCGATTTCTATTATATCGGATATCGACTCATCTATGCAACCGCTTTCGCAGAAAAAAATAAAAAGAAGGGCATGGTCGCCCTTCTAATCATCATTACAATTGGATGCCGACGACTTTCACGTTGACGGCGAGCGGTGTCATCGCGAGCATCGTGTCCATGTCTTGCGTGATGCGTTCTTGGACGGCCGTGATCGTCTTAATGATCGACTGCCCGTACGCGACGTATACCGCGAGCTGGATGACGACGCCTTCCTCGGTCTCATCGACTTTCACGTGCTTCATGAGCGCGCGCTCCGACAATTTCGTGTCTTCTTGCGTGAACGAGACGTACTTCGTCTCTTTCACCGCGACGGCGGCGATCATTTCGACGACGTGGCGCGAGACGTTGACGTCTCCTTCAGTGCTGTTCATTCCATTTCCGTATGGCATGGTGTCACTTCCTTAACTCTAGTTTCGTTACCCTAATGTAAAGTGTAGCGGAAAACGCGCGTTTAGAAAAGGGTTTACGCCTTTGTCGCCCGATCGTCCTGTACGCGCCGGACATCGATCTCGACGAGCGGACGCAAAAGCCGGACCGCGGGCGGACTGATGATGAGGAGGACGATCACGAACGCCACCCCGAACAAGACGAGGAGCTGGAGCCATGACGTCGGCATGAACGCGGCCGGTACGAACGCTTTCCATCCGACGACGAGGAAGACGTGCACCAAGTAGACGTACAGGCTGTACTTGCCGGCCCTCGTGAACACCGGCAACTCGCGTCCCGGGATGATGAGGGCGAAACTGATCGCCATGAGGAGCGACACCGTGTAGACGATGAGGAACGCGAACGGGCCGCTCCACATCGCCTCCGGCACCGCCGTCTCATAGGCGAAGCGGAACTTGAACAAGTTGCCGACATGATAGAACGCGTCTTCTTTTTGAAAGCTCATCGAAGCGAGCAGACCGAGCGTGATCGTCGTGAAGACGGCCGCCCCGCCGATACGGTAACGGTTTCGTTGCTCGGCGCGCTTCGGGAGCTCGAAGAAGTTCAGTGTATTGCGCGCGCTCATCCAGTTGCCGATCAAGAAGAACGGATAGAACATGACTACTTTGCGGAGCGCGAAGAATCCGGTCGACTCGGCCTGGAAGCCGAACAACAGCGCGAACAACAGCGCGTACAGGACGTACCCTTTCAACTGGGTGACGTACGGTGTGATGACGTACCAGATGATGATCGCCATCAAGTACCAGAGCGCCCAGTACGGCTTCAACACGTTCAGTCCCGGATTGTCGATCGACAAGAGCGGGATGCCCTCGGTGAAGGCGAACCACGAACCGAGGATGACTTGCCAGATGACATAGACGACGAACAGTTGGATGACGCGCAAATAACGGTTCTCCCGGAAGAAGTAACCGCTCAGCATGATGAACAACGGCATATGAAACGTGTATAAAAATAAATAAATCCAATTCGGCAACAGGTCGTCATAGGCGCCGCGCACATCGGTCAACAAGTGACCGAACACGACGAACAGGACGAGCACGCCTTTAATATTGTCGTACCAATGATTTCGCATAAACATTCCTCAAATTCCTAGTTGTTGTCTCGCCCATTCATTTTGATGTTCCCAAAAAGCGATGATGTCTTCCTTTTGTTCGAGCGGGAGTTCCTCGAGCATATCGCCCACCTCGTCCTCGATCGGCAACAAAAGTCCCGGGTCTTGCTGGATGAGCTCCATCACTTTCTCGAAATGGTTGAAGAACACCTCTAGTTCACGTGGGGCCTGTCGTTCGAGCATCTGGCCGACATTTGCGACGTATCCCGCAAAGTGAGTGAGATAAAAGATGCGCACCCGTTCCGTAAGCAACTTGTCCTTGAAACGCTCCGCCTCTTTAACAATGGCCGCCCCTTCACGCAACAGATTGAAGTTCGCGAAGTAGGATGCTTTGCCTTCAGTCAGTTTGACGATTTTTTTACAAAGTCGGACCATTTCTTCGCCCTCGAACCCTTCCATGAAATAGCGATTGAGCGTCACTTTCACATCGGCATGCTGTTTATATAATCCAACAATCAGCTCGATCAACTCATTTTGGTCGAACTGTTTCAACTCGGTCCGTAACTCGCCGACTTTCATCTTCTTCATCGAGATTCACCCGCCTACAATTTTTTCCTTACTTATCATAGCCGATTTTTCGCCTTCCTAAAATTACGAATTCACGAAAAAATGATGACGTCACTGTCATCATTCCCGCATTTCATCGCCGACAAGCGATTTCGTCAAAAAATGCTCATCAAGCAGCACGTTTATCGCGTATTCAAATAGACGAGTTTGGGTAATGTATAGTATAGTAGTTTTACTAAATAGTCTGAATATTCTAAAAAAGGAGGTGTAGAGAATGTCTTCCGTCATCCGCAACCGTCATCACATGGTCCATGACCCGAAACGATCATTCTCTAACTTCGGATTTTGGTGGTTCATCGGCGCCTTTTCCGTTGGACTGTTCATCGTCGCCTTCGAACCGCTCCGTGAGCGGTTCACCGCCATGCATCCGATCGTCAACGCCCTGTCGCTCCTTGGCCTTTCGTTTTTAGTCGGTGTCGCCATGAAACTCGCCCGCGACGTCTGGTGGCTCAACTACTTGCTCGAGCGCACCTCGAACCGTTACCTCTACATCGGGGCCGACACGCTCAAGAGCTGGCAGTACACGCTCGACTCGATTTGGCTCCTCACCCGCACGTCACAAAAAAAGCTCGGCCGATTGTATATCCACATCGACCGAACTGTCCGTTCTGAAGAGGCGAAACGTCTGTTCGCCGCCTATTTGATTGATCGGGGTGTGCTCGTCGTCTACTCACGGCCTTCGAAGCCGAAGAAGATGGCGTGACCGTCAACCGATATATGAGGTGACCCACGTCCGGGCCGCCTCGACTTCCTCCATTCGCAGTTCATGCCCGCCTCCGTGATAGAAGAGCTCGACGTCCGCCCCGGCTGTCCGGAGTGTCGATGTGAGCTCTTCTGTTTCTGTTTTCGGGCAAATCGGGTCGCGCTCTCCGGCCGAGATGAACACGTTCGCGCCTGACAGGCTCGGGAGCGTGAGCGAACGGTCGGGCACCATCGGGTGGAACAAGAGCGACGCCTTGAACGCGTTCTCCCGATAGAGGGCCGAGCCGATCAAGTTGGCACCGTTCGAATAGCCAAGCGGGATCATCTTGTCGCGGTCGATTCCATACTCCGCGGCCGCCTCGTCGAGGAACGCGAGGAACCGTTCTGTCTGTTTCTTCAAGTCCTCAAGGTCGAGCACGCCTTCCGCGTGGCGGCGGA
This sequence comes from Exiguobacterium aurantiacum DSM 6208, assembly GCF_000702585.1. Lineage (GTDB taxonomy): Bacteria > Bacillota > Bacilli > Exiguobacteriales > Exiguobacteriaceae > Exiguobacterium > Exiguobacterium aurantiacum. Next base: position 1,236,385 of record NZ_JNIQ01000001.1, on the reverse strand, counting down.
AGAAGCGCGACATCCCGTTCTCGAGGACGTCCCCGCGCAGCGTCAGGATGTTCACGTTCGGGTCGAGTTCTTTCGCGAGCGGAATCAAATCCTGTTCCGTCCCGCCTGTGCCGTGTAAGAGGACGAACGTCGCCTCGGTCGTGCCTTTAATGAATTGATGAATCATAGTATCTCTCCTTTTGGAATCGTGATAGGTGGTAACGTGTTCGTGATGGCGTCGCGTTTCGACTCGAACCAGTCCGGCAGTTGCAACGCCGTGCCGAGCGACTCGATCGTCTCGTCGACGAGGAAGCCCGGGGCGTCCGTCGCGAGCTCATGCAAGATGCGCCCCTCATCATGGAAATAGACCGAGCGGAAGTAGTGCCGCTCTTTCACCTCGGTCGGCCGGAGCCCGCGTTCGAAGATGGCGTCTTGCCATGTGCCGTAGTCCGCGCCATCTGTGACGCGCCAAGCGATATGGTGAACCGTACCCGTCCCCGGAACCCCGTTCGGGAGGACGGTCTTTTTCACGTCGATGACGTTGCCGTAGTCGGCAGACCCGATGAGCCGGACCCATTCCGAATCTTCCCCGACCTTCTCGAAGCCAAACAACTCGGTCATGAGCCGCACCGTCGCCTCCGGCTGTTTCGACAACAACGTCGCGCCGGCGAAGCCGATGATCGCCTCGTCCGTCGTGATGCCCGGCACGACCCATTTCGTCCGCTTCGAACTACTCCGTGCGACGAGCTCGACGACGAGTCCGTCCGGGTCTTCAAACAAGAGCGACGGCTCGCCGAACCGTTCGGTCGCGACCGTGCCGACGCCGTGCGCGTTCAACCGGCTTTCCCAAAACGTCAGGCTCCCTTCAGGAACGAGGTACGCCGTGACACCGACTTGCCCGCTGCCGACGCTGCCTTGATTCAACCCGGGGATCGGGAAGAACGTGATCGCCGTCCCCGGCGTCCCTTCCTCATCCCCGAAATAGAGGTGATATGTCCCCGGGTCATCGAAGTTGACCGTCTGTTTGACAAACCGCAGTCCGAGGACGTCGCCGTAAAAGTCGATCGTGCGTTGCGGTTCTTTAACCATCGCCGAGATGTGATGGATGCCCGCTGATTGTAGCTTCATGTGATGTCCTCCTTTTATTATCTTGATTTCAAGATAAATCATTTTCAAACAAAAGTGAAACTTTTTGCTCACGTTGGCGTACGCTAAGGGTAGACACTTTTTTGGAGGAGGTATATAGATGACGTTACACATTGACCGCGTCTCAAAACAATTCGGCGACTTCACGGCCGTCGATGACTTAAGCTTTCACGTCCCTAGAGGAGAAATGTACGGTTTGCTCGGAGCGAACGGCGCCGGGAAGACGACGACGTTCCGGATGGTCCTCGACATCTTGAAACCGAGTGACGGGAACATCTCGTGGGATGGCCGCGCCGTCGACCACCGCCTCGTCGGCTATTTGCCGGAAGAACGCGGACTGTATCCGAAGTCGCCCGTCCGCGACCAACTCGTCTTTCTCGCAAGTTTAAAAGGCATGCGCTCGGCCGAGGCGAAACGGGCCGTCAAGTCGTGGCTCGAACGGCTCGAGATCCCGCAATATGAATTGATGCGCGTCGAACAGCTGTCTAAAGGGAACCAACAGAAAGTCCAACTCGTCGCAGCGCTCATCCACAACCCGGAACTGCTCATCTTAGACGAACCGTTCAGCGGCCTCGACCCGGTCAACGTCGAGATTTTGAAACGGGAAGTGCTCGCCCTTCGAGACGCCGGGACGACGATCGTCTTCTCGAGCCACCGGATGGAGCACGTCGAGGAGCTGTGCCAACACATCGGTATATTGAAAGGCGGCCGTGCCGTCGTCAGCGGCGACGTCACGACGATCAAATCACGGTATGAAGAGCCCGTCCTCTTCCTGGAGACGAATCGGATCGACGTCATCACGGCGCTGCCACTCGTCCGAGCGGTCGAACCGCATAAGACGGGCCACCTTGTCCGTCTCGCTTCGTTCGATGACAGTGACGCCGTGCTCGGTGCCCTCGTCCAAGCGGGTGCTTCCATCAAGACGTTCATGCGTCAACCCGTCTCATTGAATGACATCTTTATCAAGGAGGTCGGCCAACATGTTTCATAACTTCGGACCACTCTATTCGTTCACGCTTCGCTCGAAACTGCGCTCGAAGGCGTTCCTTATCTCCACGTTGCTGACGATCTTGTTCATCTTCGGCTTCACGAACATCGATCGCATCTTGTCGAACTTTGAAGACACGGACAGCGCGCAGGCCGTCCTCGTCACCGAGAACGCCGAGGTCGTCGCGTTCATCGACGGCTACTCGGCCCGCGTCTTATCGGAACGCCCGGAGACGGAGTTCACGACGCTCTTGCAAACAGCGCTCCGCGAAGTGCGGAACGCCGAGTTGATCGAGACGTCAAACATCGATCCGGCCGTCGTCGCCTCGCTCAACGAACCGGTACCGATCGAAGAGTCGTACCTCGGCCGCGGCGGTGAGAACTCGGACGAGCTGTTCTCGTCGTTCGCCTTCGTCTACGTCATGCTCATGCTCTTGTACGTCTCGATCATCACGTACGGCTCGATGATCTCGACCGAAGTGACGACCGAGAAATCGTCGCGCGTCATGGAGTTGATCATCTCGACAACACATCCGGTGACGCACATGCTCGCCAAAATTTCAGCCATCGGGACGCTCGCACTGTTCCAAATCGGGATCTTCCTCGGGTTCGGCTACTTCAGCGCCCGCAGCAACGAGATGGCCCAGTCGGTCATCGACAATGCGGGGAACGCGCGCGCCGTCCTCTACTTGCTCACGTTCTTCGCGCTCGGATATTTGCTTTACGCAGCCATGTTCGCTGTCCTCGGCTCACTCGTCAGTCGCGTTGAAGAGTCGCAACAGATGACGATGCCGGTCATCATGCTCCTCGTCGCCGGGTTCCTCGCCGCCATGTTCGGTTTGAACAACCCGGACGCGCCGCTCGTGACAATCTTGTCGTTCGTCCCGTTCTTCACGCCGATGCTCATGTTCCTCCGCGTCATGCTCGTCGACGTGCCGGTGTGGGAAGTCGCCCTCTCAATCGGGATCATGCTCGGCTCAATCGGTGTGATTTTGTGGGTCGGCTCGAAGTTCTATCGCGGCGGTGTCTTGTTCTATGGCAACAACGCGATGAAACAATGGCGACAAATATTACAGAATCGTCAATAACGTTTACAGCATTTTCGTTTTCGTATACTCTAAAGAATGTGCAAAATGAGGAGGAAACGAACTATGCGATCACGATTACTCGCAGCTTTGATTTTTACATTCATGACGACGCTCACGACGTTCATCTGTTATACCGTCTTCTTGGAAGCGGATGCGTTGTGGCAAATCTTGCTCGCATACGCGGGGAGCACGTTCCTCGGGACGCTCGCGTTCTGGTACCCGGTCAGCCGCCGTGCCGAGACGTCACGCTTCGGCGGGGCGTGGATCGGAATCTTGATTACGGCGACGACGCTCATCGGGTTCACGATCATCCGCTTCACCGTTCGCGGTGATGCCGCATCCTTACTCGACTGGCAGACGATGCTCGCGAGCCTCGCCTACACGTTCGGTTACGTCGGTTGGGTGCTCACGATTCTCAACATCGTCCTCGGCTTCTTACTCGCCGGGACGAAACCGAAAGTCCGTTATGAAGCGCGCATGTCGCGCTAAAATTGAGAAGAGGAGTCAAGACTAAACGTCTTGGCTCCTCTTTCATTTATCTTTTACTCTGCTCCCTTCCCATCTGCTGATGATATACCATCGACGCATCAAGTAACTCATCAAGTTTTAGTAATAGCATCGTCTTTTCTCTTTTACTTAATTTTTGTCCATAAAACATTAAATCTTTAAAATCGCTCTCAGCGGCTCGATAATTTTCCCATGCTTGTCCATCACTGCTATTTATCTTATACCTTATCATGATCTCCACACCCCCTTTCAAAATAAAAAACACGAACTTGTAGTCCGTGTTTTCACTGCAACTTATACGATTTATCGCTCAACCCGAACTCTGCGTACTGGAACGAGTTATCCGTGAACTGCTCCGGGACGAGCCGGTCGACGTAACGGGCGAACGGGACGATTCGGTGCGACGTGTCCTGGGCCCGGCCAAGGTCGAGCACAGCGTCGACGAGCGCCTCGAGCGCGTGATGGCTCGTCGGTTCTTCGTCTTCCGCGAAGATGCGGCGCAACTCTTCTTCGTGCATCAAATCGAAGATGCGCATCCGCGCCTCGAGCTCGTGCTGCATGTCCTCGGTCGACTTCCCATGCATCGCCTCGTCGTAGGCGAGTTTCATCTGTTCGAGCTCAGGCACCTTGCCTTTCATGAGCACTTTTAACGATTCCCCGGTCCAAATGTGTCGCGCCAAGTAGTTCGCGTCAATTTTGAGCGCCTCGGCGAGCGCCTCTATGTAAGGCATCGTCGGGTACACTTCACTCAGTTCGGTCCGGCGGACGAAGTACGGGGCGACACCGATCCGCTCGGCGAGTGCCTCAATCGAGATGCCGGCCCGCTCACGCAAAATCCGGATCCGGTCCCCGTAACCCCGGTACGGTGCATTTTTTCCATCCATATGTCTCTCCCCCTCTCTTCCATTATAGTTCCCGAAACGACAAAAAAATACTCGGAAGCAGACGCCTCCGAGTAACAATTTCGACTTATTTCTTCGTCAATTCAACGACTTCCGAAGAACCAGCCGTGACGTTGTCGCCTTCTGCGACGAGTTTGTTCACAGCGAAGCTGTCGTGGTTCGTGATGATCACCGGTGTGATCGTCGACGGCGCGTTCGCTTTGATGAAGTCGAGGTCGAACGTGACGAGCGTGTCGCCTGCTTTGACCGCTTGACCTTCAGTCACGTGCGTCTCGAAGCCTTCACCCTTAAGGTTGACCGTGTCGAGACCGATGTGGATCAAGTACTCCGCACCGTTGTCCGCGTTGATGCCGATCGCGTGTTTCGTCGGGAACACCGTTGCGATTGTCCCGTTGACTGGTGAGACGACTTTACCATCTGTCGGCTCGACGGCGATGCCGTCACCCATCATTTTTTGTGAGAACACTTGGTCAGGAACGTTCGTGATGTCGATGACCTTCCCTGTAAGCGGTGAAACCGCGTTAAGTTGTTCTTCTTTACCACCAAAAAGTTTTTTAAAGAATCCCATAGCTTAATCCCTCCAACATGTTCTGTTAATCAAAGTCTTAGCTTTTATACCCGAAAAGCTCCTACTTCAATCCCTACCCTATAAACGGTATAGTTGTAATAAGGTAGTGCGAATTCGTTTACACATCGTAAGAATACGAGTGTGCAATCGCTTTTGCAAGCCCTTTTTACACTTTATAAAAATTTCACATCATGGAGGCGCTTACAATGACGACTTTCACAAAATTGTCATATGAACGGCCCGACTTGGACGCTTTAAACAGCCGATTGTCGGACTATTCAGTCGAATTACAACAAGCGAGCACGCTCGAAGAAGCGAACGAACTCATTCGCCAAATCAATCAAGAACGGAACGATTTCGAGACGCAAAGCCAGCTCGTCGCGATCCGCCATTCGGTCGACACGCGCGATGCGTTTTACGAGGCCGAGCAAACGTTCTTCGATGACGCGCTGCCGGTGTACGAGAAAGAAGTGCAGGCGTATTACCGCGTCTTGACGGAGCACGATCTTCGGAGCGCCCTCGAGAAGGAATGGGGCACCCAACTGTTCGAACTCGCCGAACGGGCACTCGTGACGTTCGACGAGTCACTCATCCCGAAACTGCAAGAAGAGAACCGTCTGGCGACGAGCTATCAAAAAGTGATGTCGGCCGCACAGATCGAGTTCGACGGCAAGACGCTCAACTTGTCCCAGTTCGGACCGTATCTCCAGTCCCCTGACCGCTCGGTACGAAAAGCGGCGTCCGAGGCGCGTTATACATACCTCGCCGACAACGGTGACGAACTCGACCGCATTTACGGCGAACTCGTCCGCGTCCGCACCGAAATCGCCCACGTCCTCGGCTTCCCGTCGTTCGTCGAACTCGGCTACGCCCGGATGCAGCGCGTCGGCTATGACGAGTCGATGGTCGCCAACTTCCGCAAACAAGTGCGTGACGTCATCGTCCCGCTCGCCTCGAGCTTGAAACAGAAACAAGCGAAGCGCATCGACGTCGACACGCTCACGTATTACGACGAGTCGTTCGTCTTCCCGGACGGCAACGCGACGCCTAAAGGCGACGAATCGTTCATCATCGAAGGCGGCAACACGATGTATCGTGAGCTCTCGAGCGAGACGGACGAGTTCTTCCAATACATGCAAGAGCGCGGCGCCCTCGACTTGACGGCGAAACCGGGCAAATCGGGCGGCGGCTACTGCACGTACTTGCCGTCGGAAGGACTGCCGTTCATCTTCTCGAACTTCAACGGCACGGCCGGGGACATCGACGTCTTGACGCACGAGGTCGGCCACGCCTTCCAAGTGTATGAGAGCCGTCATTTGACGACGCCGGAATACGCGTTCCCGACGTACGAGGCGTGTGAGATCCATTCGATGTCGATGGAGTTCTTCTGTTGGCCGTGGATGGAGCTGTTCTTCGGCGACCAAGTCGACAAGTACAAGTTCAACCACCTCGCCGGCAGCGTCACGTTCTTACCGTATGGCGTCCTCGTCGACGAATTCCAGCACGTCATCTATCGGAATCCGGACATGACGGCCGCTGAGCGTCGTCAAGCGTGGCGTGACCTCGAGAAGGTGTACCTCCCGCACCGTGACTATGAGGAGAACGCATACCTCGAGTCGGGCGCATGGTGGCACCAACAAGGACACATCTTCCAAAGCCCGTTCTACTACATCGACTACACGCTCGCCCAAGTGTGCGCGTTCCAGTTCTGGGTGCGCATGCATGAGGACCGCGAGTCGGCGTGGAACGATTACCTCACGCTCTGCCAGGCCGGCGGCAGCCGCTCGTTCCTCGAGCTCGTCGACCTCGCCGGGCTGAAGTCGCCTTTCGAGGACGGCGTGTTGAAAGAGACGCTCGACCAGATTGAAGACTATCTATTGAAGCATCCGCTCGCGAACTGAATACAATAAAACAGGTGAGTCCACAATCGCGTGGGCTCACCTGTTTTTCGTCAGATCACATCGAGCGGCTCTTTCCCGCTCGGCGGTGGGAATGCTTCGTCGAGTGCCTGAAAGTCGTCCTCGCTCAAGTTGAGGAGCATCGCCGCGCCGTTCTCTTCGACGTGCGCCGCCTGCCCTGCTTTCGGGATGGCGATGACGTTGCCGCTCCGCGTCGTCCAGGCGAGCAAGATTTGAGCCGGTGTCGCGCTATACGCCTCGGCAATCCGGTTCACTGTCTCGTCATTGAAGATTTTCTCTTTCACGTCGCTGCCTTCGGCGAGCGGCGAGTACGCCATGACCGGGATGCGCTGCTCTGTCAGGAACGGCAACAAGTCGTGCTCGATGCCGCGGCTGCCGAGGTGGTACAGCACTTGGTTGACGGCACAGTGTTTCCCGTTCGGCAAGGCGAGCAGTTCTTTCATGTCGTCGACGTCAAAGTTCGAGACGCCCCACGCCCGGATCTTCCCGTCCGCTTTCAGCTGCTCGAGTCCGTCGACCGTCTCCTCGAGCGGGATGTCGCCGCGCCAGTGGAGCAAGTAAAGGTCGAGGTAGTCCGTCCCGAGCCGTTCGAGCGTGGCGTCACACGCCTGGACGAGCTTGTCGCCGCCGGAGTTATGCGGATACACTTTCGAGACGAGGAAGACGTCGTCGCGCCGGTCTTGAATCGCTTCCCCGACGAGTGACTCGGCTTTCCCTTCCCCGTACATCTCGGCCGTGTCGATGACGTGCAACCCGCAATCGAGCCCCGTCTGGAGCGCCTCGATCTCAGCTGTTCGTTTTGAGTCGTCGTCGCCCATCCGCCACGTGCCTTGTCCGAGCGTACGCACCTCACGCCCGTCCGGCAACTCGACCACTTGTTGTTTCAATGTCGCTAAAATCAATGAATGTGGAATGCGGTTCATGTCGTTTCCTCCTTGTTCCATTCGGTATGCAACGGACCGGTCGTCCCGAACACGGGGTCGGTCTCTGGTTTGTCGATCGCTTCAATTCGATTCACGTTGTCCGGCCGTTCTTCCGGGCTCCCCGTCAGTGTGTCGTAATCGCGTCCGTCCGGGTACGCCCCGACGATGGCGAAGTCGTCGCTCGCCTCGAGCCGTCGGTGTCCGGTGCCGGCCGGCAAAATCAAGACGTCCCCGGTCTGTAGCGACACGAGGTCCCCTGTCGCCCCGCCGAGTTGGACCGTGGCTCGTCCCGACTTCACGCCGAGCACTTCATGCGTGTTGCTGTGATAGTGATGATAATCGAAGACGCCGTTCACCCAGCTGTTGCCCCAGCCGTTGTTCTCGAACGTCGACTGGATGGCATCGGTCTCCGTGAACGCCTCTTTATATAACAACACCGGGAAATACGGGTTGTTCGGGATTGAACCGTCATCTTCAAATCGATATGTTTTCACTTCCATCTTGTCCCCTCCTTGTCTTTGTGACTGTACCCGAGTTAAGCCAACAAAAAACGGCCGCACCATATTGCGACCGATTGATTAAGAGATGACGTCTTCCCCCGTCTGTTCGATATGCCCTTCTCCCCTCGCACACATCGCATCCAAAATCGGTTGGAGCGACCATCCGTAGTCCGAAAGACTTTTGGAAAGACTTGTTCATAGACGGTTCGGATGATGACGCCGTCCGCCTAAAGCTCGCGCAACTGTTGCGTGAGCATTTTTTGCGTGATGTTCGGCATGAGCTTTTTCAACTCGCTCGTGCGACGTTCGCCTTTGATGAGATGACACATGATGACGACTTTCCATACGAGAAAGTCGTCTTTTGCGTTACAGTCCATGGCCAGGACGCTTGTGATCGGATGTGATGTCGATTGGAAACTTGATATAATCAGTAAATGAGGATGAGCGAGACTCAAGCTTTCTGAAAGGAACGCTTCATTAGTTTCGGTTGTCCAACTTACTATTTGGACGGAGGGATTTAATTTATATGGACTTTGAACCAAACCAATATGCTGATCATCTTCTAAAAAAGCTATCATCCATATGGGATATTGAAAAACATTATTGGTATCCTCTCTATGATTGTAAGCGAAACGATGTTATTGCATTCAACGCTGATTACATCGAGGATATTGAAAGCAAAGTATTGGATATTCAAAACTTCTTATTGAGTCAAAACAACGATCGTATTTTTGAAATGCAAGAAGAGCGCACGATCCGGATGATTGAGACGACTTCATTAGACCCATCCTATGACGGTCATTATGGTGAACGCTTTTGGTTCAATGAAGACATGAATTGGGTGATTTACGCTTCACACGAAGGTTCGATTACTTTTGGCGGCCAGGAACTTATCTCTGCCTTGAAAGACAAGTGGCAGGATTGGGCGGCAAATGTATTTCTTTGTTGACTCAAGCTTTTCCTCATTCTATAGGTTTACACAGTTGCTTAGTATCACGCATACAAAAAACCAACCCGCTTTTTCAAGCAGGTTGGTCCGTTCTCTCAATTCACTTTACTCTCAAGCTGCTTTAACTTCGTCGAGTAATACTCGATGATGTCGCGGCGCCGGATGATGCCGATGAAATACTTGCCGTCATCAACGACCGGCACGAAGTTTTGATCGGTGATCGCATCGACGAGCTCCTCGATTTGCGCCGTGATCGCGACCGGTTTATAGCGTACGCGCTGCTTGATGTCTTTCAATCGTGTCCGGAGCACTTTTTCGTAGTCTTCTTCCCCGCGAAGTTGCTCGGCGAGTGCCCAGAGTAAGTCCCCTTCTGTCATCGTCCCGGCATAAAAACCGTTCTCGGATACGAGCGGCACCGAGGTGAAGCGGTGATGCTTCATCTTCTCGAGTGCTTGACGCACCGTCGACTCCGGGTCTAAATATTTGACGTCTTCTTTCGGATATAAAAAGAAAGCGATATTCATCTCAAATCTCTCCTCAATCTGTTAATCCACCCCATCATTGTACCATGAATCGTGAGTCCGACCGCAAAAAATGGTCGCTCCCCACAATTGTTTCACCAACCTTTCATGAAATGGTTCATCAATCGGTCGTTCCAGTTGAAAACGTTTGCCGAATGACCAAATCCGGCAACAAGTCTCCCATATTATGTATACCCGAAACGATTCTGTGCTACCCGTCAGAAGACGTAAAAAAAGACGCCTAATCGAAGGCGTCTTTTGCCGTCAAATGAATCCGAGTAGCGTTTGATTGAACTTGTCCATCTCGTCGAGAACGGTACCGTGCCCACTCTCCTCGAACCGCTCGAGACGTGCGTTCGGGATCCCTTTTTCCATCTCCAGGGCGAACTCGAACGGACAGATTTTGTCGTGAACGCCGTGAATGATGAGCGTCTCGACCGACACTTTCAAAAGGTCGTCCCGCAAATCTTCATCACGGAGCGCTTTCGCCGAGGCGATCGTCCCATGGCTCGAGGCGATGAGTGACAAGTGATGGAACCAGTTTTGCATCGGCTTCGAGTGTTCTTTTTCAAAGAAGATCTCCCCGAACCCTTCGAGCATCTTCGGACGGTCTTTCATCGTATCTTCGATCAAGGCGTCGACTTCTTCTTTCGTCATCCCGTACGGATAGTCCGGCCGTTGTGTAAACACCGGGGCCGCAGCACCCGCGAGAACGAGCTTTTTCAACCCGTCGTCCGGATAGTCGACGGCGTAACGGATGGCGATCGCCCCGCCCATCGAGAAACCGACGAGCGTGAAGTCTCTCACGCCGAGCCCGTTGACGACCATATGGACGTCGGACGCCATCGTCGCATAGTCATATCCTGTCGCTGGTGTATCCGACTTCCCATAGCCGCGATAGTCGATGCCGACATAGCGGTAACCGGCGTCAAGCAACGCATTCTTCTGATACTCGAACATATTGTTGTTCGCCGGCCAACCGTGCAAGAAGACGACCGCGTCTCCCGTGCCGACGTCGTCGACGTAAATGTTCGTCCCGTCGTGTGCCGTAATATAGTTCCCCATCATATGACCTCCGCATCTTCATGTTGAGCCGTTGTTGCCCACAAGCGACTTTTCCCGATTCCTCGAAGTGAAAACCTGTCAACTCTCGCGCCAGAGCGATTCGGCCTTCAAGACGTGCTCGATGGTCGTCGCCCCTTCCCGGAGCACCGACTCGCGCCACTGGGCATCGTCCGGATAAAACATCGCCATGAACTCTTTTTGAATCTCGTTCCGTGCCGTCGGGTCTTTCGTCCCTTCGAAATACAGTCGATTCTCCAAGATGATCGTCAAAAATTCACGAATCGACGCCTTCGTCGACGTCCCGAACGTCCCGAACTCGAACAACGCCGAGACGAGCTGCTTGTCCGGGAACTGCGTGTCTCGTACGTAATAGAAGTGGTTCGTCGAGTCGCCGAGCACATCGCTCGGGTCGAACGTCTTGGCGTTTTTCAGGCCGTACGTCTGTTTAAGCGTCTCCGCATCGCGCCCATCCCGCTCACTGACGACCATCGTCACTTCGTTCGTCGGTCCGAGGGCGGTGTGCCAGTCCATGTGCACGATTCGGTCGTAACGGTCGAGCAAGTCGTATTGAACCTCTTTTATGAAAATCGCCGACGGCTCATCCGCCTCCCCGCCGTAATAGACACCTTTCGGGAACTGGTATTGCCCCATCCCTTTCGCTGCGGTCATCGCATCTAACCCGTCGAGCTTGATGCCGGAGCCGAGGAATGAGTAGATGTGTTCTCGTGCCTCATGATAATCGTCGATCACCCCGTCCGGCACGAACATATGCCGCATCACTTCATACTCCTTGTTGACGTTTCGCGGCAGCGACTCCCGGTCGATGACGTAGTTCCGGTTCAAGTCGACGTTGTGCTCGTTGACGCGGCGGAAATGTTTCATCCCCCATGGATTGACGGCGTGAATGAAGCAGACGCCCGTCGACTCGTGACGGACGTGTTTCAATTGTTCCTCGACGAATTGATGTGTCACGGCCGCCCCGGCATATCCTTCGATGCCGTGCTCGCCGATCGTCATGAGCAGCATCGCCTCACGCGATCCCGGCGGTTCCCCGATGATGACGTCAATCGTCCCGTCCCCGATCGTGTGCGTCATCGTCCGGGCACTCGGGTAATATTGTTTGACCGTGTCGAAAGCGACGCCGCTTTTTCGAATGCTGGATGGTCTTTCTCTGGCAAAGCGGACAAGGGATGTCATGTCGACCCGGGATGACCGGAAAAACGTTTGGTTCTTCGTCTGACGACATTTGGATCTGAAAAAGGGCTGGAAGTGGAAGAAGTAATTTGATAAACTGTTGGGACAAAGCGAAAACTCCAATCGTGGTTTGTCTAAGCAACAATTACGATACCGGGGTTTTCGCTTTTTTTCTATGTTCAATTCAAAATCCGATGGATTTTATGTGTCAACCACACCTTATGGTGATGAGCCAAAATAATGGAGGTTATTATAATGGAAAAGTTTTCTTCGGATATTCGTACTGTCTCACAACGGATTCAACAGCTTAGACATTCCATATCGACTGAAGAAGCGACAAAAACTGCCTTGATTATGCCGTTCTTTCAAACATTGGGGTATGACGTCTTTAACCCGGCAGAGTTTACGCCAGAATACATAGCCGATGTCGGAATCAAAAAAGGAGAGAAAGTAGACTATGCGATTATGGAAGAAGGAAAGCCGACGATTCTTATTGAAGCCAAGTCTATTCGTGAACCCCTGACTAAACATGATTCGTAGTTGTTTCGATATTACGGTACGACACAAGCTAAATTTGCAATCTTAACGAATGGAGACATGTACCGGTTTTACACAGACTTAGAAACACCAAACGTGATGGATACTGTCCCATTCTTTGAAATCACACTTTCGAACATTAAAGATAATGAAATCAAGGAACTCTATAAATTTAAGAAACAAGAGTTCAACGTGAATACAATTCTTTCAACAGCCGAAGAATTAAAATATTTGAGCGCAATCAAAGATCAACTCAAAACGCTGTCTCAATCTCCTAGCGATGAATTGATTCGTCTCCTCATTCAAGAATGCTACCAAGGAATGAAAACACAGACTGTAGTCGATAAGTTTAGACCAATCGTCGCAAAAGCGTTCAATCAATTCATCAATGAGAACATGAACGAACGAATCAAGCACGTGATATCTGGAGAACCCGACAGCACCTCGAACGTCACAGTTAAAGAAAATGAAGAAGACTCAATTATAGACGATGGTACTGCGGAAATCGATTTACCATCTCAACCGGTTATTGAAACAACACAAGAAGAAATCGAAGGATACGCCACGGTCAAAGTATTGTTGGGCACCGTCGTGGATAAAGATCGTATTTTTTATCGAGACAACGCGAGTTACTTCAATATTCTAATTGATGATAGCAATCGAAAATGGGTGTGTCGTTTACATTTGAATTCGTTGACGAATAAATACATCACATTCCGTGATGAGCCAAATACCCGCTATAAAATTAACCATGTTTACGAAATTGAACAATTCACCGAGAGACTGAAAGTAATTGTTCAAAGCATCATCATGCCAAACGAATAAAGCAACAAGGCGAGGCAAACAAACTTTGCTTCGTTTTTTATTTCCACTCCTCTCTTGATGGAATCCATACTTCTATTTACCCGTTTTCGAATCGTTTCGTCTCACGCACCCCACAAAAAAACGCACTCCGTTTGGAATGCGTTCACTCAATTTTTGAATAGATCCATCGCCCACTCACGTGCCCGTTCGAGCTCTCCGTCTTTGAGCGGTCCTTCTTTACCGAGGACGAGGAACGATTCTTTGAGCACAGGTTCCGCCCCTTTCTCGAGCAATTCCCGCTCAATCCGTGTCGAAGCGTGTCCGAACCATTTCACGATTTTTCCGACGAAGAAGCCTTGGTCGTCTTCCGCCATGCTCGTATCGAACGCAGCGGCCCGCATTCCACGCAACGCATGGTCGGATAAGCCGTCTAAAAATGTCTTCACGTCTTCTGTCTCGCGGCCGCCGTGCGTCGGCGAACCGACGATGAGCAAATCGAGGTTGGCCAAATCCCCGTAGCCGATATGGCCGACTTGTTCGGCCCGGACATGGTGCAACTCGCTGAACCCGTCCTTAATGGCGTGGGCAACTTTTTCCGTGTGACCGTACATCGAGTCATAGATGATGAGAATGTGCATACCGATCCCTTCTCTCTATATGAACTTAGACGACGTTACACAGAATCTGTTCCCGTTTTCGAGGAGCGTCTATCATTTTACCGCCCTTCTTCTTTCAACAATTTGATGAACCTGTCGAGGTGTTCAAATTCACTCGCTTCAAAATCAAATACAGTCATCTTCTTCTCCTAATCCGGCTGACGATGAAAATGCACAGCCCGACCCCGATTGCGGTAAAGACGATCGTATCGATATGATTTCGTAAGCTGAACGGGGCGTCACGGATATATTCGGCCCGCTTCCACTCCGATCCGTCCTCGACCGCAATCACGTCTTCAATCGGCTCTCCGATGACTTCTCGATACTTCGTGCCGATTGGATACATATTGGATGCGTCGCCATAATGGCGTCCTGTCATATCGTCGGCCATCGTCTTGACTTCTCCGACGACGTCACCTAGCTCGGCCTCCGTGACGACAACGTCCATCACTTCATATAATCGTCCGTCCAAAACGACGAACGCATACGCCCACGACAAGGCATGGACCGAGACGGTGACCGACAACAACATGACGCTGAGCCAAGGGACGCGTCTCATTTGATTTCCCAGACAAACGTGGCGTTGTCGCTCAAGTCGATCTCGTCCGGTTCGAGTTCCGGCATGCGTTCTTCTGAGTGGAGGATATTTTCACTGAACGTCATACGCGTCGGGGAAAAGATGTGCAGCTCTCCCCACGTATAGTCGATCCGAAGCAACTCACCAAGCGTCGCCCCGGCCCCTTTGGCCAACAGTTCGGCTCGATGCCGCGCATTCTCGGCGGCGCTCGCAAGCAGTTCGTCTTGCACCGCGTCCGCGTCTTTGATTGTGAAGTGAATCGACAGTTTCGGTTCCGCCAGCGAATTGCTGATGTTTTCGATGACACGCGACAGCCGTTTCGTGTCGATTGGAAACTCGAGCTTCGTGCTTTGGTTGCAGACGTAACCGCGGAAACGGGATTTATAATTGCCGTCCTCATCGCGATAGCTCTCATAATCCGTGTCGATCGAGAAGTCGGTCGTCTTCAAAGCGGACTTCTCAAAATCTGCCTTTTCAATCGCTTTTAGAAGCCGGGTGATTGCGGTCGCCGCTTCGTTCATCGTCTCTTCGTAGCGTGCCGCCCGTGACGTCACATCCATTCTCAACACAATCAAATCCGGCTTGGCCGACACTTTCCCTGTACCTTTTACTGTGATCGTGCGCTCCATTTTTTCTCCCCCTATCGCATTCCTCATTGCTGAATTGTCATAGCCCCTCAATGACTCATTTCATCGGCTCGGCTCCAATCTGTCAAACCGTCGCAACGAAAGTAACGCTTTAAGCGTCAATACCCCAATCCATTCTGGATAGGCTTGGTTCAAATCAGTCTCATAATACGTTTTGCCCCATGGAGGCAAAATCTTTCCGTGCCTTTCCAGTTCATCCATCACAAAATGTAAGTGGGCGTCTAGTTTCCGTTCGTTTATCCCGAAACGGTTATTCGTTTTCGCGCACATGAAGTTAAGCGGCGTTGGGACATATTCGTGCCAACGTTCTTCTTCGTAATCAATGACTTGGCCGACAGCATCGATGAGACCACTCTCGAGACGCATTCGCCACGCCTCAGGCACCACATCAAACAATCTGATAAAACAATAGATTTCATTTTCTGAATTGAACAAGGGCTTCCGATTCATATACTGAATAGCATCTTCGACGAGTCGCTCGGTGTCTAGGCGAGCGGTATACTCACGATATTTATACAGATATGCAATAATCTCCGCGGAAGGATTTCCCCAATTTCGATCAATCATCGTCATGTTTTCGGTCTCGTCATAGTGCCACCAAAAAGCATGAGGAAAATCATTGCTATCTTTCGACACAGCAAACCAACCATTTCGCGATGTGTCATACGTATTTTCCAAATAGTGAATCGCAGCTTCGATCATTGGTTTTGTCGCATCTATTCCGCTTAGTTCATTCAAGTGGCGCAACCCGACAGATGTCGCCATCGGCGAGGAAATTGGGGCTCTGAAATCAGACTCAAGCCCATGCCCAAATCCACCATCGTCGTTTTGATACTTACTCAGTTCAAGTACGACGTGTTCCTGTGATTGCTCGTTAAAATAATGATTGAACCATGCGATTTCTAAAGGTCTTCCGTATGTCACAATCGTTTGTTCGGCTTGTTCAAAATGTCTGGCTCGTAACATTCTCAATAGGCTTCCTCCCTCACTGTTCTGTTTCTCGATTTCGCTTTGATTCCTTCTCAGTACAATCATTTTCTGCATTTCTATCATTTTTCCTATCAGTACAATCCCTCTTGCGTACTTCATCTATTCATACGTAATTACGGTTCCAGTTACGTTTGCTTCACTTTCGTTTGAGTGAAATGATGGTCCCGATGATCCAGCCCACGGTCGCACCAATCACAATCCCATAGACGAGTTCGAACCCAAAAATGAGCGGGATGATGACCCCGAAAGCCGACCCGAACGCGAGCCCTAACCCGACGGCAGATTGACGCCATTCACTAGTTGCCATGATATTCACCCCTCTCCCTATTTTGGTCTTATCGAGCCTGTTTCATCATGAACATTTCCACATCCTCAATCGTCTCAGCCCCCGACAAGGACGGATAAGCGTCTCGATTGAAGACGAGACCTTGTTCCGTATTCAAGAACATATACCGCTCACCGTCCGGAAAACCGTAATCACTCACATCCGTCAATTGAAGCGTAGCCCCATTTTGTGACCAGATGTGTGATGCATCGTATGGAATCGGCATAAAAATCCCTTCCATGCCTAACCGAAGCTCGGAGACGACATCCGCATCCGACTGCAACACCTCCGAACCAACGCCCGCGACAGTAAGCACTTGGATTGCACTGCCCGGCTCGATGTCTCCCCGATAGACGTCTGTCACGTCGATCGTCACGAGCGACCGGTATTCCTCTTGTCCGTTAAAGTCGAGCTCGATGTGATCGATTTGCGTCACGACGCCTCTTACCAAAGCCGGTTCCCATTTCGAGAACAGTTCTTCCTCACTCATCTCCATCAGATTCGCGGACGACACTCCGACATCGATGTCCCCTTCATCGACATAGGCGACCGACATATTACTCGAGTTGTCTGATAGTGGAATTCGTTCTTTGAAGCCGTCCCATGAGAATACAAAAAACGAGACCGCGGCGACTGCAATCATTCCTCCGACCCACTTGACGCGTTGTCGTTTCTTGACACTTCCCTGCATCGATTCTTCGACAAACCGATCATCGACTTCCCCCATCAATCGTGCCAGCCGTTTCCCACTCATCGTACCACCCCTTCCGCTATCAAATGACCCCTCAACTCGTTTCGCGTCCGCATGAGCACCATCTTCACTTTGCTGTCGCTCAACTGTCGCGCGTTCGCAATTTCTTTGATTGATTGAAATTGAAAATAGCGGGCCATGAAAATCTGTCTCGTCTCTTGCGGCAACTGTTCCAAAAATCCGTTCAACAAGTCGACCACTTCGCTGTCTTCAATCAGTGATGCCGACAGACAGTGCTCGAGTTCCTCGAGGACGAGTGGAACTTGGCTACCGCCTCGTTTTTTGGCACGTGTCTTCTCATATGTATGAAGCGCGACGTTGCGGACGAGTTTTGCTAAATAGGCCGAAAACCGTCGCGGTCGTGTCGGTGGGATCGCGTGCCACGCTTTCATATACGTGTCGTTCACACACTCGTCGGCGTCTTCACGGCTATGCAAAATATTGTATGAAATCGTGTGGCAATACGCCCCGTACTTCTCCGCCGTCGCCGAAATCGCCTGCTCGGAGCGGGCGAAATATAAATCGATAATCGCTCCATCATCCAACTGAACCCCTCCTTTTCACCTTCATCTCTATAGACCGGGAACGAAACGCATCGGTCACACGTTTCGTAAAAGTTTTTTTGAGCGGCTCTTCACGGCTGGACTCCCCGACTCTCGTTTTTCCTTGAGCAACGTGATTACATCGTCACGGAATCGTGGATGTATCATGCTCAAGTCAAACAGCGCTTGAAGCGCGTTGACGATGACAATGTTGCTCGTCTCGGTGTCGATCCAACCAGTGAGTACACGGACGATGTCGGCCGCCTCTTCCTCGGTCCATGCCATCCGTGTCACGAGTTGCGCCAAATGCCACCTCACTTCTTGTTGGGTGGCGAGATGCAGCTGTTGGAACAATGTCGCTTGGTGCGGTCGAAGCAGCTCTGGATGACGTCGCGTCACTTTCTCCACCGCATCCGCGCTCCGCATTCGGACGACAGGACGGTCGTCCGTCAAGCCGGTCATCAATTCCTCGAATCGGTCCGGATTGTCCCCCACGATGTCGACAACCTCGTCGACATGACCAATTGACCGCAAATCCCCTCCGGTCAATAATTCTCGGATGTCCATTCGCTCACCTCTTTCTTCATTCTCATTTTACAAAAAAAGGGACCCAGTAGACACTGAATCCCTATGCATTCGTATTAGTTATTCTCTTGCTTCAACCGGTCGATGATATTATCCGACTTTACTTTCGAGATGGCGTACAGCATCGAAGCACCGACGATAAGGAAAATCACGACCGTAACGAATAAGATGTCGGCCCACGGCAAGGAGAACGGGGCTTCGAACGTGTTGATTTGCGCGCGGTAGATGAGATACATGATGAGCACACTGATTGGCAGTCCATATGCCAGCGCCTTCACGCCGTAGAAGATGCTCTCATAGTACACCATCTTGTTGAACCCTTTCGGTGTCATCCCGACCGATCGCAGCATCGCGAATTCGCGTCGCCGGAGCGAGACACTCGTCGAGATCGTGTTGAAGATGTTCGCCACCGAGATGAGTGAGATCAAGACGATAAACCCGTAGACGAAAATCGATAACAACAACAACACTTGCTCTTGTTGCTCACGTTGCTCCGACACGTTGAAGATGTATTGATCCATATTTTGTTCCGCTTCAATCACTTGTTGCGTCGCTTCCGGATTACTCGTGTTCAAGGCGATTGATGGGCTCGATTGCTGCATCAACTGACCGATCGCATCCTCTTCAAACGTCCCTTCTCGGACGATCACATCGAGCCACCCGAGTGAACTCGTCATCACTCCGGTCGGGGCGACGTCGGTCATGGCAGCGATTTTGATTGTTTTAAGCGGTGCCGTCTCATCTGTCGCGTTCTCGTCCCGGAGTTCGAGCGTATCACCAATCTCTGTCTCAATCGTCTTCGAGTTGACAAACTTTTTCTTATCGACGTCTTGATACGATACTTCATCAATCAAGACGGCACCTGGAACGTCGTCGTCTTCAAAGTTGCTAGCAGATGCCCCGATTTGTTTCAAATACGCATCGAAACTCTCATCATCTAATTGATAAAGGGAGACGTAGTACACAAATTTCCCATCGACGAACGTGGACACCAAGTCTTCGTTCTCGGTGACGGCGCTCGGTAACCGTGCTTCGTCGACTACCGCCTGGACGGTCGTGTTCTCGAAGTACGTCCCGCCCGTCACATTATCCAACGTCTCATAGCGACGTAAATCATCCTTGGTGAGATTCGATCCGTTCACGAGGATATCGAACTCGTACGACCCTTGTGACATCTCGAGCGACTGCTCGAGCCGATCCGTGAAATAGCTGACGACCAAAAACAAGACGATACTGATGACGAGCGAGAACACGGTCGCCAAATACCGTTTCCGGTTGCGCTTCGTGTTTTTCAACCCGATCTCCGCCTCTAACCCGAAGATGCGCCGAACGAGTTTCGACGTCTTCACGTTCTTTGACGAAAGTCGCACGTCCTGGGTTTGACGAATCGCGTCAATCGCCGAAATCTTCGAAGCGCGGCGGGCCGGTAGATAACAGGAAATGAAAATCGTCACGCTCGAAATCAGGATCGTCAACATGAGCGTGACGGGTGTGACGACGACTTCAAACTTCTCTGTCACGTTGAGCGCTTTCTCAGCAAAGGCGTTGATGAACAGGAACGTGACCCCAATCCCGGTCACCCCGGCAAGAATACCGAGCGGGATGCTGATTCCGCCGATGACGAATCCTTCAAAGAAGACCGAGTTCCGCTTCTGCCGTTTCGTCGCTCCGACACTCGCCAGCATCCCGAGATAGCGTGAGCGCTCGGATACGCTGATGGCGAAGGCGTTATAGATGAGCGAAATCGAACCGATGACGATGACCGTCATGATGATGCCCCCGAACCCATACAGCGTCTTGCGCAAGCCGTCATCATCGGTCACACCGTAATACCGAAGCAACGAAGAGTTATACGCGATGCCTTCAATCTGTTGCTCGCGCATCAGTTGTTTCGTCTCTTCATAAATCGAGCTGTCGACATCGTTCAAGGCGACGAGCGTATCGACGGTCGCACCGTTCAACGCCTTATCGTCAATATATCCGACGACCGTGTAGCCTGGCGACCACGTCGGTTCCCACGCCGGTCGCGTCATCGTGCCGACGACGGTCAACGTCACCGTGTCCTCGACGTTCAATTGTTCCAGAATCGTCTCCCCGTCACGAATCAAGCCGTCGTTTTGCGTCAATACACGACCGGATGCTTCGTCCATGCGCTCGCCGATTTTCAACGTCAACTCGTCCCCGATGTTGTACGTGACTTGCGCGTTTTGACGGATGGCCTCGGAAATGACGACTTCCCCTTCTTTGTTCGGCAAGCGTCCCTCCGTCAAATCGACGGGGAAGTTCTTCAGTCCCGACGTGTTATAGTTCCGGACGTATAGGTACGGTTTATATGCATTCTGCGAATCCGTTAATGCCGCATAGCCGTCACTTGATAGGATGACGTCTTTCGTCGACTCATCCTTTCGAATCGCCTCGACTTGTTCTTCGTTCGTGTTGACATATTTGACGTGCCATTCCCCGTTATCCGCGATGTCTTGGCGAATCATCAGGTCCAAGAACGACGAACCGAGTGTCGTCACGGCCGTGATCATCGACACCGAAATGATGACCCCGATGATGGTGACGAGCGAACGTCGTTTATTCTCGCGCAAATGCCGAAGTGTCATTTTATTGATGATGTTCATGAGCGGACGACCTCGTTCTTCGCAATCTTCCCATCCTCGATTGAGATGATCCGGTCCGCCTGCAACGCAATCCGCTCGTCATGCGTGATGATGATGAGCGTCTGATTGAACTTCTTGTTGAACAGTTTCAGGAGGCTCATAATCTCTTCACTGTTTTGACTGTCCAAGTTCCCCGTCGGCTCATCGGCCAAAATGATGGCCGGATTGCTGATGAGCGCCCGACCGATCGAGACGCGTTGCTGCTGCCCGCCCGACAGTTGGTTCGGCAAATGCGTCAACCGGTTCGACAGCCCAAGGATCCCGAGGATGCGCTCCAAATGGGCGGCATCGACTTTTTGTTCGTCCAACAACATCGGCAGCGTGATATTCTCCTCGACCGTCAAAATCGGGATTAAATTATAGAACTGATAAATCAAACCGATTTGACGACGGCGGAAGATAGCAAGCTGCGTCTCGTCTAACTTGTAAATATCCGTGTTGTCGATTAACACCTGTCCACTCGTCGGCACGTCGACACCGCCGAGCAAATGTAACAACGTTGACTTCCCTGAGCCCGATGGTCCGACGATACAGACGAACTCGCCTTTTTTGACGGTGAACGACACATCATCGAGCGCCCGGACTTCCATCTCGTCTTTCCCGTATATTTTTGATAAGTGTTGCACCTCTAATATGTTCATATCTGCACCCTCCAGTACTTGATCTACTTCGAGTGTACCGAGCGAGTGTGACACGTCCGTGACTCGAAAGTGACTGTTTCGTCACTTAGACGATGGCTTTATAAAATCGAATTTGAAACGCTGTCCCGGCTCCACGTTCACTGCGGACGATCAATTCCCCTTGTTGGCTCGTGATGATGCTGTGCGCCATGGCGAGCCCGATGCCGACACTGTCCTCGCTCGCGTTCATCCCTTTATAAAAACGTTGGAAGATGTAAGGGACGTCTTGTTTCGCGATGCCGCTCCCCGTGTCGCGGATGACGATTTCCGTATAGAGCGTGTTCTCACTGAACTCGATGAACAAGTCGCCTTGTTCCGGTGTATGTTCGACGCAGTTCTTCAAGATATTGATCAGCGCCTCGGTCGTCCACTTCGAATCGCCTTCGAACGTGACGTCGTCCTCACCCGTAATGTGAAGCCGTTGCATTTTGATATCGATCGGTACGAGCATCGGTTCGGTCACGGCTTGAACGAGAGCGGGGACGGACACCGGTTCGCGCTTGAACTGAATCGTCCCGGCATCGATTTTAGACAGTTTGAGCAGCGACGAGACGAGCCATTCCATCCGCTCGAGCTGTACTTGCACGTTATGTGTGAACTCTTGTCGCTTGTCATCCGACAGACGCGGATCGCTGAGCAAGTCCGCCATGACCATCATCGACGTGAGCGGCGTCTTCAATTGATGAGAGATGTCAGAGATGGCATCCGTCAGCTTCTGCTTGTCTTCCTCGAGATGCGTCCCTTGCTCCGACAGCATCTTCGTCACTTTATAGATTTGACTCTTCAACAGACTGAGCTCGCCTTCCCGGTTGTCGCGAACGTCGAGTTTGTAGTTGCCGTTACTGATCTCTTGCAGGTAGCTCGACAGCTGTTCGATTTCGCGATAGCGCCACATCGTGAATCGATATGTCACCGCCATGAATGCAATCGATAAGACGATGACGAGGAGCATCGCTTCGCGCGAGATGAACAGCGTCACCCCGACGGCCAAGCTGATGATCACAAAGACGCTCAGCAAATACATACGAATTTCTCGGTTTCGCAACATGTCAGCGTTCCACCTTGTAACCGATACCGCGCACTGTCTTAATCAAACTCGGTTGTTGCGGGTCATCCTCTAGCTTCTCCCGCAATCGTTTAATATAGACGGTCAGCGTATTGTCATTCACAAAATCCCCGCCCATGTCCCACATCTGGTCAAGCAGTTGGGCGCGCGTCAGCACTTGTCCCGTATGTCGACTGAAGATGAGCAGTAACCGATACTCGAGCGCCGTCAATAAAATCTCGTCTCCGCCCTTTTTAACTTTGGCGTCTTGCGTATTAATTTCGACCGCACCCATTGTAAGAATCGACGAACTTGTTTGTTTCGTGTAAAGGCGCAGCACCGACTGGATGCGTGAGATGAGTTCACGGACCCGGAACGGTTTTGTGATGTAGTCATCCGCTCCCATATCGAGTCCCATGACGACGTTGACTTCATCGTCGAACGCCGTCAAAAAGATGACGGGCGTATCCTGTTTTTGCTTCACGAGCCGACACAAGTCATAGCCGCTCCCGTCCGGCAACGATAAATCGAACAGACACAGGTTAATCGTATGGAGTTGTTGTTCGATCAAACGTGTCGCGTCAGCCACGTTCTGGCATAACGTCGTCGTAAATTGTTCTTGCTCGAGTGAATATTGGAGACCGGAAGCAATCGTCCGGTCGTCTTCGACGATTAAAATATGCATGGTGTTCCCTCCTGACTCTTCTTCTCATAATATAGCAGTCTTTTTTCAAGTGAGGAGACAAAACAAAAAACCGAACGAAACGACTCGTTCGGTCAGATTATACTTTTGTCACCCGAAGGCATTCCGGTCGCTCGAACCCGACGTCGCCCAAAAATTGCAGCGCATCAATCGTCAACTCGTCACGCGTGATTGTCTTGACGCTTGGTTCGGTCTGTTCATCGACCCATACTTTCCAAATCTCAACTTCATCCGCTATCTCGAGATGGCCGACGATATACGCAACGAGCTGTTCGGCTCTTGCGTCGGAATAGCGCCAGCGCAATTCCACGACGTGTGGTTTTGAAGAATACGCTTTGACGTTCTCCACGTCATAATAGAGGTCTCGCTTGATTTCAATCTCGTCGAGCTGTTCTTCCGATTCGACGTTCATCAAAATCTTTTCGTCACGATCGAGGTCCTCGTCGTCTGTGAGCATCTCGGGCAAGATGACACCTTTTTTGATGGCTTCGTTGATGGATAAGAACTCGACATATGGATTTTCGACTTCTTTCAGCGGTCGATCGCTAGTCATGAATTGGAATTCACTCATCTTCATTTGCCCCTCTCAGTCTTGTTCTGAAATTTCACGCAGTCCTTTTAACGTACGTAACTTTTGTGTCTGTCGTTGTATCAAATAGGCGATGAACGCGGCAAGCGCAATGTTCGGCCAAATCACCCATACTGCGAATGGACTAATGACATTGATACAGACAGCGATAATATTGACAAGCAACACAACTTGATACAATTGCAACACGCGATTCGTTTTCGCAATCATTGAGTCAAAATCGGAATAGAGATGGAACGGACCGTCTTCAGTCCGTTTTCGTAAAAAAATCCATCGGAACGATGTATCAACGACTTCGATTCCCATTTCATCTAAAAACTCAAGGTACGCTTTTGACCGAGTGTGATTCGGAAGTTCTTCCAGCAATTCGATTCGATACATATATGTGCCCGGTTCGCCTTTACTAAACACGTAACGTCCAATCTTGAATCGTTCTAGCAACCATCCTTGTGCCGCCATCTCATTCAACCACTGCTCTTCTTTTTCATAATCGACATAAACACGATAAACCGTTTTTGTTTTCAAGACTTGTTTTCCCCAATCCACTGTTTTCCGTTTGCGACAAGCTCCTCAAGGCGGACGAGTTCTGCTTCGAGTACCGCTTGCCCCTTCACGGTAATGAGATACTCTTTCTTTCGTCCGTTCACTCCCTGCACCGCCTCAATCCATTCTTTCTCGACTAAGCTGTTCAGTGCCCCGTACAAAGTTCCAGCAGCCAATTGAACGCGACCGTTGCTCAATTCTTGAACCAATTGCATGATTCCGTACCCATGTCTCGGGACTTGTAATGACAGCAGCACATAATAGACTGCTTCCGTCAAAGCGACGTTTCCCAATGGTTTCTTCATGACTCGTCCCCTTTACTTCGTCTATCGATATATCGGCTCCCGATATATCGATTCTATCCTAAATTTTGGTGGTTGGCTACAAGAAAAAAGGGACCCAGTAGACACTGAATCCCTGCAAAAACTTATTCGACTGTCGATGCCACCTCGGCGAGCGCCGCTTCTTCTTTATGGTAGTTCTCGACGAACGCATCAAGATGTGCCCGTACTTCATCCGTCGATTTCGTATCCATGAGCTTCACACGGAGGTCACTCGCCCCGCGGAACCCTTTCACGTAAATCTTGAAGAAACGATGCAAGTTCGAAATCGAACGCGGCACTTCTTCTTGGAACTTATCTTGCAGGTCGAGTTGAAGACGAAGCAAATCGAGGTGTTCTTCCATCGAGTGCTCACGTGGTTCTTTCTCGAACGCGAACGGGTTCTTGAAGATCCCGCGGCCGATCATGACGCCGTCGAAGCCATACTTCTCGACGAGCTCTAATCCCATCTGACGGTCGAGGATGTCCCCGTTGATCGTGATGAGCGTATCCGGTGCGATCTCATCACGCAGTTTGACGATGTCCGGGATCATCTCCCAATGCGCATCGACTTTACTCATCTCGTTGCGAGTGCGCAAATGAATCGACAAGTTGGCGATATCTTGCTTCAAGAGATGCGTCAACCAGTCGCGCCATTCGTCGAGCTTCGCGAAACCGAGTCGTGTCTTGACACTGACCGGGATGCCGCCGGCTTTCGCCGCTTGAATGAGTTCCGCTGCGACGTCAGGACGGAGGATGAGTCCGCTCCCTTTCCCGCGTTTCGCCACGTTCGGGACCGGGCAGCCCATGTTGATATCGAGCCCTTTATAGCCCATCTCGGCCATGCCGATGCTCATCTCGCGGAAGTAGTCCGGGTTGTCGCCCCAAATGTGGGCGACCATCGGCTGCTCATCCTCGGTGAACGTCAAACGTCCGCGCAGGCTGCCTTTCCCTTCCGGATGGCAGTAGCTGTCCGAGTTCGCGAATTCGGTGAAGAAGACGTCCGGTCGGCCGGCGTGGGCGACGACGTGACGGAAGACGACATCGGTCACGTCTTCCATCGGGGCTAGTATAAAGAATGGACGCGGCAAATCGCGCCAGAAGTTTTCGTTCATATAAAATCATTCCCTTTCTTAATCAATCCAACAAAATCACTTCATCCATTCTATTATGGACGGGGGAATGTATCAACTGACAATACTTCCAAATTCCTTTAGCCCCGTCCAGTCTCAATGATTTTGAAGAAATGGGCAAACCCGTCTTGCAACAAGTACTCCAATACGCGATCCGTATGCTCGACCGCGACGACGTTCGTTTGCAGCAACGTCTGCAACACCATCCCATCGATTGCCGCCATCGTCCACGCGGCGACCGCTCGTGTTGAGGGACCATGCTCGACGCCGTATGCCCGCACGAAGATGGCTTCCACCCGACTGATCCAATCCTCGTACTTTTGCTTGAACTTGAGTTGTAGTTCCTCGTTCCCGAGCATCGCCTCATGGGCCAAGTAAAACTGTAATCGATTCTCCGCATCTTTTTTTAATCGGTCCTGCATCCCAGCAAAAATTTCTTGAATGATTTCTTTCACTTCTTTTTGATCTTCAAGAGACACGGTCGCGATCCGGCAAATCTCTCCTAGCCCTTCATCCATCACATCGTACAGAATTGCTTCTTTCGAACTGTAATAATGATAGATGGCACCCGTACTCAGACCCGCTCGCTTGGCAATCCCCCGAAGCGTCGTTCCTTGAATCCCGTGTTCGACGATCGTCGCTCGCGCCGCCTCTAATATTTTTTGCTTTCCTTCGTTCATCATCTGCTCGACGCTCCTCACACAATAATGGCTAATTATATCATAATGATTTGACGGATTTATGACATGTCACTGTGACGTCCCAAACTCGATTGACAACGCTTTCTTAAGTTTGTTACACTTTTCACATAAACATAACGAACGTTCGGTATGTTTTAGAAATCATTTTTTCCACTACACTTTAGAAATGAAAGGGGCGTTACGTATGTTCTTCTTTGAATCGATTCCTTGGTACAACGTCGCGATGTGGTTCGTCGTGTTCGGCTTGTTGATCGGGTTGAATGAAATCGTCCGGTCTAGTAAAAAAGCCAGTATCTTCATGTTTATGGTCGTACCGATTGCCTTGACCCCGATTTGGGTCTTCACCGCCGACCCTGAGATCACCTCATGGTTCCATTGGGTGAAAGTGTATTCGGCATTAGCCGGTAGTTTGATTTATATGGTCATCCGCTTCACGGATTATCATAAGAAACATCCGTGGTACCTGATCCTCGTGCCTGGAATTTTAGCGCTCAACATCGCCGAGGCCGTCGTCCGGGAGTTCCAAGTCGGCATCATGGGGTTTGAAGGAATGGTCGACGGGATGGAATACATCTCGGGCGGCTGGAACTATGTGAACGCCGTCGCCGGGATCTTGAACTTGCTCCTCATCTGTGGCTGGGTCGGCATCTTCGCCACATCAGGTAAGAAGAAAGACATGCTTTGGCCGGACCAAACGAAGCTATGGATTGTCGCGTACGGCATTTGGAATATCGCTTACGTCTATTCATGCGCACCGGGCAACGCGTTCTACTCAGGCTTTGCTTTGAACATCGCCGCGACGGTCCCTGTTCTTCTTTGGGCGAAAGGGACATGGATGCAAAACCGTGCCCAAACGCTATCGTTTTGGATGATGTGGGTCATGACGTTCCCTTACTTCTTCGCCGTCGGCAGCACGTTTAACGTCAGCGTGTCGTATAATCCGGCAGCGAACTGGACCCTTGCCCTTGTTAGTCTAGCACTGAACGTCGTCCTCGCCGTCTGGCAAGTGACACGGATCGTCAAATACAAACTCAATCCGTTGAAAGACGAGTTGTGGAAAGATACGAACGAGTATAAAGAAATCAACGCGATGCGTGAAGATGCAGTTCCTGAACGGGAAACCGCGATCGGTAAAGTGTTGTAAACAAAAGACGGGCCTCAATGCCCGTCTTTTTGCATGTTTTCGCGTAGTTCTCTAGTAACTTCAACCGACTTCGATCTCGTGGGCAGGAAATAAAGCCGATATCTCGGTCACTCTTTATTTTTTACGGCGTCACCGTTCATCTCACTCACTCTAAACTCAACTATCCTCTTTATTAATTCGAAAGGAATCGG
Organism: Exiguobacterium aurantiacum DSM 6208; assembly: GCF_000702585.1. Lineage (GTDB taxonomy): Bacteria > Bacillota > Bacilli > Exiguobacteriales > Exiguobacteriaceae > Exiguobacterium > Exiguobacterium aurantiacum. The sequence goes on along the minus strand of NZ_JNIQ01000001.1, from coordinate 1,208,008 downwards.
TTTATCAATCGGAAACTGAACAGAACCTTTTGCACTTTTGTAGTCGGATAACTCATCTTTGAAAGCGTCGATGCCTGCTGGAGTTGGATAAAATCCAATATGATTTTTATATGCTGCAAAGTGCACCAAATTACCTTTTAAATAATACGTGGGCATTTGGTAACTCATATTTTCTTCTGCCTCAGGGGAGATGTCTTTTACTAACTTCCTCAGCGTCTGGAGGATTGCTTGAACCTCAACAGGAAATTGTAAAATGTATTCATCTACAGTTGTCATTTTAGTCTGTTTCATCATTTACACGATCTCCTCATATCCTGTTTTTGACCAACCCTTCCTTGCTGCTTCTACTGGTGCGCCTTACGTTGACTGACAGCGTGCGACAAAACCAGGTTATAGAGATTTGTCGCTCCTATAGGAATCAAATACCCGTCTGCCGGATGTTTCCAAAAACGTATTGTCTTTCGCACACAGAAGTTGATTACCTCGCTTCAGTCTCATTTCTACTTCGGCCATCCAATCCATCAGCGCCCTCCCTCGAGTATTGTTTCCACATCTTGAATGAACCGTTCGACTTCCCGCTCAATCAATTCAGCCAACTGCTCCGGCTCATCAAAATCGGGAGAAGATGTCAATGCGCGCTCAAGAATGGCATCTAGATTTTCATCGTTATGGAAGCCTTGTACTGTTTGAAACGTGGTCGCGTACTGTTCCGACAGTGTCCTATTGCGAGCGGACAACCACACCTCAAAGCACCCTGTACCATGGAGATAGACAACTGCGATTTTAAGCCCTCTCTCTTTCAAAGACGATGTGTTTACCGATACGTAAGACATATCCATATAGCCTGGGTACAGACCGCTCACCTCGTATCCACTCTTCATGAAACGAGATCGCAGGTGCCCTAGAAATTCAAGGATACCTCGATACGCGAGCGGCATGTCTCCTTGTTTGACGGTCGACGTATATGCTTGAATCAACTCAGTCAATGGTTTCAAACCGAGTGCCCTCCTTCGCTGATCAATTTTATAACCCGCCCCTTCTCCATATGACGTTCAATCGTTATCTTATTCCCTTGTTCACGCTGAATGATTGTTATTCTTTTCAGACATTCGTCAATTGAAACACAGCACTTTCTTCACAAAGCCTCGTCCGCTGCCTTCGAGTTCATACTAATCGCGAGAAGTTGCACACGATTTTATAGTTCGTCGTGTATGATATAATTACTAATAAGTTAATCGAAGTGAAAAGGGTGAAAAAAATGGATCAGAACTCATATATCGAACGTCAAAAACAAGTAAAATTTGCAGTTGGTATGGCCGCAATCGATGGGGGAAAACCAAGTCCTTTTACACAAAAATTGCTGGAGCGATATGAAGATGGCGAAATCACTTCAGCCCAGTTTAAGCAAGCCATTATGGAGAAGTACACGAAAGCACGTCAATCCTAATGGATCCTTACGTATACCCCAACACGAGTGTGCTTATAAATAAGCTTGGGATTACTGACGAACAACAACTGATTACTGTTGAAGCACAGCTCATCATTGCAAACATATTAGAAGTAGAGTCATTCATTTCGGAAGTGGATTTCGATAGTTATCATTCTTTGCAACAACTCCATCGACATCTATTTAATGAACTGTATGAGTGGGCCGGTGAATTTCGTTCAATCAATATTTATAAACATGAGCGAATTTTGGACGGTTTGTCTGTGATCTATAGTGATTCTAAGCATATTCGAACAAATTTAGAGTCTATTTTTGATTGGCAACAAGAAATCAAATGGGAGCATAAAAATATACGCCTCCCTGTCTATTTCGCTAAGCTAATGACAGACTTGTGGCGGGTCCATCCTTTCCGTGAAGGGAACACCCGCACTGTTTCTGTTTTTATGAAACTTTTTGCTCAACATCATAATTTGCCTTTTAATGCAGAACTGCTTTCCAATAATGCCGGTTACCTTAGAAATGCACTTGTCATGGCTGCCATCAACGAAGCTCCAGACCCGAGCTATTTACACAGAATTATAAATGACGCTTTGGCCACTGATGTCTCTAACAAGTTGGCAGAGAACGATTCCTCTCCCGAAAAATATCGCACAATTGGATCGTACAACGTTTCTAACTATGAAGAGAAGCCGTTCTCTACAGACTACGATGAATCGTGAGTTCTAGCCCAAAGATTATAAAGGCGCTTTAATTATTAAGGCAATAAAATAGCCCTTAGCTGAACCGTATGAAAACGGAAAAGCTAAGGGTTTTTATTATACTTTTTCCATCCACGCCACCGTCTCGACATGCGCCGTATGCGGGAACATGTCGACTGGTGTCACTTCGACGAGGCGGTAGCCACGGTCTGCGAGGTAACGCATATCGCGCGCTTGCGTCGCGACGTTACACGACACGTAGACGATCCGCTTCGGACTCATCTCGACCATCGTCTCGAGGAACGACTCGGCACAGCCTTTCCGCGGTGGGTCGACGACGATGACGTCCGGGTTGATGCCATCTTTCTTCCACTGTGGCAACACATCTTCCGCCGCACCACACGCGTACGTCACGTTATCGATCTCATTGACGAGCGCGTTCTGTTTCGCGTCCTCGATCGCTTCCGGTACGACTTCGACGCCGTACACGTGCGCCGCTTTCCGCGCGAGAAACAGACTGATTGTCCCGATGCCGCAATAGGCGTCGACGACTTGCTCGGTCCCGGTCAACTGCGCATACTCAAGCGCCTTGCCGTAAAGTTTTTCCGTTTGGACCGGGTTGACCTGGAAGAACGAGTGCGGGGAAATCGTGAACGTCAGTCCGCCGATCTTGTCCTCGATTGTCTCATGACCGTACAAGAGTTTGTTCGTCGACCCTAAGATGACGTTCGTCTTGTCCGGGTTGACGTTTTGCATGATCGACGTCACGTTCGGGAGACGCTTCAAGATGTCGGCGACGATCTCGTTCACGCCTTTGATTTTCGTCGTCTTCGTGATGAGGACGATCATCAGTTCACCCGAATGGTATCCATAACGGGCCATGACGTGGCGGATGACACCGCGCCCTGTCTTCTCATCATACGCCGGCACATCGTGTGCCGCGAGCACGTCGCGGACGACTTGGACGGCCTCGTCATTGCGCTCGTCTTGGATGAGGCATTCCTTCATCTCGACGATATCGTGCGAACGCGGACGATAGAATCCGGCGACGAGGCGACCGGCCTCGTCTTTGAACGGCACTTGTGCCTTGTTGCGGTATCGCCACGGTTCCGGCATGCCAATCGTCTCGTGGACAGGCACATCGAATTGGCCAAGTCGCTTCAACGCATCGACGACACGGTCCCGTTTTTGGCGGAGCTGGCCGTCATAGCTGAAGTGTTGGAGCTGACAACCCCCACATTGATAAAAGATCGGGCACGGCGGCTCGACGCGGTCCGCGCTCGCTTGTTTCACATCGATCAAGCGGGCGAACCCGTACTGTTTGTTCGTCTTCGTCACGACGATCTCGACCGTCTCCCCTGGGAGCGCGTTCGGGACGAACAACGTATAGCCGTCGACGCGCGCCACACCTGCCCCTTCGTGGGTGAGGTCGTGGATGTCGACGTCGAGACGGTCATTCTTTTTCACTGGTAGCATGTGCCTCTCCTTTCTTGAATCAAAATTCCTGTATATACCGTTTACCCGTTCGAGGCGAACGAAAAGCTCGACGTGTGCGCCACGCCGAGCCGACTCATTCTGCTTTCTCGATTGACACGTTGAACAGCTGTTTGATCATCTGTTCGCGCTCATATTGGGCGTTCAGTTCTTCCATCTCGCGAATGCGCGCGTTCGGTGCAAGCACCGTCAAGTGACGGAACAAGTTGCGCATCTCGCCGGTGCATTCCCCGCCGTACTCGCCGTCGATGTTGAGGCTCATCGACTCCGTCGTCTTCATCTTGACGTGGCTCGTCTTGAAATGTTCGACGAGCGGGCTCGTCAAGTGCTCGCCACGGAGCAACAAACGGACGACATGGATGAACTCGAACAAGTTACATTTCCGTAAGATGAACAAGTCGAACAAGCCATCGTTCAATGACGCGTGCGGTGAGATTTTCTCAAATCCGCCGACCGAGTTCGAGTTCGACGTGAGGAAAATCATCACCTCGCCGCTGAACGTCCCTTCGTCATGCTCGAGCTCGATGTACGTCGGTTTGATGAGCGGCAGCTTCTCCATCCCTTTGACGTAGTACGCGAGCTGTCCGAGTGCCGTCTTCAACTTCGATGGCACTTCATAAGACAACTCCGTCATGATGCCGCCGCCGGCGATGTTGATGAAGTAATGGATGTCGCCCTTCTCGCCTGCGATCTCCCCGAGGTCGACCGGCATCTCGAACCCGTCGCAGATGACGTCGAGCGCGCCGACGACGCTGAGCGGGATCCGCATCGCCCGGGCGAAGTCGTTCGTCGTCCCGACCGGAATGAGCCCGATCGTCGGACGCGTCTCAAGCGGTGCGAGGCCCGAGATGACCTCGTTCAACGTACCGTCCCCGCCGGCTGCGATAATCAAATCAAACTCGGCCGCGGCGGCCCGAACGGCCTCGAGCGTCGCGTCACCGATCGCTTTCGTCGCGTACGTCGACGTCTCATAACCCGCATCCTCTAAGCGGTTCAAGATGTACGGGAGTTCCCGTTTGATCACTTCTTTTCCTGATGTCGGGTTATAGATGACCCGCGCACGTTTCCGTTGCATATTGATTCTCTCCCTTTGCTCATGTCGAGCGAAAAGCGAGACACAAGTGCCTCGCCGCTTCGTTAGCGTTTGGCAATCTCTTCGTGGAACAAGCCATCGAGGAGTGCCGGGTTCGCCATCCCTTTCGTCTGTTTCATAATTTGGCCGATGATGAAGCCTTTCGCCCGGTCTTTCCCGTTCTTAAAGTCTTCAATCATTTGTGGGTGCGCTTCGAACAACTCGAGGATGTAGCCGCGAAGCAAGTTCTCGTCCGAGATTTGGGCGAGCCCGTTCGCTTCGACATACGCTTTCGGTTCGGCGCCTTCCTCGAGCATCGCTGTGAACACGCGTTTGGCAATCTTCGAAGAAATTGTACCGTCTCCGATCAAACGAATCAACTCCGCGAGCGCGCCCGGTGTCAGCTTCATCGTCTCGATCGTCTCATCCGATTTGTTCAAATGCCCGAGCACTTCGCCCATGAGCCAGTTCGCCGCGGCTTTCGGTTCAGCGCCAGCGGCCGTCGTCGCCTCGAAGAAGTCCGAGAACTCGCGTGTCGACGTGAGCGCCTTCGCGTCATACGCCGACAAGCCGTAGTTGTCCATGTATCGCTCGCGACGCGCGGCCGGCATTTCCGGAAGTGTCGCCCGGATGCGTTCTTTCCACGCTTCGTCGATCTCGAGACGGACGAGGTCCGGCTCTGGGAAGTAACGGTAATCGGCCGCTCCTTCTTTGACACGCATGAGGATTGTCTTCTTCGCCGCCTCATCGAAGCGGAGCGTCTCTTGACGCATGACGCCACCCGTGATGAGGAGTTTGCGATGACGCTCTTCTTCATACTCGAGCGCCTTCAACACGTTCGAGAACGAGTTCAAGTTTTTGAGCTCCGTCTTCGTGCCGAACGGCTCTTGTCCGAACGGACGGACCGAGATGTTGCAGTCGCAACGGAGCGACCCTTCTTCCATCTTGACGTCCGAGACGCCGGCGAACGAGAGCACTTCTTTCAAACGCTCGAGGTACGCGACCGCGTCTTTCGGCGAGCGCATGTCGGCCTCACTGACGATCTCGATGAGCGGTGAGCCGGTCCGGTTGAAGTCGACGACCGAGTGCTTCTCGCCCGTATGGTTCATCTTCCCGGCATCTTCTTCTAAATGGACGCGCTCGATGCGGAACCGTTTCATCTCGCCATCGACTTCGACGTCGACGTGACCGTTAAAGCCGATCGGCTGGTCGAACTGCGAGATTTGGTACGCTTTCGGCGTGTCCGGATAGAAGTAGTTCTTGCGGTCGAACTTCGTGTCGGTCGCGACTTCACAGTTCAGTGCCATCGCGGCCTTAATAGCGAGGTTGACCGCCTCTTCGTTCAATTTAGGCAAAACGCCCGGGTGTCCGAGACAAATCGGACACGTCTGTGTATTCGTTTCGGCACCGTACGTGCGCGAGCAGCCACACCAAATCTTCGACTTCGTGCTCAGCTCGGCGTGCACCTCGATCCCGATGATCGTTTCAAAGTTCATCGTCCGTCCTCCTTAAAGCTGTGGCATTTTGAAACCGCCGTTTGCTTGTTCGAAAGCATGGGCCACGCGGTAGAGTGTTGGTTCACTGTAATGGTTCCCGATGATTTGAAGACCGACCGGGAGTCCTTCTGACAAGCCGGCCGGGACCGAGATGGCCGGTACGCCCGCCAAGTTGACCGGGATCGTCATGATATCGTTGGCGTACATCGTGAGCGGGTCTTCGAGTTGGTCACCGAGTTTGAACGCCGTCGTCGGTGCCGTCGGTCCGATGATCGCATCGTACTTCTCGAACACTTTTGCGAAGTCTTGCTTCATGAGCGTGCGGACTTGTTGCGACTTCTTATAGAACGCATCGTAGTACCCAGAGCTAAGAGCGTACGTTCCGAGCATGATGCGGCGCTTCACTTCTTCGCCGAACCCTTGCTCACGCGAGTACGTGAACACTTCTTCGAGCGCGTCGGCTTCGGCGCGGCGTCCGTAACGGATGCCGTCGAAGCGGGCGAGGTTCGAAGACGCTTCAGACGAAGCGAGCAAGTAGTACGTCGGGAGCGCATATTTCACCGTCGGGAGCGAGACCGTCTCGACCGTCGCACCGAGCGACTTGAGCGTGTCGATCGCTTGTTCGATCTGTTTGCGGACACCGTCCGAGACACCTTCTGCCATGAATTCTTTAGGCAAAGCGAGCTTCAAGCCTTTGATATCGCCATGAAGCGACTTCGTGTAGTCTGGGAGGTCGACCGTCGATGACGTCGAGTCCATCTCGCAATGTCCGGCGATCGCGTTCAACAAGTAGGCGTTGTCTTCGACGCTGCGCGTGAGCGGACCGATCTGGTCGAGCGACGAGGCGAACGCGACGAGACCGTAACGTGAGACGAGGCCGTACGTCGGCTTCATGCCGACGACACCGCAATACGCGGCCGGTTGACGAATCGAACCGCCCGTATCCGAACCGAGGCTAAACAGCACTTGGCCGGCTGCGACCGTCGCCGCCGAACCGCCTGACGAACCACCTGGTACGCGGGTTGTGTCCCATGGGTTGCGAACGACTTTGAACGCCGAGTTCTCGTTCGATGAGCCCATCGCGAACTCGTCCATGTTGAGCTTCCCGATCGTGACGGCACCGGCGTCATGCAGACGCTCGACGACCGTCGCGTCATGGGCCGGTACGAAGTTCTCGAGGAACTTCGAGGCACACGTCGTGCGTGTCCCTTTCGTGACGATGTTGTCTTTGACGCCGATCGGCAATCCGAAGAGCGGATTGTCCGCTGTCTTCGCGAGGTCGTCCATCCGTTTCGCCTGCTCGAACGCATCTTCGTTGAGCGTTAAAAACGCACCGACTTTCTCATCTGTGCGCTCGATTTGATCGAACGACTCTTTGACGAGGTCCGTCACCGAGACCTCGCCTTCTTTTAATAAGGTATGTAGCTTCGCTACACCGTGATCGAATAAACTCATGTGGGGCCTCCTTATTCAAAGACGGCTGGGACACGGACTTGACCGTTTTCCCAATCAGGCGCCATCCGTTCGACTTCCTCGCGCGGAAGCGACGGGCGGACCTCGTCTTTGCGTAGTACGTTTTTCAAATCTAGGGCATGGGTCGTCGGGATGACGCCCGTCGTATCAAGCTCATCGAGTTGCTCAGCGAACTCGAGAATTTTTGTCAATTGCTCCGTGAAGTGCGTCACTTCATCATCAGTGATCGCCAGTCGGGCGAGCCCGGCGACGTGCCGTACTTCATCTTCTGTGATTCGAGTCAATCTTCACACCTCCAACATGTTTTCATACATCGCTCCTTATCATACCACTATTTCATAAGACAAAAAAGAAAATCCAATCCGGCAAAAATCAGCTTCATTTTTTACAAACATGGGAAATCTGACCCGAACATTGACTCGTTTCCAAAAACGGCTATTCGATGAACGGCCCAATCTCCTTATGCTTAAAGAGAAGACTGTACATATGGGGAGGATCACTATGTCAATCCGGAATAAACTGATTGCCGCGTTCACCGTCTTGCTCGTCTTGTTGCTCGGCGTGAGCGGTTATGCGTTGTACGCCTTGAACGCCTCGAAGGCCGCACAAGAAGACATGACCGTGTCGTGGGTGCCAGGCATGGACCAGATTCATCAAGTCGACAAACAGTTGCTCGAGATACGCCGCCATTTGATTCGACACGCTCTCGTCGAGGACGAAGTGACGAAACAGAACGTCGAACGCGACGTCGAGACGGGCGTCACGATTTTAAAGCAACGGATGAGCGGCTATGAATCGACGATCATCACACAAGCTGACCAAGAACTGTTCGACCAGGCCGAGGCGCAGTGGACGACGTTCCAAGCGAACATCGCCGAACTATTGCGCATCTCAAACGAGGAAGGCCAAGCTGAGGCCGAGGCGTATATCCGCGACACGGCGACGCCGAGTGCGGATGCGCTGTCGAACACGCTCGGCCTTCTCGTCAACTTGAACCGTGACGCCATCATCTCCGACACGGAACAAGGCGAGGCGCTGTTTGAACAAGTGCAGCTCACGCTCATCGTCATCCTAGCCGCCGCTGCCATTTTCACCGTGCTCATGATGCTGTTCATCTTCCGCTCGATCTTCGAACCGTTAAACGAGTTCAAAGTGAAGATGCGTGAACTCGCGACGAGCGAAGGCGACTTGACGACGGCGATTCCGGTGAAACGCCGTGACGAGTTCTCAGGGCTCGCGCGTGACTTTAACCAATTCATCGCCAATTTGAGACAGCTCATCTTGCAAGTGAACGATGTCTCCCGCGGCGTGGCGGCCCAATCGGCGAACACGTATGAAGAGCTGAAAGCGCTCGACACGTACATGACGACGACGGCGGCGACGACCGAGGATTTGACGGCCGGTATGCAACAGACGGCCGCGAGCGCCCAAGAGATGAACGCGTCGGCCTCGGACATGGAACGGACGCTCCATCACATCGTGTCGATGGCTGCGGAACGGAAAGACGAGGCGAAGCGTGTCGACGCCCGCGCGGTCGCCTTGCGCGGCCATGCCGTCGAGGCGAAATCGTCCGCCCTCGACGTGCTCGATTCGACCCGGCACCGATTAGAACGGGCGATGCAAGACGCCAAGGCGGTACGCGAGATCGCGACGCTCACGAACGACATTTTAGACATCGCCGCCCAGACGAACTTGTTGTCTTTGAACGCCTCGATCGAAGCGGCCCGGGCCGGGGAGGCAGGACGCGGATTCGCCGTCGTCGCCGACGAGATTCGTAAGCTCGCCGAGACGAGCCGGACGACCGTCGAGCGCATCCAAGCGATCTCGGCTACCGTGCTCCAATCAGTCGACCATTTGAACGAGACATCGAGCGAGATGCTCACGTTCCTCGACACGAACGTCGTCAAAGACTACGACCAGCTCGAAGAAGCGGCTGAACAGTACAGCGAGGATGCGGGACGGTTCGAGACGACCGCTTCCGAGTTCGCGGACGCCGCCGCTGAGCTTGAACAGTTGACGTCGAACATGATCTCCGTCATCCAGGACGTCGCCGTCACGGTGAACAACGGCGCCCTCGGCACGCAAGACATCGCTGAGAAAGTGACGCTCTCGGTCGATCGATTCGGTGAATTGAACCGGGCGACCGAGATGTCGCAACAAAAGATGGACGAGTTGAATGAACTGATCGGCCAGTTCAAAGTATAACGACAAGGACGCACTCCCAAATGGGAATGCGTCCTTTTGTCATGCGGCTTGCTGTTTTTCTTTCTTCATTTCAAGTTCAAACCGTTTCGTCTCCGCGACGACGACACCGGACAAGAACAACAACCCGATCAAGTTCGGGATCGCCATCAATCCGTTGAACACGTCCGAGATGGCCCAGATGAGGTTCAAGTTCGTCGTCATGGCGCCTAGTCCGGCGACAATGATGTACATGACTCGGTAAGGTACGATCGACCGCTCACCGAATAAGTAATAAATCGACCGTTCTCCGTAATAACACCAACCGATCACAGTCGAGAAGGCGAAGAAGACGAGCGAGACGGTGACGATCAGTTCCCCGACCGGGCCGAGGAAGTAAGCGAACGACGCTTGCGTCAACTCGATCCCTTGAAGACCGCTCGCGTATTGACCGCTCATGACGATCGTCAAACCTGTGATCGAGCAGACGATCAGTGTATCGATCAATACTTGCGTCATCGAGACGAGCGCTTGTCGTCCCGGGAAATCGGTCTTCGCGGCAGCCGCCGCAATCGGTGCCGAACCGAGACCGGCCTCGTTCGAGAACACCCCGCGGGCGACCCCGTATCGAATCGCGGCACCGAGCGCCCCGCCGCCGATCGCTTCGGCGCTGAACGTACTCTCGAAGATGGTCGCGAACGCTGACGGGATCAACTCCGCGTTCATGACGAGAATGGTGAGACCACCGCCGACGTAGGCGAAAATCATGATCGGCACGAACACGCCGACGACTTTCCCGATCGACTTCACCCCGCCAAGAATGACGAACGCCGTCAGCACCATGAGCGCGATCCCTGTCACGAGCATCGGTACGCCGAACGACGTGTTGAGCGCGAGACTGATCGAATTCGTTTGGACGCCGTTTCCGATGCCGAACGCCGCGATGGCCGCGAAAAAGGCGAACGTCATGCCGAGCCAACGTTTTTTCAAACCGTGTTCCAAGTAATACATCGGTCCGCCGGCAATCTCGCCCCGCTCATCGACGACGCGATATTTGACGGCGAGAATCGCCTCGGCATATTTCGTCGCCATGCCGATAAACCCAGACAACCACATCCAGACGATTGCGCCTGGTCCACCAAGGACGACCGCCGTGGCGACGCCGACCATGTTCCCGGTCCCGACCGTCGCGGCGAGCGCGGTCATGAGCGCTTGGAAATGGGTGATGTCCCCCCGTTGCTTCTTCTGTTCATCTTTCGTCTTGGGGGTAAACGCTTCTCTCAAGCCGAACCCAAGTCTTGTCACTTGGATGAAGCCGAGCCGGACGGTCAAAAAGATCCCCGTCCCGATCAATAAAATAAGTAAGTGTGGACCCCAGACAAGGTCCGATAACGCTGTCAACCAGTTCTCAAATTGTGCCATCTGTTCGTTCCCCCTATGTAGTGCCGTTGCCCTTCCCATTTTTCAGAACATTCACATACTCGTCAAGTTCTCCCCGCGTCAAATCGGTCGATTACAGCGTAAACAACTTGTCACAAACCGTCTCAAGCGTTCATATACATACGATCACACCGTGCTGAATTGACATCAAATTGTAAACGTCACGCACAAAAAAACGGCCTCCTTTTCAGGAGACCGCCCGTCCTTATGAGGTGATGGCCGCGACGACCTCGTCGACGTGCCCTTTCACTTTGACGCTCCGCCATTCTTGTTCGATATAGCCGTCCTCGTTGATGAGGAACGTCGAACGGACGATGCCGTAATACTCTTTCCCGTAATTCTTCTTCAGTTGCCAGACGCCGTAAAGCTCCGACACTTCATGGTCAGCGTCGACGAGCAAGTCGAACGGGAGCTCATGCTTGTTGATGAAGTTTTGATGCTTCTTCTGACTGTCGGCCGAGATGCCGATGACGACGGCACCTTCGAGCTTCGGCATCGCGTCGCGGAAATCGCACGCCTCGGTCGTGCAGCCCGGTGTCGCGTCTTTCGGATAGAAGTACAACACGACTTTTTGGCCGCGGTACTGTTCAAGCGAGATCATGTCGCCGTTTTGGTTCGGTAACGTGAATGTCGGTGCTAACATGTGAATGCCTCCTCAGCCGAACGACGGGTCGACGAGTCGCTCGTCATAGCCGTCGATCGCTTGTTCTAGTTTTTGTTTGAGCGGTTCGAGCACTTCCAAATAGTCGACCGGGTCTTCGGTCGCGGCCGCCTCGCGCAAGCCGTCTTCATTCTCATCATACCACTTCACGTACGCCTCGAAGTACTCGACCATCACTTGTTGGTTCTCCGGGACGGTGAGCGTCTCCGACAGCAACAAGAACACGTTGTTGTCGGCCTCGAGCGCGACGTAGTCGGTCTGGGCGTTGACGCGGTCGTAGATCGGCCCGGCCTCATCTTCCGGTACGTCGGCGAGACGGGCGTTCGCCTCCGGGTTGACGCCGTATTCGTTCGCCTCGATGCCTGTCAACAGTTCTCCGACCTCACCGATCACCTCAACCGGGAGCACGGCCGGGGTGACGACGAGCTTCCAATCATCGCCGTCTTTGATGGCGACTTTCGCCAACCGGTTCGGCAGCTCGTTCCCGTCCCCGTCTTCCATCTCATGGACGATATAGGCGACGTCGCCGGTCTCGTTCACCCAGCCTTCGTAAATGTCACCGGGCGAAAGATCTCGTGCCACCGCTCCCGTCGCCGGGATATCGGTCCGTTCGCCGGCGTAGTCGACCGCGGCGAGCGCTTCGGCGTCCCCTGCTTCAAGTGCCTGTTGATACGATGTATAGACGGTCTCGACCGCTTCCGGGAGCGGGCGTTTCGCTTCCTCGGCCGGTTGCTCTTCCTCGTTGCCGCACGCGCCGAGCATCATGACGAGCACGAGCGGAATCATCCACTTCTTCATTTAATCATCCTTTCTCGTTACCTCTCTTGTCCTCATCCTACCATGACTCGATTTCGAGCGAAAACGACACGCTTTTCTGGAAAATTGTTTCACTAGGATTTCGGCTAATTTTCCGATACAATACAGACGTAAGCGCTTAACCGCATAATCACTTTTAAGGGGGAACGAGAATGATTCCATACAAACATGAACCATTCACAGACTTTACAAACAAAGAGAACGCCTCAGCCATCCAAGCGGCGATTGAGAAAGTGAACGGTGAGCTCGGGAAAGACTATCCGCTCGTCATCGGTGGGGAAAAAGTGACGACGGACGATAAGATCACGTCTTATAACCCGGCAAACAAAGAAGAGGTCATCGGCCGCGTCTCGAAAGCGAACCAAGAACTCGCAGAGCGCGCGATGCAAGAAGCACTCACAGCGTTTGACACGTGGCGCCACGTCGACCCAGCCGTCCGTGCCGACGTCTTGTTCAAAGCGGCGAACATTGTCCGTAAACGCAAGCATGAATTCTCGGCTTATCTCGTGAAGGAAGCGGGCAAACCGTGGAACGAGGCGGACGCGGATACGGCGGAAGCGATTGACTTCATGGAATACTACGCGCGTCAAATGCTCGAGCTCAAACCAGGTAAAAAAGTCGAGAGCCGTCCGGGCGAATACAACCGCTATGACTACATCCCACTCGGGGTCGGGATCGTCATCAGCCCATGGAATTTCCCGTTCGCGATCATGGCAGGGACAGCCGTCGCGGCCATCGTTGCCGGTAACACGATCCTCTTGAAGCCAGCTTCAACGACACCGATCGTCGCCGCGAAATTCGTCGAGGTGATGGAAGAGGCAGGTCTTCCGAAAGGCGTCCTCAACTTCATCCCAGGACCAGGCGCTGAAGTCGGTGACTACCTCGTCGACCATCCGAAAACACGCTTCATCAGCTTCACAGGTTCACGCGACGTCGGCTTGCGCATCAACGAGCGCGCCTCGAAGTTGAACGACGGCCAGATCTGGCTCAAACGTGTCATCGCCGAGATGGGCGGAAAAGACACGATCGTCGTCGACGAGTCAGCAGACCTCGAGCTCGCGGCCCAGTCGATCGTCAAGTCGGCGTTCGGCTTCTCAGGACAGAAATGTTCAGCTTGTTCACGTGCCGTCATCGTCGACAGCGTGTACGACACAGTGCTCGACCGCGTCGTCGAGTTGACGAACGAACTCTCGGTCGGAAACACAGAGAAGAACGAACACTTCATGGGACCGGTCATCGATGCGTCAGCGTTCAAGAAGATCACGTCGTACTTCGATGTCGCCAAAGAAGAAGGACGCATCCTCACGGGTGGTAAAGCGGACGACTCGACAGGCTACTTCATCGAACCGACTGTCGTCGCAGACGTCGACCCGAAAGCACGCCTCATGCAAGAAGAGATTTTCGGACCGATCGTCGCGCTCACAAAAGCGAGCGACTTCAAACAAGCGATCGACATCGCCAACAACACCGAGTACGGTTTGACAGGTGCCGTCCTCACGCGTGACCGCTCGAACCAAGAGTACGCGCGTCAAAACTTCCACGTCGGAAACTTGTACTTCAACCGTGGCTGCACAGGCGCCATCGTTGGCTACCAACCGTTCGGCGGCTTTAACATGTCAGGTACGGACTCGAAAGCAGGCGGACCGGATTACATCCAGCTCCACATGCAAGCGAAAACGACATCTGAGACGTTTTAATCATCAAGTCCGGCTCAACATGAGCCGGGCTTGTTTTATAAGGAGGACTATTCATGGAAACGTTCGATGACTTTTTAGCAACGATTGACGACCCGGAGCGACGCGCCAAGCTGGACGACGTGTTCGACTGGATACGCCAGACGTTCCCCCATCTCGAGGAGCGCATCGCCTGGAACCAACCGATGTTCACTGACCACGGGACGTTCATCATCGCCTTCAGCGTCGCCAAAGCCCATTTCGCGGTCGCCCCGGAAGCGATCGCGCTTGAACAGTTCGCCAATCGCATCAAAGAGTCCGGCTACACGCAGACGAAACAGTTATTTCGCATCAAATGGAATCAAGCTGTCGACTATGGTTTATTGAACGACATCATCACCTTCAATATACAAGACAAGGCTGACCATACATCGTTTTGGCGGACATGAACGATCGTAAAGATAAACTAAAAGGTTCGGCACCTCGTGAGGAGCCGAACCTTGTTTGCCTCTATTAAATGATAAGGAGAGGTTGAGTGTTACAATCTACTCGCCCCGCTTCATAGATTGAATCAAAGACGGTGGAGAAAAGCCGGTCGTGAGTCAAGAATAGATCAAACAAATATGGATCAAACGTGCCTTTCATTTGACACATCATCTCCAATGCTTCCAGGTGCGTGTATGCTGGTTTGTATGGTCGTAAAGTCCTCAGGGCATCATACACATCGACGATACTTACAATTCTCGCCGCAAGCGGAATCGCTTCTTTCGATAAACCATGGACATAGCCTTGTCCATCCCATTTCTCGTGATGATACAATGCGATGTCCATAGCCATCTGGATAAAGGAGTTTTCCGGAAACTGCAGATGTAGCTCACCAAGCACTTCTCCCCCTACTCGAACATGTTCTCTCATGAGAAGCCATTCGTCTTCGGTCAGCTTGCCCTCCTTCAACAAGATCGCATCAGGGACGGCAATCTTTCCAATATCATGTAGCGGTGCAGCCAAGCGAATCGCTTCGACAAACATCGAATTTACTTGTGACCCCGGTTCCTTTTGAACAATCCCAGCCAAACTTGTCGCAAGCGCTTGGACTCTTTCGATATGATTACCCGTGTCATTGTCACGCAATCCAGATAGTCGAAGCAATGTTTTCACTAGACCTTCTTGATACTCTTGTAACTGTTTTTCTTTTTCTTCGAGATTGTAAGAAAATTGTTCACGTTCATTCACGTTTTTTAATTGAGCGTTTAGACGCAGTAACACCTCTTCTGGGTGAATCGGCTTTGTAATGTAATCTTGCCCACCGGCTTCGAATGCTCGTACTTTATCGTATGACTCGGTCAGTGCACTTAAAAATATAACAGGGATGTTCGGATTATATCGTCTCCGGAGTATCTCACATACTTCATAGCCATCCATGTCTGGCATCATAATATCTAATAAAATCAAATCAGGCTCTATCTGTTCCATCGCCTGTAGCATAAACTTACCATTTGGATAGACGCGCACATGGTAATCGGCTTGACTCAAAATATCATAGAGTAAACGCAAGTTGGCAGGCGTATCATCAACGACAAAAATTGTTCTCTTTTTTGTTTCAATCAGCACGATCAGCTCCTAATTCTCGTTGCAAATGACGACTTGCCAACTCATAGTCAAACCGCTCGAGTGCATCCCAAATGACCTGTAAGTGAGGGGCCTTTTGCTGATAGGTTTGTACAAATCGCTCGATCGTTTCAACATCTCCTTCTTGAACCGCTTTGTGGACGTTTCGCAACATGTCGTGGGAATCGACGACGATATCCCCTCGATGACGATACATCGCATCAAACAATTGCTTTGGATGAAACGGCTTCGAGACGAATGCGCACGCCCCTGAAGCGAAAGCTCGTTGACGGTCCTCTTCGAAAGCGTTCGCCGAGATGAAGATGATCGGCGGACAATCATCACGCTGTTTGAGTTCCGCAGCCACATCCGCCCCGTTCCCATCTGGCAATCTCATATCTAATAAAATCATATCGTACCGCTCAGTCACCGTCCGTTCGAGTGCACGTTTACCAGAAGCAGTCATACTGACGCTACAACCGGCCGCTTCGAGCAGTTCCTGTAAAATGTCTTGTTGCGCAGGCGTGTCTTCTACGACGAGGACGTGCATGTCGGCAAACCGCACGTCCGTCCATTCTTCAAAATCGCGAGCAGCTTGTGCGGCGCCTTCCTCTACCTCCACCGGCAAGGTAAAGACGAAGCGACTGCCGCGTCCAAGTTCGCTCTCTACTTGAAGGTCCCCGCCGAGCAATGTCGCGTATTGCTTGCTAATCGGCAGCCCTAACCCTGTTCCTTGATGCTGGTCGGTATATTTTTTTTGGTAAAACGGTTCAAATAACAATTCGAGTTCTTGCCCATCCACGCCTCGTCCCGTGTCAGTGACCGTAAAGCGAAGTTCACCTGCAGAAACGGAAAGTTCGACCCGCACCGTCCCTTGATCGGTAAACTTCAACGCGTTTTGAATCAAATTGATCAAAATTTGTTTTACTTTCGTCGGATCGCTCGTGACGTGTTCGGGCATTTGTTGTTCCATCTCGACCGTCAACGCGACACCTTTTTGTTGTGCCATCATGTCAAACGTACGATAAACTTCTCGCATCATCACCGGCAGGGAGAAGGTTTGCTTCACCACTCGTACATAGCCGGATTCGATTTTGGACATATCTAAAATCTCATTGATGAGCGTCAACAAGTGTTCGCCGTTCTGAAGAATGTCATCGATTCGCCGCTCACTTTTGTGATCGAATCCACTACGTTTCAGTAAATGAGAAAAGCCAAGAATCGCATTCAGCGGAGTCCGAATCTCGTGGCTCATGTTTGAAAGAAATTCACTTTTGGCGATGTTCGCCCGCTCCGCCTCTTGTTTTGCCGCGATGAGTTGTTGATAAATTGTTTCGCGCTGCGCTTCGATCCGGTGTCGTTCGACTGCTCCGAGAAGAGCGTTACTAAAATCTTTTAGTACCCGTTGTTCATGGGTCGAGTACGTCCGCTCCTGCATCACCGAATCAAACCCAACGAAACCATGACACGCGTTGCCGCTCATCATCGGAACCGTTAAAAGACTTTGGATATGCTGAGGCTCAAGAATTTGCCGAATCCCGCTGTCGGTCGGCAACGCATGTACTTGAGGAATATACATCGGCTCCCCTTTCATGTGCGTCTCCACCCATTCGGGTAACGCCTCTAGAGGGACATTTTGCAAATTATCCAACTCGGCTGAGACCCCTGGCGCACACCATTCAAACGTGTTGTGGCAAAGTCCCTCGTCGAAATCATAATCAAACACATAGACGCGGTCCGTTTGAAAATGACGTCCGAGCTCCTCCAATGAATGATTCACCCGGTCGGAGAAGTCTTCCAACGAAGTCGTCAAAAAGCGGTTCAGCAGAAGCGAGACTAAATGATGCAATTCTTCTTGTTTTCGTAGCTCTTCTTCCAGGGCGATAACGATTTTCCTCATCCGGATCCCTCCACCATTCTTATATACATAAGTATCGGCTATACGAGAGGAATGATTGAGTCTATTATCCTATTTATGCATAGGTATAAAGAACCAATTTAAAAAGGAGCAACATTGCGCTCCTTTCTTTTTAAAATTGTTTCATCATGTTCGCCATCTCGATGGCCGACGTCGCCGCTTCCCAACCTTTGTTCCCGGCTTTCGTCCCGGCCCGCTCGATCGCCTGCTCAATCGTCTCCGTCGTCAAGACACCGAAAATGACCGGCACTTCCGACTGATAGCTCGCCTGGGCGATGCCTTTCGCCGCCTCGTTGCAGACGTAATCAAAGTGCGGTGTCGCCCCGCGGATGACGGCGCCGAGTGTGATGACGGCGTCATACTTCTTGCTCATTGCCATCTTCTTCGCGACGAGCGGGAGCTCGAACGCCCCTGGCACGAACGCGAGCTCGACGTCTTCTTGTTCGACGCCGTGGCGCTTGAGCGCGTCTTTCGCCCCGTCCAATAAGCGCATCGTGATGAGATCATTGAACCGCCCGACGACGATCCCGACTTTTAATCCTTTACCGACCAAGTTACCTTCAATTGTATGCATCATGTGTTTTCTCCTCCAAAGTGGTTCATTTTTTGTTGTTTCGTCAATCGATATTTCTCATTCGCCGCATGCTCCCCGACGATAATCGGTACCCGTTCGATGACGGTGATCCCGCACGCTTCGAGGGCGTCGACTTTCTCCGGGTTGTTCGTCATGAGCCGCACCGTCGTCACGCCGAGGTCACGTAGCATCGCCGCGCTGACACGGTAGTCACGAAGATCGGCATGCAGGCCGAGCGCGACGTTCGCCTCGACCGTGTCGAGCCCGCCTTCCTGCAATTCATAAGCCTTTAATTTATTCAACAGACCGATGCCGCGGCCTTCCTGACGCATATACAAGACGACACCGCCCTCGGCTTCGATCGTCGCCATCGCCATGTCGAGCTGTGGTCCGCAGTCGCAACGGTACGAGCCGAACACGTCACCGGTCAGACACTCTGAATGGATGCGGACGAGCGGGACGTTGCCGAGCTCACCTTTCAGTAACGCGACGTGCTCTTCCCGGTCGAGGACGTTCCGATAACCGATCAGTCGGAAGTCCCCTTTCACCGAGGGAAGCGATACGTCCGCCTCTCGACTGACGAGATCCGTCTCCATGTAACGGACGAGCGCCTCGATCGTGATGAATTTCAAATCATGACGTTCCGCGACGCGTTCGAGGTCCGGCACCCGTGCCATCTCCCCGTCCTCGCGGATAATCTCACAGATGACGGCGACCGGCTCACTGCCGGCGAGACGGGCCAAATCGACCGACGCTTCCGTATGACCGCGTCGTACCGAGACGCCGCCTTTTTTGGCGATGAGCGGGAAGATGTGGCCCGGACGTTGAAAATCGGCTGGACGGGCGTTGATGTTCGCGAGCTCGCGCACTGTGTGGGCCCGTTCGCTCGCTGAGATGCCCGTCGTCGAGTCGATATGATCGACACTGACGGTGAACGCCGTTCCGTGCGGGTCGGTGCTATTCGCGACCATCGGCTGTAAATCGAGCCGGACGGCGACTTCTTCAGCGAGCGACGCACAGACGAGTCCCTTTCCTTCTGTGATGAGGAAATTCATCGTCTCAGCCGTCATCTTGTCAGCGAGGACGACGAAGTCGCCTTCGTTCTCTCGGTCCTCATCATCGACGACGATGATCGGACGCCCCATCTTTAAGTCTTCTACCGCTTCTTCAATCGTGTGGAACATCACCATCCCGCCTTTCCATATCCTTGCGACGCCAGTGATTCGAGCGTCATCGGTTTTTGATTCACTAGTTTTTCCATATATTTAGCCAACATGTCGCATTCTAAATTGACCGCATCACCCGCCTGCTTCATCCCGAGCACCGTCTCACTGTACGTATGCGGGATGAGCGACAACGTGAAGCCGCGTTCGGTGACATCGAACACCGTCAAGCTCGTCCCATCGACCGAGATCGAACCTTTCGGGACGATGTAGCGGAGGAGCGACGGCTCGCAGCTGATGTCGACGTAGACGGCGTTAGCGAGCGACCGTTTTTTCACGATGCGCCCGACACCGTCGACATGCCCCGAGACGAAATGCCCGCCGAAGCGTCCATTCGCCGGCATCGCCCGCTCCAAGTTCACGCTCGTGCCGGGACGGACCCCGTCAAGACTCGACGCTTTGAGCGTTTCCGGCATGACGTCGACCGAGAAACTGTCACGATCGAACGTCGTCACGGTGAGACAGATGCCGTTGACGGAGATGCTGTCGCCGAGTTTCACGTCTTCTAACACGACTTTCCCGCTCAGCGTGAGCCGTAACGAGGGGCCGTTGCGTTTCACTGCTTTCACACTGCCGATTTCTTCAATGATTCCCGTGAACATTTGCCTCCCCCTTTCGCATGACGAGCTTCACATCGGTGCCGACTGTTTTGACAGTTCGGACCGTGAACGAGTCGATCGCATCGAGCGGACCGGTTTGATTCGACCGGTACACCCCGCCGTTGCCTCCGAAAACGCGCGGCGACTGATACATGACCCATTCGTCGACGAATCGTCCGTCGAGGAACGATGTCACGAGCGTCGGGCCCGCTTCGATGAGGACGCGACCGACACCGCGGTCGTACAAGTCCTGTAAGACGAGATCGAGCGTCGTGTAGTCGGCGAGCTCGACACCGCGTTCCGTGAACGCGTCGCGCTTCGCTTCGTCGTCGCACATCGTATAAACGAGCACCGGGATGTCGGGTGCCGTTCGGACGAGCTGACTCGAGAGCGATGTGCGCAAGTCGCGATCGAGCACGACCCGGAGCGGTTTCGTCGTCTCGCGGTCGAGCCGGACCGTGAGCGCCGGATCATCGGCGATGACCGTGCCGACGCCGGTTATGATGGCGTCCACCGTCGCGCGCAGTTCGTGGACGTCTCGTCTTGCCTCGGTTCCGGTCACCCACTTGCTGTCACCAGAATCGAGCGCGACTTTCCCGTCGAGGCTCGTCGCCGTCTTCAAGACGACGTATGGACGTTTCGTCTCGATCGAGCGCAAGAACGCCGGATTGAGCGCCCGTGCCTCACTCTCGAGCAGACCGACTTCGACATCGATCCCGGCCGCTTTCAAACGCTTGATGCCGCGTCCAGCGACGAGCGGGTTCGGGTCTTCCATCGCGATGACGACCCGCCTCACACCTGACTCGACGAGCAAGTCGGCGCACGGCGGCGTCTTGCCGTGGTGCGAGCACGGCTCGAGCGTGACGTACACGGTCGAACCGTATGCGGCTGCGCCGGCCATCCGGATGGCGTGCACTTCGGCATGCGGTTCCCCCGCCTTCAAATGGGCTCCGAAGCCGACGATGCGGCCGTCTTTGACGACGACGGCCCCGACGTGCGGATTGACGCCGGTCGACGAAGCGAACCCGGCCAATCGAATGGCATGTTGCATGTACTGTTCCATAGTCTCCCTCCTTGTTTCGTACAAACAAAAAGACCTTAAGGACATGTCCTCAAGGTCTCGGTGGGAGTTGTCAGTCGTCATTTGGGCAAGCCAAATAAGCGTTTTCTTTACAGAAAAACGGACGACAAACTACAGGTCACATGGACCTGTCGATTTTCCTTCTCCCATCCAGACTATACTGTCGGCTCTAGAGTCTCACTAGATCCACCGTTCGCACACGTGCGCCCGGGTCACGGACTTAAGGCGTTCGCCTATCACCGCCGGTTGGGACTTTCACCCGACCCCGAAGGAATATTTGTTTGTACGCCCTTACTTTAGCGCAAAAAAGAACGGAAGGCAAAGGGGAAAGTGCAAAAAAAGCGTCACTCCGAGGAGCAGCGCTTCAAATCAAGCCAAGAAGAGGACGACGAGAATCCCGACGGCCCAGCAATAGAACGAGAAATACTTGAGCTCGCCTTTCGCCATAATATGTTGGAACCATTTGAGCGACACGGCCGTCAACACGTACGAGGCGATGAACGCCAAGATGAGCGGACCGAACAGCTCACGCGTCGCCGGGTCGGTGAAGAGCACCGGACCGTCCAACACGATCGTCCCGAGACTGACCGGGATGAACATGAAGAACGAGAACCGGAGCGCCGTCTCTTGTTTGATGCCGAGGAGGAGCGCCATGACGATCGTCGCTCCCGAGCGGCTGATCCCCGGGATGAGCGCGGCCGCCTGGGCGAGACCGATCAAGATGGCGTCACGGAGCGTGATGCCGCCGTCGCCTTTGCTTCCGCGCATGTTGCGGATGAACCAGAGCGCGAGACCGGTGATGATCAACGTATACCCGACCGTCGCGACGCCGCTGAGCGCCTCGCCGATCCAGTCCCCGAAGACGACACCGATCACGCCGGCCGGCAAGGTCGCGACGAGCAACAGCCCGATGAACTTGACGTCGACCATCGTGTCATCGCTGCGGTCTTTCTTGAACAAGAACGTCCAAAGACTCACGACGAGACGAACGACATCTTTCCGATACACCGTCAAGACGGCGAGGAGCGAGGCGAAGTTGACGAAAATCTCAAACGACAACCCCGGCAATTGAATGTTGAGCAACTCTTGGAAGATGACCAAGTGACCGCTCGACGAGATCGGGATCGGCTCGGTGAACCCTTGGATCATCCCGAGCAACAAATAAAATAACCATATTGTCATATCATATTTTCCTCTTTTCTTTTTTCACTCAATGCGGTTATTTTAGCAGACTCCGTCTTGCGCTGACCACTCTTTGAAAAAAATCATATATTTTAAAAACTTTTATTGATTAGTCTGAAAATTAAATTTATTATAGAAGAGTACTCAACTGGTGCGACGGTGATGACCCCATTGCCCAGTTGGGTACTTTTTTTGTAAAAAATATTACATTTTACCTATCATAAAACTTTTTGTTTACATTTGAACCCATTTAATATTAAATTTGTAATAGAACTGTTACCATTTTTTTCGAACGTGAGACCCGACCTTAGACCTAGTTCTTTTTGCGACGGTCCGAAAAAACTTGTGAAATCCGCTTATAAATTGTAAAAACTGGCCGATAGTATGATTGTAGAAGCAATTTCGTCATCTTTGTCGGTTCAGATATGAGTCCATGGAAGGAGGAACCATCATTGAGTCAAACGCTATCCACTAAATCCCACCACTTGTCCACCGAACAGCAGAGGATGATCCACTGCATTCGCCTCCTCGGTGACTTGCTGAAGGAACGTCCGCGCCGCTCCGTCTATCGCCGTTTCGCGATGGAACAGAATTGGCCGTCTCCAGAGTCAATCATCCGTCAGTTCGGGTCATGGGCCGAGGCGCTCGCCATCGCCGGTTACGAGTGGCACGGGGAGACGACGGTCGAGCTCCCGGATAAGATGCCTAAGTACACACGTGACGACATCATCGAGACGCTCGCGCTCTATTCGCGTGACATGGGATCGATCATCACGCTCAAAAAGTATCAGGAATGGCGGAAGCTTCATCCGAAAGCGCCGAGCCATTACCATATCGTCAAGACGTTCGGTTCGTGGCACGATGCCTGCGCTGAAGCCGGTCTTGAAGCGAGCGTGACGTATTCGAAGTCGGAGCTCTCGAACGCGCTTCGAGAGGCGATTCACGAGATGGGCTTCTCTCTTTCCTTCGAGGCGTATCGCGAATGGGCGAAGCGGAACAACAAGCCATCGACGAAAGCAATCTTGCATCGCTACGGTTCTTGGTCGGCCGCGATCCATGCGGTCGAATCAGAAATTTTTAGTTCGAAATTATAATCCATCATACAAAAAGGAGAATCCCAGCGGATTCTCCTTTTTTCATTGGATGCGTTCGGTCGACGTATCGCGGTAATGGGCGACGCGGTCGCGGCCGTTGAACTTCGCCCCGACGTACATCGCCCGGTCGGCGTTCCGGAGCACGGTGTCGAGTTCTTCGTACTCATGGATCGTCTCGACGCCGATGCTCGCCGTCACGTTGATCCGCACTCCTTCCGTACCGAACGGATGGGCCTTTAGCGCCTGGCGAATCTTCTCCCCGGTCAAGATGGCCGCCTGTTCGTTCGTCCGCGGGAAGACGAACTCTTCTCCGCCGTACCGGGTGACGAGGTCCCCGGTCCGGACGAGCCTTGTGAATAGTGCCCCCGCCTCGATCAACACTTCGTCGCCGAACGCATGTCCATACGTATCGTTCACCGCCTTGAAGTGGTCGAGGTCGACTAAAAAGACGGACAGCGGGTAAGACGCGACGTCATTCATCCGCTCTTTCGTCCAGCGCCGGAGCGCCCGTTGGTTCGGGAGAGCGGTGAGCGGGTCGGTCAAACTCTCATGTTGCAACCGATCACGTTCGTCGATTCGCTCGAGCGACCACGACAACGTCTTCAACAGACGATGAATCTCGACAGCGAGCGCTTCTTCGTACGCCCCGTTCGCCGTCGTCGAGATCATGCAGCTGACGGCGTTCGTCGTGCTGCGCACCGGTTGGATGACGAGTGCCGATTGATGGAGTTCGGTCTGATGTACCAACAGCTCCGGATGCCACTCATGGAGCGAGTCATAGAGAAAGTACGTCTCCCCTGCGTCACGATGCCGTTCGAGCGTATAGGCGTCCGGCACGGCGCGGTCGGCGCGGCCGGTCATATCGTAAAACGTGCGGCTGCTGTCACGGTTGACTTGGAGCCAGCCCCGTTCCACTTCGACGATTTCCCGCAAGCCGTTCCAAAACTTCTCGATCAAGAGCGTTTCGCTGTCGACACGGTAGAGCTGTTCTTTCAATCGTTCGATCTGGTCGATTTTCGTTTGCGTCTCCTCGGTCTCCGTCGCTTTCGACAAGCTCATCTTGAGGAGCGACAACAAGAGGAACGTGGTCATCAAGCCGACGTAGCCGAACAGTTGATACGCCTCGATCGCCACCATCGTGAACAACAGCTCGAGCGAGACGACGAGCCAGTCGAACCGGAGCAAACGCCACATGATCGGAAGCGGGATGCGCTCCCCGATCAAGAATCGGGACAAGACGAAACTGAAGCCGAGGACGAGATAGAGGACGGCGAAGAAGGCGAGTAACGCCATCCCTTGTTCGAGCAAATGTACGGACGGGCCGATTTGTCCGCCGAGCCGCAAGTAGACGAGTCCCGGAATGAGGAGGATCATCGCCTCGATGAGCGTGTTCAGCGGATAGAAATGAAGGAACCGCCGCCGTCCGACCCGTTTCGTGAACGAGCGCGCTTGAAACGTCAACAGCAACAATTGGCCCATGATGAGCGCCGGGACGAGCCCGTAGAAGAAGAACGTCATGAAGACGAACATCTCGTGGAACGTGAAGTGAAGATGTCGGCGCTTGAGCGGATTCATGACGAACAAGGCGCCGAGTGTGTAGATGAACCAGAACAGCGTCCATTCGAACGCCCCCATGCTCTGCCATGTGGAATAGATGATTCCGGCAAAGACGAGCGACCACGACAACCAACTGCGTACGAGATACTTGCGGAATCGCATCGCCTTCCCTCCTTTTTTGTTAGCATTCTTTAACAGTATGAAGGGTTTTGGTGAAAGATTCCAGCCGTTGTTTGAAAGTTGTGACAATGAAAAGACCGTGGCGCGAGCCACGGCCAGACGTTATTTCGCTTTCAAGTACGAGATGCCGATTGAGCCGGATCCGGTATGGGCCCCGAGGAGCGGTGCGAGCGTGTCGACGCGGATCGGCACGTCGTCGCCGAGTTGCTGCTTCCACGACTCGGCCAGCTCCGGCACGTTGCCATGGAAAATCGAGACGTTCGTACATTCCCCTGACGCGATGGCGGCGCGAATCACTTCAAACAAGTGAGCTTGCGCTTTCTTGTACGTCCGTACCGTCTGATACGGGACGATGAGCCCGTCTTCGAAGCGGAGCACCGGTTTCAACTGGAGCATGTTGCCGATGAGCGCCTTCGATTTCGAGATACGGCCGCCTTTTTGCATTTGCGTCAAGTTTTGAATCGTCAACTCGATACGGACGTCTTCGACACGTTCTTTCATATAAGCCTCGACGTCTTCTAACGCATCTCCGCGCTCGACGCGCTCGATCAATTCCTCGAGCAACAGCCCCATCGTGTAGATGCCTGCGCGCGAGTCGATGGCGAGCAGTTTGAACTCGGCGATTTCGGCGCCTTGCACGGACGCCGAATATGTGCCGCTCAAATCAGACGACAAGTGGACGGCGATGCCCATGTCGTACGTCTGTTTCAACTCTTCGTAGAGCGTGACGAAGTCCCCGATCGCCGGCTGGCTCGTCGAGACGCGCTCGCCCGCGTCGATCCATTCGTATACCGTCTCGGCGTCGACTTCGATGCCGTCCTTATAAGGTGTATCCCCTTTGACGACGTAGAGCGGGACGATGTGGATGTCGGGATGTTGTTTGATCGAATCCGGGAGGACGACCGTGCTGTCCGTGATGTAAGCAATTTTCATAGTTAAACTCTCCTTCAATCAAAATTAGTACCTGGTAATATTATTTTATCACATATGAAACGGTTTCACTATTTTTTGAAAAATGTACCCGTCTTCCAGAAATGTTCAAACGTACCGGACAGGAAGCACCGGGAAACGGGTACATAATTAGCAACGGCCAAAGGAGGTTTTTCCCATGATTCGACTTGAAAACGTCCATAAAGTGTATAAAACGGGAGACGTCGAGACCGCGGCGTTGAAAGAGATCGATTTGACGATTCAAGACGGAGCGTTCGTCGTCATCTTAGGACCGAGTGGCAGCGGCAAGAGCACGCTCTTGAACGTCATCAGCGGACTCGACACGGTGACGTCCGGGAAGATCACGTTCGATGAGACCGTCCTGACCGACCTCACCCCGGAACAGATGACGGCGTTTCGGCGTGACCATCTCGGCTTCATCTTCCAGCAGTACAACCTGCTTCAAAATTTGACCGTCTATGAGAACATTCAAATCGGTGCCGATTTATCGAGCGAACCGCTGGCGATCGATGAACTGCTCGAGCAAGTCGGTCTACAAGGCGCGCGTGACAAATATCCGTATCAATTGTCCGGCGGGGAGCAACAGCGCGTCTCCGTCGCAAGGAGCCTCGCCAAAAATCCGTCCATCGTCTTTTGTGACGAACCGACCGGATCGCTCGATGAGGACAACTCGAAGCGTGTGCTCGAGCTGCTCGAACGGTTGAACGAGACGTATGGCAAAACGATCGTCGTCATTACCCACAACACCGGGATCGGTGCGATGGCCGACGACGTCATCAAGATGAACTCCGGGCGCATCGTCGAGTTGACGCACAACCCGGTTCGACAAGCCGCTCACGACATCCATTGGGGGTGAGACCGATGTCGTATAAAAACGTATGGAAGACGCTCGCCGGCAAATGGATGCAGCTCGTCGCCATCGCCGTCATCATCGTCATGAGTTCGCTCACGTACACGATGATGTTTTATGGCATCAGCGGCATCGAAGTCCCGACCGAAGACTATTTACAGTCCTCCAACCAAGAGGACTTCGCCGTCGAGATGTTGAACCGCGTCACCGAGGAAGAAACGGGCGACCCCGGCATCGCCGCCCTCGTCGCCGACGGCACATACACGCTCGCCGACTTGAAACGGCTCGCCCCGGACGCGTTCGATGCACTCATGGAGCGACGCATCGAGGCGGTCGCACAACAAATCCCTGACGCCACGCTCGAACTGCGTTCGTTCAAACCGATCTCTTACTCGTTCGAAAACCAGGAACACCGCGGCCTGATCTTAAAAGAAGCGGACACGATCAACTTGTCCTATCTTGAGGAAGGTTCACGCCCGAGCGCCGACGATGAAGTCGCCATCAACGCCAAATACGCCGAAAAGAACGACATCGCGATCGGCGACACGCTCGACTTCGGCACCCCGTTCACGGTGAGCGGGTTCGTCTTGTTCCCGGACTATACACTCCCGCTCTTTGACGACAACTTCTTCAACCTCGACGCCGGTACGCAGACGCTCCTCCTCATGACGGATGAAGCGTACGAGGCGACCGTCGCCCCGGAAGCGTTCCGGATTGCCGGCGTGACGGACAGCGACGTGCCCGACGTTGATTTGCCTTTCGTCATCTCGGTCATGGAAACCGAGAACATCATCCGGAGCGGGGCCATCTATAGCGAGATCTCGTCCGGGAAAGCGATGGCGCTCGGCTTGAGCCTCTTCATCGTCTCGATCGCCGTCATCATCGTCGGAATCCTCATCTCGAACATGCTTGAAGCCGAGCGCGGACAGATCGGGCTGTTGAAAGCGCTCGGTTATAGCCGACGCCAAATCGCGCTACCGTATTTAGTACTCATCTTGCTGTTCGCGACGATCATGCTCGTCATCGGCTACTTCCTCGGCCTCTATTTCGCCGAGCCGCTCAAAAACTTGTATCTCGATTTTTACTTGTTGCCGTCCATCACAATCGCCCAAAGCCCGCTCGTCTTCTTGACGGCCGTGTTCGCCCCGCTCCTTTTCTTCGCGCTCGTCGCCGGGGCCGTCATCTATAAAATCATGGGCGAGAGCGCCCTCGCCCTCCTGTCTCC
Source organism: Exiguobacterium aurantiacum DSM 6208 (assembly GCF_000702585.1). Lineage (GTDB taxonomy): Bacteria > Bacillota > Bacilli > Exiguobacteriales > Exiguobacteriaceae > Exiguobacterium > Exiguobacterium aurantiacum. Next base: position 1,179,515 of record NZ_JNIQ01000001.1, on the reverse strand, counting down.
TCGGGATAACTTGTCGCTCAATCGGCTCAGCCGCATCGTCAGCCGCTTGTTGCGTCGCGCCCGCGGCAAGACGAAGTTCAAATATTTATACGCCGTCAAGAGCACCGGCAGTTTCATCATCTTCTTTTTCGGCATCTTGTTCTCGACGCTCCTCATCGTCTTCGCCCTCATGATGAACGGGGCCGTCGATCGGATGACGGTCGGCGGATTGAACGAGGCCCGTTATGAGTATGAGGCGTACACGACGACCCAACCCGAACTGTTAGCAGGCCAAGAACCGTTCCTCACCTATCCGTTCGCGTTCGTCGACGACAAACTTGTCACGCTCAAAGGACTCGATGACGATAATACGCTCTATCAGCTGCGGGACCGGTCGGGAGATGTGTTGACCGTCTCACAAGACGGCGTCATCGTGTCTGAACCGCTCGCGTTGAAACAACGCCTCGCTGTCGGCGACACGCTCGACGTCTCGTTCGATGGGGAGAAAGTCTCTTACAAAATCGTCGGGATCGCCGACGACTTCTCCGGTGACATCGTCTACTTGCCGCGGACCGAGTTGAGCGAGACGTTATCAGATGGCGCCTCCCGCGATTTGTTCAACGGGATTTATGCGATCGAGCGTCCGAGCGGGTCGGACTATCCGACGATCTTGTCACGCCAAGGCATGATGGAGCAGTCCGAGTCCATTAACGAGTATATGAACTTGATGATGAACGTCATGATCGGCGGCTCCGCCTTGATTGCGTTCAGTATCCTGTTCGTTTTGACGGCATTGACCGTCGAGAAGAACTATTACGTCATCTCGCTCTTAAAAGTGATGGGATACAATCGGCGCGAGGTCCGTTCGATGATTCTCGACAGCTATTTCGTCTACGCGCTCGTCTCGGCGCTCCTCAGCATCCCGATCGCGATTTTGACGCTGCGGCTCATCGTCCTCGTCTTCGCCGAAGATTACGGGCTCGTCCTCCCGCTCGAGTTCGAATGGCGATACGCGGTCTACACGCTCGCCGCAGTCACGATCCTCTTCTTCGCGAGCACGTTCGTCAGCCGAAGAAAAATCGACCAAATCCCGCTCCAAGAAGTATTGAAGACATATCAAGAATAATTTGCCTCGAAATAGGGCATAATAAGAGAAGAGACCGGGCCTCTCTCAAGAGAGGCCCAACTATTTAGAAGAGGATGATTCATATGAACCGTACACAAGTGTTGCTCGCCATCCCAGGAAACTGGTCATCGGCCGAGGCAGTCAACGAACAAATCAGTTTACATAGCGAAGGCTACACGATGGCAGGCCTGCTGTTGCTCGAAGATGAGACCGGCAAAGCGTTCACGGTCGAAGTCATCGAACGTGACCCGGCGCTCGCCGAGGCGATGATTCATGCGAGCACGAGCGGCTTCACGCCGAAAGTCGCGAAAGGACTCGCCCGTCACACGCACATCGTCTACTTGATCGTCGACGTGAACGACGTGTCCGACATCGCGGCGGCCCGTCGCGCGGCGAACGCGCTCTTGAACGCCGGCGGACTCGGCGTCATGGTCGAGACGGCAGGCGTCGCCTACTCGAAAGATGAGTGGCAAGAGTCGAAAGAAGAAGACCTCGCCCTCGACTATTCGCTCCTCACCGCGATCACGGAAGAAGAGACATCGTACATGTCTTGGGGCATGAAGGCGTTCGGCCAAGCCGACGTCGCCGTCCCATCGACGATTGAAGTCGAAGACGCGATCCACGTCATCCACTCGTTCAACTTCCACTTGATCTCAGGCGGCTCGATGTTCGGCGACGGCGACAGCTTCGCGTTCGAGGACGGCAAGTCGTTCACGGTCGAGATGGGTGAAGACGAGCGGACGTCGATCGACAACTTGCTCCACAACCCGTTCGGCTTGATTTACCTCGTGCCGCAAACAACTGAAGGCTAAGCAAAATAATCGATAGAACAAAACAAGAGCTCACGGACTTTCGTCCGTGGGCTCTTGTTTCGGTTGTGCCGGCATCTGAAGCGGCAAGAAATAATGGTCGCACCCTTCCCATCCTAACTGCCCGCTCAACAAATCGAACGACGTGCGGAAGAAGGACTGGACGTCCCCATCCGCTGCGTGCTCGAGCGACAAAAAACATTCGCTCAGCGAGGCGTCGAAGTAAGCGGACGCGGGTTGGAGACGCTCCGACGGGAGTTCCGTGTATTGGAACGGATACGGCAAAACGAAAAACGTCGGCACGTCGACGGACGCATCCCCGAGCCAAAAACCGAACTCGATCATCGGCTCGTCGAACGCCGCCTGTTCGATGACCAACTCTTTCAGGAACGGTTCATGTGCGTTATAAACGATGAGCGACGAGACGTCGAACGTGCCCCAAAACAACGCCGGCATCACTTTCCGGCACCGGAGCGGGGCGAGGAACACGGCTTGCTCCCGCGCCGCGTATTGGAACAGGCGAACACCTTTCTGTGCGGCGACGGCGTCATAGGCGAGCGGCGTCTCGTCCCGGTCGAGCCACCACGTGTCGCGCATTTCTTGCGATTTCGGGTTGATGGCGACCGTGACACCCGCTGCACGAAGCGGGTCAAGGATCGCCTCGTAATAGGTGTGAATCGACGTCCCTATCTCGAGCGGGATGACGGTCGTGTCGGTCTCGATTCGCACCGTGATCACCGAGGCGAATACATCGACCTCAACTTCAAACAACGTCTCCCCGCTAAAGAGCGGTCCGGTCGAGAAGCCTCTCACCGTGAGCGGCAACGTGACGTGAGCCCATTGCGGTTGTTGCGGGGCCAAGGCAAGCTTGAGTTTCCCCATGATTTGTGACACGAGGTGGAGCGTGAGCTTTGTATCCGCCCATTCCGAGTGGCGTAGCATGTCCATGTTGCATTCCCTCATTTCTCCGATGACCGTGCGACAAACAAAAAATCCACAGACGGGTGTCTGTGGATCATTCGCGCATCTGTTGAAGACGCTCGAGCTGGTGCGCCAATTCGCCGATTGGGACGAACCGGGCCCGGCGTAGCATCTCTTTCCCATCTATGAAGTACAGAACGACCGGTACCGTGAAAATCGAATAGGCGCCGGCGATGTCCGGCACCTCGTCCGAATCGACCGCGACAGACGCAATGTGAGGAAACGCCGTCAGCATCTCCTCGACTTGCGGTTTGAGCGCGTGACAGACGCTGCAACCCGGGTGCGAGACGTAGACGAGCAACTGCTCCGTGTTCGCGATCCGCTCGTTCAAGGCGTCAAGTGTCATCACTACCTCCATGTCGTTCCCTCCTTTTTGTTTACGCGTCGAGCCAGAGCACACCGACCGTCTCAAATCCGGCGTGAACCGCGATTGACGGGCAGAAGCGCGTTTTCACGACTTCAAGGTCCGGCAATTTCGATTCGATGAGCGCGACGAGATCGTCTTGCATCTGCGGTGCGAGCGCCGTCTGGACGAAGACACGGTTGTCCTTCACCCCGTTCGCGGCGTGACGACGTTCGAGCTCGGTCACCATCTCAGCGTACGCTTTCTTCAGTGAACGTGCCTTTTTGAACGGGATGACTTTCCCCGCCTCGTCGAGCGTGATGATCGGCTTGATGTTCAAAATGTTGGCGAGGAACAGTTCACCTGACGAGACGCGGCCGCCGCGGCGCATCGTCTCCATGTTGCCGATGATCATGAAGAAGTTCTTCTTGTCGCGCCACGCCTCGAGCAAGGCGACGATCTCTTGCGGTGACTTGCCTTCTTCCTGAGCGGCACGTCCGATACGGACGAGTTCTTGTTGCGCCTCGAGCGCGGCATGCGAGTCGACCGTGTAGACGGTGAAACCGGCCGCTTCGGCGGCAGCACTCGAATTTTTCACCGTCGAGCTCAAGCCGTTCGAACAGTGGACGGCGATGGCACAGTCGTATCCGTCTTCTTTCAACCGTTCATAACGCGCGATGAAGTCGCCGAAGATCGGTTGCGACGTCTTCGCCTCTTTCTTTTGGTCGATCATATAACGGTGCAAGTCTTCGAGCGACAAGTCGACCTCGCTGTAGCCGCTCCCGTCGACGATCAGTTGAATCGGGACGATTTCGACCCCAAGCTTGGCCGCCTCCTCTTTCGAAAAGTTGGCCATACTATCTGTGATCCATGCGATTTTTGTCATAAGTACAAATCCTCCGTTAGTCGTTCGTTTTTGTCCTCTCTCATTATACCTTATTTCACCCGTCACTTCCCCGATGAAAAAAGCAGCGCGATAAGAATCGCCCTGCCTGTCGTCATTTCGTCGATATGAGTTTCGTGTGCGCGAACTCGTCATGCGGGAGCTCGACGTCTTTGTTCGACTTCATCTGTTGGAGCGCCCGGAGGAGCGGGAGCCCGAGCGTCGCTGGATAGACGACGTCTTTATACAGCGTCCGTTTCACGACTTGTTCGAGCGAGAGCGGGCGACCATCTTGGCTCACGACTTTGATGCCGACGACTTGGTCGCCGATCGTCTGTCCGTTCTTGTTCAAGAGGAAGTACACTTCTCCGGCGATCATGACGAGCGTCGGTAAGTAATACCGCTTCACTTCTTTTCCGGGCCGAAGCTTTTTACGGATCGCTTTCTCGACGAGCTTGGCCGGGGTTTGAAAGATCAGTTGGTCGATTTGACTGGCGACGGCGCGTTTCCAAATTGGGACTGCCACGTTCATCATCCTTTCGTTTCGGTTCTAGCCTTTCAATTCCTCTTTTGGCTTCGCTTGAAACGCCGAAAACGGGCAACCGGAACGGGCGAACAAGTTCGGCGTGACGATCTTGTCCTCATAATGTTGATGGAAGACGTGCGTCGCGGCCGGCGAGAGCGGCGGGATGAGCCAGCTCCATTGACCGGTCACGGCGCGCCCGGCGTCCGTCTCGTTCTTCTCGAACCGTTTGAACTGTTTGGCCGCCGTATGGTGGTCGACAATCGTCACGCCGGACCGCTCGAACGACTGTAAGACGGCGACGTTCAGTTCGACGAGCGCCCGGTCACGCCAGAGCGTCCGTTCTTTCGTCGTGTCGAGTCCGAGCGAGGCACCGACGAGCGGCAACAAGTTGTAGCGATCCGTATCGGCCAAGTTGCGGGCTCCGATCTCCGTCTCCATGTACCAGCCGTTGAACGGGACCGAGGTGAAGCGCACCCCGCCGATCTCGAGCTCCATGTCGGCGATGGCCGGGACGGCGTGCCACTTGACCGTCCTTCCGTCAAACAAGTCGTGGTCGTCATGTGTGATCTCGACTTCGAGCACCGCGTCATCCGGCAGCTCGTACAGTCGTATATCTTTACCGTCTGTCAGGATGAGCGGCAACATGTCAAACGCCGTCCCGGCACCGCGCCATCCGAGGCGTTCGGCTTGGCGTGTCATGTCGAGCGACAACGGATCCCCGAGGATGCCGTCCTCGGTCTCGTACGCCGCATAGCGGACGAGCTGACTGTTCAAAAGACGGAACTCGTTCGGGAGCACCGTCATCGTTGAACGGATTTTCCCACCGTTCGTGGCGAAACGTAAGTGGTCGACGAGCTGTTCGAACACGTCGTCAAACGTCGTCACATGCCGGGCGTCACGGACGGTGAGCGTCTGCCAGAACAAGCGGCCGATGCATCGGTTCGAATTGCGCCAGGCCAGTTTCGCCCCTTCGGTCAGCTCTTCGGTCGTGAGCGTATACGTGCCGGTCCGCTCGATTTCTGCTTCGACTTCGAGCAGTCGCTCGGTCTGGTCCCCTGTCAGTTGTGAAAAAAAGTGTCGGGCTGCCTGTACCATCATGTCTGTCTCCTCTTCTTATCTGTCCCTTCCATCTTAAGTGAAACCCGTCCCGTTTTTCTACCCGCACGCAATACAAAAAAGCGAGCCGATGTGCCGGCTCGCTGTCATCCTTTGAATTTTTCAATCCATTGGTCCAAACATTTGATGTGAATATTCGTCCCATGGTCTCACTCGTTACGGTTGTTTCACGACGACCGTCGCGTACGCCGGCACGTCGACATAGCCCGAGACGCGTTTGAGCGTCTTCGTTCCTGCCTGATTGCCGTCGACGATCACGCTCCACTGCCCAGTCGGGAGTTTCACTTTGACCGTTTTCGCGTTGGCGTTATGCGTGATGAACAAGTCTTTCTTCTGTCCTGGTGCCTTGTCGTCAATCAAGTACGTGATGACGTTCGGCTCAGAACGGTAGAACTTGACGTTCTTCTTCACGTCTTTCGCGTCCGTCATGCGAAGGCCCGGGTTGGCTTTACGCATCTCGATCAAGCCTTTCATGTACTGGACGTCCGCCTTACGGTCGGCGGCGCGTTTCCAGTCCATCTGGTTGATGCGGTCTGGCGACTTGTACGAGTTGTGATCGCCTTCTTTCGTCCGCATGAACTCTTGGCCGGCGTGGATGAACGTCGTCCCTTGGCTCGTCAAGAGGATGCTCGAGGCGAGACGGTGCATCTTCGTACGGTCCGCTTCAGACGTCTCCGGGTTCGTCAACTCGAGCTTGTCCCAGAGCGTGTGGTTGTCGTGCGCTTCGACGTACGTGATCGCCTGTGTCGGTTGTTTCGTGAAGCCTTTGATGTCCGCGTTGTAATCGATCTCGCCGACGATGCCGGTCTTGATGCGATTTTCGAGGCCATCTTTGCCGTTGATGAAGCCGTTGTCCGTGTCGATAAAGACGCTGCCTTTCAAGCCGTCACGGATGTTGTCGTTAAAGTGCGCGACACCTGGCATCTTGTAGGCGTTCTTCTGGTTCGCCTTCAAAGCCGGGTCGAGCGGTGTGCCGAGGTCCCAGCCTTCGCCGAAGACGAGGATCGACTTGTCGACCTTGTCGAGCGCTTGGCGGACTTTGTTCATCGTGTCGACGTCATGGATACCCATGAGGTCGAAGCGGAACCCGTCCCACTTATACTCGGTTGCCCAGTACACCGTCGAGTCGACGATGAGCTTTTGCATCATCTTGCGCTCCGAAGCTGTGTCGTTCCCGACGCCTGTCCCGTTCGCGAAATCGCCGCCTGCCGTGTAACGGTAGTAATAGCCTGGCACGATCTTATGAAGGTTCGAGGCTTGCGCGTCGAACATGTGGTTGTAGACGACGTCCATGACGGCACGCAAGTTGTGGTCGTGGAGTCCTTGGATCATCTCTTTCAACTGCATGATGCGGACTTTCGCGTCGTACGGATTCGTCGAATACGAACCTTCCGGCGCGTTATAGTTTTTAGGGTCGTAGCCCCAGTTGTATTTCGCGTCCGGGTTCGTCTCGTCGACCGATGCCGTGTTATAGTCGTACACCGGGATGAACTGGACGTGCGTCACACCGAGGTCTTTGACGTGGTCGAGACCCGTCTTCGTATCCGTCTTCTTACCGTTCTCGATCAAACGCGTGCCGGGTTGAACGACACCGAGGTATTTGCCTTTATGGCGGATGCCTGAGTCGTACGTGTTCGACGTCACATCGAAGATCGAGAAGTCACGGACGTGTGTCTCGTAGATGATCGCGTCCGTCGATTGCTTCAATTGTGGTTTCATGTTGTTCCAACGTTTCGGGTTCGTCTCTTTCAAGTCGACGATGACCCCTTGATCGCCGTTCACACCGACCGCTGTCGCGTACGGGTCGACCGCGCGGATGCTGCCCGAGGCGTGCGTCACGTTGTACGTATAGCCGATGCCGTCGAGGTCACCGCGTACTTCCGCGATCCACGTGCCACGGTCCCCACGCTTCATTTGAATCGTTTTCTTCATGTCTTTGTCGTTTGCCGGACGGTCTTTCGGCATGTTCCAAAGCTCGAGTTTGACGTCTTGTGCCGTTGGTGCCCACAAGACGAAGTTCGTCTTCGACTTTTGGTACGTGATGCCGAGCTTACCGTCATACGCATACTTCGCGTCAAATTCTGGTGAGCGGAGCACGTCGCCCGCTTGGAGCACGCGTTCCCCGAACGTCGGGTGCGTCGCCGTGATGACTTTCGTCAAATCGATGTCTTCGTTGAAGTGAACCGTGACCGATTTGTCGCCCGTCACCTCGACCGATTTCACGTTCGCGCCGTCGACTTTCAGTTCGCTCGCGAACGATGCCTCGATGGCGCGGTTGAGCGTGAGCTTCGCCGTGCGGAACGTCGTCGCCTCGAACGCCACGATTTTCGGTGAGCGATCGATTTCAGGCTCAGCATAATAAATTGTCGACTCGCCTTCGACGAGCCAAATCTCTTTCGCCGTGCTGAGGGCAAAGCGGTCTTCGCCGTCTTTCTCGGCCCACTCGCCTTTTTTCGTGATGAGGCCGATGAGCTGTTTCGCGTCCGGGTTCGCGAACTTCACGTTCGCCACAGCGCCAAACTCGTCCGTCTCATCGAACGCGATACTCTGTCCGTCTCCGCCGTCCGGCCAAGTCCAAAGACCCCAGTCCGTGTATGTATTATCATAGCGGAAATAGTGTACTTTCATGTCGACTTCCGTCTTCGCCGTGTCCCCGTCCGGGTTCGACGTGTAAATCTTCGAGTCCCCCGACTTGATCCACACTTCGGCGACACCGTCTTTGATCATGTCGCTCGTGATGAAGCGGTCGTTCTCAGACCCTTTGTCTTTGTCCCAATTGTCCGTGCGGACGATGAGACCGAGTCGTTCCGGTGAATCGACCGGGAATTCATAGGCCGCCACCTTGCCGAAGTCGTCCTCACCGTTGAAGGTGAAGCCTTTATTCGGGAAATAATCTGGGCCGTTCGCCCAAAGCCATAAGTTCCAATCCGTCTGGTTGCCAGGCGCCTCTTGATAGTGGACGACGACTAACGTCGACTTCCCTTTGTCGAGGGCAGAAGCTGACATCGGAAACATCGACAGAATTAGTGCAAACGTTAGCACAACTGCCCATACTGGTTTCCATTGCTTGTTGACCATGTGGGTCCCTCCTTGTAGCATAAAATTTGAGAAAACGCTTACACAAAAATTGTAAACGTTTCCTTTTGGGAATTCAATGTTTTTCTAATCTAACACCTAACGATTCCCACTTCACACCATCGGTTAGAAAACCTCCTTCATTTTCCAATTAGAAAACGATTGCATTTTCGCTCGCTTGGACCCTATATAGAAGTTAGAGGAGGAATTTTTAGCTCATGTCATTCACGAATCTCATCAACAACTTGATCGCCAACGCGAGTCTTCTGCTCGTCGGCCTCTATATCATCTCCCGCGTCACGAAGCTCGGGTTCACGACGAAACTGCCGATCCGGCGCCAAGTGACGATCTCCTTTTTACTCGCTGGACTGTCCATTTTAATCACGTTGCACGGCGTGCTCTGGAACGCCCAGGCCGACTTCCAATACGGTTTCGTCCCGCTCATCATCGCCGCGCTTTACTTCGGAATGCCCGGTATACGGATCACATATGTCTCCAGTATCCTCGTCTTGCCGTTCATCTTGTCAGAGACGTTGCTGTTGATCACATTCCTCGACTACACGCTCGCTGCCGGCGGGGCAATCGTCTATATGCATCTACGGGAACGCATTGAACCGACACGCGACATTCGCATCGTCAACGCGATCAGTCTCGTCTTTATTAGTGTGTTATCAATGTTAAATTTTAACAATTACGACCACTCTACGACGTACTTCTTGTCCTTGATCGCGTTCGTCCTCATCGGCTATTCGGCCGGATTCGTCCTCCACATCGTCTACGGCGGGATGCGCAAGATGCAACGGTCGGAGCGGCTCATCACGAAATATAAGGAAGCCGCCTTCACCGACGCGCTCACCGGTCTAGGCAACCGGAGGCGTTTCGATGAAGAGATGAAACGGGTCGACGAAGAAGTGTTCACGAGTCCGCAAGACGTCGCCTTGCTCCTACTCGACATCGACCATTTCAAATCGATCAACGATACATACGGCCACGACGCCGGGGACGCCATCTTGATCGAACTCGGGCATCGTTTGGCCGAGACGGCGCGCGCCGACGACATGGTGTGCCGCAATGGGGGCGAAGAGTTCTCCGTGCTGTTGGCCGACTGTAACTTGTCGCAAGGGTTCGTCATCGGCAAGCGCTATTTGCGGCAAATCTCCGAGACACCGTTCCCCTTGCCGGACGGCTCTTCGGTCGACCTCACCGTCTCGATCGGTGTCGCGAGCACGTCCGAGGCGAAAGTCGTCACGTCGACGCAACTGATCAAGAAAGCGGACGTCGGCTTGTACGTCGCCAAGCGGAGCGGCCGCAACCGGCTCGGCAAATGGAGTGAATTGAAAGCGAACTAACCCCGGTGCCGCGCGCCGGGGTTAGTTCGCATTTATCGATTAGTTGACGGTCGTTCGAGAGCATCGTCCGTGGCGCCGTAGACTCCTTAGGGAATTGCAAGCAAAGGGAGACCCAGCAGCGTTAAGCGATGCGGCTCCCTGCTTGCCCTAGGAAAGCGAAGGCGCCAAAGGACGAGCGCTAGATCCTTCTTTATAAACCAAAAAACGGCGCCCGAATCACTCGGACGCCGTCTGGGTCAATTCCCGTACTTCTTGAACAATTGATAGTTCTTGTTGCCGCCTGACAAATTGTACACGTCGGTGAACCCGAGGTTACGAAGCACGTTTTGCGCCGCGTTCCCCGTCACCCCGCCGTTGCAGTAGACGACGGTCGGCTTGTCTTTGTCCATGTCTTTAGCCGCTGTGCGCAAATCGCCGAGCGGAACGTTGACCGCGCAGTCGACGCACGCCTTCTCAAACTGCGCCGCTTTACGCGTATCGATGACTTGCATATCTTCGCCCGCATCGATCCGCTTCTGCAACTCTGCCGGCGTGATGAGGCGCGCCGCTTCGTCCATGCTGTTCGCGAGCACCATGCCCGTATACATGACCGGGTCTTTCGTCGTCGAGAACGGCGGTGCGTACGCGAGGTCGAGGTGGAACAAGTCATCGACTTTCGCCTTGAACGTCATCGCCGTGACGAAGACATCGATGCGCTTGTCGACCCCTTCAAAGCCGACGATTTGAACACCGAGCAACTGGCGTGTCGCCCGGTCGCCGATCGCTTTGATCGTCAAATCTTTCCCGCCCATATAGGCCGGTTTGTCCGGCTTCGTGTTATGGAGCACTTCGACATCATAGCCGAGCTCACGGGCTTCCCGCTCCGAGAGACCCGTCTGCGCGACGGCTAGGCCGAACACTTTGAAGATGCCCGTCCCGAGGATACCGCGATGCTCGAGGTCGCCGCCCGTCAACAAGTCGCCGAGGGCACGGCCCATCTTGTTCGCCGTCGAACCGAGCGGACGCCAAATCGGCTTACCTGTCACGAGTGAGAAGCTTTCAGCGACGTCACCGGCCGCGTAGACGTTGTCGACGTTCGTCTCCATCCTCTCGTTGATTGCGATCGCGCCCGTCTCGCCGATCGTGACGCCGATCGACTTGGCGAGTTCCGTGTTCGGCCGCACACCGACCGACAGGATGACGAGGTCCGTGTCAATCGTCTTGCCGCTCTCCGTGACGACACGTTCGACGTGCCCTTCCCCGACGAGCTCCGTCACCGTCTCGCCGAGCAACAGCTCGATGCCGTTCTTCTCGAGATGCTCTTCGACGCGGCACGCCATGTCCTTGTCGAGCGGCGGCATCACTTGCGGGATGCGTTCGATGACCGTGACGTCGACACCGCGCAGCTTGAGCTGCTCGGCCATTTCGAGCCCGATGAACCCGGCCCCGATGATCGTCGCATGTTTCGGGTTCGTCGCATCGACGAAGTTTCGTGTCGCTTCCGCGTTCTGGATGTTCCGGATCGGGAAGACGTTGTCCGAGTCGACACCCGGGATCGGCGGGATGATGCTCGAGGCGCCGGTGGCGAGGACGAGTCGGTCATACGTGTCCGTGAACGTCTCCCCCGTCTCGAGGTTCTCGACTGTGAGCGTCTGTGCGTCCTTGTCGATCGCCGTCACGTTATGGCGCGTCAACACATCAAGCTGATAGCGCTTCTTGAAGAAAGCCGCGTCACGCGGGGTCAAATCATCGCGCGATTCGACTTCGCCGCCGACGTAATACGGAATGCCGCAACCAGAGTACGAGATGTCGTAATCGCGGTCGTAAATCGTGATTTGTGCGTCTTCGTTATTTCGACGTGCCTTCGCCGCGACCGACGTCCCGGCAGCGACTGAACCAATGATGACCAATTTCATAAAAAAACACTCCTTAGTAAAGTAGTAGGCTGATATATAGTCCAAGTAACGTGATCGCAAGCGTTGGGACCGTCAAGATGATCCCGACTTTAAAGTACTGTCCCCAACCAATCTTCAGTCCTTTCGACCGGAGCACGTGAAGCCAGAGCAGCGTCGCGAGCGACCCGATCGGTGTGATCTTCGGACCGAGGTCGGACCCGATGACGTTCGCATAAATCAATGCTTCTCGAATCTGACCTGACGTATTCGTCAAATCGATGGCGAGCGCGTCGATCATGACGGTCGGCATGTTGTTCATGACTGATGACAAGATAGCGGCTAAGAAGCCCATCCCGAACGTCGCCGTGAACGCGTTGACGGCGAACCAGTCAATGAAGTTAGCGAGCACTTGCGTGAGTCCAGCGTTTTGCAACCCATAGACGACGATGTACATGCCGAGCGAGAAGAAAACGATCGCCCAAGGCGCCCCGCGCAGGACGGACCGAGTCGGCACGGCCGGTGAACGGTTCGCCATGATGAGGAAGAACAGCGAGATGACGCCTGCGACGAGCGAGACCGGGATGCCGACGATGTCACTCGTGAAATAGCCGATGACGAGCAGGGCGAGCACGACCCACGACAGGCGGAACATCTTATGGTCTTTAATGACCGAGGCCGGCACGGCGAGTTTGGACAAGTCGTACTGTTTCGGGATATCTTTCTTGAAGTACAAGTACAACACGAGCAAGCTTCCAGCGACGGCGAAGAAGTTGACGAACACCATCCGGGACGCATATTCGGCGAACCCGATGCCGAAGAAGTCGGCCGAGACGATGTTGACGAGGTTCGAGACGACGAACGGGAGACTCGCCGTGTCGGCGATGAATCCAGACGCCATGACGTACGCCAATACGACCGCGTCCGGCAGCTTGAGCGCCCGCACCATCGCGAGGACGATCGGCGTCAAAATGAGCGCCGCCCCGTCGTTCGCGAACAGCGCCGCGACGAGTGCGCCGAGTAGCGTGATATAGACGAACAGCTTGACGCCGCCGCCTTTTGCGATGCGAGCCATATGTAGAGCGGCCCATTCGAAAAATCCAATCTCATCCAAGATGAGCGAGATGACGATGATGGCGATAAAGGTGAACGTCGCGTTCCAAATGATGCCCCACACCGTTCCGACGTCATCGAAATTGACGACCCCGGTGATGAGGGCGATGGCCGCCATCCCCATCGCCGAGTAACCGATGCCGAGGCCTTTCGGTTGCTTGATGATGAGGAAAAGTGTCACCAAAAAAATGATACTAGCGATCCACTGCACAATGAGTTCCTCCAATAATTCTCTATTTTTTTAGCAAGTCTGCTGCAGACCACGGAGCACGAGGCTCGCGCCGTCTTCGGTCGACTCGACGTCGAGCGTGACGTTCTCGGCCATCGTCTCGGCGTCTTTGGCAACGGCGAACGTGAGTCCATCGAAGTCTTTGACGTCGTCCGTCGCTTCTGGCGCGGCGACGACCAGACCGAGCGTCGGACCACAGCACCCTGTTTCTGTGCAGATGCGGACCGCTTTCGTTTCTTCCTCGGTCAGTGCCGCTTTCATAAAGTCGATCGCTTCATTTGTAACGTTCATTTGACTTCCTCCTTGAGTAGTTGGGATAGTGCCGGATAACCGACCGGCAATTGTTCTTGCCACGATAACAATGTCGGGCGTGGATACGCGTGCACACGTTCAAGCCACGGTGACTCGCTCGCGATTTTCGCCGTCAGCAGCTTGCTCGTCACGTCGAGCGGGGTGAACGATTGGTTGACGACCCAGGCGAACGGGTGAATCTCGGCCCGTTTCAAATCGACGACGAGACGTTCCGCTTCATACACCGGTGTCGCCTCTGGGAGCGTCGTGATGACGACGTGCGTCTGTTTCGGGTCACGAAGCTTCGGCAACAAATCACGCACCGCTTCCGGGACGACACCAGTCGAGCGTTCGAGCTCACGGTGATAGCTCTCGGTCGCGTCCAAGAGGAGAAGCGTATGACCGGTCGGCGCCGTGTCGATGACGACGAAGCGGTCTTTCGCTTTCGCCACTTGATCGGCGAAGGCGCGGAAGACGGCGATCTCCTCGGTGCACGGCGAACGCAAGTCCTCTTCGAGCATCATGCGTTGCTCGTCGTTCATGTCCCCAGCTTCCCGGAACACGTCCATCCGGTACTTCTCGATCTCGACTTTCGGGTCGATCGCGTCGACCGTGAACGTCGACGGCACGTCTTCGCCGATCGTGAAGGCGACGTGCGCCGCCGGGTCGGTCGTCGTCAAGTGGACCGCATGGCCCCGTTCGCTGAGTGCGACGGCAATGAGCGAGGCGAGTGTCGTCTTGCCGACCCCACCTTTCCCCATCGTCATGACGACGCTCGGTCCGTCCGCTTCCATCGCATCGACGAGCGTATCGATCGAGCCGTAACGGCTCGCGTCATACGTCTTGTCCGGGACGGAGACCGTCTCCCCGTTCACCCAGCGGCGTAAGGCCGGCACGCCGACCAAGTTCTCGTACGCATACGGGAGCGTGAACGTCTCGAGATGGGCGACGGCTTCTGGAAGTTCGCCGAGCGCTTGTTGTTGCCGTTCGATGAACCGTTTCGTATAGCGGTCTGTCCCTTCTTCTAATGCGACGACGCCGTTGATGACGAGTTGCATCCGCTCGATCCCGATGGCGTGAAGCTCGGTCGCGGCCCGTGCCGCCTCGACGAGCGTCGAGACTTCAGGGCGGGCAACGAGGAGCAACGTCGTCTTCTCTCCGTTCGACAACGTCTCGACCGCTTGCTTATATTGGTTTTGCTTATCCGCAAGACCTGCGAGCGGACCGAGGCAAGACGCACCGGTCGTGTTCGTCTCTAAAAATTCATCCCACGCACTCGGCAACGTCAATAACCGCAACGTATGCCCGGTCGGCGCCGTATCAAAGATGACATGATCGTACGCCTCCCTCGCCTTTTCTGACGTCAACAGCTCGGTGAACTGGTCGAACGCCGCAATCTCGACCGTACAGGCGCCAGACAGCTGTTCTTCCATCGACTGGATGGCGACGTCCGGGAGCACGCCGCGATACGGTCCGACCATGCGTTCCATATACTGTTTGGCCGCCTCTTCCGGGTCGAAATTCGCAATCGAGAGCGCGGTGCCAGGCACCGTCCGCGGCGTCTCGTCAAGTTCCATCTCGAACACGTCCTGCAGATTGCTCGCCGGGTCGGTCGAGACAAGCAAAATGCGCTTGCCGCGGTCAGCGAGCGTCAAGGCAAGACTTGATGCGGTCGACGTCTTGCCGACGCCGCCTTTTCCCGTCAAAAACACGTAACGGGTCGGCTCGATCGTCTGAAAATCAAAGCGGTCCATAAGCATCCTCCTTATTTTTTGAGCGTGATGCGCACTTTCGGCTTCTCTCCGTCTTGTTTTGCGAACGCCGTGACCGGCAGTCCCGTCAGTTCGGCGATCTCATCGTTCGTCAAATAGGCGCCGCGCTTGACGATTGTGCCGTCGATGACGGTGAGCGGAAGCGTATCAAGCCCTTTCGCGATCTCGGCTTGCACGTGCGCGTTCTCGACGAAGCGGTTCGGTTCTGAGGCGAGATTGTAACGGGCGACGTCAAAGCCACGTTGTTTCAACACGTAATGGACGGTCGCGATGCGCGTCAGTTCTGGGTCGATCGACGGACCGCACAGTCCGGTCGGACAGCACATGGCCGGTTCGAACACTTCTAGTTTCATTTTCGTTTCCCCCTTAAATGGCACAGTCGGTCTCACAGCCACAGTCCGCCACGTCCGTCTCAACGTTGTTCAATAACTCGATGACGATCGGATAAAACGGGCTCGTCTCGTTCAATCGATAGTGGATCCACTGTTTGTCGCGGCGCTCCAAAAGAAGCCCCGCTTGCCGCATCATCTTCAAGTGACGGCTGATGGCCGGCTGTGAGATGTCGAAGCAGTCGACGAAACTGCAGGCGCATTGTTCGCCGTCTTGCATCTGTTTCAACATCGTCAACCGCGTCGCGTCGCCGAGCACTTTGAGCACCTTGCTCAACTCTTCTGCTGTATGCATCTTCATTCTCCTTTATCGTATAACTAAATCGTTATATAACCTTTACGTTATGAAATTAACATAGTTTTTAACGAGAAGCAATTGTCTTTCCTGAAAAAGTTGGGTATGATAAACGACGTTGTGAAAACATGTGTCGGTCGAACGACTTCTTTCATATAATGCGACGTTTGATCTTCGTGAGACTCGGAGGTCAAAGTCAAAAATATATAGAGAGGTGTGTTCTTTTGGAAAAACTAAATACAGTAAGACAAGATTGGCTCGGAAACGTCCGGGCCGACGTATTGGCGGGATTCGTCGTCGCGCTCGCCCTCATCCCCGAGGCGATCGCGTTCTCCCTCATCGCCGGT
Source organism: Exiguobacterium aurantiacum DSM 6208 (assembly GCF_000702585.1). Classification (GTDB taxonomy): domain Bacteria; phylum Bacillota; class Bacilli; order Exiguobacteriales; family Exiguobacteriaceae; genus Exiguobacterium; species Exiguobacterium aurantiacum. Next base: position 1,163,021 of record NZ_JNIQ01000001.1, on the reverse strand, counting down.
GTCGATCCGATGGTCGGGCTTTACGCCTCGTTCATCATCGCGATGGTCATCTCGATCGCTGGGGGTCGGCCGGCCATGATTTCGGCCGCGACCGGTGCGATGGCGCTCGTCATCGTCTCGCTCGTCGCCGATTACGGGTTGCAGTATTTACTCGCTGCCGGGATACTCGCCGGGATCATTCAAATCGCGCTCGGTTACTTCGGCATCGCCCGGTTGATGAAATTCATCCCGCGTGCCGTCATGGTCGGCTTCGTCAACGCCTTGGCGATCTTAATCTTCCAGGCGCAGTTGACGAACTTTGAAGGTGAGAGCTGGATCATTTGGGCGCTCGTCGCCGGATCGCTCGCCATCATCTTCTTGTTCCCGCGCATCAACAAAGTCATCCCGGCGCCGCTCGTCGCCATCGTCGTCATGACGATTTTGGCGGTCACGCTCGGGCTCGAGACGAAAAACATTAGCGACATGGGGACGATCTCCGCAACGCTGCCGGAATTTTTATTCCCGAACGTCCCGTTGACGTTTGAGACGTTGATGATCATCCTCCCTTACTCGATCTCCCTCGCATTCGTCGGATTGATCGAGTCGCTCTTGACGGCACAAATCGTCGACGACATGACCGGTACGGATTCGAATAAGAACCGCGAATCGAAAGGTCAAGGCATCGCCAACATCATCGCCGGTTTCTTCGGCGGGATGCCAGGTTGCGCGATGATTGGCCAATCGGTCATCAACGTCTCGTCCGGGGCACGCGGCCGCCTGTCGACGTTCGTCGCCGGACTCGCCTTGTTCATCATGATCATGACGATGAGCGACATTTTAATGCTCATCCCGATCGGCGCCCTCGTCGGCGTCATGTTCTTCGTATCATACGCGACGTTTGATTGGGGTTCACTCAAGCGTCTCCGGACGGCCCAAAAATCGGACACGGTCGTCATGCTCGTCACGGTACTCGTGACGGTCATCACGCACGACTTGTCGCTCGGTGTGTTCGCCGGGATTTTGACGGCGGCGATCCTCTTCGCTGCGAAAATCTCGAAAGTCGAGCTTGACCGTGAAGTGGAGCAAGATCGCGCCCGTTACACAGTGAACGGACAACTGTTCTTCGCCTCGACGTCCGATTTCGTCACCCGATTCGATCTTGAAGAAGACGCGGAAGCTGGCATCAAGCACGTGACGATCGACTTCATCAACACGCATCTGTGGGACGACTCGGCCATCGAAGCCATCGATAAAATCGTCTTCAAATACCGCGCGCTCGGCATCGAACCGGAACTGTTGAACTTGAACAAAGACTCGGAGAAGCTGCTCAACACGCTCGCACTGCATTTGAAGCAACAAGATGCGAACGCCGGACATTGATGAAATTTCTATCCGTCACGTCGGTCAATCGCATATACTAAAAAGAGACTGTCTGAAAGAGGAGGACTTGTATGGGAAAGGTATTTATCGCGGCAGACGGTTCTGCCCACTCAAAACGAGCGCTTGAGAAAGCGATTCAACTCGCCAAGGCGTCAAACGCTTCGATCGATCTCGTTCACGTCGTCAGCGCGAAAGAGTCGAAAGAAGCCGCGCTCAACTCGACAGGCAAGATCGACCTCGAGACGAAACGGAAACGCATGTTGCAGCCGCTCTTCGACTTGATCGAAACAGAAGGTGTCGAGTATGAGTATATCGAGCTCCGTGGTGAGCCGGACGTCGAGCTCGTCAAATACGCCAACCACGAGCCGTACGAGTACGTCGTCGTCGGATCGCGCGGGTTGAACGCGTTCCAAGAGTTCGTGCTCGGCAGCGTCAGCCACAAGCTCGCCAAGCGGGCGCTCGCCCCTGTCATCATCGTCAAATGAACACGGCCCTTTCTCCATTGCGAGAAAGGGATTTTTTGTGTCCGATACAGGAACTGACCGCCAGATGTGGAATGGAGTAAAGAATGTTTTGAATAAGGAGGGACTTATATGGAAATCGCAAACGACCCCGGCATGTTATTGCTGATCTTGTTACCGCTGCTCATCTTGCAGCTCGTCTTGTTGACGTTCGCCTTGATCGATCTATTCAAGCGAAACGAGACGAACGGTCCGAAGTGGGTATGGCTGCTCGTCATCTTGTTCATGAACATACTCGGTCCGATCATCTACTTCCTCTGGGGACGGACGAAACGATGAAAGTGCACCAACTCACGAAACGGTTCGGCACGTTCACCGCGCTTGACGACGTCAGTTTCTCGCTCCGCCCCGGCTGTACGTCACTCCTCGGCGAGAACGGGGCTGGTAAGACGACGCTGCTCAACATGATGGCGCGCGTGACGACGCCGACGTCCGGTGAACTCATCGGCCATGACAACATCCGGGTCGGCTATTTGCCGCAGCGCCCGGCGCTTTATCCATCGCTCACCCCGGTCGAGACGATTCGCTACGCGGGTGAACTGACGGGAACGAAACCGGATCCGTTGAAACTGCTCGCCCGTGTCGGTCTCGACCCGGTCGACCGGCCCGCGGCACAGCTGTCCGGCGGGATGCGGCAACGGCTCGGCATCGCCCAAGCGCTCGTCCATGACCCGGAACTATTGCTCCTAGATGAGCCGGTGTCGGCGCTCGACCCGCGCGGACGCCGTGAAGTGCTCGATCTGTTGAGCGACTTGAAGCGAGAACGGATGATTCTGTATTCGACACACGTCTTGCCGGACGCCGAGGAGGCGAGCGACTGGGTGCTGTTGCTACGGCAAGGCAAACTGCTCATGGAAGGGACGGTCACGGATTTGCTCGGATCGAAGTCGTCGATTCAACTTCGACTGTTCGACGATCCGACGTCAATGGACGTCTGGACCGCGCTCCCAGGCGTGATTCGTGTCACACGCTCCGGGACGTCGTGGGAACTCGAGACGTCAGCGAAAGAGGTGACGGAGCGAGCCATCTTGAAGACGATCCTCGACCACGAGTTACGCCTGCAGTCGCTTCACGTCGGCCATCCTTCGCTCGAATCGCTCTTTTTGGAGGTGAACGCATGAAGACCGCCATCTTTAAACAAGAATGGAACGAGTCGTGGCGCAACAAACGGCTCATCTGGGTGCCAGTCGCGCTCATGTTGCTCGCCGCGATGCAACCGCTCACGCTCTACTTCTTACCCGATATTTTGGCAGCCGGTGGCAACTTGCCGGAAGGCGCCGTCATCGAGATCCCCGCGCCTTCACCGGCCGAGGTGCTGTTGTCGGCCGGTGAACAGTTACGGCAAATCGGTCTGCTCGTCGTCCTGTTGTCGGCGATGCATACGTTCAGCCAAGAACGGACACTCGGTACGCTCGCCTGGCTGAAATCATTGAACATCCCGGCGACGCGCATCGTCGTCAGTAAATGGGGACACTACACGCTCCTTTCGACCGTCTCGCTTTTACTCGCACAAGGAACGGCAGCGTATTATACGTTCATCCTCTTCGACACGTTCAATGTGACAGACTTCCTCGTGTCGACCGGGCTGTTGATCGCCCATTTCATCGTCCAACTCTCGATTTTCTTCTTGTTCGCGGCACTGCTTGAAAGCGGCCTCGTCGCACTCGTCATCACGCTCGGGAGCCATCTCGTCTTGTCGCTCCTCATCAGTTGGCTCGAGTGGGACTGGTTACCGTGGCGGCTCGGCGGCTTGTCAGGGGAAGTGCTTCTGTTCGAAGTGAATCCGCTTTGGGCGTTATTGAGCGGGCTGTTGCTCGTCGGACTCTGTCTATACCTTGCATCGAAGTACCTGCGCTTTTTGAGCAAATCGTCCTGATGCGCGTCCTAAAAAAATAGGTCCTGTCCATCCGTTCATCCCGCATCATTTCGGGTATAGAATGATTACAAAATAATTCCAATTCTAGCGAGTGATGGAGGGACATGAATGAAGCGATATGTATGGATGGCGGTGCTCAGTTTCGTACTGCTTTTACCGACTCATGCCGAGGCCGGGTTCGAGACGACACCGGCCGGGACCGTGTACACGGCGGCTGACGGGACACTGTTGACAGGATGGCAGACGATTGACGGCAAGACGTATTACTTTGATGCGAACGGCATCATGGTCACCGGATGGCAATTCATCGAGCAGGCTACATACTATTTCAATCCGGACGGTGTCCTCGCCACCGGCTGGCTCGCTCTTAACGGGAAACGATACTACCTCCAGTCGGACGGAAAGATGGCGACCGGTTTTCAGCCGATCGATGGGAAGACGTACTTGTTCAGTGTTGACGGCGTGATGCAAAAAGGGTGGCAGACCGTGTCCGGCAAACGATACTTCTTCCATTCGACCGGCGTCATGCTGACCGGATTTTGGACCGTCTCCGGCAACCGTCACTACTTCGCCCCGAACGGCGTCCTTCTGACCGGGTGGCAGACGATCAACGGGAACCGGCACTATCTGTTCGCTGACGGCATCATCCGCACCGGCATGTACACCGTGAGCGGACAGAAGTATCTGTTCCTCACGAATGGAAAAGTGGCGACCGGCTGGCAGACGTACGGGACGAACGTCTATTTCTTCGGGACGGACGGTGTGCGCCGTCAAGGCCTTCAGACGATCGGCGGGAAAGTGTACGGCCTGCATCCGACGTACGGCTACCGGTTACGCGGCAAACAAACGCTCGACGGGGTCACCTATCACTTCCATTCGACCGGCGTCCGTGAGACTGGTTGGAAGTACACGACCCAATACGAATACTTCGCGCCCGCTCTCACGAAGAAAACGGATTGGCAGTTGATTAACGGCAACTGGTACTTCTTCGATGCGTCCGGGGTCATGTATAAAAACAAGCGCGTCGGCAACGCCACGTTCGGCAGCCGCGGCGCCTATGCCCCTGCCTTATCCGTCTACAAGATGAACGTCCCGCTCTATCGTCAGTTCCAGATGGGTTATCCGTCCGGCTGCGAGTTCTTCTCGCTCAAAATGGCGCTCGAGAAGAAAGGACGGCTCGTCAGCGCCGAGACGCTCTATCGAGAGATGCCGAAAAGCATGTGGAACGCTCGCTATGAGAATCGGTTGTACCGCTGGGTCGACCCGAACGTCATGTTCACCGGCGACCCGAAAGGCACGCTCGGCAAGTATCGGAACTATGGCATCTATCCGAAAGGGATGATTGGCTTCTCGAGCAAATATCGTCCGGTGAAAGATCTCACCGGGCAAGGGCTCGCCTCGATCGAGCGCGAGCTGGCGATGGGTAACCCGGTCATCGTCTGGGCGAGCGTCGACTTTAAGACGCCGTACGGTCACTTCAACTGGTACACGACATCGAACCAGAAGTTCACCGGCTTCTTGAACTATCACGTTATGCTCGCGACAGGCTACGACAAAACCAACCTCTACATCAACGACCCGTACCGCGGCCGCCTTGTGATCTCGAAATCACAAGTGAGCGCCGTCATGGGCGCGACTGGCTGGAAGGCGTTGTCCGTCCGCTAAGAAACAGGAGTCAGACGCTCACACGTCTGGCTCTTTTTTTAGGTAATCTGAACCAATTTAAGAAATAAAATTTCCTATTTTTATTAAATTATATTGAATTAAAAATACAGAATGTTACACTTCAACTAAATTAGTAAAGCGCTTACATTTTATGAAGGAGGAATTGTTATGAAGAAATGGATTGGAGGCGTCGCCGCCTTGACGCTCATCACCTCGTCGCTCGTCATGCTCGAGACGGACGCGAAATCTGTGCCGAAGAAGCCTAAAGTCGAGCTCGGGGTCGAACGGCTCATGGCCGACACATCACTACTCGACGGCAAACGCGTCGGCTTGATCACGAACCCGACCGGCGTCGACTCGTCGATGACGAGCATCGTCGACTTGTTCCACAACGCGGACAGCTTCGAACTGACGGCGCTCTACGGTCCGGAGCACGGCGTGCGCGGTGACGCCCAGGCCGGGGCCACTGTCAGCTCGTATATCGATGAAGTGACCGGCCTCCCCGTCTACAGTCTATACGGGGCGACGCGGAAACCGACACCGGAGATGCTTGCGGACGTCGACGTGCTCGTCTTCGACATCCAAGACGTCGGCACACGGTACTACACGTACATTTACACGATGGCGTACGCGATGGAAGCCGCAGCCGAGAACGACATCCCGTTCATCGTCCTCGACCGGCCGAACCCGCAAGGCGGTCTCCGTGTCGACGGACCTGTGCTCGACCCGGCCTACTCGAGCTTCATCGGCCTCTATCCGATCCCGCTCAAACACGGTATGACCGTCGGCGAACTCGCCGGCTTGTTCAACACGGAGTATCAGATTCAAGCTGACCTCGAGGTCGTCAAAATGAAAGGCTGGAAACGCTCGATGCTGTATGAGGACACGGGCCTCCCGTTCGTCATGCCGTCACCGAACATGCCGACGACCGACACGGTCAACGTCTATCCGGCGACCGGGCTATTCGAAGGGACGAACCTATCGGAAGGTCGCGGCACGACGAAGCCGTTCGAGTTGATCGGTGCACCGTATATCAAAGCACATGAGTACGCCAAGACGTTGAACGACCTCGACCTTCCTGGCGTCACGTTCCGCGCCGCCTCGTTCACGCCGACGTTCTCGAAGAACGCGGGCAAACTGTCGCACGGCGTCGAAGTGTACGTCACCGAGCCGACGAAGTTCGAAGCGGTCAAGACCGGCATCGCCATGGTGAAGACGGCCCACGACTTGTATCCGGACGAGTTCGAGTTCCTCGCGAACGACTTCATCACGAAGTTGACCGGGAACACCTACGTGAAGGACATGATCCTCGCCGGCGAGCCGCTCGAGGCAATCATGGCGAAAGTCGATGCCGAGCGTGACGCGTTCTTACCGATTCGGAAAGAATATTTGTTGTATAAATGAAGACGAGGCAGGCTCATCTGAGCCTGCCTGTTTTGTAACGAAATGGTAATACCCACTAATCCCCTCTTCAATATATTATAAGGATAGATTATTCGAAAAGGAGCCATCCCCTTGAAAAAACCAATCGCACTCCTCACATCCGCCGCTCTCGCGGCGACGCTCACGTTCACCCCGTCGACGTCCCCACTTCCGCTCGAACCGGCAAGTGTCGAGGCCGCTTATACGGAAACCGCCGTCAACACGAAAGGGAGCGTCACCGGCATCAGTCAACTGCCGGTCCGTAAGACGCCGTCCCTCTCGGCCGCCCGGCTCGGTCTGATTCCCCGGAACGGCACGATGACGGTGCGGACGTCGTTCAACGTCAACGGCACGCCGTGGTACAAGATTCAATGGGGCGCCGGGTTCGCCTACGTCCCTGCCGCCTACGTGAAGCTGTCGACGGCTGAGGTCGCTTATAAACAGACGGCATATGTCGCGCCATCGAGCGTGTACTTGAAGTCGGGCGCCTCGACCGTCTCGTCGAACCTCGCCTTCCTCCGCCAAGGCACGAAGTTCGAGACGATCAGCTACCGCTACACCGGTCCGACCCGTTGGTACAAAGTGAAAGTCGGGACGCAAACGGGCTACTTGATGGCGAAACACGTCACGTTCACCGCACCTACGACCGTGTCCGTCTTGAGCGAGACGAACAAGGAACGCCAGGCGGCCGGTCTGTCGGTTCTCGGTGCCTCGGCGGAAGCGAACCGTGTCGCCCAAGTCCGGGCCGACGAGATGGCGCGCACGGGTCAGTTCTCCCACCAGCTCCGTGAGAACGGGAGCCCGGGTGACACACTCGACGCCTATAACGTCAGCTATCGCGGTTGGGGCGAGAACATCTATATGGCCTCAAGCGATCCGGCTGCGGCCGTCCGGGCCTGGATGAACTCGAGCGGGCACCGTGCCAACATCTTGAACGCCCGCTTCACCCACCTCGGGGTCGGTGCGGCGAAAAATGCGCAAGGTCAGACAATTCACGTCCAAGTATTTTTGACTAAATGAAAAACGGGCTCTGCGGGAGCCCGTTCAACTTAACGACGATCGTTTTTCAGACTGTCCAGGTTCTGCTGCGCCTGGCCGGTCTTTTCTTTTGCCGTGCCTTTCACTTGGTCTTTCTTCCCTTCACGCTCGAGCGAACGGTTATCCGTCGCCTTGCCGGCCGCTTCTTTCGCTTTGCCTGCCGCCTTATCAATCAATCCATCAACTTTTTTGTTCAATCCGTCTTTACTCATGTGTGATGTCCTCCTTGTGGTGTCATGTCTAATTCATGTACCACTGTGAGGAAAACTCAAACATAGTGCTCTTTGACGAGGACGCGGAATCGCGGTCGGACGGTCAGCTCGATCGTCGTCACCGTGCGTTCGCGGTCCTCGCTCATGACGATCAACAGTTCCCCGTGGTCACGACGGTCCTCGAGCACTTCAACTTTACCGACGGTGCGGAGCAGTTGGTAATAGAGCAGCTCGCCGCGCTCGTCTTTGACGTTCACCTCGAATTCGTGATAGCTCGGGGACACTTTGAAATAGAACGACTCGCTTCCGTTCGAAAACCGGAACACCGACTCGTCATAATAAAACGGGAGCGTCGTATCCATCCGTTTCGGCTCGACCGTACAAAACAACGACCACGCCATCTCGTCGGGGAATTTCTCCGCCGATTCTTCTTTATTGAACTGCCAACCTTTCATGCCGATCCCTCACTTCGTCTTCCAATAGTTGTCTGAATACTCCGACTATTGTTTTTCATTCGACAAGGCGTTCAAAATCCCTGCAAACGGGAACAAATCTCTGTATGGGTTTCCACTTGAAAGGAGTTGCGTTATCGTGTCCATCATCGCACTCGATCACGTCACGAAGCGGTTCGGGGAAACGGTCGCCTTGGACGACTTTTCCCTCCACGTCGAAGAAGGGGCGTTGTTCGGCCTGCTCGGTCCGAACGGCGCCGGCAAGACGACCGCCATCTCCGTCATGCTCAACTTGTATCCGGCCGACAGCGGCTCCATTCGCATCTTTGACCGAGTGATGCCAAAAGACGAGCTCGCCATCAAACAGCGTGTCGGCATCGTCCCGCAGCACGTCTCCGTCTACGATCAACTCACCGTGTTCGAGAACATCCAGTTTTTCGCCGAACTGTACGGGTTCAAGCCCGACGAGGCGAAGCGCAAAACCGCGGCCGCCCTCGACTTCGTCGAACTGAGCAGCCACCAGAAGAAACGTCCGCCGGAACTGTCCGGGGGGCTCCTTCGTCGTCTCAACATCGCCTGTGGCATCGTCCATGAGCCCGAACTCATCTTCATGGACGAACCGACCGTCGCCATCGACCCGCAGTCGCGGAACACGATTCTCGAGAACATCCGCGAGCTGAACCGGCGCGGGGCGACGATCATCTATACGTCCCACTACATGGAGGAAGTCGAGCTCCTCTGTGACCGTGTCGCCATCGTCGACGAAGGGAAGATCATCGCCGAAGGGACGCAAGATGAGTTGAAAGACCGCGTCATGACGCTCGAGACGGCACGGATCAAAGTCGACGCGCTCACACCGGGCCTCCTCGCGAAGCTCGAGTCGCTCGAACGGGTGCGGAAGGTCGAGTACCATGAACCGTTCCTCGAGGTGTCGCTCGAGAAAGACACCCCGCTCGCCCCGCTGCTCGATGCGCTCCATGCGGAACACGTCCGCTTCACCTCGATCACCGTCGACCGGCCGTCGTTGAACACCGTCTTCCTCGCCTTGACCGGCAAGACGCTCCGGGAGTGATGACGATGAAGACATGGACGTTCATCAAATACGATGTCAAACAACAGCTCCGTGACCGGTCGACGCTCTTTTGGATGCTCCTCTTCCCGATCGTCCTCATCTTCGGACTCGGGACGATGCTGTCGGCCATCTTCAGCACCGAGTTCTCTCTCCCGGTCACGGACGTCGCCTACGTCGAGACGTCGACCGAGGAATATCGGGCCCCGCTCGAATCGTTCCTCACGTCGGATGAGTTGAGCGCCTTTCTCACGCTAAACCGGTACGACTCGGTCGCCGAGGCTGAACAGGCCGTGAACGACGGGGACGCCGACGTCATCCTCCAGCTCGATGGTGCGGACGTCACGCTCTTATACGAGGAACCGACGACGGTCGAGTTCGACGTCCTCGAGGCGGTGCTCACGCAATACACGGCCATCGCCAACCAACAGATCGTGCTCGCCGAAGCGGGCGTCTCCGCTCCGTTCGAGAGCACCGCGTTCCTCGACAGCACGAGTATCGACTTATCCGGCCGCACCCCGACATCGCTCGAATACTTCACCGTCACGATTTCCATCATGACGGCGCTGTTCGGGGCTTTCTATATCACGGGGATGTTGAACGAAGAGCGACCGATGCGCGGGAGCTATCTCCGCATCCAAGCCGCCCCGGTGCGGTTGATCGACTATCGGCTCGCCCGCACGGTGAGCCGGTACACGCTCATCTTCCTTCAGCTCGTGCTCGTGTTCTGGTTCAGCCACTTCGTCTATCGGAGCTTCTCGCTCGACTACGCGCGACTCGAGTTGCTCCTCGTCGGCTGGTTCGCGCTCGCCTTGTACGGCACGGCGTTCGGCTTCTTCATCTCGAGCTTGCCGCGTCTCGCCTACTCGACGAAAGACGCGATCGTCAACGGTTTCGTCGCCATCATCATGATCCTCTCGGGCGGTTACGTCCCGGGCTTCGACCAAGTGACGCTCGCGTACGCGCCGTGGGCCCGCTACGTCTTCATGCCAATCTTCATGCGGGACGGCCTGTTGGCGATTTTGCTGCGCGGCGGTGACGTGTCCTTGTTTTGGCAAAGCCTCGGCTGGCTCTCGCTTCACGTCCTCGTCCTTATCGCACTCAGTCTCTTGCTCTGGAAAGGGGTGACGCGCCGTGGTGCTGTTTAGACATGTCGCCAAGCGGATGCTCCGGAAGAAAGGGCTGTGGGTGTTCACGTTCGTGGCGATGTTCGGCTTCGCCCTCGTCTTGTCATTCTTCAACTCGACGTCGACGCTCAGCGCCTCGATCGGTATCCTCGACCGGGACGGCGGGATCATCGCCGAACGGCTCATCGCTGAAGCCGAACGGTTCGGCCCGGTGACACGGCTCGAGACGACCGCCGAAGAAGACACGTTCTTAGAAGGGCAAGACATCGTCCTCGTCATCCCGGAACGTTTCACCGAGTCGATGTTACAAGGCGAGACGCCCCGGCTGTCGTTCTCCGCGACAGAAGGGAGTGACGCCGCCCTCATCGAACAGGCGTTGAACGCGCACTTGTCGCGGGAACGTCAACTCCTCATCGCGAGCGGGTATGACGAGACCGGTTTTCAAACGCTCGCCGACCGAGAAACGGAACGAGGCTATACCGTCTCGAGCGAACCGTTTCAAGAGAGCGTCACGACGACCGCCCGGACGCAAGCGTTCCTCGGCTTGTTGTCGTTCGTCATGATGTCGGCGTTCCTCCAGTTCATCCCGTTGTTCGTCGCCGACGACCGGGACGAGTCGATTTATTCACGTCTGTTCGCCGCTCCGATCACGCCGCGCCGGTACGTCGGCTCGCTCGCCTTATCATTCTTCGCGGTCGGTTTGTTTTATGTGCTCATGCTCCTCGCTTTCAGCGCCGTCCTCTATGCGGACGACATCATCGAACATTTGCCTGTCCTGTCGCTCTTGTTCATCGCCTACTTGGGCAGTTGTCTCGCGATCGGGGCGCTCATCGCGGTCGCCGCGTCGAACCGGGAGAAGGCGAACATTTGGCAAATCTCCGTGACGATGGCGGCCGCAATCACCGGGGGAGCCTTCATCGCGCTCGCGTGGCTCCCCGATTCCCTCAAAGTCGTCGGCCGGCTGCTTCCGACGTATTGGTTCAATGCGGGCGTCGCCGACATGTACGCCGGCAAGTTCCCGCTCTTGTCGCTCGCTGTCCTCGTCGCGATGACCGGCGTCCTCTTTGCGGTCACCGTCCTGTTCTTGAAAAAAAAGCCGCTCACGACATGACAAAACGAGACGCCCCCAAGTTCGGGGCGTCTCGTTTTTCATTGTTGCAGCGTCGGCACGACTTTCTCGAAGAACACGTCGACGAGCATCGGGTCGAACTGTTTGCCCGCTTCTTCGCGGATGACTTTGAGCGCCTCGTCGATCGTCTTCGCCTGACGGTACGGGCGGCCGGTCACCATGACGTCGAACGTGTCGGCGATCGAGATGATGCGCGAGGCGAGCGGGATGTCGTACGCCTTCACCCCTTTCGGGTAGCCTTTCCCGTCCCAACGCTCATGATGCGCGAGCACGATCTCCGAGAGCACCCCGTATTCGGGCACGGTGCTCAAAATATTGTAACTCACTTCCGGGTGCCTCTTGATTTCGCGCCATTCGGCCTCAGAGAGCGGTCCCGTCTTGTCGAGAATCTCGTTGCTGATGGCAACTTTGCCGATGTCGTGCAAGACGGCGGCCGTCTTCAACTCGCTCACTTCCGAGCTCGTGAAGCCCATCGCCTCGCCGAGCTTCCCGGCGAGTGCGGCGACCCGCTCGGAGTGCGCCTCTTCACGCGGGATCTTCTCGTAAAGCGTCCGCATGATGAGCTGGATCGAGTGATGACGGCGGCTCTGTTTCTCGGACACTTTATGATGATACATCCGGTCTTCCGCCAAATTGTACACTTCCACGATCGACATCGTCTCATCGATCTTCACGGCTTCCCCGAACGAGGCCGAGATCGGCAACCCTTCGATCGACCGCTCATGGAACAGCCGGTTCAACCGGTCCGACAATTGTTTCGCCTCGCGCGGTGACGTCTGCGGCAAAATCAGGACGAACTCGTCGCCACCGATGCGCGCGACGGTATCTTTGCCGCGGATCTCTCGTTTCAAAATGTTCGTCGCCTCGATCAACAACCGGTCCCCGACGAGGTGGCCGAACGCGTCGTTCGTCAGCTTCAAACCGTTGACGTCGACGACGATGAGCGCGAGCGGGTAATACGCCGGGTCGTCGTACGTGATGAGCGCCTCATCGAAGTAGCGCCGGTTTTTCACACCGGTCAACTGGTCGTGATAACTCAAATATTCGATTTCCATCTCGTACTTCTTCTTCTCGGTCACGTCCCCGATATAGCCGTGCCAAAGCACGTGTCCGTCCGCAAGTTTTTCCGGGCGGGACGAGCCTAAAATCCAAGTCGTTCGCCCGTCCGGCATGATGACGCGGAACTCGGCGTCCCAAATCGTCAAGTTGCGGTACGACTCGTCGATCGTCGCCATGACGTTCGGATAATCGTCGGGATGGATTTTCGTGAAGACGAGGCCTGCGTCTTGATCGACCTGTTCAGGCGTGACACCGGTCAACACCTCGAACCCGCGGCTAAAGAACGGGAAGCTGAACGACCCGTCCGGCCGGCGCTCGAACTGGTAGATCGCACCCGGCACTTGATCGGACAGCTTCGTCAACAGACGGTCCCGCTCGGCCAGCTCTTCCTCGAGCTGGACCCGCTCGGTCACGTCTTTGGCGACGGCATAGATGTAACTGCCTTGTACTTTGCAATGCCACTCGATCGAGCGGTAATCGCCATCCACCGTCCGGTAACGGTTGACGAACCGGTACAGTTCGCGCGCCGTGTCGAGCTCGGCGAAGGCGTGTTCCGTCTTCTCGACGTCGTCGGGGTGGACGAGCCCGATGAAGTCCATGTTCTCGAGTTCTTCGAGCGGGAAGCCGAGCACGCGCTCCCACGGTTTGTTCAAGTGAAGGATGTCGCGTTTATGGAGCGACATGATACACTCGAGGTCGACCGTGGCGAACCCTTCGAACATCGAGTCTTTCGCCTCGCCGACTTGCTGATCAGCTTTCGTCATCTGTTCGAGGATGTGGACGATATATAGCTCGACGAGGCCGAGCCGGCTCGCCCGTTTTTGTCCTTGCATGACAATCGTCAAGTCACCGTAAAACACACCGTCCTTCTCGATTTTGAAAAGGACGACTTGACCGAGGTCAAAGATGCGTAAAATGTTTTTGACGAGCCGCTTCGGGAGCGCCCCGTCGATGAGCGGCCCGATCTCGTCAAAGACGAGCGGGCTTTCCGCTTCGAGCAATTCGCGCCGCTTCTCCGTCATCGGCCACTTCTTCCCGACCGGGTGGAAACCGAGCACGTCGAGGCTCCGCTCGAGCAATTCGTCGATGCCGGACAAGGCGACCGTCGAGTACGACGCACCGTCCTCGTTCATCAAGTTGAGCGTCACCGCCTTCGCACCTGTGAAGTCGCGGATCTGGTCGAGGAAGTGTTGGTTGATGAGCAAGTCCCGCCCCGTCGCGACGAAACGATGCGAGACGTTGACGAGCTGTTTGAGCGCGTTGTTCTCTTGCACGTGGGGGGTGATATCGTTGAAGAGCGTCGACACGTAGCCGGGCCGCTCACTGAAGACGGACAGCTCATACCACGCTTTGTTGCGGCGCGAGAAATGCTCGAACGTGATGGCCTCACCGCTGCTCACCGCCCGGGCGACTTGGACGATCCATTCCCGCTCGCTGTATTCGAAGTCTTTCAGTTTGTCGGTGATGCGGCCGCCGAGGAACTGCTCGCGTTTCGCTTTCATGATCTTCTCGAAGGCAGCGTTCACTTCGAAAAACTCATAGTCGACCGGTTCGCCGGTCTCGTCATAAACGACTTTGAACTCGACGTAGCCTTGGGGCATATGGCGCAACAAGGATTGGTATTGCGTCTGGTCGCGTTCTGTCACGTCATTCCCTCCTACATAGTCATATCTACTACTCAGTTTACCTCATTTTCGATAAATTCCCTATATTTTCCGAATTGATTCATGCGAATATGCGCACATTAAGTTTATGTAAATATGCACTCCAGCCGTTGCCTCGAATCGATTCAATTGTTAAAATGACATCGATATCCGATATCGGAATTCGATTTCAAGGAGTTGATGATGATGGAAGACCGCATCCTTAGGAAACTGTTCCTCGGCTTCATCCATATCCACATCTTGCACCATGCGTCGGAACACCCGGTGTACGGGGCTTGGATGGTCGAAGAGCTCCGGGAACACGGCTACACCATCAGTGCGGGCACGCTCTACCCGATTTTGCACGGGATGGAGAAGGACGGGCTATTGGTACGTTCAAACGAGAACGTCGACGGCCATATCCGCAAAAACTACACGACGACCGACAAAGGTCTCGTCGTCTTGGCGGAAGCCCGTCAAAAAGCGTACGAACTATTTAAAGAAATCAAGGAGTGAAACACATGGAAAAACAACGCGTGACGCTAAAGACGTTACTTGAGATTTTGTTCGTCTCGACCCGGCTCGGTTTGACGTCGTTCGGCGGACCGATCGCCCACCTCGGCTATTTCCACGAGGAATACGTCAGACGGCGGAAATGGATCGATGAGAAGGCGTACGCCGACCTCGTCGCCCTTTGCCAGTTCTTGCCGGGACCGGCAAGCAGTCAAGTCGGGATCGGCATCGGCATCGTCCGGGGCGGAATCCTCGGCGGCATCACCTCGTTCATCGGCTTCACCGCCCCGTCGGTCATCGCGCTCATCTTGTTCGCCCTATTACTATCAGGGCTTGACGTGTCGGATGCCGGCTGGTTGTACGGCTTGAAAGTCGTCGCCGTCGCCATCGTCGCCCACGCCATCCTCGGCATGGCTGGCAAACTGACACCGGACGCGAAGACACGGACGATCGCCTTTTTCGCCCTTTCCGGCGCCCTGCTCGTCCAGACGGCGTATAGCCAAGTGCTCGTCATCTTGCTTGCCGCCGTGGCCGGATTCTTGATGTTCAAGCCACAGAACTTGGACGTCAAATCGGCGACGTTCCCGTTGTCGAAACGTCTCGGTGCGGTACTGCTCAGCCTGTTCGGTGCGCTCCTCGTCATCTTGCCGATCTTGCGCGAGACGATCGAGAGCCAATCGATCGCCCTCTTCGACAGCTTTTACCGGGCCGGCGCGCTCGTCTTCGGCGGTGGTCACGTCGTCTTGCCGCTCCTTGAGCGCGAACTCGTCCCAGCCGGCTTCTTGAGCGAAGAGGCGTTCCTTGCCGGTTACGGGGCGGCCCAGGCCGTACCGGGACCGTTGTTCACGTTCGCGTCGTACCTCGGGACCGTCATCAATGGTGTACCGGGTGGACTGCTCGCGACGTTCGCGATTTTCTTACCGGCGTTCCTCTTGATCCTCGGGGCGCTCCCGTTCTGGAACGCGCTCCGTCGCAATCCGAAAGTCGGCGGTGCCCTCATCGGGGTGAACGCGGCCGTCGTCGGGATTTTGATTGCAGCGTTCTATCAACCGATCTTCACAAGCACAGTGAACGGCGTCGTCGACTTCGTCTTCGCCGCTCTCTTGTTCGTCATGATCGCCTATTGGAAACTGCCGCCGTGGGCGCTCGTCATCGCGGGTGTCATCGGCGGGACGATTATCGGGATGCTGTAACGAATGGGACCTTTCAAGGTCCTTTTTTGATTCCCTGTTTTTCTCCACTTCTTTTAGAAAAATGTTAATCCTTTGAAACTTTTTCTAGGGCACGTCTCGCTATACTAAAAGATATCTTTCTTTAAACAATAGGGAAACGTACGAAAGGAAGTGGGAGCATGCAACCGTTGCGCCACTCACACACATATATGCCAGGCCTCGACGGACTGCGCACGTTCGCCGTCCTGGCCGTCATCTTGTTTCATTTGAACACACCATACATCACCGCCGGCTTTCTCGGGGTCGACGTCTTCTTCGTCTTGTCCGGTTACTTGATCACCGGCATCCTGTTGCGCAAATGGGCGGTCAAAGGACGGCTCGACTTGAAGAAGTTCTACGTCGCCCGGTTCCGCCGTCTGTTGCCGGCGCTCGTCTTCATGCTTGCCGTTGTCATGACGGTCGTTTGGCTGTTCGAACCGGATCTGCTCAATACGGTGCGGCAAGACACGCTCGCCGCGCTCGTCTACGTGAACAACTGGTGGTACGTCTTCCACGACGTGTCGTACTTTGAGAGCTTCGGCAAGCCGTCACCGCTCCAAAACTTATGGTCGCTGTCGATCGAGGAACAGTTCTACCTCGTCTGGCCGCTCCTTCTCCTTTTCGGTTTGAAGTCGAAGCGTCGTTTCCTTCAAGTCGTCGGCGTGACGTTGTTCGCCTCGGCGCTCTGGATGGCGGTCAGCTTCACACCAGGCGTCGATCCGAGCCGGGTGTATTACGGGACGGACACGCGTCTGTTCGCCCTCCTCATCGGAGCCGTCCTCGCCTTCGGCTGGCGGCCGGACGCGTTCAAGCACGACATGCCGGACGTCGGCCGGCGTATCTTGAACATCGGGGGCGCAGTGGCGTTCGCGACGCTCCTCATCGTCATGACGCGTGCGAGCGCGTATGGCACGTTCCTCTACTACGGCGGGTTCTTGCTCGTCGCGTTGGCATCAGCCGTCTTGATCGCCGCGACGGCTCACCCGTCGACCGTCTGGTCCCGTCTGTTTGGCAGCGAGTGGCTGCGCTTGATCGGGACCAGGACGTACGGTATCTATTTATGGCACTATCCGGTCATCATCTTGACGACACCGATCGAGCAAATCGGCACGTTCGAACTGTTCCGCGCGCTCGCCCAAGTCGCATTGACGCTCGTCATCGCCGAGCTGTCGTATCGCTGGATCGAGACTCCGGTGCGCCGTCACGGTTTCAAAGGGGTGCTTCAATCGTTTCGTCCCGTCATGTCGCCCGGACGGATCGCTGCCGTCAGCGTCGCGACCGCCCTCTCGCTCGTCCTCATCGGCAACTTGACGATTCTCGCGTTCAGCGGGACGAACGAGCGGACTGAAGAGATCCCGGTCGTCAAACCGAATCCGGCACCAGAACCACCGCCTGAAGAAACAGAAGCCGAGCGGCCGATCGACTCGTGTCCGCCGGCGCTCGCCATCGGCGATTCGGTACTTCTCGGGTTAAACGAATACCTCGGAAATGCGTTCCCGAACCTCGAAATCGACGCCGAGCTCGGCCGCCAAGTACGGGACGCCCAAGACGTCGCCGCCAAGCACGGGGCGTATAACACGTCCGGACACGTCGTCTTCCTCCATCTCGGGACGAACGGCGCCTTCAAGACGGAACAACTCGAGACGCTCCTCGACCAGTTCGCGGGCGCCGACCACGTCTACTTGATCAATACGCGCGTCCCGCGTCCGTGGGAGCAGGAAGTGAACGATAAGCTCGCCCGCGCGAGCGAACAGCGCGACAACGTCTCGCTGCTCGATTGGCACGCGGCGTCCGCCGGCAAAGGCGACTATTTCGAAGGCGACGGTGTCCATTTGACGATCGATGGCGCCGAGGCGTTCGGTCGGATGCTCGAAGACGAGATCGGCTGTATGAACGACAAATGACCTAGCGGCTGCTAGGTCATTTTTTCATGGGCGCCACTTCCAGCGCATGTAGTTGAGGAACAGCTTGATGTAGGCGAGCTGTTCGCGGATAACGTATTTCGGCTTGACCGAAGCCGGTGTCAACGCATAAAGCGCGTCCGTCTTCAGCCCGAAGTAGAGACGTGCGACGAGCCGGGCCCGGCGGACGTGGAAATCGTTCGTCACGACGGTGAGCCCCGGTTCCCCATCCCAAATCACGCGGCTAAGGAGAAAGTTCTCATACGTCGACGTCGAGGCGGCCTCAACGTGAATTCGCTCCTCGCTGACACCGCGGGCGATGAGTTCCCGCTTGATGACGAGCGCCTCGGCCATCCCTTCGTCCGGCCCTTGTCCGCCTGTCGCGATCAGCTCGACGTGCGGGAAACGCGTCGCGTAAGCTGCCGCCACCTCGATCCGATGCCGGAGTGCTTTCGATGGCTTGATCCCGTTCACTTTCGCCCCGAGGATGAGGACGTATCGATACGTGCCGTCTGGTTGTCGTTTCATCGTCTGCACCTGCCTTTACGAATGATTATATCATTCGACTGATACGTCTTTGTTACAGTAGCTAAAGCAAATATATGGTAGAATGGGTATCGGATTAATTTAAATCGAAGGAGTACCGATGATGCAAAACGTAAACCGAGCGCCCGATGACCGCATGCGGCAACGGCGCGAGACGCGACATAAAGGGACGACGATCGTCCTCCATAGCCTGTTGATTCTCGGCTTTTTCGCCTTCTTGATCGGCGGGGCCTACTTGACGCTCACGTCAGAGAAACGCGAAGTGTCCGACATGGAGAACCGTAAGCTCGCCGGTCCGCCGGTCGAGCTCTCGGTCGAAAACGTCATGTCCGGTGCTTACATGAAGAGCGTCGAGGCGTACGTGACCGACCACGTCGTCAACCGCGACAGCTGGATCAGCCTCCATGCGTTCTTATCGAAAGACTTGTTCCTCCAGACGGTGAAGAACGGTATTTACGTCTCGGCCGACGGGACGATGGAATCTCCGATGAAAGAAGGAGTCGACACGGCGACGTTGCTCGACGACTTGTCGACGTTCACACAGTCGATGCAACAGTCCGGCGTCGACGTCTATTTCGGGCTCGCACCGAACAAGGCGTCGATGGTCGACGTCGGACCGAACATGCCGGACTATATGGGCAACGATGCGCCCAAGATCTTCAAAGACGTCCGGGACGGCCTCGCGACCGTCGATGGGCTGACGGTCATGGACTACCGCAAACCGTTGAATACGGCCGACACGTTGAGTGACGTCTTCTATAAGACGGACTACCATTGGAACATCCACGGTGCCTATCTCGCCTATGCGCAGACGGTGAAGCAGATTGCGGACGACCACCAAGGCGTCGGTGAGCCGCTCAAACTTGGCGAACTGCGGACGAAGACACACGAGCGTCCATATTACGGATCATACGCCCGCAGCACGACGCTCCAATACGTCAAAGACGGTGATACGTTCGAGTGGATGGAGCCAAAAGCCGGCTACACGCCGAACAACATTTGCTACAACCGCTCCGAGACGTGCGGTGGCAACTTGATCAACAAGAAGCCGCTCAAGTCGGAGGAGACGTACACCGAGATGTACTCGCTCTTCCTCCACCGCAATTGGCCGCTCATCACGATGGATCAGGAGTCACCGAAAAATGACACGCGCGCGCTCGTTTTGAAAGACTCATATGCGAACCCGATGCTGACGTTGTTACCGGAGCATTTCGGTCATCTGTCGGTCATCGACATCCGTCACTTCGACGAGTCGTCAATCGAGACGTACGTGAAACAAAACGACATCGACGTCGTCTTGTTCATCCATAACGTCAACCTTGGCGAGTTCGTGCCGCTCTACCATGAGAAATTGAATGATTGAATTTCGACGAATCCATTCGCTGTTTGCGAATAGGCTCGTCTTTTTTTGTCTAATGACTTCGAGGCGCTGACGGTCTACGCATAGATCCCCTTCCAGTGGGACATGTCGTGTCGCTCATCCGGTGGCGCCGGAGACTCCTGAGGGATTAGCGAGCATAGGGAGACCCAGCAGCAACGAAGTTGCGATGCGGCTCCCTGCTCGCCCTAGGAAAGCGAAGGCGCCAGAAGGATGAACAACTGAATACGTGAAGCAACGAAGAGAAAAGAAAAAGAGCACTGGCGCGTCTATCGCGGACAGTGCTCTCTCTGTTTAGAACCGGAAATAAATGAACGGGTTGAAACTGCTCGCGACGATGTACGACACGGCGAAGATGAAGATCGTCGCCATGAAGCCGAGCCGCATGAAGCCGGCCATATAGTTGACCCACAGCTTCTTGCTGTCCTGTTCGAGGCGCAGCACTTTCTCACCGAACAGTTTCGGGAGCGGCGTCGCCGCGATCATCGCGATGGCCAAGATGACCCCGTACTGCACGAAGTAGAACATCGCCTCGCTATCCCATACCGGCGCCCCGTTCAAATTGAACATGGCCGACAAGTATGAGAGGGCGTACGGGAAGTCGTCCGCTCGGAAGAATACCCAACCGATGATGACGACGAACAACGTGAACGCATGCGCGAGCGGGGCCGGGAGCGCTTTGAGCCACGCCCCGAGGAACGCACGCTCGAGCATGATGAAGAGCCCGTAATACGCACCCCAGGCGATGAACGTCCAGCTCGCCCCGTGCCACACGCCGGTCAAAATCCAGACGATGGCGAGGTTACGGTACAGCTTCCACGCACTGCCACGGTTCCCGCCGAGCGGGATGTAGACGTAGTCGCGGAACCAACTGCCGAGCGAGATGTGCCAGCGCCGCCAAAACTCGGACACCGACCTCGAGATGTACGGATAGTTGAAGTTCTCGAGGAAGTGGAAACCAAACATCCGCCCTAGCCCGATGGCCATGTCGGAATACCCGGAGAAATCAAAGTAGATTTGAAGCGAGTACGCGATAATCCCAATCCAGGCGAGTCCCATCGACATCTCCCCCGCGTTTTGCGAGAAGATTTGATCGGCGACGTAGCCGGCGTTGTTCGCGAGGAGCATTTTCTTCGCGAGCCCGATGACGAACCGCTGAATCCCGCTCGCGAAGTCGTCCATCGTCTCTTTCCGGTCGTTAATCTCATCGGCGACCGTCTGATAGCGGACGATCGGCCCAGCGATCAACTGCGGGAAGAGTGAGATATAGAGCGCGAGGTCGAGCGGGTTGCGCTGCACTTTCCCGTCTTTCCGGTACACGTCGATGACGTAACTCATCGCTTGGAACGTGAAGAACGACACCCCAATCGGAAGCGGGATTTTCGGGTCAGTCAGCTCGAGCCCGGTGATGGCGTTGACGTTCTCGATGATGAAGCTCGTGTACTTGAAGACGGACAAGAGCAAGACGTTCCCGGCGACCATGCCGGCGACGAGCCACTTCGCTTTCTTCTTATTGTCACGGTTATTGTCGACGAGCAAGCCGAACGCATAGTTCATGACGATCGAGGCGAGCATGACCGCCGTGTAGATCGGTTCGCCCCATGCGTAGAACAGGAGACTCGCGACGAGCAGCACCGTGTTCTTCAAGAAGCGCGGCGAGACATAATAAAGGATTAAGACAATCGGTAAAAACCAAAACAAAAAGATCGTCGAACTGAAGAGCATGACGTTCCTCCTCTCTTAGAAAAATAAAAAGACTGCCCCGAGGGACAGTCTAAAGCCATCAACGCGTGAAGCGTTCGACGATTGCGTCGACGATGCGGCGTGACGCCTCCCCGTCCCCGTATGGGTTAGACGCTTTCGCCATCGATTGGTGCGCCGAAGCGTCTGACAACAACTCATCGGCGAGGCCGAAGATGACTTCTTCCTCGACACCGGCGAGCTTGAGCGTGCCAGCCGCCACACCTTCCGGACGTTCCGTCGTGTCACGAAGGACAAGGACCGGTACGCCGAGCGATGGGGCTTCTTCTTGCACGCCACCCGAATCCGTCAAGATGAGGTGTGAGCGTGACGCATAGTTGTGGAAATCGAACACGTCGAGCGGCTCAATCAAGTGGACGCGGTCGAGGTCGTTCAAAATTTCACCGGCAAGTTCCCGAACAATCGGGTTCATGTGGACCGGATAGACGACTTCGATATCGTCATACTTCTCGATCAAGCGGCGCACGGCACGGAACATGTTGCGCATCGGCTCGCCGAGGTTCTCGCGGCGATGGGCCGTGAGCAAGACGAGACGCTTGCCTTCTGCCGTGATCTTGTTCAACAACTCGTTGTCGTAGCCGTCTTGGACGGTCGTCTTGAGTGCGTCGATCGCCGTATTGCCCGTGACGAAGATGTCTGCTTCCGTCTTGTTCTCGCGAAGCAAGTTTTCAGCTGACGTCTCGGTCGGTGCGAAGTGAAGGTCCGCCATGACACCTGTCAATTGACGGTTCATCTCTTCCGGGTACGGCGAGTACTTGTTGTACGTACGAAGGCCCGCCTCGACGTGACCGATCGCGATCTGGTTGTAGAACGCGGCGAGTGACGCGGCGAACGTCGTCGTCGTGTCCCCATGGACGAGAACGATGTCCGGTTTCGCTTCTTTCATGACTTCATCGAGCCCGTGAAGGACGCGCGTCGTCACGTCGAAGAGCGTTTGGTTCTTCTTCATGACGTCGAGGTCATAGTCTGGAGTGATCTTGAAGAGCTGGAGAACTTGGTCGAGCATCTCCCGATGTTGGGCTGTGACAACGACGATCGGTTCGATCCCTTCACGTTGTTTGAGCTCCAATACGAGCGGAGCCATTTTGATTGCTTCAGGACGTGTACCGAACACGGTCATAACTTTAATCATACAGATTCTCCTTTAAGGGGTTTTCGCGGCAAGATGATCGTCTCGCCGACGTCGTTTTGGTCGACAATCGTCGTCCGCTGCGCCATCTTCTGTTGCTTGAACTCGGATTGGCGCTTCGAATCGAGCGTGCGGAACCATTTTAAGAACTTCATATACTCGTCGGCGACCTCGTCGACCGGTCCGTACTCACGGATCTCGCCGTATTCGAGCCAGATCGCCTGCGTACAGAACTGCCGGACTTGTGACACCGAGTGGCTGATGAAGAAGATCGTCTTGCCCTCGTCTTTGAACTCGTTCATCTTGACGAGACAGCGGTCGGTGAACGTTTGGTCCCCGACCGAGAGCGCCTCATCGATGACGAGGATGTCCGGGTCGATGTTGATCGAGATGGCGAAGCCGAGTCGCGACTTCATCCCGCTCGAGTACGTCTTGACCGGCTGATCGATAAAGTCGCCGATGTCGGCGAACTCGATGATCTCCGGGGTGATCGCCTTGATTTGATGCTTGTCCATCCCGAGCATGAGACATTTCAACTCGATGTTCTCCATGCCCGTCAAGTTGCCGTTCAGCCCTGACGAGATCGCGATGAGCGACGGTTTGCCGCGCAGCTCGATCTTGCCGTGGGTCGGCGGGATGACGTCCGATAACAAGTTCGACATCGTCGACTTGCCGGAGCCGTTGATCCCGAGGATGCCGACGACTTCGCCGGGCGGGACTTCGAACGTGACGTTGCGGAGCGCATAGAACTGCTTCCCGTTCGCCCGGTTGAACAACACTTCTTTCAGTTTATCACTTTGCTTCCGGTACAGCGTGTACCGTTTTGATACGTTTTCGAACTTTACTTGGTAGCTCATACGTCACCGCTCCTTAAATATAGTCAATGAAGTAGCGACGGAAACGGACGTGAATCGCCGACCCGATCAAGAACGTCACGAGCGTGAAGCCCCAGAAATAGAGGCCGTAGCCCAAGTTCTGCATGAGCCAGTCGGTTCCGAGGAACATCGACCGGTACCCTTCCACCAAATAGTAGAGCGGGTTAATCATGAGAATCGTTTCGAGCTTTCCAGTCGGTTGCCAGAAGATAGGGAGTAAATAAAGCATCATCCGAATAATTTGTGACAGCAAATTTTGAAAGTCGCGGATTATCGTGGCCAGTGCCGACGTCAACAGCGAGAACGCGTATAAGAACGCGAGCGCACTGAGGAGCAGGTATGGCAAGAACAACAAGTTCCAGCCTTCACTGATGCCAAACGCCATCATTAAGATGAACGCGATCGCGACCATCGCCACGTGTCGGTACAGTTCCGACAAGATGACGTACGCCGGGATCGTGCTGATCGGGAAACTCATCTTCGAGACGAGTGCGATCTTCGAAAAAACGGATCGAGAACCACTGACGATGGCCGGTCCAAAGAAGAACCATGGCACGATTCCTGAGACGAGCCATGGAAGGAACGGAACATCACCAACGTCTCGACCCGCACGAAGACCGAACCCGAAGACGAGCCAATAAATCGCGATCTGAATGATCGGCGTTATGATTTCCCACAAGTATCCGAAGTACTGCATCGAATAGCGACTTTTCGTTTCATATAGAGAGAGTCTCAATATTAAATAGAGACTCTCCCATAGTTCGATGAATACTTGTTTCGAGGCTTTGATCATAGCGGGCACCTAACGGATTAGGCCAACGTCACTTTCCCGTTGACGTATTCGTACAAGTTTCCGTAGTTGACAACCGCAAGGTCGCTGTCATCGGCCTTCACGATGTTACGTGTGTCAAAGATCATCGGACGGCGCATTGCTGCGTTCAACTCGTTGAAGTCGAGCGCTTTGAACTCGTTGTGGTCAACGAGGACGAGGACGATGTCCGCATCTTTGATCGCTTCTTCTTTCGACACGAGGTCGAAGTGTTTCGACGAAGAGACTTCGACGTGTGGATCGTGGACGGCGACGTTCATGCCTTGTTCGAGCATCAACTCGATGATCTCGACGGCTGGGCTTTCACGCATGTCGTCGACGTTTCCTTTGTATGTCACGCCGAATGCCGCGATTTTCGCCTCAGGCTGGTCTGAAACAAGCTTTTTCACGTTCTCGACGACGTAAGCCGGCATCGATACGTTCGTGTCGCGTGAGAGCTTGATGATCTTCGCGAGCTCAGGTTGTTTCGCCACGATGAAGTACGGGTCGACTGCCAAGCAGTGTCCGCCGACGCCTGGTCCTGGGCTGTGAAGGTTGACACGCGGGTGTTTGTTCGCCATCTCGATGACGTCGAGGACGTTGATGTCGAGGGCGTTACATACTTTCGCGAGTTCGTTCGCGAGGGCGATGTTGACGTCACGGAACGTGTTCTCCATGAGTTTCGACATTTCAGCCGTCTTCGCGTCCGTCTTGATGATCTCACCTTTTACGAACGTGCCGTATACTTTCGCACCGGCTTCCGCGCAGTCAGGCGTGATCCCGCCGACGATGCGGTTGTTGTACACGAGCTCATGCAAGATCTGACCTGGGAGCACGCGCTCCGGGCAGTGGACGAGGAAGATGTCTTCGCCGACTGTGAAGCCTGCCGCTTCGACGAGTGGCTTGACATGGTCGTCCATCGTACGTGGTGCGATCGTCGACTCGACGATGATGACGTTGCCTTTCTCGACATATGGAAGGACGCGTTTCGTCGCTTCAAGCACGTACGTGAGGTCACACGATTTGTGCTCGTCATCGTTGTTTGGTGTCGGGACGGCGATGATGAACGCGTCTGCTTTTTCTGGTTCAAGTGATGCGTGGAACTTGCCTTTCGCGACGACGTCTTTGACGACGTCTCCGAGGCCTGGCTCTTCGATGTGGATTTCGCCACGGTTCAATTTATCGACAACTGACTGATGAATGTCCACACCGATGACGTCGACGCCGTATTGGGCGAAGACCGCTGACGTTGGGAGTCCAATATATCCTAATCCGATCGTACATACTTTCATAGTTGAGCTTACCTCCATAGATTAGTGACAGGTGTCACTGAATATTACTTAACATTTCATATTGTTTAGGATTTTACCAAAAATCAAACCCATTATACTCCTGATACGATTTATTAAGCAATTACATTTTCATGACAAAACGGGATTATACCGGGCGAACCGCTCGTACGTTCGTACCGAGTAGATACTCCGTACTGAGCGCTGCCGCACGCACATCCCCTACACTATAGCAAACTTCAGGCAATAATGACCAATTCGAGACGGAAACGTTTGCGAACGTCAAGCGACGGAACTGATCATCGGTCACGACTTCTTTTAATTTGGCGCGCGTGTACGGGTTCAATAAGTAGACACGGATGACGGCCGTGTCCGGATACGTCGCGATGAGCGCATCCGCTCGTTCGAGCTTGTCGCCGATGACGACACCGCTCGATGCGGCGTGCTGGTTCAACACGCTGTATGAGAAGTACGACAGTCCGGCTTCGGCGACGAGGTCGCGAATCGTCGCCCGCTCGTCCGCCGCGTCCCGGTAATACAAACTCATCATCGACGTCTGGGCGTCGATTTTCCGTTCGATCAACCGCCGCGTCGACTCGTCCGCCTGGTCGAGCAACGCATTCAGCGCCTCGATGACCGCCATCCGTTGGCGGACCGAGAAGTCGTGGCTCTGCGCCTGCCTCGAGACGGACTGTTCCCGCACTTGCCGATAATAGATCGCCTCGGTGTCCGGCGCGAGTAGCTCGACGCGCGGTGTGAACGTGGCGAACAACGTCGAGAAGTAGACGACGTCTTCCCCGCTCTTTAAGCTCGGCTCGTACGCCGTGCGTTTCGCGTAGACGGTCGGGACGAGCTTACAGGCGTTCAACGTCAACAGCTGTGACATCTGCTCATACGCCCAGTCCTGACCGGCGAGACGTAAAAACTCGCGATGGAGCGGTGACGTGAGCGGTTTGCCTTCCGGGTCGCGATCTTGAATGTCGGCGATGACGATGCGGTCCGGGAGCGCCCGTGCGAACAGCGCTTCCAAGTACGATTCGCTCAGCGTGTCGTCCTCGTCCAAAAACGTCACGTATTGACGGGTCGCGGCGTCGAGCCCGCGGTTGCGGGCGATGCCGACGTTCGCCTCTTCTTCGAGCAGGCGATGGACGGTGACGTCTTTCCCGTAAGACAGGCTCGCATCATGGAGCGCTTGTCGGTTCGGCCCGTTGAAGACGAGCACCCATTCGACGAGCGACGGCTGAAGCGGCTGAAGCGTCTGACGTTCGAGCGAGGCGAGACACGCCTTCAGCAGTTCCACCGAGTCGTGCGAGGCGACGATGACGCTGACGCCGCGCACGGTCGGACCTTCTAAGAAAGTCGGGAGGCGCAACGGTTGAAACTGTTCATCGACCTTGCGTGTCCACGCCTTCTTCTCGGCCTGGACCGCTGCCAACTGCTCCTCGTACCCGCTCATGACGATTGCCCTTCCCGTTCGATCTTGGCGACGAGCTTGCCGGCGACCGGGATCGCTTTCGCGCGCTCCACGATCTGTTGGATCCGTTTGAGTTCGGTCTCGACCGTCTCCCGCTTCGCTTTCTCGCTCGCGGCAACTTTTCGCCACTTGTCAGCGTTCGCTTTCGCCTGCCGGACTTCCCGCTCGAGCTCTTTCATCTTCTGGATCGTGTTTTCTTTACCGCGGATATGTTTCGCGCCCTCTTCGAGCACGTCTTGTTTCACCGCTTCGATTTGGTCGGTCAATGCTTGCAGCTGTTCCCGTAAAAATGCATTCTCACGTTCGACATACTCAACTTGTTGACGGTCCATGACGATTTCCTCAGCTTTCTATGACCCACGACCCCATCTTCAATTGGACGGTGTGTTGGTCGTTTTGGAATTTGAATGCTAACTTGACGAACTTCGCTTCAACTTCTTTCGGAATCCGGTGGCGGATCTCATTCACACCGGGACGGAGCTCATGGCTGAACGCCGTCTTCTTCAAATTCTTTTTCGCGTCATACTGCATGACGTACAGCTCGATCGGCGTCACGTCTTCAGACAACAGCTCGATCGACCCGTCGAGGTCGATATACGGCGCACTTCCGAGCGTCGCGTCTTTTTGGAACTCGGACGACGGCGGCGCGCTGAAACTTTGGTTGAACAGTTGGAGATACCCGTTCTCCCCGCCGAGCGGGAGCACTTCGATGTTGGCGACGAACTGATCCTCCCGCAAGTTGAACAAGTCGGCGTTGAACGGGACGAAATAATGGTAAATGAACGGCTTGACCGTCACCGAGCGCGGCTTGTGCGACTCCGGCACGACGAGCTCGACTTGTTCCGGGTCGATCTCCGACCCGTCCAGTTGAACGGTCCAATTACGGGCCGTCCAGTCGTTCCAAAGCGAGACGTAGCCGTGTTCCGGCGTCTCGCTCGGTTTGAAGCGTTCACTCACGCCCGCTTCGACCCCGAGCCGCTCGTTCAACTGCTTCACTTGCCCCGGCACGACGTGGTCGAGCATGAGCCGCCAGTTGAGCGGCGCCGGAATAATCGTCGGCAAAAGCGGTGAGTCACTCCACGCGAACGATTCTTTGATGAAATGGAGCGGCTTCTCGCCGAACAAGGCGTCGAGGGCGACTTTGACGAGGTGCCCTTGACGGCGGAGCTCGTAAGGCGCCTCGATGATGTGGCGGAGGACGTCCCGGTCAAAGAGCGGCTGAAGGATCGTCATCTCGCGCATGAACCCGCTCCGGGCGTAAGCGTGAAAATGTTCGACCTTCAAATGGAACCAGGCCGCCTCGAGCCGTCCGCTCCAATCGCGGTCCGTCTCTTCGTCGAACAAACGATCGAGCATCGCCTCGACTTGTTCGCGTTCGCCTTCGCCAAATCCTTCAAATGGACGGATCGCTTTCCGCGACAGCTGTTGCTTCGCCTCGTGCTCGTCCATGTTGTCTTTCAAGAAGATGTGCTTGCCGTACAACCAGTCCGAGCCGTGTTTGCCGACTTCGGCATATCCATGGTCGATGTCGCGCCCGGTCGTCACACTCTCGTAGGCGGACAAGTTGCCGTCCGTCGCCTCATAGGACGACGCCATCCGGCGGCTGAGCGAGAGCGTGATCGTCTCGTCAGGTGTCGGTGTCACGGCGAGTTCCGCTTCAGCGAGCAAGTCACGGGCGAGCGTCGCCTCGTTCCCTTTCTCGTCCGGGACGTGGAGCGTCACGTCTTTCCCCGCTTCGAGGTAAAGTTTCGCGAGCAATACGTCGAGTGCACTGCCTGAGAACGGAATGTTCACAGACGCCATCGGGACGGCAGCGGCGCGTCGAAGTGCCGTGAGCCATGTGTCGGTGAAGTCGTCCCGTAGTTTGGACGCCCCGCGCGGCAGCTCGTCCCACGTCTCGATTGTGACGTGCCCGTCTTGTACAGTCAGCCGTTCGCCGGCAGCGAGACGTTTGACGCCCTCGATGCGCGTGTCGCGTCCGAAGATGTGACCGATGTGGCGCATCTGGCTCGCCGACTCCTGTCGTTCTGTCGACTTGCCGGCCCGATCGGCGACATCGACGAGCGATGAACCGACGACGACCGGTGCTTCCGAATAATAGACCGGCAGCAAGTTGTTGAACGGCACGTCGACCGTGAATGCGTCATCGAGGCGCAAAGCGACGTTCATCCCGTTCGGCTCCTCGCGAGACGGGTCGTAATGGCCGAGGCGCACGTCGAGCGGCGTCTCGGAGATGACGTGCGTCAATCCGTCACGGCGCTCAAAATCGAGCGTATGCGTCTTCGCTTCATACATAAAATGGCTCATAATGCATCTCCTCTAAGTATGGTAAAACGAGCAAACCCGGAAGCCCGGGCTTGCTCATTGTTTTCGATTCATTTCGGTCAAGATGAGTTGTTCAAGCTTCGGCGCGAGCGTCTCGATGGCGAAATGGTGATGCGCGTACGCCATGAACCGTTCGGTCGAGGCGAGCAGCTTGTCGGACTCGCCGCGGAACGAGCGGATGATGTCGACGCCGTCTAAGACGTTCTCCATCAACACGTCGTCCGGGTAAATCGTCTCGCTGCCCGTCCAGTGACGGATGATCGGATACGTGCCCGACGTCATCGCCTCGGCCGGTGCGAGGTGGAAGCTCTCGAGGTCGCTCGTCGATAAGACGAACCCGATCTTCGTCAACCATTCCGGCACGTCGTTGCCGTGACCGTCAAAGACGACGCTGTCTTTGAACGCCGGCTCCTCGAGTCGCTCGAGCAGACGGTCGTAGTAGGCGCGCTCGTCTTCCCGTTTGTTGATCCAGTAGATCTCGTTCGGGTGATGTCCTTTGATGAACAGCTTGTAGCGCGTGTCTTCCTTGCGGAGCGTCTCGAGCATGTCGAGCGCGAGGTCGAGCCGTTTCAGCTTCGGGTTGACCCCGATCATGCCGAGATGGAACGTCAAGTCGTCGAGCTGTTTCGGTTGAACGAGACGCGTCCCGTCGACGGCGTTGTAGATCATCGTCATCTTGTGGCGCGGGATGCGGAACAGACGATACATCTCCTCGAGCATATATGGCGACACGAGGATGATGCGGTCGATGTTGTGCAAGTTGTACTCGCGCGGGAACGGCGTCTCTTTCTCTTGGCGGTGGATGCGGACGATCATCGTCTGATGCGGCTTCTTATGATGCGAGTACCAGACGGCGTTGCCGAGCCCCCACTCACAGAAGATGATGTCGGCCTGTTCGAGACACGCCTTGCTGTGATTCACGTCATGAATCTTGTGTCCTTCCCACTCGTCGATCAAGACGTTGAAGCGCGGGTGGCGCTCGAAGTAATCCATGAACAGACGCAGGAACTTGAAGTCGTGCCCGGCGAACAGAAGGTTGATCTTCTTCATCGACCACAACTCGTCACGGAGGCGTTTGTACGTGTTCGTGAACGTATAGTACTGCGCCATCTCATATAGCCGTGTCGCCGCGTCGCGGTAAACGGCCTCATCGGTCAAGGCGAGCTTCGCCTTCTCGATGAACTCCTGTTCCGAGTTGACGTAGAGCGGGTAGTCCGGGCCGAGGATGAGCTCATGCATCGGGTTCCGGTTCAATAGTACCGGTTTCCCGAGCGAGCCGTACTCGAGCAGTTTCGTCGACAGTTCGAGCGAGGCGTCAAGCTCCGGATGGCGCCATGACACGCCGATCGCACTCGATTCGATGAGCGTCTCGACGTCGGCGCGCGGGATGCCCTTGAGCCACGTCAGCCCGTCATCCGACTTCAAGCGGGCGAGGATGTCTTGTTTGAAGTTCGGGTTGTTCGGGTCTTGGTTGAACTTGTCTCCCGCGACGTGCAGCTCGGCCGGATAGTCGGCACGGAGCTTCGCGAACGCGTCGAGGATCTCCGTCGAATACCAGAGCGGTGCGAACTTGCCCGTGTAGACGAGACGGTCGTTCGGTTTCGTGAACGTCGGGACGGCCTCTTTCACGTTCGGGATCATCGGGTTCAAAATGAGGAACGGACGGTCCGTCGGCAAGAACGACTCGAAGTACGTCTTCATCGCCTCGGTCTGGCAGAGCATGCGCGCCGAGCGCGACGCGATCTGTTTCAGCCGGGCGAGCTCTTCTTCGGACGCTTGCGTATGGTCGTGCGTGAAATCTGTGATGTACGTCCACGTCTTCGCCATCGTCTGTTCATATTGTGACAAGTCGTACGCGAGCTGGAAGCCGCGGACGAAGGCGAGGTCATACTTCTCCTTCGTCATCAACTCATCGATCAGCCCCGCCGCCTCGTCGGCTTGGAGCACCTTGCGCTCGACGTACGGCGCGTCTTGATAAGTTGGATCGGCGAACACGTCGATGAAGCGGACGTTCGGCAACTCGCGGATGCCGGCCGTCACTTCTGGTTTCGTAATCGAGCGTTTCAAGAGCACGTCGACTTTGATCGATGGGTCTTGGTTCAACATCGAGACGACGGACGTCAGCCAGATGGCCGACCCGTCGATCAAGTTCAAGTTGACGTCCCCGTAGACGAGGACGCGAAGTGGTGTCGTCATAGTTGTACCTCCTGAGCGACCGCTTGCGGCATGTCGCTCCCTGCTTTTACATATTGATACGGGTCCGTGCTGAAGATGCGTTCCCCGGACTGGGCGAGTTCTTTCAGCGTCGCGTCTTGTTTCAACACGTCGAGCGCCTCGGCCACGCTATAGAAACGGAGCACGTCCGGCTTCATGATCGAGCGCGACGGCGTCGCGTCGAAGACGTAACGGTACGTCCCGTCCGAGTCGATTTTCTCCAACTTGTCGTCCCACGTGAAGTAATCTTCTTTCGTCAAGATGTTCGAGTCGGCGTAACGTGTCGCGAGCATATAGTCCGACACGTACGCCGGGCCGTAATAGTCGCCCGGTCGGATGAACGCCATCCAATCGAAACCGTCCAAAATCTCGGACAAGGCGTTATATTGCGGCAAGTAACTGAGCATGAACGTCGACACGTCTTCCGTGTTGTACGCCTCATACAAATCGAGGTGGCCTTCGAACTTGTCGAGGAAGACGACGAGGTGTTTATGCTCGTAGTCTTGGGCCCGGAACGTCTCGACGGCGCGGTCCATCTCGTCCGCGGAACGGACGAACGCGACGAGCGCGACTTCCGGATGGTCGACACGGTACGGCAAACCGATTGTGCCGACGACTTGGGCGAGGCGTTGCGTGTACGTGTGATACTTGAGCACGTGACGCATACCACCCATGGCGACGTCCTCGTAGAAGCTGTCGTCCGTCAACAGTTTACGGAACGTCTCTTCGAGCATCTCGTCGCCCTCGTCCAAGAAGACGTAGTCGCCGAGCATCTGTTTGACACCGATCGAGCGCGTGCTGACGACCGGGGTCGCACAGGCGAGCCCTTCGAACACACGGCGCGAGAACATCGTCGGCGAGTCGTTCACCGAGTTGACGTTCAGCATGACCTTGAAGCCTTTGTACGCCTTGGCGATCTGGTTGTACTTCAGGCTACCGCGGATCGATTTACGGAACTGTTCCGGGAATTGGAGCTGGTCCGTCTCCCCGCGCTGGTTCATCTCATAGTTGCGGTCGTAGATGACGAGGCCGTACTTGTCGGCCGCCGCGAACAGGCGGTCCATGTCGATGCGGCGCGACTCGTGGCGGTTCGCGTAATACGAGCCGGCGAACGAGGCGAACGGTTCACGCGTCCCCGGCAGACGGATCGGGTTATGCTCTTTCGGCTGCGCCGCGAACGGCAGCGCGCCGACCCGGTCGTGCCCGCAATCTTCTTTATAGTTGTCGAGAATGTTCGCATCCGTCGTGTAGACGAAGTCGAACCGTTTCGCCGTCTCGATGAACCGGTCGTAGTGAATCGGGTCTTCTTTGTTCCAGAACACGGTCGGGACGTTGTTCAAACGGCACCACTCGAGAAGCGCGTCGAGCTCTTCCCACGTGTTCGTGCCATATTTGACGATCTTCTTCTCCCACGTCTTGTCGTTCCCTTTCCAGGCCGACTCGACCATGAGGAAGTCGGGCTGACGGTCGGCGAGGACGGCCGGCCAGTCGTCCGGCGAGAACGTGATCAACTCACATTCCGGACGGTACGAGGCGGTCGTGAACTCGTCGAAGATGGCCGCGACTTTCATCTCGTGCAACTCGCGCGGCGTCGCCTCGAACAGGCGGGCCTCACGCGGGTCGATCCATTCCGGCACTTGCGTCCGGTCGGTGATGATCTCCTCGCTGACACGGATGTTCGTGACGAGCGTCTCGCCTTGTCCGTCGACGCGGAGGGCGAAGCGGAGGTAGCGCACGTCTTTACTGAACTCGAAAATCTTCTCGCTGCCGAGCTGCACTTGTTGCATCGACAACCGCTCCGTGAGCGAGTACGAGATGATGTACAGGACGACGCCCGTGTTCTCGCCGAGCTCACCGTCGACCGTGACGCGGTAGCGGTGGTTCGGACGGACCGTGTACGGCTTCTCTTTCGGGAGCACCGTGAAGCGGTTGTTCGTCTCCATGTACGACACGTAACGGCGCGCGTCCGGCTCGACGTCCAAGACGAGGCGGAGTCCGTTCGGGTCTTGTTTCAGCTTGATCGACTCCGGCGTCGGGATCGTCCAGAACGTCGGGTCGAGGTCGAACGTCTCCGTGCGGCGGACACTGTTCTCGCGGATGACACCGAGCTTCAAGTCCGAGATCGTCCCGTTCCCGTGGAAGCGGACGAAGTAGCGGACCGACTCATGGCTCGGCGTGAGGCTCATGACGTTGCTGAAGCCGAGCGGTACTTCGATGAGCTGGTCGCGCTCGCCGTGCGCGTACGTCGCGACGAAGAGCGTCGCTTTCGCCATCTCGGTCGCGTCTCCTTTTAAATAGAAACGATAGACGTAGTCGTCCATATCGGCGAGCGGGAAGTCGATGCCGCGTTCGGTGTCGACGTGCGGGAGCGCCGATTCATGGACGCCGTAGTGCTCGTATTGGTTGCCTTGTCCCGTCACCGTGATCGTGCCGCCGTCAACATGGACGATGCGGCTGAGCGGGGAGAGGAGTTCGAGCGACTCGGCGTCGAGCTCGATCATCGTATCGAAGTCTGAGTCAGCGACGGCGCTGCTCATCCCTTCGACGTTCCAAAGCGGTTGTCCGTCGATGAGGAGCGACTGGATCAAGACGCGTCCCTTCCCTTGCGTCTGAATGACGAAGCGGGTCTTCGTCTCATCTTCGCGGAGTGTGACCGTCGTACGGACACCGTCCCCGACACGGACGACGCGCGTCCGTTCTTGGTCGCTATACATCATGACGAGAAGCGTGACATCGATGTCACCGCTCTTCTCGACGTTCAGGCTCGCGTCAAACTCGCGGATCGACGGGTTGAGCTGGAACGAATCCGGGCCCGGCACCGTGCGGAATGACGAGGCGCGCTCACCGTACGTCAAAAATTGCTTCTCGGCCATCGTAGAAACGAGCGCCGCGCCGTCCACTTCATAGTTTGCAGACGTCCGGGCATGCCAAGACGGGACGACTTCGACGAACTGTCTCGTCTGCACTTGCGTCTTCGTCCCTTTCATCAACCGACGGCCGATTCGTTTGCCGCGCTGCATGCCTAAATAGACACCACGTTTCACTTTACGTTTCCAACTCATGGGGGTTCCTCCAAATTCATAATGGCATCGTTTTCTCTTTAGCCGATGCCTTCTTATTTGAAACATCTCGTTTCGACACCCATTGATTATAGCAAACGCTCAATTCAAAAGGCAAAATCAACTGGATGACAAATCGAAGACAGAACAAAAGGACACCCGTCTGGATGTCCTTTCGCAATTCATTATTCTTTGACGTCGACCACGCGGCCTTCGACCGTCGGTGTGACTTCGCCTTGTTTTACGAGGTAGTCGCGCATGATCTCCCAGTCGATGAGACCGAGATCGTTGACGCGTCCTTCTTCGTAAGCCTTCTTGAACTCGAGGTAGTTGTCGCCACCTTTCGCCGCGAAGAAGTTCGTCGCGATCTTATACGTCGCAGACGGGTCGATATCGACATACGTCTCACCTTGAAGCACTTGCGCCTTGACGACGCGGCTGTTCGCCGGTTTCGAGCTGTCGAACTCAAGCTTCATGCCAGACATGTGGAGGAAGCCGCCGCTCTCGATCGGATAGACGCTGACGCTGCGCTCAAGCGCCGCGAGCAACTCGCTGCCTTGAAGCGTCATGACCGCGAGTGTGTTGCCGAACGGGAGTGTCGTGAGCACTTCACCTGTCGTGATCGGACCTTCGTTGATGGCTGCACGGATGCCGCCCGCGTTTTGAATCGCTGCGACGACTTGTGGATCGACTTGCTTCGCACGGTCGAGCATGCCGTCCGTGATCAAGTTTCCGAGTGCCGTCTCGTTTTTACGTACGCTCGGCTTCGTCACGTCACCTGAGTCACGCAAGTTTTCGAACGCAGCAGTCGCTGATGCGCCGATTTCAGCATTCTTGATGCCGTCGATTTCAGCCGCGAACGGTGCGAGGAGACGAGCCGCCCCTGGGTCTGGCGCGTACGTCTTCACGTCGATCAACTTACCGGCTTGCGAGACGACTTTGCCGTCTTTGTCGAACACGAGGTCGAGTGTGCCGAGGAAGTCGCCATACTGATACGCTTGGACGATGACCGTCGGGTTGTCGCCTTCTGTGATGAGGACCGGTGCGTCGAGACGTGTATGCGAGTGACCGCCGATGATGACATCGATGCCGTCGACGTGTTTCGCAAGCTCGAGGTCGTTGTCGATCGCCGGGTTGTCATCGTAGCCGAGGTGCGACACAGCGACGATTTGGTCGACGCCCATATCTTCGAACGCCTTGACGGCTTTCTTCGCTTCTTCGATATAGTTTTGGAACTGGATCGGACCTGGGCTCGCGATGTTCGCCGTGTCTTCCGTCGTCAAACCGAAGAATCCGACTTTCTTGCCATCGACTTCTTGGATGATCCCTTCATACAAGCGGCCGTTGAACGGTTTTGTCGCGATTTCGTCGCGGAAGAGCGACTTCATGTATTGGTCGTTCGAGTAGTCGACGTTCGAGCTGACGAACGGGAAGTTCGCGTAGCGGACGAATTGCGAGAACTCTTTATGGCCCGTCTCAGTACCGAGGTCGAACTCGTGGTTACCCGGCACCATCATGTCGTACTTCATGTAGTTCATGAGTTTGAGGTCGACTTGTCCTTTGAACTCGTTGAAGTAAAGCGACCCCGAGAACACGTCACCGGCGTCAACCAAAAGACGGTTCGGGTTTTGCGCGCGGAGTTCTTTGACTGCAGCGGCACGGTTCGCCGCGAAGTCGAGTGAGGCGTGCGTGTCGTTCGTATGCATGAACGAGAGCTCGTACCCTTTCACTTCGTAAGGAACGTCGAGCGTGACCGTACGGCCTTTATGCGTGTACGACGCCGTCGCCGTGAATTTCCCGATCTTGTCCGTCGACAAGTTCGTCCATTTCACCGGTTGACGGAGGACACGGTCGACGAATTGGATT
Organism: Exiguobacterium aurantiacum DSM 6208; assembly: GCF_000702585.1. Taxonomy (GTDB): domain Bacteria; phylum Bacillota; class Bacilli; order Exiguobacteriales; family Exiguobacteriaceae; genus Exiguobacterium; species Exiguobacterium aurantiacum. The sequence continues at coordinate 1,126,100 of NZ_JNIQ01000001.1, read as the reverse complement.
TGGAGCGTGTTGAGTTGACCCGTCAACTTCTCGCCGTGTTTGAACGTCAACTCACCCTTCGGTGCGATGATTGCTTTCGGATAGTTGATGACGCGCACTTTCTTCTCGAAGTGCTGGTTCTTCCACTTGATGTAGCCTTTGACCGTTTGATATGTACCGAGCTTGTCCATGTCTACCGTCGATTTGTACCAGTAGATCTTGTTGCCTTGGTATGTCTTGTCGAGCGCTGCGTCGAGATCCCCGTTCTCGACGAAAGCTGCCTTCAACTTCACCGTTTGTTTTGCCGGGGCTGCCTCTGTCACGACCGCAGGGGCGATCACCGATGCCGTGAGCGTCGCCGCGAGCATCCCTTGATAAAACTTGCGTGTTTTCGAATTCAACATGCAATTATTCCTCCTTTGATATGTATAAGTCGACCGAAACGAAGTCACACCCGCGATTTCTCCCCCATTGCTTGATGTCTGACCTCAAGCCAATGGAAGCGATTACAAAATCCGTACTGACTTCACCTTTAAAGATACGCAATCTCATAAAATAACACAATTACTTTTCTGTAAATATTTCGTTATTTCTTTTGGATTTTGAAAAAAGAGGACGCCAAATGGCATCCTCTCTACGTTTTACTCTTCCACGATTTCAATTTCTTCTTCCGGCACGTCGACCTCGCCTTTCGGCATCTCGATCGTGCGCGAGCGTCCGTCCGATAGCGAGTACGACACGACGTATGCCGAGTCTGTCTCCGTCACGTGTGAGAACGTGACGCGCGTGCCCGTCTTCGACATGTGGAACAACGTGATGAACGACGTACCCGCCCCCGTCTTCGTCGAGACGACTTGGTGGCGCGGCGTCCATTCGAAGTCGCGATAGGCGACGAAGCTCGGCTCGAGGCGCATGACGCCGGTCGAAGCAATCGGCATTTGCACGACTTGGAGCGTCCGTCCTTCTTTGTCACGGAACATCGTCTCGCCGTCTTTCTCCTCGATCGGCTCAAGGCCGACGCCGAGGTGGAACCGCTGCGTGAACGAGGCGCGTGAGTCCGAACGGACCGTATCGGCGACGATCACCGTGCCGGCCTGGTCATGGGAAATGCTGCGCGTGTGGTGGACCCCTTGTCCCATCAGTTCGCTGTAGCCGGTTGCCCGTTGCAACCCGTCCGTCTCCTCGACCGACAAGATGCCGCTCTTCCCGAGCGTGCTCGCATGGAGCGTCAGCTGGCGCGTGCCCGTGTTGATCGTGTTGTGGGCGTTGACGTGGACGGCCTGATTCCGTTCCGGCAAATTCGTGTAGCCGAAGCGGCCCGTCTCGACGATGAAATCACGCCCATAGCCGTACAAGTCGATGCTCAAATCGTCCTGATGCTTGTGCGCCGTGTTATGGAAGCCGGCCGTCATCATGAGCGAGACCGCCTCGTCGAACGGACGTTTCTCGCCCCAATGCTCGCGCAGGACGGCATATTGCGTGTGGAGCTGCTTCGTCCGCTCCAACGGACGGACGCCTTCCTTGCCGCCCGTGACGGCGAACAATAGGTGTGGATAGTCGCGCAGCGTCGAGATCATCGACGTCGTCCGCGGCTCGCCCGTCGTGTCACCGAAGAGCGGCAACGTCCGGTTCGGCTTGACGAGATGGACGAGCGTCTCCGGCATCTGCTCGACCGCCTCTAGTCGTGGCGACGTCGTGAAACCGTTCGCCTCGATCCAGCGGTTGAAGCGGTACAGCATCTCATACGTGTACACTTGGTAGCCCGGCGAGTGCTCGAGGTGGACGTTGTCCGGGCTGAGCGAATGGTCGAGCTGTTCGGTCAGACGTGCCGCCGCGAGCTCACGCCATTCGGCCGACCGCTCGAGTTCCGGGAACGTCTCGGCGATGTCGGTGAGCGCCATGTCTTGGAAAATCCCGTGGTTGTGGCGTGGGCGATAGAACGATGGCGTCGACAACACCTCACCGTGTCCTTCGACGGCACGGAGCACGAGCGCGCTGAACGCGGCGTCATTGTTCAGACGCGAGCGTTTGTATTGGTTCCAGAAGTTGATTAAATGGAACGTGCGGATGGCCGTCCCTTGTTGATGGTAGGCGTTCGGGTAACGTTTGTATTGCGCGGTCGGATACTGCTTGACCCAGCCCTCGACGAGCTGCTTCCCGTACGCCAAGTATTTGACGTCTTTCGTGTAATGGTACGCCATCGTCACTTGGTTCAACACCATCCAGTATTGTGCCTGGAACATGAACGACGTCGAGTCGCCGACTTTGATGTCGCGCTCCCAGTCGAACATGGCGATGTCCGGCACGGCTTGACGGCCTGGTGCCGCCCCGAGCCGCCAGCTGCCATTTAGTGCCGAGTCGGCTTGAGACACGGCTTGCGCCTCCGTCAAGAAGCCGTAATAGTACGGCACTTCGCGCTTCACCGAGCGCGCCGTGTAGTTATGGAGCAGGCGGTCATATTGGCTGTCGGCGACGACCGCTTTCGTGAGTGTCGTCGTCTTGAGCGGGATGTCCCGCTTCAAGCCGTATGTGCGGCGCCCGTCGACCTCGACTTGATAGTAACTCCCCGAGACGCCGACGACGTCGTAGCGCTTGTTCGGTGTAAGCGTGGCGATCGGTCGCATCGACTTGTCCGGCATGAGCCGATAGACGGTCGTGTCTTTCCCGACTTCGGTGAAAAATGGACGTGTGCTCGCTTCCGCGCCGACCGATGTCGCCGTCAAGATGAGTGCTGTCGACAAGAGCGTGCCTTTCATAAGTAGATTCATCAAATACCCCTTTTATCTTTTTTTACCATCATACCATGATAAAGAGGAAACTTTTTCAAAATGAAGGGAATCGTTTTTTAGTTTCTGTTTCCAAATAACTCGTTTCCATCATCTTACAAAACAATCGGTTTGAGCGTCGGTGCGTTGCTATACTAAAGAGAAAACAGGAAAAAGGAGTACAGTCCATGAAACGATTCATCATTCTCACGCTGATCGCCGCTCTCGTCGTCAGCACATTCCCGCCGCCCGTTTCGGCGAAGACGCCGTACGTGACCGCGAAGCAGGTCGCCCTCAAGCAGTCCGCGTCAACGAAAGCGAAGACGCTCATCACCATCCCGAAAGGCAAGACCGTCACCCACTTATCCGACAAAGGCAGCGGGTCGAACGTCCAGTACGGCAAACAGAAAGGATTCGTCGCCAAACGGGATATCCAGAAGCAGACCACCGCACCGAAACCGGTGACAGACGTCGTCCCGGCACCCGTCTTCGGGTCGTTCAGCTACTTCACGTATAAAGGCGGCGACATCGTCAGCATGCTTGGCAAGACGTACAAAATTGACGCGCCGTTGCTGCCGTTCTTCAAAAAACACGCAGGTGTATTCAAGACCGTGTTCGGGATCCCCGTCACGGACGGGAACGTGATCACCGGGTTCAAGGTGTTCAATCCGAACCAGTTCCATCCGGGTTCGTTCACGCTCGATATCGACAAGGCCGCCTCCGAGCGAATCGAGACGTTCGTCATCAACGTGAGCTCCCATCTGAGCCCGACCATCGTCATCAACGCGGCCAGTCCCGTCACGCAAGTCACGACCGCCGGCTCAACGGGACGTTCCGCCAAGTCGCTGTCACCGGAACGTCGCGCCTTTCAGGAAAAGCGACGATTGAACGGGTCGTCTTACGGATGGGCGACTTTTATCCATCGCCTAGTTCTTATATCGCTCAGGTGAACGTGAACGGGACGATCAACCACCTCGAGTCGACGTTCGCCGACGCCCAAGTGACGCTCGGTCGTTCGACCGTCGTAAAACATGTCATCGGCGTCTCACCGAACCAAATCTTAGACGGGGCCCATGGGTTGATTAAAGGAACGAAACCATCGGCCGTTCCGGTTCGGGGCCGATGGATGAACCCGACCGAGCAACAAATCAGCGCCTGGCTCATGCGCCTCGCGGACGAAGAAGTCGACGTCGATACCGTCGCGTCTCACTAGCAACCGCAGCGGACTGGCAGCGCCTCATCGATGACGTGAACCGGGCGCTTCGCCCCGGGCCGTTAGACCGCCCGTATGTCATGACGACGCAACGAAGTCATCTCGAGGATTTGGTCCTCCGTCACGACCGTTCGCTCGTTTCCTATGATACGTCGAAGCGTGACGACTACCAGCGTGAGCTCATCGGGTTGATCGATCCTTCCGGTAAAATGATCGACGTCGCCTTTAAGCGGACGTTCGAGAACCAGGTCGTGCGACACCACGGCGCTTACAAGGAAGGTGACTTCGTGACAGAACAAGCTCCGTACCGTGAGTCAGGAACGTATCGCCACGTCTCTTTGATCGGTTCAAATCGCCACCACTTCACGTTCGACGTGACCGTCAACGGGCGCGAGTCTCGCGTGACGAAAGTCAATGGCGAGGCGTTGTCCGCCTATAAACTGGCACCACCTCGCATCGAAGTGAAACGGGCCGGTGAGTTCTTGCTCATTCGTACGCCTGACCGCCGATGGATGGATAGCGTCCAACAAGCCGTCGCCCCGAACGCAGCGTATTTCGACCCACGTCTGATCGCGACATACCGCGTACCGGAGGCCGGGACGTGGAACGGCTCACCGTACTTCGTACTATACGCCTCTTCGTACGTACCCGGGCGCAAGCTCGTCTTGCAGGCATACGGATATGACGATGTCGTCATCACGATCCCATAAGTAGAAAGGGCGTTTCATCAAACTTATACAAATGAATGAACCTGGAATTCTTACAAGTATGAAAGTAAATAAATTCAAAATCATGACCTAAAAAATCAAAAAATAGTGCGACAAACATTGGGTATAATTGTATACTGAAGTGGAAGAAACTGATAAAAAGAGGTGCGGTCATGACAACTTTTCTCCCTTGCTCCGAGCGATTCACATATAAACGAAATTTGCAGCGGCTCGCGGAGATCGACCTGCATCAGTCAGCCACGTGTGAGTTCTCATTCACGCTCCACATTAGTAAACAAGCTCAACTGGCCGAGCCGTTCCGACAAATCGACTCGTTTGACTCGAGCTCGCTCTGGAAATGGTTCCCGAACATGAAGGCAAAGTACGACTCACAGCGCGACTGCCTCAAGGCGGCGACGTCTTGTCTGTCCGTGATCGTCATCGACTAACATCCACGAGGTGCCACGCGCACCTCGTTTTTCTATGCGAAAACGCCTGCCCGAAATCATTCGGACAGGCGTTTTTTTAGCGGACCGTCACATACACGGTCTGCGTACTCCCTTTCGGCGTCGTCAGTTTGATCGTCAGGCGCGTGCCTGACTTTTGGGCCGCGATTGCGACCGGTGTCGACTTCGACGTCACCGCCTTCGTCGCGAGGAGCGTCGTCCCGCGATGGATCGTGACCGTCCCGTAGTCGACGTTCGAGTTGACCGTGACCGTCCGTGCCGTGCTCGTCGGAGCGGCCACCGTCATGACCGGCGTGAGACCGGCCTTCACGTTCACCGTCTGCACGAAGCGGTATACCCCGCGCGTGCTGACGAGCGTGATTTTCGCGTTGAGCGGCTGCGGTGCCAAACTCATGACGACACGTCCCGTCGACGAGCTCTTGCCGCTCGCGATTTGTCGCGTCCCGTTTTGGAGCGTGACGTTACTGTTCGGAAGCACCATGCCGACCCACGTCGTCTGCTCGTCGTGGAGGCGGATGTTGCTGAACGTCACTTGCGGGAGCGCGAGGCGGGTGTCGAGTTTCTGCCCGTTCCGCACTAAGCGGACGAGGACGATATCGCCCGGACGAGCCGGGATCGTGAACCGCGTCGTCGAAACCGGTGTCGCCGTCGTCAGCTTGCCGTTGATGAAGAATTGAAGCTCGGCACGCGTGTCACGACGAACGTTGACGACCGTGTGCGTCGCCGTCATCGCGACGTCCGTCACTTCTAAAATCGTCGGTCCGATCGCAGCGACTTGATGCTCAATCGTCTTCGTCCGATCACCAGCGCGCATGACGACGCGGACGACGTCTCCCGGTTTTAGCGGTGTCTCGAGATGGAGCAGGCTTCCGCCGGTCCCGAGCAACTTGTCATTGACGTAGTAGTTCGTCGTCACGAGACGTGTCGTCGTGTTGACACCGATTGACAGATCGCCTGCCGTCGGTGTCTTACGCAACGTGAACTCCGGCTCGGCCCGTTCAAAAATCGTCAGCACTTTCTCACTGCTCAGCGGTCCACCGAACGGACGGTAGTAGAACTGGACACCTTTCGTGAGCGGGTCGACCGAGTCCGTCACCCGGAAAATCCCAGACGCATCCGCTTGGACCGTCTCATAGTAGCTATGGTAACGCTCTTTCACGAACAGGCTGATCTTTCCGTTAGGGACCGTCTTGAAGGCGACGCCCGTCTCCGCGTTGTCGCCGACGACTTTGATGTTCATGTCGAGCGGGATGCCGTCCGTGACGGTGAACCGTTTCTTGTAGGCGGCGGTCGTGCTGTCAACGGACGAGATGACGAGCGGCGTGCCTTTCACCAAACGGTCCGTTTGGATATGGAACCGTCCGCCGGCATCGGCGCGGCCCGTATACGTGACCGGTTGGCCGTTTGAGACGGCCTCGACCGTGATTGAGGCGCGCGGTGTCGTCTCCCCGATGATTTCGCCGTCCATGCCATACTGTTGGACCGTGACCGTACCTTCTCGCTTCACATAGAGCGTGTCCGTGAAGCGGAGACCTTTATACGTCATGTGATAGGTCACAGACGTCGCTCGGTTCGACTGAAGCGGCGAGGTGATGCCAGAGTCGGCGTAGGTCGGTGTCAGACGGTCGAGCGGGATCGACCGTTCCGTGCCGTCAATCCGCGTCTCTTTCAAGAAGATCGGATACGACCGGTTCATGTATAGCGTCATGTCGCCGGATTCGTTCGCTTGCCGATCGATGAAAAACTCGAGCTTCTGCGGAAGCTGACGGTAGGCAGATAGCGCCATCCGTTCCCCATCGCTGAAGACGATTGTCTCCGGGAACACGTTCATCGACACGGCGACCGGATACGTCGTGACGTCCGTTGTCGCGACATCGTATACAGAGTACGCGCCGTCTTGATACCAATGGATCGCACCGTTTGTCATCGCATAGTTCGTATCCGATTCGTTCCGTGTCGTCAACGTCACGCTTCCAGTCACTTCATTATAAATATAGTGGGCCCGGTTATGGGCGTGCACCGTATAGATCGTAATGTTTTGGAAAGACAGCGGCTTTTTGACAAGGATGTCTTGTTTCGGGAGCGTACGGGTGAAGCGCGTCTCCCCCGTCTCGGCAGAAACGTGTGCGATTTGTTCCAATTGGTCCGCTGCCGCAAGGATCGTCTTCCCGTCCGCCGTCAGCGAGACGTTCGACGTGCCGAGGTGCTTCTCCCAGATGACGTCGCGGGCAAGCGTCGTCGCGACGGTCTTCCCGTCGTTTTGATACCAGAAGAGGCGGCCGTTGCCGATGTCGGCCCCGATGAGGCGGTCATATTCCGGGAACGAGCTGATCTGGACCTTCCCATCTAAACCGACGACATAGAGCGTCGACGAGCAGTCGGTGCAGCGCTCGGTGAAGACGAGGTAGTCGCCTTCCGGGCTGACGAACTGGTCGACTTGAGTGAAACGGTTGAACGTGACGGCTTCGGTGAGCGCGATCCGCTCGCCCGTCGTCGTGTGATACAGCGCCTTTCCGTCATTTAAAAGAACGTAAGGGCTGTTGGAGATGCGTTGATGGGGCGGGAGCGGCTCACTGCTCGTCGCAGCGTTCGCGCTCGGCACGGCGAGTCCGCCGACCATCAAGAAGAGTGCCAAGATAAAGATGATTCGATTCACGTATGTTTTCCTCTTTTCTTAAAATTATGGGAAATGATATTTTTTATTACAAAAAAAGTATAATCTGTTTTTTAGAAAAGGGGAATCATTTTTTTGTGCAAGGCATAGAAAAAAACCGGCAGTGCCGAGGCACTACCGGTTTACAAGATGGCTCCGTCCGAAGACTTTGCTCTATTTAACCCTAAGGGAGGGTCAACAATTATTTAGTGATTGTTGCGTTTACAATCACGTTTCCATTACCATCAGCCAAACCTGCATCTTTGAACTCTACAGACAAGCTGTCAGAGAGCGAGAAGTTAGCAGCTGTTTCAACAGTGAGTTTGTTGCCTGAGATAGACAAGCTATCTGGCGTTACAGTTACACCGTTAACTTTAACAATGATCCCTGTTGTCACATTTGTAACGTTCTCAGAGAATGTTACCGTGAACTTGTTGCTAGCTACAACATCAATTTTCGTTGCAACTGGTGCAATGTTTTCCTTCAACGTCAAGAGTTTTGAAACTTTCTCGCCAGCCAATGTGTTTCCAGCTGTTGATACAAGATTCTTACCTTCGAAGACGTATAAACCGTTAACAGCTACAGATCCAGCTGGCAACTTCACGTGAACCTCTTTCAAGCTGTCCACGAAGTTGAGCGTTGTTCCAGCAGGAAGCGCTTGCCCACCAAGAGTATAGTTAGAAGCTTGAAGCGCAGAAGATGTCATGTTCTCACTGAAAGTAACAACGAGTGTAGAATTTGACACAGGCTCAGCTACAGTAGCAGTAACTGTTGCAGTGCTCTCTGGCGTAGCTGGAACAAATTTACCTGTAGTCAAGTTGAAGAACAATGTAGAAGCAAGCGGGTTACCAGAAAGATCTTTAACCGATTCTTTATCTACAGAGAACCCGTATGACGTAGACTCATCAAGATCAACCAATACTTTAATAGTATAAGCTTCTGCTCCTTCAATCTTGCCATTCCCATCCACGTCAACACCTTGACCAGTTTTTTGATCTACAAGAATCGGTTCAGGTTTGCTTTGAACGATTCCGTTAATTGACGTGATGTTAAGGTTCCCTTTGAAATCAACCTTCTCGCTGAACGTAAGGTAAACAGCATCTACATCAGTATCAACAGTTTTGTCATCAGCAACAAGGATTTTAGCTGAAGCACCAGCGAATGTAGGTGCTGTAGTGTCACCTTGAATCAAACCAGTGAACGTGTAGTCTTCGCCTTTGTTTCCAGCGAGATCTTCAAACCCAGCTACTTTGAATGATGCGTTCAAGAACGTTGCAGTTCCGAGTGCACCCTTCACATCAGCAGTGTACTTTGTTTTCACATCTTTATCTTGAACCAACGGATATGGCGCAGATCCAATAGTTAGTGTACCAGCAGACTTAAGTTCTTCTGAGAAGTTAAGTGTGACTGTAGTTCCAGAAACAGAACCAGACACAGTTGGTTTCACGTTGTCAACAACCGGTTTTGCAACTGTGAAGTTGAGGGCGATCGGGTTAGAGACGTTACCAGCGAAATCTTTTACGCCAACAAGGTCAACACGGTATGCTTTTTCAGCTTCAAGACCTGAAACCGTTAAAGTTTTACCATCTTTAGAAAGTGAACCAGAAGTTTGAACGCCGTTCACACTTACTAATCCAGCAGATTGTACAGGCTCAGAGAAAGTGATCTCAGCAGTTGTACCTACAGCTTTGACGCCAGCTACAGAAGCAGCAGTCTTATCAGCAGCCGAGAAGATCGCGTTGTATGCAGCAGTCAATACTTTAGCATCAGCTTTAGTTTTGATTGGAGCAACAGTCAATTTAGCGTTAGTAACTTCAATTTTCGGTGTCGCTGGAGCAACTGCTGTTGCAGTAAGCGTAAGAACCATTCCATCTTCAGAAAGAACTGGTGTATCGAAAGTTACGCCTTCAAGTGTTACTTTACCAGCAATGTCAGTTTTATCGACAGGCTTGTTGAAAGTAACTTGAAGTTCTTTCGCGTTGATTGCCGCTACGTTTTTAACCATAGCTGCTTCAACTGTGAAGTCTTTAAGGTCAGATTTCACATCGCCAGATACGAGTTGGAACGAGTGTGTGCCAACTGGGAATTGACGAGATACAGACAATTTGCCTTCTTTAGTAACTGTTGCTTCCGTTACGATTGGCGTTGAAGCAGTGTTTTTGTTAGCGAAAACGTGAAGTTCAACTTTTTCGCCTTCTTTGAGGTTCTTCACGTCAGCGTTTACAGAAAGAACTTCTGTCGCTTGGTTAACTGAAGCAGAGATGTTTTCGAACTCAACTTCACCAGCTACTACTGTGTAAGAAAGCATTTTCGTTACACGGTTACCGTTGTGGTTGTAAGAGATGAGGACTTTTTGCTCGCCTTCATCTTTCGTGTTGTAGTTCGAGCTCATTGTGTAGCGCTCAGGAGCTTGTGTGTAAACTTTTCCATCGCGGTACATAACGCGGATCGATGGTTTTACGAGTTCAGAACCAGCTTCGACTTCGCCGAGGTCTTGGTCAAGAACGTAGAGTGGGTAGTTACGAGCGTAAAGTTTCTTGATGTACGTCTTGCCATCAGAACCTTTACCAGTAACTGTTTGCCACTTGTTGATTGCTGTTACGAGGTGCTTGCCCCATGTGATTTGTACGCCAGCTGGTGTGTTAAGAGCGAGTGCCTCTTTGAACTTGCCGCCGAGTACGACTTCTGCTTTGAGCTCAACTGCTTTTGCTGTTGAAGCTTCTGCTGCCATTACCGGAGTAAGAGCTGCTGCCGTCACAGCGAGTGCTGCTGACGCTTTGACTAACTTGAATGATTTCTTTGCCATCTTGTGTAAATCCTCCCTTTGGTATGTTGCGATTTTGCGCTACCAGCTTGCAAGATCCGCTCCCCCCACTAAACGATTCCATATGTATACGCCATTCGAACGAACGACTTATCCAACCTGATCCTTTAGGTCTTGAGCTTCACCGAAACTAGTAGGTATTTTTCAAGATGTGACTCTTGAACAATTTACCAAGTATGAACTTGGAAAACCTTACATCCATAATATACATAACGCTTCCAAACAGCACAAGCGTTTTTTTTCGTAAAAATGGGAATGATTTTGAATTTTGGAGCTTTCGAGATTATTCAATTACTATTTCCCCTTTTTTATAAATGTCGAAAAGGGTCGAAAAATGCCGATTTTAAGCCATTTTGAGCTAAAACACTTTTATTTTAACTATAAAAGGATATTAAATGCCTTTAAATGGATTAAAGTATAATTTCCATGTATGAAATTTGATTCGTATAAAAACAACCATTTATTCATCCTTATTTTTACATTGACCAAACTTTTAAAAATGAATCAAATCACCTAGTTTAAATTCAAGCGAATGTCTTTTGGTCCTATCCAGCTGTGAAAATACACAAAAAGAGCCGCCGACACGTGGCCGGCAGCTCTCCCTCTTGCGATTTTCTTCTATATTAGTATCCAGCGTATTGGAGCGACTGGATGAACGCGCGCTTCTCGCCTCCGAGGAGCGCCCATTCGACTTCGTAGTCATATCCTTCGATCGTGACGACGATCCGGTTCTCCGGACGAACGTGTTGCTTGATGAACGCGATCATCTTCGCATCCGGTTGGAACAAGTACGACTCTTCGACCGTCCCATCGTCATACTCGTAGTAATCAACGTCGTACGGGTCGATCGTGTGGACGAACGACGCCTTGCCTACACGGATGCGGAGCTTCTCAAACTCGAGCGGCTCACCGTCTTCCGCGATGTAGTTGACGAGGAAGCCCATGTTGGCTTTCGTCGGACGATCAAAGAAGAGCGGCGCGAACGTCTCGTTGTAACGGACCGATCCGTCTGCGGCGAACACTTCCTTATGAAGCGTCATGCGGAAGCCGTCCATGTTGACGCGGTGGAAATTGTTGAAGAGCGCGTGTTGCACCGTGAGCGTCTCAGCGGCACTGCGGTTGCCGGCGCCGTCACGGACGACGAGCGACATCTTCTTTCCGAGCGGTTGTTTCGGGATCGGTAAGACGAACTTCCCTGTCGACATGACCGGGGCCGTGTACGCTTTCCCGTCGATCGTCACGATGACCGTCGCGAGCGGCTCGGCCGTTCCGGCGATCCCGTTCGATACTGTCGTGACAGCTTGTGTGAGGCGCGCCTTGTTTGGTGCGACCGTGTCCGCGACGACCGTCGACTTCACGAGCTCGCTGATCGCGCCGTTCGGTTTCTTCGCTTGTGCCGTGAGCACTGTCCCCACTTTTTGGAGCGCGATGACGCGACGGTAGTTCCCGTTCGCATCGAACGAGCCGTTGAACGTACTGCCGCCGACCGTGACCGTGACCGCGAGTCCTGGCGTCCCCGTCACTTCGATGGCGCGTGATGAGTTATCAACTTTCCCGATGACCGGGGCTTTCGGACGTGCCGTCGCGTCTTCTGCGACGACAATCGCCGTCGTCTCGCTCACGTTTCCGCTCGCATCGACCAAACGGACGTCGATGACGCGTCCGACCGGTTGCGGGGACATCGTGAAGATCGCTTCGCCGTTCGTGCGGATGATGCGCTCATACGTCTTGCCCGAGATGAGGATCTCCGCGTTCGCGCCGACTTCACCTTTGATCGTGAGTGACGTCGAGGTGTGGAACACGGCCGAGACGACCGGTGCGTCCGGTGCCGTCACGTCAGCTTCGACTTCCGGCGTCGTTTCGACTGGAGTCGTCACTTCAGGTTCTGTCGGAACCGTTGTGTCTGTCGTTTCCGTCTGTTCGACAGGCTCGACCGTCTCGGTGTTCCCTTCGGCCGCGACGAACGATGGGCTGAAGCCGCCGATGACGAGTGTCCCGGCGAGGAAAAGTGATAAATACTTCGGTTGTTTCATGTTTATGAATTCCTCCTAAAATAATGTAGCAATAGACAACAAATTTATTATATTGGATTATTTTAAAAATAGGTACATAAATTTCTAAATTATACGTATGTTTTTCATCTTTGGGAGTCATAAAAAAAGACACCTCCGAAATGGGAGATGCCTCAGGCTCATACTTCGTGAATCATCGTCGCCTGACCGCCTTGCCAGAGCCACGATTCGCCTTCTTTCACATACAGGTGGAGCGCCCAAAAGCGTCCTTCATACGCGTTCGTCCCAAGGATGAACCGCTCTTCTAACAACAGTTGGACGATGGCGAGGTCGCCTTTCACCGTCTCGTCGAACGTGACCGTCTCTTGGGCGATCCACTGGACCGACGCCGGGTCGACGAACTGGTCTAAAAACGTCTCTTTATCGAACTGACGGCCGCTCGAATCGACGTAGCGGAACGAATCGTGCATGATGCCGCGCATCGCCTCGAGGTCCCCGCCCGTCTGGAACGTGGCCCGGTCGTCAGAAAGTTGTTTCATATTCAATGTTTCCATAGATGTACCTTCCTTTCAGCGTTCATCATACCATACAATCCGCCCTGCTTCATCCGGGCTTGTCACACCTAGTTTTTACCAAACATGAATGAGGAATCATTTTTCGATTTATACCCGTCTCTACGCCTCCTCACACGTCAAGAGACCGGTGTCACCACCGGCCTCTCGTCATTCGGTCCCGAAACGGGCTAGTTGTTGCCGGATGACGGCCGGACGCCGCTCGGCGAACTGGCGCATCTCGGCGAGTTCGGCCTCCCACGCGTCGACGGACGGGATGTTCCCCCAGCGCGCGATTTGCCGCGGCATCTCCGGCACGACCGCACTCGCGACCTCGTCCAGTTTCGACGTCATCGCCTCCGGTGTGAACGGCCCGGCGAGCAGCTCGTCGAAGATCTCAACGAAACGCTCCCGTCCTTCCGTGCTCGCCATGAGCGAACGGAACAACGTGTGCTCCGGTCCGGGTCCCGTCAAGAAGGCGAACATGTCGTAGTTGATGCTCTCCTCGAGCGGCAAACGCCCGGCGAAGCCTTGGTCGAGGTCGAAGACGACCCAGCGCCAACGTCCATCGTGGCCATAGGCGTCATCGTCCGTCAGTTCCGTCGCCTTGCGCCAGACGACATAGTTGTTGAACATGCTGTCGAGGTTGCCGTAAAACGCCTGGTACGCCGCGTACTCGAGGAAATTGTCGACGTCCATCCGGCGCTCGAGCTCGTCGAACACGTCAGGCGCGTTCAAGTCGTTCGTCTCGGCGAAGCGGACCATCTCCCGGTAATGGATGAGATCGGCGTCTCGTCCCGTTTCGATGACGAAACCGTCCGGCATGTCTTGGTCCGCCTCGAGGATGGCGAGCTCGGTCTCGTCGATGTCGTATTTGATCTCGAAATAATCCGGTGAATACAGTTCCCGCAAATTATGCAGCCCCCAATACTCCCCGTTTACGAGGACGATTGTCGGCTGATAGTCTTGGAAGTCGAGCGGACGCTCACTGAGAAGTTCCTGCATGAACGCGTCACGCAGCATCGCCCCTTGCCAATCATTGCCGGCGTTCCGGAGGAGCAGACGGTTGAACTCGGTCTCGTCGTTCCCGGGGAAGAACGGGTGGTAGAAGCGGCTCTGCCCGTACTCGCTCCGCGCGTAAAGGCGAAGGCTCTTCTGCGCGAGACCGCGCGAGAAACCGCCATGGATGCGGATGCCGATGTCTTGTCCGAAGACGTGCTCGCCGCCTTCAAAGTAATCGAGGTGGGCCGGCCGCTCCCATTCCCGCCCCGTCTCGAAGAAGTTGCCGCGCCCGATCTCGAGCGGGCCGTCCGGGACGTCGCCTGGCGTATAGATCCCGATCCGCTCATCGAACAAGTTGGCGGCGTCGGTCGTGAGCGAGACGACGGGAAGGTTCGACGTGAACAAGTCCGAGTCGAGTAAATACGTCCGCGTCGCGAGCGCGCTCGTCGCGCCATCCTTCACGCTGATCGCCCGGACGACGAGGGCTCGTTCGGCCGCTCCCCGTTCGAACGTCGGCGGGGTCCGGTTCGTCGCCATCCGGTTGTTCGAGAGTACCGGGTTGTTCGCGGTGAGCGACGTGTCGAGCGTGATCGGGCCCATATAACGGGTCGACTCGGGTGTCGGGTCGCTGCCGTCTGTCGTATAGAAAATCTCGGCCCCGTCTGCCGCCTCGAACGAGAGCGATGTCCCAGGTGCGATGATGCCGCTGTCGACCGTGAACGAGGGCCGGTCCGGCAACATCTCGAAGTCGCGGTCGGTGACGCCCTCGGCGATCCCGTCGAGACTCGAATAGTCGTGCGTCGCGTTCCCCGTCACGTACAGCCGTTCCGAGATGTCGAGATTCTCGAGCGGCGAGAAGTCGGCGATGCGGTTGTCCCGCAGATTGACGTTGACGAGTCCCGTCAGGCCTTGGAGCGGCTCGATCGATTCGATGGCGTTGCCGCGGACGTTCAGATGCGTCACGTTCGGGGTCCGTTCGAGCGCCTCGAGTGACGTGACGTCGTTGTCACGCAAGTTGAGCGTCGTGAGCGTCTCAGACGCCGGCAAGAACGAGATGTCGCTCACGTCGTTCCCTTCTAAATCGAGCGTCTCGAGCGTGTCCGGGAGATCCGGCACGTCCGTCAGACGGTTGAAGCTCAAGTCGACCACTTTCAAATGAGGTAAGTTGGCGAGCGCCGACACGTCGGTCAAACGGTTGCCGGACAGGTTGAGCGTCTCGAGCGACTGGAAATGTTCGAGCCCGGTCAAGTCGGTCAACTGATAGCCGGACAAGTCGAGCGCGGTGACGCCCCGGACCTTGTTCTGGTTGAACGAGCCGACCGGGATGTTCAGCTCTTCGGCGAGCGCGGCCTCGAACGCCGCCCCGGCCGTCGCGTTCTCTTCGGCGATGTAGTACATGCCGCCCCACGTCCCGGCGAGCACGGCGGCCAACAATCCGACTTTTAGTACCTTCATATAATACGAGCCTCCCGACGTCGATATACGTTTGCGATTCGTGTGCTGTAACAGTATACTTGAATTCTAACACACCTTAACAAATATTTAACAATCCCGATAAAGGAGAGACACCGTGGCCCAAGAGATATTCAAGCGATACGAGATCAAGTATTTAATCCCATTTGCGAAGTACCTTGAGCTCCGTGAGCTCATCATGCCGTACATGCATTACGACACGTATGGCAACCCTGAAGGGAAATATAATATCGTCAGCCTCTACTTCGACTCAAACGACAAGTCGATCTATTACGAGACGCGCAACAAGCTCCCATTCCGCCAGAAGCTGCGCCTGCGCGTATACGATCAGGCCGACCTCGGCAGCGCCTCGTTCATCGAAGTGAAACAGAAGTTCAAGAACGTCGTCAACAAGCGCCGGACGATCCTCCCGCTCCATCAGGCGTACGACATCCTGCGCGACCCGAACAAACCGCTCGAGACGGTCGAGGCGTCGAACCCGCAGATTTTGAAAGAAGCGCTCCACTTCCAGCACTTATACGACCTAAAACCGAACACGGTCGTCAGCTACGACCGCCAAGCGTTCTCCGGGACGTTCGAGAAGGACCTCCGCGTCACGTTCGACTACAACCTCATGTGCCGAAACGATGACTTGCGAATCGAACACGGGCCGGAAGGGCACCATTTCATCGACCCCGGCCTCGTCGTCCTCGAAGTGAAAGTGTCCGAGGTCGTCCCGTTCTGGCTCGCCCGCATCTTGTCGGACCTCGAATGCAACAAACAGAGCGTCTCGAAGTTCTGTACGAGCGTCGAATTGTTGGAACACGAAAACTCAAGCGAAGGTAGGATTTTGTCATGACCGATTTCTTCAACGAAGTACGCCAGCTCGCCGACGTCACCTCGCGCCTTACCGTGCTCGAGGCGGCCGCGGCCATCTTCCTCAGTTTCATCTTGACGCTTTGCATCGCCTATTTGTATAAACGGACCCATACCGGCGCCCGTTACTCTCAGTCGTTCGTCCAGACGATCATCATCATGGGCGTCACCGTGTCGGTCATCATGATCGTCATCGGCAACAACGTCGCCGTCGCCTTCGGTCTCGTCGGGGCGTTCTCGATCATCCGCTTCCGGAGCGCGATGAGCGACCCGAAAGACATCGCCTTCATCTTCTTCGGCATGGCGGCCGGCATCTCGTGCGGCCTTGGCTTCTACATACTCGCCATCCTGTTCACCGTGTCGCTGTCGGTCATCATCCTCCTGTTGTACACGTTCGACTTCGGTCGCGGAGGCTCGGACAAGAAACGGCTGTCGATCACGGTGCCGGAAAACTTGCATGACGAGACAGCGTTTGACGGGGTGCTCTCGGAGCACTACAAGTATTACGCGCTCCGCTCGGTCGAGACGACGAACCTCGGCACGATGATCCAGCTCGTCTATATCGTCCAAAACAAGGACGGCGTCAAAGACAAACAGATCATCGATGAGCTCCGTAAGATGAACGGCAACTTGAAAGTGTCCGTCAACTATTTGAACACGGAAATCTTCTAACATGAAAAATCGGCCCTCGCGAGAGGACCGATTTTTTTATTTGACGATGACCGTCGTGATCTTGCTCACTTTTTTCGTCACGTCTTCCACATGGACCGATAAGCGCTCGCCTTTTTTCAAGGCGCGCGTTTTCGCCGTGTACGTGCCAGCGAGCGTCACTTTCGACTTGCCGATGACGCGGTTCTGTGCGTCACGGACGACGACCGTCATGCCGGCTTGGGCTTTCCCGGTCACTTGTTTCGCGTTCGCACGCGGAGCTGTGACGCTCGGTGCGTTCGGACGGAGCCCTTTCGCGACCGTGACGCGCTCCCCGGTGAAGAGCGAACCGTTCGTATACGTCACGCGGAGCACCGTGCCCGGCTTTTGCGGCGTGAGCGACATCGTCACGCTGCCGTTCCGTGCCGTCCCCCAACCGATGCGCTTCGTCCCGTTATAGACGTTGACGACCGTGCCCGGTTTCGCCGCGACCGTGAACACCGGCGCGTTGTCGAACACGCGGCCTGGCTTTGGCGCGATTTGAAGCATCGACTCGGCGCGATAGACGTTCACTTTCCCGTATCCGCTGACGACGTCGTAATACGGGAGGAGCGGTGTCTTCAACTCGTCTAACACTTGCTGCATCCCGTCATACATGCGCGGGTCTCTCGGCGCGTCGCCCCCTGTGAAGGCGAGCGGTTCGGCCGAGCGGCGAAGGATCGAGCGGACGCCTTCGACCGTCATCCGCGGGTGCTGTGACACGAGAAGCGCCACGGCCGCGGCGACGTGCGGCGTCGCCATGCTCGTCCCGTCCATATAGACGACGTTGCCGTCCGGCACGAGACTCGCGACTTTCGATCCTGGTGCGACGACGTCGACGTTGATGCCGAAGTTCGAATAGTCGCTGACGAGACCGAACGTGTTCGTCGCGCCGACCGAGATCGTATATTTCGACGAGGCCGGGTACGACACGAGCGACTGGCCGTCGTTCCCTGTCGCGGCGACGATGATGACGCCGCGGTCATGGGCATACTTCAGCATGTAACCGATCGTCCGGCTCTCTGAACCACCGAGGCTCATGTTGATGACTTTCGCCCCGGCATCGACGGCGTACTTGATGCCGAGTGCGATTTGGTCCGTCTCCCCGTAACCCCATGAATCGAGTACTTTCACCGGCAAGATCGAGACGTTCGGCATCATGCCGCGCATCGACGTGCCGTTGTTCTGCGCGGCGGCGATGACGCCGGCGACGTGTGTGCCGTGACCGTGGTCATCGATCGCATCGCCTTCCCCGTTCGGGTCGACGAAGTTCTTCCCGTTCTTCACATCGACTTTCCCTTTCAAGTCGAGGAGTCGGTGATCGACCCCGGTATCGAGCACGGCGACTTTCACGCTACGGGCGTTCAGTTTGAGCGCCTCGTACTTATCGAGCCCGATGCCCGCATCCGCGAACGGCTTCAAGATGGAACGGCTGTTGACCGACCATTGATAGCTGTACGTCGGGTCGGCCATGAACGCGGAGTATTTCTCGATTGGCTCGATATACTCGACGTTCGGGTCGCTTTCGAGCATCGTCTGGGCGGACGCTTGCGTCTTCGCTGACGCCGCCTCGACGTCGACGAGGGCGAAGTGGTCGCCCGATGCCCCGATTGACAGACGCTCGGCCGAGACGTCACGCAACGCGTTCATCTTGCCGATCGACTGGCTCGGTGACGTCTTATATTTGACGATATAGCGCGGCGCGTCCGAGACGTTCACCGTGATGCCGATGCGGTCGAACACGTCCGTGATCGGCGTCCCGGCGAGTTCGTCCATTCCAGCGAGTCCGGCGACCGAGGCGATGTCCGCCTTCAACCCTTCCGGTACGCTCTGGTTGACGAGGGCGTGCATCCGGTTGATCGCCGTCGCTTCTTTTGCTGAGACCGTATGCTGTTTCCGGTCGACGAGCGCCGTCAAGAGCGGTTTCAACGTCATGAGGTCTTGATAAGCCGCTTGACGTTTCGCCTTGTCGAACGTGACCGCCTTAACGATATACGGCGAGGCGCGGTAGTAAAGTGCCGCGAGTTCACGCCCTTGTTCCGACTGGTTGAGGACACCGGTCTGGACGTGGCGAATCAACTCGAGCATCGTCTTTTTATCGTTCGCTGACATGAAGATCGTTTCGACGGCGCACATGTCGCCGCCTTGTTGCTCATACTTCACCGGCAGTTTGACCGGGTTGTAGACGAGCTCGATCTCCGAGGCGAACTCGGACAAGTCCGGCTCGCTCGGCGGTTCTTCTGATTCTTCCCCTTCTTCAAGCGAGAAGCTCTCTTCCGGCGGGTACATGTCCGGCATCTCCATCGGCATATACTCGACTTTCACATAGTACGGTCCTTCCCAAGCGTATGGGAGGTTGATTGTCGCTTTCCCGTCCTCTTTCGAGGCGCTCGCCCGATACGGATAGAACGTCTCGTCCTTCGCGCCCATGTCCGCACTCGGATAGACCGAGATGTGAGCGAGCTTCGTCGCTTCCATGACGATTTGCATATGCGTCATGTCACTCGGACCGTTCCGTTCTAGCTTGAACCAGTATGTATTGACCGGTTCGACGCCCGTCGTGAACGTGACAGCCTTCCCGGCCTCAAGCCGTGCCGCCTGCTTCATGCCGGCCCCGGCATCGGCGTGGATGCGTGGCGGGACGAGCGAGACGACGAGTAGGACCGCGAGCAATGTCGCAACGGTCCGTTGCACCATTCGTTTCATCTTGTTTCCCTCTTTTCCAAGTATTAGGTGAATCACCTTGGATATAGTATACGGGATATGACAGAAAATGTTTCAATTGTGTTACGAAAAGATTTCATCTTGATTTCGGAATTTTGAACACCAGCGTATTGACAAGTCGTCCCGCGCCCGGTAAAGTGACGATAACATCATACGAACTCGCGATGAGAAAGAAGAGTAGCGCGAAGGGACGTCTTCAGAAAGCCGGTGGTCGATGCGAACCGGTGACGTGTCTTGCGTGAATGGGCTTTTGAGCGTTCAGACCGATATGTAGGCTCTGACGGGTCCTCCCGTTACCGAGGACAGCGAATGATTGTTCGCGATGAGTGGGGAGACGTGGTGTCTCTCAACGAAGGTGGCAACACGGGGAATCTCCTCGTCCTTCATGTCCGTTTGGGCATGTCGGGCGAGGAGATTTTTTATTTTAAGGAGGTCAATCTTATGGAACAACGAATCATCAATGGCGACGAACTGACACCGGTGGCCATCTTCCACCGTCTAGCAGGTGAACGGAAAGTATTGCTCGAAAGCCGCGCCGAAGGCAAGCACGGCCGCTACTCGATTGTCGCAGCGAATCCGGTCGAGACGATTCGTGTCGACGGGACGAGTGTTTCGGACGCGAACGGAACGATTGAGACGGCCGATCCGCTCGTCCACTTGTCCACGCTCATCACCCGTGACGTCCCGGACGCCCCGTACCCGTTCATCGGCGGCGCCATCGGCTATATCGGCTACGACATGCAACGCGTCTACGAACCGATCCCGAACACGCCGAGCGAGACGCGCGGCTTGCCTGACGCGTTGTTCCAGCGCTATGAGACGGTCGTCTTGTATGATCACCTCGAGGAACAGGTCATCTTGATTGATACCGGCGAGTCGGACGCGACGGAACGGCTCGACATGATTCAACACCAACTCGAGACGGCACAGACACATACGCTCGAACCGGTCGTCCGGACGAGCGAGCGCATCTTGACCGAGAAAGACGAATTCATCGAACGCGTCTTGAAGGCGAAGGAGGCGATTCTCGCAGGCGAGGTGTTCCAGCTCGTCTTATCGCAACGAATCGACGCGACGTTCACCGGCGACCCGTTCCACTTTTACCGGACACTCCGGAAACAGAACCCAAGTCCGTACTTATTCTATATCGACCTCGGCGAAGCGATCGTCCTCGGCGCCTCCCCAGAAAGCCTCGTCCAAGTGAGCGGGAGCCGGGTGACGACGAACCCAATCGCCGGCACACGCCCGCGCGGCAAGACGGTCGAAGAAGACGTCCGACATGGCGAGTCACTCCTCGCCGATGAGAAAGAACTCGCCGAGCACCGGATGCTCCTAGACCTCGGGCGAAACGACATCAGCCGCGTCGCCAAAGTCGGCACGGTGACAATCCCGAAACAGATCGAGCTCGAGCGTTTCAAAAACGTCATGCACCTCGTCTCCGAAGTCGAAGGCGAACTGCGCGACGACTTGAATCCGATTGACGCCCTGCGCGCCTGTCTTCCGGCCGGAACCGTCTCCGGGGCACCAAAAATTCGGGCGATGCAGCTCATCGACGAGCTCGAGACGGTGAAACGGGAAGTGTACGCCGGGGCGGTCGGGTATCTCAACGTGCGGGGCGGCTTCGACTTCGCGCTCGCCATCCGGACGATGATCGTGCAAGGTGACACGGCCCATGTGCAAGCCGGCGCCGGGATCGTCTATGACTCAGACCCGGTGTCGGAATATGAAGAGACGCTGCATAAGGCCAAATCCCTTCTGGAGGTGTTCGCATGATTTTACTCATCGACAACTACGACTCGTTCACATACAACGTCTATCAGGACGTCGCCCGGTTCAGTGACGTCACCGTCGTCCGGAACGACGAACTCTCGGTCGAGGCGATTCGGGACCTCAATCCATCCGGGATCATCATCTCCCCTGGCCCCGGCGGCCCGCGTGACGCTGGTATCTCGCTCGATGTCGTCCGGGAGCTGTCCGGCGTGATTCCCATACTCGGTATCTGTCTCGGCCATCAAGTCATCGCCGAGGCGTTCGGCGGGACGGTCGGACGTGCACATGAAGTCATGCATGGGAAGACGTCACGCATTTTGACGACCCCGTCCGTCTTATTCGATGGCGAGCCGCTCGATGTCATGCGCTATCACTCACTCGTCGTTCAAGCGACGGAACTTCCTGTCACCGCTCGCACGGAAGACGGTGTCATCATGGCACTCGAGCATCCTGAACATCCGACGTACGGCGTCCAGTTCCACCCCGAGTCGATTGGAACGCCCGAGGGACGGGATTTATTCGAGCGGTTCGTTAAAGAATGCGTGAAAAGACCGGGGCACGTGTCCCCGGTCTGAGTTTAGAGCCTCTATGATTGTGCATTACGTAGACTGCATTTAAATGTAAGTCATATATGGCTAAACATAGTCATCCGACATGTAAATGAATATGTTTAGCGCTCAAAACTTAGATATAAACTAGTTAGAGGTTTGTTAAACATAGTCAAACAGCAAGAAAATGACTATGTTTATCTGCTGCATCATGAAATCAAACACAGGAAAAGAATCTTTATTCCATCACACTAAAAACGCATCCAACTGAAAGTCATGCTTATCGAGTACGATCTGTTCGCGCGCGATGCCCTGCTCCCGCAGTGTTGCGATCGTCTCGCGCAAGAAGTCATCGCTGCCGACGACGTAATACAGCCCGTCCAAGTCCTGTGCGAGCGTCTTGGCCGCCTCGTGGTAACGAACGCGGCTGTCGACGAAATCAGCCGTGAACGTATCCGTCGACGTAAAGACGTCTTTGAATAGATAGTTCGCCGACGAGTCGACGTTCAACGAATGAAGGTGCGGGACCCCTTCCCCGTCCGCCAAATAGTCGAGGACGAGCGGACGGAACGTCGCGAGCCCGACACCGGCCGACAACAAGTAGACGTTCTTCCCAACACGTTTTAACGGCACGTTCGAATGCGTCTTGAAGATGGCGACGTTCTCACCGAGCGCCATTTTCCGGAGAATCGACTTGAACTCGGAACATTCTTCTTTGATCCGTGTCGTGATGCCAATCACGCCTTCTCGCGGTAACGTCGAGATCGACATGTGGCGAATCAAACTCCGGTTCGGTCGATCCTCTTTGTTGAACCCTTCGAGCGCGAAATGCGTGTGCGCCCCTTCCTCCCACGTGAAGCCGTCCGGGCGTTCGAGTCGGAACGTATATGTATCGGCCGCTTCTTCTACGACATCTAAAATCGGTGTCCAATAAATCTGCATCGTCGTCACTTCCTTCTATATTAGTAGACCGCGATCGGTCCGTACGGGCCTTGGATGACCTCGAGCTTCGTCTCAAAGATGTCGGACAGGATGTCCCCGTTCATAATCTCATCGACCGTCCCGAACGCGGCGATCTGCCCGTCTTTCATCGCACAGATGCGGTCCGAGTATTTCGCCGCGAAGTTGATATCGTGGAGCACGGTGACGATCGTCCGCCCGAACTCGTCGGCGACGTGGCGTAAGTATTCCATCATCTGTACCGAGCGGGCGATGTCTAAATTGTTGAGCGGCTCGTCGAGGAGGACGTATTCCGTCTCCTGACAGAGCACCATCGCGACGTACGCCCGTTGGCGCTGACCGCCTGACAGCTCGTCGAGGTAGCGGTGCTCGAGATGCGTCAAATCGAGGAAGTCGATATATTTCGAGATGATCGCCTCGTCTTCTTTCGTCAGTCGTCCCTTCGAGTACGGGAAACGGCCGAAGCCGGCGAGTTGGCGCACGGTCAAGCGCGTCACAAAATGGTTCTCTTGCCGGAGAATCGTGATGATTTTCGCTAAGTCTTTCGACTTCGTGCTCGACACGTTCATCCCGGCGACTTGAATCTGACCCGCGTCTAAATGGAGCAGACGGCCGATCATCATGAGCGTCGTCGACTTCCCGGCCCCGTTCGGACCGATGAGCGACGTGAAGCCGGCTTTCGGGATATCGAGGTCGATCGGCCCGATATGGACGTCATCCGTATACGATTTTTTCACTTGTTCGAGTTGTATCATAAGGACCTCCGCTTAAGAATGACTGCCAAGAAAATGATGCCGCCGAACAGCTCGATGATGACGGAGACGACGCTTGGCGTGTTGAAGATGTGATACATGAAGAAATAGGCGCTCGTCAAAACGAAGAAGCCGAGCGCGAACGCCATCGGGAAGACGTATTTATGGTCATACGTCGAGGCGACCTGATAGCTGAGCGTCGCGACCAAGAAACCGAAGAACGTGAGCGGTCCAATCAACGCCGTCGACACCGACATGAGGAGCGAGATGAGAATGAGCGTATAGATGACGCTCCCGCGATGGTTCACCCCGAACGACGTCGCCACGTCTTTCCCGAGCGAGACGAGATTGAGTCGGTTCGAGAACGCGTAAAATAACACCCCGACGACAAGCACGATCGGAATGACGATCGGAAAGTAGGCCGCGTCCGCGTTCGTCACCGAACCGAACAGCCGCGCCTGCAAGATGTCAAAGTCGGACGGGGCGAGCATGCGGCGCATGAACGTCGACACCGAGTTGAGTCCGGTCCCGATGATGATCCCGACGAGAAGCATGAGCTGCAGGTTGGCGTATTTCCCCGATAACAACCAGCCGTACAACAGAAGACTCATGAGCACCATCAGCCCGACCTGCGTCAAGAACGCACCGGTCCCGGTAAAACCGACCAAGGCGCCGGCCCCGAAGAAGAAGATCATGCTCGTCTGAATCGTCGAATAGAGCGCGTCATACCCGAGGAGCGACGGCGTGATGATCCGGTTGTTCGTCACCGAATGGAAGGCGACGGTCGCCAGGCTCTGACAGAGCGCCGCGATCGCCATCGTCGTGACGGCGACGACGCGCCGTTCGACGACCGGCCAAAACGAGGGCGAGTCGATCGGGACCGGGTTGTTGTAAAGCAACAGACCGAGCGCGCACAACACCCCACCGATGATGAAGGCGGCGAGGAAGAGCCAGTAACGCCGCTCCTCCCGCCTCGAACGGAACGCCGACGCGCTCCGCTCGTTTCCTTGAAGCGGATGGACGTCCACTTCGTACACTTCTTTCTCGATGACCGTACTCATCGAACCCCTCCCCGCTTCCGCTGTCTAAGTAAAATCCCGATGAAGACGAACGCACCGACCGTCCCGAGAATGAGTGAGACCGGCAGTTCGAACGGTGCGATGATCGTCCGGGAGATCAAGTCACTGACGAGAATCGCCCCCATGCCGACGACACATACCCACGGCAAGTTGCTGCGGAGGTCGTCTCCGCGAAACATCGAGACGAGGTTCGGGACGATCAAGCCGAGGAACGGCAAGTTGCCGATGACCGTCGCCACGACACCGACCGAGAGGGCGATGAGCCCCGTCGCGATCATCATAAGCTGGTTGTAGTTCACGCCGAGGCTCGTCGCGACGTCTTCTCCGAGTCCCGCGAGCGTCAACCGGTTCGCGAGCAAAAAGATGAGCACCGTCGAGATGAGGATGAGCCATAAATACTCATAGCGTCCGACCTGGACCGAGGCGAACGAACCGACGAACCAGCCTTCGAGCGTCTGGCTCATCCGGAAGAACAGGCCGAGGAACGTGGAGACGGCCGAGATGACGGCACCGAGCATGAGCCCGATGATCGGGACGATCAACGACGACCGGAGTTTGACCGAACGCAAAAACCAAAAGAACACCATCGTACCGACGAACGAGAACACGATCGCACCCGTCATCCGCATCATGAGCGTCGGTGCCGGGACGAGCAAGTACACGGTCAAGAGCCCGAGCCCGGCCCATTCGAGCGTCCCGGTCGTCGTCGGTTCGACGAGCCGGTTTTGGGTGATGAGCTGCATGACGAGCCCCGACATCGCCATCGCCGCCCCCGTCAACATGAGGGCGACCGTCCGCGGGACACGCGTGATCCAAAACATATCGAAGTCGGCGCGAATGTCATACACGCCCGTAACGAGCGATAAGACCGCAAGCATCAGCACGACGAGCGTCGCGAAGATGAACGACTTCGTCCATATGGTAGAAAAGGAGGGCTGAGACAATGTCTCAGCCCGAGTTAGTGGTGTTTGCACGATAGCACTCCTTACTTCTTGAGCGCTTGTGCGATGTCGTTGAACATTTCAGAGTACGTTTGAATCGACTCGTTCAAGTATGTGTCGTTCGGTGCGTAGACGATGTTCTTTTCTTTGACGGCTGTCGTCTTTTGAAGCGCCGGAGCGTTGTCGATGACGTCCGCTGCCGGTACGGCACCTTCCGCTCCAGCGAGAGGTGCGTCGCGGTCAAGGACGAAGAGCCAGTCCGGGTTGCTTTCAGCGATCGCTTCGACCGATACTTCATCCCCTTGGTGGTCGCCAGTCGTCTTCTCGACTTCTAACGCCGGTGTCCAGCCGAAGATGTCATACATCGGGCCGTAGACGCGGCCCGAAATTGGTGCCGAGAAGCCGATGTCTCCGCCTGAGACGATGACCGACATGATCGTGTCTTCACCGTTGTAAGCTGATTTCACACCGTCGATTGAGTTGTCGAGGTCCACAACGAGCTGTGCCGCCTCTTCGTTCTTATCAAAGATTTTCCCGAGCGTGAGCGTCGTGTCCGTCAATCCTTTGACGAGAATCTCACCCGGTGTGCCCGCATCTTCCGGGATGTCGATGTACAAGTCGATCACGGCCGCGTTCGGTACGAGTTTTTTGATGTCTTCGTAGTAATCGGCGAAGCGTTGCCCGACGATGACGACGTCCGGGTCGACTCCGGCAATCGCCTCTAAGTTCGGCTCAAAGTGCATGCCGACGTCAGCGATATCGCTATCTTTCGCGTATGGTGACTCGGCCGGCAACAAGCCGATCGGTGCCGCCGCGAGTTCGATGTCCCACGCCGCGAGCGTCTCGAACGTACGGTTGTCGAGGGCGACGACCTTCTTCGGGTTGACCGGTACTTCAATCGTGCCGTGCGCATCGGTGATTTCAACCGTTTTCGGTGCCTCGGCACCTTCCACTTCTCCTGTTTCTTTTGTCTCTGTCGTCCCGCCGCATGCGGCAAGCACGAAGATGAGTAATGTCAACATGAGTGACACTTTAAATTTCCCCATTCCGTCCATCTCCTTATGTATCTGTATTGAATGACAATCGTCTCAACTCGAACGCGTCCACGTCCTCTGTTCTATGTATGGATCTTGCATGGACTAGTTTTTAATTGATAATGATTATCATTGTCGTTTTCATTGAGAAGCATATCAAACAAAAAAAGGATGTGCAATGCCAAATTGTCAAAAAGGGACTGGAAATATTTTTCTTTCCTTATAACGACAAAATAATATTCACATCCCAGCTAATGAAAATAAGACCTCCTTTTCTCGACACTTTGTACGGAAATTGATACATTTACTTTACTGACCGTTTAGTAAAGTAAATGAGGTGAACACGATGAACAAAAAACAATTACTCCTTGAGACGGCCGCCTATATGATTCGGGAGGACGGCATCCAACAGTTATCGCTCGAGCGGCTCGCCGCACGTGTCGGCATCACGAAAGCCGGTGTGCTCTACCACTTCGAGACGAAAGACAACTTATTACGCCAAATGAACGAGCTCGCCATCACCGAGTTCGAGACACGGATCCATCATCATATGACGGACGGACCGTACCCGTTCACACGAGCTTACGCTCAGGCGACACTCGACTACATGGACGCGGCACGAATCGGTCTGAGCGCCGTTTTCATCTCGTCACAAGAAGACGCGAGCGGTGAGCTCTGGAATGAGGCGGCGCGCCGATGGGATGAACGCTTTCTCGCCGACGGGGCCGACCCGCGCGTGCTCGAACTCCGGCTGTTGTGCGACGGCTTCTGGTTCGCGTTGACGTACGGCTATAGCGACGCCTTCAAAGACGAGGCCGCCCGCCTCCTCCGTCAGAAGTGTGACACGCTCGAACAGGCAGGTGGCTAAGATGGGCTTCCTCTATCTCGCCGGAGCGATCATCTCTGAAGTGTTCGGCTCGAGCATGCTCAAGCTCAACGCGACGTCATCGAACCGTCTCCCGATTCTTGGGGTCGCGCTCGGCTATGTGACGGCGTTTTATCTATTGTCGCTCGCCCTCCTGTCCATCCCGCTCAGCTTCGCCTACGCGTTTTGGAGCGGGGTCGGCACGGCTGCGACGGCACTCATCGGCTTCCTCGTCTTCAACGAGCAAATCCGCAAACAGACCGTCGCCGGCATCGGGCTCGTCATCGTCGGGCTCGTGTTGATGAAAGTATAGGAGGGACATGGATGAAAGGATATATATTGTTACTGTTCTCGATCGCGTTCGAGGTGCTCGGGACCTCGATGTTGAAGCTGTCGGACGGGTTCACACAACTCGTTCCGAGCATGATTCTGCTCGCGAGTTTCGCCGTCTCGTTCACGCTCATGGGCATCGTCTTGAAGACGATCCCGCTCAGCATCGCCTACAGCGTTTGGGCCGGCCTCGGCACGGTCGCGACGGGGCTGATCGGCGTGTTCATCTACGGCGAGGTGTTGTCGACTTTGAACAGTATCGGACTCATCGTCATCGTGCTCGGTGTCATCGTCATGAATTTCGGGAAAACGAATACGGTACACGGTTGACCGTCCAGAAAGGAGTGACACGATGCTCGCACCATTGATCGAAGAGAAGGAACGGTTATTGTTGACGTCAGAAGTCCGTTCGTCACCGGAGCGGTTACGAGAGCTGTTGACGGAAGATTTCTTTGAGATCGGCAGCTCCGGACGCCTCCTCTACAAAGAAGAGGACACGAACACGATGGACCTCGGCGACATCGACGTCTCGCTCACCGACTTCAACCTCGAAGTCATCCGCGACGACGTCGTCCTCGCCACGTATCGGACCGAGAACCGTGCGATCGGAAACGTTGCGCTTCGCAGCTCGATTTGGGTACGGATTGACGGAACGTGGAAAATGAAGTTTCATCAAGGAACACCAATTTCATAAAACAAAGGAGCACCCGCGATGGGTGCTCCTTTGTCATATCTTTTGAATCATCTCGACACGGTTGCCGAACGGGTCACGGAACTCGAACCGTTCAAAACCCGGAATCGGGATGCCCGTGATGCGGTCAATCCCTTCCGCTTCCAACCGTCGTCCCCATGCCTCCAAATCCGTAACAGCATAGGCGACGTGTGCTTTCGTTCGGGACCGGTCGACACCGTCCTCTGCACCGACGTGGACGCTTTGGTCTCCAACTTGAAGCCAAAATCCGCCGCGTCCTCGTAGCGACTCAGGCTTTTCAATCTCTTCTAAACCGAGCAAATCGCAATAGAAGGCACGGGCCCGTGCTTCTTCCCCGGTCGGGATCGTGATTTGAACGTGATGGATGCCTGTAATCATGTCGTGTCCCCTTTCTCGTACGTCAAGCCGACGAACTGAAGCTTCTCATTGAACAGACGCGGATAAGCGAGATAGCCGACCATGACGGCCGAAATCGTCGCCGTCGTCAAGATGAGGAACAAGATGAGGAGTTGATAGAGCACCGCCTCCATCGGGTCGGCCCCGCCGATGATGAGCCCGCTCATCATGCCCGGCAGTTGGACGAGCCCCATCGTCTTTTGCGCCTCGACCGTCGGGATCATGCTCGTGCGGATGGCGTTCTTCAAGCTCCGGTCGATCGCCGTCTTCGGCGCCCCGCCCATCGACAAGACGAGCTCGATCACCTCGTCGCTCCGCTCGACCTCGTCTTTGAACTTGTTCAAGAACAGGAGCGACAACACCATACAGTTGCCGATGACCATGCCGCTGATCGGGATGACTTTGTCCGGCTCGAACGGGATGATCCCGAACCCGAGCATGAGCCCCATCGTCAACGCCTCGACCGTGACGAGCGTGAGGACGATCATCCACGTGATGCCCGGGATGCCGTCCCCTTTTTTGATGATATTCTGCGTCGCCGCCCCGATCATGAGAAGAATCATGAGCAGCATGAATACCGGGTTGGCGCTCTCGAAGACGAACGTTAAGATGTAGCCAATCACCAACAGTTGGATGATGGAACGCACCGTCGCGATGAAGATGTCACGTTCGAGTCCGAGCTTGAGATAAAGCGCCAGTCCGAGCGGAATCGCCACAAAAATGAGTGACGTCATCAATTCAACGAACGTCATAGCTCTTCCCCCCTCACGAACCGCCCGATCATCGGATTGTCCGACTCATCGATGAACGAGGCGTCCCCGAACTCGATCAATTCGCCGTTCCGTAAAAACCACATGTCGTCACTGACACGACGCGCTTGATCCAAGTCATGGGTGATCCAAATGACGGTGACCCCATATTCGCGCTGCAGGCGGACGATGAGCCGTTCAATCTCTTTCACCGTCCGATAGTCGAGGCTCGCCGTGATCTCATCTAAAAGCAACACGTCCGGCTTGTTGACGAGCGTCCGGGCGATGGCGACGCGGCTCCGTTCCCCGCCCGACAGCCTTTTGACGGGCTTGTCGAGCATCTGCTCGTTCAAGTCGACATCTCGTAACAGCGAGGCCGCCTTGTCCCGGTCGAGCGTCTCCCCGAAGATTGATTTCGGCAAGTTCAGATTGTCATACACCGTCCCGTCAATCATCGGCGCGCTCTGGAACGCCATCCCGATCCGTTTGCGCAGGGCGATGATATCAATGTCGCGAATGTTCTCGCCTTTGAAATAAATATCGCCCCCGTCCGGTGACAGCAAGCCGTTGATATGCTTCAAACACGTCGTCTTCCCGGCACCACTCGGACCGACGAACGTCGTAATCCGTCCTTCTCTAAAATAGCCCGTCACGTTATGTAAGATGTCCCCGTGACTGACCCCGTTAAACTCGATGATGTGCATACGACTCCAATCCTTTCTCAATCCGATTCATCGTCACTGATAAGGCGACACATTGTCGATGACGACGTCCCCGTTCGCGTCAAGAAGTGGCGTGATACCCCCGCTCGTACCGACCCACGTCTGGATGTAGTTGACGCCGGTCGTGGTGTCGACGAGGATCGTCACTTGTCCGAGTTCCGGCAACTGTTCCGTCAGCTTCACAGCGAATCGTTTCGTTCCTTCTACGTCTGCTTTCTTTTTGAATAACATCGTATCCCGCCTTTCTACTTTCAACTTTACGCAACATACGTGCGCGTTGCAATGAAAGCGTAATGGCCAATTGTACACGCACCTTCCCGACTGGTGGACATAACACAAGCGAGCCCCTTCCCTGGGACTCGCTTTCGTCATAGCTGGAAATGTTGTTTGATGCGTGCCGCGACGGTCGTCGCGTCGAGATGCGTGTTGTCGATTCGTAAATAGTTGTCGACGTCGAGCTCCCCGTGCCGCGAGTTCAAGCGGTACATCGTCGCCGTCTGCTTCAATTCCCCTTCCGACCAGGCGATGTCCCGTTTCGTCGGCTTATGCGTGAGCCGATTCTCGGTCGTGTTGCGGATGAGCCGTTCCTCGATGTCCGCCTCGAGTTCCACGTAATAAATCTCAGCCCCGCGCGACTCGAAAATCGTCGTCACATGACGGACGTACGCCCAGTCCTCTTCCATGTCGAACGCCCAGACGAACGTGAAGATCATGCCGGGTAAGTCGCTTTTCGCGACCGATTCGAACAGTTCTTCCCGAAACAGTTCGACGATTCGGCGTCCCTCTCTCGTCCCGTAACTGAAGAACGGGCTGACGAGGTCAATCGTCATATGGTTATGGAATAGCTTTAACCCGGTCTCTTTCGCCAACTCCTGCCCGACCGTCATCTTACCGACGGCTTGCGGGCCGAACAAAATCACAAACTTCATCCTAATCCCCCCTAAACCTCTATGTGTTTGTTTGAGTATACAGGATTTGTTTCATGATGCGTAACCAATTTTTCCAATTAACTGGGTCGCAATTCACTCCCAAGCAACGCATGTCAAAGTGACTTGTTCATTCATCCCCTCATTCCAAACGATATCGACTTGGAATACATCATCAACGTCTGCCACTTTACTGCTAGCATTCGTCTCCATCGTCGTACCGCCTTCCGCAGTGCCAAGGAACTCCGAAAAATGACTGACCATACTGGATGATTTTTTTGAAGACAGGACACTTTGTATCCGCCATTCCACCGGGTAGTCTCGGACCTCGCCTTCTATCGGCTCACCGCTATAATTCAGTTCATGTCGTTCACTGACAACGTATCGATTAAGGTTTCTTTTTGATTGCCGCACCTCGATGACGACCTTCCATGAGTCACTTTGTCCTTCGAAGATCAAGTATTCCGGCTCATCCATCGCAAGCATTTGTTGGAGTGGGAGGAGTAGTAAGATTGCCATGATAACTAAGCTTCCTATCATAACGTGTCGCTTGTCTTTCAATGAATTTTGCTCCTTTTGTTCAAGTTTTCAACTTACAGTTCTATCACATTCAGCACGGGTCACCGCTCTAACAACATTATCTAAACAATCATTTTCTCCTTCTTTGGCAGCTAGAGAGTGACCAGACTAAAATGTGTAGCGAACGGGAAAAGAGGTACCATCATATTCAGTTTTCGTTATAAGGAGACATCTTTATGCCAAAAGATCCAAAACTCGAGCGCTTCGTCTTACGCGTCTCCGTTTTTGCCTCGCTCTTCTTCGCCATCGCCGGCATTCTCGTCGGCCTCTGGCTGTCCTCGTCGTTCATCTTGTTTGACGGTGTGTATTCATTCTTGAGCGTCATCATGAGCTGGATCTCGCTTCGGGCCGGTATGTTCATGCTGACGGCCGATAAACGCTTCCCGTTCGGCAAGAGCACGATTGAACCGTTCATCATCTTGTTCCAGTACGGGGTGCTCTTATTCGTCATCGTCAACGCCGTCCTCGGGGCCATCGACGATATCCGCGCTGGCGGGAACGACCTCGTCCTTGGCGGTGCCCTCGTCTACCTTGCCATCAGCGCCGGCATCTCGTATAGCATCTATCGCTATTTGAACAGCTTCAAGATGAAGGCGAGCTCCGGGCTCGTCACGGCGGAAGTCGTACAATGGCGGCTCGATACGCTACTCACCGTCAGCGGCCTCATCGGATATCTCATCGCCCAAGTGCTCGTCTGGCTCTCGTTCGAGGCCGTCGCCCCTTACATCGACCCGGTCATGCTCATCTTGAGCGCCCTTTGGCTCGTCCGCACCCCGCTCATCGAGATGTGGACGGCCATCAAAGAACTGATTGACATGGACACGGGCACGCCCTACAGCAACCAAATTCGGTTGACCGTACTCCAAGTCGCCCATCAATTCGACGTCGACAAGACGTACGTTCGCACGACAAAGTCCGGCAACGTCTTGTTCCTTGAAATCGACCTCGTCGTCCCGCGCGACTACCCGTACGACACGATCGCCGACCAGGACAAGATTCGGCAACAGCTGTTCGACGCGCTCGCCTTCTTACCGTATGAGAAATGGCTGACCGTCTCGTTCACCCATGACAATCGTTGGGCGGAGTAAACCCTTAATCCTCGGTGTCCATTTGCGCAAGACCGGCTTCTAGTATCCGCTTTGTCCGTTTCATGGCTTTATACTCTTCTGTCGTCATCAATCGGACGAGTGACCATCCACCAAGCCACATGCCTAATTTAATGTAGCCTCTTGGGATTGGTACTTGTGACGAGTCGCAACATCTACGGTCACAAAATACGAGAATCGCCGTTTCATATTCTGCGCGGTAGTGACGATCAAACTTATGGTCTTTGACGAACTGTCCATGCCCGCAATGGCTACATCTCACAATCATGGGAAGTCACCTCGAATTCATCGATTTTAAGTCCCCTTAGTCATCTCAAAAAAGCGCTCATCGTTCAATTCCCGATTTCGACTTCTAAACCTGGTCAATTATTGTTTATCCCCCGAACAATTAAGGAATAGGCATACATCTTATGTTTTGGAGAAAGAAGGTGTCATCCTCGTGACTTGCCCGAAATGCGGAACGAAAACCCGCTCGCGAACGACTGCTTGTCCGACGTGTGGCCACCGCTCACGTCGCTATCGCTGGTTCGTCGTCCCATTTGCCATCGCCCTCATCGCGTTTATCGCCGTCGTGACGAACGCTTATTTCAAGGACAGTTCGCGCTCGGCCGACTCCCTTGCCGACAAAGTCCGCTTGAATGTGACCGACGACACCGTCTCGGCGGATGCGGCGACTCCCGCCGACCTCGACGCCTTGCAAGACAGCCTCTTCACCGTCAGCAACGGCACCGGTTTCTTAATCAGTCCACAAGACGTCTTGACGGCCGCTTCGAACGTGGCCGGTTTGACGGATATCATCCTCGAACGGGACGGAAACGAGATCGCCGGGACGGTCGTCGGGCGAAACGACGCCATCGCCGTCATCCGTATCGAACAAGTTGATTTGACGCCGTTCTCGTTCACTCAAGCAATCGCCGCAAGCGATGAGTCACTCCTGACGATGACGTCGAAAGACCGCATCAACGGCACGGTCACGTTCAGTGAGACGGGCTATGAGCGAAACTTCGATTTGCCGCGTTACGCGATCGGCAGTCCGCTCCTCACCGAGAACGGGCGTGTGCTCGCCATCCATTTGCGCGAGCTGACGTTACCGGTCATTTTGTTCGAACAAGACGTCCAGTCGTTCCTCGAATCGGACACGCCGGCACCACCGACGGCCGAACTCGCACCGGTCGCACCGATCTCTCCGCTACCGAAAGAGGCCCCTGTGACGGAAGCACCGGCTCCAGCTCCAGCTCCTGCGCCGGCGGAAGAAACGACGCCAGCACCCGAGACACCAGCTGAGCCCGAAGCACCGGCTGAACCAGCCGAACCGGCACCAGCTGTCGAGGAGCCCGTAGAAGCGACCCCGCCGCCTGAAGAGGAGGCACCAGCTGAACCGGCGCCACCTGAGGAACCGGTGACCGAACCTGAGCCGCCAGTGACCGAACCGCCGCCTGAACCGGAAACGCCGGTGACGGAACCGGCCGAACCGGTCGAGCCGGAAAAACCGGCGGCCGACACCGAGAAGCCGGTGAAAAAGCAGGACAACAAGCCAACCGATAAACCGAAAACCGAACCACCGGTAAAAGAAGACAAGCCGAAATCAGAAGAATCGAAAGAAGACCCAGCGGCATCGTCCGATGAGCCTGTCGACGAAGAAAGCACGCCTTCCGAATGACGGAAGACGTGCTTTTTCACGTGTCTTTGTTGAATTTTCGTTGCAAGTTGCCGAGCAGCCCACCGAGCAACAGCAGAATGATCGACAACATCCAAAACGGCATGACGTCCTGCAACAACCAGACGAGCAAGGCGCTAAAGCCGATGACCGCGCCAAGCCAAATGATATTTCCCTTTCCCATACCCTCACCTCAACCCCATCATAGCACATCGATCCGATGCGCCGTCGCCTGAGGCGGCAAGGAACGCGTCATCTTCTCATCGTGCTCGACCCGGACGTATTGGCCGACGACGAGCGGCGGCTCATGCTCGAGCTCCTCTTCCAAATGAAACACGATTCCGTCAAACGGCTCGGCTTCCGGCGATGGGGCGACGCGAATCTTCGCTTCCCCGATGTCGACGATATAGCCTGTGAACGTGGCCATCTTGACTCCCTCCTTCGTGTCGGATGTGTACACTTTTTCTTTTCCCATTTTTTGAAAAAACTCTACTCGTGATGCCGATTCACTTGTATAATAAAGCAACAATCCTAAACGTACGGAGGGACCCAGATGACGAAACACACCATCGACTTACACACCCCAGAATTTCAACGGACGTTCCTCGAGATGATGTTGCTTGAAGAATTAACGGAGACATATAACGCCGAGGCGATCGAGACGCTCGTCACGCGCGGCGAGACCCGGTTCCCGGACGATCCGTTCTTCCCGGCGATGCGCGCCTATCCGCTCATTCGCGAAGGCGAGTTCGACCAGGCGAAACAACAGCTCGACGCGGCGAGTGCGCTCGGCGACCATTACCTCATTCATTGCCTGCTCGGCGCGCTCAGCGACGACGCCGGCTTCACGTTCGAGGCCGAACAGCATTACCTTCGCGCCATCGAACGGTTTCCGAACGTCCCGATGACGCAGCGGGCCATCGCCATCCATTACTTCCACCGCAAGTTCTACGGGGAGGCCGGGCTCCATTTGATGCATTACGTCCGACTCACCGGGTTCAATGAAGAGACGGTGCCGATGCTACTCGATTTCTTCCAAGTGTATGACGAGATTCCGCTCGAGATGAACGATGAGCTCTTAAAAGCCGCCATCGGCTATTTGAACGCGAACCCGCGCAACCCGCACGCCCATTCGCTCTACGCTTCGATTTGCAGCCACCGGGTCGACATGCTCGTCAAAGGCAAGCCCGATCAAGACACGCTCGATGACGAGACGATTCACATGTTGCTCGAAGTCGAAGAGCACGGCATGTGGAGCGCGACGTATGACGACAGCGAGGACCAGATGTTCCGCGCCATGTTCGCCGACTATGTCGACAACGTCATCTTGCCGAACACGTCTAAGTTCTATGTCTATCGTCTTCGCCTTCGCTATTGGTACCACCGTCTCACGCACCGGGTGACGGGTGGGTATGCGGATTCGTCGATGCGTTGAGCGTCAAAAAGCTCGAACTCTGTCTAGCATGGAGTTCGAGCTTTTTTCGATCAGCGATCGACCAGTCCTTTAAATGTCTCATCATGCTCATTCATAATCCGATCAATCTCATCTTCAAATTTCGATGAATCGTCTAAATTTTGATGGGATAGTGGTTGAATCAAAATCCCTTCATCCGAAGTAGAAACCATCACATGATCAGTTGAATCGAGATTGAAACGTTTGAGCTCTTCAGACGATAGGAGAACATAAACGTCGTTACCGAATTGAATCAACTTTCGTTCTTCTCGGTTTGAATTTCTCATCGTGTCATCTCCTTCGTACTTTATTTGCTCTTTTACCATCCTTACATAAACGGATGAATCGGTCCGCGCAGCTCGAACGAATAATCTCCATGATTGACGATCCCGACGACTTCGTCGCTCTCGAGCAGTTGCATTAAGAACGTCGCCATCTCCTCGGCCGTGTGATACTTCTCGACGTTTTGGCTATAGTCGAAGTCTGCCTCTTCACGGGCCCGGCTCGCGAACCCGGTCTCCGTCGCCGCCGGCGCGAGCACTTTCGCCCGCAATTTGTCCCCGTTGTTCATGAGCTCACGCGCGATCCCTTCCGTATAGGCGCTGACGAAGAACTTCGTCGCACTGTACGTGACGCCTTTTTTGGCGATGTGATACCCGACGACGGACGCGACGTTCACGAGCGTCGCGCCTTCGACGTCATGATAGTCACGGACGTACAAGTTCGATAGCACCGTGAGCGCCTCGACGTTCAGACGAATCATGTTCTCCATCTTCCCGACTTCGGCGTCTTTCACGAGGTTCGAATCGCCGAACCCGGCGTTATTGATCCACGTCTCGATGTCGAGGTCAGCGAGCGACTCGTACAAGGCGTACACGTTCTCGCTATACGATAAATCGTTCGTCTTCAAGATGACGTCGCTGTCCGGTGAGATCGACTTGATCTCTTGACGCAACTTCTCGAGTTCGTCGGTGCGACGCGCCACGAGGACAAGCGACTTCCCTTTTTTCGCGAGCTGTTTCGCCGCCTCATAACCGATTCCTGAACTGGCGCCTGTGATGACCGTATATTTCATGATGATTCCCCTTTTCTCCGTAAAATGCGTTCTTTTCGGCATTTCCCGAAACACGTTCTCGTCAATCCTTTGAACATACAAAAAGCCGTCCGCAGACGGCTCTTGTCACGTATTGAATTTTCCGATCAACGTTTGAAGGTCACCGGTCATGGTGCCAAGTGATTCGGCGACACCGTTCAGCTCTTGAATCATCGCGAGCTGAGAATCGGCCGTCTCACCGACACCACGCATCGTGCCCGCCATCTGTTCGCTCTCGCTGGCGATCCCGAGTGCGGCCGTCGCGACTTGTTTCGTCGTCACGGCGATCTCGTTTGACGCTTCACGGATGTGGAGCGTGTTCTCGACCGATTTCTCTAGCTGCTCGACGATTTGGCCGAACGCCTGCGTCGCTTTCTCGAGCAGTCTCGTGTTCACTTCGACACGTTTCGCACTCATTTCATGACGCGTCAGCACCGCGTTCGACTGGACTTGGATCGACTCGATCAAACCGGCGATTTTTGTCGCCGACTGTTTCGACTGTTCAGCGAGCTTCCGGACCTCTTCGGCGACGACGGCGAACCCTTTTCCTTGTTCGCCGGCCCGTGCCGCCTCGATCGCCGCGTTCAAGGCGAGCAAGTTCGTCTGGTCGGTGATCGATTGGATGACCTCGGTGATGAGCGCGATCTCTTCTGACTGCCGTTTCAATGTCGCGATCGAATCGCCCGTCAAACGTGTCTCCGTCTCGAGGGCGAGCACTTCTTGTTTCGCCTGCTGGATCGTCTCACCGCCGTCTTCGGCGAGCTTGAGGCTTTTCGAGACGTCATCGCTGATCGTCCCGATCGAACGGGCGATCTGGTCGACGCCTTCATCAGCCGCGGCGACCGCTTTCGCGCTGCCGGTCGCTTCCCGTGCTTGTGCGACCGTCTCTTCGACGACCCGCTCGATCATCCGTGTCGTCTCTTCCGTCTGCGAAGACATCTCTTCTGTGCTCGCGTACAGTTCTTCCGACTGGGCCGTGATCTCTTGGGCGTTCCGGCTCACCTCGTCGATCAAGTCGCGAAGGTTCGTCTTCATGCCGTTGAAGCCGACCATGAGTTGACCGATCTCGTCACGCGTCAACGCCTGCAAATCTTCGCGCGTCAAATCGCCCGCTGCGACGACATCGACTTCTTTCGCGAGGAGACGAAGCGGGACGGTGACCATGCGTTGCAAGAAGTACCCGGCGGCGAGCGTCAAGATGAGAATGACGACCGCCATGATAGCTGAATACATAACAGCACCTTCGCCCCGGTCTTTCAACTGCTCTTGCTTCTCGAGCATGGCTGCCTCCGACTCTTGTTGCATCGTCTCACCCGACTCGATGATCGAAGCCGTCACGTCCGGCATGAGGCGCAACGCGAGCCGGTCGATGCTCTCTTGGTCGCCGGCATCGATGGCCGCAATCAACTGCTTCGCCAAATCGTCGTACCCTTTGGCGTATGATAAGAGATTCTCTAACTGTTTCGTCTCTTCTTCCGATTCCGACAGTGCAAGCAACGCTTTAATCGCCGCTTCTTTATCTTCCGAACCACGCCGTTCCGCCTCGAGGCGGGCGTCGTCTTGTTCAAAGATGTAGCCGCGGAGCCCGTACGCTTGACGTGTCATACCGAGCGATAATTCATCGGCCGCTTTCATTCTCATGACGTCTTTTGAAATCATCGCTTCGTAGCGGCTCGTCGTATCTTGTAACGTCCATAGAATGAACCCCATCCCGATGGCGACGAACAGTAAAATCAACCCGATGCCGCTGAATAGCTTTTGTGTTAATGACAGTGTTTTGAATCGTTTCATCTCTGTTGAGGAACTTGCCCTCTCCCACCTCTATTTCTCTTTTTTTGGAACTACATGGATGTTATCGGATCGTGCAAACGTTTTTCCAATGGTAGCGCAACTTTTTCTTGGCATTGACCTAAGTTTTGATTTCCCAATTCTCAAAATGGACATAAAAAGACCGCAACGGCTTTTCGTTGCGGTCTTCGTCTTATAGTTTGAACTGTGACACCCGGTTCGCGAGTTCGATCGCCCGCTGCTCGGTCTCGGTCATCCGATGCTGCACATCATTGAACCGTTCGACCGACAATTGGACTTTCTCCGAGATCGACTGCGTCCCATCCGCCCCTTCGGTCACGGTCGTCGCGACTTCTTGGATGACACCGAGGATGCTGTCGGTCATATGGCGGAGCTGAAGAGCATTCCCTTCGAACGTCTTCGCCGTCTCCCCGAACACGCTCGCGTCCGCCTCATATTGCGTCGCCGACGCCTCGAGCCGGTCATAGTCTGACAAGACCGTCGTATCGAGGAACGAAAGCATATCCGCCGAGCTCGTGTTCAGACGCTCGACCGAGTCGATGACCGTGTTCGACACTTCTCGAATCTCGTTCACCGTCTGGCGTGAGTTCTCGGCGAGCTTGCGAATCTCTGAGGCGACGACAGCGAAGCCACGTCCCGCATCCCCGGCCCGCGCCGCTTCGATCGAGGCGTTCAAGGCGAGCAAATTCGTCTGGTCGGCGATGGTGAGGATGGCCGTCGTCAAGACGCGAATCTCTTCGACCGACTTCGCGCCGCGAATCGCCTCGTCGAGTTCAAGCCGTTTCGCCTCGATGATCGCGTTCGCTTCCGTCTTCGACTGGATCGCTTGCGTGCGCATCGCATGGGCGCGCTGCTCGACGTGTTGTGCCGTCTCGGCACTGTCGTTCGACAAGTCGACGATCGAGTCGATCGATCCACCCATCTCCATCGTCGACGCGCTCATCTCTTGCGACGAGGCCGCCGTCTCTTCCATACCGGCCGTCAATTCCTCGACCGTCCCGGACGTCTCTTCCATGTAGCGGCTCAGTTGCGTCACTTCTGCCGCGACTTCTTTCGAAGACGTGAGGACGACTTTCGCCGTCTCGTCGACGTCGATCATGATCTCGCGGAGCGAGGCGATGAACGTGTTGAATGACCGGCTCACTTGCGCGATCTCGTCGTTCGACGTGACCGGGATCGACATCGTCAAGTCCCCGCCTTGGGTGGCGAGCTCATCAAATTTCGTCTGGAGCGTCCGCATCGGCCGGATGATCGAACGGAGCAGGCTCAACCCGAGGAAGAGGAGCAGTGTGACCGCCCCGATTGTCACGGCGATGAGGGCGATGAGCGATTGTTTGAACTCTCGTTCCATGACGGCCCCGACACGCTCTGACCCTTCCGAGTTGTACGCGACGAGCGCCGTCAGCCGCTGGGTGAAGTTGTCGTACGTCGCTTGCGACTGGGCGTCATAGTAAGAACGCGCCATGCCGTTGTTGCCGGACGTGCTGAAGATGAGCATGTTGTCCGAGACGCGCTGATACATCTCCCACTGACGGGCGAAGTAATCGAACAGTTCTTTATCCGTCGCCCCGGTCACCGTCGCCTCATATTTCGGGGCGACCTCATTGATGCGGGCCCGGATGGCTTGCATCTCTGTCATCAATTCTTCTTTTCCGGCGACGTCTTCGGTGACGATATGTTCGAGCTCGAGCGCCCGATAGTTCGCGGCGAGCGTGTTCAACTCATGGGCGTAGTCGAGCCCTTTGTTCCAGTTGTTGACGATATCGTCGGCTTGCTTGTTCGCATCGTTCAAGGACAGGAGCGAATAGCCACCGACCCCGATGACCATGAGGAGCGACAAGAGGACGAGCCCCCATAGCTTCTGGCGAATCGTCAGTCCTTTTTTGGTCCCGGCTTTCACCGATTTCGGCCGTCTTCGGAACGAGCGAAGCCTTGGTCGCCCGCTCAACTTTTGCCGCAAAGCTGACCAGTTTAATTTCTTCTTCATATATGTAGTCCCCTCTCAAACCAACGTTTCTTCCTATATCGACCGTTTTCAGAAAACTTTGAAGACGATTGACCAACATTAAAAAAAGATGGCTGAACGCTCAGCCATCTTTCCGAAGTTATTGGACGTTCAACACGGTCGTCGATCCTTCGATCATCTTGATCTCCGTCCACTTGACGACGTTCTTGCCGAGCGGGTCGTTCGCGACCATGAAGTCAGCGAGCGCTTTCACTTTCACCGGGTCGATCGGTTGTTTGACGTTGTTCAAACGGAAGCGGGCTACTTTATTGAACGTGTCCAAAAAGGCGATTTCGAGTTTTGTTTCAGTCATGATTCATTCTCCTCCTTAAATGTGGGTGTTAGACTAAGTCGTATTCGCGGACGACGGCGAGCGTGAAATCTTCTTGTTCGACCATGTCGATCATGAGATGGCCGAACGCCTCGGCCTCGTTGGCCGTGAGTGCCGCGCGGATCGGGCCGAAGCGTTGCGCTTTCTTCGTCGGTTTCAAACTTTCAAGGTCGTGGTGAGTCGTCAGGACGAGCGTCGCTTTCTTTTCTGTCAGCTGTGCCATGGGGGATGGCTCCTTTCGGGGGATGATTACGATTCAGAAGGACGGGTGGAGTCCAATCGCTCGAGCAGCTGGATCATGCGCTCAAGCCGTGTCTCGATCCGGTGAAGCAGATAGAGCGAGACGACGATTGGAAATCCGAGGTTCGAGATGAGTTCGGGCCAACTCATGTGACCACCTGCTCATCGTGCCGGTTGTCAGCGGCGGGACGAGGGGATGCACGCATTGGGGGTTCCTCCAGTTTAGACCGTCACGTGGAATTCACGTGACACGATGTACGCGGCGGAGTCGACTGAAAGTAGTCCGATCAATAAATCACCGAACTGTTTGATCTCTTCGGACTCCATCCGCGCACCGAGCGGACCGAAACGGACGAGCTGACGTTTGTCTTTACCGTCAACGAGCCGTTTCGTGTCGAGATAAAAGACGCTTGCGTATTCTCGATACACTGCCATATGTCTCACCTCCTTCGCCCCTATTAACCGGAGATCGGTAAGGTTTGCTCATTTTATTTCATTTTTGTGATTCATGACTATCGAACTATATTTTCTGAATATTAGTTCATCTCGCCTCGGTCGGCTTTGTGATTGAGTTCTCATACCGTTTAGGGTATTGTTAAAAACGTTGATTCAAATTTCAAAATCCACCAAAAGTCCCACGAATTCATTTCCCCGCTTTCAAAAAACTGACAGTTAATTTCTTGAAAATCGGGTACTATACGAGGGAGGGCATTTTCATAATGCCAGTTTGACTTGAAGAAGGAGATACCTTAGATGAACAGCTTAGACATCGCACTCGCCACCTCTATTCCTTCCGCTCAATTCGACTTCGACCATACCGACCTGACATTTCGCGCCACCGAATGGGAGACGTACCGTCCGGAACACGGGAAACCGTTCCAACAACGCGATCGGCACCTGACCGTCTATCCGCTCAAAGAACTGAGCCGAGCGTTCAGCGTCGCCGGCATTCCCCGCAGCCAGCAACAATTGATCAAATGGGAGACCGACGGCGTCTTGCCGCCGACCCCGTTCACGCTTGGCCGCAAACGGTACTATTCAGAAAATCAGATTCGCACGATCGTCGACATCGCATTGGAATGCGGGCTCCGGCCACGGACGCACGTCAAAAAGACGGGCTTCTCTGAATTGGCCCATAAAGAATTGTCGTACATACTCCAATTTGAACTAGCGGCTGAACAACCGCAAACAGGAGAAAGACCGCCTTCCCTGACATAAAACAGGAAAGGCGGTCTTTATGGATTCATCGAGATGGCGCTCAAATATAGATCGAGGGAGGCCTCGGTTTCCGCTGCGACGAGGTCGATGAAGTCAGCATACTCTCCTGACGTATGGGCCCGGTCAAGCGCGTTGTAGTAACTTAAACGATTCTCGACCCGAATGACGATCGGTGGATAACCTGACTTCATTAATTCCAAGTTGAGAAGCAATCGAGAAGTACGGCCGTTGCCATCG
Source organism: Exiguobacterium aurantiacum DSM 6208 (assembly GCF_000702585.1). Lineage (GTDB taxonomy): Bacteria > Bacillota > Bacilli > Exiguobacteriales > Exiguobacteriaceae > Exiguobacterium > Exiguobacterium aurantiacum. Next base: position 1,082,676 of record NZ_JNIQ01000001.1, on the reverse strand, counting down.
ATAAACGGATGAATGCCGACAAATTTCCCATGCAAGAGCGCTCCCCGCTCGACAGGATGCAACGATGTCGCGTCTGTCTCATACCACTCCATGAGCCGTTCCATCTGTTCTGGAATCAAGTATGGGGCTGGCGGCACATGGGCCGCACCGGCAATGAACACTTGCTGGTCTCGGTACACACCTGCGTAAGCATCATCGATCCCTTTTAAGACGAGACGATGCAAGGTTTTAATTTGCCATTCGCTTAGCGGTTCCTCGCGGCGAATGATGTCTTCAACATATAAAATCGCTTCTTGGTGGTTGATGACTTCTAAATGTTCACGCATCGTCTTCCCGCCGACCGTGATGCCTTCCAAGACGACTTTCGTCTCATTGATGGTCAACGTGTTGCCTTCAATCGCATTCGAGTTGTACGTCCATTCTAAAAATAATTTTTCACGTAGACTTTGGAGTGTGTACGTCGGCAATGGTCGATGGAGGTCCAATTGTTGTTTTTTTTGAATCAGCTGCTCAAACATCATGCTCTCCTTTCATCCCGTCTTGTTCTTTTCATTATATGCTGAACAACCGACGCAAGTCGATTTCGACCACGCGCCACTACAAACCGACGAGGAGACATCGTCATCGACTCATAACTTCTCCCGCGCCGCTTCCGGCACGTCAGACGCCCCGACCTCATCGTACGACGTGACTGCATCGTCTTTCATATAAAGCATCAAGAAGGCGCCTTGGCGTAACACTTTAGCGGCGCTGAACGTGACGTTTTGTGGCTCGCCGTCTTTCGTGTACGCTTTCGTCTCATACGTATAACGGCGGACGACCTCCCCCGAGTCGAGCGTCGTCTCTTCGACGTTCGTCACCTCCCCGACTTGAACATACACGTTCTCCTTGCCGAGCCGATTCCAGTCGATGTTGATCACCCCGACTGCCACGAGGACGAACGCGAGCGTGAACCCAATGATTTTCTTCATATTAATTCTCTCCTTATAAGACAGATTTTGTGAAACGCCGGACCGTCAACACGTAATAGAGGGCGTAAATCGCAGAGTAGACGGTCATCCAAACGACGACCGGCACGGTGAAGTCCATCGCGAACAGACGCGAGAACGCGATCAAGGCGACGCTCGCATGGAGCAAGCCGAGCACATACGGCGCCAAGAAGACGACGGCGACTTGATGACGGATCGTCTGCTTGATGTCGCGTTTTGAGATCCCGACTTTACGCAACACCGCGTACGTCGCCCGGTCGGCCTCGGCTTCGGTCATCGTCTTGAAGTAGATGACGCTCCCGGTCGCGACGAGGAAGACGAGCCCGAGGAAACTGCCGACGAAGAGGAGCGCCCCGTTCACGGCCATCGTGTCACGGTACAAATCGGTCGCGCTCGAGAAACTCGGTAGTCCGGATAAGCGTTCCGACAACGCCGCCTGGTCTTTATAGTCGGCGACTTTCACCGCGTGATACGACACCGCGTCACCGTCGATCGCTGCATAGACGTCGTCACGGGTGACGAGGAAGATGCCGCCGAACGTCATGACGTTGAGCGGGGTCGCTTCGATGCGCTCTTTGACGGGATACGTCGTGCCGTCGACTTCGACTTGATTCATCTCGTCATTGAACCGCTCATCAAAGAACGGGTCGACGAGACGCACTTCGTTGCCACTGAGGGCGGTCGGCTCCTCCCAATCGAGTCCGTCGACGAGCTGTCGATATGTCGATTCATCGATGACGCCATATTCGCGCTCCCCGTATTCATCTGGGACCCGTACCGTCTTTTTCCATACATCCACCTCGGCAATCACGTCCGCATCGATCGGTCGCGCGTCCCCTTCCCAGGCGAACGTGTACGGCGCGAACGACGTGACGTTCTCCTCGGCGTAGTAATAAAGACTGAAGATGGCGCCACCGGCCGTGATCGCCGTCGCGCTGATGATGCTGATGAGCGTGAGCGTCTTGGCGTTGCCGCGGATCCGGTATAACAGCTGTGACGTCGTCAACACGTTCAGGCGCCGCCACGACCAGTTCTCATTCGCTTTCATGCGGCCGAGGATGAAGACGAGGACACTATGAAACAAGAGCGCCGACCCGACGACCGTGAGCCCGATGATGAGGAGCGGCATGGCGAGGCTGAGCATTCTCCAAAGCGGCGACGTCAAATCCTGGAGCGCGAGCCAGTAGGCGACGGCAAGCGTCACGACACCACCGAGCGCCGCGAACACGTTCGCTTTCGGGACGTCCTCCCCTTTTTTGTCGGCGTGGAACAGGTCGATCAGTTTGAACCGATAGATGACCCGATACCCTTGGAACGACGTGAACAAGAAGATGCCGAGAAAGACGAGAAACGTCTCGACGAGCGCCGACCGTGAGAACGCGAACCCGATCGACAAGTCGCTGCTCATGAGCCGAAGCAGCACTTGCAACAGCGCGTTCGCCCCGACGACACCGAGCCCGATGCCGACGATGAGCGAGACGGCACCGATGACGAGATTCTCGAACAAGAGCAACTGCCCGATCTGTTTCTTCCGGACGCCGAGGAGCGAGTAGAGCCCGACCTCACGCTTGCGACCCCTTAAGAAGAAGGCGTTCGAATAGGCGATGAACAAGGCGACGAAGATAAGCAAGATGAACGTCGAGGCGCTCATGAGCCCGCTGATCTGTTTCGACGTCTCGGCGAGCGCACTGATCTCGCCGCTATGTTTGAGCGTCGCGAACGTGAAGTAGATGATGATCGAAAAGATCGTCGTCCCGACGTAGAGCGCGTAGCGGGACAAGTTGCGGGCGACGTTCTTTTCCGCCAAATCAAAGAGCGTCATCGGGCGCACCGCCTTTCAACTCTTCTAAAATCGCCTCATAGAACGCGTCGCGTGACGTCGCGCCGCGGATGAGTTCTTTCGACAGACGCCCGTCCTGAATGTAGAGGACGCGACGGCAGAAGCTCGCCGCATAGGCGTCGTGCGTCACCATCATGATCGTCGTCTCGGCCTCGTTCAGCCCGGCGAGCGTCTCGAGCAGGTCGGTCGCCGACTTCGAGTCGAGCGCACCGGTCGGCTCATCGGCGAAGATGAGCAACGGGTTCGAGATGAGCGCCCGGCAGACGGCCGTCCGCTGTTTCTGTCCGCCCGAGATTTGGTACGGGTATTGATCGAGGATGTGGGTGAGCCCGAACCGTTTGGCGAGCGCGTCGACTTGTTGACGCGTCTCTTTGATCGGCGTCTTCGAGACGGCGAGCGGCAGCAAGATGTTCTCGCGTACCGTGAGTGAGTCGAGCAAGTTATAGTCTTGGAAGATGAAGCCGAGATGGTCGCGCCGGAAGTCCGACAGCGCCTCTTCGTCGAGCGTGGCGATATTCTTCCCGTCGACGAGGATGTCCCCTGCTGTCGGCGTATCAATCGTCGCGAGCACGTTCAACAGCGTCGACTTGCCGGCGCCCGACGGCCCCATGATACCGACGAACTCGCCGTGGTCGATCGTGAATGAGACACCATCGAGCGCCTTGAACGTCGTATCGCCTTTCCCGTATGTCTTTTCAATGTGGTTGACTTGTAATAATGATTCCATGAATAGCACCTCTTTCTAACGACTACATTACAGGCGCCACCTTAACTGAAAATCACGCGTACCTTACGAAATCCTTAAATGGTATGATTTGTTCGAGAGGTGATCACATGGAACAACCACGCATCCTAATCGTCGATGACGAGAAAGATTTATGCACACTCATTCAAAAAGCGCTCGAGAAAGAAGGCTTCACGCACATCGAGACGGCGCACACGGTGAAGAGCGGGATCGAGACGTTCCACACGTTCCGGCCGCACATCGCCATTTTGGATGTCATGTTGCCGGACGGGGAAGGCTATGACTTGTGCCGACAAATCCGGACGACGTCGAACATCCCGATCCTGTTCTTGTCCGCCAAGTCTGACGAGGTCGACAAAATCCTCGGCCTCGCCATCGGCGGCGATGACTACATCACGAAACCGTTCAGTCCGAAAGAAGTCGCTTTCCGCATCAAGGCACAGTTGCGACGGGTATCGATGTATGACGCCCCGGCGCAACAAGACGTCCTCGTCGGTCCGTTCCGGATGAATGCGGACGGCAACGAAGTATATTTACATGACAACCGGCTCGAGCTGACGGCAAAAGAAGTCGGGCTGCTCGCCTGTTTCCTCCGCCACCCGAACCAGATCCTCAGCAAAGAGACGCTGTTCAACCGCGTCTGGGGCGAGGATTTTTACGGGTCGGATAACACGGTCATGGTGCACATGCGCCGCCTCCGTGAAAAAATTGAGCCCGACCCTTCCCGACCGACGTATATCGTGACGGTCAAAGGGCTCGGCTATCGTTTTCACGTGTGAGGAGGACAAATGATGAAATGGAAACTGACCGGACGCTATCTCGTGTCCATCCTCCTCATCGTCGCGACCGTCATCATCTTGAACGTCACGATCCTCGTCGTCCTGCTCGTCAATGAGCGGACCGGGCTCGATGACGTCGAGAGCAATTCCGGCGAGACGTTCACCCGCACGTTCAACCAATATATGACGCTTGAAGACGGCGAACCGGTCGTGTCCGAGGCAGGGCTCGAGGCGCTCGAACGGAACAACGCCTGGCTCCAGGTGCTCGATGAGTCCGGGAACGTCGTGACGGAAGCGCGCGCCCCCGAGACGGCGCCCGACGCGTACACGCCGCTCGAACTGATTCACATCTATAAATACAAAGACGACGACTTGACGCTCTACTTCGTCGGCGGCTTCGAATCGTATAGCTATCTCGTCGCCTTCCCGGAAGCGACGGAAGGACGGCTCGTCACGATGATCGACCCCGAGTCGCTCATCGCCTACTTGTCGAGGGCAGGCCTCATCTTGCTCATCGTCGATCTCATCGTCGCCGCGCTCATCGGGCTCGCGTTCAGTTCGCGCTTGACGCGGCCCGTCTACCGGTTGACCGAGCGGATCGCCCAGCTGAAGGCACGCGACTTCTCGACCGTCGACCCGAAGCGTCCCGGCATCTATCGGCCCGTGTTCGCGAACTTGAACGACGTCTCGCAGACGCTCAAGACGTATGAACGGGAGCGCGAACAGCTCGACGTCCGGCGCAAGGAATGGATGAGCAACGTCTCGCACGACTTGAAGACGCCGCTCGCCTCGATCCAAGGCTACGCCGAGTTGCTCGATGACACGGACGTCGACGAGACGGAGCGACGCCAGTACGCGGCCGTCATCGAACGGCAGGCGCGTTATATGAAAGAGTTGCTCGACGACTTCAACTTGACGATGCGGCTGCAACACGGGGACTTCCCGCTCGAGAAAGTCGAGACGCGACTCGAGCCGTTCGTCCGCGAGCTCGTCATCGACGTGCTAAACGACCCGCGTTTCAGCCACCGTACACTCGAGTTTTCAAGTGTTGACGCGGCGACGCGGCAAATCGATGAGCACTTCATGAAACGGGCGCTCTTAAATTTCATCTACAACGCGCTCGTCCATAACGACGATTCGGTGCGCGTTTCGGTCCACGTCGACGGGGAGACGATCACGATCGCGGACGATGGGCGCGGAATCGATGCGGCCGACTCGCCGTACATCTTCGAACGGTATTATCGCGGCACGAACACGGACGATGCGCTCGGGAGCGGCCTCGGCATGGCCATCTCGCGCGACATCATCGAGGCGCACGGCGGGACGGTCGCCGTGACGAGCGAGACCGGCGCCGGGACGTCGATTCAGATCACGTTGCCGCAAGCTCCATGAAGACACAAAAAAGGTTCGCCGCGGCGAACCTTTTTTGTCATGTCGTCTCATATTCAGCGATCCACTGTTCAAGCTCCTCGATCGGGAGCGGGCGCGAGAAGTGGTACCCTTGCATCTCATCGCAACCAAGTTTCTTCAGCGTCCGGCGCTGGCTGTCCGTCTCGATGCCTTCGCATACCGTCTTCAAGCCGAGGCCGCGGGCGAGCTCGATGATCGACTGGACGATGACGTTGCCGGTCGGATCGTTCTCCGTCGCTTGAATGAACTGGCGGTCGATCTTGATCTCATGGATCGGATAGTGCTTCAAATAAACGAAGGCCGAGAATCCGGTGCCGAAATCGTCGATCGAGATCGAGAACCCTTCAGTCCGAAAGGCGACAAAGCGTTCGATGACATGTTGCTGGTTCTCCATGCCGACGCTTTCTGTGATCTCGAACGTCAAATACGTCGGACAGACGCCGATATCCTTGACGATCCGGGCGAGCTTCTCGACGACCCCTTCGGACAAGAAGTGCCGCGCCGACAAGTTGAGGGCGAGCCGATACGGGCGGCCCGAAGCGTGCCACGCTTTCAGCTGCCGGCATGCGAGCACGAGCATCTGTTCTTCGAGGGCGATGATGACGCCGGTCGACTCGGCGAGCGGGATGAAGTCGAGCGGTGGAATGACCCCTTTCTTCGGGTGCACCCAACGCATGAGCCCTTCGAACCCGTTCAACTGTCCTGTCAGCGCATCGATCTTCGGCTGGTAATACAGTGTGAATTCGTTCAAGGCGATGCCTTTGCGGAGATTCATCTCGAGCGTCAGCTGGGCCGTCGCCTGTTCCCCCATCTCTGCCTCGTAGAACGTGACGACGCTGCGCTGGACGTTGCCGCTCTCGGCGATGCGTGTCGCATGGATCAGATCGAGCGTCGACCGCGCCTTGTCCTCGATGGCGATGAAGGCGCTCATCGTCAACACGACGTCTAACGCACCGACGGCGTACGGTTCTTTCGTCACCGTCTCACAGAGCATGTCGGCGATGCCATACGCTTTGATACGGTCGCCGTAAGGCGTCCAAATCATGAAGCCGGACTGGGAAATACGGGCGAGCCGTGACGGTTCGACGACGAGACTGAGCCTTGTTGCGACTTCTTTGACAAGCGCGTCCGCTTTCTCGAGACCGAGCGCGTCCTCGACCGCGCGGAACTTGTCGACTTTCACGTAGATGAGCGAACCGAGGTGGTGGCTCGCCTCTTCGCGGAGACGGTCAATCTGCTCGACGAAGGCGTTCTCGTTCATGAGCCCGGTCAGCGCGTCCGTATAGGCGAGACGGGTGACGTGCGCCTCGATCGACTGGCGCTCGAGCCGCAAATACAGGATGGCGATAAAATCTGACAGCGTGCTGACGATGAGTTCTTCCATATACGTCCACACCCGGGGCGTGAACGTCTCACAGCAGATGACGCCTTTCGCCAACGTGTTCGCATAGATCGGGGCGTCGAGCATGGAATAGATGCGTTGTCCTTCGACGAAGTGTTGCGTGTACAGCTCTTTCACCCACGGATGGCTGCGTACGTCCTCGAACGGGAGGACCCGGTCCGTCCGGAGCGCGTCGAAGTAGACCGGCGCGTCCGCGCGATAGACGGTCAATTCCGGGTGGCTTATCCCCGCCTCTTTCGAATAGGCGACTTGGCAGCTGATCGACGCATATGTGTTGTCGAAGTGCCAGATCGAGACGGTGTCGACGTCGAGCATGTCGGCGACGACTTCACACATATAGCCGATCGCTTCGTGCACGGTCTCCTCGTTCACGTCAGGCATGCGGACGAGGTCGAACAGTTTCTCTTGATGTTTTCGATACGATTGTGCGGAAAAGTTCCCCTCGGTCATAAGTTCACTACCCTTGTCTAAACGTTTTAAGTTAATGATAGCACGAATGACAAGTGATAACGATTTCCAAAATTCAACAGAAAGTCAATTTCTGATTCACCCTTTTTCCCTATCTGTTTCCAATTTGACCTATCAAAAAATATTGACCTCCTTTTCAACGGATTTGGGCCGAATGAGTCCTTCCCCCCATTGCCTGCCTATTTCCGAAAACCGTACAATAAACGTGTATTGATTGTTCTCGACAAATGCCAAACTCCATCTACGAAGGAAGTGACTCCATGGATCATAAGTCCGGCCTCATGTACTCATTCGCTGCTATCGCCGCCGTAACCGTCCTCGCCCAGGCCGATGACGCTTCTGCCGCCAGCACCCATACCGTCCGCGCCGGAGATACGCTCTGGTCGATCAGCCAACAGCACAACGTACCGCTTTCGACATTGAAATCAGTGAACAACTTGTCGTCCGACCGCACCGCCATCGGACAGACGTTGAAGCTGTCGTCCAGCCCTGCGACGCTCACAGCCGCGAGCACGACGACGCAAGCCAAGCGTACGACGACGGCCAACTTGAACCTCCGCTCAGGCGCAGGAACGACACATAGCATTCTCCTCTCCATCCCGAAAGGACAAACGCTCACACCGCTCAAGACGAGCGGCGTTTGGTCGCAAGTGACGTATAACGGGAAGACGGGCTGGGTGCATAACGACTTCTTGACTCCAGCCGCAGCTGCCCCGGCCGCACCGAAGCCAGCGGCCCCGGTCGTCACGCCGAGCGCTGCGACGACGTCGAAGACGACCGTCAACTTGAACTTGCGCGCCTCGAAATCGACGAGCGCCCGCGTGCTCATGACGATCCCGAAAGGACAGACGGTCACTGTCTTGAAAGTCGAAGGCTCATGGTCACACATCAAATACGGAACGCAAACGGGCTTCGTCGCGAATACATATTTAACGAAAGCCGCCGCCTCGGCATCCACTCCAGCCCCGGCACCAAGTGCTCCGGCGGTGCCGGTAGCACCGGCCCAACCGGCGCAAGTGAAAGAAGAGCGCATCAACGTCTCGTACGTCACGACGGCCAACTTGAACGTCCGTCAAGGCGCAGGGACCGGCTTCGCGCTCGTCACGACGATCCCGAACGGTACGACCGTGACGGCGACGAAACAAAACGGTTCGTGGGTGTATGTGACGTACAACGGTAAATCGGGTTACGTCAGCACCGGTTTCTTGAAACAGACGACGACCGCGCCGAGCGCACCGGTCGCCCCGAACTTAGGGGACGCCGGCGCCGGCAACACCGACGTCGACTACGTCGTCAACACGCCGTCGTTGAACGTTCGCGCCTCGGCGACGACGAGTTCGGCCGTCATCGGCAACGTCACGGCCGGTCAGACGCTTCGCGTCGTCCAGACATCGAACGGTTGGCATCAGATTTACATCGGCAACACGACCGGGTTCGTCTCGGCCTCGTTCGTCAAACAAGTTCCGAAAGGCACGGCCGCCACACCGACGTGGGTGAGCGGGTCGTTTGATTCGCATACGTTCTTCACGGCGAGCCCGGCCGCGATTCGGGCCCAAGCGAGCGACACGAGCGCAATCGTCGGCTCGACGCTCCGTGGCGGCTTGTTGAACGTCATCGGTGAGACGGCGACCCATTACCGGCTCGCCGAAGGGTTCGTCTCCAAGACGTTCGTCACGCAAGTGAACGGCCAGTCCGCCCAGGCGACACGTCTCGCGACGATCGCCGTCGCCCAGCGCTTCGTCGGGACGCCATACGTTTGGGCTTCATCAAGCCCGGTCAACGGCGGCTTCGACTGCTCCGGCCTCATCTTCTATGCGTTCAATCAGGCGGGCGTCAACATCCCGCGCACGAACGTCGCCAACTATTGGGGCGGTGCTTATTTCGGTCCGCAACTACCGAAGTCGTTCACGCCGCAAGCAGGCGACCTCGTCTTCTTCGAGAACACGTATACGGCCGGTCCGTCCCACATGGGCATCATGATCAACGCCGATACGTTCATCCACGCCGGCACGTCCGGTCTCGGTTACAACCAAATCAGCAAAGAACCGTACTGGCAATCGCGCCTCATCGGTTACAAGCGCCCGTGACTTTCGTCGCATCCTGAAAACCCGACCTTAGTCGGGTTTTCTTTTCGATGTGCAGGATTTCACACCGATGACTCGAAATGCGATATAAGATAAGAAGAAAAAAGGAGGTGTCCGATGGGTCAAAATCGTTTCGCCAAAATCCCGTATCGGATTTACACGATGGGACTCGCCATCGCCTGTCTCCTCGGCGCGCTCTTGTTCGGGCTCGGGTTGAGCTATTATTGGAAAGAAAAACATGTCGTCGTCGACCAGACGGTGACGAATTTGAACCATGCGGCCGACCTCGCCGGCGTCGAGTCGTATCTCGTCCTCCATCACGCGGCCAGGCTGTATGAGACGAACTCGAACCAGCCGACATCCCTCCTCTCGGCCCCTTATCGGGAACGGGCACTCCAGTACAACGTCCAACTCCGCGACGACTTCGAGACGGGGGTGAACGAACGGGAACGGGAGGCGCTGCTCGCCTTCTCGGAAAACCTCGAGACGACACTTGACGAAGAGCGGTTCAATACGGTGCCGTTCGATGTCATCGAATCGATCGACCGCCGTTGGCTGTACCAAGGGCTCGAACGGACCGCCCAAGAAAACACCGCCTACGAGCTCACCGACGCCGTCATGCGCATGCAGATGACGTTCGTTCAAAACGTGACGAACTTGCTCGCCGAGACGCCAGACCGGGACGCGCTCGAGAACGAGATCGCCCCGCTCGCGAACGAGGCCCGGTTGCTCGAAGAGATCATCGCGACTGACCCGTCGTTGCAACGAAAATCGGTCGCCGACTTGATCGAGTCCGCCCTCGCCTTGAGCCGGCTGGCGACGACCGAATCGACGCTCGAGGCCCGTTACGTCAACGGCACGACGTTTTACGAAGACACGCATGACGTGCTCCGCTCGGTCCGGTCGACAGCCGAGACGACACTCGCGACGGAAGGGAACCGTTACGGAGCCCTCGCCATCGCCGTCTTGTTGATGACGATCCTCTTGTCGGCAGGGTTGCTCGCGGCGCTATGCCTCACGCGGAAATCGTACGCCCATGATCTCGACCATCTGAAAGCGCGCGCCCTCGCCATCGACCCGAGCACGGAGCCGGTCGAGGCGACGTTCCCGAAAAACCACGACTTCCGCGGCATCGAGGACGAGCTGCGCGAGATCGCCGTCAGCGTCCATTCGACCGTCCATACGCTCGAGACGCAATCGACGGATTTGCTACGGTACCACGAACGCTGGTCGTCCCTGTTCTCCGAGACGGGCCTTGCCATCGCCCTCGTCGATGACACGTACGACTTCATCGAACGGAACGACGTGTTCCGCCAGTTTTTCGGGGAGCGCAACTTGTATGAGATCAATCAGCTTTTCACCGACACCGGACGCCGCCTCTTCCGCGAGGCGCTCGACGGGGTGACCGAGCACGGGACGAGCGCCCAGTTCATCTTGCACTTGAAAGGCGAGCACGTCCGCTTCTTGAACGTGAAAATTATCCCGCTCAAACGCGGCGAAGCACTGACGTATTACCTCATCTTAGAAGATGAGACCGAACGCGTCGAACGGGAGCGAAAAGTCGACCGGCTCGTCCGGTTCGACATCGCGACCGGGCTTTACAACGAGTACGGCTTCGTCCAGGCGTGGGCGAAACAAGACATCGACGGCTCGTTCGTCGTAATCAAGTTGAACGATTTCCACCACCTCGTCGACTGGTACGACGCGACGTACGCCGACCTGCTCATGACGGAGTTCGCCCGCAACGTCGAAGACCGGCTCGGGAAGTACGCCCACCACTTGTTCGGACGCTACCGGGATGATACGCTCATGTTATATGTCAAAGGCTTCACCGCCGCGGACGAGCATGAATTGCTCGAGCTGTTCCCGACAGAGCTCCTCATCAACCAGAAACGCCAGACCGTCCACATTCAGATCGGGGCGACGCACACGACGCCAAAGTACACCGACTGCCTGTTCGAGGCGACGAAAGCGCTCCAGCACGCCAAGGAGACGCGGACACCGTTCGTCTGGTACGACGCGAGCATCCTCGCCCAGCTCCAATGGGCCGCGCTCATCGAGCAGGCGCTTCCCGATGCGATCTCAAAAGGACAGATCACTGTCGCCTATCAGCCGCAAGTCGAGTTGAAGACGGGCCGCATCGTCGGCGCCGAGGCGCTCGCGCGGTGGCGCCACCCGGAAATCGGGCAAGTGCCGCCGAACGAGTTCATCCGCATCGCCGAGCGTTCCGACCAGATCCTCTGGTTGTCGCACTCGATTCTCGACCAGGTCATCGCCCAGCTCATCGCTTGGCGGGACACGCCGTTCGCGGACATCTCGCTGTCGTACAACTTGTCGGCCCATTCGGTCGACCCGTCCATCGTCGCGAAACTGCGGGACTTGATCGAACCATACCCGTGGCTCCCAGACCGGCTGAAGATCGAACTGACCGAGTCGGCCGACATCATGTCACACACGGGCGAACTCGACCGGCTCGAAGACATCGCCGACCTCGGCTACTGTCTGTCGATCGACGACTTCGGGACCGGCTACGCCTCGTTCGAAGCGATCTGGCATTTGCCGATTCAAGAAGTAAAGATCGACCGGATGTATGTGAGCGGTAAAGCGAAAGACAGTACGTCGTTCCTCCGGGCCGTCTCCCGCTTCGCGAGCGAACAACAGCTCACCTCGCTCGCCGAAGGCATCGAGACCGAAGAAGACCTCATCCGCATCCTCGCTGAAGGCGTCGACATCGGACAAGGTTACTATTACGCCCCCGCCCTCGAGACGAACGCGTTCGAGGCGTGGGTACGCGAAAAAACGGGCCACCTCGAAACGTGACCCGTCCTGGCCGGCTGACCTCGTGTCAGCCGGTTTTTCGTTTGAACATGTTCAGCACGAGCTTCAGCGCGATCAAACCGAAGATGATCGGCAAGACGACCGGCAACGAGCCGCGCGGCAACAGGCCGAAGACGATGAACACGGTCATGCCGACCGTAAAGAACAGCTTGATGCCCCGGTCCGTCGTGAACTTGTCCCACTGCCAGACGAGCAAGAGCAACGCGAGCGGCGGGAAGAAGAACGTCAGGAAAAAGAACGGCATGTTGCGCGTGTACCAAGGATTCATCGCTCGATCACCTCCTCATACAACGTCCTCGTCGCCGCCTCCGTCTCGAGGTTCAAATAGATCGGTTTGCCGCTCCAGTCGATGCGGATGACCGGACCGACGTCCCGATTGATGAAGAGGAGCACGTCTTCTTTATAAATCGTCTTGAAATGACCGGTAAAGCGCCCAGTCGTCACCGACCCGTTCTGTCTACGCTCGACACCGGGGAACGACGTCAACATGACGGCCGTCATGTCGTCGTACGGCACGGTTTGACCATAGGCGCCTTCGATGACGAGCGCCGACTCGGTGAGGGTGACCTCGGTCGGCTGCGAGAACCAAATCAACAGGCCTGGCACGACCGTCAGCAACAGCACGGAGACGAGCGCGAGCGGGATCAGTTTTTTCTTCCCACCCGGACGAAACCGGCCGGACTCGTCAAAGATGTTGCCGTCATACGCTTGGGCGCGCCATAAGATCACGACGACGAACAAGAGCAGCCCGATGAAGAACGGCTCGAGCGGGATGTTCAAACGGAACGTCTCGATGGCGGCGATGAGGAGAAAGATGACGCCGATCCCGTAACACATGATGCCGATGAGCCGGGCGACCGACTTGATGTCGACGCGGTCTTTCCGTTCCTGTTTCATCGTATTGTACCCTGAGATGAGGAAATGCCAGCCGAACCGATGGACGGCGAAGCCGAGGAAAAACATAAGTACTGCCGCGATAACTAAAACCCACATGGATGGTCCCTCCTTCTCTTCCATTCTACGTGAAAGCGAGGGAAACGTTCCAACAATCGTCAGACACGCATAAAAAATCAATCATCTCGTATACTGACGATAAATCAGGACAAGGGGGAATTCGATGTATCGCACGAAACAAGACTTCATCACCGATTGGGAAGCGTCATCCCGCGGCACGCTCGACGTGCTCCGCGCCGTCACCGACGACGCGCTCACACAAGCAATCGTCCCGGGGCACAACTCGCTCGGCTGGATCGGCTGGCACGTGACGACCGCGCTCGGTTACTTCACGAACTTGCTCGGCTTTCGGCTGTCGGCCTTGAAATCACTCGCGCAACCGGCCGAAGCGAAAACGATCGCCGACCAATATGAACGGTACGCACGAGAGATCGCGGACGCGGCCGAACAGTTCACGGACGCGTACTTGCTCGAAGAAGTCGACGTCCACGGCACGATGAGACCGCGCGGCGCCGTGCTCCGGATGATGATGGACCACCAGACGCACCACCGCGGACAGATGACGGTGTTGCTCCGCCAGGCCGGTTTACCGGTCCTGGGCGTCATGGGTCCGACGAAAGAACAGATGGACGCCTAAAGACCCGCCGCCGGCGGGTCTTTGTCATTTCACGAAAACAGGCTCACGTTTTCCACACGGTTGTCGTTTCTCCTCGTCTGGATACAGGAAAAGAAAGACAGTGTTATGCCATCAATCCGAGAGGAGGTCCGACATGAGCCGCTCCCCATTTTCTGACATCCCGTTCCGCACCGTCCTCACCACCTTGTTCATCCTCTCTTTTATCGCCGTCGCCCTCCTCACGTTTTGGAGCGGCTATTATTGGAAACAAAAAGCCGAGACGTCACGGCAGGCGATCACGAACATGACGTACGCCAAAGACGTCTCCGGCGTCGAGAGCCATCTCATCCTGTATTATGTCGCCCGGCAATACGAGCTCGAGCGCGCCGAGACGTTCACGCTCGTCTCCGACCAATATCGGGACCAGGCGCTCGAATACAACGAGGCGCTCATTGATGACGCCCGCGTCGGGCTGTCCGCCAGGGAACGCGACGCCGTCCTCTCTTTCTCCGACAACATCGAGCGCGCGACGTCCGGTGTCGGCACGGACTGGTTCCGGCTCGTCCCGTTCGATTTGTTGAAGTCGCTCGACCGCCGTTGGATTTACGACGGGCTCCGCCAGACGAATCAGGACAGTTCCCTCTATGAGGCGACGGACGCCTTACTCCGGCTTCAGATGGCGTATACACGCAACATCGACCGCGTCTTCGTCCTTGAACCGAACCCCGAACTAATCGCCGAATTCGAGACGTCGCTCTTGCCTGAACAAGCGCTCCTGCAAAACCTCGTCATCGAACGGCCCATCCTCGCCGAGACGATCGACGATCGAATCGATCAACTGTTCACTGCCCTCGGCCAGTTGACGAACGCCGACGTCCCGTATGAGGCCCGTTACGTCAGCGCCGTCATCTTCTATGACCAGACGCAGCGCATGCTCGACGCGATCAGCGACAAGGCGCTCACCGCCTTAGAACGCGAACGTCGCCAAGAGCAGACGTATTACGTGCTCACGCTCCTCGTCGGCATGATGACGCTCGCCTTGCTCGCCTACAGCTTCGTCCGGTATCGCCACCGTTACGGTTTCGACTTGGTCCACTTGAAAGAGCGCGTGCTCGCCATCGACCCGATGCTCGACCCGCCGACCCAGTCGTTCCCGGAACGGCACGACTTCGCCCCGGTCGAACAGGAATTGAAGCGCATCGCCCGTGACATGTCGCATACCGTTCATCATCTCGAGGCCAAGTCGTTCGAACTCGCGGAAGTGCACGAACGGTGGGCCTCACTGTTCACCGAGACCGGTCTCGCCATCGCCTTGATCAACGACAAGTCCGAGATCATCGAACGCAACGATGTGTTCGAACGGCTGATCGGGGAACGGAACTTGTACGAGTTCAACCAACTGTTGACGTCGACCGGGCGCCGCTTGTGGGAGGACGGGCTCACCCACGTCAAACGAGAGCAGCGGCCGAGCGAGTTCATCTTGTTCTTCGATGAGGTGCCGCGGCGTTACATGAGCGTCAAGCTATTGCCGCTCGAAGTCGCGAACCAACACCACTACTATTTGATTTTAGAAGATGTGACGGAACGGATCTCACGCGAGCAAGAAGTCGACCGGCTCGTCCGCTATGACGAGTCGACGGGCCTGTTGAATGCGTACGGGTTCGCCCAGGCGTTCAAAAAACGCGGGCTCGGTGCGGCGAACGGCGTCTTCGTCGTCTTCAAAGTGAACGACTACCAACACGTGTCGGATTGGTACGGCACCGAGTACGCCGAGGCGGCCTTGAAGCGACTCATCGACAAGCTCGCGAAACGGTTGAAGAAATATGCGACGAGTCAACTCGGACGCTACCGCGACAACACGCTCCTCCTTTTCATCCAAGACGTTGATGAAGGGGACAAAGACGAGCTCGAGGATTTGTTCCCGCGTGACTGGGACGAACGGACAAGGCGCCAAGTGCTCGATAGCCAATGCGGGATGGCCGTCGTCCGGATGCAACCGTACGACGAGGCGCTCAAACGGGCGATGAACGCGCTCCAGCTCGCCACCGAACACCGGACGCGCATCGTCTGGTACGACGACGAGGTGCTGCGCGAAGTCGAACGGCTCGCCTTGATCGAACGGGCGCTCCCCGAAGCGATTGGGGCCCGGCAAATCCGGATCGCCTACCATCCGCAAATCGAGCTCAAAACCGGGGCCATCGTCGGGGCCGAGGCGCTCGCCCGGTGGGACAGTCCCGCCCATGGCACCATCGCCCCGGCTGAGTTTATCCGGATCGCCGAGAAGTCGGACCAGATTTTGTGGCTCTCTTTGAGCGTGTTGAAACAAGTCATCGAACAGCTCATCGTGTGGCACGACTCCCCGTTGTCCGCACTCACCGTCTCTTACAACTTGTCGCCGCGCTGTCTCGACGAAACGATCGTCGACGTGTTGATCGAAACCGCGGCCGAACATCCGTGGATGACCGATCGGCTCATCATCGAATTGACGGAGTCGAGCGACCTTCTCGACTATCCGACCGACTTGAGCCAGCTCGAGGCGCTCGCCCGCATCGGCTATCGCCTGTCGATCGACGACTTCGGGACCGGGTACGCATCGTTCGAGGCGATCTGGCACCTCCCCGTCCACGAAGTGAAGATTGACCGGATGTACGTCAGCGGCAAGGCGAAAGACTCACTGTCGTTCCTCCGCGCCGTCGCCCGTTTCACCCGGGAACAGCGGCTCGTGCTCGTCGCGGAAGGGATCGAGACGAAGCTCGAGTTGAAGCGCATGATCGAGGAAGGAATCGAGATCGGGCAAGGCTATTACTTCACCGAGCCGCTCGACGCGGAAACGTTCAGCGCTTGGGCTGAAGCGCGCATGAAAAAAGACGAGACCAGTTGATTAGAAACGGTCTCGTCTTAATGCGTTGTTAATTTATTTCATCAGGTAGAAAATCATCTTCCGCAATGCACTTGATTGATTTGATTACTTCTTCATATGCTACGTGACGTGATATAAATTCTAACGTATTTGTTTCATAGTCTTCCTTATAAAAATTAGTCTCAATCAATTGGATTAGCGTATCAACCAATCGATATCCTTTCTGAGAGGAAGGTGTATTCTTCCCCTCTCGCCTTACTTCAATCACATCTTGAAGTATGCTATTCACTTCGTTCTTGTTCAAAAGGTCACTTCTCCATATCATATGCAAGTCATACAAATGTCTTGAATATCGAGACGACTCATTCATTTCAAAATAATCACAAACCGCAAATATTTTATCAAGAAATGTTCTGCTTACTGTCTGTACTTGCATAGAAAAAGGTTGCAGTTGGAATCGTTCAATCAACCCATACTCTTTTTCTGACTGTAGATATTTCGTAATGAAATTACTAACCAGCAGACGCTCACACGGAAACGGTCTATACGTCATATTTGTCTCTATGATAATATGGTCGACCATATGCTCCCCACCATTGTATGCCTTAGGATAGCCCACTAAATACTTGTTGAAATCCCTTCTCGTTTTTATAGCTTCTAGGTCATTCAAAAGACTGTAGCCGCTTTCTTCAATCGAGTTCAATATGCTATCTTTCGTTGATCTTTTTTGCCCATTCGTCACTTTGCGATCAGCGAGAATCGTAAGATCAATATCTTCCGAAAAACGATTAATTACATCGTAACATTTCGAAAGCGAGGTTCCCCCTTTAAACACAAAGTGAGGATTACTTGTCGATAGTGCCTTTAATAATAAAGAAACATGATAGTCTTTTTCAATTTGAAATTCTTCAAAATTGAAGGCGACCGCTGTCGCGCTAATCATTTCAGAGAAGGCTGCTTGATTTTCGTGTAAGTTCATTTTGGACTCCTAGTTCGTATACTTTCACTTTTGTTTTATCCGGATATGCTTTTAAACATTTTTGAAATTCCTCTTCTGCGATGCGGACATCTTTTAAATAAGCCATTATTTTTTTTCTCGCTTCTTCCAATGGCTCTTCACTGACTCTTTCAAAGTCACTTAATAAGTCGAGAACTTGTAAAAGCTTATAGTTTTGTTTAGTCACTTGCACGTTTGCCCGTGGTTTGCGCAGAATCACTTTTTTATTATTAAATATTACTTCTCGTTTTATAGATGCCGTTTCATTCGTGACGACTGTAGGGACACTTGCCGTTTGTGTTGTTAAGCCGAGACTATTCGCAAAGTTGATGCCGGTTTTATATCCTACTTGCTCCCCTTTTCGCTCGATATAACGTTTGATTACAATTCGATCTACGCTCATGACAGGATTCTTTAAAAAGGAATTAGGACTCGGAACAAAGTATATCCCCTTTTCAACTTTTTGGATTACGCCTTTATCTGATAAGCGTTTGATCGCTTGACGAAATGAAGCAGGAGACATGCGTACGTTTTGGGCTAAATCATTGGTGAAAATCGGTTCATTATATTCGTAATTGTCTAGTATGAACTGGTGTAACTGATTCATGACCATCCCTCCTTTCGCATATTGTAACATTTTTTAAATTAAACGTTCAAAAAATGTGACATCACACCTAAAACTAAAAACTACCCTCTATTATGAAATCTTGTTTCGAAAGAGAGTAGTCGTTTGTTCATTTCGACGTCGGGGTGTTCGTCTTCTTTTGCATCCGGCCGACCCCTTCATACTGCACATCGTGTGGGTCGCGCGCGAATTTCCAGGCGTTGCGGGCATCGACCAATCGCTTCTGCCGCATCCCGGCGAACGCTTCCGGTTTCAAGTTGATGAGTTCATCCCACTCGGTGACGAGGATGGCGTAGTCGGCACCGTCAAGTGCTTCTGCCACTGTCTCCGCTTGGCGGTAGTCCCATGTCGCGAGCGGGTCGTACCCGACGACCTCGACTTCTTGCAGGAGCAGTTGCTGGGCGAGCGCAATCGACGGGGCGTCGCGCATGTCGTCCGTCCCCGGCTTGAAGGCGAGTCCGAGGAACGCGACACGCATGCCGCGGGTCACGTCGAGCTTCGACAGCAAGTAGTGGAGCTGCGCCGTGTTCGTCTCGGCCGCTGCCCGGATGACCGGCAAGTCGAGCCCGTTCTCTCCGGCCACGTGGAGGAGAGCGTTCATATCTTTCGGGAAACACGAGCCGCCGTAACCGAGACCGGCGTTCAAGAACGAGCGGCCGATGCGCGGGTCGAGCCCCATGCCGTCGGCGATTGTCGTGATGTCCGCCCCGGCCTTGTCGGCGAGACGCGACAAGTCGTTCATGAAACTGATCTTCGTCGCGAGGAAGGCGTTCGACGCGTACTTGATGAACTCGGCATTGATCGGTGACGTGCAGACGAGCGGGACACCGAGGCGACCGTATATACCCGCGAGTTCTTCACACATCTCGAGGTTGTCGCTGCCGATGACGACGCGGTGCGGCTTCAACACGTCGGCGAGGGCGCGTCCTTCCTGTAAGAACTCAGGGACGATGGCGAACGTGTGCGCTGGATACATCACGTTGAGTAAATCCGTCGTACCCGGCGGCACCGTGCTCCGGATGACGATCTTCTGTTTTGACTTCACCTCGGCGAACACGTCATCGACGAACGTCAAATCGCAACTGCCGTCCTCCCGGCTCGGTGTTCCGACTGCGAGAAACAAATAATCGACGCCTGCTGTCGCGGCGATCTCGTCTGTCAACGTGATCGCGTCAGCGAATTCCTGCAGTACCTCGGCCATGCCCGGTTCGTGGAACGGGATCGCGCCACTTCTCAATTGTTCGAGTTTCGGTCCATGTTTCTCGACGCCGATGACCTCGTGGCCTGCTTTCGCCAGTCCACACAACGTCGCCAGTCCGACGTACCCAAGACCAATGATTCCAATTTTCACGCTAGTTCCTCCTTCAATCATCTACTTTCAACTGTATCGAAACACCGCCCGTATGGGAAGACTTCAACGTGCCGCCACATTCGGTTTCATCGCTCGAAAGTGCGTGTTCACGCATGAAAATGCTATAATGGGTCAAAATGACGCTAGAAAGGACTAACCGCATGGGCTTACTCGCTTTCTTTTTGATCACGTTACTCATCTATTATTGGTTTCCGGTCCAGGGGGGACTGAAAACGTTCCTATTGATCCTCATCATGGTGAGCGGCTGGCTCTCCATCTTTGAAATCGTCTCCATTTTGGAAGCCCGTCCATGGGTCGCCGCCCCGTTGCTGCTCATCATCGGCCTCGTCGTCTGGAAGTGGCGTAAAAATCGAAATCAGCAACAAAGGAGCGTTTGACGTGAGTCAGATGCTTTTTTTATTCGATGAAAAGTTGAAAAAAACTGCCAACGCCTCAGATTCTTCGCTCTCATAAAAACATCATCGCCTGTTCTTTCACGTTTTCAAACAGAACAGGAATAGATAAAGAGACTACCGAAATGAGGGATACGGATGACCGTCATGACATGGATCACCGCGGCGTGTGTCGCCGGCACGATCAGCATCATTTTCATCTGGCTCGCCGACGAACCGGTCGAGCGCGTCAAACTGCAACTGTTCGCCACCGCGCTCTATCTCGTCCTCGTCGCGGCGACGTTCTACTTCCACCAACTGGAACGAGACTTCGGCGAGGTGGCCCAAACGTTGTCGGCGGCCACGGTCGATCACGATGAACAGTTGCTCGCCTTGGAGGAGAAACATGCCGACGCATTGGCGTGGCAAGCGATTCAAATCGAGCGTGACGTGACCGAGAAGCTCGAGGCCCGCTACGCCGCCCGCGAGGACACGATGAAAGACCATCTGTTCTTGAAAGTCGTCGATCTAGAAGAAGTCATCAAGACGCAACGCGGCGAGATCTATGCCCTCGAGGACCGGCTCCGTGAGGCCGAGGCGATGAACGAGGAGCTCGCGTTCGCCCTCGCGGACGCCGAGCGCTTGATCGACACAACGACCGAAGAAACGGAAGACATCGTCTTTTTTGAGACGTACGGCTCGTGTGAGGACTTGAACGCCGTCTACCCGGACGGCGTCCCGCTCGAGCACGACGCCTATCTGCTCACGTTCGACACCGATTTCGACGGCGTCGCCTGTGGACAAAACGACACCCGCTGAACTTGTCAGCGGGTGTCGTGTGCGTTATTCAGCCGGTACGTCGACGACGTCGCCTGCCTTGATGTCCCCGTTCATCACTCGCTCCATCTCGTCGACGCTGAACGCGTCGAGCAGTTTGATGCCGTTGACATACACGGTCGGCACGTAGTCGACGCCGAGGTCGCGTGTATACAAGCGGGCGTTCTGGATACCGACATCGACTTGCGGGGCGAGCAACGCCTCCGCGTCGGCCTCGAACAAGTCCGCGAGCCGGCGTACGTACGCTTCTGTCCCATAATCCTCGACTGTCTCGGCATCGAGCCCGATCTGACGCTGCACGTCATAGTAGCGTCCCGGCATGAGCCGTTCCGCGTTCGCGTCGACCGTCGCGAGCAGTTGTGACTTCTCGTTCAGTAAGACGAGCGGCTGTCCTTTAAACGTCGCCTCCCCCGTCTCGAGGAAACGTGACTCGACTTCCGGCAAGACGCTCTCCATCCACTTCTTGCACCACGGGCAACTGTAATCGAACACGAAGACGATCTCATGCGGACCGTCCCCGAGCGCCACTTTCTCATCGAGCGGCAGTTCGTACGACGTGTATGTGAATCGTTCGCCCGTCTCGTCCGCCTCGCCCGTCGCGCAAGCCGCGAGCACCAACACCATTCCGACCATCAACCATGCCAATCGTTTCATATGCACCCTCCATTTGTTCACTATTTCACATAAATAGTTATAGCACGTCTCCCTTAAAACCTCGAGTGACGTTCTGTTCACAATTGCCCGCGCCAACAAAAAAGAAGCGTCCCGACGCGGGTCAGGCTCGCTCCATGATGATGTCTCGATTCAACCGTCCAATCTCGAGGAACCCGTGCCGGTTGTAAAACCGGATGGCCCGGTCGTTGTCCGCCTCGACGTGGAGCCGGACGACGCGTTTCCCGGTGCGCTTCATCTCATCAGCCAACGCATCCAATAGCGTGTGCCCGCTCCCAGCCGGAACCTCCGGCAACACGCAAATATGACTGATGAACGCCACATCCGTATCCATGTACGCCGAGAGCAGACCGACGAGCCGGTCGTCCTGCCACAACTCGAACGATGTTGCCCGGTCGTGCAGCTTCTCGGCATACGCACGCAAGTCGACCCGCTCGGACAATCTCGTCGGGAACAAGTCGTCACACGCCTCGAGATGGGCCACGTAGTCGTCGACCGACCCTCGGCCGAGCGTGATCATACGTCCTCCAAGACGGCAGCGCCGAACCCGTCATGCCCGAACGCGTTGCCATTATAGAGCAGGTAGTGGCGTCCCTTCATCTCGAACACGTGCGGATAACATTCCATGTCGGCGTCCCAACCGGTATCGCTCCGCTCGAACCCGAGCGCGGCGTCATCCCGCGTCCAGTCGACGAGGTCGTCCGAATAGGCGTAGCCGAGCCGATATCCGCGCGTCGGGTCGGTCCGGAAGCCAAACGTGTCGCGGAAACAGAACACCATGTGGTAGCGTCCGTCCGCCTCGAACACGGTCGGCAGCGCCTGGCTCTCGTCTTGGATGGCGTCCGGCACGACCCGTCCGTGCCGCGTGAACGACTGTCCGTCAGTCGATGTGGCGAGGGCGATCTTATACGTCCGTTCGGCGACCCCGTCCGGTCCTTCCTTCCACGTCGTCCCGTAAATGTAGTACATGTACTGCCGCTCGCGCGTGACGACGAACGGGTCCCCGACGAGGAACGGCTCGTCGACGCTCGCCGACAGCACCGGCCCGTCCCCGAGCCGCTCGAACGTCAGCCCGTCGTCACGGCTGACCGCAAGGCCGATCCCTGTCTCGACCGACACCGACTCGCGGCGGCTCCATCCGCTCGTGTAGCCGTATAAGCCACCGTTCGTCCGGGTGACGTGGAACGGGAAGATGCCGTGCTCATCGAACGTGCCGAGCTTGCCGAGCGGGATGACCGCTTCGTGTGACACACGGATCACCTCGAACGCAGGCGTCATATCGACGTAGCGGACGTGGCTCTTGAACGTGCCGTCCGTGTCCGGCTCCCGCGTCGAGAAATAGATGCGGACGAAGTCATCGAAGACGAGCGCCTGCGGCGACTGCGCGAACGCCGAATAGTCACCGAAGAAACCGTACGGCTCTGGGTCGAAGATGTGCCCGAGCTTCTTCCATCTCATGTCGTCCCCTCCTTCCGTTCGGCGATGCCGAACCCGGCCCGTCCGACCTCGTTGCCGAGGTATAACAAATAGCGTTTGCCGTTCAGCGTGAACGTGTGCGGATACGCGACCATCTCGTCGTCGAATCCGGTCTCAGCGCGCGTGAACTTCATGACCGCATCGTCCCGCGTCCAGTGGAGGAGGTCCGGTGACGACGCGTAACCGAGACGATACGTCCGTTCCGGGTTTTTCCGATAGTCGGTCGCGTCGCGGTAACAGAAGAACATGTGATAGCGGCCGTCCTCATAGAAGACGTCCGGGCTCGCCTGCGCCTCGTCGGGAAGCACGCTGTCGATCAAGTCGCGGTGCTGTTTCTCCCACGTCACACCGTCTGTCGACGTCGCGAGACGGATCTTATACACCGGCTCTGGGCGCTCCCCGTCTAGAATCCATTCGCGTCCGGCGATATAGAACAAGTACCACGTGTCATTAAAACGTCGGATCTTTGGGCCGCTCAAGATGAACGGTTCGTCGAGCGTGTACGACAGGATCGGTCCCGGACCGACACGCTCGAACGTCTTGCCGCCGTCCCGGCTGACGGCCTTGCCGATGTTGACGTTGAACGGGACCGACACGGTGCGCGTCCAACCCCCGTAATAGGCGTGCACCTCGTCACCGACGTCGATCGCCGAGAACGGATAGACGCCGAACTCGTCGAACGTCCCGCGCGCCCCGAGCTCGAGCACCGGACGCTCGCTCACCCGCAGCACCGAAAAGTCGTCCTTGTCGACGTCGACGTAACCGCTATAGCTGACGTACTGTCCGTCGACCGGTTTCGGGCGGCAACTGAAATAGATGCGCAAATACGTGTCGCGCTCGAGGACGGACGGCGCTTGCGCGAACGCGTCCATCCAATCGAGGTCCGCGTCCCGCTCCGGGCTGAACAACAGCCGCCGGTTCTCCCATTCGTACGTCTTCACCGTCTCCATCTCATTCACCCTTTCGCGTACATCGTTTCGTAGTACGATGCGTACTCACCCGATACGATCCGATCGACCCATTCGGGATGTGTGACGTACCAGTCGATCGTCTCGCGCAAGCCCTGCTCGAACGTATAGAGCGGACGCCAGCCGAGCTCGGTCGTGATCTTCGTGTTGTCGATCGCGTAGCGGCGATCGTGTCCGGGCCGGTCGGCAACGAACGTGATCTGCGAATCGTCACGCCCGAGTTGTGCGAGGATGAGCCGGACGATCGTCAAGTTCGTCATCTCGTTATTGCCGCCGATGTTGTACACGTCGCCGACACGTCCACGCTCGGCCACCGTCCAGATGGCGTGGCAATGGTCGCTCACGTGGAGCCAGTCCCGGATCTGTTGGCCGTCACCGTACACCGGTAGCGTCTCGCCGCGCTCGGCGCGTTGGATCATGAGCGGGATGAGCTTCTCCGGGAACTGGTACGGACCGTAGTTGTTGCTGCAACGGGTGATGTTGACCGGCAATCCGTACGTCTCATGATAGGCGCGCACGATCAAGTCCGAGCTCGCTTTCGACGCCGAGTACGGACTGTTCGGTGCGAGCGGCGTCGCCTCGGTGAAATATCCGTCTGCACCGAGCGTGCCGTATACTTCATCCGTCGAGACGTGGACGAACTTGACGCCTTCCCGATAGTCACGGGAATGTTTGTCGTCCGGCGCCACGTTCCAGTGCCATCTCGCCGCATCGAGTAGTACTTGCGTGCCGAGCACGTTCGTCGTCAAGAACACGTCCGGCTCGAGGATGCTCCGGTCGACGTGCGACTCGGCCGCGAAGTGGACGACCCGGGTGACGTCATAGTCCCGGAACACCGCCTCGACCGTCGCTTTGTCACGGATGTCCCCTTTGACGAACACGTAGCGCGGGTCGTCGATGTCTTGGAGCGTCTCGAGGTTGCCGGCATACGTCAGCGCGTCAAGGTTGATGATGCGCCACGACGCGTTTGCCAGTAGCATCTTTATGAAGTTTGATCCGATGAACCCGGCTCCGCCAGTTACGAGTAAAGTCTTCATGCTCTTCACGCTCCTCTTCTAAAAGGGATAAGATGTACTGCCCATAGTCCGTCATTTTCAACGTCTGCCCGATGTCGCGCAATTGGCCCGAAGTGATGAACCCACGGCGCCAGGCGATCTCCTCGAGACAGGCGATGTAGTAGCCTTGCCGCTCCTGCACCGTCTGGACGAACACCGACGCCTTGATCATCCCTTCCGGCGTCCCCGTGTCGAGCCACGCCATCCCACGCCCGAACAAGACGACGTTCAAGTCGCCCGCCTCGAGGTACATCTGGTTGATCGACGTGATCTCGAGCTCACCGCGCGGCGACGGCTCGACCCGTTTCGCATACTCGACGACGCGGTTGTCATAAAAGTAGAGGCCCGGGACGGCGTAGTTCGATTTCGGTTGGACCGGCTTCTCTTCGATCGACAAGACGCGGCGGTTCTCGTCGAACTCGACGACGCCGAACGCCCGCGGGTCTTTCACCGGATAGCCGAACACGGTCGCGCCTTTCGTGCGCCCTTTCGCGTCACGGAGGAAGCTCGTCAAGTCGGGGCCGTAGAAGACGTTGTCCCCGAGGATGAGGCAGACCGAGTCGTCCCCGATGAAGTCTTCGCCGAGAAGAAATGCGTCGGCGAGGCCGACCGGTTTCTCCTGCACTTTGTACGTGATCGACACACCGAGCTGATGGCCGTCACCGAACAGTCGCTCGTAACCGGCGATGTCTTTCGGTGTCGAGATGAGCAGGATGTCTTGGATCCCGGCGAGCATCAAGACCGACATCGGGTAGTAGATGAGCGGCTTGTCGTAAATCGGGAGCAGCTGTTTCGATACGGCTTTCGTCATCGGATAGAGCCGCGTGCCATTGCCGCCGGCTAAGATGATTCCTTTCATGGTCGATTCCCTCCTTCGATGATCACGTCACAGATGCGGTCCACCATCTCCATCGTCAAATCCGGGTAGAGCGGCAGCGTCAAGATGCGGTCCGACACGTACTTGGCGTTCGGGACGTTCGCCTCGAACGCATAACAGGCGAAGTCGGTGACGAGCGGATAGAAATATTTCCGGGCGAAGATGCCGTGCTCGGCGAGCCAATCCATCATCTCGTCGCGGCGCCGCCGGTCGCCTTTGAACAGGACCGGGTAATACGCGTAGTTCGATTCCGTCCCCTCTGCCCGCCGATTCAATCGCAGCGTCGGGACGTCCTTGAGCCGCTTGTCGTAGCGTTCGACGATGGCACGGCGCTTCCGGACGTCATCTCGGAAGCGGGGCAAGTTGCAGCGGCCCATCGCCGCCTGGAACTCGTTCATCTTGGCGTTGCCGCCGACCGCTTCGACCGACTCGGGGCCGGTGATGCCGAAGTTGACGGCCAGGTCGACGGCCGTTTTGAACGCGCCGTCGCGATAAGCGAGCGCGCCGCCCTCGATCGTATGGAACACTTTCGTCGCGTGGAAACTGAACATGCTCATGTCCCCATATGTGGCGATGCTTTGACCGTCGTGCGTGACGCCGAACGCATGGGCCGCGTCATAGAGGACTTTCAGCCCGTACCGTTTGGCGATGCGGTCGATCTCCTCGACGTGGCAGACGTTGCCGTACACGTGGACCGGAAGAATCGCGGTCGTCTTCTCGGTGATGAGCGCCTCGAGCTTCGTGACGTCGATCGTATAGTCGATCGGGTTGATGTCACAAAACACCGGGGTGATGCCTTTACGGACGAGCGCGTGCGTCGTCGAGGCGAACGTGAACGGGGTCGTGATGACCTCGCCGGTGAGTCCGAGCACGTCGATCGCCGTCTCGAGCGCCAAGTGCCCGTTCGTGAGCAGCGAGACGTACGGGACGCCGAGGACGTCCGTCAGCTCGGATTCGAGGGCGCGGACGTGCGCCCCGTTGTTGCTGAGCCAACGCGTCTCAAAGAGCGGCCGGATCATCTCGACGTAAGCCTCGAACTCAGGCATCGACGGCCGTGTCACTTGGATCGGCGGGGCCAAATCGTGTTGTGGTAAATTCATCTCCGTTTCCCTCCTTTACGGTTAGACGAGTGTATAAGCGTCGAGCAACTGACGCACGTCTCGTCTCGAATTGAACATGAGCACGTCGATGATCGACAAGTTCGGGACGAACGTGTTGCCGAACTGGCGATACGTGACGGGCTCCATCTCGATGAAGTCGAGGCGGACACCGTCCCGGTCGAACCGGTCTTTGTCGTAGAGCGCCCGTCCCCCGATCGCATTGATGTAATGGTCGGCCCCGAGGTGATGGCATAGGTCGAGGACGAGGTCGCCGCATTTGAGCGTCTTGTCGTTCGCGAGCGATGACGCGTAGAGGAGCGGCGTGTCGAGCCCGAGGTAGTTGCGGATCTCGGTCAACTGCTTGCCGAGGTAGACGGCGACGTTTCGTTCGTCGTCGCGGATGAGGCGGGTGACGAGCGGCATGACGTCGCCATAGAACGGCGCTTTCTTATAGGCGTGCTCGAGCAAGCGGAGTTGGTAGCGGTCGTTCGCCTTGTCGTCTCGCCGGTCATGCTCGTTGATCTTTCGATGTTGCGACATGTGGTCGATCGTCATGTGGATCGGTTTCGCCGCGCCGTCGAGCAAGATCTGGTTGCGATGGATCCAACCGTGTTTGATGAATTGCACGTCATCAAGGATGACGAATGCGTCGACGGCCGCCATCAGTTGGAAGTAGCCGAGGTATGGGAAGTAGTACGGTTGCATGATGGCGAGTCTCATCCGGTCCACTCCTTTAGGCAAATTGACGTTCCCGGAGCCGAATGAGCCATTCGGTCACGAGCGGTTGCTTGACCATCAAATACGGGCGGATCCGGTCTTTGCCGACGAAGCGGTCGAGATACCGGTCGTAGCGCGGCGACTTCAAGGCGGTATGGTCGCGTTTCAACCGATGGAGCCCGACCTCGAACGAGATACGCGACAGCTCGAGCTCCTCGTGGAACTTTCCTTCCGTATATGCGTCGAACGTGTCGAGGAACGTGATGAACGCCTCATGGCGCTTGATGTCGCGTTCCCGGTTCCCTTCGTTCCAGATTGTCGTCGCCGAACCGACGACACCGTAGCGATAGACGCTCATCGCCTCGGGCATGTAGTAGGCGTAGCCTTTGCTCGCCACGTACAGCTTCATCGAGCCATCGCTCGCCGGCGTGTCTTTCAGCCAGTCCGGGGCGTTCGCGATCAAGCCGTTCGGATACAGCATCGACATCGTCGGGATGAAGCCGAGCAGTTGCAATTCGCCGGCCGTGTACGTCCGGGCCGTCTTCGAGGCGAGCAACTTGTTCTCCGGCAGCCACGGGATGACGCGCCAGTCGACGTGCACGTGGCCATCCATCTCGACGTAGGCGTCGTGGAAGCAGAGCGTGCAGTCCGGGTGCGCCTCCATATAATCGACTTGCTTTTGCAGCTTGTACGGGTCGGTCCAATAGTCGTCGCCGTCACAGAGGGCGACGTATTTGCCACGGGCGCGCTCTTCGTTCAATCGGTTGATGAACACGCCTTTCGAGTATTGGTTCTCCGTCTGATAAATGACCCGGATCTTGTCCGGGTGCTTCTCCTCGTAAGAGCGGATGATGTCGGCCGTCCGGTCGGTCGACGCGTCCTCGTGGATGAGGATCTCGAAGTCGAAGTCCGTCCGCTGCGCGAGGAAGCTCTCGATCGTCTTGCCGATATACGCCTCGTGGTTGTACGTGATGCAGTTGATGCTCACCATGATCATCGCGCTTCCCCTCCTTCCATGACCTCTTGTCCGTCGACCGTTGCGGCGAACGTGTCGGGCCGGCTCGGGTCGAACGGTTCGTTCACCCACATGACGGTGACGAGGTCGGTCGTCCCGACGTTTTCAATGTTATGGACATAGCCGGCCGGGATGTCGACGACTTCGAGCGTCTCCCCGCTCACATGGAACGTCATGACTTCTTCCTTGCCGACCGGCCGCAATCGGATGACGCCCTCGCCGCTGACGACGAGGAACTGTTCATGTTTCGTGTCGTGCCAATGCTCGCCTTTCGTGATGCCTGGCCGCGCGACGTTGATCGACACTTGGCCCCGGTCCGGCGTCTTCAAAAATTCAGTGAACGAACCGCGGGCGTCCCGGTGCATCGTGAGCGGCGTGACGATCCGCTCGCGCGGCAGATAACTCGTGTACGTACTGTACAGCTGTTTCGTGAACGCGTCGGCCAAGTCCGGCACCCCGCGCGCCTGCCGCATCGCCTCGAACGCCTCGAGCGTGCGGACGACGTCGATCAAACGAACGTCATGCGCCTCGACGGACGGATAGAGGCCGATGTCTTCACGCAGCGCCTCGAGGAACGAAGTGACGACCGTGTCGACGTGGGCGAGGGTGAGCACGCGTTCCGAGTCGCTGACGGTGACGGCCTCGCCGCGGGCGATCTGATGACAGAACGTCGTGACGGCACTGTTGTAGAACGGGCGCCCCCACTTCCCGAACAAGTTCGGCAGCCGGTATAAATGGACGCGCGTCTCGGCCCGTTCGCCATAGACGACGAGCACGTCTTCGGCCGCGCGCTTGCTCTCGCCGTATGGGTTCGCCGCTAGCGCTTGCGTCGACGAGGCGAAGACGACCGGCACCGGATTGTACGACAACAGCTCGGTCGCGATCAACTCGGTCAAGTCGACGTTCCCTACCGTGAACTCGGCCGGGTCATCCGGACGGTTCACACCGGCGAGATGGAAGACGAAGTCGGCCCGGCGCAGCATCTCGCTGCGTGCGGAAGGACTCGTCTGTTTCGTGATGGGAAGGACGTGGTGCCCCGCCGCTTGCAAGGCGTGCGCCACGTGTCTTCCTAGAAAACCGTTGGCGCCGGTGACGACGATATCCATAGTTTCTCCTCCTTTTTTCGGTTCGGCAGGACGTGCAAGTTCACCCAGCTCTCCGGCGCATCGAGCAGACGGAGCATCGTCTCCGTGTCCGTGAAGCGAAGGACGAGACTGCCGAGCGATTTGTTCGCCCCGTCAAAGCGCGGGACTTTCGATCCGACCGGGTAACATAAGTTCGACTTGATGATCTCGTAGTCGTCCGGTGTGAAACTGAGGCCGACGAAGCGGCCCGGGACTTGGCTGCCGAGGATGAAGTAAGACGACGGCACGGTCACCGGCTTCATCTCGAGCGTGACCGGAAGACCGAGCGCGAGGTCGATTGTCGCGCTCACCATGTCGACGCCAGTCGCCTGTTCGATCACTTGCGGGATGTAGTTGCCGCCGTTGCGCGGGCCGATGTCCATCAAGTAGACGTCGTCCCCGCTGACGAAGATATCGAAGTTGAGCGGCCCGTTCTTCAAACCGATGCGCGTGATCATGCGCTGGAGCGTCTCGTGGACGTTCGTCAAGGCGTGCGGCGGTTGGACACTTGGAAAGCTCGCTGCGACGGGTGCGAACGGGTTGACGCCCCGCGTGTTGAAATGGCTGTTGCCGAAGCAACGAAAGACGAGCTCACCGTCGAGGACGAAGCCGTCCCCGGCGACTTGGTAGCCGTCGCGTTTGATGAACTGTTCGACGACGATCTCCCCGCCTGGTGAGACGGCGAAGGCGGCCGCGAGTTTCTCACGGATCTTCCTGGGTGGGTCGCTTGCCGAGATTTTGCTGATCCCTTTGCTCCCGGACGAGTCGGCCGGTTTGACGACATGGTTGCCGCGCATCGTCGATAGCGCCGACACCGCGGTCTCGAGTTCCGTGAACGCGTACGCCTCGGGCGTCGGGAAGCCGTTCGCTTTCAAGAACGCCCGGAACTTCGCTTTGTTCGTCAGCGTCTCGACCGTTTGGAACGGGTTCGTGACGAGCCCGAGCACTTCTCCGACGTAGGCGGCGGTGCGGGCGGCCGGGTCCGAGGCGTAGGCGATGATGCCGTCGATCCCTTCCTCGCGCGCCAACTCGAGCACGGCGTCACGGTCGAGCGAACTCACACAATAATACCGGTCGGCGACGTTACGACCCGGATTGTCCGGTAGGTAGTCGCATAGGATCGTGAAGATCCCCTTTTCTTTCGCTTTCAAGATGACTGGCACTTGATGCATCGCTCCTCCGAGCAGCATGAGCTTGACCATGGTATTGTTCTCCTTTGTCGTCAGATGAAATGATGGATTGAATGAAATCTCGGTACGTCGCCGCCGTCGCCGTGTTGCGACGATGGTCGACGTTTTGTTTCGACACGGCCCCGTGAATCCAGAGCAACCGCGGGTCATCCAAATACCGGTGGAGCGACGCGGCGAGTGAGGCGGCCGTCGGCTCACATTTGAAGCAGTTCTCCCCTTCCTGCAAGTGACGCGCCACGTTGTCGACGTGATGGCTGACGATGACGCCCATACCTGACGCGCACGCCTCGACGATCGTCAAGTTGCCGTTCGAGTACGTCGCCGGCAAGACGAGGATGTCGGAATCCCGGTAGACGAGATGCAAGTCGTCCCACGACTCGGTCTGGTCGAGGAACGTGACGTCCTCGAGCCCGTGCGTCGCGATGAACGCACGACACGCCTCGTACAAGTGGCCGTCCCGGTTCAAAGCGAGCGACACGTGCGGATAATCCGCCTTCAGCTGCCGGTACGCCTCGAGGGCGACGAGCGGCTGGTAGCGTTCGACCAACCGGTTCGCGAACAAGATACGCACCGGGTCGTTCGGACGTTTCAACCGGAGCGGATGGTCGAAATACGCCTCGATATCAATCGGATACGGGGCGTTCACGACTTGGTCGGCCCGAAAACCGAACTCGTCGACGAACTGGTCACGGGCGACTTGTCCCATGCCGAAGATGAGGTCGGAGTCTCGGAACATGGCGCGGAACAGTTGCGTCTTCTTCGGGCCGCTCGCCCGGGTGAGCAGTTTGTCCGACCCCGCGTCCTCATCGTC
The DNA here is from genome assembly GCF_000702585.1 of Exiguobacterium aurantiacum DSM 6208. Lineage (GTDB taxonomy): Bacteria > Bacillota > Bacilli > Exiguobacteriales > Exiguobacteriaceae > Exiguobacterium > Exiguobacterium aurantiacum. Next base: position 1,050,484 of record NZ_JNIQ01000001.1, on the reverse strand, counting down.
AACGATACGGATCGGCTCGCTCAAGATGACGACTTTCATGCCAAGCCATCGTGCATACCGTAGCAGGAGCGCATGGAACGGAGTGAAGCCGCCGAGGAGGAGCACGTCCGGTTTAAAGCGATATAGCTCTTTGAACACGTTTAGCGATACGTAATTGAGCCGACTCGTATAGATCGAATCGCTGAGCACTTTGCACCGTTCCCCGAGCGGCACTTTCCACCACGTCGGGCGCCGGTCGGTCAGCTGTTCATAAAACCAGAACTCTGTCTCAAAATGTGCCTGGAGCGCGTCACAGAACTTGACTTGATACGGCGCGGCGATGTTCGAGAGGAAGACGAGACGCGGTTTCATGGCGTCACCCGATTCGTTTCGTCGATGCCGGAAGGTGCCACGCCGCCAGTTCTTCTCGGATGTAAGGGAGCGTCAAGAGGAGCTGTTTCACCGCCTCGACGTCGAGTTGCTCCGTGTTGTTCGAGTTGTATTCGCCTTGGACGGTCAGCTCTTGGCTGCCTTCACTGAAATACTTGTCATAGTTGAGGTCGCGGTTGTCGGCCGGGACGCGGAAGAAGCCGCCCATGTCCTCGGCGACGACATGCTCTTCGCGCGTCATGAGCGTCTCGAACGCCTTCTCGCCGTGCCGTGTGCCGATCACTTTCACCGGGTTGTCGACACCGAACAGCTGTTTCAGCGCCTCGGCGAGCACACCGATTGTCGAGGCCGGTGATTTTTGGACCATGATGTCGCCGGCGTGCGCGTGGTTGAACGCGAAGACGACGAGTTCGACGGCATCGCTCAAACTCATGAGGAAACGGGTCATGAGCGGGTCGGTGACGGTGAGCGGTTCGCCTTGTTTGATCTGTTCGACGAAGAGCGGGATGACCGAGCCGCGCGACGCCATGACGTTGCCGTAACGGGTGCCGCAGATGAGCGTCTGCTCCGGTCCGACGGCGCGTGCCTTGGCGACGAACACTTTTTCCATCATCGCTTTCGAGATGCCCATCGCGTTGATCGGATACGCCGCCTTGTCGGTCGACAGGCAGATGACTTTCGCCACGCCCGCCTCGACGGCCGCGTTCAACACGTTCTCTGTGCCGAGGATGTTCGTCTTGACGGCCTCGATCGGGAAGAACTCGCACGACGGCACTTGTTTGAGCGCCGCGGCGTGGAACACGTAGTCGACGCCGTACATCGCGTTCTTCACGCTGTTCGGGTCACGGACGTCACCGATGTAAAATTTGAGTTTGTCGTCGTTGTAGCGTTTACGGATGTCTTCTTGTTTTTTCTCGTCACGCGAGAAGATGCGGATTTCTTTAATGTCGGTATGGAGGAAACGCTCCATGACGGCGTTGCCGAAAGAGCCGGTCCCGCCCGTGATGAGGAGTGTCTTGTTCGAGAACATGAGGAGTCTCCTTTCTAGGTGTGTGATCAAGGATGTCAGGAGTCGTGTATGGAGTCTTTTACCCGCCAAATTTGAAATGAATTGGTAATACGAGGGAAGCGTCTATCATTTTTTCGCAACATGCGTCATCTCTTTTTCTTTCAGCGGGACGGACGTCGGCGGGGTGACGCTCCCTTCGATGATGCCTTCTTTGAGCAGGACGTTGCGGACGGTCATGGCGAGGCAGAGCAAGTCGAGCCGGTGACCCATATGACGGACGTAATCGCCGTCAAGCTTCGCCTTCACGTCAATCGGCAGCTCGTCGCGGCCTTTCACTTGCGCCCAACCGGTCAGGCCGGGCACGACATGCGTCGCCCCTTCCTTCCGCCGCGCCTCGATCAAGTCGTCCTGGTTCCATAGCGCCGGGCGCGGCCCGACGAGCGACATGTCGCCTTGCAGGATGTTGATCAACTGCGGCAACTCGTCAAGGCTCGTCTTCCGGAGAAAGGCGCCGATTTTCGTGATGTGTTTCGTCGCGTCGTTGAACAAGTGCGTCGGCACGTCGTTTGGCGTGTCGTCCCGCATCGTCCGGAACTTATAGATCCAAAACAGCGTCTCGTCCCGTCCGACGCGTTGTTGTCGGAAGAAGACCGGGCCTCTCGAGTCGAGCTTGATGAGGACGGCGAGCATTAAAAACAACGGGGCGAGCACGACCAGGGCGGTCGCGCTCACGAGTACGTCAAAGCGGCGCTTCTGGTTCAAGTAGCGCATCGTTCACACCTCCTTCGTCTCGTGACGGACCGGCCCTTGTTTCCACACCTCGCGCATGACGTAGTCGGTGTACGACAGCAAGATGCGCAGCACCTTGTCCGACACGTTCGGCATCGCGTAGTCGGCGACGAGCCGCAGCGGCGTCTCTGTCTCTTCGAGCACGCGAAGCGCCTGGAGCACCCGGTCGCGCTTCAGCCCGACCATCATCGCCGCCCCTTCTTCCATCGCTTCCGGCCGTTCGTGCGCCTGCCGGATGTTGAGCCCTTTCAGCCCGAGGATCGAGCTCTCCTCGCTGATCGTGCCGCTGTCGCTAAGCACCGCCTTCGCGTGCAGCTGTAGCTTGACGTAATCGCTGAACCCGAGCGGTTTGAGCGTCTGGATGTGCGGATGGAGCGGTACGCCCGTCTCGCGGATCCGTTTCGCCGTGCGCGGGTGCGTGCTGACGATGAGCGGCACGTCGTACGTCTTCGCGACGGCGTTCAGCGTCTCGATGAGGTCATAGAAGTTCTCGTCCGAAGAGATGTTCTCGTCCCGGTGCGCCGAGACGACGAAGTAGCCGCCTTCCGTCAACCCGAGCCGTCCGAGCACGTCCGAGCGGTCGATCTTGTCGCGGTGGCGCGTGAGCACCTCGTACATCGGGCTGCCCGTCTTGATGATGCGGTCGGCCGGGAGTCCTTCTTTCAACAAGTACTCGCGGGCGATGTCGCTATACGTCAAGTTGACGTCGGCGATATGGTCGACGATGCGGCGGTTCGTCTCTTCCGGCACCCGCTCGTCGAAGCAACGGTTGCCCGCCTCCATATGGAAGATCGGGATCTTGTGGCGCTTCGCGGCGATTGCGGCGAGGCAGCTGTTCGTGTCGCCGAGGATGAGGACGGCGTCCGGTCTCTCCGCGGCGAGCACCGGGTCGACGGCGATCAAGATGTTGCCGATCGTCGCCATCGGTCCGTCGGCCGAGGCGTCGAGAATGTAGTCCGGCGTCTGGAGCCCGAAGTCTTCGAAGAAAATCTCGTTCAGTTCATAGTCGTAGTTCTGGCCGGTATGGACGAGGACATGGTCGATCGCGTCGGACGCCTCGAGCTTATGGATGACGGCAGACAAGCGGATGATTTCAGGCCGTGTCCCGACGATGGTCATCACTTTCAGTCGCTTCATGGGGTTCCCTCCTAGGATGTGTGATGGATGGATAGGATACGGAGCTTCACTTGGGCGAATACTTGACGGATGAGCCCTTTCTCACTGTCGTCAAAGGCGAGCAGCCACATGATGACGGTATAGAGCAGGACGAACCCGATGCCTTTGACGGCGAGACCGAACAAGTTCGTCGCCGGGAACAGCTGTTGGATGCCCCAGCCGAGCGCCGTGTAGATCGCGAGCCCCGGTAACAGTTTCAAGTGGCACGCCCGGAAGAAGCCGGCGACGTCGAGCTTCAGTACGCGGTAGTAGATGACGTTCATGTAGAGGACGAGCCCGACCGTGTTGCCGAGGCAGATCGCGAAGGCCGCCCCGATCGGTCCGTAGATCGGGATGAGGAGCGGCGACAACGTCATGCTGATGACGGCGACGATCAAGGACGCGTACGCCCGGTACTTCACTTTGTTCTCGGCGATGAGCGTCGTGTTGCCGATGTCTTGCGTCAGCGTCACGAGGCTCGGGGCGACGAGGAGGAGCGCGATGTAATACGAGTCGTTGAACGCCTCCCCGACCCATAAGTGCATGAACTCGCGGCCGAGGATGAAGAACGACGTGACGATCAAGCCGACGATATAGAGCTGGATGCGGCCGATGCGGACGAAGAGCGTGGCGATGGCGCCCCGGTCGTCGCGCGAGATCATCCGGCTCACTTTCGGGAGGAACAAGAAGCCGAGCGCCGAGGCGATCGTCCAGACGTAGCCTTCGATGACCATCCCGACCGAGAACAAGGCAATCGAGGCGCTGCCGGCGAGCATCCCGAGCAGGCTCGGGGTGATGTTCAAGACGAAGCGCTGGGCGACGAGCGTCACCGTGCTCCACGACGTGAAGCTGAAGATATCTTTATAGATGCCGGGATCCCGTTCGGTGAAGTTGGCCCGGACCGTCGTCTTCCGCCGGATGAAGACGTACTCGATCAACAAGACGAGCGTGCCGACGAAGGCGTTGACGAGGACGAGGGCGTACAGCCCGTATCCGAGGACGAGCGCCGTCACCATGAGCACGACGGTCGCAATCTTTTCCCCAAGATGGAGCGCGCTCGCGAACAAGAACTGCTCGTGCGAGACGAGGATGCCCGAGAACGGCTTCGTCGGGAACGACACGACGATGAAGAGACCAGCGATGATGTAGAGCACTTTAAGCGAGTCGAGCTCACCCGGCGTCAGCCCGGCGTAAATCGAGTCGAGGAAGAAGTAGACGACCGCCAAGATGATGAACAACGCGACGGCGAGACCGATGAACAGCTTATAGGCGACACCGAGGAACCGGGCCGCCTTCTCTTCTGACCCTTCGGCGAGATACTTGCTCATGAACCGTGACACGGCGGCGTCGAGACCGAAGTCCATCGCGAACATGCTGATGAGCGAGATGGTGAGCATGTAGAGCCCATAGCTCGCCTGGCCGATCTCTTGGATCATCCACGGGGTGTAGATGAGTCCGGACAGGATGCCGAAGAAGATTTGTGTGTACGACATGGCGGCCCCGTATTTGATTTTTCGCGTGCTCGCGGCCTCATCGGGCTCGACGCGTGTCGACATGTGGGTTCACCTCTCTTTCTTATTGCCAGAAGAACGTGTACACCGGTGCGTCCTGCAAGAACAGGAGCAACAGCACCGTCACCGCCGCGTAATAGACGACGAGACGTTCCCGCCGCTCGAACGTCTTGATGATCTCCGGGATCATGAGGAGCAAGAACAGCGTGAAGTATTGGACGAGCCGCATCATCGACGGGTTGATGAACGTGAGCGGCAAGAAGCACGCGGCGAGGAACAAGGCATTGAAGTAATGGATCGCCTGCGGGTTGTTCGTCAAGATCTCATCCCGGCGCCAAAGGGCGACGAGCAGCACCGAGAGCAGCATGACGCTGAAGTTGACAGCCCCCGCCCCTTCGAGCGCCGAGTACGTGTCGTACCCCGACAGCGAGACGAGCAAATTGAAGAACGGGCCACGGAAGGCGAACAAGGCGGCGATGATGCCGAGCATCCCGAGAATGTACGGTTTCGTCAGCCGCTTGTCGGCGAGGAAGTAAAACGGTAAGAAGATGAGTGCCGACTTATGGATCGTCAAGGCGACGAACAAGATGGCGAGGAAGGCGACGAGCCGCTTCGCCCGGATGAAATGGTAGCCGATCAAGACGACGAGCGCCGTCGCCACCGTCTGCCTTAGCCCCGTGACGGCGAAGAACTCGTAAAACAGCACCGAGAACAACAAGAAGCTGATGAGCGGCTCACTCGAGTACTTGTAGATGAAGTAGCCGAGCGGGATCATGAAGAGGAGCGCGATCAACACCAAGTACACTTGATAGTCGGTGATGACGAACTGGACGAGACGTTGGAACAAATAGTAGCCCGGGTCCTCGCTCTCGGTGAAGACGATTTTGAAGAAGTCGTTCGTCAAGGCGGACAGCGGTAACTTTTCGGTCTCGAGGAAGAGCACCTTATACTGTGCCGTGTCGTCCCCGACCGTGATGTGGCGAAAGCCGGAGAGCACGATCCATTGAATCGTCGCGAACGTGACGAACCAGCCGCGTTTGTACGATGCGTCGCTTCGCATGAGGAGCATCGCCCACATGACGAGGAGCGCGAGATTGACGAGATAGATGGTCATGGGTTCTCCTCTTTTCTACCGATAGATGAGGTTCGTGACGCCCCGGTACAGCGTCAGCATGTTCGACACGGCCCAGCCTTTCATCCGGTGCGTGCCATACTCGAGCGGGCTGAAGTAGTCGCGCACGTTCCGCGTCGCTAAATATTCATCGCGCACGTCGGTCGCGTCTTCTTTGAACGTGTGGCGCAAGATGATCGGGACGAGCTCTCGCGAGTCCCCTCTTCGCTCGACGCGCAAGAGGAGCGTCCGCAAGTAGCGGTTCGACTCGAGCTCGGCGCGATGCGCGATCTTTTTCGTCTGCTGCGCCCCGTGGATGCGCGAGTAGACGAGCGGCTCGTCCGTCAAGAAGTAGTCGAAGCCGTCGAGCGCGAACTCGACCCAGCACATCCAGTCTTGGATGAACTTGTCCTCGAGCGAGAAGCGGTGCGCGCGGAACGCGTCACGCGGGATGAGGAGCGCGCAACCGTTGAGCGACGCCGTCAGCATCAAGTGTCGGAACATGTCGTTCGAGGCGTAAAATCCATTGAACTTGCGTTGATAGCGGCGAATCGGGGCCCCGTGTTCGTCGATGAACGCCGTCCCCGTGACGAGGATCGTCCGTTTCGCGTCGAGCCGTTCCCGCTCGAGCGTCTCGATTTGCGCCTCGATTTTACGTGGAGCGTACAAGTCGTCGTGGCTGAGCCAAGAGAAGAAGTCGCCTTCCATCTCGTCGATCCCGCGGTTGAGCGCGCTCGAGACGCCGCCGTTCTCTTTCTCGATATACCGGATTTTGTCGCCGTAGCGCCGGGCGACATCCGCCGTCTTCCCGCCGTCGGTCGACCCGTCGTTGACGACGATGACCTCGACGTGTTCATACGTCTGGGCGAGCGCGCTGTCGATGCAAGCCGCCAAATAGTTGCTCCCGTTATACACCGGGATGATGATCGAGACGAGTGGTCTCATAGCGCATTCCTCACTTTCTCGTAACGGAGCGTCTCATAGACGTCCAAGTAGTCGCGCGCCCGGTCGTGAAGGGCGAAGTTCGTCCGGGCGTGGGTGACGCACGCGTCGCTGTAGGCCGCCTTGCCGCGCGCGAGGACGCGGTCGATGCCGTAGGCGATGTCTTCGAGCCGCCGTGTCGAGACGACGGCACCGGTCTCATCGGTGACAAGTTCCGGGCTCGCCGTCGCGTCGATGACGACGACCGGGGTACCGCACGCCATCGCCTCGACCGTGACGTTGCCGAACGACTCTTCTTCCGACAAGTTGAGGAACACGTCGGCGAGCGCGTAATAACGGGCGAGCTCGCGGGCGTCGTTCGTCTCCGGCACATGGATGACGTTGTCCGGAAGCGTCGCGTCGTCGAGCCGACCGATCAACAGGAACGCGTCATCGGGTCGGGAGCGGGCAAGGTCGAGGAAGGCGGTGAGCCCTTTCGCCTCGCCCCACGTGCTCGCGACACCGAGCAGGACGGTCTTGCCGGTGAGGCCGAGACGCTCCCGCAGCGCGGACGTCTCGACCGGCCGGAACACGTCGAGGTCGACCCAGTTATGGATGCGTCGGATGACGTTCGCCTGCCCGAGAAACGAGAAACGCGCCTCGGTCGTGATCCAATCGGAGACGCCGACGACGCCGAGACGCGGGATCGCCGTCAACCATCGTCGTTTGTCCGCGAGCATCTCGCTCGTCCGGTCGAACAGCCAGCTCGGGATGTCGGACTTTAACAGCGGACAGCCGCCGCAGCCGTGCTGCCACTTGTCGCATCCGGCGGCCGCGTAGTGCGTGCACTTCCCGGTGAAGAACCAACAGTCGTGGAGCGTCAACACGGTCGGGATGTCGCGGACGGCGAGAAAGTCGAAGAGCGTCTTCAGATGGAGGTAGTTCGCATGCAAGTTATGGAGATGGACGACGTCCGGGCCGTAGCGCTCGATCTCGCGCACCAAGTTCTCGGTCGCGAGCCGTGAGGCGTACCCTTGCCGTCCGGTGATGCGGGCGTGGAGCGCGTGCAGTTTCACGTCGACCGCATCCCCGATGACGTAACTCCCTTCGGTGACCGGTCCCGTCGAATGGGCGACGCGCGTCTCGTGCCCATATTCGTGATGGACGGCCGCGAGTTCTTTACAGATCCGTCCGGTGCTCTTCACGTCATTGATCGCGTTGATGTGGAGGATCTTCATCGTCGTCACCTCACTCGTACGCGTAATACGTACGGCGTCCGCTCGATGGCCGCTTGTTGAGGACGAGGCCGAGCATGTGCGTCCCGGTCCGTTCGAGCTGTTCTTTCGCCTTCAACACGAGCTGGCGGTCCGAGTTCTCACAGCCGATGACGAGAATCGTGCCGTCCGACACGTTCGCGAGCAGCCGCGCGTCGGCCACTTGCATCATCGGCGGCGCGTCCAAGATGACGATGTCGTAGTCGGCGCGCACGTCTTCAAGCAACTGCGTCATCCGTTCAGAGGCGACGAGCTCGGTCGGGTTCGGCGGGATCGGGCCGGCGGCGAGGAGCGACAGCCGCGCGACGTCTGTTTTCTGGATGGCCCGGTCGAGTGGGATGCGCCCGACGAGGATCGTCGACAGGCCGGCATGCGCCGACGTCTTGAACGTGAAATGCGCGGTCGGTTTCCGCAGGTCGCAGTCGATCAACAGGACGCGCTTGCCGAGCTGGGCGTAGACGACGGCGAGGTTCGCCGCGGTCGTCGACTTGCCCTCGCCGTTCGAGGCGGACGTGACGGTGATCATCTGCAATTTCTGACCGATCGACGTGAACTCGAGGTTCGTCCGGATCGTCCGGTACTGTTCCGAGATCGGCGACTTCGGGTTCGCGAGCGTGATCAAATCGCGCTGACCGTAATCAGGAAGATTGGCGTTCTTTTTTCGCAGAAACATGGGGAAGGTCTCCTTTCACGTCAGGTACTTTCGGCTTCTTTACTTTCATATCGCGACGTTCGATGACCGGCACCGAGCCGATGACCGGCAAGTCGAGGAGTCGTTCGGCTTCCTGTTCGGTCTGGATGCGTTTGTCGAACAAGTAGCGTAACAGGCCGATGAGAGCACCGAAGAACAGACCGACAAAGACGCCGATCGCCGTGTTGATGAGCAAGTTCGGCGAGACCGGATCCGTCGGTACTTCGGCCGGCGACAAGATGCGGACGTTGTCGATGTTCATGAGGTCCGGGATCTCCGCGGCGAACACTTCGCTGATGACGTTCGCCGTCTCGGCTGCGCCCGCGGCGTCCGTATGGGTCACGACGACGTTGATGACTTGCGAGTCTTCCTCGCTCTCGACGGTGATGGCATCCGAGATCGGATCCGGTGCGTTCGGCACGCGCTCTTTCACTTCGCTCAAGATGGCCGGGCTCTTCATGATGACCCGGTACGTGTTGACGAGCGAGAGCGACGACAACACTTCGGAACTGTCGACCCGGTCATTTTCTTGTTTCGTCACGAGGAGCACTTGTGTCGACGCCTCGTACGTCGGCTGGATGAACGTCGAGCTCAAGTAATAGGCAGCGAATCCGCCGATGAGCATGAAAGGCACGAGCAGCCACTTGCTCTTTTTCAGCACCTCGACGAGATCGCCGACGATCGTCGTTTGATCGTTCATGGATTTTTCCTCCCTACAGACAGAATGGACGACAGAAATAAGGCACAAGTCTACCGTAGTACCTTCTTACCCCGTTCATCTTGATAATCAGAGAGATAGATTTATCATTTTTTCGCAACATCATGTCATGTTGCCGTTCCGTTTCGTTCTTTGTCTTTTTAGGAAGTTGGACCTAAAAAAACGACCGCCTCGCGAGGAGACGGTCGTTCACTTCAGTTCGCGATGCAATTCGCGGTCGGTGATGTAGTCGGGTTCGAGTTTCAAGATGACCCGGTCGAAGGCGCGCTGGAGACCGAACATTCCCATGCAGAGCACTGCGAACAGGAGGAAGAAAGACGGACCCGATGAGCCGGAATCGTACCAGCCGAGGAGTGCGTACAGTAGAATCAATCCGCCTAACGTCAGCCAAAACGGCAAGCGGACGAGCCGTTGATACGTCGCATTGTCGTTGAACGAGGCCCGGATTGTGCCGAGTCTCCATTCGCGAACAGCTAATGGGATGACGCCAAGAAACCCGATGCCGAGCACGACGAGTTCGAATTCAGTCACGTACTGGACGAGCGATCCCGTGATGATGGCCGAGGCGGCTCCTAGTATGAACGTCTTTGTCTTCCCTTGCCGCGCGTACTCGACGAGTTGGCGCATATGTTGTTCGCGTCTCATGAGAGTCCCTCCTTGGTAAGTCGTTAACTGTTATACGGAGCAATCTTTTGAATGGTTTCAAAAACCGGATGAAGCGTGTGCTCCATCCGGTACGATTATTTGATGATGACGGTTTGTGTCTGTTTCACATACCCTGTCTTTTGTTGCGTCACGAGCAATCTTTTCCCTTTTGGTTGCGTCGGGATGCTCACCCGGTACGTCCCTTTGGCGTCCACTTTGACGGTCTTCCCAATCATCTTGTTATTGGAGAACACACGGACGAGCGATCCCGGTTCACCTTTTCCTGTGACGACGCGTGAAGATGCCGTAGCGGTGAGTGGCGCCTGCACCCCGAGGACGGTGCGCTGTAGGATGGATGACGTATTCCCTGCCTCATCCATCGCCTGCACCGTGACGACCTCACCAATTCGTAACTTTGGCAGATTGAGCGAATAGACGCCGGCTGTCGTGGTCTTCGTCGTCAATCGCTTCTTGTCGTGGCGAACGACGATGGTCGAACCGGCTTCCGCACGTCCGAACACACGGGTCGAGCGGTCGGTGAGCGTTGACATCGTCGCGAGCGTTGGCGGTGTCGTATCGAGCGGTTGAATCGTTTGCGTCGTCTCGTTCCCGTCCGCGTGGATCAAAACAAGCGTGAGCGGTTTAGTTTGCGGCTTAAAATCGAGCCGGAAGAAGAACGTCGTCTCGTCTTTCGCAAGCACGGTCTTTCCTTGGCGCAGTTCTACCCGCACCGGTGTGAACGCCATTCGTTCGAGGTGTCCGGTCAGACGGGTCGATGCATCGGTCAACGTGTCCATCAGCCTCAATGTGACGTTCTCGCCTTCCTGCACATACGTCTGTGCCCCGTCGCTTATCTTTCCGTCTTGTAGTTGAACGACACGGATGCCGATTCCTTGAGGCAACTTCCGCTCAAGCGGGATGCGGAAAGAACCATCTGTATTGACCGTCGCCTCGCCGAGACGGAACCCGAACTCGTTCCACGCCTTCACGACGAGCCCGGGTGTCCCAGAACCGGTGAGACCGAGCGCGTCACTCGTCACCGGATGAAGAATTGGGGCGCCTGGTTTCACTTCAGAAGGAGGCACAATCACGATGGGCGGGGTTGGTTCGTTAAACGTTCGAGAGACCGTCGCGACAGTCGGATCGCTCGGATAATAGCCGTCTGCCGTTTGTGTGATAGAGACGATTGTGCCTGCCGGGAGCAGGCCTTTTAACGGACAGCTGAACGTACGATCAAAATTGACGTGGGTTTCGCAAAGTTTACGGTTTGTTGCGTCGTTCACGGTGATGATGTTATCCTCTACCCACTCGGTTTCAGTCACACGTCCTTCGATGTATGTACTTCGATCCGTTATCTTCTGTACAATCGGCGAAGATGCTTTCGTCGCCTCGACTACTTCAATCACTTCCTCATGATAAACCTCTCCGTCCCTCCCATCGACGATTTGGACCGTGAAACTCGTCCCTGCATTAAGTGGTTTGTTCAAATGCATCTCACATTTATAGTTATCGATGTACCTGTAATCAAGAAGCTCACCTTGATCATTCAAGGCAATGATTCGATACATCCCATCGATGTAAGGATTTGTGCAGAGGGATGCCCATCTCGTCTGATTCGTAATCGTTTTTACGAAGTCAATCGATGGTGATTCAACTGTTGGATTTTCATCCTCGTTCCTCGACAACACTTTCACTTTTGTTTCTCCAAGTTTTTCGTCCCAGTGGTCGAAGAAAGTGAGAGTTAACACTTCATCCATTTCAACTTTTCTATTTAAATGAACCACTCGAACGCCTGTCCCCAGCAAAATATCAAGTTGATCGCGGACTTGGATTGTTGAATACGCTGCTGTATGTTGATCAGTATAGAACGAGACATTTTCTTCCCCAACCCTAATCTCCTCAGTAAGCCACGGAAGCTTTGCACGAGGGTTTCGTACATTAAGAATTTTCGAAGTTCCTTCACGCCCCCATATACTGTATGGCGTGACTATGATTTCTTCTCCCACATTCAGACGTACTGGGAGTATTAAAGAAAATCGAGTATCGTATGAAGTTGTGACTTGCCCAATCATCGTTCCATCTTTTCGTTCAAAATAGAGTTTGGTGTCTTTCAAAGCAGATCCTGTGATTTCGGCTTGATCTCCATAATAGTGATCGAGTGTTAAATCAAATGATGAATTCCCCGCTGCTACAATCTTTTCGGCGAAAGGGCTTACTTCGCCCCGATCATTGACAAGTCGAACTAAAATTTTATCACCTACATACAGACGATTGAAGGTAGTTGGGAGTGATAAACGTCCGTTATAATTCTCTCCGGTCCTAATTCTCAAATCATTGACATACCACTCAACAATTGTGCCAGGTGTCGCTTTGCCTTCAACTACATACGTGTCCTCTGTAATTTCATTTAAGACTGGGGTCGTGATTCCAATGGACCTCGCCTTCACAATCCGTTCCGCAATCAACTTGTTGTTCAAATAAAATAATATTTTTTCACCTGGTTCAAGACGATAATTGATTTCAGCCCATACATTTCTCCCTACATAACGGTCCTGAAACAAAACCTTGCCGGACTCATTCTGAATTTTTAACGCCCCATTAGTCGGAAGCGCTATCTGTATTCCTACATCACCTTCGAGTATCTCAGGAACAACTAATTCTTCAGCCTCTACCCCAATCGGCTGCAACAACGACACGACCATTAATCCGATCATCAACCACAAAACTATCCGTTTCATTCATCACGACTCCTCATTCTATATAATCTTCCTGCTCTATTATAGATTAGGAAAAATATAACAAATGCTGTTTTTCTTACAGCTTGCGAATGAGATTTTTAAAATTGAAATTTATTTTTGTCAGTACGTGCTCAGCGAATCAAAACATTATATAGAAGACAAAATAAGGGTAAATGTGTCCAATAAAAGAAATCTGAAAATTCCTAAATGTAAGCGTTGACATTTCGTTTTGACGCATGCTACATTTCAAATATCAAATAACAACTGAATGGTTTCCTGCGCAGGAATGTTACCTTCATGGGCATAACCTGGCTCGAGTCAAATCGGCATACGTCTTGTTACGTATCCATTTGGCTCGAGTCAGGTTTTTTATTTGAACAAATCCAACTTGACACTCCCACGATTGAAACCGTGGGATTCTGAAGTGCTTGTGCGAGCGCAGTCCATTTCTGTTTTGCTCAAGCCTTCAGATGAGGGTGTGCCATCACCCCTCCTGAGACAGACCATATAGGTTCTCAGGCTGATGGACTGTTACCATCCACCACAGGTCGTTGCAGGTGTGTCCACCTGATGTTTTAGCGTCTTTTACGTGACGACAGGCATCGTTTTACCGGTCACATGTTTTCGTGACCGAACCGGATACGATTCTCAAGGTGCGATGGACACGGGCGTTTTAGAGACTTGTACTTGTCTATGGAATATATATACCCGAATGTCGTATGTTCTTCACATCCGAACTCACTTTCATCCCATGCCTAAAGGCGGGCTATGCCCGGTATCGGCTTTCCCGTTCGTAAAATCTGTAAAGGAATGAGACGGACATGAAATACGAACAGCTCGCACGCGACATTATCCAACAAGTCGGCGGCAAAGAGAACGTCAACAGCGTCGTCCACTGTATCACCCGTTTGCGGTTCAAATTGAAAGATGAAAATAAAGCCAACACGGAAGCCATCAAAAATATGGACGGTGTCGTCACCGTCATGAAGAGCGGCGGCCAATATCAGGTCGTCATCGGTAACCACGTCCCAGACGTATATAAAGCGGTCGTCGAAGTCGGCGGCTTCCAAAACCAATCGCCAATCGAGGACGAGGACGGGCCGAAAGGATCACTGTTCAGCCGTTTCATCGACATCATCTCTAGCATCTTCACCCCGATCCTCGGCGTCTTGGCCGCGACCGGGATGATCAAAGGGTTCAACGCCCTCTTCGTCGCCCTCGGTTGGTTATCTGCCGAATCGGGCACGTATCAACTATTGAACGCTGTCGGCGATTCGCTCTTCTACTTCTTCCCGATCTTCCTCGGGTATACGGCCATCAAGAAATTCGGCGGCAGTCCGTTCATCGGGATGGCCATCGGGGCATCGCTCGTCTACCCGACGCTCTCGACGCTCACGGCGGGCGACCCGCTCTACACCGTCTTCGCCGGCACGATATTCGAGTCACCGATTCACATCACGTTCTTCGGTGTCCCGGTCATCTTGATGACGTACTCAACGTCGGTCATTCCGATCATCATCGCCGCGTTCTTCGCCGCGAAACTTGAGAAGTTCTTGAAGACGGTCATCCCAGACGTCATCAAAATGTTCATCGTTCCACTCCTTACGTTACTCATCATCGTCCCGCTCACGTTCATCTTGATTGGACCGATCGCGACATGGGCCGGGATGTTGCTCGGTAGCGCCACAGTCGCCGTCTATAACTTGAGCCCGCTCATCGCCGGTCTTTTCCTCGGCGGTCTCTGGCAAGTGTTCGTCATCTTCGGCCTTCACTGGGGCCTCGTCCCGGTCGCCATCAACAACTTGACGTCACTCGGCTCGGATCCGGTGCTCGCACTCGTCTTCGCGGCCTCGTTCGCCCAGATCGGTGCCGTACTCGCGGTCTTCCTCCGCATCAAGAATCAAAAAATCAAAACACTCAGTATCCCGGCCTTCATCTCAGGCATCTTCGGGGTCACCGAGCCTGCGATTTACGGGGTCACGCTCCCGCTTAAAAAACCGTTCATCATGAGCTGTATCGGTGGTGCCGTCGGTGGTGGAATCATGGGGGTTATGGGCACGCAAGTGTACATGATCGGTGGCCTCGGCGTCTTCGGCTACCCGTCAAACATCTCACCTGAAGGGATCACGGCCGGTTTCTACGGCGCCCTCATCGGGACAGCAGTCGCCTTCGTCGTCGGTTTCGTCTTGACGTACTTGTTCGGCGGCGTCAACAAAGCCGTCGCGGCGACACCGCAACCGGAAGTCACACCGGTACGTGAAGAAGTGTCGGCAACAAAAATCGGTCAAGAGTAAGTGCTCAGCCCGCTCGCCGGGGACGTCGTCAAACTTTCTTCGATCTCTGACGTCGCCTTCTCATCCGGATCCCTCGGACAAGGCGTGGCCATCGAACCGACGGAAGGCCGACTCGTCGCCCCGGTGTCAGGGACTGTCTCGGCGCTCTTCCCGACCCATCACGCCATCGGCATCACGACCGAGACGGGCGCGGAAGTGCTCATCCATATCGGCATGGACACGGTCCAATTAGAAGGCAAACATTTTAAAGCGCACGTCGCGCAAGGCGAGTTCGTCGAGAAAGGGCAACTGTTGATCGAGTTCGACCTCGACGCAATCATTCGCTCTGGCCGCGCCCTCACGACGCCGGTCATCGTCACGAACCGGAAACAGATTGCCCCGAGTCAGGCGTCACGCGTCCAAACGGGCGAAGCATTGTTTGTCATCAACGAATAACCGCGGGAGGGTGCGTCCCTCCCCTATTTTAGAAAGGATGATTCGATGAGTTTTCCAAACGGATTTTTATGGGGCGGCGCCATCGCCGCGAACCAAGCAGAAGGCGCCTATTTAGAAGGCGGGAAAGGGTTGACGACGGTCGACTTGTTGCCGACGGGCAAAAAGCGGTTCGACGTCATGTTCGGCGACTTGCCGTCGCTCGAGCCGGTACCGGGTGAGTTTTATCCGTCGCACGAGGCGATCGACTTCTATCACCGTTAGAAAGAAGACATCGCGCTGTTCGCCGAGATGGGCTTCAAGGCGCTCCGCCTGTCAATCTCGTGGGCGCGCATCTTCCCGAACGGCGACGACGCGGAGCCGAACGAGGAAGGCCTCCAGTTTTACGATGACGTCTTCGACGAGCTGTTGAAGCACGGCATCGAACCGGTCGTCACGCTCGCCCACTTCGACGTGCCGGTCAGCCTCATCCAAAACTACGGCAGTTGGCGCGACCGCCGCCTCGTCGACTTCTTCGAGACGTACGCGTCGACGCTGTTTACGCGCTATAACGGTAAAGTGACCTATTGGATGACGTTCAACGAGATCAACATGCTGTTACATTTGCCGTTCATCGGCGCCGGTCTCGTGTTCGAGGATGGCGAGGACAAGCAACAAGTGAAATACCAGGCGGCGCACCATCAGCTCGTCGCGAGCGCGAAAGCGGTCAAAGCGGCACATGCCATCAACCCGGACATGCGAGTCGGCTGCATGCTCGCGGCCGGCCAGACGTACCCGTACTCGTGCAACCCGGACGACGTGTTGGACGCGATGGACAAGGACCGCGAATCGTTCTTCTTCATCGACGTCCAGTCGCGCGGCGAGTACCCAGGCTACGCCAAGCGCTACCTTGAAGAAAACGGCATCATCCTCGCGATGGAAGACGGCGACCTCGAGCTGTTGAAACAGCACACGGTCGACTATATCGGCTTCAGCTACTATGCGAGCCGGACGACGAGCACGGACCCGGAGATCAATAAAGAAACGGAAGGCAACATCTTCAGCTCGCTCGAGAACCCGTATCTCGAGAAGTCGGAATGGGGCTGGACGATCGATCCGACCGGCTTCCGCATCACGGCGAATCAGCTGTACGACCGCTATCAGAAACCGCTCTTCGTCGTCGAGAACGGGCTCGGTGCCGTCGATACGCCGAAAGACGGTTATGTCGAGGACGATTACCGCATCGACTACATGACGAAACATATCGAACAGATGCACGAGGCCATCAAGGACGGCGTCGAGATTCTCGGCTACACGAGCTGGGGCCCGATCGACTTGGTGAGCGCCTCGACCGGGGAGATGAAGAAGCGGTATGGCTTCATCTACGTCGATAAAGACAACGCCGGGAACGGCACGCTCGTCCGGTCGAAAAAGAAGAGCTTCGATTGGTACAAGCAAGTCATCGCGACGAACGGCGCGGAACTGACGCTTGCGGCATCCGTCGAGAAATGAGAAAAGCAGCCTCGGCCGAAATTCGGCTGAGGCTGCTTTTTCTCATCGGACGACTTTACTCGTCTTCTTCATTGCTTCGTATCCCGTTTGGGTCATGTTCACCGTGATGACGGTCCCCGTCTTTTGTTTTGGGATCGTCAATCGGTAATTCCCTTTCGCATCGACTTTCACCGGTTTGCTGATCGCTTTCGTCCCGACAAACGCCTGAACGGTCGCGTTCCGGTTCCCTTTACCGGTCACAACCGTCTGCGTCGATTTGACCGCATTGATTGTGAATGATGAGAACGTGTTGAGTACTTTCGTCGAGGTCAAACTCGAAGTGTTCCCGGCCGCATCGCGCGCACGGACCGAAACGGTCGCACCCGGTTTCGTCGTCTTCAAGTTATAGGCATACACCCCGGTCGAACTCGCCTTCGTCGTGTACGTCCGTCCGTCATACGTGACCAGGACGGTCGCACCCGCTTCCGTCTTCCCGGTCACCCGTGTCGATTTGTTCGTCAGCGTGAGAATGGTCGGCTTCGTCGGTCCGACCTTGTCAATCGTGAAGGAAATCGAGCTATAGTTTCCGGCTGCATCCGTCACGCGAAGCGCATATGTACCAGATGCGCTCACTTGTGTGTTCGTACGGAACGCCTTGCCGTTCAACGTCGCCGTCCCTTCGTTGAAACGGATCGTCACGGTCTGATTCGTCAACTGGTTCGCAGTGACACCTGTCACGACAGGTCGCGTCCGGTCAATCGTGAACGTCTCGACCGTCTCGTTTCCAATCGCATCGACGAGACGGAGCGTGTACACCCCTTCCCGGGAAATACGTGTCCCTGAGACAAAGGGTTGCCCGTTCAGTGTCGCCGCCCCTTCCGTGAAGAGAGGCGCGACTTCCCGGTAATGCGTCTTCCCTTTCGTCAATCCGTTTAAAACAGGAGGTGTCGCATCAATCGTGAAACGGACGACCGTCTCGTTCCCAGCTTCATCGACAACGCGCAACGTATAGCTCCCGTCTTTAGTGATCGTTTGGCCAGATGTGAACGGGACTCCGTTCAACGTGGCCTTTCCTTCGCTGAATCGTGGTGTGGCACGAACGAATGTCTTCCCGTCTTCGACGCCGCTCACTTCAACCTTCGTCCGGTCGATCGTGAAACGAATGTCCGTCGCGTTTCCGGCCTGATCGGTCACGACGAGCACATACGTCCCTTCCTCCGTGACAATCGTGCCACTTGCGAAGGCTTGTCCGTTTAGCGTCGCCGTTTCTTCAAACACAGGTGTGATGTCTTGATTGAACGTCCCGTTCGTCACACCTGTGACGAGCGGTGCCGTCCGGTCGATCGTGAACGTATGCGTCGTCGTGTTCCCAGCTTGATCCGTCACGACGAGCGCGTAGGCGCCGTCTGCTGTGATCGGTATCCCGGACGTGTACGGCTTCCCGTTCAGCGTCGCCGTTCCTTCGGTGAATGTTGGCGTCACGACGTCTTTCGTCAATCCGTCTGCCACCCCGTTCACCGTCACCGGTGTCCGGTCGATCGTGAATTCACGTGTCGTCTCATTTCCGGCCGCATCCGTCAAACGAAGCGTGTACGCCCCTTCTGCCGTGATCCGTGTCCCGGACGTGAACGGTTGACCGTTCAACTTCGCGACGCCTTCTGTGAACACCGGCGTCACGCCGTCTTGATAGAACGTCTGGTCAATCCCTTCGAGGACAGGTGCGGTCAAATCGATCGTGAACGTGACAAGCGTGGCGTTGCCGACGAGGTCGACGACACGGATGACGTGCGTTCCTTCCACATTGACAGACCCGCCCGCGAACGGCTTCCCGTTTAACGTGGCCGTCCCTTCATTGAATGTCACCGTGACCGCTTGATTGAGCAATGCTCGGTCGGTCACCCCGGTAATGATCGGAGCCGTTTGATCGATTGTGAACTGACGAGTCGTCTCATTTCCACTCGTATCTCGAACGACAAGTGTATACGTTCCATCTTCATCGATTGTCTCGCCTGAGCCAAACGATTTTCCGTTCAACGTCGCCGTTCCTTCGTTGAACGAAAGCGTCACAGGCGTAGCGACGGATGCCCCATTGGTGATGCCTGATACGACCGGCGGCAAAACGTCACGAATCGGTTTCGTATATACGTCGCTCGTGAACAGCCCGTGCTTCGCCTGAATCGTGAACGTGTCGTCGTTCAGCTCGAGCCCTTCAAACACGAACGTCCCGTCTGGCTTCGCCGTCGTTTGAACCGGCAACGACCCGAGCGTTACGGTCAACTCGGTTCCAGGTTCTGCCTTCCCTTGAATCGACGTGTCACGGTTCGTTACATCGTTGACGTGGAACACCTCATAACGTCGTGTCACACTTTCTGATGTGAGTTCGGCCTCATCGACCGAATAAGCCGTGAGCGTCACACTATCACCCAATATCATGGCATCGGTGTAAGGCTGTGGCGACGCATCGTTCTTCGAAACATAGATGGTGGCTTGTTTCGTCGTCGTGAGTTCGACCGTCTCGCCTTGCAAGTAGATGCCACTGTTTTTATTCGTCGTGACGACCGGCAAGTCACGCGAGTAGACTTTGTACGTCCAACGATGGATCTTGCCGAACTGGTCGGTCATCGTGAACCGAAGCATGTTGTCGCTCGGTGTCGGGACGGTGAGTCGGAACGTGCCGTTCGCTTTCGCTTGAATGACTTCCCCGTTCACAAAAAGTGTCCCGAGCGGTACATATGAACCGGAGACGTTGACGGTCCCGTTCGTTTCGAACACCGGCGTCTCGCTCAAACGGAACGGGAGCGTGCCGTACAGGTTGTTCGTCGCAATCATCGAAGAAATCGAGTTCGAGCCCGACATCGTCACCATCCCGTCTTGATACGGATAATAGTAGCCGAACGTGAAGTTGCTGGCCCGGATCTCACGCTTCGCTTGGACACCGCCCGTCAGACGAAGCCGTCCGCCGACATAGACGTTTCCGTTCAAGATGGTGTTCTGCCCGAGTATGAGCGTGGCCCCCGGCATGATATAGACGTCTTGATTGACGGTCATGTAGCTCCACCAGTCATCCGAGCTGACGATGATGGCGTTGACCGGTTCGATTTTCGGGAGCGTCGTCACCGTGAAGGCAAACCCATCGGACACGGTCGTCGTGTTTTGATTCAAGTCGGTCAGCGTAAGCGTATGTAACGCCCATTTCCCTGCGCCTTCCGGGAAGTCGCTGCGGTTCAAGTCGAAATGAAAACCTTCAGGCGTCACGAGCGAACTTGAGAGCGTGATGCGTTCCTCTCCGTTCACGAACACCGCCTCTGCCGACTTCAGCTTCAAGTCATCTGTAGCGTGGACGGTGAAGGACGACGTGTCATGTTCGTCGAGTTCGACATCGTTCGCTTCAAGACGATTGAAAGTCGGTGCTACGGTGTCTGTTGAGGGGTAGCGGAATGAAAAGTGATAATCGTCTGTTCCCCACAACGTATAGGCATTCCCTTGGTCATCTATCGCTGAAATGTAGTTGAGCTGATACATTCCGGCTTCCATGCCCTCCGTGATCATCAGCTCGCCTTGATAGCGATCGTCCCCGACGTATGTCAGCCAGACGTTCAACGAGTTCCCACTCTTCGGCTTCTTCAGATAAAGGTAAACCCGGTTCTGTTCGGTGACATTGTCCTTCACCACGACCTCAACAGGCACCGTGTCTCCGACCGTGTACTCGCCCGGCGCAATCGTGTAGCTCAAGATTTCTGGAGGTGATACATCTTCGTTCGTATCGAACATAGTGATGCTTTGACCCTTATCATCTCCCCATAACGTGTAGGCATTCCCCTGATCATCTATCGTCGAAATGTAGTGGAGATGGTACACTCCGGCTTCCATGCCCTCCATGATCGTCAGCTCGCCTTGATAGCGACCGTCCCCGACGTACGTCAACCAGACGTTCAATGAGTTCCCACTCTTCGGCTTCTTCAAATAAAGGTAAACCCGGTTCTGCTCGGTGACATTGTCCTTCACCACGACCTCAACCGGCACCGTGTCTCCAACCGTGTACTCGCCCGGCGCAATCGTGTAGCTCAAGATTTCTGGAGGTGATACATCTTCGTTCGTATCGAACGTAGTGATGCTTTGTCCCTTGTCATCTCCCCATAACGTGTAGGCATTCCCCTGGTCATCTATCGCCGAAATGTAGTGTAGATGGTATACACCGGCCTCCATGCCCTCTGTGATCATCAGCTCGCCTTGATAGCGACCATCCCCGACGTATGTCAGCCAGACGTTCAACGAGTTCCCACTCTTCGGCTTCTTCAAATAAAGGTAAACCCGGTTCTGTTCGGTGACATTGTCCTTCACCACGACCTCAACAGGCACCGTGTCTCCGACCGTGTACTCGCCCGGCGCAATCGTGTAGCTTAAAATTTCAGGAGGAATCACATCCTCCTCTGCCGTAACTGTCATCTGAAACGAACTCATCACCAACATCACGATAATGAGTTGAGCTATCCACTTCTTCATCAATTTCCCTCTTCCCTATCTATATATGTAGACTTTTGAATGTTAATCCTATAAATCCCATATAAAAATATAGCACGTTTCTTAAAAACGGAATGACCTATTTTTAAAAACGAGTGTATGATTGCAACAAAAAAAAGAGTGAAGCCCCATCGCTTCACTCTTGCCTCACTGATAGTTCGCCATCGCCGTCACCGGATACTTCCCTTCCTCCCACGTATGGTCCGCTCGCAATGTCGCATCGGACACTAAGAAGTAGTCGTACCCCACTTTCCCCGGCTGGTTCGGCACCGGATCGTTCCACGTCGTGTCCAAGTGATACCATTCCCCGTCAAGCTTGACGAGGTTCCACGCGTGAAGACCAGTTTCGACTTCTCCTGAAATATATCGCGTCTCGACACCGGCCGCTTCTAATAGAAGCAACGTCGTCAGCGCATACCCTTCACAGACACCTTCCCCATTGAATAATATCGAATACGGCGTGTATGGGCTCGCTGCGCTTTCCAAGTTATACGCCGTGTTTAACACGACGAAGTCGTTCACGTATTTCACTTTCTCAAAGTCGTTCAGACCGATCGGCATCTCTTGAACGATGCGCTCGACGCGGGCCGCGATCTGATGGGCCTCTTCTGTCGTCATGTCGTACGTCAACTTCATGTCGAGGTCGACATAGCCACCGTGATCCCGATACTGACTCTCCCCTCCCCGCGACAAGCGGAAGACGTAGATGTGGTTCGCCTCGAGCCAGTCCCACGCGGCATCCATCGTCTCCTCAAAGTCTTTCGTCTTCCCGATATAACGGATACTGAACGTTTCATCGAATCGGCTCATGTGATAGGCGAGTGCCATCCCAAGTTCTTCGGGTGAAGCGATCTGGCTCGGCAACGCATACGTCTCACCGAGTAGCGGCATCGCCTCGCTCTCCACTGCCACCGGACCAAAGCGCGCGGTCAAATCGGTCTCTGTATAGGCGACATACCCGCTCGCCATACCAATTCCTAACATGAGTACCGTCAACATACCACGACCGAAAACCGTCACAGAAGACCAGAGCGAAGATCGCTTGCTTTTAATCAAACGGTTCAATTCCTCACTGACAAACTCCTCAAGCTTCCCACGTTCCATCTTCAACTTTGGATGGACACGAAAGAGGACGGAACGATAGACCGGATCAAGTAATTCAAATTGCTTGGCCGGGTTATGTTCGTGGCGGCGCAGCAAAGCGTCTATCCGTTGTAACTCTTGTCGTAACGCACGCTGTATCGTCCATTGACGAATGAACGTCCGGTAGAGCCAATAGGTTAATGTGAATGAAATCAAAACGAGGATGAATGGAATGAATGTGTGTCCCATGAATGAGCTCCTTCTATACGTTATACGATTACCATTATAACCCATATAACGAATTCATTTCCTTCAAATATCCTCTTTGCAAATTACTTTACTTCTTGCTGACTCAAATATCCGCTCGTTCAGCGCAACCGTGACCGACGTATTGGATGAACTGTATACCGTCAACGTCTAAAAAAGACCATCGCCCGTTTCACAGGGTGATGGTCTGTCGTTTGTCTTGTCTCAAAAGGTGATTCTGGCTTTGCCGTCCACAATCATATCTGTGAATTGAACGTTGTCGAGCTGACTTCGATCGCTTTCATCACCAAATATCATTCTAACGTAACGGGATTGGTCCCGCGGATCCCGCACTGCATTCACAAATTCAAGGATGTTCCCTACTTTTTGATCGGACAAGACGTGAGAAAGCAGTCGGTCAAATGAGTAGAGGCGATAGCTATCTAAAAACACGTACTTATCTTGTATGAACAGGAGCTGTAATAAACGCTCATTTCTCGCAAGCATCTGGCGCACTTTGAACACGCCTGTCTCTTCATTGCTTAACACAGTCACAGACTGCGCACCATTTGACAACAAGGCGCAGACGAGTAAATGGATGACACGCTCGCCGCAGTCTTTTTGAAACGAATGAATTCCTTCTTTAATGCCATGAACACTCGTTGCAGCAGCAACTCGATCCGACAAGTCAGGGTTCATGCGCACCGTCTCGTTTGTGACGAGGCGAAACTTAACAAAACCTTTGTCCAGACTCGCAGCCCCTTCCGTCATGATGTCATAGACGGCTTGAAAATCGACTCGCACGATTTTACATGCTCCGGCCAGTTGATTAAATAAATCGCGATACCACCTCGCATACTGTTCAGAGGTCGTCTGCTCTGACCTTGCGCTTTCTTCAAAGATGATGTCAGGTATGAATAAAATGGCCTGCTCTTTCGTGAATGCATCAACCATGACTCCAAATTCGTCTGGACAATCTCTAGCTACAGTGGCCAATTTAGTCAACAACATGTTATCCAACACATACAGGGTGTGGTCTGCGTGATAACCCCAATCTGTTGTCACATAGGAACGAATCGCGTCATAGACTGGATTGTCAAAAGACCAAGGTTCAGTCATACTGATCGCGCTCCTCGCGTATTTGCTGTTGGAGCGTGGAGGCACGATTTTTGATGCTCGCTAAGTCACTCTCCCGGAGTCCAGACGTAATCGCAGGATCTTTCAACATTTCATCTAAATCGTCTAACTTGATCACTAACGTGGGTTGCAAGATCGAATGATCAAAGTCATCAGGCAACTGTTTCTGATAATCGTAGTCAATCAAACTAAGTGCCTCTTCTTCTTGAATCAAACCGTCCTGCAATAACTTGATGACAATCACCTTGAATGGCACTTCAAAAATAGGGATGAGATGAAGCACCCAATCGACTAGCGGACGATGTCGTAACGTGTGCGTCATTTGTTGAAACAAATCACGAAGCAGTCGACCATCCACTAACAGTTCTGCCGCGAATAGGTTCGCCTGCCTCTCATGCTCATTTAGCACCGAGTCTTCAAAAAAAGTTTGAATCGCCGCATTTTTTATTTTTGACTGTTCATATTTGAAATGATAGTACTCATGCACCCAGACGAAGTTTTCATATACGCGAGGTTGGGCTGTATTAATATGAATATAAAATCGGTGATTTCGATACGTCACCATCCCACCGTAATTCGGGAACGGGCTGGGGAACAAAATAACGTTCGCTTCCTGCATCAAATAATGTTTAATCATTTCCACAGGCTTATAGCGAAACAGCAAATTTGTTTCTTTCGTTTCTTCCACCTTACTTAAGACGCCAGGTAACAGTCGGTGGTTTGACTCGACGACCTGTAGGAGATTGTCTTTTGTGATCACAGTTCATTCACCTCGGCGACGGTATGAAGCGTATCGAGCAGATCAATGACTTCGTCCAGTGTTTTGAAGGTGTGTTGCAACTGTCGCGCTTCCGAACCGGTCGAACCGACGTGGTAATTGGCAGCAGCCAACTGCTGTAAATTACTCGTCTTTTCAATTTCTTCAACAGACAACGGCGGGACGAAATCCGCTTGATAAAAATACATCGGATCCTGAATGCGAAATAAGCGATTTAACTTTTCAACATTCCGAGTGACCTCTCCTTTTCCGGCCAACAAATTATAATACGTTTGTTTCGACATGCCCGCTTTTTCGTACACCCATTTATTCGTCTTATCGATTGCCTGAACGTAAGACTTCACATTTCTAGCGACCACTTCTTCAATGGTCATTGTTTTGACGTGCTCCACTCTACTCACCTCTTTCAAAAAGTCTAATAAAAATATACTAAAAATGACTAATCCTCATTTTAAACACATGAATATTCGTTTTATCTATTTAAAGTATACTATATGTTTACCCTATTTAAAATCGGTCAAGACTTTTCTATAGTGATTCCACGCAAAAAACCTCACGACGTTTTCCACGTAGTGAGGCTTCCTCTTGTCATTCTGCGCTAAACTTGTAAACCGTCCTCGAGTAATACAACTCCCCCGGATTCAGTTCGATTGACGTCGCCACGCCCGGATGGTTCGGCGCGTCCGGGAACGCTTGGGCTTCGAGACAGATGGCACTATGCTTTTGCCGTCCCTCGAGCGTCACCGGCGTCTCTTCACTTAAGAAGTTCGCCGTATAGACGACCATGACCGGCTGGTTCGTCTCGACTTCCATGACGCGCCCAGACACCGGGTCGTGCAATCGGGTCACCCCTTCCTTCAACAGGAACGGATGATCCAGACCACCAGCCTTCACGATCGCCTCGTCCTCGGACGTAATCGCCGCGCCGACCTCTTTCCCAGCCCGAAAATCGAACGGTGTCGCATCGACCTCGAGCAACTCCCCCGTCGGCAACGACTCCTCATCCAAACGGGCCGCGTGATCGGCCGGCAGCGTCAGCACGTGATCGTGCACCGTCGGCCGTCCGCCGAGGTTGAAATAGTTGTGGTGGTTCAAGTTGACCCACGTCCGTTCGTCCGTATCGGCCGTCATCGTGATGACGAGCGCATCGTCGTCCGTCAGTTCATACATGACTTTGAAGCGGACATTTCCCGGGTAACCTTCCTCCCCGTCCGGACTGAGGTACGTGAAGACGATCGCTTGTCCGTCGACGTCCATGTCCCAGTGCCGGGCCGTGATGCCTTCCTCGCCGCCGTGAATGTGATGCGGGTCCTCGCTTGGGGTCAAGGCCACCCCATCAATCTCGGCGTTGCGGATCCGTCCGGCGATGCGCCCGACGACGGACCCCAGATAGACCGGGTTTTCTAAGTATTGTTTCGGGTCACCGTACTTCAAGATGACGGACTCATAGTTCCCGTCCCGGTCCGGCGCCGTCAACTCGGTCATGGCGCAGCCATAATCGATGGCCGACAGGCGCATGCCGTTCGCGTTTTCAATCGTCGCTTGTTTCACTCGCTCACCCGCTTTTGTTAGAGTATGGACTACGCTATTACTTCCCTGCCTGCAAGCTCTTTAACCCAAAAAACCCGCCACACAAAACGTGTGACGGATTCAATGTCAATGCTAGTTCGACGATGATTCATACAGAACCATTCGATTTCTTATAAAATTATTTATTTATTCACTTTAAAGAAAGAAAGGATTATCTCGTATGAATATCTAAGAAGGTTATTACTCGCTTTATAAGTTTTAAAAAACAGGAAGGATTGTGTGACTTTATGAACATACAAGGAACCGAGCGAACAGTATCGAACCTTC
This sequence comes from Exiguobacterium aurantiacum DSM 6208, assembly GCF_000702585.1. Lineage (GTDB taxonomy): Bacteria > Bacillota > Bacilli > Exiguobacteriales > Exiguobacteriaceae > Exiguobacterium > Exiguobacterium aurantiacum. The sequence goes on along the minus strand of NZ_JNIQ01000001.1, from coordinate 1,023,735 downwards.
ACGAATGGCTTCAACTTAATCACGATTACGTTGAGGAACTTAAACAGCAGCCTCTCACTAAACAACATACAAAAGCGTTTTATGCTCGATTAACCCACGCAAACATCTTTGGACCAAAGATTATAATCAGAATAAATGACAAAAGAACTTTAGAGCATGGGCAAATTCAAATCAAAGCTCATATTTTAGAACCAACCGAAAATGGATTAATAGCTTGCAAGTCCCCAATTTTCCCTCATCAAGATTGGGAGCTCTCGGCGCTCGTTCACCAGGATTCAGTGATTAGGACGGGGGAACTATACGAAAGCTCTTATACGTTTGAAACACACGAACGTCATATGTTTCAACTCCTAAAAATCACTTCAAAGAAATTAACTCCTTTGAAATTACTTTTGGAAGATTTATTGCTTGCAGCTGGCGGCAAATCCTTAGCTGTAGCCACAGAAAAAAAAATTGGAACCGATTTGGAATCGGTAGTACTATCGAGATTAGTAGAATATCGCAAATCACTTTTTGAAGACGAAATTTTAAAGGTGCAAAAAGATCAGCTTCAGTTAGAGGCTCTACAACGAGAAAATGCAGAACTTCGAGATTTACTTACTAAAGAAAGAAAAGACCTTAGTCATGCGATTAATCAGTTAGAAAAAACTCACCAAACCGAAAAAACCGCTCTGAACATTCGTCATCAAAAAGAAATTTCTCAATTAACTGACCGAGAACTTCGATTGTACACAATCATTTCAGAATTACGTAAAAAACCTAATTCAACTCAATCTTCCGAACTCGATAAACCAATCTTGCCATGGGATACCGATACGGTCGTAAATACAATCCAACAACTATTTTATTGTGACCGTGACGAGAAGTTGTATTATCATCCTTCGGTGATTGATTCCTTTTTAAGAGCACTTCAAACGAATGCGCTCATCATATTGAGCGGTCCTTCTGGAACCGGAAAGTCTAGTCTGGTCACCGCATTTGCGGATGCGTTACAACATGCGACAGCCTCCTCAATCTCGGTGCAATCCAGCTGGACGGACAAACAAGATTTGTTTGGGTATTTTAACTCGATTGAAAAATGTTTTGTGCCCACAGAGTTCCTCGAAAAACTCATGGAAGCCAAAGCTTCAACCGGTCTACATTTAATCAGTTTAGATGAAATGAACCTCTCTCATGTCGAATATTATTTTGCTGAGATTTTGAGCAGCAGGGAACAGAACAAAGCAATTCAGCTCTATCCACAACGCTATTACGACGAGGCTGAAGAAATCGTATCCGACTTTGAATGCATCGAAGATCCTACTCCGACACAAATCAATCAATATCGCAATGCGAGAGAGTTGCTCAAGTACCACTATCAAATCGTCATTCCTGATAACGTAAGATTTATCGGCACCATTAATATGGACCACACCGTCAAACCGCTCAGCCCAAAAGTGATTGATCGAAGTTTCGTGATCGAACTTACTCACCAGACCCTTACAACTGAAGAAAAAACTGAATTAGATGCTTCAACTCTCACTGGAAAAATCGAATATGAGCATTACCGCTTTATGACACCAGGTCTATCTCCTGAAGCAGTCGAGCCCGATGTCGAATGGATAATCGAATGTTCTGCTGAGTTTCATACCATCCCTGATGTTCGCATCAATGCACGCGGAAAGAAACAACTCACGACTTACTTACAGGCCGCTCCTACCTTCTCGAAACAAACCGTCGATCATTTGATCATGTCGAAACTGTTACCTAGAATACATTTCTCGATAAACCAACACCCTGAAGCGTTAGAGACATTTAAATCTTTCATAGACAAACTGTACGCAAAAGGGTTTCATGAAAGTGCAACACGTGCAAATGTAATGCTTCAATCAAATCGATACATCAAGTTTTTTGATTAAGTAAAGAAAGCGGGAGTACGATGAGATTATTTGAAATTCAATTTACTGACGTAGTGATCACAAGTGTATCGCTCCTCAACTCGACCCAACATTCAGTCAAAAAAATCCAACCGCTTTTAAAATCTCAGGGGCGGTACCACTTTACTGAATACTCGAAAAAGAATGGTGAGTTCCTTAGAATCGGAGTCGAAGCAAAAGATGTACATGCGATTAAACTAAAAGGACAAGAAGATGTTAATTTCATCCGTTCCTATAATGACGAAGGCTTATGGTATATGCAGCCTGCCGATCAAGAAATCGGTCTCAATGTCTGTGGTCAATTCACCATCGAAGCATATGATACAAGCGACCGCCTAATCACGACCGAGACACTGATAGTCACCCCATCAACACTGTCACTTGAGCAATACGAATGTATGCAAGCAGAGGTCCGTGACTTGATGTCAGCATTTCACTTGAAACCACACGAATCGAATGGCGTAAGCAAATACTCAGCGTCTCACCATGTTTCAGTAGACCAATTGACCGGCTTGATTCAGCGTTTCACTGACGCCTTGAATGACGTCAGTGCTGCTCCTTCAGAATTACTTGTTCGAGTCCCGACCAAGGTACAGCGAGACAATGTCACACAGTGGACTGCCCGAACGATCCTTTCCGCTCAAACTTCAGCCGGTCAGCCTAAAATCAAAGTAGAGTCTGTCGATTCATCTCACGACCTAATCGAACATCGAATGATTCGGACGATGCTCGAGGTAACGTATGCCTATTTAAAGCAACTTTATGAGGTCGAAGTTAGTCGCATGAAAATGCTTCAGTCTGAAAAAGATGCCCGTAATGACAACGCTTTTCAGCCTAATCAAAGACAATCTGGACTTTTTTTCATCATGCGGGAAAAAACGAAGACAGTAGCGGCACTGCTAGCAAGATCCGAAGAAAGAATCAAGCTCCTAAAGGGGATGAAACAATCAATATCGTTATTTCTAGAGGAGGAACAGCTATTCAATGTGACTCCCGAAGAAATCAAAGGGACACATCTATTTTTGCATGAACTGGATTGTCAACACTTAACTAGACATTTTTTAAGAGGTCTCTTTTTTTATATTCTTTCGGTGTCAGGTAACCTAATGTCCCATGGATTCTGATGTGATTGAACCAATGTATGTAATCACGTAATTCACGGTCGAGAACTGTCAGATTCGGGAAAGTCTGCTTCTTGACGAACTCGATTTTGAGGACCTTGTACGTTGCCTCTGACACTGCGTTGTCGTAAGGACAGCCCTTGTCACTGAGCGAACGACGGATCCCGAAGCTGCGCAACGTGTCGCTCACGAGTTTGTTGTTGAATTCGCTCCCACGGTCGGTGTGAAACATGCCTACCCGACGGAGATCAGCTGGAATTGTTGCGATCGCCCGGGCCACCAGGTCCGCATCCTTGCGTTCGCCGACGCTATGTCCGATGATTTCCCGATTGAACAGATCGACAAATACACATACATAGTTCCATTTGTTTTGGACCCTGACGTACGTCAAATCACTCACGATGACCGACAGTTCCTTTTCCTGACGGAACTCACGATTCAGCTCGTTTTTCACCGTGGACTCGTTAGGATTGCTTCGTTTCGGTTTGAATTGTGCGACGGTGTAGGAGGACACGAGTCCCTGCTCATTCATGATGCGTCCGATGCGTCGGCGTGACACACGCTTCCCTAGACGCTGTAGCTCGACCTTGATCTTGCGCGTCCCATAATTGTCACGACTGCGACGGAAGATCTCGATGACATCACCGGTCACGTCGTCGACCGCCGGTCGCCTCTTGGATTCGTAGTAGAAGGTACTTCTTGACAGTTTCAGGACTTTACACATTGCTGATACCGAGTATTTGTGCATATTGTTCTTGATGACAGTTACTTTCGTCCTATGATCAGCGTGGCTTGCTTTAAAATGTCATTCTCCATCTCGAGTTGCCTCACTTGCTTGCGCAGGTCACGGAGTTCACGGGCCTCGTCGCTCAGGTTGTCCTCTGCCTTGAACGAACCGGTCGCACGGCTCTGGTTGATCCAACGTCCCAGTGCTGATGGTGTCAAATCGTACTCGCGAACGATATCGATCCTCGGCTTCCCGTTAAGATAGAGCTGGACGACCTGTTCTTTGAATTCATCTGTGTAAACGCGGTGCGCTCTCTTTGTCATGTTTGATGTTCTCCTCATGTTCATAATTTGTTTCAGTCTAATCGACCTCTTCATTTATGTCCAATTGAGTGTAGCCCATCCAACCTCGCTATAAAGAGATATTCGAATGTTTCGAGGCAATCCTCTCGACGACCCCGCAAATCACCATTGAGAAACAGCACTTTATCGAATCATTGATGAAGTCTCCACTCCTCTTCGAGATATGGACATTGTTACAACTCTATGCGGGATGCATACGTCTGCAGTTTATGCCGTCAGAGCCAATCACTGAGCAGATGTATCGATGGTATCAAGCACGGCATCAATTGCGAGGATTCAAACTGACCTTGTCTCATCCGCAAACAAAAGATGCGCTTACGATTGCCTATGAACCGACTCTTCAATCAAGCGGAGGGGAGAATCGGCGACCCGACTTTTTCATCTCGTTTCGAAGCCATAGCGACGGGACGAATCATCGTCATACGCTCGATGCCAAATATAAACCGTATGGGCAACCAGAGTTTCACCAACGACTTGCTTCAGATCTTGAACGGTCTTGCAAGCGATACTTCGATGACTTCAAAGGCACAGCGCATGAGATTACGAGTGCGACACTCGTGCATAGCTATTCCTGCCGAGACGTACACCATTGGAACATTAAAAATCGTGATCATATCCCACATCGTTACGCTCAATTCAACATCGCACCGGGACAGACGACCCACCTTGCAACCTACATCAAACGGTTGATTCATTACTATAGTGGCGAGTATCAGTATTGTCCATCTTGCGGCACGGTGACCGAAGGCATCGATGAAGGTTATAAAGTGACTTATGTTTGTAAGTGTCAGGAAGTTTGGGTCAATAACACATGTAAAAATGAATTTAAACGAGACCATCCGATTCATTTAAAGGCAATCCGCTTATTGAAGTATGCTCATGGCAACTACAATCAACAGGTCGCCAACAATTGGGACGTTCATTGTCCTGTGTGTGACAGAAGTTTTCATGGGACACTCTATCGGGCCAATCTATTAGGAGAAGAAGTGTCGACTCACTCCTCACAACACCATTCATTTTGAAGTGGTAAAGCTTTCAGCTGATTGCTAGATGACGGATATGCACACTCAACCTGACTAGATACAATACGAGAACTAAAAAAGGCACGAACACTCCTCATTTCGAGGAAGGTTCGTGCCTTTCTGTTTGGACGATACTGTCAAAGAAGTCCCTTACATGATAGTCATGCGGATACGCAGACAACTCCTTCGCATAGGCGAAGTCGCCGAACAGCTTGTTCATCGTCACGTTCTTGTCGACGAGTGTGCCGATGACCCCGTTGAAGAGCCCCGTCGTCCGGACTTGGTTGCCGTGGACCGAACCGATCGTCTTGACGAGCTCGGACGTGCAGACGTAGTCGGCGTTTTGCGGATGGAACGTGCCGTTGTCTTCGTGCAGGATGAGGAGCGTCAAGAATTCTGATAGGTTGTCGACGTGAATCATGCTGCGACGGTTCGGATAGTCCGGGAAAAGCGGCACTTTCCGCGCGAGCCCGGCGAGTTTGATGTAGTTCCCTTTCGAGCCTTTGCCGTAAATCATCGGCGGACGGACGTTCGCGACGAGGAAATTCTCGTCCGCGAGCTGTTCAAGCTTCTTCTCGGCTTGGAGCTTACTGTTTCCGTAGAAGCTCGTCGGCTTCGGTTCCGTGTCTTTTGTGATCATTTGGGCGTTCGAGGCGTCCCCGTAGACGATCATGCTGCTCAGGAAGATGAACTGGCACACCCCGTCTCGCTTCGCCTTCGCCGCGACCTCGGCCGTCAAATCGGTGTTCACTTTATAGTACAAGTCTTCCATACTTTTATCCGTCGAGACGTGCGCGATCCCGGCCGCATGGAGGATCACGTCATACCCAACGAACGACTTCTCTTTCCATTCCCCGTTCTTCATCCCGACCGTATCGACTTGAATGTCGTCCGCATAGTTTGCCTCAATCCATTGTTTGAACGCATTGCCGACATAACTGTTGGCTCCTGTGATTAATACTTGTCTCAACGTCCTGCCTCCTCATAAAAAAATACAACCGTTCCAGCCGAAGGCATGAAGCAGTTGTCTCTCGTTGTTTTGATTTTACCATAATCCGTCATTTCATGGCGTACTATCCTGGGGTGATTGCAAGTAAGTTCCCCACGATGAGACTCCCTCACGAACGCAACCCGTTGTCCCTTTAAATATTCATCGATATTCGACATGGAACAGCGCCTTTATCGCACATAAGCCCGGGGCTTGTTTGAGATATCGGCTTACAATTGATAGATGGAGCCGAGAGGCGTACGTACAGCAACACCCAAAATTTGAATATCGATGACTATACTCAAATTAACCTAGGAAAATCAACAGAGCGCTCGGAAAAGAATTGCCACATGAATCCGATTGATGATCAAATCGTTGAATGGGAACCGATGATCCATTACGTGATCCGCCATCTCCACATCCACCCGAACGAACAAGAAGACTGCGCCCAAATCGCACGAATCGCGCTATGGGAGGCTTTGAACCGCGGCTGCACGTTATCGAAGACGTACTGCTTCCAACGGATACGGGGCGCCATCCTCAACCACCAACAGAAGAACGCCCGACACTTGAAGCATGAAGTCGCGGCCGAACGCATTCCGGAACAATGCATGACGTCCGAGCGTCGTCTCTTCGACTGGCTCGATGAACAACGGGTGTTGCTGTCACCACGCCATTTCGAGCTCCTCTGCCACTTGATTGACGGGACCGAGCAGACGCTGCCATATTCCGCGAGCCGGTTGCGGGCATATAAGGCCGACGTCCAACGGGAACTGCGAGAGGCAATCAACTTGAAGGAGTGAATGGGATGAAACGAGTATTATTGAACGAAGCGATCGACTTGTACTTGCAAGATATGACAGAACGAAAGGAGTACCCTGCGACGACGTTGAAGAGCACACGAAACACGTTACGGAGCTTTGCCCGGTATGCGACCGAACGCGGTGCCATCTACATCCAGGACATCACCGAGAGGGACTATGCGATTCCATACAAGAAGCAGTTGAGCGGGAAAGCCGACAATACAATCCGGTCGTATATCATGCGTGTCCGTGGGCTGTTCACGTTCGCCGTCGAGCAGCGTTGGATGGAGCAGAACCCGTTCAGCCGAATCATCACGCGGGAAGGCGTCACCGAACCACCGACGATCATCAGCCGCGACCAATTGGATGTTGTATTGTATCACGCCAAAAACTATACGCTCTATACGATTTATCTCGTCGGGGGCGATGCCGGACTACGAATCAGCGAGATTTTGAACTTGGAGCTCAATCACATCAACTTTGAAGAGCGCCTACTCACCGTTATGAAAGGCAAGGGCGGCAAGACACGCGTCGTGCCGATGACGCAGCGGCTCACGAAAGAGTTGAAGCTGTATATCGACGTCCGGCGTCCGAAGGCCGGAAACTCGAACAACATCTTCTTGATGCCGAGCGGGCGCGTCGTCCAGCCGGGCTTCGTGAACAAAGACCTGAAAGAAATCGCGGCCGAACAGTTTGGCCTGAACCTGACGAGCCATATGTTGCGCCATAGCTTCGCGACGACGTTGTACGAGCAGAAGAAAGACATCGTCGGCGTCGCCGAGCTACTCGGACACAAGTCGATTAGCACGACTGAGCGTTACCTTCATGTGTCACGCGAGCGAACGCGTCAGTTGATTGACGGATTGAATCAAAAGCCATAACGAATAGAATTGGGACGGACAGAATTTAGTTGAATGTTGTCCGTCCCAACGCTTTATATAAACACATTCTATCCATTTTCTATAAAATAGTTAACTATACCTATTCATTTTAAAAGAAGATGGTACTAGTGAATGTACCATCTCGCTTCTTAGTCCCGACTATATAAATCGCGCGTATAAACCTTATCCGCTACATCTTCAAGTTCTGGATGTAAGCGGTTTGTGACGATGATATCAGCGGTCTCTTTAAACGTCTCAAAGTCATTGATGACCGGTGAGTTGTAAAACGATTCTTCTTTTAGAACCGGCTCATAGATGACGACTTCGACACCTTTCGCCTTAATGCGCTTCATAATTCCTTGAATAGATGAGGCACGGAAGTTATCCGAATCCGTCTTCATCGTTAGACGATAGACGCCGACACGCTTCGGATTTTGTTTCAAAATCGACTCTGCAACGAAGTCTTTCCGTGTGCGGTTCGCGTCAACGATTGCCCCGATGATATTGTTCGGTACATCTTCATAGTTGGCCAGGAGCTGCTTCGTATCTTTTGGTAAGCAGTACCCGCCATAACCAAATGATGGATTGTTATAGTGAGAACCGATGCGCGGATCGAGTCCGACACCTTCAATGATCTGTTTCGAATCGAGACCACGCACTTCCGCGTACGTATCGAGCTCGTTAAAGAACGCAACACGCATCGCTAAATACGTGTTTGAGAAGAGTTTGATGGCTTCTGCTTCTGTCGAGTCAGTCAACAAGACTTCGATGTCCTCTTTAATCGCAGCATCTTTTAACAAGTTCGCGAACACTTCAGCTCGCTCTGACTGCTCACCGACAACGATACGTGATGGATAAAGGTTATCATGCAACGCTTGACCTTCACGCAAGAATTCTGGTGAGAAGATGATGTTTTCAGTATCGAATTTTGCTTTGACTTCATCTGTATATCCAACTGGTACGGTCGATTTGATGACCATGATGGCATCTGGATTAATTGCGAGCACCGTTGCGATGACGCTCTCAACCGTGCGTGTGTTGAAGTAGTTACGTACCGGATCGTAGTCCGTTGGTGTGGCGATGACAACATATTCTGCATCTTTAAATGCTGTTAAATTATCTGTCGTGGCGAATAAATTCAATTCTTTATTCTGTAAGAAGTCTTCAATTTCCGCGTCAACGATTGGAGACTGTTTCGCATTAATCATGTCGACTTTTTCTTGCATAATATCGAGAGCAACGACTTCACTGTATTGTGACAACAGTACAGCCATTGAAAGACCAACATAACCTGTACCTACAATAGTAATTTTAATGCTGTTTCACTCCCTAATTTAAAAATCAAGTATCAAAATAATAGAAGCAAACACTTTCAGATTTTTCATACCGAGTTAATTTTTAGGTAATTATTTTTATATTATATTTCAAAATAAGTAAAATCTCTCGATATATCTTATATATTTATGGCTCTATTTAGTATTTCGCTCGAATATTCAGGTGTTGCTTTAAAAAATTGTTTCTTTACCTCCTCAAACGGAATCACCGGTGTATTATAATTAATAGTTATAAATTCTACAATAGTTTTTATATTTTCTTTTGAGTGCATTTCACTCTGCTTGACGCAACATGATTTAGAATACTGTGCCAATATGCTAATCACGGGATCTTCTATACTTTGATAGAAATGTACTATCGGCTTTCCACTCGCCATATACTCGTATATCTTACTAGGAGTTTGAGTTATGTCTTTGTTTCCTACCGAAATCAAAAAATCTGCATTTTTAATAGCACTATGCGCTACCTCGACCGGGACACTTCCATGATTAATTATTTGACCCGGTTTCATTTTTGAATAATGATGAATTATGGAGTCACAATCTCCACTAGTATAGATGTGGAATATACATTCTGGCTCTTTTTCCATACATCTCGATATAATCTCCAATGTATACTTAGGGTTCCGATTTTTTTTGTTTAGAGCCCCTGTGTAAGCAAAATTGATTTTATCGTTATCATAATTGATTGAAGCTTGACTTATGAGAGGAACAAGAACTGGTATATCAGTAACTTCGACTTTATCCATATACTCCATAAAATATTGTTTGAAATGTGGTTCCCAGTCCATTGAACACAATATATAATTACTCTTTTCTAACATTTTTTTTTCTAATTTTAAATGATTATTCATTTTTATTTTTTTGTTCCAAACATTTCTATGTGCTGTTTCACTAGCGCTATATTTATCAAATAAATAAGGTATAACTTTTACAGATTCATTGTGTGCTTTTTTATATTTTAACGTAGCTATAATACTTTCAAACGGGAAACATACTGGGACTAAGACATCAATTGGCGTTTCTATTTTGCGAAGTTCATTTATATATTTTTCAACAACTATCTTATTGATGGTTTGTTTTGCTAAAATCATTTTTAAATATTTTTGAATTTGTATTGCTCTGAGTAACATTAGATTATATATATCGACTAATTTATTATTATTATTATTCTGAAGATTGTATTTAATGCTATTTCTTTTTTTCATTTCCCAGTCTTCAATTCTAATAATTGTTAAATCGTCTTTCTCCTCAATTGTAGGTAAATGTTTCTCAGTTTTAAAACAAATTAACGTGATTTTATATTTTTTTATTAAACTTGGAATGATTTTTTGTATACATAATCCATTTGCAGAATGCGATGGATAGAATGTTCCTAAAACAAAAACAAGATGTTTTTTTTTCATACTTGAAAATACTCCTTTAGAACTTAGTTTCAAGATTTTTATAAAGTAATATAATCATTTTTCGTTTTAAGTATAAAATTAAGATTAAAAAACATATATATATAATCAGAGAATTATAAATTTTGAAATTATTTGTTATAAACATGAAAAAAATAATAAATGAAAAATCAGCCATTACACTTTTATTATTTTTAATTTTCATGATCTTTCTTAAATATATTTCTGATGCGAGAGTTCTCCAGCCCATTACTAACAAAGTACTCATTGCTATACTAGATACTCCTCCTACAAGAGTGTAAAGTACTGGCGTCAGCAATAAAAATAACAAGACACTGTTTAAATTTTCTTTAAGCATTGAGTTTTCTTTACGTAATACTTTGTAAAAAGTGTTATTTAATAGCAACATTTTCGCTTGCAATATAATTATGCAAAACAATATATTTAAATACATTAATACTGAATTATAGTCAGGGAAGAGGAATGGAATCAATAAGATGGATATATAATAAATTAAAGGAATCAAAATATTGAAAAAACGTAGTAACTCATTAATTTTTTCGTAATATTTCGGATAATAATTAGCATCAATTCTTGACAAACTAGGATATAAAAGTAAACTGATTGAAGTAATAAAAATTATTACTAGATTTGTAACCGTTATACCGAAAGAATAATATGCATATTCATTAACATCTTCTAGCCACTCCACAAAAAATCTACTTAAACCAATAACTAGCATCCCCATAAGTTGTGCTAACATCAACTTTATCCCTACAGAAACATTAACAGTATACTCTTTAAGAGCATCTAAAATACGAGAATTCTCACCAATCCAAAGTTCTTTATTATAAACAATCATACCTGTAATAACAATAACTTTAGAAACAAAGTCACCAATCACTAAAATTTCAAAATTAGTCTTTTGAGTTAAAAAACTTATCAGAATAACTACCAACATTATAATCTTAGATAAAATTGAAAAAAAGCTATATTTCTTCATTTGATTCGTTATTTGAAGTATATGAATAAAAACACCATTTATGCCAAATATCAATATACTTAAACCTATAAACCGAAATATAAATTGTTTTTTTACATCATCTACTAAAAAAGTCCCTCCTAAAATTATTATTGAAAATAAACATAGCACAAATATATGAATACGAATTGCAGTTCTTATTTGCTTGTGAGGTAAATCATAGTAATTATAACTTCCGTATCGTAGATAAATACCGTCATTAAATCCAAGAGCAAAAATCCCTAAATAAGAAGAGTACAGTAAATATATTTGCCAATATCCAAAATCTTCAACAGACATTATGCCAGGAAGAATCAACGAGGTTATCAAACCAAATACTAATACTAAAAGTTGAGTAGAAAAAACCATTTTAAAATTTTTTCTCACTGCAGTAGATAAATTACTATTCCTCATCTATATATTCTCCTTGATGAGATAGTTATTCTTGACTTTAGAACCCATAAAATATTTAACCCCCAAAAAGCCATATACATACCAGGAGTAGCAAAAACTTGATTATTGAGAGGAAAATAGAAAAAACAAATTACTAATAAAGAAAATAGTACCGAAGTAATTGGATCTTTGTATATTAAGCTTTTATAAAAGACAACAGCAAAATACTTTCCTAGTAAAAACATTACAAATAGTACACCTATAAAGGAAACATCATTCGCAAAAGAAACATAAATACTGTGCCAATTAACCAAGGGATCCCAACCTTTGTATGCAATCCTTTCTTGATAAGTATATTGTGATAAATTAACCTTGAATAATTCTTCAAGATTTTCTATTAAAAATGGCGAACTTCCAACACCGAACATGGGAATAAACATTTCGTTTAAAGATAATGACAACCCATAATATCCTTGTGTTAAATATCCTGTAGAATAAACTAGTAGTGAATTCAAACTATCTGGTAATATCCTCATCAGCGGGGCTTCTAGGTTAATTTCAGTATAGCCAGATGTTTGAGAAATTATAATATAACTTTCGTCTACTCTTGATGAAATATTATTTTCGAATATTTTCAAACCGGTAACTATAACAAAGCCAACAATAATCCCTATAACAATATTTTTCTTAAAATTAGATGTTGAATCCTTTTTTTCCTGCTGCCATTTCTTTAACATAGTAATGCTTACTAGAATTAGAATTAAGTCGATTATGCCTTTGTTTGTACCTAGAGATAACCATCTCGAGATTTCAAAAACTATTGTCAAAATAACTAGAAGTTTATTTGTAAAACCAATTTTTTTGAAATATATTAATGATAATGGTATTACTGGCCATAGCAAAGGTGAAGTTAATGTATAAATAGGTGCTAATATATTCCCACCGAAAGTAATTTGATTTTCGAATTTCGAATAATATTGTTTCCCAGGATCATTTAAACTACTTACCAAATTATTTAAAATTAATTCTATAGAAAAAGAATTTAGCCCCGTCGTTCTAATCATCATAAATAATGTCATGATAAAATTTATGATTATAAATACTTTAAGATAATTCACTACTTGTAAATGATTAACTTTATATTGATTGGTTTTAATTTTCTGATTTACAGGTTGTGTATCCTGTCTGTACATACTTGATATTGTAGTTGTGTATCCTACATACAAAAGCAAATGAGCGAAAAATAAAAACAAAAATAGTCTTACTTCATTTTCAGTTCTCCATTCAAATGGACCAAAAATATATAACAATGCTATAAAAAGAAAATAAAATAATACAATTCTTATAGGTAAAAATAATATTTTTTTACTTGTTTTGTTATCCACTACTTCCATGTATCACATTTGGCTCCTTAGTTAATAGAATAAACTTATAAAATGCTTTTATGTTTTTTAGTAAGACGGTTTGTCAAATTAAGCGCAACACTTCCTCCGTGAAGGCCTCGTGTGCGGTCTTCCAGCCGAGACATTTCCTCGGCCGCCCGTTGATCTTGGCGAGCGCGTCCACGACCTCTCCTTGGCCGACCGTCGCGAAGTCCGATCCTTTCGGGAAGAACTCGCGCAGGAGGCCGTTGGCGTTCTCGTTGCTGCCGCGCTGCCACGACGAGTACGGGTCGGCGAAATACATCGGCACGCCTAGTGTCGCCCGGACGCGCTCGTGACAGCTGAACTCCTTGCCCCGGTCCGTCGTCGCCGTCTTGAACGTGCCCGCTGGGAAGGCGGCGTGGACCGTGTGGATCGCCTCCTCCATCGAGGCCGCGCTGCGGTCCGCGATCGGCAGCGCGAGGTAGAACCGGCTCTTCCGCTCGACGAACGTCGCGACGCAGGCCCTCGATTTCCCTCGTCCGGAGACGACGGTGTCGAGCTCCCAGTGGCCGAATGTCTCGCGTGTGCGCACCTCTCTCGGACGTTTGGCGATGGACAGACCGATGTTGAACCGACCACGTGTCTCCATCGGTTTCTGGCGCTTGCCCTTTTGGCGGAGCACGGTCACCGGCACGTCGATCAGCCCCGAATAGATCCAACGATAGATGGTCGAGAAGGCGATTTTCCCGTCGAAGAGACGACCCACGATCTGTTCCGGGGACCAGGTCGCCCGCAGCTTCTCGATGATCGTCCGGCGCATCATGTCGTCGAGCTTCGTCTTGGCGCCGTAGTTTCCCTTCGCCTTGGCGTAGCGCTCCTGTGCGCGTTCGGCCGTATAGCCGGGGTTCCGTCTGATCTCCCGCGAGACGGTCGAGGGCTGTCGCCCGAGCCGTCTCGCGATGGACCGGATGGACATCCCGAGCCCCAGATAGGTCTCTATTTTCACGCGTTCGGCTGTGGTAAGATGGGTGTAGCTCATAGCGATTCCTCCGTCTGAATGTTTGTGTGGTAACTTCATTCTACACGAGGCCGTCGCTATGGGCTTTTTTGCGTTCACGTTCAGGTGTTGCACTTAATTTTATAATTCATCGTAAAGAATTATTTATTTTATTTCTAATTATCATATTATATTAACTCATTACTTTTTTATATTACTTAAAATAAGATACTAGGTAAAATCATTGTTAATATTTTACATGAACCAATACATAACTCTCCAAGAAAAAATCTCTTGTACTGGTTTTAAATTAGACATAATCTATGCATCCTTTAGTTTAGCAAATACAAGAAAAGGTTCAATTATCTAACTTTTAAAATTTAAGATTAGAGATTTTGTTGTTATTGAGATGCTAATCTGAGTGATGTATTTAAAAATATAAGTATACAAATCAGCGTCGAAAGACATTTAAGGATAAGCCGTTAAGAATCAATTTATGTATCAAGAAGTAGACGATTTTCCTCTTAACACAACGCTTATATTTGTACCCAGCTTCATATTAGAAATTTAGGCTACGCTATCCTTAAACAAGACCCTATTCTTAAATTATCGACTCACTTTTATTACTCCCAGTATTTTTTGGAGGTTATTATACATTCAATTAATAAATTTTCTTCTATGAATTCTAAATATAGTATAGGGCAAAAAGTACATTATTTTTGAAAATAACTCTGCGATTTTTTCTGACTTCATAAAGTTCTTATTTAAATATTTTGTCAATCTATTAAGTGAATAAGATAATTTATACGCTCGAATAACACTCGGGGGTAATATTGACAACAATTTTTGATTAGTTTTTATTTCATTCCATATCTCCGCCCTTGAGTTTAATTGGACTTTCGCTCTGAATCCTGCATTCTTGCCTCTAATTCTAAACTTAGAATGTATCCCATTTATAAATCCTATAGGATGTAATTTTGCAATCTGCATATAAAAAAATCCATCCTGCCCGTATCTTTTTTCAATAGGAAAGCGAATATTTTCACCAATTAATAAATCTCTCAATACCACAACGCAGGACGTTTGTATTCTAAAAGATATGAAACAGTCTTTATATACATCTCCTTGATAAATTTCTGTGTTTATTTCTTTAGATTTTTTACTCTTCTCCCAGAACATTTCATACGAGTGTTGACTCCATTTTAAATTTCCCTTCTCCATTTCTTCTATTTGACAAGTTAATTTGTTTGAAAGCCATAAATCATCTGAATCTAAAAAAGCAATGTATTTTCCTTTAGCTACTTCAATCCCCAAGTTTCTAGCAGAAGCTGGTCCTCCATTTTTTTTATTAACTAACAGCGAATTAAAACGATATAAGCTCAAAATATGGCTTGTATTCTCTTTAGATCCATCATCCACTAATATTACTTCAATATTTTTGTATGTTTGGTCTTGAACGCTCTCCAACGCCTCTTTAAGCCATTTTACATTCGAATAAAATGGTATTACAACACTTACTAAGGGTTCTTTCTTCACCTTATTTCCTCCAAACATTTCTGTTAATATAATCTGTATACGACAAAATTATTCTAAGAACTTTTTCAGATACATTTGACATACTATAGTCTTTAACCATTTTTAATTTATCTGCCTTCTTACATTCAATAATTTCAATTCCTTGTAAGATTCTATCTTGTTCTAATCCTGCCAATATAACTGAAGCTTCTTCCATAGCCTCTGGTCTTTCATGAGATTGTCTAATATTAAGAGCTTTAAAACCTAAAATCGAAGATTCCTCACTTATAGTACCACTATCGCTTAGCACTACTTTTGCATTGATTTGAAGATTGTTGTACTCAATAAAACCTAGCGGCTTCAACATTTTAATTTTCTTATGAAATACAACATTTTTTTCTTCAATCATTTTTCTTGTTCTTGGATGAGTACTTAAAATAATTGGAAGATCGTATTTCTCTGCAATAACATTCAATGAGTTTACTAAATTTAAGAAGTTATCTTCAATTGCAATATTTTCTTCTCGATGTGCAGAAACTAAAAAATACATATTCTTTTTTAATTTCAAGTTTGATAGCACATTAGATTTCTCGATCTCACTTCGTTTAGATTCGAGTACTTCATACATAGGACTACCAGTTTTAATAATTTGATCAGCAGGTAATCCTTCCCTTAACAGATATTCTCTAGCAATACTGCTATACGTAAGATTAATATCAGCAACATGGTCTACAATCTTCCTATTTGTTTCTTCGGGTACTCGTTGATCGAAGCAACGATTACCAGCTTCCATATGAAAAATTGGGATTTTACGTTTCTTTGCAGCGATTGCACAAAGACAACTGTTAGTATCGCCAAGAATCAGAACAGCCTCCGGCTGTTCTTTCTCTAATATAGGATCAATTGCAATCAAAATGTGCCCAATCGTTTCTGTAGCTGTTCCAGTAGCAGCATTCAAAAAGTAATCTGGTTTTCTAAGATTAAAGTCTTCAAAAAACACTTCATTCAATTCATAATCATAGTTCTGTCCTGTATGTACCAAAATATGTTCAATAGCTTCTGATTTTTCTAAACGATTGATTGTAGCAGATAATCGAATAATTTCTGGTCTCGTTCCAACAATCGTCATAACTTTTAATTTCTTCATTAATTAATCAAACCTCCAAATAATATGTATCAGGTCTATTAGAGTCAAATGGTTCGTTGACCCACATGAGTGTAACCATATCTGTTTCACCTAAATTTTCAATATTATGTGTATACCCAACCGGGATATCCACTACTTCGAGCTTGTCACCACTTACGATGTACTCAATGACTTCTTCTGTATCAATTTTTCTAAATCGGATAACACCCTGACCACTTACGACTAGGAATTTTTCGTTCTTTGTATGGTGCCAGTGATTCCCCTTCGTGATGCCTGGTTTTGAGATGTTAACTGAAACCTGCCCTCTATCCGGTGTTCGAATAAACTCCGTAAATGATCCACGATCATCTTGATGCATGGTTAATTCATAGGAAAACTGATTTTCAGGCAAATAACTTAAGTAAGTGCTATATAGTTTCTTGCTGAAAAAGTCATTCAACGAAGGCACAGATAAATTAATTCTCGATTCCTTGAACGACGTTAATAGTTTCACTAAATCGCCTAATGAGACCTTGTAGGTAGGGTTAACCTCTCCATATAACGCACGCTTCGCTTTTCGCTCTTCCAATTGATTAATTAGTTCAGCGATAACATCATCAATATACGCCAACGTAAGCTCTGCATTTAAATCATTAACTTGAATCGGTATTTCACGCGAAATGTTGTGACAAAAGGTTGCAACTACACTATTATAGTTCGGCTTACACCATTTCCCAAACAAGTTAGGGAAACGATAAATCATTACGTCTACCTTATATTCTTGTCCGTAAGAAATGACTAGGGATTCCGCTTCCTTTTTGCTTATACCATATGCATTTGCAAGGTCAGCTTGAGTTGAAGAGGAAAATATTACTGGAGGTGATGTCGGATTTTGAGAAAGTAAAGTTAACAACTTTTCTGTAAATCCTTTGTTTCCGACTTCAAACTCTTTGTCTTCTTTAGGTCGGTTTATTCCAGCAAGATGATAAACAAATTCGGCTTCTGATGCATACTGCTTCAATTCAGTTTCAGTTGTATTTCGCGTACAAAGAAGCAAATCATTGAACCCCTGATTTCTCAACTCCGCTACAAGATTCTTCCCAACAAATCCGTTTGCTCCTGTTATGAGAATCTTCATGCTTTTACTCGCTTCTCGAGTTCGGTTTTCACATAGTCAAGCGTCAGCAACCGTTGTTTAATTTGTTCGATTGACAAACGTTCCGTATTATTAGAATTATATTCGCCCTCTTGAGTCAACTGTTGGTCACCTTCACTAAAGTACTTATCATAGTTTAAATCACGTGTATCTGCCGGCACTCGATAAAAATCACCCATATCATCTGCAACAATATGTTCTTCTCGCGTTAATAACGTCTCGAATGCCTTCTCTCCATGACGTGTACCGATTACTTTAATTTCATTGTCGACCTCAAATAATTCTTTTAAAGCGATTGCTAAGTCACCAACCGTAGAAGCCGGAGATTTTTGAACCATGATGTCGCCGGCTACCGCATTATTGAATGCAAACACCACAAGTTCCACCGCTTCTTCTAAGCTCATCAAGAATCGCGTCATATTCGGGTCCGTAACTGTCAATGGCTCACCTTTTTTAATTTGATCAATGAATAAAGGAATAACCGATCCACGAGAAGCCATAACATTCCCGTAACGAGTGCCGCAGATTAACGTTTGAGTCGAATCAATCGTACGTGCTTTCGCAACAAAGACCTTCTCCATCATCGCCTTTGAAATCCCCATTGCGTTGATTGGGTATGCCGCCTTATCGGTTGAAAGGCAGATTACTTTTTTAACACCAATTTCAATTGCGGCATTTAAAACGTTCTCAGTTCCGAGGACATTTGTCTTCACTGCTTCTAACGGGAAAAATTCACATGAAGGTACCTGTTTTAAAGCAGCCGCGTGAAACACGTAATCTACACCATACATCGCATTTTTCACACTGTTTTGATCACGAACATCCCCAATATAAAACTTTAACTTTTCGTTTTGATATTTTTTACGCATGTCCTCTTGTTTTTTCTCATCACGTGAGAAAATACGGACTTCTTTAATATCAGTTTCAAGGAAACGTTCCATTACTGCATTTCCAAATGAACCAGTTCCACCAGTTATTAGCAATGATTTATTTTTAAACATTTAAACACTCTCACTTCCCATAAAATGCTTCATTATAATCGAATAACTTACTTTAGAGTTATAATTATTTTCTAGATATTGACGAGAATTTTTACCCATTTTTGTTCTGAGCGCTTTGCTATTTAGTCGCCCCAGCAATACATTAAACCCTTCTATATCCTGACTCGAACAACTATATCCAAATTTACCTTCTGTTGCAATTTTCCCTACATCAGTATTTCCATCAGAAGAAACTATGATTGGCATCGATGCTTGCATATAAGATAAAATTCTTGACGGGAAATTTGGGATTGTAAAGCGATGGTCCAAAAATACCAATCCCACATCACACGAACTAGCTAACATTTCATATTCATGTTTAGGAAGTCCATGCATCAATTTAGCATTATTAAAATCTTCTTGTTCAAATATTTTATGCAGTTTATTATATTCGGTACCAGAACCAATAATTAATATAAATGAATTATCATTCTCCTCATTCTTCCTTAAACATTCAATGATGAAATCAATTCCTTGCGGTTTTCCTAAATTACCTCCGTAAATAAAAATTGTCTTATTTAAAGGTAGTTTATACTTTTGTTTAATCTTCATTTTATCAACATCGCTAATATCTATGTTTAACGGTGAAATTGTATTAGGACAAATTTCAACTTTATCAGAATCTACTGTTTTATTTTCTTTTAAAATATACTTTACATTCGCTAGTGACATACAACCTATATAGTCTGAAATCTTATATAATTCTTTTTCTTTCCACCTGAAGTAGGAATAAATGAATCTACTTAAACCTTTTTTAGATATCATTTCTAAATCAACAGCGTTTTGAGGGAAAATATCTTTTAACAGTAAATAAGATTTTGCTCTATCACGTTTAACAATATATTTGATAGTGTTTACTAGAGTAATTGGTGGAGTAGCATAAATTATCAAATCAAATTTAACACCGCTAAAATACTCTCTTATGGAATTTTTAAATTTTCGATTTAAAAGTAATAAAGAAATCCCTTTTTCCATCATATTAGTTTTTTGCACATTTCCAATTTTCACTTTTAATATCTTTACGTTTTTTTCATTAATTAAATAAGTATTCTGTTGTGTCTTTTTTTCAACTGGAGAAACAATATAAACTTCATGATTATTTAATGCAAACTCTCTCATCAAATCTGTATATATACCTTGCTCTTCTAATGAATCAAAATCTAACAATGTAAGAAATAGAATATTCATTTTATTACTTCCCTTGCCGGAATACCTATATACAGTCCAGGACTATTGATACTTTTTACTACTACAGCACCTGCTGCGATTGTGCAATCTTGAAAAACACTTAAATTATTTATAATTCTTGCGCCTGTTCCAATCCAAGTTCTACTGCCTATTTTTACAGTTCCAGCGATTGTAGACCCCGGAGATACATGGACAAAGGCCCCTAACTCACAATCATGATCAACTGTTGAACCGGTGTTTATAATACAACCTAGCCCTATAGTAGACGATGAGTTAACAACACACATAGGCATAAGAACAGTACCTTGATCTATTTTAACGTCAAGACCAATTACGGCAGATGGATGAATCAATGTAGACAAATACGCACCCATTTCCAATAACTTATGTGTGACTTCTTCTCGAACATACGCATCCCCAATTCCTACCACAAACTCATAGTCATCGATGTACAATTCTAAGTTTGCTGTTGTATCAATAATATTAAACCCTATGAGACTACTACCTACCTTATTCAAATCGTCATCAAGAAATGATATTTCATTCCAATCTCCACAATCGTGCGCTATGTTAGCCACCACTTTGCCATGACCACTTGCCCCTATAATTAATAACTTTTTCAAAGGTTATTCGCTCCCTTTAAAAGGTTCTACTGTAACGTGGTCTGTTGCACTAATTCCTTCTTTCAAAGCCACCTTTTTTAATGTCAAAAAAATCAGCTTTATATCCCCCATGAAACTAACATTCTGAACATATTTTACGTCTAAGTTAAACTTCTCTTCCCAAGTCAATAGATTGCGACCATTCACTTGCGCAAGCCCAGACAGGCCCGGTCGAACGGTATGACGTTTTGCTTGCTCCTTTGAATAGAGCGGCAAATACTCAACCAATAGCGGACGAGGCCCAATCAAAGACATATCACCTTTGACAATATTAATTAATCCAGGTAGCTCATCTAATGATGTAGAACGTAAAAACCGACCAAAAGACGTTAAACGAATTTCATCTGAAAGCAAATTTCCGTTTTCATCTTTTAAATCTGTCATAGTCCTAAACTTATAAATTTTAAACAACTTCCCATGTAATCCAGGGCGAGTTTGTGAAAACAAAATCGGACTACCTAATTTTGTGCGTACTAGAAGTCCAATCACAATAATGATTGGACTTAGAACAAGTAGTGCAATCAGTGAAATCAGCAAATCAAAAGGTCGTTTAAAAAATTGCTCGTAAAAACTATTTTTATTCATATCAAGTCCATAATCCTTTAATAATTTCTACGATACGTTTTAAATCTTCGTTGCTCATCTTCGTATCTGACGGTAAACAGATACCTTTTTCAAACAAGGTTTTAGAAACGTCTGCTCCGACGTAATCGTACTGTTCGAAGTAAGGTTGCAAATGCATCGGCTTCCAAACGGGACGAGATTCGATGTTTTCACCTTCTAATGCATCCATAACACTATAAGGTGAAATATCGCCTTCAATCGTTGCGCATGATAACCAATAGTTTGGTTGATCCCAATCATTCACTGGCATGAATGTAATGTCTTCGATCTCTGCAAGAGCATTTTTATAGAACTTAAAAATCTCTTTTTTGCGCTGGACACGTTGTTCAAGCACCTTTAACTGCCCTCTACCAATTCCAGCAACAACATTACTCATCCGGTAATTAAATCCTAATTCACTATGTTGATAGTGACGTGCTTGATCGCGTGACTGAGTCGCCCAAAAACGAGTTTTTTCAACAGCAATTTCATCATTTGATACAAGCATACCCCCACCTGAAGTTGTTATTATCTTATTCCCATTGAATGAATAAATCCCAAACTGACCAATTGCACCGGTCGGACGTCCTTTGTAGAAGCTGCCCAAACTTTCTGCTGCATCTTCAATGACTATGACATTGTGTTTAGAACAAATTTCCATAATTCGATCCATGTCAGCTGCGAGACCGTATAAATGGACAACCAGAACAGCTTTAACATGTGGATATTTCTCGAAAGCTGATTCTAGCGCAAGAGGATCCATATTCCATGTTTTATAATCACTGTCAATGAACACAGGTGTGGCACCTTGATAAATGATTGGATTAGCGGTAGCAGAGAACGTCAATGTTGAACAGAAAACGATATCCCCTGCACCCACGCCAGCTGCTTTAAGTGCTAAGTGAATCGCAGCAGTACCAGAACTTAACGCCGCTGCAGCGTTCACATTTACTTTTTCAGCCAACTCACGTTCGAATCCATCGACATTCGAACCAAGTGGAGCAATCCAATTCGTGTCAAACGCTTCTTTTACATATTCTTGTTCATATCCTTCATCACTCATATGAGGCGATGCTAACAAGATACGCTTGTCCGTACTTACTTGGGTTTTTAAGCTCATTTAACAAAGTCCCCTCGTTACTATATTGTTTGTTTCATATCCTTCCTTACTGTCAACTGTTCATTTGCCCAATTTACAAGATATAGACTAAGTGCTTCACTTGTCTTCAATTTATTCATTTGAGCCAATTTTTCATTCAAATTCGTCTCTTCCGTTACGATGCCAGTAAAAATCTTCGGATAAACTGCTTCGGGATGGACTTCGCCTTCCTTCAAGAGTTCTTCAAACATCTTCTCGCCTGGTCTAATCCCACTGAAGGCGATTGAAATTTGCTCTTCCGTAAATCCACTCAGTTTAATCATGTTACGAGCAAGATCAACAATCTTAACCGGTTCACCCATATCGAGCACGAATACTTCTCCACCATCGGCAAGTGTTCCCGCCTGAATGACAAGGCGACTTGCCTCAGGGATGGTCATGAAGTAGCGTGTCATATCCGGATGTGTGACCGTGACCGGTCCACCTTTTTCAATCTGTGTTTTAAAGAGTGGGATAACCGATCCACGGCTACCAAGCACGTTTCCGAAACGAACGACCGCATATTTCGTCCGACTTGTCTTCGCCAAGTTTTGGACGACCATTTCGGCGATGCGCTTTGTCGAGCCCATGACGTTCGTCGGGTTGACCGCTTTATCGGTCGAAATCATGACGAAGCGGGCTGCTCCGTATTCATCCGCCATCTCAGCGACATTTTTTGTGCCGTAGATATTGTTCTTCACCGCTTCATGCGGGTTTGCTTCCATTAATGGGACATGCTTGTGTGCTGCTGCATGGAACACTAGATGAGGCGTATGGGTCATAAAGACGTCACGCAACCGCTCGACGTCTTGCACATCGGCGATGACTGGAATGAGTTCGACATCTACCTTCAACTCACGTAATTCGCGTTCAATCAAATAGATGCTGTTCTCACCGTGCCCAAGTAAAAGCAATCGTTCAGGGCTGAATTTCAAGATTTGACGACAGATTTCGGATCCAATCGATCCACCAGCACCTGTCACCAACACCGTCTTCCCTTCCACTTCCGACTGGATACCGGAAATGTCGAGTTCGACCGGCTCACGACCAAGCAAGTCTTCAATCGATACTTGCCGCATCTGATTGACGGCGACTTTCCCGGCCGCCACTTCCTCGATCATCGGGAGCGTATGCACGTTCGTACAGACCGCCTTCGCTCGTTTGATGATGGCGAGACGCTCTTGATACTTCATCGACGGGATCGCGAAGACGATTTTATCAATCGCTTCGTTCTCGACGACTTGTTCTAACTGCTCAATCGTCCCAACGACACGCACCCCGTTGACGGTCAACGTCTGAAGATGACGATTGTCATCAATAAATGCGACCGGGTTCATACGATGGTTATCCGACTGTTGGATTTGTCGGACCAACATGCGCCCGGCTTGACCGGCCCCGATGACGAGCGTCCGTTTCACATCTTTGCGTCGTTTCATATTGCGGCCGAGAAAAACGGAGTATTTTTGCTGTTTCCACGTGATGTAGACGCGTGAGCCTAAACGAATCCCTCCAAGCATAAGAAGAGACAAACAAAAACTGAGGAACAGCATCCGCTCCATCGCCTCACCGTACACTGCGAATTGAATGAGCAGTAAAGTGACCGTACTCATAAACAATGTCGTGGCTAGACGAATCGCCTCGGACATACTCGCAAAGCGCCACGCCACCCGGTACAACCGGCTCACCCCGGCCATGACGATAAAGAGGGCGCTATATAGGAATGCGGACTCCAAAAAATGATTTTGATCAATATTTTGAATGAATTCAACTGGATATAAGAAAAAATAAGTCAGTACCATCGACGATATAATCGCGATAATATCGAGTGTGACCAATAGACCGGTCCGTAAAGACTTACGACCGAGTTCAGGAATCGACAATCGGTTTCCCTCCCCTTACTTGACTGCGCTCACCGCAGTTTGTTCTTCAACTAATTGCGTGATCATCTTTAAGACATCATCTCGAAGATCGTCACGGTTCAACGCAAATTCGAGCGTCGTCTGGATAAAACCGAGCTTCTCGCCGACGTCGTAACGTTTGCCATCAAACTCGTAGGCAAACACACGTTGTACTTCATTTAATCGCGTGATGGCGTCCGTCAGCTGAATCTCTCCGCCCGCACCCGCATCTTGCGTCTCTAAAAACTTAAAGATTTGCGGCGTGAACAAATAGCGACCTAGAATCGCCAAATTCGACGGTTCCGTCCCAGCTGCCGGTTTTTCAACGAATGACTCAACTTTATGTAACCCGCCTTCAAGTGATGCTAGAGGATCGACGATGCCATAACGATGCGTCACGTCACGCGATACCGGCTGTACCCCGATAATTGAGCTTTCCGTTTTATTGTATTGCTCAATTAATTGCTTCGTGCACGGCACGTCCGCCTGGACGATGTCATCGCCAAGCATGACGACAAACGGCTCATCTCCAATGAACGCTTTCGCTTGCAGCACCGCGTGGCCCAGTCCCATCGGCTTGGACTGCCGGATGAAGTGGATGTTGATGTTCGTCGTCTCTTCGACGAGCTTTAAAAATTCTGACTTCCCTTTTTCAATTAACGTCTGCTCAAGTTCCGGCACAGAATCGAAGTGGTCTTCAATCGCCCGCTTGCCTTTCCCCGTGACGATCAAGATATCCTCGATGCCTGACTCGACCGCTTCTTCGATGATGTATTGAATCGTCGGCTTATCGACGATCGGCAGCATCTCTTTCGGCATCGCTTTCGTCGCTGGGAGGAAGCGCGTACCGAGACCCGCTGCCGGGATAACGGCTTTTCTCACTTTTTTGATTGTCATGATACTCCTCCTCTGTATATATAAATATTAATTGTATGAACAATATAAAAAAGGATGTAATTAACATCCTTTGAAAATTATAAATTAAGGTTATCACGTAATAGCTTCTTAAAAAACCAATGATAGGGAATTAAAACCTAAAATCGTTCGACAACTGTCGACAAAAATCATATCGATATACCTTATGTCAAGAGTCATTTGTCATAAAAGGGAAATCATTTCTTCCATTTCCCTCTCCAGTTCTTCGTTGGAAGAACGGGCGGGTCGATGAAGATGAATTCGTCTTTCAAGATCGCCTCGGCGTTCGTCATGTACGTCTCCCACTTATCGTGACCGAGCTCTTTCGTGACGACCGCTTCGACGTCCGTCCAGTAGAACGTGCGGCGACCGGTACTATGGGCATCGGAGGCGATCAAATGGCTGAGCCCGTTGCGGAGAAACGTGAAGGCGAGCTCTTGTACGTTCTGACCGAACTCTCCCGTCAAGGATGACGTCGTGATCTGTGACAACGCTCCAGATGAGACGAAGTCCATGAGCCGCTTCGGGTTCGTCGCGAACTCTTTGTTGCGCTCAGGGTGCGCGATGACCGGCGTGTAGCCTTCCGTCTGCAACCCGAAGAACAACTGCTCGGCGTAGGCCGGCACCGAGTCGCTCGGAAACTCGACGAGCACGTAACGTGACCCGGCGAGCGAGAGCGCCTCGCCTTTCTCGAGTGCTTCGACCAAGTCACCGAAGATGCGAATCTCTTGCCCCGGGTACAAGTCGAGCGAAATGCCTTCTTTATGGAGAATCGTCTGTAACGTCGAGGCGGCGTATTGAACGTTCAACTCGCCCGTCTCGAACTGAGGGTGAAACGCGTGGGGGGTGACCACGATCGCGGTCACCCCTTCGCTTGCTGCGCGTTTCGCCATTTCAATCGCTTGTTCGACCGTCTCCGGTCCGTCATCGACGGCCGGGAGGAGATGACAATGGATATCAATCATGGCGTTTCTCCTTTACTCGTACGCGTAGTAGTAGTAATAGTCATCGCTGCCTTGCGGCTCGCGCTTGTTGAGGACGACGCCGAGGATGTGCGCGTCGGCGAGCGTCAACTGTTCTTTCGCCTTGACGACCATCTGGCGGTCCGACTTGTCGCAACCGACGACGAGGACGATGCCGTCGACTTTACGGGCGAGGAGGCGCGTATCGGCGACTTGCATCATCGGTGGCGCGTCGAGGATGATCATGTCGTAGTTCGTCTTGAGTTCTTCAATCACGCGGTCCATCATCTTCGACGACAACAGTTCTGACGGGTTCGGCGGGATTGGGCCTGCCGCGAGTAAATCCAAGTTCTCGACTTGCGTCGTATGGATCGCCTTCTCGCTCGTCGTCTTCTTGGCGAGGACGGTCGAGAGGCCGATCCCATTCGAGAGCCGGAACGTGAAGTGGGCCGTCGGGCGGCGCATGTCGCAGTCCATGAGGAGGACGCGTTTGCCTTGCTGGGCGTAGACGACGGCGAGGTTCGACGCCGTCGTCGACTTGCCTTCGCCTGACGAGGCCGACGTGATGGCGACCGTCTGCAACTCGTCATCGACGGCTGTGAACTCGAGGTTCGTCCGGATCGTCCGGTACTGCTCCGAGATCGGGGACTTCGGTTTATGGACCGTGATCAAGTCGCGGCCCGTCTTGTCATATTTGATATGCTTCGATTTCTTTTTGCCGAACTTAAACATGGACTTCTTCCCCTTTCACTTTCGCTTGACGTTGCTGCTGCATCTCGACGCGGTCGATGACCGGGATCGAGCCGAGCACCGGGAGTTCGAGGATCGTCTCGACGTCTTGCTCCGTCTTGATGCGGCGATCGAGGACGATTTTGAGGAAAGCGATGGCGACACCGATCATCATCCCGAGCACGGCGGCGATCGCCGTGTTGAGGAGGATGTTCGGGCTGACCGGAGACATCGGCACGGATGCGTCCGAGAGCACTTTGACGTTATCGACGCCGCTCATCAACTCTTTCACTTCTTTCGAGAACACAGAGCTGATCTCGTTGGCGATGTCCGTCGCCATGACCGGGTTCGTGTGCTGGACTTTAATGTTGATGACTTGTGAGTTTTGTTCGCTGTTGACCGAGATCAAATTGCTAATGTTTTCCGGGGCGCCGACGACGTTGTTTTGGACTTGCTCCAAGATCGTAGGACTTTGGATGATGACGCGATACGTGTTGACGAGCGCGACCGATGACTGGACTTGACTGCTGTCGATCATGTTGTTTTGCGTCTCTTTCGGGGCGACGAGCACTTGCGTCGACGCCTCATACGTCGGTTGAATGACGAACGAGCTGACCAAAAAGGCGATGAGTGCTGCCACAATCGTCAAACTTGCGATGAGCCATTTGCTCCGCTTCAAGATGGAGAACAATTCTCCGAGGGAAATCGTTTCTTCGTTCATAGTTTGATCCTACTCTCCTCTATGTGTGAATGGACTGCTGGAAAATTCCCGCAGATAATATTTAATCTGACAATACCAAAACATTATAGCAAAAATATTGTCCAATGATGACCCATTTTTTAAATTTTGGGTTTTTTGGCATATAAATCTGCTAAACTTTGTAGGGAAAACCTTATTTTAAAGGAGGATGTAACAGTGCACGTTAGTGAGCGCCTACTCCAACTGTACGCAGAACTCGATGCGTCGACACGGATCAAGATTCAAGAGAGCATTAAACAAAATTTAGGGGACGGCAAACCGCTGTCCGTCTCATACGAGGAATTGACTGGAAACACGTCCACAGACCTAACGACCGACGAGAAATCAGCGACCGACTTCACGGCTTGGATCAAAGATGGGAAAAAAGACACCACGTTTCTTCCATATTATGTGGCACTGCTCGAGAACGGCGGTGTGACGGTAAAGAAAGCGATACCGGAAATTGAAGACACCCCGCTCATTGAAGATGTGCCGGTTCGGGAAGACGAAACGACAAAATCACGCGACCCAATCGTCAAACAACGGTACATGCCGGAAGCCCCAGTCCCGTCACGGGCGGAACGGGCGAAGTATCAACGTGCCATCGAACCGGCCCGGCCCCGGAAGAAATCCGGTGCCAAATGGCTCGGCGCCCTCGTTTTGATCGGATTACTCATCGGCGGCGGCTATATCGGGTATCCATATGTATCGGCCTTGTTTGAGCCGAGTGAACAAGCCGAAGAAGTCGCAGCCCCGACGGAAGTTGCAGAACCGGTCGCTGAGACACCAGCCGTGACCGAAGTATGGCTCACGGAGAAGAACGTGTCGCTCCTGAGCGAACCGAACGGTGACAACGTGACGTACATTGGGGACATCGGCGACCGCTACGACGTCCTTGAAGAACGGGACGATCATCTGTTGCTCGACCTCGGCATCGATGGGATGACGGCGTGGGCCCCGGTCGCGTCGACGACGACGGAATGGGGAGCTTCAACGGTAAGCGATGACCAAGTTCTCGCTTGGATCGAGACAGGTGTCGACCCGACGTTCATCAAAACGACGGTGGAAGAGTACTTGAAGTTCAGTGAGACGGAGTTGTATGAATCACTCGGCCAACCGTACGGCCGTGACGAGGACGCGTTGAACGACTATGTGTTTTATAGCGGCATCTTCTTCGTCATCCAGGACGAGGCGGTCCACGCCATCGACTGGACGAACACTGGCACGACGAAAGAAGAGTTCAAACGACTCGGCACACCGACGATCGAGACGGAAGACGCCATTGTCTATGAGAGCCCGACGTATTCGATTCGTATGTTCATCGGGTCGAACGGGACGGCACGCATCCGCGTCACCGAGATTTAATTTGAAAGGAGCTTTCTTATGCCAACGATCCTCGTGACGGGTGGTGCCGGCTACATCGGCACGCACACCGTCCTCCAACTGCTTGAAGATGACTATGACGTCATCGTCCTCGACAACTTGTCGAACAGCCGCCGCGATGCGCTCGACCGGGTCGAGGCGCTCACCGGGAAGACCGTCGAGTTTTACCTCGGCGACATCCTCGACCGCGAGTTGCTCGAACAGATTTTCTTGAAACATACGATCGATGCCGTCATCCATTTCGCTGGCTTGAAAGCCGTCGGCGAGTCGGTCAAGGAGCCGCTCCGATATTATGAGAACAACGTCGTCGGCACGACCGTCCTCCTCGACGTGATGGACGCGTTCGACGTGAAACAAATCGTCTTCTCTTCGTCGGCGACCGTGTACGGCATGCCGGAACGGACACCGATCGACGAGACGTTCCCGCTCAGCGCGACGAACCCGTACGGGCGCACGAAGTTGATGATCGAGGAGATCATGCGCGACTTGGCCGTGGCCGACGACGCGTGGAGCATCGCCCTCCTCCGCTACTTCAACCCGATCGGTGCCCATGAATCGGGCCAGATCGGCGAGGACCCGTTCGACGTTCCGAACAACCTCATGCCGTACATCACCCAAGTTGCCGTCGGCCGCCTCGAGCAACTGAGCGTGTTCGGTGACGACTACGACACACCGGACGGCACGGGTGTCCGCGACTACATCCACGTCGTCGACCTCGCCGCCGGACATTTGAAGGCGCTCGACTACGTGATGGAACATACCGGCGCCGAGGCGTTCAACCTCGGGACGGGCACGGGCTACAGCGTTCTCGACCTCGTCAAAGCGTTCGAGGCCGAAAGTGGCAAAGCGATCCCGTACACGGTGACGCCGCGCCGCCCGGGTGACATCGCGAGTTGCTTCGCCGACCCGTCGAAATCGAAACGAGTGCTCGGCTGGGAAGCGACCCATGACGTCCGCGCCATGTGCCGCGACGCCTGGAACTGGCAATCGAACAACCCGGAAGGATACCGGGAATAATGCCCATACGAAAACGCCTAATCGAGAGATCGATTAGGCGTTTTTGGCGTCTTCTTTGATGGCGACCGGCCGTTCTTTCCCCGGCGTCACGAGCACCCCGAAGTCAAGGACGACGACGAGGATGGCGATGCCGGCGAGGGGCCAGGCGGCCTCGAGCGGGAACTCGCCGACGATGAAGCCGAACGAGACAAAGGCGGCGAACGTCAAGTAGTAGCCTTTCCGCCAGAGCGTCCGGTAGGCGTTGGCCGCGTCCCGGTCCCACATGTAGAAGGCGACGTAACTGATAAGGGCGATGAAGAGCGTGGCGAACATCCAGTACACGAACGATTGCAACGTCAATTGAAACAAGTACAGAAATAGCGATTGATCCATCGAAATTCCGCCTTTCGGTGTTTGGTCTAGGTTGACATGGAACTTCCTTCTATTCCATTTTCTACCTAAAGTACCAATGCGTCAATACACCTAGACGAAATTCCTGTTTTTAAGCCATAAGTCCTATCCTTGCCGAACCCAGACGTAGCCGTACGGCGCGAGTTCGATTTCATCGACCGGTTCCCCGGTGAACAAGTTGACGCCGGACTGTTTGACTTGGACCGGTTCGTCCGACACGTTCGTGTGCATGACGAGCGTCTCGCCCCCGCCCGTCCGTTCGACCGTGAACAGACGTTTGTCGACCGACTTGAACGTTTGCGACGCATACGGCGAGAAGGCTGGATGCGTCCGGCGCACGTTCAACTGCCCGAGCACGCCTGAGAAGACGTTCAACCGGTACGGGTCCGTCTTCAACTCTTGGACGAGCGTGTCCCGGTCGACGGGCGTCGTGACGCCGAGGAGCGTCCGATAGTCGACGGACGGGATGCCTTGGAACGACAACAGGATGCTATGGGCGGCGAGCAACATGTCCGCGCTCGGCTCAATCAAGTTCTTCTCGAACGGGTCGCGCTCTTGGATCGACAAGAAGTTGAAATACGTCTTGCCTTCCGGTGGCGCCTCAATCCGTTTCGCCCAATCGGTGAGCCGTCCCGCATCGCCTTGCGCGAACGCGAGGAGTGTGTGCGACGCGAGGTCGAAGTGACAGATGGCGTCGGCGACGTCGAAGTATGTTGACACGTCCAAGTCCCCTTCATAGGCGAGGACGAGTTGCGCGTTCGGTTTATAGTGATGGAGCACCGTGTGCCAGAGACTGAGCACGGTCCGGATCCGGTCTTCCGGCATGCCCCGGAACGACTGGACGTGGACGCGCAGCTTCGTCGCCCCTTGCGCGAGCCGCTCTAAAAATGAGTCCGTCTCTTTCAACAAGTCGAACTGGGACTCGTTGTACACGTCCGGCGTCACGTCATACATGAGGTCGAACTCGTGTTTGACATGGCCGAGGTCCTCGGCGAGCCGGATGCGCGGGTCGACCCGGGTATCGGTCGGTGTCGCCGCATACGGGAACAGCGAGACGAGGTACAAGTCGCTCACCGTCGCCTGGACGTGTTCTTTCAACAACTCACGGAGCGCGTCGAGGTCCGGTGTGCCGTCCGTCGTGACGGCGTTCGCGTCGATCATGAGGACGCTCGTCTTTTCATTTGGCGGCGTGGCGTCGTGCCAC
Organism: Exiguobacterium aurantiacum DSM 6208; assembly: GCF_000702585.1. Classification (GTDB taxonomy): domain Bacteria; phylum Bacillota; class Bacilli; order Exiguobacteriales; family Exiguobacteriaceae; genus Exiguobacterium; species Exiguobacterium aurantiacum. The sequence continues at coordinate 991,738 of NZ_JNIQ01000001.1, read as the reverse complement.
AGGTGCCCGTCCCACTTCTCGAACAGGCGGCGCCATTCCGCTTCCGTATGGTCGTCGACGAGCTTGCCGACGAGTGGTGCTAACGTTTCCCAAATCATACGTTTCCCTCCTCCATTATCCTCTTATCCTTGTCCCACTGTTCACCCGTTTTCAAACAAAAAAAGCCGCCACGCGGGCGACTTCATTCCATGAGACGTTTCAATTCGGTTTGGACGCCCTCGAGCGAGGCCGGGTCCGGGTTCCAGTAGTAGACGCCGTCCGACTCGATGCCGCCGGATCCTTCGAGGCGGAGCGTCGAGGCGTTGCGGAACGCCTTCATATAGTCCGTCGACAACGTCACGAGCTCGTTGAACTCGAGGTTCGTCTTGGCGCGGCGCCCGGCGACGTCGAGCAGCTTCGTCACTTTGTCGACCGAGAAATCGGAGCGCCCTTTCTCGACGATGGCCGAGACGACGGCACGTTGCCGCTCCTGGCGGCCGAAGTCGCCGTTCGGGTCGTCATAACGCATGCGCGCGTACGACAGTGCCGCCTCGCCGTCTAGGTTCACCTCGCCGACCGGGAAGTTGTAGCCGTCCGTCGCGAAGGCGAAGTTGTTCGTGACGGTGATGCCGCCGAGCGTGTCGACGACGTCGGTGAATGCGTCCATGTCCGTCTCGACGACGTAGTCGATCGGGATGTCGAGGAGCGCCTCGACCGAGTCCATCGCCATCTCGGCACCGCCGAACGCGTAGGCGTGGTTGATCTTGTCACGGATGCCGCGACCGATGATCTCCGTCTTCGTGTCGCGCGGGATCGACAGCATCGCCCCTTCGTTCGTGTCCGGGTTGAGCGTCATGACGATCATCGAGTCACTCCGTCCCTGCTCGTTGCCGCGGCGGTCGACGCCGAGGAGGAGCACTGACACGGACCGTTTCTCTTCGATCGTCTCGACTTGTTTCCGTTCCTCGCTGATCTCTAAGTTGTCGTTCACTTTCGTCACCGTCTCGTTGACGTCTCGGTACATCGACCAGACGAACAGACCGCCGGCGACGAGGAAGACGGTCATGACGCCTAGTGTGACGAATACCCATTTCTTCCATGATGATTTTTTGCGATGTCTCGCCATCGGACCACCTGCTTTCCTCACGTATATAATGTATGATTTCCCGCTCTCCGTGTTTGATTATAGCATGTTGCCAAAAAATGCTAGCGATATCTTTTAAATTTTCATGGATAATGCGTCCGTCTCGGCGTCCGGCGCATATAGTGCGGCCAGGCGGCGTTAATCTCGGCGCCGAGCAGCATCGTCGCCGCCGTCAAGTAGAGCCAAATCTGGAGCAAGATGACGAGGCCGATCGTCCCGTACGTCTCGCCGAACATCGTGAAGCGCTCGACATAGACGCTGTATCCCGTCGACAAGAGCTGCCACGAGATGACGGCGAAGACGGCGCCGGGGAGCGCGTCCTTCAGTCGCACGCGCTGTTGCGGCGCGATCATATAGAATGCAGAGAAGGCGAGGATGAGGATGACGGTCGAGACGGTGTAACGCGAGAGCGTCGCGAGCCGGGAGAACTCCTCGACGGCGGGCGCGGTCCGATACAACAGCTCGAGGAACTCTTGGCTGAAGATGTGGAAGACGACGAGGATGACCGCCCCGACGCTCCAGGCGAGCAACGTGATGAGGCCGATGAACCGGCGGCGCATGTAGCCGCGCACCTCGGTCTCCCCGTAGGCGAACACGGTTAATTTCACGAGCCGGGCCGTGCCGTTCGTCGCCGACCAGATGACGATGAGCGCCCCGAACGAGATGAGGCCGACGTTGATGTTGCCGCTGACGTCGTAGACGATGGAGAACAAGTCGCGTACCGTCTCCCCCGGGACGAGCGTCTCGATTTGTTCGATGAGCATCGTGTCGTCGATGCGGAAGATCGCCGTGAAGGCGAAGACGAGGAAGAACGTCGGGAAGATGGCTAGAAACCAGAAGAAAGCGAGCGTCGCGCTATAGTCGTTGATATGGTGGTCGCGGAACCGGTGGCGGACGTCGATGATGAGCCGTAGCAAGTCTGACAACGAAGTCACCTCGTTTTTGATTATATTATCGCATAAAATAAGCGCCCCATCCGTAAGGAATGAGGCGCTCGTGTCATTGTTCCATCAACTCGGACAAATACCCTGTAACGTCCGCCAACGAGGCGGCGTCCGGGTTCCAGTAATAGATGCCGTCGCCGGCCTTGCCGCCCGTCCCTTCAAGGCGGAGGACGTCTTGATTTTTAAAGGCGTCCATGTAGTCGGTCGAGAGCGTGCGAATCTCTTTGAACGTCATGTTCGTCTTGGCGTTGTTGCCGAGAACATCGAGCATGTTGTTGAACTTCGCGATCGAGAAGTCGTCTTTCCCTTTATTGACGAACGCCGTGATGACGTCACGCTGACGTTCCTGGCGTCCGAAGTCGCCGCTCGGGTCATCATAGCGCATGCGCGTATAGGCGAGCGCCTCCGGCCCCTTCAACGTGATCGTCCCCGGCTCGAACGCGTAGTCGCCCGACGTGAAGGCGAACTTGTTCGTCACGGTGACGCCCCCGAGGAGGTCAACCGTGTCTTGGAAGCCTTTCATGTCGACTTCGGCGACGTAGTCGATCGGGATGCCGAGCATGTTCTCGATCGTCTCGAGCGCCATCTCAGCCCCGCCGAACGCGTAGGCGTGGTTGACCTTGTCCTCGACGCCTTTGCCGACGATCTCCGTCAACGTGTCCCGCGGGATCGACAGCATCGCGCTCTTGTCTTGGTTCGGGTTGAGCGTCATGACGACGATCGAATCGCTGCGTCCTTGTTCGTCGGCGCGGCGGTCGACCCCGAGCAACAACACCGATACCGGCTTCTTCTCGGAAATCGTCTGCACGTTCATCCGCTCTTCGCTGAGGCCAGACGACTCGTTCAAGCGGTCGACGGTCGAGTCGACTTGATTGTATAGGTAAAGCGCCACCCCGACCCCGATGAGCAGGAACAGCCCGATAATGACACCGGCGATCGACGCGATGCGTTTGGCCGGGGAATGTTTTCTACGACGTTTCTTGACTCTTTTTTTCTTTTGCTCTTCCATGACGTGGCACCTTTCTGAAAACCCGTTAATGATTTGACACAAGTATGATTTTATCATGCAAACTATTCCGACATTTTAATTTTTTATAAATGAGGTAAATGGTCGTCGGTTATTGTCGAACGTTCTGTTCTTTTTTATGTATCGGTCAGTTCCAAGAAACGTTTAACGTCCCGCTCGTTAGCTTACCACTGTTTTAAAAAGGTGAAACCGTTCTCATTTTTTCAACCTACCTCGAAAGTCACGTTGTTTCTATAGGACCACTATGGATTTACTTCGGGTTTGCCATCGATTGCTCACATTTTTAGGACTGTTTACTCATGTTCCAAGGACAATATGAGACAAATGGATTATTTTTTGTAATAATTGTATTAGTTGATACGAAATTGTAATTAAAAACCAAATGATGATCAAGGAGCCATAGAGATGCGTTTTATCGTGACGTGTTATTTGAGAGAAGGAAAGACGGTAACGTTTTACGCGTATGGAAGTTCACAGTTCGACGTCGAACGGACGTTCAAGGAGACGCTCCTCGCCGCGAGCCCGTTGAACGACTTCGTCGAGTTGAGCGAGGGTTGGAACATCCCGGTCGGATCGATTCTCGCCTATCGGGTCGATGAAGTGAAACCGGCCCTTTTGAAGCAAACCGATTTCGGGTAACCCTATTAAGGAATAGAATTCATGAAGGGGTGACGATATGGAAATCGGAATGATCGGTTTAGGCAAGATGGGGTTGAACCTCGCGCTCAACTTGACGGATGCGGGCCACCGCGTCCTCGGCTACGACCCGGGCAACGTGTCGACGAGCCAGTTCGAGACGAAAAATTCGCTCGAGGAAGTCGTGGAAAGCTTGAAAGCACCGCGCGTCGTTTGGGTGATGGTGCCGGCCGGCGAGGTGACGGAGCACGTGTTAGAAGACTTGCATCGGCTGTTGTCGCCTGGGGACATCGTCATCGACGGCGGCAACTCGAACTATAAACAGTCGATGGCACGCGCCGAGCACTTCAAAGACAAGCTCATCTACTTCTTCGACGTCGGGACGAGTGGCGGCATGGAAGGCGCACGGCACGGGGCGTGCACGATGATCGGCGGGGACATGGAGGCGTTCGGCAAGATCGAGGCGCTCTTCTCTGACGTATCGACGGACAACGGCTACCTGTACGCCGGTCCTAGCGGCAGCGGGCATTTCTTGAAGATGGTCCATAACGGCATCGAGTACGGCATGATGCAGGCGATCGCCGAAGGGTTCGAGATTCTCGAGAAGAGCCCGTTCGACTACGACCACGAGCAAGTCGCCCGCGTCTGGAACCACGGCTCGGTCGTCCGCTCGTGGCTCATGGAGCTGACCGAGAGCGCGTTCCATAAAGACGCGAAGCTCGATGAGATCAAAGGCGTCATGCATTCGTCCGGGGAAGGTAAATGGACGGTCGAGACTGCGCTCGAGTACGGCGTGCCGGCCCCGGTCATCGCCATGTCGCTCATGATGCGGCAACGCTCTCTCGAAGAGGACACGTTCTCCGGTAAAGTCGTCGCCGCGCTCCGGAATGAGTTCGGCGGACATGCGGTCGAGAAAAAATAACATCCTTCTTCCGCAAAAAAAGATCGATGATTTCACCCGACCGCACCACCGTCCCTCCTATGAGGGACGGATTTTTTTGGAAAAGAAATTAATATTCACTTTCCCCTTTTTTATAAATCAAGCATGTTTGTCACCGACCCGATCGAGCTATTTTTCGCTTGCAGATGCCAACTGTGACATTTATCCGCATTGGGTAATACTTGATTTTTGTTTGTATATATAGGAAAAACAGGTTTTTGCCTGACTAAATATTATTTTATTTGTCAAATTATCGAGGGTCATAGTAGCGTATGATTAAGTTGTTCTATAAATGCGATTACTCTGGAGGAAATCTTATGAACCCATTAACCGAGTCAAGCACGAATCGCTCCGAAGCACTACAAGACGCAATCGAACAGTTCGAGTATTTCACACGAGGAGGGGCAGCGTACGACGTGGAGAAACTGTTTGCGAACCTGTCCGAGCAAGCGACACGCCTCAGCGAGCAGTCTAACGTGTTCGACATCCAAGTCGACCGTGAAACACAGCCGACGCTCAAGCTACATATCAAGGAAGAAGACTTCGTCATCGGAGGCATTCAAGCCGAGCTCGACAAAGAACAGAACACGCTTTCTCTCGCGGTCTTCACGTGTGAGAAAGAAGTATTCGCAACGATCGCAAAAGATGTGTTCGGATTGGTGTTGTTCACACCGGTCACACAACCGAACGCATTCGGCCTCGATCCGCGCCGTGTCGGACCACGGTTCATGGAAGAGTTGACGCTCGTCTTGTTCAACGAGATCCATAAGTTCCGTGTCCCTGAGTAACGATTTGACCGTCCAACCCTCCTGTTCGCGAGGGCACTGAAAATGTTTTTGAACAGAGGAGCGTCGTCCCAGAAGGGATGGCGCTCCTCTGTTTTCATTGCCCTTCAGCCGCCCTGTCCGGCACGCCGCTTTCCTGGGGGCGGGCGTCGAGCCGCATCGCGACGTCGTCGCTGCTGGGTCTCGCCTTGCCCGCTGATTCCCCGGGAGTCGGCGTGCCCTCGGGCGGCGCTGTACGCGCCTGGCATTCCGGACTATACTGACTGTAACCAACCAATTTGGAGGCGATCCTGATGATGCCCAAGCTGATGTTTCGCGAGCACGTCCGAGATCACCGGGTCTGTGAGCTAGCGGAGGATGCGCATGTCGTCTTCCGCATCGTCACTCAAGACGGCGTGAAATGGATTGACAAACAACTCATCCCTCAACTTGAAGACGGCACGGTCACATCGATCATCAGCGTCGCCCGCGACGTGACGAAATTGAAGCAACAAGAAGAACCGATTTGGCAGCTCGCCTGCACGACCCGCTCACCAGCCTATCGAACCGATTCCTGTTTTCACGCAAGCTCGAGAAGAGAATCGAACAGTATGACCACGTCGCTGTCTTCTCGATCAGCTTCAACTCGATTTATCGCATCAACCACGATTCCGGCTACAAGTTCGGAGACGATTGGAGCGTCATGCCGTCGCTGCTTGAAATCGAGATCCTGGAGACGGACGTGAAGATCAATCCATAAAAGGAGGATAGCATGATGACCCGTTTCATCCACATCGCGGACTTGCATCACGCAAGACACGACGATACGACCAGACTAATCGAGCATGCCAGCTTTGACATCCAGCGCTCGAAGCTCCAACAGCTAGCTGACGTCATTCTTACCGAGGGCATCCAGGCGGTGCTCGTCGCCGGTGACGTCGAAGTGAGCGATCCTGAGGACTTCCTCCCCTATTTAAAAGAGTGGACCATGCTCGGGGCAACCGTTTATATCGTCTTCGGTGACCATGACGTGAATCGCGTCGCTTATAAAAAGGTATGGGAGACGGTCGGAAACGTCCATTGTTTCTTGGAACCAGATTACGTGTTCGATGAACGACTCGGGGCGGGTATATATGGGCTCAGCTGCGAAACGAGGCGCGCCGGTCTACGAGAAGCATTTTTACGGGTGTCGCCACGACACGATTCGCACCCGAATCTGTTTTTGACCCACGGCGATCGCACCGACTTCCCTCCAGACGTCGTCAGAACGCTCGGTTATGACTATTTCGCGTTAGGCCATTTACATGAATATAAGCCTCCATTCGTCCGCGGAGGTGTCCCGTTCATCTATCCGGGCCATGTCTTCTCCGTCTGGGACGGGAGTGGCAAGGCGTGGCGGACAGGCATCGTCATCGGGACGATCTCTGCAGACGGCGTTAGCCATGAGTATCGTCCGTTCGAAGGAGCCGAGACACGGCGTATCAGTTTCAATCGTTTCATGCGAGACGAGGGCCGCATCCGCCTGACGCTCGACAACATCGTGTGGGACCATGACGGTTGGGTGAAGGACGATGACATGATCATGCGTTCTCTCGTCCGCTCCATATTGACACGTTATCCGGACGACTACTTCATCACACCGAGCAATCGATCGCAAGCCATCACGCGTGTTTGCATGACCGGCCGCACGCTCCTCGGGGACAATTCGGCTTTCGAAAATTTTTATCATCGCTCGTTCAAAGCGACGGCGACGACACAATGAACGACCTCCCGCGCGCGAGCAGGAGGTCGTTTCTTCATTTCATCTCATATAGCTCTTCCCCAAGCTTCACCCGCCCGTCCGGATACTTGTACAGCACGTGCGAAAGCGACAGCTCGGTCGGCGCCTTCAGCCCGGCCGCGGCCGTCATGTTGTACAGCCCTTCCCGGAGCGAGATGATGTAGTTCGTGACACGGAAGCTCTTCTCGTCGACGACGAGGGCGCGCTGGAGTTTCGGGTCGGTCGTCGCCACGCCGACCGGGCACCGGTTCGTATGGCACACTTGCGCCTGAATGCAACCGACGTTGAACATGAGCCCGCGGGCGATGTTGACGCAATCGGCACCGAGCGCGAGGGCGACGGCGATCTTATCGGCCGTGACGAGCTTGCCGGAAGCGAACAGTTTGATGCGATCGCGGAGACCGTGCTCGAGCAGGAGCCGGTGCACGAACGGGAGCGCGGCTTTCAAAGGGAGCCCGACCGTATCGGCGAGTTCTTGGTACGTCGCCCCGGTGCCGCCTTCGCCGCCGTCGACGGTGATGAAGTCCGGGTGCTTGTCCGCCCTGGCCATCGTTTCGATCAAGCGTTCGATATCGTCGAGTTTCCCGACGACGAGCTTGATGCCGACCGGTTTCCCGCCGGCATCCCGCAGCATGTCGATGAAGTCAAGCAGTTCCTCGTTCGTGTTGAACTCGGAGAAACGGTTCGGGCTGTCGATCGTCTCACCGACTTTGACGTTTCGAATCGCCGCGATCTCCGGCGTCACTTTCGCGCCGTCGATATGACCGCCGCGCGTCTTCGCGCCTTGGGCGAGCTTCAACTCGAACGCCCGCACTTGTTTCAAGGCGGCCTTCTGCTTGAACGCCTCGAGCGAGAACACCCCGTCCTCGGTGCGCACCCCGAAGAGCGCCGGACCGATTTGACAGATGAGGTCGACACCGCCTTTCAAGTGATGGTCCGACAGTCCGCCCTCGCCCGTGTTCATCCACGTCCCCCCGGCCCGGCCGAGACCGATCGACAGCGCCGTGATCGCATGCTCGCCGAGCGAGCCGAAACTCATAGCCGACTGCCCGACGAGACCGCGGAGACGAAACGGGTGCCGGCACGTCGTCTCCCCGATGACGGGAGCGTCTTCTTCCGTCAACAAATACGGGGCGACGTCCCGCTCGAAGAGATGCTCTTTGCGCGTGAACAAGTTATCCTCCTCGACCTCGTAGAGCAACGTCGTCACACGGCTCGAGTTGTCGATGCGGAGCTCGTTCCGGTTCGTCGGATAGAGGACGTTTTGTAAGTAATAGCCGCCCGCCTCGAAGTCCCGTTCAGAGCCGAAGCCGATGATGCGTGACTTGTATTTCCCGGAAATGACGGCCGCCTCATAGTCGTTTCGCGAGAACGGCTTCGCCTCATTGTCGTTCAAGAACAGATACTGCCGGAGCTCCGGACCGACCTTCTCGAGGATGTAGCGCACTTTACCGAGGATCGGGAAGTTCCGCAAGACGGAATGTTCTTTCTGCATCCGGTCCTTGCGCCACATATAAAGGAGAAACAAGAACGGCGCGGAGATCATCGCGAGCATCATCGTATTCACGGACATCGGGTCGCCCTCCCTCATGGATTGTCCTTATCCGATACCACGGCCGACAGCTCTCGAAACGAAAAAGACCGGCGGATGCCGGCCCGTTCACTTCTTCGTCAACTCGTTCGCCTTGTCGACTTTCTCTTTGTCGTGCTTCAGTTGCTTCTCGATATCGTACGCCATGTACATGTCGTTTTTGATCATGTAGTCGGCGATCTCGGCATGGTCCTCGATCGCCTGGTTCAACTGCTTGATGAGCACTTTCCGCACGTCCGGTGACGCCGTCTCGGTCACGGCGACCGCATACGCCCGGACGGCCGACTTGGCCGTGATCAGCAGGTCCGTCGCAATCAACTCATCCCGCTGCTTGCTCGGCCGTTTCAAGTTTTCAGTGATGCCCATTCGTCTCTCCTCCTCACGCCTTGTTCGGCAACAGTTGCTTCAACTCACTGACCGCCTGCTCGGTGTTCTTCAAATGCTTTCTCGCGATCTTCTTCAACTTGTCGTCTTTGATGAGCGGTTCGCTCACGTACCCTTTGACGAGCCCTGCTTGCTTCAACGTCAACATCTCGTGAATCTCCAACACTTCGTGAATGGCGAGCTTATTTTTAGCCATCGTTATTCCTCCTTTTTATCATCGTGCCGAATGTGCGCGTCCCTCGTCTCGCTTATGCTTCAACAACCATCCGTGGAACAGGAATTCGACGACTGCGGTCGCAAGCGCCGTGTAAAGCGCGAGCAAGACGAAGCTCGTCTCGGTGCCGAGATCGAAGTCCAAGATCCATAGGAAGAACCACGTCAAGAAGAAGACGAGTCCGAAGTCGGCCGCTGTCGCGACGAGGTTGCCAAACTTCCGCAAGATGAGCAAATCCCCTAACCAATACGCGATGATGCCGACCATGAACGAGATCCAGGCGGCATGATACCACGGCACGCCGAACCCGAGCGTCAAAACGGCGATAAAGACGACGAGAAGCGCCCCATGCTTCAGCGTCAACGCCTTCATATGATTGACCGGCATGTTGATGTCCCCCTTTCCTGTGTTAACCATGTTTCCCGAACCCGCTCAGAAAAAACGAGAAAATTTTCCAACCGTATCGCAACATAGTGATAGACGGACTCTCTCCAACCTACAAAAGACCCTCATCCGCTTCGGACGAGGGTCTCACATCACGACTCATTTACAGCCGACGTTTCCTACAAACATTTACAGTTGTATGACAGTCAGTTCTTGGGCGGGAGCGACTTGACGGCCGGTCCCTCGATGACTTCGCCATTCGGTTTGAAACGCGAGCCGTGGCACGGACAGTCCCACGAGCGTTCGGCGTTGTTCCAGTTGACCGTACAGCCCATGTGCGTACAATTCGAACCGACGAGCGACACGTTGCCTTCCGGGTCCCGATAGGCGGCGACGTGCTCGCCGTCATGGTTGACGATCGCGCCTTCATCGAAGCCGAGGTCGTCCACCGTCTTGTCCGCTCGCTTCACTTTCCCTTTGACGAACTCTTTGGCGACGTCGGCGTTCGTCTTCACGAAGCGGGCCGCATCCGACAGTTTCCACTTCGACCGGGTCGGGTCATACAAGTCCTCGTATCGGTTCGGCTGACTCGTGATGAGGTCGGCAATCAACCGCCCGGCGACGATGCCTTGGCTCATCCCCCATTTCGAGAAGCCGGTCGCGACGTAGACGTGCGGCGTATCGTTCGTCATCCGCCCGATATACGGGACTTTGTCGAGCGTGATCATGTCTTGGGCCGACCAATGGTGCGTGAACTCGTCGACACCGAAGTGGCGCTCGGCGAACTCGCCGAGGTGCTCGTAACATTTCTTCGTCTCTTCCTTGTGACCCGACAGATGGTTCTCCCCGCCGAACATGGCGACCTTCTTACCGTCGCGCTTAATGTGACGGAGGGAACGGCCGGGCGAGTCGACACTGATGAACATGCCTTCCGGGAACTGATCGACCTCGGCCGCGACGACGTACGACCGCTCGATCTCCATCTTAGCGAAGTAGAGCCCTTTGAAGTCGTTGAACGGGAAATGGGTCGCGACGACGACGTCTCTCGCCGACACGGTGTGGCCGGTGAGCGTCGACAAGACGTGCGGTGTCCCGTACTCGATCTTCGTGACGCGTGTCATCTCGTACAGCGTGCCCCCGAGCTCGAGGAACCGCTTCATGAGACCTTGTAAGTATTTGACCGGGTGGAACTGGAGCTGGTCGCGCATGACGGTCGCCTTCTTCACCTCATACGGCAACAAGCCGTTCACCTCGTCGGTCGCGTCGCCGCCATTGATGCCGAGTTTCGCGTACGCCTCGTCCTCTTTTTCGAGCAACTTCGCGGAACTAGATGACGCGTCGCTGTACATGTAGGCGTGTTGCCGCTCGAGGTCGCAGTCGATCTGATGCTGTTCGACTTGGTCCGTCAAATAGCGGAGCGCGTCCATGTTCGCCTCGTAGTAGAGCTTCGCCTTCTCCTCGCCGAGCGTCTTGATTAGCTCCGCGTAAACGAGGCCATGCTGGGCCGACACTTTCGCCGTCGTATACCCGGTCGCCCCGCTCCCGAATTCGGCCGCTTCGATCAAGACGACGTTCCTGCCCCGTTCGGCGAGCTCGAGCGCCGCCACGACACCGGCGATGCCGGCCCCGACGACGGCCACGTCCGCTTGGATATCCGCTTGGAGCGACGCCGTCTTTTCCCCGGCGACGTCACGCCAATACGACTTCGGAAAATCGTGTAACATAGGATCCCCTCCTTCAAATGTGAATGCATGGTTGAATTACCCTTCATTTGACGGAAGGAAACAAAAAGAGGCCTCGCGTCAGGCCTCCTTCTTCTCGGGGATCGTGATCGTATCGAACTGTTCCGCCCGGCAGAGCGTAATCGCCTGCATGGCGAGCTTGTAGTCGTCCTCGGTCAAGGCGAGCAGCTCGGTCGGGAGCACCCATTCCTTGTTGTTGTACAGATGGATGACGAGCTTGACGAGGGTGAGCGCTTCCTTGTCGAACGTGTTGTCATCGATGATCGTCCCCGTCCGGATCGCCCCTGTCTCCAAATCCATGTACGGCAACAAGATGTCCCGCACGCTCTCGTTCCCTGAGATCAAGTAGAGCGCCGAGAAATACTCGCGGCTCACGTTCCCCGGGTCAGCCAGACGGTGCGCCAACTGCTTGAACGTCTCGTAATGGTCGGGCGTCAAAAATTCAATGTTATGCATGGCGAATTCCTCTCTCATCTCTAGACCGTGTGTCGTTCATCTGTATTAATTCCACCATTTGGGGTTAAGTAACCCATTTTCGCCGGAAAATCGCGGATCGGACGCAAAAGATGATAGAAATACCCCACCCTGTATATTCCAATTTTGTTCTAAAATTTAGGTTTTGAATACATTGAGAGTGGAACTATTATATTGTTGTTCATTCACCGTTTGTTCAAAAAAGGAGGAATCCCATGTTTCGTCATCAGAAAGAGCTACAGTTTGAAGTGAACGTCGACCGGCCCGACCCGCAGCTCGCTAGACAAATTCAAGAAGTGCTCGGCGGCCAGTTCGGGGAAATGACCGTCATGATGCAGTACTTATTCCAAGGCTTTAACTGCCGCGGGGAAGAGAAGTACAAGGACATGCTCATGGACATCGGCACCGAAGAGATCGGGCACGTCGAAATGCTTTGCGCCCTCATCTCACAGCTGCTCGACGGCGCCTCACCGGACGACCAGGCCGAGGCGGCGAAAGATCCGGCGACAGCGGCGATCCTCGGCGGGATGAACCCGCAACACTTGATCGTCAGCGGGCTCGGCGGACTGCCGACGAACTCGAACGGCGTGCCGTGGAACGGGTCGTACATCGTCGCGAGCGGCAACTTGCTCGCCGACATGCGCTCGAACTTACATGCGGAGACGCAAGGTCGTCTACAAGTCGCGCGTCTGTATCATATGACGAAAGACGAAGGCGTCCGGAAAGTGTTCCGCAAGATGCTCGCCCGTGACCGCTACCACCAATATCAATGGATGGCGGCAATCGACGAGCTTGAACAGAAGAACGGCGTCATCGTGCCGGCGAGCTTCCCGGCGAAAGACGAGTTGGAAGCCGAGAAGCATGGACTCGAGTTCTGGGACTTGTCCGAAGGCAACGAATCGAGCCAAGGCAAATGGGCGACCGGCGCTGCGCCGGACGGTGCCGGCGACTTCGTCTACTTGGGCGACCCGGCCCCGCAAGGCCAAAAGCCAAACCCACCAATCCCAGACCGCACGCTCCATCACGATCTGGAAGCGCCAGGCGGCGTCGAGAAAGTCGTCAAGAAAGTGGCCGAGCAAATCAAGCGGAAATAACATTGGGCTGACCTCACCGTGGGTCAGCTTTTTCATGTAGAATCTAGCGTCGATGATTTTAGTGAAGGCAGTTTTCGGGAAGGATAGTGTCAAGAAGGTTCACAGCAAGTTCTTGGACTACATTACAGTTAGGAAGTGATTGGTGTGTACACCATCGGCGTCGATATCGGGACGACGAGCACGAAAGCCGTCCTGTTTTTTAATCACCAGCAACTCGCGGTACATAACGTCCTGTATCCGCTCCTCACCCCAGACACGGAGACGGCCGAGCAAGACCCGGTCGTCATCTACGGGGCCGTCCTCGAGGCCGTCTCGGCCGTTCGCACGCACGCCGACGGTCCCGTCCGTTTCGCGTCGTTCAGTTCGGCGATGCATAGCTTGATCGCCCTCGATGAAGCAGGACACCCGCTCACAAGGAGCATCACGTGGGCCGACAGCCGGGCGAACCCGTACACGCAAGAGATCAAGCGCGAGTATGACGCGAGCGCGCTCCATATGCGCACCGGCACGCCGGTCCACCCGATGGCGCCGCTGTCGAAGCTGCGTTGGTTAAAACATGAGCAGCCGGACGTGTTCTCGCGCGCCGCCAAGTTCGTCTCGATCAAAGAATACGTCTTCTATCGCCTCACCGGAAGCTACGTCGTCGACCACTCGATCGCCTCGGCGACGGGGCTGTTCAACTTGGAGACGCGCGACTGGGATACGGAGGCACTCATGATTGCCGGCGTCACGCCGCGGCAGTTGTCCGCGCTCGTGCCCACGACCGAAATGTTAGCTCTTAAACCAGACATCGCTCAGACGCTCGGTTGGGACTTCCCGCTCGTCGTCGGGGCGAGCGACGGGGTGCTCTCAAACCTCGGGGTCGGGGCGTTCAATCCGGGTGTCGTCGCCGTGACGATCGGGACGAGCGGCGCCATCCGCACAGTCGTCCGGGAACCGGTCCAGGACCCGAAAGGCCGCATCTTCTGTTACGCGTTGACCGACAAACACTGGGTCATCGGCGGGCCGGTCAATAACGGCGGCATCATCCTCCGTTGGCTCCGCGACGAGTTCGCAGCGAGCGAGGTCGAGACGGCGAAACGGCTCGGACTGGACGCCTATGACGTGTTGACACGGATCGCCGAGACGGTAAAACCGGGGTCGGACGGCCTGTTGTTCCACCCGTACTTGATGGGTGAACGGGCACCGCTCTGGGACTCGAACGCGCGCGGTTCGTTCTTCGGATTGAGCATCCATCATAAGCGCGAGCACTTCATCCGTGCCGTGTTAGAAGGCGTCATCTTCAACTTGTATACGGTCATGCTCGCGCTCGACGAGTTGACGGGCGCGCCGAACCGGATTCATGCGACGGGCGGGTTCGCCCAGTCGAGCCTGTGGCGCCAAATGATGGCCGACATCTTCGACACGCCGGTCGTCGTCCCGGAGAGCCATGAGAGCTCGTGTCTCGGGGCGGTCATGCTCGGCGAGTATGCGTTCGGCGACATCGACGACTTCACGGCCGTGCCGCAAGTGACGCATGAACACACGCCGAATATGGAGGCGACGACCGTCTACCGGGAGCTGTTGCCGATCTACATCCGATTGTCGCGCCACTTTGAGGAAGAGTATGAGGCGATTTCTGAGTTTCAACGAAAGCATGTATAAGATAAGCCGAGTCCTTAGAGGGCTCGGCTTTTTAATGAATTCAGTTGGAGGTGCTAGAATCTATTCGTCGTCAGAGTACAATCATTTGCTGAATAACTAGAATTATTAAAGGATATTTTATTACATATATGGAAAATATCGAAAGGTTTGAAGTTGTCGTAGCTTATCTCAGAATCATTTATTTTCACAATAAGTTAAAGAGAAAGGGGTATTTAGGTGGCCATTGCGGTTGGATATATCATTGCAGGTATAGGTGCATTTGTGGCTTATTGGTTTAGCACAGGAGAGTCGAGAAAGTCGAAATTTAAAATATGGGGCATTGCTCTGATGCTTCCGATTTCGCCAGCATTAGCTTTTTCAATCGGACTCTCCTATGCCATCAGTGTCCAAAATGGTTGGGCAGGATTAATCATGTGGTTTATCTTCCCCTTTATTTTCTTCATTGGACTCACGCTACTGTTAGTCGGCATTTTCACAAAGGAAAAGGAAATCGTTTGAGGGATCCAACCAAAGCATCTTACAAGACATATATCAAATTGAAGGGGGAAAGAAATTGAATAAAACGTTGATGATTATAATGAACATCATAACGGGATTGATCGTTACCGCTCTCACTATTGTTGCTCTTGGGATAAGTGGCATGGCAGAAGGACCTCAACCTGCGGCTAGCTACTATTGGATACTGTTATTCGGGGTATGGTTTATTGGTCTCGTCATGCAGTTGAAAAAATCAACTAGAGTCATCGGTTTAGTCATTACCTTCCTTCCGATTCTCTACTTTGTATCTCTTTTTGCAATTGAATTTTTATAACTTTTGGTCTGTCACCATAACGTGGAGTTAGTCGAACGTTACGGTAATGGACTATTTTTCATGCCTTCTCGTACGTCACCATGACGAACTGTCCGGACGCGCGTTGGCTCGTCAATCTCAACTTCGTCTCGTGCGTGCCTTCCGGGAAGAGCGGGATGCCTTCCCCTAATACGACCGGGGCGATGGCGATCTCATAACGGTCGATCAAGTCGTGCGCCATCGCTGCTTTGACGACCTCGCCTCCACCGACGAGCCATATATCTCCGTCGATGTCTTGTTTCAACCGTTCGATGAGCTGTTCGATCGGCTCGTCCGTGAACGTGACGTACTCGGCTTCCCGGTCCGGATGTCGCGTCAAAATATAGTTCGGGATGTCCTTATACGGATAGCCGTCCGGCTCGAGCACGAGCACTTCCTCATACGTCTTCCGCCCCATGATGACGGCACCGACCGTCTTATAGAAACCGGCGTACCCGTTGTCCCCTTCCCCCTCGACTTCGAACAACCAATCAAGTTGGTCGTTCATGCGGGTGATCTTTCCATCTAAACTTGTCGCGATATATAAGACGACGTTTGCCATGATGCGTTCCTCCTTCATTCGTGATATGTTCAGCTTACTTGAGAACCACGACAAAACATGACGGGAATGGATAAGATGAAAAAACGACATTTGCAGTTGATTCGGCTGTTGAATCGGGGGCGACGGTTCACTGCTGACGAACTCGCTCTTGAGACGGGTGCCTCGGTCCGGACGATTCAACGCGACATGCTGACGCTCGAAGAACTCGGCTATCCGATTTGGAGTATTTCAGGCACGGGTGGTGGCTATGAGATGTTGCCGAACCGGTTACTGCCCCCGCTTCAACTCCGGGAGCAAGAAGCGATCGCGCTGTACCTCACGCTCAAATGGATGGAACAGATTCCCGATGTGCCGTTCGGGGACATGCGAGACACTTTGTCCGACTGGTATGTGAACGAATTGCCGCACGACCTTGAGACGAAAATTGCTCGGCTCGAGAAAAACATCCTCTGGCTCGGGAACAAGACCGCACCACCTGCCCCGTTCACGAAAGACGTGTTTCAGGCGGTCGAACGAAGACAAAAAATCGAGCTGACGTACGCGACGACGAAAGGATCACGTACGTTCACGATCGCCCCGGTCGGCATGGCGCTCCTCGATTTAAAGTGGTATGTGTATGGTTTGTCAGCGTACGGGCTACGCCAATATCGGATTGACCGCATCGAATCAGTCCAGTTGCTTGAAGAGACGTTCGAGGCGGGCGATTTGGAGACGCTCCTCGAGGCGAGTGATGAACGAACCGGTGTGACCGTTCGGCTCGATCTCACGCCGCTCGGCCGCCGTCTGCTTGAAGACGTATTACCCGGTATCGCCGAAAAGAATGAGTGGGACGTGCCGGAAGCTGAGCTTCCGTTCTTTTCGCGGCAATTGCTCGCCGCCGGAGCGGAAGTCGAGGTCGTCGAGCCGATTGAACTACGGGAGATGATGCGGGAGCAGGCAAGCAAGTTGTGGGAGTTATACAAATGAAAATGGACTCATACCGGGATAGGTGTGAGTCCATTTTAGGTCGATTTTTGTTGAAGCTGACGAACTGACTCAAGGAGCCGTTCGGCATTTTTAGGGCTCTGTAGCAGATACATCGTCTCTATCAGTTGATTGTATTCTTGCTCGGGCATGATGACGGTATTGTGACCATTCTTTGGGACGATGGTAATCGTTTCACTATTTTCATGCACTCGATTAAGAATTTCTTTCAAGTTTTTCTGCGCTCTTTCAAAAGTGATTGTCGCCATGTTTCTCTCCCCCATTCGATGATTTATATCCATAATTATACCCAAATCAGTATAAGGCATACTTGAAACAGGAACTAACACTTTGCAGAGGATGAATCCTTCGGCTCATATGATTGAAAGTAATTTGAGCAAGGCATCGGCGTCATCACGTTGTCGTTTGCCATCGGTCTCATCGTCTCGACGCTCATCAACGTCATCCAATTTTGCCGTACCTCGTCTGTTTTGGATTAACCTACTCCACACAAAGAGCCCAACCGCATACCGGTTAGGCTCTTTGTTCAATTCGCTTGATCCATCTCTTTATGCAGTTTCAGCAACTCATTCTTATACAAGTCTGAGCGTCCCCCGAAGATGGCCTGAATGTTATTTTTCACTTTGACGACCCCGGCCGCGCCGAGCGCCTTTAACTCGTCCTCATCGATTTTTGACACGTCTTTCAATTCGACGCGAAGCCGAGTGAAGCACGCGTCGATGTCGACGATGTTCTCCCGGCCGCCGAGCGCCTCTTGGATGGCGAGCGCCGTCGTCTGAATCGACGTCTTTCCTGCTTTCTTGTCATTGTAGTCTTTCCGAGTGAACAGTTTCGTCTCTTGTCCACCCCGGCCTGGCGTCGCCAAGTTCCATTTTTTAATCGCGAACGTGAAGATGCCGTAATAGACGAGGAAGAAACCTGCCCCGACGACGAGGTTCATCCACCAACGTGGCGTCCCTGGCAACACGTTCACCAAGACGTAGTCAATCAATCCCGAACCGCCGGCCCAACCGATATGGGCGTCTAGTGCGTACATGAGTGCGAACGACACTCCCGTCAACACGCTGTGTACGACGTAAAGGAGTGGTGCGATGAATAAGAACGTGAACTCAATCGGTTCCGTGATCCCGGTCAAGAACGCCGTCCCTCCCGCAGCAAGCAACAGACCACGGACGACCGGGCGCTTGTCCGGGTCTGCCTGACGGTACATGGCGAACGCCGCACCGAGGAGGCCGAACATGACGATTGGGAATTTCCCGGCCATGAAACGACCGGCCGTGACGTCGACACCTTCGGCGATTTGGGCGAGGAAAATATATTGATCCCCGCTCACGATCGAGCCGCCGACTGTCGCCGTACCCCCGAGTGATGTCCATAAGAACGGGGCATACCAAATGTGATGCAGTCCGGTCGGAATCAACAGCCGTTCGAGCATCCCGTATAGGCCGACGTAGGCCGGATTCGTCGCGTCGCTCGCGATGACGTTCGCCATCGCCGTGAGCCCAGACTGAATCGGTGGCCAGACGAGCATCATGACAAAGCCGAGTATGATCGAGAAGAAGACCATGACGATCCCGACCGAGCGATCTCCGGCGAAGAATCCGAGCATCTCGGGCGGATTGAACGTATGGAACTTCTTGTACACCCAGACGGCGAGCAAGCCGACCGCGATTCCGCCGAGCACGCCCGTCTCAAGTGACGGGATGCCGAGCAACATGCCGTATTCCCCGCTCTCAGCCGCCATTTCCGGTGTGATCCCAAGGGCAATCGAGATCGTCGTGTTCATTATGACGTAGCCGACGAGTGCGGCAAGTGCCGCAATTCCCGACCCGCCGGAAAGACCAACCGCGACGCCAATCGCAAAGATGATTGGCAAGTTGGCGAAGATACTCAAACCAATTTGAAGCATCCCGGCACTGATTGCTTCGACCGTCCCGTTCTGTAAAAACGTCCAACTTTCTGCAAGCGGACCTGTTAGCGCCGCGCCGAGACCAAGTAAAATACCGGCCGCCGGCAAGAGCGCGACTGGTACCATGAGCGCCTTCCCGAATTTTTGAAATACCCGAACCATTGACTCATTTGATTCACTCCTCATGTGTAAGCGTTATCAATTCACAAAACGAACAAAGGGGAATAACTCCCCTTCGTCTTTAGCGTGCGACCGTCTCACGTTGTTTGAGCGCCGGCCAATAGTTTTCGTTCTCGTTAATCAAATCGTCAAGGATTTGACGGGCGACCGGCGCGTCGACGACGGTCCGGTTGAGCGTCAGTGCTTGGAGCGCTTTCTCATAGCTGTTCTCGAAGTAGGCATCGACGACGAGCTGTTCGTAAGCGAGTTGTCCTTCAATCATCCCTTTATAGAAGCGTGGGATGTGCCCGACCGCGAACGGCTTTGGCCCTCGGTTCGTCAGCATCGCCGGCACTTCGACCATCGCATCGTCCGGCAAGTTGGCGATGATGCCGTCGTTCTTCACCATGACGATGAAGATGTCGCCGTTGTTGTAGGCAAGGGACGCCGCGACGCGGATCATGTAGCAGCCGTGAATATCGACTTCAAGATGCGCGTTCTCGAGCGAGTCGTCGGCGATGATTTGATCGCACATCGAGAAGACGCGCTGTTGGCGGCCGTTGATGACTTGACGGGCCCGCGTGTTTTCCACGTCTTCCTTCTCCGCCATGTCCGACGGATACAAGTAGTACTGGAGATACGTGTTCGGCAAGTATTCCGGGAAGTCGGTGAGCATCTTCTCGACTTGTTTGAACGTCTTGATCCAAGACGGATCGTTGGCGATCTCCGAGTCTTCCGGGATGAACCCGTCCTCCAAGATGGCGCGCTTGATGTCTTCTGTCAGCTCATTGCCTTCTTTGTCATAAATGCCTGTAAACCAACCGAAGTGGTTGAGTCCGAAGTACTCTGGCACGAGGTCCCAAATCTCTTTGCCGAGAATCTTCGCGTAACTGACCATGATCGCGGCTGGCATGTCACAGATGTTCAAAACCTTTTTATCGTTCGGGTAGGCACGCTTCAACGCCTCGGCGACGATGGCGGCCGGGTTCGTATAGTTCAAAATCCAACCGTCCGGTGAACCTTGACGGATGTCGGCGACGAGATCAATCATGTCCCCGATCGAGCGCATCCCATACGACATCCCGCCCGGTCCACACGTCTCTTGTCCAACCACGCCGTGACGGAGCGGAATCTGCTCATCTTTTTCGCGCATTTCCAAACCGCCCGTCCGAATTTGGACGAAGAAGAAATCTTTATCGCGGAAGGCGTACTCTTTGTCCGTCGTATATTCGAACAGCTCGAGCTCTGGATAATGCTCACGCAAGATGACCTCAGTCGCTTTGGCGACGCGCTCTTGGCGGTCACCGTCCGTATCGTAAAACGTGATTGAACGTAGTGGGAAGTGAGCCTTCTCTTCAATCAAACTCATGATCATACCGATCGTGTACGTGCTGCCGCCACCTACGACGACGAGGCGTTGTCCTTGTTTCATGTGTGCGTTCCCCTTTCAAATACATATCTTATTGATTACAATACAAATTTAATACATATTATCTTAATCGTCAACACTAATTTTGAAAACATTTTATTTCGTGTATACTGAACGTATGAATCCAAGTCGCATCGGAGGGTCCACCATGAAAGCAAAGTCACCGCTTTATCAGCAAGTCGCGCAACGAATGCGTGCGTTCATCGAGTCCGGCACGTGGGCGCCCGGCGAGGCAATCCCGACCGAGGCACAGCTCGTCGAAGAGTTCGGCGTCAGCCGGGTCACCGTCCGTCAGGCGGTCAAACTTCTCCAAGAGGAAGGACTATTGTGGAAGCGCCAAGGGAGCGGCACGTACGTCCAGTCCGAAAAGATCGAG
Source organism: Exiguobacterium aurantiacum DSM 6208 (assembly GCF_000702585.1). Classification (GTDB taxonomy): domain Bacteria; phylum Bacillota; class Bacilli; order Exiguobacteriales; family Exiguobacteriaceae; genus Exiguobacterium; species Exiguobacterium aurantiacum. Next base: position 970,749 of record NZ_JNIQ01000001.1, on the reverse strand, counting down.
CACAATATGTATGAGCTGAAAAGTTTTACCGAAGATATGAGGCGTGAAGGGAAAGATGTGACGAACAAAGTGCTCACGTTCACCTTGCAGCCACCGAGTGAGAAAGTCCGGGAAGCACTCGAACTCGAAGAAGGTGACCTCGTCTTTTACGTGCGACGGCAACGGTTCGCCGACGGCGAGCCGCTCATCGTCGAGGACACGTACCTTCCGCTCAAACTCTTCCCCGACTTGACGTATGAAGTGATGACGCAGTCGAAGTACGCTTATATCGAAGACGTGAAAGGACTCAAAATCGCGGACAGCGTCCAAGAATTCATCCCGGTGCTCCCATCAAAAGATATCGCCGAGATGCTCGGGGTGAGCGAACGGACACCCGTGCTCAAAGTCCAGCTCTACTCGTTCCTTATGGACGGCAGCCGTTTCGAGTTCACCGAGACGTATTTCAAGAGCGAGGAATATCGTTTTATCATCCGTGCCGGACGGAGACGCTGAACGAGGCCAAAAACTAACCGCCATCGAACGATTCGATGGCGGTTTTTGATTGCCGATATCTCAATCGGGTAAAGGGTACCATATGTTTACATCGGCACCGTCCACCCCCTTCGTTCACTTGTAAGGAGGGCCAATATGATGAAGAAGAGTTTTCTGTTGCTCGTGTTAGCTTGTCTGTTGATCAGCCCATTGTCACAAGCCGCCGCATCGAGTCCGAAAGCGTATAACGACCGCAGTCTCATCTATTTGACGTTTGACGATGGTCCACACCGTCAGACGGGCGCACTGCTCGACGTGTTGAAGAAACACAAGGTCAAAGCCACGTTTTTCATCCTCGGCAACAACATCAAAGGCAACGAGAAAATGCTTCGTCGAATCGTCGCCGAAGGTCACCTCATCGCGCTTCACGGCATGACGCACGACCGGCACAAGTTTTACCGGACGCCGACGACGGCCGTGCGTGAGATGCAACAAGTACAGAAGCTCGTGCTCCAAGTGACAGGCGTCAAGACGAACATCGTCCGCACCCCATATGGAAGCGACCCGTACATGACATCGGCGCATCGGCAAGCGATGACGAGGGCCGGCTTCCAAATGTGGGACTGGAACGTCGACAGTCTCGACTACCGCTACAAGAAAGACAATCGCCGCGTCCAAAACCAAGTGTTCGCCCGATTGAACGCGAACTACCGAGCGAATGTCGCCTCGATCATCTTGACGCACGACCACTCGATCACCCCGACCGCGCTCGACTATATCTTGCGCCACTCGAAAAAGCGCGGCTATGAGTTCCGGACGCTACACGGCATCAAAAATCCGCACAACTTCTTCAACAAATGGCGCTAACAAACAAAGCCTTGCCGGTTGTCGGCAAGGCTTTGTTTCATCACATTTCTAGTTCTGTGAACGCGAACGGGACGAGTTCGTCAAGCGTCACTTCTTTAATCTCGGCTTCGCCGTTCGTCATCAACACTTTGAAGTCCGGGTCGCCGAACTCGACGAGCACTTGGCGGCAGATACTGCATGGCGGCAAGAAGTCGACCGTGTCACCTGACACCGCGACGGCTTCGAAGTCACCCTTTTTATATCCTTGTGCGATGGCCGTGTAAATCGCTGTGCGCTCGGCACAGTTCGTCGCACCGAACGACACGTTCTCCACGTTGACGCCGTTGATGACCGTTCCGTCCTTCATGAGAAGCGCCGCTCCGACACGGAAATTCGAATATGGGGAGTAGGCGTTCTCTTTCACTTGGCGGGCGCGCTCGACTAATTGTTGTTGGTTCATGGGATCATTGTCCTCTCTGACTCGAAATGAACTGATGCCAGTTCCCGTGCCTCTCTTTTTTGGGCAGGATTTTTAGCATACACTCCCCACGAAGCAAAGTCAACGACTTTTTGATGGCGCTTTCACATGAAAAGAGTCACATCCATAGACGTGACTCTCCGCTTACAGATTTTACGAACGGGAAAGCCCATACCGGGCATAGCCCGCCTTTAGGCATGGGATGAAAGTGAGTTCGGATGTGAAGAACATCCGACATTCGGGTATATATATTCCATAGACAAGTACAAGTCTCTAAAACGCCCGTGTCCATCGCACCTTGAGAATCGTATCCGGTTCGGTCACGAAAACATGTGACCGGTAAAACGATGCCTGTCGTCACGTAAAAGACGCTAAAACATCAGGTGGACACACCTGCAACGACCTGTGGTGGATGGTAACAGTCCATCAGCCTGAGAACCTATATGGTCTGTCTCAGGAGGGGTGATGGCACACCCTCATCTGAAGGCTTGAGCAAAACAGAAATGGACTGCGCTCGCACAAGCACTTCAGAATCCCAAGGTTTCAATCGTGGGAGTGTCAAAACTCCCCTTTTTTGTTCATCCGAATCAAGAGGAAAATCAAATACGGTGCCCCGACCATGCCGGTGATGACACCGACCGGATAGCGCGCCGTGAAGGCAAACTGGCCGATCAGGTCGGCGGCGAGCACCAAGACGACACCGACGAGCCCGGCCGGAATGATCGTCGAACGCCCGTCCCCGACGAGCCGCTTCGCGATCGGTCCCGCGAGAAAGGCGATGAAGGCAATCGGTCCGGTCGTCGCCGTGGCGAGCGCGAGCATGAGCACCGAGGCGATGATGAGGAGCACCCGCGTCTGGTTCGTCCGGACACCGAGCGACGTCGCCGTCATCTCCCCGAGCTCTAAAATCTGGAGCTGGCGGCTGAGCCAGATGACGACCGGCAGACAGAGCGCGACCGTGATCATGAGCGGCGGGAGCGACTCCATCTTGGCACCGTTCAAGCTCCCGCTCAACCAGCGCATCGCCGTCCCGACGTCGTTTTGACGACTGATGAGGAGAAGATAGTTAATGACGGCCGTCAGCATCGCCTGGATTCCGATCCCGACCAAGACGAGACGTCCGATCGAGAACGCGGCGCTCTTCGACAAGAAGTAGATGGCGAGTACCGTCAACAGTCCGCCGATGACCGAGATGACGGAAACGAACGTATCGCTCGCTTGTAGGACGACGATGCCGAACACGGCCGCCGCACTCGAACCGGTCGTGATGCCGATGACGTTCGGGTTGGCGAGCGGGTTGCGGAGCATCGTCTGGAACACCGTACCGGCGACCCCGAACGCGATCCCGGCGAACACGCCGGCGAGCATGCGCGGCAGGCGGATCGTGTTCACGGCGAACGACGCCCCTGGCACGTCGGCCCCGAGCAAGACGCGGACGACGTCCCCGACCGGATAAATCGTGTTGCCGAGCATGAGCATCAAGGCGCTCAAGGCGAGCGCGAGCAGGCTGAGGACGAGCGTCACGACGACGGTCCGCTGCCGACGCCGTCTACTGTTTTGAATCATCGGTTGAAATGGTTTTTGCATCATAAGTCACGCACCTTCACTTTCATCGTCAACGCGATCAAAATCGGCGCCCCGATAAAGGCGGTGACGATCCCGACCTCGAGTTCGCCCGGGCTACCGAGCAAGCGTCCCGTCACGTCGGCGAACGTGAGCAGAATCGCCCCGGCGAGCGCCGACATCGGGATGACGAACCGTTCGTCCGGCCCGATCGTCAAACGGACCAAGTGCGGCGCGAGGAGCCCGATGAAGCCGATTGGCCCCGCGAGCGCCGTCGCCGCACCGCAAAGAATCACGCCTGCGAACGAGGCGATCAGTTTGAGCGTGCCGATCCGGACGCCGAGCCCTTTGGCGAGCTCTTCCCCGAGCCCTAAAATATTCAACGACGGGGCCGCGAGGATGGCGATGACGATCCCACTGATAAAGAACGGCAAGAACGTCATGATTGAATCCATGTTGCCGGCACCGACGCTCCCGACTTGCCAGAACCGGAACTGGTCCATGACGTTCGAGCGTGGGATCATGATCGCCATGACGAGCGACGACAAGGCCGCACTCGTCGCCGCCCCGGCGAGGACGAGCTTGAGCGGTGTCGCCCCGCCCCGGCCGAGCGAACCGATGCCGAACACGAACACGGCCGTCAGGAGCGCCCCGACGAGCGCGAACCAAATGTAGTCCGACGACGACGAGATATTGAAGAACGCGATCCCGACGACGACGAACAGGGCCGCCCCCGTGTTCACCCCGAGGATGCTCGGGTCGGCGATCGGGTTTCTTGTGACCGACTGCATCAACGCGCCCGAGACGCCGAGCGCCGCCCCGCACATGAGACTAAAGATCGTCCGCACGATTCGCTGCCGGATGATGTCCGCTTCATACGACTGAACAGCCGGACGGAATAAACCGTCAAGCAGTTCATCCCATCCGACTGTCCGTGAGCCGAAAGCAAGTGAAGCGAGCATGCAGACAACGAGCAAGACGAGTGACCCCATCAAGATGAGAGGAAACCGTTTCGGCGTTTGCAACTTCTTCAGCGTATTCATTTAATTACTCGACTTTCTCGAGTGCTTCCGAGACGAGTTTCACGTACTCGTCGATCGTGTATTCGATCGAGAGCGGTGACGGTGTCCCGGCTGCCGCGAGCGGCGTGTTGTCTTCAATCAAGACGACCGAGCCGCGCTCGATGGCCGGTACTTTGCCGTAGAGCGGGTCCGCTTGAAGCTCTTTGAGCGTCTCTTCGTTCCCGTAGACGACGAAGAGATCGAGGTCGTTCAAGATGTCGGCGTTCTCTGAGCTGAACTCGAGGTAGAAGCTGCCTTCTTCGAGTTGGTCTTTAATGTTTTGCGGGTACTCCATGCCGAGCTCTTCGATGAAGGCACCGCGCGGGTCACCTGTCGTGTAGATGTAGAACTTCGACAAGTCGCCAGGGCTCAAGGCGACGAACGCGCCTTTCTTGCCTTGCATGTCCGGTACTTCCGCCGCTTTGTCCGCGATGAGCTGTTCTGTGTCGGCAATCAACTGCTTGCCTTCTGCTTCCATGCCCATCGCCATCGCGTTGTAAAGGACCGTGTCTTGCCAAGATGATACCCAAGGCGTCTCTTGGTACGCGACGACCGGTGCGATTTGTGTCAACGTGTCGTAGTCTTCTTGCGTGATGCCTGAATAGGCGGCCAAGATGACGTCTGGCTGTGAGTCGGCGATCGCTTCAAAGTCGAGGCCGTCCGTGTCCTGGTAGACGTTCGGGTTGTCTTCACCGAGTTCTTTCAACTTCTCTGCTGTCCACGGCAAGACGCCGCTGCCGTCTTGGACGCCGTAGTTCGCAGCCGAGAAACCGACCGGGACGACGCCTAGCGCGAGGGCGACGTCTTGGTTCGACCACCCGACCGTCGCGACGCGTTCTGGCTTCTCTTCGATGACCGTCTCACCGAGCGCATGCTTGATCGTGATCGGGTAACCTTCTGCTGACTCTGAGTTCTCATCCGTCGTCGCTGGTTCTTCTGTGTTCGAGCCGCAACCGGCGAGCACGAGCATGAACACTGAGACGAACAAAAACATATGTAACATCTTCTTATGCTTTTTCACGTTGTAATCCCCTTTTTCTCTTCTATGACGATGCGTTATCACCGACACTGATAATCATTATCATTTATGAGTATAGGATGAATTGGAGACCCCTGTCAATCTGAACTTCAAGATAGTTGAGGAAAAAGAGAAACAGCCCGCGTGTCTCGATTGGCGAGAGGCGGGCTGCCGTCATAACGTTTGGTTGGCCAAATTGATCAGTTGTTGGACGGACAAGCGGCTCTCGTCATCGAGTTCGACCGTATTGCCATCAATGTAGTAGATGATTCGTGCCGTGAAACCGTCTTTGTTCTGCCACCACAATGCTTGTGACGTCGATTCCGTCTCGTCAAAGAAAGCCGATGTCTCGTCCGCAAGTATGTATTGCTCCCCATATAACGAGAGATCCGCCACGTCATTCGGTTCATCGATGACTTTGTCGACGATGTAGCTTAGTTCTTGAGTCGTCTCTTCATTCACATAATGAAACACGAAACTATGAAGATGATGCGGCACACCGATGTCAACTTCTGTTTGACACTCCCACGATTGAAACCTTGGGATTCTGAAGTGCTTGTGCGAGCGCAGTCCATTTCTGTTTTGCTCAAGCCTTCAGATGAGGGTGTGCCATCACCCCTCCTGAGACAGACCATATAGGTTCTCAGGCTGATGGACTGTTACCATCCACCACAGGTTGTTGCAGGTGTGTCCACCTGATGTTTTAGCGTCTTTTACGTGACGACAGGCATCGTTTTACCGGTCACATGTTTTCGTGACCGAACCGGATACGATTCTCAAGGTGCGATGGACACGGGCGTTTTAGAGACTTGTACTTGTCTATGGAATATATATACCCGAATGTCGGATGTTCTTCACATCCGAACTCACTTTCATCCCATGCCTAAAGGCGGGCTATGCCCGGTATCGGCTTTCCCGTTCGTAAAATCTGTAACGTCGAGTGATCTCAAACGGAAACGCAATCGGTTCCTCAAACGTGTGTTCAATCGGTGGATTCGGTGGGTCTGGCCAATCCGTCGCCAGTTCAACCAAAGCGAGGATGACAAGCAACCACCCTAGTATTCGCACAATCCTTTTCATTTTCATTGATTTTCGCTCACTTCCTAAAAAATTGGGTTGACGATTGAGGGTACACTGCGACGCGGCTTAGACGTCCAGTCCATGAATCAAGGGCGTCGCTCACGCATGACATCGGCCATCGGACAGCCTTCCGCTTCGAGCTCGGAGACGATGCGCGCATAATCTTCGTCGTTCCGGTTTTGGCTCAGCTTGAACGCCGCCTCGATGTCTGAGACGTCGATTCGAAAGCCGACGACACCGTATTTTTGACGCTTGACCGGTTCCGACAGCTCTTCCCAGACGACGGCATCTCCCCGCTCCCCTTCATGGTCCCGGAGCAAGCCAGCCAATTCGTCCTCGAGCTCCGCCTCGGTCATGATCGTCGCCTTCCCGTAGAGATGGACCGCCTGATAGTTCCACGTCGACACGTCCTCATGGCCGTACCACGACGCCGAGACATAGGCGTCCGGCCCTTGGACGATGACGAGCACCGTCTGTTGTTCAATCGTTTTCCATTGCGGATTATGTTTGGCGATATGCGTCGTGAACGAAAGCTGTCCGTCCGTCTCATGCAGACGGAGCGGTACGTGCGTCGCGATCGGCTTATGCCCGTCATATGTGACGACGGTGCCGAAAGGATGGGCCTTCAAAAAAGCGTGGACTTCTTTCGGGTCGGTCACAGCGTATAATTTTGGGACGTACATCCAACTCCTCCTATCTAGTTTCCCCTCGTCTAAGCCGCGTCAAGTAGGGTAAAGACAAGATGACGCTACATGACTTGAGGAGGGGTTATTATGAAACCGAAAATTCAAGCGTTCGTGTTCGATGTGTACGGGACGTTGTTTGACGTCCATTCCATCAAGACGGCGTGTGACGACCAATTTCCCGGGAAAGGTGAACAGATCAGCGAGATATGGCGGACGAAACAGCTCGACTACTTCTTCACCCGCCACATCATGGGTCGCTATGCCGATTTTTCCGTCGTCACACGCGAAGCGCTCCGCTACGCCTTGTCGGCGACCGGCGTGACGTGGACACCTGAAACCGAGGACGCGTTGATCGCAAAGTACACCGAACTGTCGCCGTACGATGAGGTCGCAGGTGTGTTAAACGAACTTCACGCAAAACGGACCGTCGTGCTGTCGAACGGGACGGACGCGATGCTCACCGCGCTCATCCATAACGCCGGCTTCACCGACCTGTTCGAGGAGCTCGTCAGCGTCGACGGTGTCAAACAAGCGAAACCGTCACCGGCCGCGTATATGCATTGGTTCAAGAACAGCGGGCTAGAGCGGGACGAGGTATTGTTTCTGTCCTCGAACGGCTGGGATATCGCCGGGGCGAAAAACTTCGGGTTCCACACCGCGTGGATCAATCGCGACGGGAAACCGCTCGACATGCCTGACTTGACCCCTGACGCCGTCTATGAAGATCTATCCGGAATATTGGAATGGGTCACGGACGAAGCGGCTTGGCCATGATCAAATCGGTTTGGGCGTCGTCGCCCATATAGAACGTGTGGGACCCGGTCTGGACGAAGCCATGCCTTTTATAGAAGGCGAGCGCCTTCTCGTTATGCTCCCAGACGCCGAGCCAGATTTCACGTTTATTCAACTCGTTCGCGCGTTGGATCGCCTGATCATACAACGCCTTGCCGACGCCGCTCCCTTGGAAGGTGCGACGCACGTAAATCCGTTCGAGCTCGAACGCCCCCTCGCCCATCGCCTCCGTTTGGGCGTTGTTGGCGTTCCCTTTCATATACCCGGCAAGTTCCCCGTCAAGCATGGCGAAAAAGAACGTCGAGTCCGGATTCGCAAGTTCCGCTCTAAGTTGCGGCACGTTGTACGCCCGTTCGAGATACGCCGCGAGATGTGCCGGGTCGTTGTCGGCTTCGAACGTCTCCGTGAACGTCTCGATGCTGATGTCCCGGAGCGTGTCGACGTCTTCGATCGTGCAAGCTTTGATGGTGATCATGTTGCTTCCCCCTTTAGTATTCTCGTTTGTGACCTCGCTTGACCGTTTCCCAATCCCCTTCGATATTGTGACGGACCCGCTTCAACAAACGGAGCAACTGTTCGGCTTCTTGATCCGAGAGACCAGCGAGCGCCACGTCCGTTGAATGGTCATGCTCGCGGAGGATTAGCGGATAGACCGCCTGTCCTTTCTCGGTCGGATGGAGTCGCTTGATCTTCTTGTTGTGCGGGTCGTCGACTCGTCGAATGAATCCTTCCCGTTCAAGCTTTTGAATCGCGCGCGCAGCCGTCGAGCGGTCGACTTTAATGAGTTCAGCCAGCTTTTCTTGGATGATGCCCGGCTCTTCGCAGATTCGGACGACATAAAGATATTGCCCTTTCGTCAGCTCGAGCTCTTTGAACTCGATGTTGCTGATCGAGTCGAGCGCACGGGCAATCATCCCAACCTCGCGTAGATGGTCTCTCATACAATCCTCCCGAATGTTGTATTTACTCTACATTATGTTCAGTTTAACTCATTTTATTGCATTTGCAACAAAAAATAACTTATGTCTCACGTCTTTCAATGTGAGAAAATATAGCTATCACTCCACGAAACGAGGGGATTTCATGGCACACCGCATTTACACGACGAGCTTCGCGAGCGTCTATCCGCTTTACGTCGCGAAAGCAGAACGGAAAGGCCGAACGAAAGAGGAAGTCGACACGATTATCCGTTGGCTGACCGGCTATGACGAGGACGGGCTCGAACGACAACTCGCGTCCGAGGTCGACTTCGACACGTTCTTCGCAACGGCACCGAAGATGAACGAAGACCGCACGCTCATCAAAGGCGTCGTCTGCGGCGTCCGTGTCGAGAACGTCGAGGAACCGCTCATGCGCGAGATCCGTTATCTGGACAAACTCGTCGATGAACTCGCCAAGGGCAAGGCGATGGAGAAGATTTTACGAGGAGGGAAACTCTGATGGACTACACGACACTCGTCGACGACAAACGGCTCGACGCCTTCATCCGCTTGATCGACGTCATCGACGCGAATCTACCCGACGGTTTCGAGAAGACGACCGATGGCAAAGGCGTCCACTACGTCGTCCCGCTGTCGACGTATCCGTCCGGGTATCACGTCACACCGGGCACACCGCTCCCGTTCTTGAGCGTCATCGCCCAGAAGCGGCATGTCGCACTCTATCATATGGGCGTCTATAGTGACTCGGCGCTGCTCCGTTGGTTCGAGGAGGCGTACGCCGCGCAAGTGCCGACGAAGCTCGATATGGGCAAGAGCTGTATCCGGTTCGGCAACGTCAAGCATATCCCGTATGAGCTGATCGGTGAACTCGTCTCGAAGATGACGCCGGCGGAATGGATCCGAGCATATGAGCAACGCTAAGAGGACAGGTCGCACACGACCTGTCCTCTTTGTCATACGTTGAATTTTTTCGTCATCTGGCGCATCTCGTCCGCCATGTTCGATAGTTCTTGGGCCGAGGCCGTGATTTCCTCCATCGACGCCATCTGTTCTTCCGTCGCCGCCGACGCGTTCTCCGTCTCGGTCGCGGTCGTCTCGGTGATGCCTTGGATCTCGTTCACGGACGTCAAAATCTCGGTCGCGCCGGCCGCCATCTCCTGGACGGCACCGGACACTTCTTCGACTTTTTGGCCGACCGCCTCGATTGCCTGCTTGATGTCATCGAACGCGAGGCCCGCCTGTTGGACGTTGACGACACTATGACGCATGTCCCCTTCGACGACGTGCATCGTCGCGACCGCTTGCTTCGTCTCGGTTTGCGTGTCACCGATCAAGGATGCGATCTGCTTCGTCGCGACGGCCGACTCTTCGGCGAGCTTCCGGACTTCCGAGGCGACGACGGCGAAGCCGCGTCCTTGGTCCCCGGCCCGGGCCGCCTCGATGGCCGCGTTCAAGGCGAGCAAGTTCGTCTGTTCGGCGATGCCGGAGATCGTGCCGGTAATCGTCCCGATCTCTTGCGAGCGGACGTCGAGCTGTTCGATCACGTCCTGCAACAGCTTCACTTTCTCATTCATCGCTTCGAGCTGATCTTCGAGCGTGTCGACGAGGTCGTTTCCGGTCCCGACCTTTTGAAGCGCCCCTTCCGATAAGGATGTCATCTGCTGGGCACTGTTCGAGACGTGGTGGATGCCGGTCGTCAGTTCGGTGAGCGTATCGTTCGATTCCTTCACCCGCGTCAATTGACGCATCGATCCGGAGGCGATCTCTTCCATCGTGACGGCGACCATCTCCGTCGCCTTCGTCGTCTCTTCGACGTTGTTCTTCAAATCGTCCGACGACACGGCGACACGGCCCGACGTCTGCGAAACTTGGTGGATCAGCTCGCGCAAGTTGTCTTTCATTTGATTGAACGACTGCGTGAGCGAACCGAGCTCATCCCGTGACGAATACGTGCTCTCGACCGTCAAATCACCGGCACCGGCCCGGCCCATGAGCGCGTTCAGCTCACGGACGGGACGGACGACGAGCCGCGTGATGTACACGCCGAGCCCGATCGAGGCGAGGGCACCGATCGCGACGAGTACCCAAAACGTGAGCACCGACCGGTTTCGGTCATCCTGCATCGCGATGCTCGCCGCCTCGGCTTCTTGATTGATGCCGTCCATGACGGCCGCGGCCGTCTCGACGAGGTTCAACCGGACCGGCCGCAAATCGTCCAAATACATACGGTAGGCCGCTGCATTCTCGTTACGGAGAGCCGGTTGCAAGACGACTTCTGTCCCTTCCAAATAGGCGACAATCTCTTTGTTCAACTTCTCAACTTGTTGCGTCACCGTCTCGTCCGTCGATGAGAACGTGTCGTTGAATAGCGCCAAGTTGTTGCCGATGCTGTTACGGCGATCGGTGATGTTCGCCTGCAGTTCCTTGTTTCGGTCGATGTCGGACGTCAACATCAACTCCAGCAAGTATCCGTCGAGCGCCCGGTTGTCCGTGCGAATCTGACCGAGCACGCGAATTGGCACCAACCGCTCTTCATAAATTTCCTCGCCCGTGTCGGCCATCCGCCCGATGAGCGTGTGGCTGAGCGCGGCGATGACGACGAGCGTCATGATGAAAACGGTGATGAGCACCGCAAATTTCCTAGACATGTTTAAATTTTTCACTATCATCCCTCCCACACGCTTTATCGTGCGAAAGAACGTCATCCTGAAGCGAGATGGCACATACGTTGACCTAAGTTTGCATTTTCATCGACCGATGAACACATCGCGAGCATATTCTGTAAGCTGGCTCACCGTCACTTTACGGAAAAATACGATACGCTTAGAAAAAGAGCAACGGATTGGAAAGGAATGATTCTCATGCCACGTCGGCTCAAACTCAGTCTTCTGCTCATGTTGTTCGGAAGCCTCATCTACCTCACGCACTTCCATTACGAGTTACGTCCGTCCGACGTGCGTGACGTCGTCTTGTCGTTCGGCTGGTGGGGACCGCTCGTGTTCATCCTCATCTACGCGGTCGGCCCGCTCATCTTCTTGCCGACGTCTGTCCTCTCGCTCGGTGCCGGGCTCGCGTTCGGTGTCTGGCCCGGGGTGTTATACATCATCGTCGGCGCGACCGCGGCGGCCGTGACCGGGTACGTCATGGCCCGCTTGTTCGGCCGCTCGGTGCTCAACGTCGACCGTTATCCGTGGTCGGAGAAGCTGTTCACGCAGATGGAACAGCGCGGTTTCCTCTACGTGTTCGTGTTGCGGCTCATCCCGCTCGTCAGTTTCGATTTGCTCAGCTACGCGGCCGGCATCTCAAAAGTCCGCTTCCGATCATTTCTCCTCGCGACCGTGCTCGGGATGATCCCCGGGACGCTCGCCTATAGCTTTTTAGGGGCGAGCCTCGCCTCGGGGAGTGTGACGACAGTCTTCATCGCCGCCCTCGTCTTCGTGAGTCTGATCGGGGTCACCTACTATTTCCGAAAGCCTGTCCAAAAGTGGCTCGGATTAATGTAAATCTGATTTCCTTTTCGTGGAAAGAAGCGATTGAACCGTCTCCCTTCCTTGCCGTACAATCGAGAATGGAAATGAGAATCAATTCGAGTGGGGAGACACGATCACATTGAGAAAATGGCTAGTATCAAGCCTATTGCTTTGTCTATTCGTCAGCTTGGCTTTGCCTGTTTCAGCTACGGAGAAAGCGGTCCGCCATGACGACAAACAGCTCGTCTACATGACGTTTGACGACGGCCCCCGCCCCGAGACGCTGTTGTTGCTCGACGTGCTCAAGAAGCACCAAGTGAAAGCGACATTTTTCATCCTCGGCAAACAGGTCAAAGGCAACGAGGACGTGTTGAAACGGATCGTCGCCGAAGGACACGCGCTCGGTCTGCACAGCATGACCCACGACAAAAAAGCGTTCTACAAGTCACCGAAGTCCGCCGTCACGGAGATGAAGCACGTCCAGCAGCTCATCTTCCAAACGACCGGGGTGAAGACGAACGTCATGCGCGTGCCGTATGGAAGTGTGCCGCATATGACGAAGCGCCACCGCGACGCGATGACAACGGCCGGGTTCCCTATGTGGGACTGGAACGTCGACAGTCTCGATTGGAAACGAAAAGACGACCCGCGCCTGCTTCAGTTCGACACGATTCAAAAGGTGCGCGCCAATCGGGCGAAACAAGTCGCCTCGGTCGTCTTGATGCACGACCAGTCGACGTCCGCGGCCTCACTCGACTATATCCTTCGTCATTTGAAGCGAGAGCAATACGTGTTCACGACGATCACGGACACCACGCCGCCTTATAACTTCTATAACAAATGGAACACGAATACGTCACGAAAATGAGCGAGGGGCCGTGAGCCCCTCGCTTCTTTCGACTTCCCGTCTCATCCAATGTGTAATTTCAATCAACATTCGGGACGTCCGTCCGATAATAAAGTAGCCATATCGAACTAATTTACGAATGTGAGGAATCTGTATGAGTTCAACGAAACGTAATCAATTGATGCTCGTGACGACGCTCGTCATCGTCTTGACGTCCGTCATCGTCCACCTGCTCCACCGTTTCACCGATTTTGCTTACGCCTATACCGTCCTACGGAACGGCACGACCGGTTATCCGTATCCGCTCGCGGCATGGGTGCTGTTCGCGATCCCGGTCGTCTTCTTCATCTGCATGCTGGTGAGCGAACGGAGACACCCCCGCTCGTTCCCGTACTGGATGATGCTGACGCTGACGTTTTCGAGCATCTCGACCGTCGCCGGCGGTCAAGGGCTCGTCGAGTATCACTTCTCGATTTTCGTCGTCTTGGCGATCTTGTCGTTCATGCGCCGCATCGACTTGATCCTATACAGCACCGTCATCTTCGCCGTGCAGCATTTGGCCGGGTACTTCTTGTTCCCCGAGATCATTTGCGGCACGAGCGACTATCCGTTCAGCCTTCTGCTCGTCCACGCCGTGTATTTGATCTTGTTGAGCGCTGTGCTCGTCACGCAGATCCATTTCAGAAATTTGGAGTCTGCCCGCGCGAAAGCGAACGAGGACGAGACGAAACGGCTGCTCGACCAAGCCGTCGCGGACGCGAGCCGTCTCGTGACGTCATTAAAAGAACACGCCGCCGAACTCGAGGCCGCCGCGAGTCAATCGCTCGAGTCTGGTGAACAGATTGCCGTCTCGGTCGACCCGATCGTCGCCCATGCGACCGACCAACAGACGTCGATGACGCACGGGGCGGACGAGATTCAAGCGATCCGTTCCCTGACCGCCCTCATCCAAGAACGGATGGCCCAGACGGCGAACGCCTCGTCACGTATCGCCTCGGACGCGGTCGCGGGTAACCGTGACATGCAGCGCATGGAAGCGAAAGTCGAAGAGATCATCGGCGAATCGACGCGGCTCGATGACGTCGTCACGACGATGTCGAACCGTTCGAGCGAGATTCAAGCCATCTTGCAACACGTCGAGACGATTTCCGAACAGACGAACATGCTCGCCTTGAACGCTTCAATCGAAGCGGCACGTGCTGGGGAAGCCGGACGTGGATTCGCCGTCGTCGCGGCCGAAGTCGGAAAGCTCGCCGTTCAATCTCGCGAGTACGCATCTGAAATGACACGCGTACTCGGCGGATTAATGGAGGATACGACGGTCGTCCGCGACTCGGCGAAGCTATTCAAACATGCGACCGAGAACTGCCAAAGTGTCGCGTCGGACGTCACGGCCGTCTTCACCCGACTGACCGAGGATGTCTCTGAAATCGATGCAAAAATTACGTCCATCCAAGAGACCCGTCAACACGTGACGGCGCAAATGGAAGCACTCGAGACACGGCTCGCCTCGACGAAAGTCGCCGCGAACGAACTCCAGCATCAAATCGAGCACGTCGCGTCAGCCACGGAAGAACAGGTCGCGATTCAAAAAGAACTGAGCCACATGTCGGACCGGCTCGCCTCGACCGCGGGTACGCTCGACGTCGTGACCGGACAGCTCGAACAACGCGCCAACACGTAAAAACAAGCCGCGACTTTGCCGTCGCGGCTTGTTTTATAACGTATCGACCAATTGTTTAAGCGCTTCTTTTAATGGCGTCACCGGCCGGCCGAGTAAAAGTTCGAAATCGTTTGACTCGACCTCGAGCGAGCCGTTGCGGATGCTGTCTTGAATGCCGACGACAATCGGGATGGCCACTTCCGGCACGCCGGCGCCGCGCATCGCACCTTCATACGCCTCGAGGCTCACTTCTTGGAGTTCGACGTCTCGTCCGATGACTTCCCCGAGCGCCTCGACAAGCTCGGCTTGTGTATGGAGCGGGCCCGACAGTTCGAAGATGTCTTGCTCGAAATCGTCTGCTAGGAGCACGTTCGCCGCCGCCTCGGCATAGTCCTGTTGGAGCGCCCAGCCGACTTTCCCGTCACGAGCCGCCGTCACCCACGGGGCACCAGCGAGGACGCCTTGGATGCTTCCGAGTTCGTTCTCTAAGTACCAGTTGTTGCGCAGGAACGCATGCTTGATTCCTGTCCGTTCAATTGCGCCTTCCGTCTCAACGTGCGGCGGTGCCATCAAGTTCTGACTCTGCTGGGCATCCGCGAGACTCGTATAGGCGATGAACTTGACCCCTGCTGCCTCTGCGGCTTCGACTGCGTTCGCATGTTGGCGGATGCGGGTGTCGTTGTCTCCGTCTGCTGAGATGATCAGGAGTCGCTCGACCCCTTTGAGCGCCGCTTCGAGCGTCTCCGGCTTGTCAAAGTCGCCATGACGCACGTCGACACCTTTTTCCTTCAATAGCGACGCTTTCTCTGGGTTGCGGACGCTGACCGCCACTTCACTTGCCGGTACTGATTGAAGTAAGACGTCGACGATCTTTGAACCGAGTTTCCCGGTTGCCCCTGTGACTAAGTATTTCATGTGGTTTCCTCCTTTTTCGTTCACCCGATACTGTTCCCGGACACGTCCATTTCATAACCTGCGGGACGTGTCGGCCGAAAGCTCCATATCAACCTCGAGACGGATGGACGCTCGCCTTACCGTGCCGTAGAGTAGATTGAGACGTCATACATAAGGAGCACTTTAAAGTGGAACAATGGATTCAACAAATCATGGAACAATTCGGCTATCTCGGCGTGCTGTTTCTCATCTTTATCGAGAACGTCTTCCCGCCCATCCCGTCCGAGCTCATTTTAGTGTTCGGCGGCTTTTTGACGACAACGTCGACACTCATGCCCGGCTGGATGATCGCCGTCGCGACCGCAGGCTCCGTCATCGGGGCAATCACGTTATATTGTGTCGGTCTGGTCTTCGACGAAGAACGTCTCGAATCATGGGTCAATCGTTACGGTAAGCGCATCTATTTGAAAGCGGAAGACGTTCGCAAAGCAGACCATTGGTTCGACCGATTCGGACCGAACCTCGTCTTCTTCGGTCGGTTCGTTCCGGTCGTCCGCAGTTTGATTTCAATCCCGGCCGGTATGTCGAACATGCCGTTCCTCAAATTCCTGACGTTGACGACGCTCGGGACGGCTATTTGGAATACGGTCCTCATCTACATCGGGGTCTATGTCGGCGCTAACTGGCAGATGTGGTTGGCACGGGTCGAGTCGTACTCACATGTCATGTACACGATTCTGGCCACCATCGCCCTCGTCCTTGGAACCCTGTTCCTTCGTCTAATTTGGAAACGGCGAAAACTCGAGCGATGATGATTTTGTAAGGCAGGTTCAAGTGAATGGCGTCTTCCAGTAACTCTAAAAAAACAGAAAATAAAAAAGTCTCTCCCGTGTCGGTTCGTCGACATGAGAGAGACTTCTTTTATTGTGTTTCAATGGACGGTTCTAAATCGAGCAGTTGAACCAACACCTGGTCAATCCTTCGTCCGTCCATATCGACGATTTCAAAGCGTAAGCCGTGGGCTTCCATGACATCGCCTTTTTTCGGGAACGTCCCGAGTCCGGTGATGACGAAGCCGGCGAGTGTATGGAACGCCGCCCGTTCCTCCCCTTCGAGTTCACGCGGGAGGCCGAACAGTTGCTTCGCCTCATCGATATTGAGCATCCCGTCCGCGAGATATGAACCATCCTCTCGTTGGACGACAGACGGTTCTTCCTGCTCGACGACGACCTCTCCGATAATCTCTTCTAAAATATCAAACAACGTGACGACACCGAGGAAGCCACCATATTCGTCCAATACGAATGCCATCTCGACACCGCTTTGCTGCATCGACTGTAAGACGAGGCTTCCGGCTTGTTGACGCGGTACGACGAGCGGCTGTCGCACACGTTTCAAAATTTGGGTCTCATGTTTGATCGACGGGAGCGACAACAGCTCACGAATCTCGACGAACCCGATGAATTGGTCCAAGCTCCCCCGGCCGACCGGGAGTTTATTGTGCTGACTCTTGTAAATCGTCTCTTGAATCTCTTCAATCGAATCGTCTAAGTCAATCCATTCCACGGTCGTGCGCGGTTGCATCAATTGATAGACATAGCGGTCGTGGAACGCGAACAAGCGCTCGACTTGTTTCACTTCATCATGGGCGAAATCCCCTTGGGCCATCCCTTCGCTCAATAATTGTTTAATCTCCAATTCTGCTTCTCCGGTCGATTGTTCAGACTTCAATCCGAGCAACTTATACACGACGAGCGTCGACTTCGATAAGACGAAGACGAACGGCTTCATCATCTTGCTGAAGAAATCGAGGGCCGGGATGATCGTCATCGTCACGCGTTCCGGTGTGACGAGGGCGATTCGTTTCGGCACGAGCTCTCCGATGATGAGCGACAAGTACGTGATAATCGTGACGACGATGATGTATCCGAGCGTCGCGGCGATTTCGCGCCCGAGTCCGAGGGCAATCAACTGTTGGGCCAACGGATCTGAGAATCGGGCACCACCGAACGCACCGTTGATGATCCCAATCAACGTAATCCCGACTTGAACGGTCGACAACAGGTCGGTCGGGTCCTTCGCATGACGGAGGGCAATCGCAGCACTGCGGCTCCCGCGAGCGGCAGCCGCTTCGAGCCGACTCGGCTTCGAAGAGATGAGCGCAATCTCCGACATCGCGAATACACCGTTCAACAAAATAAGAAACAAAATAATCGATAAATCAAGCAGCCAGGAAGAATCCAAGGCTTATTCCACCTCTTTCAGTTAAGTTAGTTTCATTTTACAGCGTCACCTTGGTTTTTACAATTTCAAAGTCGTTAGAACTTGAATTTTAAATTACACGACATCCCACATTCATCAAAAAAATGTATTGACTTTAAGTTCTTATGACCTTAAATTAAATAAATAGAAGTTCACACGAACTTAAAAGGAGGAATTGTTGTTGACCCTACTCATTGGGTTTTTACTGCTCGTCGTCGTCATGCTCGCACTTGATTTAGGTGTGTTTCACCGGAAAGCCCACGAGGTGTCGATGCGTGAGGCATGGACGTGGACGTTCGTCTGGATTGGGATCGCCATCGCCTTCGGCGGTTGGTTGTTCTACTCGCAAGGCAGCACGGTCGCGACGGAGTATGCGAGTGTCTACTTCATCGAGAAAGCGCTCGCGATTGACAACGTGTTCGTGTTCTCGCTCGTCTTCGCTTACTTCGCGATTCCGCTCAAGTACCAGCACAAGGTGTTGTTCTGGGGCATCCTCGGCGCGATTTTCTTCCGGGCCGTCTTCATCGTCGCCGGTGTGTCGCTCTTAGAGAACTTTGGTTGGGTCTATTACGTGTTCGGTGCCTTCCTCATCTATACCGGATGGATGATGTATAAGAACATCGGGAAAGAAGAGTCGCTCGAAGAGAACAAGACGCTCCGATGGCTCGAGCGTCGCCTACCGCTCACACAAGATATCTCATCCGGCAAGTTCACGAAACGCATCAACGGAAAGCTGTTCTTCACACCGCTCTTCATCGCGCTCATCTTCATCGAGCTGTCAGATATCGTCTTCGCCGTCGACTCGGTCGCCGCTAGCTTCGCCTATTCGCGTGACCCGTATATTATCTTCTACGCGAACATCATGGCGATTCTCGGACTCCGTAGCCTTTACTTCGTCCTCGCCAACTTGATTGACCGCTTCTACTACTTGAAGCACGGGCTCAGCTTCATGCTCGTCTTCATCGGAACGAAGATGGTGTTCGGTGATGTGTACAAGATGCCGATTTGGATGTCGCTCGGTGCGATTGTCATCGTGATTTTAATTAGTGTCATCTATAGTTTCTACAAAACGAAACCTAACGAGGAAAGCATGCGTAAAAGAGAGACGAGTTAACGTTCAGTTGTAATGATTTCGTCTATGAAGAAAAGGTGGTGCGGCATGTTTGACCAAATTGGTGATTTGAGTATCGGGCTTGTATTCGGCATCGTGTTGACGCTCGTGTCCGGTAGCCTGATTGGGCTTGGCGTCGGTTCCTTGCTTGGTATTGGTTTTGCTGTCGCCCCGAACTTGTCAAAACGCCGTTCGCGAAACGACATACCACAAGCTCGCTAAATAAAGTTCGTCTTTTTCTATGTTTTCTTCGTAAACCACTACTCGAAAAGCCGTCGGTCCAGTCATGACCGACGGCTTTCTGATTGAAATATGATGGACGGGTCCCCTTATTCACTCCTGTCCGTCTTGGCATGCACTTGCATGTCAGTTTTAGCTTGTTCCTCTTCTTTTTCCAACTCTTCAATCAATCGCTTCATCTCGGCAATTTCCCGTTCTTGCGCATGGATGATTTCTTCCGACAGTTGCTTCACGCGCGGGTCTTCAATTTCCGCCCGTTCACTCGTTAAAATGGCAATCGAGTGATGTGGAATCATCGCTTTCATCCAACTGACGTCGTCGACCGTCGTCTGACTCCGGACGAGCCATAGCGACAATCCGAACACGAGTGCGCTCGTCCCTAAGATGATTGTATTCAGCTTCTTGTTTTTGTACATTCCCCACATAAAGAGCAACATGACGAACGCCATGACCGACCCCATAATGAGGGCCATGTAAAGTCGTGTCTGACTGAAAAAGACGTGGCCGAGTTGAAACACGTTCAAATACATGAGCCAATACATGAGGAACGTTGACACGCCGATCATGACCCCAAATTTTACGTATGGATTCATAGTTGTTCAGCCTCCATTCTGTATCGTTATCACTATGTTTCCACTGTTTCTAAAACAAAAACATGAGCCATTCTCACGTTTCTTCGATTTCACTTCTTTTTCACAAACGGCGGCTATACTGTCAAGATGGACTTACTAGAAAAAGGAGAACATCTCGTGCTCAACAATTTGCAACACCTCTTAACAGGACTAAGCCAAACCATCACTTGGACGTATGTGGAACACCCGAATGAGACGTTGATTGAAGGAATCTCGTTCTCCTCGAAAGAAGTGAAAAATAATTATTTATTCGTCTGTATAACCGGACACCGGCATGACGGACACAATTTCATCGATGAGGCCATCGCAAACGGTGCCATCGCCATCATCGCGGAACGACCGATTGATGCGCCTGTCTCCGTCATTTATTGTCGGGACACAAAAATCGCTTTGGCCGAGCTCGCGGCGATGTTTTATGACGACCCTTCGAAGCGTTTACGTTTGCACGGGGTCACGGGGACGAACGGGAAAACGACGACGACCTCGCTCGCGTTTCAACTGTTCACTTCCCTCGGGATGAAGGCCGGGTCGATTGGGACGCTCGGGATCCATTATGCGGGTCAAACTTTTACGACGCCGAACACGACGCCGGACCCGTTAACCGTCAACCGCCATTTAGATGAGATGGTCAAAGCGGGAATCACCGACTGCGTCATGGAAGTCTCTTCTCAGGCGATCGCTGAATCCCGCATCACTGGCCTTTCTTTTCAATCGGCATCTTTCCTGAACTTGACCCATGATCATTTAGATTACCACGGGTCGATGGATTCCTACGCAGAGACGAAAGCCCGCCTGTTCAAACAAGTGACGGCGAACGGCCATGTCTTCCTCAACCGAGACGACCCGTTCCATGAGCGGATGGGAGCAAGGGCACCCCGTCGTGTGAAACGAAGCTATTACAGCCGCCGTGACACGTCCGTTGATTTGTTCGGACAACTCGAGCGTGACCGCTTGTTGCTTCAGACGAAAGGACGGTCCCTCGCCGTCAAGCCCCCGTTCACGGAAACGTATAACCTCGACAACATGCTGTGCGCACTCGGGATCGTGCTCTCCACCGGTGCGTCGCTTGAAGACACCGTACCGCGACTCGCTTCCCTTCGCTTGCCGAGCGGTCGACTCGAGCGGATTGAGGGCATCGCTTCCCTCGCCTATGTCGATTATGGGCACACGCCGGATGCGATCCAAGAAGTCGTCACGGCTTTGACCGAACGTCACGCGCGTGTCCTCGTGCTGCTCAGTGCCGCCGGGGAACGGGACCGCTCAAAGCGCAGCGAGATGACCAAAATCGTCTCGCAATCGGGAGCGGACTATGTATTGTCGGTCCACGACCCGAGAAGGGAGGCACCGCAACAGATTCTTGACGATTTGGCGTCAGGGCGAACCGCTCGCCCGCCGTTATCCGTTCATCCGATCCGGCACGACGCCATCCGGGCGTTCGCCGAACGGCTTCCGGACTATGACTGTGGCGTCATTTTCGGAAAAGGACACGATCGAATCGAGCGTGTCGACGGCGAGCTGATCCCGTGTGACGAACCGGCCCTCGTCCATCGTTTCTATCCACATGAAAGGGAACCGGGGGACGCATCACGAACTGAACGTTGAGGAGAAAAAGGAGGGAATGCATGAAGATACTGATTGTGGATGATGAGATGAAGATGCGCCGCCTGTTGCGGCTCTTCCTCGAAGGCGACGGCTATACGTGTCTCGAGGCGAGCGATGCGACCGAAGCGCTCGAGCTCATCGCCGACCGTCCTGACTTGGTCTTATTGGATATTATGATGCCAGACGTGGACGGCATCACACTCTGTCGTCAACTGAAAAAACGGGACGCAGAGTTGCCCGTCGTCCTGTTGACGGCACGGTCCGATAGCGAGACGACGATTCGCGGCTTAGACGCCGGTGCCGATGACTATGTGACGAAACCGTTCGATGGGAACGTCTTGCTCGCTCGGATTCGCGCCGTGTTACGACGTAGCCGACTCACAAACGTCAGCTATAATCAATTGCGATACGACGAACCGAGCGGCCGCGTGCTTTATAAGGAACAAGAGGTCGTGTTGACCCCGAAAGCGACGGCGATTTTGAAATTGTTCCTCGAGCACCCGAACCGTTTATACAACCGCATGGACTTGTATGACCTCGTCTGGCCGTATTCTTCAGAATCCGACCCCCGGACGGTCGATGCCCACATCCGCATGATTCGGGACAAGCTCGGGGAGGCCGGGTTCCCGATCGACGATTACTTGAAAACCGTGTGGGGACGGGGCTATCGATGGGTCGAGGGGCGGGATGTGCCGTGATGCCTTGGCGAAATAGTCTCCCGTTTCGAATCAGTCTCGTCTTTTTGTTGACGACGTTACTGATCGAAAGCGTCTTGTTCATGCTTTTGTATCACACCTTGCTCGGGGAACGAGTCGTTGAGGAGATCGACCGGCTCGAGTCGCGGGCGGAAAGCCATGCTAACGTATTGGCGATGAGCTTTGATACGGAAACGATTTCGCACGTCGCGGCGATGGAAAGTGAGACCGACACGAAAGTCGCCATCGTCGCACCGGATCATAGGCTGATCGACACATCCAATCGATTCCCCGCCGTCTTGTCGACGTTCATCCGAGATGCTTCGGACCAGTCCGCCTTCGATCAGACGGTCGTGCTCGAGACGGACTGGGAAAACAAGCCGTATCTCGCCGTCCGGACGCCGATCGAGTCGATGGATGAGACGACACGTTACGGCTATGTGTACATGTTCCTTCCGACAGAGATCATCCACGGGATCAGCCATCGTTTGCAGCTCCGTTTCCTCTACATCACCGCCATCGCGCTCATCGTCACGGCCTTGACGTTCATCTTGCTCAGTCGATTGATCTCCAACCCGATTCAACAGCTCCGCCGAGCGACCGAGAACGTGTTGACGCGACCGGGTGAGCTGACCCTTCCCACTTCACGTGTCGATGAGATCGGGGAGCTCGCACGCTCCATCGAATCGATGTCGCTCGAGCTGGCGCATCTAAAAAAAGAGCGGAATCAATTTCTGTCCGATCTCGCCCATGAGATCAAGACACCGCTCACGTATTTGCAAGGGTATGCGGAGATCGCGTCCAAGCCTCAAACGCCCGTCGCTTTGAAGGAACAGTCGATTCAAACGATATTGGAAGAGAGCCAAGCGTTAACCGAGCTCGTCGAGAACGCGTTTCAACTCGCCCAACTCGATGAGAACACGTTCACGCTTCATAAAGACGACATCCTCGTCTCACAACTAGGTGACGACTTGACACGTGTCCTCGCGTCCATGTTTCGTGTCACGCCGATCCTGTTCGACAGCCGACTCTCGATGTTGTCCGATGTATCCCTTCGCATCGACCACAATCGAATCATTCAAGTGTTTCGCGCGCTCGGGCATAACGCCATCGAACATAGCGGTGCGGCGCACGTCACACTTGATGGTGCTTTGATGAAAGACACGATCACGTTCACCCTCCGAGACGACGGCAAGGGCATTCCGGAGGAAGATTTACCGTACATCTTCGAACGTCTGTATCGTGTCGAGAAGTCCCGTTCGAGACGCACGGGCGGGAGCGGACTCGGACTCGCCATCGCGCAGCAGATCATCGAATTGCATGAAGGGTCGCTTGACGTCGCTTCCGACCGTTCAGGGACGACCTTCACGATCACGCTCCCGCTCCTAACAAAATAGCCGTTGCTTGTATCACAAGCAGCGGCTATTTATTATGTTTTGGCCAAATGTCCACCTCGTACGTTCCCCACGTCGGCTCAAGGCGCTCTAACGCGGCATACATGATTCTCGGCCCATACAAGGGAACGAGCACCAGCTTTTCTGATGAATAGTTGACGAGAACAGCCTCGTCCAAAGTGGAAGAGATGAGGATGAACTGCCGGACGTGATGAATCCGTCTCGCGATGTGGCGTTCGAGCTGATGGACGACTTCGAAGAATTCGACGTCGGAATAATGGTGCCCGATGCGTTCGTTGAATCCCTCGAAAATCAAATCATCATCTCGAACGAGACACGTTGCCATCCGGACGACTACATGGGCGAACGACTGTACGTTCATCCCGCCAAGCTCGAGGTCATAGATTTCGATCCGTCGTTCCGCTTTCACCTCGGCACCTCTCTTTCCAACTGGTTTCACATTCTTTTCCCCTCAACATGTGAAAGAGTTGTGAAAGCGTCACTTCGCTGCACCTGTTTGAAGGAGTGTCGACCAACTCCCCTCTTCATACAAATAGACGCTATTGTCAGAAGTTGCGAGTAAGAGACGTCCCTCGTCAATGGCGAGCTCAATCGGCACCGCGTCCGCTTCTAGATCCGGCAACGGCAGCACCGTCTCATCTTCGTCCTGACGTAAGACGAGTTCATAATCGGACGCTTCTCGCACATAGGCGAGCGTCGTGTCGTCCGTCGTGGCGAGGAGGATGTGCTCGCCTGAGATCAACGTGTCGAACGTATCGCCCCCATCGTCCGAGACGAGCATCCCGTTCGGGCCGTACACGTGCACGCGCAGCGGCTCTCTCGCGTCGGCGAGGAGACCGGCGATGCCGTGCCGTTCCGTCCCTTCCATCTTCATCGGTTCAAACGTCTCACCTTTGTCGAGCGAACGGTAAAAGCCTGGTCGCAACTCATTTGTCGGCTCTTCGAGATAGACGTATAAACTTTCTGACCTGTAACCCACGCTCATATGGTGAAAATCCGCCTCCCCTTCTAGCGAACGGACTTCGAGCGTTTCGCCTCGGTCGGTGCCGCGGACGACACCGAGCGGATTTTTAAATGCGGATTGACGTTCGGGGTGACCGCTCGCATAAAAACCATCCTCGACAAGCTCAAAACCCATATAATCGTGACGGTTCGACATCAATTCGTACCAGCCATCTTCCCGATACTCCATCAGTCCGTGGTGCGTCGCAACGACCGGACGGGCATCGTCCTGCCAAAACCCGGTCCCATGGATGTGGGTGATGGCCGCGTCGGTCTCGACTCGTTTCCAATTGTCGACTTCGACTTGTTGTGACTTTTGTTCCGTCTCGGCCACAGGCGCTTCCGATTCAGTCGCCGTTTCATTCGGTGGCGTGTCCGGTCCACAAGCGGTCAAAAATACGGTCGCCAACAGAGTTGGCAAAATCAACTTTTTCTTCATTTGTTCTTCCTCCATCTTCAGCATCGTTTTCAGTTTAACGTCTAAAAATGAAAGAATTGTTAAATCCGAAGCGTTCTTGCATTGAGCGCCACGATGATTGTACTAAGGCTCATGAACACCGCACCGATGGCCGGTGACAAGAGGATGCCGAGCGGTGCCAGCACACCCGCCGCGAGCGGAATGGCGACGATGTTGTAGCCGGCGGCCCACCACAAGTTTTGAATCATCTTGTTGTACGTGTTGCGAGACAAGTCGAGAATTGACAACACGTCTTTCGGGTTGCTCCGGACGAGTACGATATCGGCCGTCTCGACGGCGACGTCGGTCCCGCTTCCGATGGCAATCCCGACGTCCGCTTGGGCCAACGCCGGCGCATCATTGATGCCGTCCCCGACCATCGCCACTTTGCTGCCGTCGGCTTGGACGGTTTGGACTTGCCGTGATTTATCGTCCGGCAACACTTCGGCATACACTTCCTCGATGTGAAGTTGCGACGCGACCCAATCAGCCACTTTCCGGTTGTCCCCCGTCAGCATGATCGGGCGGACGCCCCGGGCTTTCAACGCACGGACCGTCTCCTTCGCCTCATCCCGAACCATGTCTGCTAAGGCAATCATACCGACCAAGTCCCCGTCTCGAAGCGTGAAGACGACGGTCTTGCCGGCGGCGGACAATCGATCGAACGCCGCTTCATCGATTGATAGCTCGCGCTCCCGAATATAGCGGGGACTGACGACTTGAACGCGTCCCCCGTCCACACGACCTTCCAGCCCGACGCCCGTGATCGAGGCGAAATCGACAACATCAGGCAACTTCAACTCACGTGCCTCCGCTTCCCGAAGAATTCCTCGTGCGAGCGGATGTTGAGAGGCCGTCTCGACCGCGGCGGTCAGACGTAATACTTCATCTTCTGTATACGTGGATGTGGCTTCAATGTCCGTCACCCCGAAGTCGCCTTGCGTCAACGTGCCCGTCTTATCGAAAATGACCGCATCGAGATGACGTGCCTCCTCGAATTGGGTCCGATTCCGAATCAACAGCCCGCGTTTCGCCGACAAGGCCGTCGAGACCGCCACGACGAGCGGAGACGCAAGGCCGAGTGCGTGCGGACAAGAGATGACCATAACGGTGACCATTCGCTCGACGGCCATACTGACCGGATAACCGAGGGCAATCCAAATGACGAACGTTAGCACACCCGCCCCGACAGCGACATAGAACAAGAGCTTGGCAGCCCGGTTGGCCAAGTTTTGCGTTTTCGATTTGGATTCCTGAGCCTCTTTGACCAAATCGATGACTTTTGCCAAATATGTGCTCTCTCCCGTGCTCGTCGTCGAAATCGTCATACTGCCTTCTTGGTTGAGCGATCCTGCGATGACGATGTCGCCCGTCTCTTTTTCGACCGGCATCGATTCACCAGTCAACATCGACTCATCGACCGTTGTCCGCCCTTTCAGCAGTTCACCGTCTACAGGAATCTGTTCACCCGGCTTGACGAGAATCAAATCTCCGCTAGCGAGCGCCGTGACGGGAACGTCTTCGATGTCGTTCCCGTTGATTCGATGCGCCACGCTCGGTAATAGACGTACGAGCTGTTGCAACGCGTTCGATGCGCCCATGATTGAGCGCATCTCAATCCAATGCCCGAGCAACATGATAACAATCAACGTCGCCAACTCCCAAAAGAAGTCATGTCCATGCCCATACCCGAACACAATGGCGACACTATAAAAGTAGGCGACGCTGATGGCGAGACCGATCAGCAACATCATCCCCGGATTTCGTTCACGCAACTCGTCAATGCTCCCTTTCAAAAACGGCCACCCTCCATAGACGTACACAATCGTCGCCAACACGAATAGCGTCTCCTTTTCATAAGGAAACGTCAGTTCGAAACCGGCCCATGCTTGAATCATGTCCGACAAGATGAGAATCGGGATCGTCAACCCGAACGAGACAAAAAATCGACGCTTATACGCTTCAATCATCCCTTCATGTCCGCCGGCTTGCGCGTCATGCGTTTCTCCGTGTTCATGATGAGATGATGCGTGATGGGAATGTTCCACGTTACCACCTCCTATGTATACCTCATACCCCTATTTGGTATATCGAAACTTACTTTTCTCTTTAACAAAAATTTCATAACTTGTTGGTATAACTAACTAGGCTGGTACTTTTGGATGAAAGGACGATGCCTTATGAACCGCTCGATAACATGGATCATCGGGGCGGGTCTCGTGCTTAGTATCGTGGTTGGACTGCTCCTCCTTTTGTTCACGTTCACGCCGGGACGTTGGATGATGGGAAACGATTCATTCATGGGAAATCAAGACGACGTTGGTATGATGCACGGAGGGATGGGACGAGGGAACACGATCGACCTCACCGCCTCTAGCGAACCGACCAAACCACTACCGATTCCGGAACGGCTTCAGCCCGACCGCGTCACGGACGATGCGCTCTATTACACGGTCCGGACCGAACTCGGGGAACATCGATTCTTCGACGAAGGTGTCAGAACCGAGACGCTTGGCTATAACGGGAACGTGCTCGGCCCAATGATTGAATTGCCGGCAGGAAAGACCGTCTATATCAACACGATCAATCAGCTCGACGAGGCGACCTCTTTCCATTGGCACGGCCTCGTCATACCTGGGGAAGAAGACGGTGGGCCTCATCAACTCATTGCATCAGGTGAAGAGAAACAAGTTCGTCTCGATATCGACCAAGAACCGGCTACGCTCTGGTTCCATCCGCATCCTATGGGTGCGACAGCCGAACAAGTATATCTTGGCTTGGCCGGTCTCCTTTATGTGACCAGTGAGATGCCGACAGGACTGCCGAACACGTACGGTATCGATGACATCCCGCTCATCGTCCAAGATCGGCTCTTCACCGCCGACGGGGAACTCGACTACGATGGCCAAATGAATATCGATGGTACGCTCGGAGACACGATCATCGCGAACGGGGCAATCAATACGACGTTCGACGTGACAACGGAGACGTTACGCGTTCGCCTCGTCAATGGCTCCAATGCACGGAATCTCGACTTTTCTCTATCGAACGGGGAACCGTTCATCCAGATTGCAACAGACGGCGGACGGCTCGACAAACCAGTTTCACTCGAGACGTTGACGCTCACGCCTAGCGAACGGGCCGAAATTTTAATCGACTTCTCTGGGCAATCACTTCAGGACAAAATCGACCTTCAAGCGAACGGTGTTGCGTTCACCTCATTTACGTTACGCGAACGCAACAAACAAGACGAAGATGGGTTCGAGCACCCTACAGAAGAATATACTTCGAACGATTCGAGTGGAGCCGACCGGCGGCTCACGTTATTCGGGATGGGAAACATGGTGACGATTGATGGGAAACGGTTCGATCCTGATCGCATCGATATTAACGTCGAACAAGGCTCGACCGAAGTGTGGGAAATTTATAACCGTGAAGACATGATGGGCGGTATGACCCACCCGTTCCATATTCACGGCGTCCAGTTCCGAATTCTCGAGCGGGACGGGAACCCGCCTCCTGAGAACGAAAGAGGTTGGAAAGATACGGTCGCGGTGGCACCAGGCGAGATGGTCAAAATCGAGATGACGTTCCAAGAAAAAGGAACGTTTATGTACCACTGCCACATCCTCGAACATGAGGAAAACGGAATGATGGGTCAGTTACAAGTCAACTGACCCCCTAAAATGGAGGAATAACGATGAATTTAAGTAAGAAACTTGCGACGATAACGATGGCACTCTCACTCAGCGGTTTACTCGCCGCTTGCGGTGAAGACGACACAACGAATAGCAACACGAACATGAATGACCAGATGGAAGAGACGATGGACCATGGAAATATGGACATGTCCGGTTCCCGTGAATTGCCGACAGGTCTTCAAGAAGCCGAGAACCCGACGTTCAATGTCGGAGATCAAGCTGTCATTACCGAAGCCCATATGCCAGGAATGGAAGGGGCCGAGGCGACCATCGTCGGTGCCTACGACACGGTCGTCTATAGCATCTCGTACGACCCGATGCATGGGGGCGAACGAGTGCGTGACCATAAGTGGATCATTCACGAAGAGATCGTCGACGCAAAAGCCGGCGCTTACGAGCCAGGCGACGAAGTGACGGTCGATGCCGAGCACATGAGCGGCATGGGTGGTGCGACCGCAACGATCGACTCTGCTGAGGAGACGACGGTTTACATGGTCGATTTCGAGCTCGACAATGGTGAACGAGTCACGAACCATAAATGGGTGACCGAAGACGAACTGTCCGCGAACTAAAGAAGTCAGACCGACCATATGAAGCGACTATAACGAACTTGTCCAGTCCGGACAGGTTCGTTTTTCTATGTGATGAATTATAAAATTAAGTGCAACACCTGAACGTGAACGCAAAAAAAGCCCATAGCGACGGCCTCGTGTAGAATGAAGTCACCACAACACACATTCACACGGAGGAATCGACATGAGCTATACCCATCTTACCACAGCGGAACGCGTGAAAATAGAGACCTACCTGGAGCTCGGGATGTCCGTACGGTCCATCGCGAGACGGCTCGGGCGACAGCCCTCGACCGTCTCGCGGGAGATCAGAAGGAACCCCGGCTACACGGCCGAACGCGCACAGGAGCGCTACGCCAATGCGAAGCGAAACTGCGGCGCCAAGACGAAGCTCGACGACATGATGCGCCGGACGATCATCGAGAAGCTGCGGGCGACCTGGTCCCCGGAACAGATCGTGGGTCGTCTCTTCGACGGGAAAATCGCCTTCTCGACCATCTATCGTTGGATCTATTCGGGGTTGATCGACGTACCGGTGACCGTGCTCCGGCAGAAGGGCAAGCGCCAGAAACCGATAGAGACACGTGGTCGATTCAACATCGGTCTGTCCATCGCCAAACGTCCGAGAGAGGTGCGCACACGCGAGACATTCGGCCACTGGGAGCTCGATCCGGTCGTCTCCGGGCGGGAAGTCGAGGGCGTGCGTCGCGACGTTCATCGAGCGAAAGAGCCGGTTCTACCTCGCCCTGCCGATCGCGGACCGCAGCGCGGCCTCGATGGAGGAGGCGATCCACACGGTCCACGCGGCCTTCCCAGCGGGCACGTTCAAGACGGCGACGACGGACCGGGGCAAGGAGTTCAGCTGTCACGAGCGCGTCCGGGCGACACTCGGCGTGCCGATGTATTTCGCCGACCCGTACTCGTCGTGGCAGCGCGGCAGCAACGAGAACGCCAACGGCCTCCTGCGCGAGTTCTTCCCGAAAGGATCGGACTTCGCGACGGTCGGCCAGGGAGAGATCGTGGACGCGCTCGCCAAGATCAACGGGCGGCCGAGGAAATGTCTCGGCTGGAAGACCGCACACGAGGCCTTCGCGGAGGAAGTGTTGCGCTTAATTTGACAAACCGTCATGTTTTAAAATGGCAATATATTTTTTTGAAATATAAATGAAATATAAAAATATATTTTTGGTGATAAAATTTAAATTATCAGGTTCATTATGTCGCATATACTAATCTTTCACACCGAAGGGATTTCCATAAAAATGAAAAAGAAATTAATGACAATTTTATTAAGTGCGTTGCTCACCATCGGTCTCATCACCCCGGCCCCGACGCCGGTCGAAGCGTCGACGTATTACAAAGCTGAAGTGACAGTAAACAGTTTGAACGTCCGGTCCGGCCCTGGTACGACGTACGCAATCGTCGGCAGCGTCAAGCTCGGCCAGACGTTTTCGGCGCAACAGACGACGGGTTCATGGACGAAAATCAATTTCAACGGCACGTCCCGCTACGTCTCGAGCGCATTCATTAAACCTTATGCGAGTACGACGCTCCAAACGACATCGAGGACGAAGCTCCTCATGCCGACGAAAGGCACGTTGACGCAAAAGTATGGTCCGGCGAGCGGCGTTTACGGCTACACGTTCCATAACGGCATCGACCTCGCGGCAGCGAAAGGCACGCCGGTCATCGCCGCGTCTGGCGGACAAGTCATCGTCGCCCGCAACGCCGGCGCCTACGGGAACCACATCATGATCACGCATCAATTGAACGGACAGTCGTACACGACCGTCTACGCCCACCTCGACCGCTTGAACGTCGTCCAGGGACAGACCGTCTTACGAGGCGCGAATATCGGCACGGTCGGCAACACCGGCAACTCGTTCGGCAGCCATCTTCATTTCGAAGTACATAAGTCGCCGTACGTCTACAGCAGCAGCGCACCGGCGAGCAGTCTCAACCCTTATAACTTCTTTTGACACCTCACCTCCATCCCTCACCGGGTGGAGGTTTTTTGTCCGATTTGTCCCGGTTTGTACCCGAATTTGATTGGTACTTTATTGTGACTATTGGTTTTCGCGGCATTGACGTATAATGGGAATCAAAAGATAACGACTTGCTAGAGGATCATTCCTCTTTACTTATGTGATACGTGTAACAAGAGTGAAAGGAGGTTCGCCTATGGAACGAAAACAGTTCTATCCATCGCGCCGCCACCATCACCGGAACGGAGGGAAACGTCCCCTTCCCGCCAAACGGACCCGGTCGCCGCACAGCTTCCCGATCGCATCGATCGTCAAGGAAGCGCAAGATGCCATCTGTTATATCGACTTCACCCGCAACCACCTCTATTCGAACGATGAGCTGCGCGCGATGTGCCCGGCGATGGTCACCCGCCGCTTCGAGGACACGACCGCGCTCACCGAATTCTTTTTCGCTCGCTTTAAAGAGAACGGGGCCGACCTTAACGCCGTGGCACCGCTTTGGCAAGAAATGCTCGACAACCGCTTTGTTTGTTGCCCGCGGATGGACTCCCGTCAACTCCACCTTGGGGAACGGGTGATCCAACTCATCTTCAACTTCACGCACACCCCGCGCGGCGTCTTCATCATGTGGCGCGACGAGACGGAAATGATCCAATTCGAGGAACAAAAAGACGCGTTCCTCGCCGAGCTGTCCCACGACTTCCGGACACCGCTCACCGCCATCACCGGTTACACCGAACTGCTCATGCATCGCCACAAGGATGACGAGAAGACACACGCCATGCTGACGCTCGTGAAACAGGAGGCGGACCGGCTCGAGCGACTCGTCGACAACTTCCTCGACTATCAGCGCGTCACGTATTCCGAGGACTTGCTCGCACGGGAACCGGTCGCATTGAAACCACTCCTCGAGGAAGTGGTGGCGAGTTATGACACGACGTCTTCTGATCACCATGTGACGTTAGCGGCACCGGACGGCCTTGTCATCGAGGCCGATCAAGAAAAGCTGTTGCAGCTCGTCCACAACTTGGTCGGCAACGCCATCAAGTACTCGCCGGAAGGCGGCACCGTCACGGTCGACGTGACGGACGAGAACGGGACGCTCGTCTTGTCCGTCAAAGACTCAGGCATCGGCATCCCCAAGGAGGCGTTGCCGTACATCTTTGACGAGTATTACCGCGTCGACTCCGACGCCCACCGCCCGATCAAAGGGACCGGTCTCGGCCTGCGCATCTGTAAACGGATCGCCGAGGCGCACGGTTGGGGCATCCATGCCGATTCCGTCTACGGGGAAGGCACGACGTTTTGCATCTACCTCTACTCCCCGACCGCCACGAGCACGACGCGGCTCGGTGAACACGAAGAAAGGGTTTGACCGTCACGGTCAAACCCTTTTGTCATGCGGCTGTATCGATATCGACGTCGCAGTCCATGTTCTGGGCCCGCATCGAACGCGCGCGCACGTGGAACAAGACGAGCAACGTGATGGTCCCGATCGTGGCGATGACGTACGGGATCGGCCCGTCCATCTTGAAGCCGATCGGCGCCGTCAGGATGTAGAACCAGACCGCGTACAGCATGAACGTGCCCGGGACGAGCGCGATGTAGTGGTTGCGCCCCTTGATATACAAGTACATCGCCCCGACGAAGAGCGCGATGACGGCCGTCGTCTGGTTCGCCCAGTTGAAGTACTGCCAGAGCATCTGGAAGTCCATGTTCGTCAACACGTACGAGATGGCGAAGAGCGGCAGTGCGATCCAAAGACGTGAGGCGAACTTCTTCTGCGCGACCTTCAAGTAGTCGGCGATGATCATCCGGGCGCTGCGGAACGCCGTGTCGCCGGACGTGATCGGCAGGACGATGACGCCGAGGATGGCGAGCGTGCCGCCGATGCTGCCGAGCATGAGCGTCGCCACTTCCTGGACGACGAGCGCCGGGGTGCCGTCCTGGATCATCCCGAGCAGTTCACCCGGCTCGAAGATGGCCATGGCCGCACCGGCCCATACCATCGCGATGACCGCCTCGACGATCATCATGCCGTAGAAGATCGAGCGGCCGTTGCTCTCCTTCATCGTCGTCCGCGAGATGATCGGCGACTGGGTCGCATGGAAGCCGGACAGGGCCCCGCACGAGATCGTGAAGAAGAGGAGCGGCCAGATCGGCAGGCCGTCCGGGTGCATGTTCGTCAGTGACATCTCCGGCACCTTGTAGCCCTGTGCGAACAGGCTGACCCCGATGCCGACGGCGCTGATCAACAGGAGCGCGCCGAAGAACGGGTAGATGCGGCCGATGATCTTGTCGACCGGGAGGAGCGTCGCCAAAATGTAGTAAGCGAAGATGGCGAAGATGACGAAGACGAGCGTCGACGCGTCCCCACCGAACAAGTTGTTGATCATGTTGCTCGGTGACGTGACGAACACCGTCCCGACCAAGAGAAGTAAGAGCAAGGCGAACCCGTTGACGATATGGCGAAGCGAGCGACCGAGGAACTTCTCGGCGAGCTGCGGCAAGTGCGCCCCGTTGTTACGAAGCGAGATCATGCCCGTCAAATAGTCGTGCACGGCCCCGGCGAAGATCGACCCGAAGACGATCCAGAGGAACGCGACCGGGCCATAGAGCGCCCCCATGATCGGCCCGAAGATCGGCCCGACGCCGGCGATGTTCAACAGCTGGATCATCGAGTTGCGTTTCTTGCCCATCGGCACATAATCGATGCCGTCCTGTGACGCGAAGGCGGGCGTCGTCCGCTCCTCCTTGATGCCGAACGTCTTCTCGACGTAGCGGCCGTAAACGAGATAACCGATCAATAGTAATCCTAATGCGATGAAGAATGTGATCATTTTGATGTTCCTCCTATATATGACGGATAATGAATGAATTATTGTGAAAATTATCACAAGTCAAATATAGCAGGGTCCCTTTCGATGCGCCACATGTTTTTGCTCACTATTTCACATGAAAATAATACTGTTCATTAATTAGACAAACGTTGATATAGAGCCGTTTTTATGAAAACGCTATCAACAAGAATGAGGTGTCCCGGTTTCGGGAAGAAATAAATGAAGCGCAAGAAAGGATGGATGAGCATGAATCGACAACGTGGTTTTTTGGCACTCCCGGTCGCCGTCGCCTTCATCGTCATATTCGGTTTGATCTTCGACAATTGGTGGATCGGGCTCGGCATCGGTATCGCGATGTTTTTCGCCTTTCAAGGGACGAAGAAGAAAGCATGAGCACAGGTCACTTTTCGAGTGGCTTGTGCTCTTTTTTGAACAAAGATGAAAGAAAAGGAAGGCACTGTCTTTTTTCATCCGCTAATGAAATCTATTATGAATTGACATTTTTTAACGGTCTGTTACGTTTGTGGTATAGCTATTTTTGAAGGAAGTGACATTGTGCCGTTTACCGCCCTCCTGCTGAACGCCTCTGTTGCGTTCAAAGGCTTCTACCTGATTTCCAAGTTGTATCACTCCGACCGCTTCGGCTCCTTTCGATCCCGTGGCTTCTTAATCGGATTATTGACCGGGGGACTCGGTCTGTTTCTCATGGTCAACGCGGTCCAAGCGAACGATGAGGTTCGCGTCGACTTACGGTACTTGCCGCTCGTCCTGCTCGCCTTTTACGGGGCCCGCTTCCCGCTCTTGATTGCGACGGTCATCATCGCGAGCACCCGCTTTCTGTTCGGGCTGACCGACCAGGCCATCGTCGCGTTTATCGCCACGTTCGTCGTCGGCGTCGGCATGTGGTGGATTCATCGTCACGTCCGTCGTCTGTTGTTGCAGAGTATGCTGTTGCACGTCTGGGCGCTCTTCATCACCTCGGTCTCGATCCTCATCAATCTCGGTTGGAACAGTGCTTACGTCGAGATTGTCTTGACGTTTTGGATCGTCGGACTGCTCGTCGGGACACTCGCGAGCCTACTCGCCATCGACTTAGAACAAATGACTCGACGTTCCAAGGAATATAAACATTCGGCCGAACGCGACCATTTGACCGGTTTGTTCAATCGCCGCATGTGGGAGGAACGAACCACATCACTCGTGTCTGAAAGCAGGACGTACAACGTGCTCGCACTTGATATTGATCATTTCAAACGTGTGAACGATACGTACGGTCATCCGAACGGTGACCTCGTCTTGAAACGATTCGCCGAACTGTTGAAGATCGAGACACGTTCCCATGACGTGGTCGCACGAATCGGAGGCGAAGAGTTCATCATTCTCATCTATGACTTGTCTCCCGAAAAAGTGGCCAAAGTTTCCGAGCGGATTCGGAAACGGATTGAGGCCGAGGCGTTTACCTTATCTGACGGGACATCGATTCAAGTCAGCGTCTCAATCGGCATCGCCCATGGGAGCGCGCTCCCGGTCGAATCGATGAGCGACGTTGCCGATACGGCGCTCTATCAAGCGAAAGACAATGGACGAAACCAGACCGTGCTGTTACACGCCGACGCACGCATGCTCGTTCCGAATTGATAAAAGGAGGTCTCCTCATCGCAAGCTGATGAGCGGACCTCCTTTTATAATTTACCGAACGTCTCAAGCGCTCGCAAATAACGACGATACCCGTCTTTTATTTCTTCCTCCGTCACGTCAGACGGCCACATCGAACGCGGGATCCGTCCTGTATTTTTCGCACCGCCCATATGTGCATAAATGTACGACACGACTTCTTGACTCGTGTCGCGCGTCAAAAAGCCGGTCACGTATATCCCGTCCTGACTCTCGAGAACGATGTCGAGACGGCGTCCCTCTTGCTCGTCGATAATCAATTGGTTGTAGCGTCGATGCGCCTCGTCCTTATGCTTATACACCATGCCTCGCCGCGCGTTGTCGTCACGTTCCCACTTAGAGTCCGCTCGCTCTTTCGCGTTAAAGATTTTCTCGAGGACGGCCGGGTCGTCAATCGTGATGCAACAAAAAATGTGCGGATAGGACAGTTGGTCGTCATTCACCAAGTCCATAATGTCCGTCTTCGGGATGATGTGCGCTTTATAACGGACGAGCAGACGGCGAACGACCTCTTCTTTTTCGAAGACGAGCCACTGCTTCCTGCGCTCGAACTTCTCGTGGAGCATCTTATAGTCCATATGATTCACCTCACCAATCAGCATACCAAAAAACGGCGTCCGCTCGTTCATGGACACCGCTTCTATTCAGCGAATCGATTCGCGTACTGGCGCTAACAACTCCACATCATCCGTCATGACCGCGTCGACATGCATCGTGTCAGGGAGCTCGCTCAGGTCATTGATTGTGTACAAGCGTGTTCGAATCCCTCTTTCACATAACGTTTGCCACGCACGCGTCCCGACGAAGGCAGGCTGTGCGTGAACGGCCTCGGCTTGAATGTGTTCGACGAACTCGACCAAGTCGGGATGCCCGTCCCCCGTCAGCACGGCAATCCTCGCCTCAGGTGCGACCTCACGCAAGCGGACGAGCGTGTCCGGGTTGAACGAGGAGAAGACAACGCGGTCCTCGAGGCCGAACTCTTCCGTTGCGAGCCACGCGAGTGATTCGATTCCATCGTAGGCGAATTGGTCCGTCTTCAGTTCAACGTTCACCGTGACGTCGTGCGGTGTGACGAGCACGAGCACTTCCTCGAGCGTCGGGATGCGTTCCCCTTCACTTCGAAGCGCGCGCAGTTGACGGAGCGTCATGTCTTTCACATAGCCGCTCCCGTCCGTCGTCCGGTCGACCGTCTCGTCATGGATGACGACGAGGCGGCCGTCTTTTGACAGCTGTACGTCGAGCTCGATGCCGTCGGCGTAAGGAAGAGCCGCCTCGAACGCTTGCAATGTGTTCTCGGGATATTTGGCGCTATAACCGCGATGAGCGTACACTTTCATTTCACTGCCCCAAGGTGGAAGTCGTCTCGTCGGCCGCACGCTTCAACGCGTCCTCGACCGACACGCCTTGATACAAGCTCTCCATCGCATTGACGACGCTCTGGCGTGATTGCGGGAACGACGAGATGAGCGCGCCTTGTGTCGCCGGCGACGTCTTCGTCTCGCTCAACTGGTCGACCGTCACTTTGAGCTGTGGATACTCGGCCCATACTTCTTCGACGATCGGTTCGTTGTACGCGTCCGGGTTGATAGCGAAGTATCCCGTCTCGACGTGCCATTTCGCCTGCGCTTCTTTCGAGGCGGCGAATTTCATGAACTCCCACGCCCCTTGTTTCGTCTCGTCGGCGATGCCGTCACCCATCCAGAGCGAGGCGCCTCCGATGACGACGCCTTCCCGGTCCGACTCGTTCGGTACCGGCAAGTACGAGACACCGACGTCAAACGGCGCGTTGTCGACGACTGTTCTTACACCGGCCGACGAGTCGAGGTACATGGCGACGTTGCCCGATTGGAAGGCGGCGCGCATGTCGTCCCAATTTTGACCGACATTCAAGAACGTCTTCTCGTCGTACATGTCTTTAATCAAATTGAAGGCGTTCTGCCCTTCTTCCCCGTCAAACACTGCTTTCGTCGGATTTCCGCTACGCCCGTTGTCGTTGTCGACGTAAAGACCGCCCTGGGCTGCGACGAGCTGCTCGAAGAACCAGCCGTAGTTGAGGATCGTGAATCCGGTCTGGTCGTCGGTCGTGAGTGCCTTCGCCGCTTGTTTCAACTCGTCATACGTACGCGGCGCCTTCTCCGCGTCGAGCCCTGCTTCTTTGAACGCGTCCTTGTTGTAGATGAGCACCGGTGTCGACGAGTTGAACGGCATCGAGTATTGCTTTCCGTCGACTTGATAGTAGCTCAAGATGTTCTCTTCCCAGACGCCCGTGTCGAAGTTCTCTTTGTCGATGAACTCTTGGACCGGCGTGATTTTGTTCGTGTCGATCATATACTTCGTCCCGACCTCGAACGTCTGCATGATCGCCGGTGCGTCCGCCGAGCCGGCGACGGCGTTGAACTTCGTGAGCGCCTCTTCATACGTCCCTTGGAAGATCGGCGTCACTTCATAGTCGTCTTGCGAAGCGTTGAAGTCGTCGACTTGGTTGTTGAGCGCGGTCTCCAAGTCCCCGCTCATCGCGTGCCAGAACACGACTTCCGTCTTCCCGTCTGCGGTCGCCGCCGCTTCTGGTGCCGCCTCCTCGCTGCCGCACGCCCCGAGCAATAACACCGAACTGGCCAATCCTGCGAATAATCCCCATTTTTTCTTCATGTAAACTTCCTCCTTTTATTTGATGGCACCTTGCGTCAAGCCTTCTTGCAATTGCTTTTGTCCCGCGAACAGTAAGAGCAGTGTCGGGATGATGATCATGACGACGGCCGCCATGACGACGCCCCAATCCGAGGCAATCTCGTTCGACTGCATCTGTTTGATTCCGATTTGCACCGTTCGCGCTTGCTCCGTGTTCGTCACAAGGAGTGGCCATAAGTACATGTTCCATGTCGTCAAAAAGCTATACACCGACAATGTGACGAGTGGCGTCTTCGAGACCGGTAAGACGACGTTCCAAAAGAAACGGAAGCGGCTGATGCCGGCGATTTGTGACGCCTCGTACATCTCGTGCGGGATCGTCTTGAACTGTTGCCGAAGTAGGAATGTCCCGAAGGCGAGCGCGAAGAACGGCACGGACAAGCCCCACACCGAGTTGAGCCAACCGAGCGACTGCACGGTCAAGAAGTTCGGCACCATCGTCGCTTCCCACGGCACCATCATCGTCGCGAGAAACAGCATGAAGATGAGCCCTTTCCCTTTGAAGTCGATGAAGACGAACGCGAACGCGGCGAGGCTCGACAAAACGACTTGTCCGACCATGACGAGGAGCGCGACGACGAGACTGTTGACGAGATACGTCAACAGCGGGATCCGCTCGAACGCGGCGACGTAGTTCGCGAGCGATGGTTCTTCCGGGATGAGGTTGCCTTTTAGCACCTCGCCCCCGTCCATAAGGCTGATCGAGAACGCATAGACGATCGGGAACAGCATGACGCCGGCGCTCAAGACGAGCAGCGTATATACGAGTGCATTTCGCATCGTCATTGGTAATGCACCTTCCTTTCGACGAGCTTGAACTGGAGCCACGTCAACAGGAGCACCGTCACGAATAAGAGCACGGCCTGCGCACTCGCGCCGCCGACGTTATAGTTGATGAACGCGTCCTTATAGATGGCGTAGACGATGACGTTCGTCGAGTTCGTCGGTCCGCCTTTCGTCAACAAATCGATCTGCCCGAACGTCTGGAACGCGTTGATGAGCGAGATGATGCCGACGAAGAACAGCGTCGGTGACAGCATCGGGATCGTGATGGCCCGGAGTTGCGTCCAATACCCCGTCCCGGCGATGTCCGCACTCTCATAGAGCGTCCGGTCGATGTTTTGCAGGCCGCCGAGGAGAATCAGAAACGTGAACCCGATATTCATCCAGACGGTCGCGAGCGACACGGACAGGAGCGCGTATTGCGGATCGAGGAGCCACTGTACCCCGCTCGCCCCGACCGCTTCTAAAAAGCGGTTGAAGATGCCGATCGACGGGTTATACATGAACATCCAGATGACCGATGAGGCGGCGACGCTCATCCCCATCGTCGCCGAGAACGCCGTCCGGAAGAATCCGATGCCGCGCAACTTCTCGTTGGCAAGCAAGGCGAGACCGAGCGCGACCAGAATCGTGAGCGGCACGGTCAAGGCGACGAACCCGACCGTCGCCTGAACACTTTGCCAAAACGTCGCGCTCGTGAAGAGCCGGGCATAGTGCCCGATCCCGACGAATTCGAGCGGCGTCCCTTGCGTGTCCGTCCGGAAGAAGCTCAAGTAAATCGTACGGAGGAGCGGATAGACGAGGAAGATCCCGAATAACGCGATGGACGGCGACAAGTACAGTAGGCCACTCGCCGCATCCGACAGTCGGGCCTTCACCCGTTGTCTCGGCAATGCGACCGTCATTGGAACACCTCCAACGCCTCGAACAGTTTCGGTTGACGCGGCTCGATCCGTTGACCTGCCGCATCGAAGAGCGACATCTGTTTCGGGTCGACGTAACAGGCGACCTTCTCCCCGATCGAGAGCGGCCACTGCCCCGGCCATTTGGCGAGCCATTCGGCCCCGCCGACGTCAAAGGCGAGAATCGTCTCCGTCCCGAGCACCTCGATATTTTTCAGCTCGGCATAGAACGTGACGTCGTCTTTTGCCGGATGGATTTGTTCCGGCCGGACGCCGAGCGTCGCCGTCTCTTCCGCCGTGACCGTGTTCGGGCGGAACAAACGCCCGTCCGAGGCGATCCAGCCGCCCTCGACGCGTGACACCTCAGTCAAGTTCATTGGCGGTGAGCCGATGAATGAGGCGACGAACGTGTTCGCCGGCTTGTTGTACAGATCGAGCGGCTTGCCGACTTGTTGAACTTCCCCTTCGTTCAACAGCATCATCCGATCGGCCATCGTCATCGCCTCGACTTGGTCGTGCGTGACGTAAATCATCGTCAAGTTCAGCTTGCGTTGCAGCTGCCGAATCTCGGAGCGCATTTTGGCGCGGAGCTTGGCGTCAAGGTTCGAGAGCGGCTCGTCCATGAGGCAAATCGGCGCCTCGGTGACGATCGCCCGGGCCAGGGCGACCCGTTGGCGTTGCCCGCCTGACAGTTCCCGCGGCTTTCGCTTCAAGTAATCGGTCAGTCCGAGTGTCTCGGCGGCCGCATGGCAACGTTCGCGCTGCTCGAGCTTCGTCAGTCCTTTCGTATGTAGGCCGAACGTGATGTTCTTCTCGACCGTCATATGCGGATAGAGCGCGTAGTTTTGGAACACCATCGACAGTTGGCGCTCGCTCGGCTTGAGCTCGTTCGCGGCGACGCCGTCAATCCGGAGCGTCCCGGCCGTGATCGACTCGAGTCCGGCGATCATACGGAGCATCGTGCTCTTGCCGCAGCCGGACGGTCCGACGAGCGCGAAAAACTCGCCCGCCTCGATCGTGACGTCGATGCCACGGATGACCTCGGTGTCACCATACGACTTTTTGATTTGTTGCAATTGAATCGACTTCATATGATGTCCTCCTTCATTCCTTGTGACGCCCAAAGCCGCTCGTCCCCCGTCGAGACGGCGAACGCACCGTGCGAGAGCGCTTGATGCACCTCAATCGGCTTACGGATCATGCCTCCCGTCACGATCGGGAACGGCACGCTCCCGGCGACGTGCTCGATGACGTTCGGGATGAGGCCCGGCATGAGTTCGAGCGCGTCCGGCTCATGGTCGTTCGCCATCTTGATGCCAGACGTGACGGCATCCGAGTCGACGAGGAAGAGGCGTTGCACCGTCATGAGTCCGGCGCGTTTCGCGTGCTGGATGACCGACGCTTTCGTCGTGACGATACCGTCTGCGCCGACGCGCTTCGCCAAATAGTCGATGCCGTCCCGGTCAAGGCTGATACCGTTGATGCGCTCGGCGTGCAAGAAGACGGTCTTGTTCTCACGTTTCAGATGCGACACGTAGCGGTCGAGCGTGCTGAGCGTGCCCATCATGAGGAACGTCGTCGTGACGTCCGATTGCAGGAACTTCTCGAATTGTTTCGGCGACTTGATGGAGGCGATCATCTTCTCCTCACCGATCGTGCGAAGTGTTTCATTCACTTGACTCACCCTTTCCTAAAAAAAGGACCAACAGAAACTAGACGTCAATGACGTAAGGGCTTCTGTTGGTCTCTCGAATGTTCTACCGTTTGCTATTCACTTGGGGGTTGTGGGGTCTCACAAGTCCTATCGTAACGGACGAATGTAAATCTCCTGTGAAGCGTGTGCAAAAAATTGTGAAGACGACGTAAAAAAAACCAACTCACAAGGAGTCGGTTGCGTCGATCGTTTGTCTCGCCTTCGCCAAGATGTCCGCTTTGACGTCATCATCACGGCCTTGCCAGTTCCGGAGCATCATCTTCATCCGCTGATTGTCTTTGAAGCGCTCCTGATGTTTGTCGATAAAATTCCAATAGAGGGCGTTGAACGGGCACGCGTCTTCCTCGGTCGTATGTTTCGGATTGTACTTGCACCCTTTACAGTAATCGCTCATCCGGTCGATATACTTCCCGGAAGCGATATACGGTTTCGTCGCGAGCTTGCCGCCGTCCGCGTGGAGCGCCATGCCGAGCACGTTCGGCAACACGACCCAGTCGTAAGCGTCGATATACATCTCATTGAACCAGTCACTCGTCTGTTGCGGTGAGATCTCGAACAACGTCGCGAAGTTACCGAGCACCATGAGCCGCTGGATGTGGTGGTTGTGCGCCCGCTCGATGACCGGCTTCACGCTTTGGTAGATACAATGCATGTCCGTCTTCGCGTCCCAGAACGAGTCGGGTAAGTCGCGCTCGTGCTTGAACGTGTTGACCGACTCGTAGCCGGGCATCGACGCCACGTAGACGGCACGCATATATTCCCGCCAACCGAGAATTTGTCGGACGAACCCTTCGATTGAGGCGAGCGGCGCGTCAGCCGCGCATGCGGCCTCGACGACTTCACGTGGCGTGAGGAGTCCGATGTTGAGCGCCGCCGACAACAGACTGTGTGACATCTCTTGATTTTCTGACAGCATCGCGTCTTGATACGGTCCGAACGTCTCGAGGCGCTCTTTAATGAAACGATTCAACGCACGCCGCGCCTCACTCCGCGTCACCGGCCAGACGAACGGCGTGATGTCTCCTGGGTTGTCTTGAAAATCACGCTCGACTTTTTCAATGACGGCTTTCGTGATTTTGTCCGGACGGAAATGAATCGGTGCCGGGAACGTCAGCCCGGCTTTCGGGGGGTTGCGGTTATCCGCATCGAACGACCATTTCCCGCCCTGGGGTTTCCCGTCCTCGAGCAGTACATCAAAGCGTTTGCGCATCTGGCGGTAGAAGCGGTCCATCCGCCACGGCTCGCTGCCAATCGCGTCGACAGCCTCCTCCTTCGTTAAATAGAAGAGCGGCACGTCGGTGTGTTCGACGAGTGTGTGTTTCTTCCCGAACTGTTTGATTTTCTTCTCCATGGCGGCGTCGGTGACGGCGATGTAATGGATCGCTGCCGGGTCATATCGTTTGAAGTGGTTGTCCCACGCGTCTTGGAACGAGTCGGCCTCGTGATAGTCGACGGTGAAGCCTTTCTCACGTAGCTCGTCCGCGAAGTGACGCATCGCCGAGAAGACGAGGACGAGCTTTTGTTTATGGTACGTCCGCCACATCGCCCGTGACGTCGCCTCGATCATGACGATGACGTCACCGTCTTCAACGTGGTCGAACATCTCAAGTTCGTGCGACAGCTGGTTGCCGAAAATCCAAAATGAGCGCATGAAATCAACTCCTTTGCCTGT
Source organism: Exiguobacterium aurantiacum DSM 6208 (assembly GCF_000702585.1). GTDB lineage: Bacteria > Bacillota > Bacilli > Exiguobacteriales > Exiguobacteriaceae > Exiguobacterium > Exiguobacterium aurantiacum. The sequence goes on along the minus strand of NZ_JNIQ01000001.1, from coordinate 926,992 downwards.
TTTGAGTATCTGTCCCGTAAAAATGAGGACCGTTCATCTTGCGAATATATCTGTTTCCATTATAAAGATAAGCAATCTAGCATTTCTGTTTTGAATATGCAAAAAGTTTCCCGGGACATACTAGCCCCGAGAAACTTTTTTTATCGTTGTACGGCGGTATTGATTCGTTTTGTCGCATAACCAGAACGCGTCATTTCGACCGTCAACATATTGCCTTGCCGTTGTTTATTCACATACGCTTTGAAGTTTCCTTTCGCGTCGACTTTTACAGCCTTCCCGACCTTCGATGCACCATTGTACACTTGTACGGTCGCACCCGGATGCCCTTTGCCCGTTACATAGATGTGGCTAGAACGAAGTGTGTTCACGCTAAATTGTTTAAACACATGTTTAATCGTTTGTACGGCAGCAGAAGAGGCGTTTCCCGCCGCGTCTTTCGCACGAATGGTGACACTTTTTCCAGGAACCCATTTTTTAATGGCATACGCGTATACACCTGAGTTATTCGCTTTTGTAGAATATGTGTGCCCGTTATACGTGATGAGAACAGTTGCACCTTTTTCAGCTTTTCCAGTAATTTTCGTCGTCACCGCCGAGATTTCATTGACGGTTGGTTTTGTAGGTGCTGTGTTGTCCTTTGCCTGAATCGTGAGCGAAGAAGGTTTCCCGAGTTTATGAATCGTCACAAACTTTAAACTTTCCCCTTCTTTGTAGGCACGGATGAGATTAAAGTTGAACTTCCCAGTCCCATCGATTGACGTTCGACCAATCCGAGCAGAGCCGCTCCATACCTCAAGTGTCGCATGAGCCTCGCCTACACCCGTGACAGCACGCAGGCCTTGTTGGAATTTGACGTTTGATACATTCTTTCCGATGTACGGTTTCGTGATTGTCTTTGTCACGTCATATTTCACTGTTTTGTCTGGATTGATCAGTTTCACCGTCACCTTGGCAGGCAATGTAATGTCGTTCGGCCATGTGATGACACTACCCATTTGATCTTGTTTGACTGTCTTTCCATTCACAGTGAATTCGTATTGACTTTGAATCATATGGTCCAGAGGAGAATAGAACCAAATTTTTTGACCGCCGTCTAAACGGATGTCTTGAATTTTTTCCCCGACCGGTGACACGTAAGCATACGATCGATTGCCTGCCGCATCCATGGATGTGATTTTCACTTGACTGTAGTGTTTTCCATCTTTGAACGAGTAAATCGGGTCTGTCGTCTTGATCACGAAGTCGCCCGTCTTCGAAACGGTGACTGTTTTTTCTTTATCACTCCGATACGTGAATGTCACTTTTGCGCCCGGTTCGGTTTTCCCATAAATGACATGTTCCCCCGGCAATACATATTTTTGCTGTGTCAACTTTGGTCGTGTGATGTCCTTGACCGTGACTTTATTCCCTTCCGACCAGTTTCCAGATCGGTCTTTCGCTTTGACAATCAGGTGAGTCACTCCGTCCGGCTTTAAGTTCGAGACCGGTAACTGTGCGAACGTCGTGAAACCAGAACTATGCTCAGGGAATGAACGGATTGGTTTGACGATTCCCTCCCGCAACAGCGTCGTTCCTTTGTAGTAGGCGATTGTAAAGTCATTCACGGATTCGCTCGCCTCGACGTCCATTTGTTTTCCGAGGTCTGAAAGCACCTCGTATACACGTAACGTCGGTCGCACCGTATCTTTGACTTCATACTTGAACGTTTGATCCGCCTTACCCGAAGCACTGACGAGCACGTTAAACGCGTTCACTTTCTTCAAGTCGACGGCAAACTCAAATTTCCCTTGTGCATCTGCCTTCACTTCTCTCACGACACCGCTTGTGAATTTGAGTGAGGCGTTCGGTTCCGTCGTCCCTTTCAGTAACGTCGTATCGTTCGTCAAGTCAGGGATGAGCGGCTTTTGAATCGCGTCGAACTTTCCTTCCACCCAATCCGATACACGTCCGTCTTGAAGGACGGTCCGAATCATGAACGTGTCGTTCACCTCGAGTGGGATGAACGGGTTGTTCAAATCTGCTTTCTCCAATAACGATCGCCCGTCCGCTTTCTCGATTTTCGCTTCAAACGTGAGCGATTGGTTCGGATAATAGAACGATGGGACGCTGATGGCAACCCGGTCACTCTGCATCTTCAAAATCGGTGTAGGCGCCAGACGATTGTCCTCGGCGCGAACCTCCCAAAGCGGATTTCGATAGTCGTACTCATCTAAGTAAGAGACGGTAAAGTTCACACCATACAGTTTTGGCAACGGAAAGACGATGTCACCATTTGTGTCACTGTTTGCGCGGAAACGGATTTGTCGATAACCGGCTCGACGATCCTCATATGTTACGATGAACGTTTGATTCGGGGTCGCCTTCCCAATCAATTGCGCGTCGTCAAGGTCGAACATTTTTGTTTCGAACTTAATGGTACGAACATCGCGTTTCACGGTCACTTCTTTCGTGAAAATCGTCGCGTTTTCTTGTTGAATCGTGAATGTGCGCTTCGACTGGTCGTTCTGTGGATAGTAACAGCCGAAATAACCGACCTCGTCACTGATCGTACACGTCTCACCGTCGAGAGAAATCACCGAACCTGGGAGTGTCACGCCTCGGAACTGGGTGAGCGACTCCTCGATGACGAGCAACGGCTTCTCCATCGTCGCTACGAATGCAGGCATTGTGAACGCCTGTACCCCTTCAGTCGTCTGATTCAAATGAGCGGCCTGCACCGTGTACGTCTGATTCTGATAAGCACGCGGCTCCCAGCCCGTGAACGGGAAATCAAATTGACCGGTTGCATCGGCTTGACCGGTCTTCACCTCGTGTCCGACCTTCATGTTTACGGAGACATAAGGTAGTGTCTTGCCTGAGACACGTAACATCTCATGCGGGGGTGCGTCCAACTGAATGATGTCTGTTGCCGCAGCCGTTGCCGAGTACGTTTTAATTGGCGTCGATGCTTTCTCGGGACTACTGACATACACACTCACCGTCTCCGCCTTATTTTTCGGGATTCGCAACTCACCAATCGCATCTCTCACTCTTCCCTCGTAGGTCGCGTGAATGGTATGGTTCGGATGGGTGAAAAATACGAACTCGTCATTGATCATCCCGATATATGTCGCGTCTTGTGGTTTGACCGGTGTCGCTGGCGCTTCGGGTTGCTTCCGTTCCGTCACGTCAATCAATTGATCAAATCCGTACGCATCACGTTGATATACTGCAATTTGTCCAACAAGTGCTTTATCGAACGTGTACGTATAATTCTTTGAAGCATCACTCTTCGTACGAACGATTTTTTCATTCGCTACAATGGTGACGTCCTGATTGGGTTGATCCGTGGTTCCTGTCACGACGTTCGGATTCGTCTCGGTTTTTATCAACGTCGCTGCTGACGTCTGATGGGGCGGAATCATCGTCCCGACCAGCATCATTACCATGAACATGGTAAAACTCTTCTTTATAAGTGCAACCATCTTTCTTATCTCCTTTTGGTAATATCTGAGTAAACAATAAAAAATATAGCACGATTTTCAATAAACTAGTCGCCACTTTCGAAAAGTAGGTCAATAAAAAAGAGCCAGACAGATGTGTCTAGCCCCGGCTCTTCCGCGTCACCGCCACCCCGCCAAAACCGCTGATGATGGCGATATAAAAGCCTAAGTCGTAAAACCAACCAGTGTTGTTCACTTCGTACACGCGATACGTGTCATTGAACAATCCTAAAATGAGTGACACCGGTGCGATCCAGCCGTGCCAAATCCCCCAAAAGAAGCCGGCCGGGTCGGTCGTGTACGTCCCGTCGCCCGGCACGCATCCGCCGAGCATGAGTATCGTGCTCAACATGATGGCTAATACTCCGATTCGTTTCATATAAATCCCTCCTGTTATCACTATTCCCCGTTTTTCATTAAAAAGCACTGACCGAAGTCAGCGCCACAATTGGACCGTGTTGGCGAACTCGATATCGGTCGCGATCTCGCCGTCGAGGGCGTGAAGGTCAAAGTCCTCGCCGTCGAGCCACGTTTGAAAATCGAAGATGACCGGGTCGCGGTCGCCACCGAGGGCGAACCACGTCTCGAGCGTCTCCGGGAAATAAGCCGCCGTATGGATTGTGCCGGCCCAGCTCTTATACAGCTCCGAGAAGACGCCTTTGTCCGAGTCGTTCATGAGCCGGAACGCGCTCTCGGCGTCTTGGACGATATGTTGATACATCTTGATCTCCATCATCCGCCGCGTCGAGTCGTCAAGATGGTAACGGTTCTCGTGCTGCAACAGCTCGAAATGGTTCGTGCAAATGTTCGACTCGCGGACTTGGATGTCGCGCGGTGTCGCCTCGATGACGCGCGTCTTCGACGACTTGTCATGGACGACGTACGTGAACGAGCCGCGATGCGGGATCTCTTTCAACAAGTCGACCGCCTCCTCGACCGTCGCGCACGTCTCGAGAATCATCCGTCCGATCATCTGACAGACGAAGCCGTCCCCCGGCCGGCGACGATTGATGAAGTTGTAGCCCATGGCGAGCCCTTTCTCGTTCATCCCGTCCATCCGTCCGGTGACGCGCGAGACGGGACCGATGACAGCGTAGCCTTCGTCCGGTTGGAACACGTTGAACCGTCCATCATACGTCATCGGATGATAGTCGTAGTTGCGGACGAGGAAATTGTCGCCCGTCAAAATCGAACAGCCGCTGACCGGGTTGTTCACCCGGAAGTGACCGAAGTGAAGGAGCGTATCGGCGAGCGTCAGTTCGAGCTCGTCTTGCAGGCCGAGCAGTTCTTCCCACACTTTTGGGGCGAACCGGTCGAACGCCTGCTTCGCCTCGCGCTCATCGATCTCAAAACGCGGGACGCGGAGCTTCCATTGGTTGGTCCGGTTCTCGAGCAGTTTGCTGCGCTTGATGTATTTACCTTGAAAGCGGCCGAAGTCGTAATGACTGCCGCGGAATTGTGTCAGTTCACTTGAGACGCGTTGCATGAAAAAACCTCCCTTGCGCCCATTATAGCGGACGCGCGGAAGGTCTGTCTGACTTGAAACTGTTCACAGCTTGAACTGACGGCTCATGCGTTGCATGTCCTCGGCCGTATGCGACAACTCTTTGACGAGTCGGTTCATCGTCTCGCTCGTGGCCGACATTTGCTCGGTCGAGGCCGCGACTTCTTCGTTGCCGGCCGTGCTCTCTTCCGAGATCGACGCGATGTCCGAGAGTCCTTGCTTGATATCCGTTTGGTTCGCCTTCACCCGGTCGAGCTGCGATTGCATCGAATCGGTCAGACGTTGCATGTCGCGCACACTTTGTTCGATCGCGTTGAACGCCTGTTTCGTTTCCTCGAGCGTCCGTTTGCCGTCCTCGGCGGCACGCATGCTGTCCGTGAACGTCTCTCCGAGTGCAATCGAGTTGTGTTTGACGCTTCCGACGATCTCGGAGATTTCACTGACCGATTTTGCTACGCTCGTCGATAAGTTCCGAATCTCAGAGGCGACGACGGCGAAGCCTTTCCCGTGCTCCCCGGCGCGGGCCGCTTCGATGGCCGCGTTCAAGGCGAGCAAGTTCGTCTGTTCCGAGATTTGACGAATCATCGTGACGAGCGTCGTCACTTCGTCGGCCTGGCGCTCGAAATCTTTCACTTGGCGCTGTGACGCTTGCACTTGGCCGTGGATGTTCGTCATCTTCCCGACGGCGTCCTCCATAAGATGAAGCCCAGCTGTCGTCACGCGGCTGACGTCTTCCGCTTGTCCGCTCACTTCGGCCCCGTCTTTCGTCGTCTGATCGACGAGCTCTGAGAACTCGTTCATATGGCCGTACAGCCGCATCGTCAACACGCTCTGGTTCTCGACACCGCTCGCGATTTCTTCCATCGTATAAGCGATTTGCCGTGACGCGTCGTTCACTTCTTCCGAGATACTCGCCACGTTGCCGCTCTCGTCGCGTACCGTCTGTGCCGACGTCTGTAGGTTTGAAATCAACTCTTTCAACATCTTCGCCATCTTGTCCATCGACGCGGTGAGACGCTTGATCTCATCGTTTGAGCGAATCTGGATCTTCTCCATCTCTTCGGAAGCCGTCAACAAGTCGCCTTCGGCGATATGTGTCGCGACCCGCTCAAGGTCCCGGAGCGGGCGCAACTTCCAGCCGAGGTAGCGCCAGATGGCGAACGAAGCGAACAAGAGCAATCCGAGGAGTCCGAGCAACACGGGCGGCAGACTTGCTCGCAACACGTCGTTTGTCACCGCTTCGACGTCACGCGCCCCTTTGTCGATGCCGAGAAGGCCGATGACTTCATTCCCGCGCATGATTGGCACGAGCACGGTCATGTAGTCGCCATATTCCGGGTCTTCGACGATCGGTGTCGTGACCTGTTCTCCTTCGAGCGCCGGACGCGCATCCTCGAGCGACGTCGCCGTCGTCGGTGTCCCGATGTCGACCGCATCGTCGGCGCTCATCCCGTCGACGATGATTTGTAGCTCATCTCCATCCACAGCAAGCGTATAGACGTACATCGCCCCGATTTGCGTCCGGTACGTGTCGAGCTGTTCCCGAAACTGCTCGAACGTCGCGTCTTTCGTCGGATTTTGAAGAAACGCCGCGTATGCGTCGGCGTCGATCGTCTCGCTGATTCGGTCCGCGTCTTCTACTAACACGGCCTGCATCGAACGGAGCACCGTCTGTTTCGTACTGACGACCTGCACCACCATGAAAATGATGACGAGCAACGTGACAAAGGCGAGCATCGCCAGCAAGATGCGGGTCTGTAGTGATTGTGACTTGTTTCGATTCATCGTATCCCCTCCAATTCGTCCTTATTGGATGTATCGGACGAATGGCGTAAAAATTCATACAAAAACGGACGATTTTCGACAAAATCGTCCGTGCTGTTCATTCATTTGTCGAATTGACGACTTCAAGCGGGATCGAGACCTCGATTTCCCCTTCTTCCGCAAAGTGGAAGAGCGGCAACGTCTCGGGCACGAACAAGTCCGGGTTCAAGTCGAGTTGATAGACGTACGTCCGCACGTCCCCTTCTCGCTCGGCCGTCAGTTCACCGAACGGGATCGGGACCCGATTGCCGTCGACCTCATAACTGATGACGGTCGTCGGTTCGAGGCGCCGGTCTTCGAGCATCCGGATCGTGAACAGCATCGTCGAGCTGTTCGTACGCTCGAGGGACACAGCGATCGCTTCCGATTGTCCGGCCCGCTTATCGATCATCGCTTCATCGACTTTCTGTTCGTACACGACATTCTCTTCGGTCACTTCCTCGGTCTGCAACTGCTGACAGCCGACTACCGCCATCAGTCCGAGTATTAAAGCAATCACCAACACGCGCATGTCGTTCCCCCTCACTTCAGGGCGAAAGTTAGTTCTGCTTCACAAGCGACTTCTCCATCGACTGTCGCCACGGCACGGCCTTTTCCGATCGGACCGCGCACTTTCAAGATCTCGACCTCGAGACGCAACTGGTCGCCCGGGACGACTTGACGTTTGAAACGACATCCATCGATGCCTGCAAAAAACGCGAGTTTACCGCGATTTGACTCTTGTTTGAGCATCGCGAACGCACCGACTTGTGCGAGCGCCTCGACGATCAATACGCCAGGCATGACGTTATAGTCTGGGAAGTGTCCGTTGAAGAACTCTTCGTTCGCCGTCACATTTTTTAATCCGACGGCCCGTTTGCCTTCTTCGACCTCGAGAATGCGGTCGATGAGCAAGAACGGGTACCGATGCGGGATTACTTCTTTAATCTGTTCAATCGTGTACATGGTTCCACCACCCTTATGAGGTTAGCCAAAAATCGGTGATATGGCGCCACGTGTCGATGTTGAACACGTCCCTCCACTCGCCGCCGCCAATGACGCTGTACCCGATAATGGCCCCGATGGCAAGCATCGCGACGGCCAATATGAGGACAACGATGACGCGCAGCAAGATTGGGAAACGGCGGTAGTTCGACAAACGTTTCCGTTCCGTCCGCTGTTTCGACTCTTTTTCTTCCGAGCCATTCTGTTCTTCGTTCGCCACGTCCATTCATCCTTTCAGCTCATCTGATTATAACATATTAGTACCAGGTATTAAAACTGTTCCATGAGTTCTCTTTTAGTGTAACGTATCTAGAAATGGCGAACAAGCGCCTCGACCTCGAGACAACGAACTGAAAAAAGGATGTTGCTTCGAAGTTGGATATGCTACCGTGAGAGTATTCATCGAATAGGAGGCATCATTCTATGTGGAAAGAGTTCAAAGAATTCGCCATGCGCGGTAACATCATCGACCTTGCCGTCGCCTTCATCCTCGGGGCCGCGTTCACGGCGATCGTCAACTCGCTCGTCAACGACATCTTCATGCCGCTCCTCGGCATCTTAATCGGCGGCATCAACTTCTCCGATTTATCGATGAGCGTGCTCGACGTCGACGTCGCGTACGGCAACTTCATTCAGGAGATCGTCACGTTCCTGCTCATCGCGTTCGCCTTGTTCATGATGGTGAAAGTGATCAACCGCTTGAAGCGAGAGAAAGCCGTCGAAGAGACGCCAGAGCCAGAACTGTCGCGCGAGGAACAACTCCTTGCCGAAATTCGTGACTTGTTGAAAGAGCGTCCATGACCAAAAGCCTGAACCCGTCGCGGTTCAGGCTTTTTTATGAATCAACCGTGCGATTCGGCGGACGGCGTTCGTCAGAAGCGGTCCCGCGTCCCGCATCGCTTCCTCGAGCGTCATGACCTGGGAAATGATTGGGAACACTGCCTCGATGCCGGCATCGGGTAACGCGACCATATCCGACTGTCCGGTGAACACGAGCGTCGGAACGCCGTGTGTGTGGGCGAGCCGCGCGAGTCCGTACGGGGTTTTCCCATGCAGTGACTGTTGATCGAACTTGCCTTCCCCCGTGATGAGCCAATCGGCCGTCCGCAGCTTTGCTTCCAAGTCGGTCCAGCGCGCGACTTCTACAATCCCGCTCACATACGTCGCCCCGAGCTGATAGAGCGCAAATCCGGCCCCACCGGCCGCGCCGGCACCTGGTAAAGCCGTCCTGTCGCACGCGAAGCACGCGGCGTAACGCGCGAGCTGTGCCTCATAGCGGTCGACGTCGTCTACGGGTAGCCCTTTTTGCGGACCGAACACAGCCACCGCCCCCGTACTACCTAGAAGCGGGTTCGTCACGTCCGAGACGATGCGCCACTCCACGTCCCGCGCTTCCGGCATGAGATTCGACCAGTCGATGGATGCGACGCGGCCGACGTGATGGGGCGAGCTGTCGAGCTCGTTTCCGATGTGATCATAAAACCGAACACCGAGCGCCTCGAGCAGTCCTTTTCCCCCGTCAATCGTCGCACTGCCGCCCAGTCCGACCGTGATTCGCCTTGCCCCGCGCAGAAGTGCCGCCCGCAGCTGCAACCCGGTACCGTACGTACTGTAACGCCACGGGTCGAGCGTCTCAACGAGCGTGAGCCCGGATGCTTCGGCCAATTCGATGACCGCTTCACGCGAAGACTCGGCCCATCCGAATCGTGCCTGTCGCATCAATCCGTCGAGCGCCGTGACAGAATCGGTGACGACCTCCCCTTCCGGATGCGACGCGAGCCAGGCGTCGAGAAATCCTTCGCCACCGTCCGACACCGGCACGGTCACGACGTCATACCCTTCGAGCGCTCGTACCACGGCCGCGTTCGCCTCCACGCTCGAGAGCGACCCTTTGAACGAGTCCATCGCCACGACAATCAACATGTCATCCCCTCCTCCCTTTTAGTGTAACGCAAAAACCGCCCCTCCGAAGAGAAGCGGTATCAGTTATGGACGAAGCGATGTGACGAGCCCCATCATCTGGTCGCCCATCGACAGCGCCCGGGAGTTCATCTGGTAAGCGCGCTGCGTGATCGTCATGTCGGTCATCTCTTTCGTCAAATCGACGTTCGACGACTCGAGCGTCCCTTCGATCAACAAGTTGCCGAGCGGACGGTCGACTTCAGTCTGAAAATCAGCCGAGTAGACGTTGTTGCCCATCGGACGAAGTTCGGACGTGTTACGCACCTCGACGATGTCGAGGCGGCCAAACTCTTGCTCGACCCCGTTCACGTTCGCCACGACGACACCGTCTTGACGAACGCGGTGATTCGTCGCCTCGTTCGGCATCGTGATGCGGTTGCCGTCCGCGCCGAGAAGCGCGTTGCCGGTCACATCGACGAGCGTCGTCTCGGCACCGACCGACAGCTGCATGTTGCCGTTTCGCGTCACGCCAACACCGTCCGGCGTCTCGACGACGAAAAATTGCCGGCTCGCCTTCAAGAAGACGTCGAGCCCGCGCTCGGTCGCCCGAATCTGCCCGATATTGAACTGTTGTGAGATGTCGGCGACATGACCGCCGACCCCGATCCGGATCCCGTTCGGCGTGTCGCGTCCGACCTCGAACTCGGGACGCGGCTGGTTATCGTACGCCTGCGACAACAGCGAGGCGAAGTGCCCTTGTTGCCGTTTGAACCCGACCGTGTCGACGTTGGCGATGTTGTGCCCGGTCACGTCGAGTTGACGCTGCAACTGCGTGAGCGAGTTGACCGAATTATAAATCGATTGCATCATAATCCTCCTTATCGAACCCGAGCGATTTCAATGGCCCGCTCGGCACTCTTGTCATACGCTTGGACGACTTTCTGGTTCGCCTCGAATTGGCGATACGTCATCATGAGGTCGGCCATCGTCTGGTCGAGATTGACGTTCGCCTCTTCGATGAACCCTTGTTGGAACGCGACAGGCGCAAGTTCCGGCGCATCGCCGTTCACACGATAGTCGTTGCCGACCTGTTCGAGCGTCGCCAAGTCATCGATCTGGTAGGCACCGAGTGTCGCCACGTTCTCCCCGAGTGACGTGATTTGTCCGGCCGCCGACAGCGTGAATTCGCTTGACGGCAATTGGATGCGGGCACCCGCGTCCGACAAGACGTACCCACCGTCAGCTGAACGGAGGAAACGCCCCTCGTCGACTGCGAAACGGCCGTTCGTCGTGTAAAGCGTCTCACCGTTTTGTTCGACCGCGAACATCGGCGCACCGGTGAATCCGGCCGGCGCCTTTAAATAGACGTCCGTCGGGCTACCTGTTTCCGAGATGCTGCCGGCCGAGAGCCGCGGCATCGTCTCTTGAAGATACACCCCGGTCGAGAGCGTCCCGACCTGACCTTGTACCCGTGAGCGTCCGTTGCCGGGGTTGCTCACTTGGGCGAGCAACATGTCCGGGAATGACCGGACGACGCCGTTAGACGCCTTAAATCCAGGTGTCCGCACGTTGCCGAGGTTGTTGCTTAAAATCTCTTGCTGGCGTTGCAGCGCGTTCATCGCACCGGCCGCCGTATATAGTCCGCGTAACATGATCGACTTCCTTTCGTCCTCAAACGTGTTCTACTTTCTTTATCGTACCAAACGAAGGAATCATTCACCGTTTTTTGAAAAAAGATGAAGAATAATTATGATTTATTTATGTTCGGTAGTAGATAATAAATAATATGATATAATTATTTTATAATCGTATTTCATGAAGGAGGAACGTGCCATGGCTCGTCGAGTTACAAATGACCGCTCTAAAGTCGTCGTGAGAAAAGTAGGCGGTTCAAAAGGCGTAACGTTACCAAAGGCGCTTTCTGCGGACATTGGAGATCAGTTTTACATTCAACAACATCATGACGGAACGATCATCCTTACGCCTTTAGAAAAACCAAAAATCCTGAAAAACGTATTTGCTGATGTGAATGAAGAGACGTATGCAGATTTATACGAGGTCATCCTTGAAGAAGTAGGCAAGGAAGCAGAGTAAACACATCACGTTTCTTTTGGAAGGAAGCCAAAAATATGTCATCTTCATTGAATCAATTACAGCGACCCCTCGTCGGAGAGATTGGCTATATCGATTTTGACCCAAGCGCGGGATCTGAAATTCAAAAACGGCGCCCCGCGATTGTGATTAGCCAAAATGATTTCAATCGAACTGGATTTTGCATCATTTGCCCAATCACCCATACTGAAAGACCTTTGTTTGTTCGTATACCCGATGGATTACCAGTAGAAGGTTACATTAACGTCATTCAAGCCAAGTCAATCGACTGGAGGGCCCGACGGTGGAAACGAACGACGACGTGTCCAGTCGAAGTGTTAGAACAAGTTCAAGAAATTGTAGCCGTAGCCATTCTAGGTGAATGTTCGATCATTCGAACTTAGGTTTGCCTGAGATATACAAAAACGAGTTCGTCTCCGCTTGAGAGACGAACTCGTTTTACGATTCGACGATCGGCAATTCGACAACCATCGTCGTCCCTTTGCCCGATTCAGATTTTGCATAAATCGTTCCACCGTGAGATTCGACGATCTCTTTACAAATGGCGAGCCCAAGGCCGGTGCCTCCAATATTGCGGCTTGCTTCACTTTGTACACGGTAAAACTTCTCAAATAAGCGTTTGGCATCCTCTTCTGATACGCCGATTCCTTCATCTTCGATGGCGACCCGGATGACGTCGTCATCGCATTCAACGTTGACGGTGATATTCCCACCGTCGGGTGAATATTTAATCGCATTGTTCAGGATATTCGAGAACACTTGACGAAGGCGAGCCGGATTCCCGGAAATTTGAAGCGACTCGTCACAGTCAAAGTGGAACATGTGCAGCTCCATCGAGCCGGCATGTATCTCGAGCACATCTGACAACATCTCATATAGACTCTCAACCTTGAAATCTTGCTGGTCGGCGCCTGCTTCCATCTTCTGCACGTCAAGTAAATCCGTGACGAGCCGCTCGAGGCGCTTCGTCTCACTATTGATCATACTCAAGTAGCGTTTCCGCTTCTCCTCGTCGACGTGGCGCGTGGCCAACAGTTCGGTGAATCCGAGGATGGAGGTGAGCGGTGTCCGTAGTTCGTGCGAGACGGTGGCGACAAGCTCCGTCTTCAAGCGATCGATTTCAATCTCTTTTGTGACGTCACGTGAGACAAACATCAAACCGAACCGTTCGTCCTTCAGTTCAATCGGTTCGGCGTACATCCGTACGATACGTCTACCCTGTTGCATCGAGTACGTAAACGTCTCATCGAATATTCCCTCGCGTCGAGCTCGATTTGTAAAGCGGAGCAACGCCTCCCGATCGTCGATATGGCTCATGAACGGCTCATAGAACGTCTCGATTGGGTAAAGACTTTGACGATGTTCATACGGGACCGGCTGGTCATACAAATCGAACAGCGCCTGGTTACCGTACATCTTGCCGTTGCTTAACTCTTCAAACACGATGGAATCGCGCATCGTGTGTAAGATGCGGGCCGTCTTCTCCCGCTCTCGTTCAAGCGCATCGTGTTGCCCGATAAGCGAGCTCGACATCTCGTTGAACGCCTTCGACAGCTGACCGACTTCGTTTTTGAGCGGTTCGATTGGAATGAGTGTCGCATGTGGGTCGAGCGCGAGCCGTTCACTGTTCGAGATGAGCGCCTGCAGTTGTTTCGTCAAACGGACGACATACGGCTGCAAACTCACGAACAGAATGAATACCGCACCGAGTAAGACCATGAGCCACATCCACTGTGCGCGCGCGAGCTGTTCGGACAGCGATTCACGAAGCGACGTCTCCTGAAAATCAAGGTCGGCCCGATAATCGGTGAACACCGATTCCATGTCGACGATGCTCGCGCTCATGTCGGCCGCACTCTTCGAGTTCAATTTGAAGCGCGTCTGGTTCGACGTCGCATTTTTCGGCATGAGTTGGCCGACGGTCGCCATCTGAAGGAACGGTTCATCAATCTCGCCATTCGCTTTGGCGATGACGTACCGTTCAAGCCCTGGCATGACACGGGTCGTATAAATCGTGAACAACAGCCGCGCGTCTTTGGCGAACGTCAGCTCTTCTTTGCTGGCAGCCGTCTCCTCGAACCAAGCCGTCTGTTCATCGATGCGGGACTGGGCGCCGCGCACTTCGTTCAAGAGCGCATCTTCTCCGAGTAAGACGTGGCCGCGCATCTCATATTGCATCGATTGCCACGTCTCGAACAGGTTCGTCGCCCGGGAGCGCTGTTCACTGATGCGTTCGAGTTCGACGGTCGTCTCTTTAATCGCTTGTTGTGTATAAAAGTATGTGCCTAGCGACGTGAACGTAATCAAGGCCACGAGCACATAAAAGATTGTCAGCACTTGACGGCTGATTCTTGCTTCAATCCAACGTTTCATGGTTCGCCTTCTTCCCTTTAAGTGTTTGCTCCTCTATTCAAGCCTCCCGCTATTCAAACGGGACGTTTTCGTGTACGATTAGGTGACATTCGTCACATCCGTTCAAGACAGGCCTCGGCCTTTTGACGGAATGTGATAAGTATACCGTTGTCTTCTCACAAGAAACTCACAAGTCTGAAGGGAATGTGCCCATGACCCGTAAACATATCGGGCTGATGCTCGTCATCATTCTCGTCGCCATCACGAGCGGATTAGTGCTCACGCGCGGCCAGACGATTGACAGCACGGCCACCGTCACCCGGGGTTCGGCCGATTTGACCGAATCGCAAGTGACAGAACACATCACCCGGCTCGACGGAACGTGGCGTTTCCAATCGAGTCTGCTTGACGCCGTCGACCGACAATCTTATCGTAACGTCCCCCATGTCACACCCCACGCCACCGCGACGTATGAGGTCGATGTTGCGTTACCTCCCGGACAATATGCACTCCGTGTCCCACAGAACCATCCACACGTCCGTATCCTCATCGATGGCGAACCGGCAGATCCTGTCTATTCTTCCGTCAAACAAGGAGACAGACAGGCGTATTTAGTCCTGCTCGACCCAAATTCATCCGACTTCCGCCTGACGATGCAAGTAAAGCCCCCGTTGACGTGCAAATGTTGACCGTTGACCCACGCCCCGTCCGGTCCCATCAAGAACGCGACGAAGCGGGCCGTATCTTCCGGCGTACCGACGCGACCGTGCGGGAAGAACGGGACGAGATGGTCGTGGAGCGTGTCATCAATCCAGCCCGAGTCTGTCGGTCCCGGGTCGAGAGCGTTCACCGAGATCCCATAGCGTCCGGTCCCATTCGCGAGTGCCGGTGTGATGGCGATGAGCGCCCCTTTCGTCGCGATGTAGGCGAGATTGTTCGCATCCGGTCCACCCGACACCATGAACAAGATTCGTCCGTCCGTGTGCCCGGCTCGTTTGTATCGCTCGATGAAGGCGAACGTGAGTCCTAGCGTCCCTTCGTTGTTGACGAGGTAGTGCGCGCGCAGCGTCTCGGTCGTAAATGAGTCGACGTTTACGTGGCGCTCGAACGTCGCATTGTTGATGAGATGACTCGGCACACCGAGTGTAGCCTCGATCCGGTCGAGCAGCCCTTTTGCGTCACCTGACGCCAAATCGTACGCCTCATGGGCCACACGTGCACCTAAGGTCTGTAACTCATCGACAAACTGATGAAAGAAATCTGGCTCCGCCCCGACCCCGTCTGTCCCGTCAAATGGGGTCCAGTGCGTGAGATAGAGGTCGTGTCCTTCTTTCGCAAGCTTTCTGGCGATTGCCGCGCCGATGCCTTTATCGCGGCTGACACCGGTGATTAATGTGAGTGGTCGCATGATGTTCCTCCGATTCGTTCTAATTTTACAGCCCTCATTCATTCACAAATCGGTGCCATGACGATTCCCCTCTCTCTTTTTGATAAATCTAGTGTATCAGACATTTTCCCAGGAAATGAAAAAACCTGATTCGCACGCAGAGGCGTGAATCAGGTTACGGTTTACTTCAAACGATCCAAATGTTCGAGCATGATACCCGTGCCGTGCGCGACGCTGAGCGTCGGCTCTTCGGCGATCATGACCGGCAATCCGACACGCTCGGCGACGAGCTGGTCGATGCCGTGGAGGAGCGAGCCGCCCCCCGTCATGATGATGCCACGGTCGATGATGTCGGCCGCGAGTTCTGGCGGCGTCTGTTCGAGGACACGTTTCGTCGCCTCGACGATCTCATTTGCCGACTCGGCCATCGCCTCACGGAGCTCTTCAGACGTGATCGTCACCGTACGCGGCAAGCCACGTACCATGTCACGGCCGCGGATGTCCATCGTCTCGTTACGTCCGCCTGGGAAAACGGTCGCGATCTCTTTTTTGATCTGTTCAGCCGTACGCTCTCCGATGATGAGCTTATGCTTGTCTTTAATGGCGCGGAGGATGTCCGTATCAAAACGATCACCGGCGATTTTGATTGTCTCACCGCAAACGATATCACCCATTGAAAGAATCGCGACGTCCGTCGTGCCGCCGCCGATGTCGACGATCATGTGGCCGACCGGCTTCCAAATGTCCATGCCCGAACCGACGGCTGCCGCTTTCGGTTCTACGGCGAGGAACACTTCTTTGGCGCCAGCCTTTTCAGCTGCTTCGCGGATCGCTTTCGCTTCGACCGGGGTCACGTTCGCCGGCGTACAGATGAGCATGCGAATGCCACCGAAGAAGCCGCGCACTTGAATCTTCTCGACGAAGTGACGGAGCATTTCTTCCGTTGTCGCGAAATCGGCGATGACGCCGTCACGGAGCGGACGGATGGCGACGATGTCACCTGGCGTACGACCGACCATCTGGTACGCTTCCGTACCGACGGCGAGCACTTTCCCCGTCGAACGCTTGATGGCGACAACAGACGGCTCGTCGAGGACGATTCCTCGACCTTTCACGTGGATGACGACGTTTGCTGTTCCTAAATCAATCCCGATATCTTTTGAAAACATGATGTATAGGTTCCTCCGTTCATTACTTCATTGAAAAGAGCGAGAAGAATCTCCTCGCTCCTATGAGTCTATTAATTAGTTGTTGACCATTTCTTCAGCGACTTCGACCGTTCCTTCGATGCGCTCGATGTCAGCACCGAGAGCTTGAAGTTTCTTGTGGAAGTCGACGTAGCCACGGTCGATATGATATAAGTCGCCGACACGAGTCTCTTCGTCGGCAATGAGGCCTGCAAGCACGAGTGCTGCGCCGGCACGAAGGTCAGTCGAAACGACCTCGGCACCTTGGAGGCGAACGCCACCTTTGATGATGGCTGAACGTCCTTCGATTTTAATGTCTGCGTTCATGCGTCGGAATTCTTCGACGTGCATGAAACGGTTCTCGAACACTGTTTCTGTGATGACCGATGTGCCGCCTGCTTTCAAGACGAGCGCCATCATTTGTGCTTGAATGTCTGTCGGGAAACCTGGGTGCGGCATCGTCTTCACATCGACCGGCTTTAACTCGTCCGGTGCGATGACACGCATGCCTTCCGACGTGTCTTCGAATTTGACGCCCATTTCTTCCATTTTCGAGATGAGCGGACGTAAATGTTCGCGCTCAGCTCCGATGACTTCGATGTCGCCGCCAGTGATGGCACCTGCGACGAGGAACGTACCCGCTTCGATGCGGTCAGGGATGATCGAGTGCTCGGCGCCGTGGAGCTTCTCCACGCCTTCGATGCGAATCGTCTCTGTCCCGGCACCGCGGACGTGTGCGCCCATTCCGTTCAAGAAGTTGGCGAGGTCGACGATCTCTGGTTCTTTCGCGACGTTCTCGATGACCGTCGTGCCTTCAGCAAGGACGGCAGCCATCATGATGTTTTCAGTCGCGCCGACCGATGGGAAGTCGAGATAGATTTTCGCGCCTTTTAAACGGCCGTCAACTGATGCTTCGACGAAACCGTTACCGATGACCGTCTTCGCTCCCATCGCTTCGAACCCTTTCAAGTGGAGGTCGATCGGACGTGAGCCGATCGAGCATCCGCCCGGCATTGCGACACGCGCATGACCGAGACGAGCGAGAAGAGGACCCATGACGAGGATCGAGGCACGCATCTTACGGACGTACTCAAGCGGCGCCTCGTCTTTGATTGTGCCCGAGGCGTCGACTGTGACTTCATTGTTCGCTTCATCAAATGCGACCTCTGCACCGAGGTGGCGAAGTACTTTGTTAATCGTGTATACGTCAGCGAGGCGCGGCACGTTTTGGAGTACCGACTTTCCTTCACTTGCTAATAGAGTGGCAACCAATGTTTTGAGTACGGCGTTTTTTGCTCCTTCTACACGCACAGTACCTGACAATTTACGTCCTCCACGGACTACAATCAAATCCTTCATATCTCTCTTTGTCCTCCAACTTCGTTAATTTTGTGTTCTATACGTCGATATCCGATTCCGGATGTGGTTATGTCGATAGCTACGATGGTTTGTGAAACGTGACGACTTCATCAGAGAGAAAAACAAGAAATAATAGCATAATAGTTTCTGATGAAAGGCGCCATGTCAGACGAGTTTATCCTACACGATAAACATATAGGAAACGTTACAGCAGGATTACAATTTAGTAATCGTTTTACAGCCTACTGTAATGGTGCGAGCGCCTGCGCCAACCGGATATACTCCAAGAAGAACTGGGCGATCAAGGAACCGAAGACGACGGCCACGAGAACGCGCAAGACAGCAGCTTGCGGGCTCTTCACTTGGTTGAGCAACTTGTCCCATTTGACTGGCATGAGTGCCCACCAAGCGACGTAAATCGCTGCGATGTAAATAAATAGCGATAACACGGTGTTCAACATCGACGATTCCCCTCTTTTCAAAAATTCGTACCATTTTTAATCATAGCATGTCGCGACAGAGAAAAAAAGACTTAGCGTGATGGTGGGGTACAAATGTGTCCATTCGATCAGCTCGCTTTCTCCATAAACCGCATACAAAAAGGAACGTCATCGGCGCATGGCCTTATTACAGTAATTGACGTCCCTTCGAAATTTCAAACATTATTCACTTTTTTCGTCGAACGTTTGCGCCCATTGAATCGCTCGGATATAGTACGGCGACCAATCCGGCGCCGATTCATCGACTGGCACGGTCAGACGTTCATAAGCTGTCACGGCGTCAAGCAGTTCCCGTAGCTTGTTCCGTTTCCCGAGGAGTGCCTCTTTGACGACCGGTTCGACCGGGAGCTCGGCGACGAGCGAGGTCATCGTCTCATCCAAGATGACGTCGAGCGACGAGAAGATGCCGGTGATGAACGCATCGAACGGCGTGACGGCCGGCACCGTGTCATCGGCGATCAGTTCCATCATCTTCCCACGGATGACGCTCTGCTTGATCAGCTCTTTCGACTCCGACGTCTGCATCTCCCGTAAGAGCATCAAATACGACCAACGCCTCATCTCATCGAGCCCGATGCGGGCGACCGCCTGTTCGATCGACTGAATCGTATGCCGTCCTTTTTGATACACCGTATTGACGGAGCGCAACATCTTGTAAGATAGATCGACGCTTCGTTCGATTTGGCCGGCGATGCGGCGGAAGTTCGGCTCCGGCCGGTCGAGTTCTTTTAACACTTCGACGAGCGTGTGACGGAGCGGATGCACCTCGGCCCCGTGAACGACGGTCGGACGACTGAAGAAGTAACCTTGGAACATCTTGTAGCCGAGCTTTTTCGCCGTCTCATACTCGAGCGGCGTCTCGATCTTCTCGGCTAAAAATTCGACACGGTGGCCGAGGGCATCAATGAGCCGTTTCTGTTGATCGACCGGTGTCGCTTGATAGTCGATTTTAATGATATCAGCGAGACCGATGAGCGGCCGGTACTTCTCCTCGAAGACGAAATCGTCGAGGGCGATCGTGTAACCTTTACGCCGGAGTGAGCGGAGGGCGGCGAGCACTTTCTCGGTCGGCTCGACGTGTTCGAGCACTTCGACGACGAGCGACTGCCGCGGCAACAAGGCCGGCACTTCCCCTTCAATCAAATTTTGGGGAAAGTTAATGAACGCCCGTGTCCCCTCGGTCAACTCCCGAAAGTTGAACACGAGATAGGCGTTATGGATCACGTCGGCGGTCGCGAGCGCGTCGTCGACGTGTTCAAATATATTTTTCTCGCTACGGCGGTACAACAGTTCATAGCCGCAGACGCGTAACTTTTGATCAAATATCGGTTGGCGCGCAACGTAAACTTTCATCCCTTTATCTCCTTTTTCGTAGTTCCCACTCCTATTATCGGCTCATCTCCGTCCGTCTTTTACTGCTTTTCCCAAACGACGGCGAGACTTTAGTCCTATATAATGAAGGAACACGACAAAAAAACCTCCTCACCGAAGTGAGAAGGTTAACGTATCAGTCTTTCATTTCGCGAATGCTCAAGCGGTTGATCGCTTTTTTGAGCGCGAGCTCCGCACGGCGGAATTCGATTTCCGAGATTTTCGTGTCTTGAAGACGACGCTCGGCCCGAACTTTTGCCGCTGAAGCACGGTCATAGTCGATTTTATCCGCCATTTCGGCTGTTTCAGCTAAGATCGTCACCGTGTCGGGACGAACTTCCATGAAACCGCCGCTGAGTGCGATCAGCGTGCGTCCACCATCTTCGTGGCGCAGTTTGAGGATCGAGATGTCGAGCGGTGTCACCATCGGGATGTGTTTCGGCAAAATACCGATCTCACCGGTCACCGATTTGGCGATCACCATCCGCGCCTCGCCCTCATAGGCTGCGCCATCCGGGGTGACGACGTTGACGTGAAGAGTATTCATCGTCTAGTTTCCCCCTTCCGCGTAGGTCTTAGACCAACGTCTTCGCTTTTTCGATGACGTCTTCGATTGGACCGACGAGACGGAACGCATCTTCCGGAAGATCATCGTGTTTTCCATCGAGGATCTCTTTGAAGCCGCGGACAGTCTCTTTAACCGGTACGTACGAACCTTTTTGGCCTGTGAACTGCTCGGCCACGTGGAAGTTTTGTGACAAGAAGAACTGAATGCGACGGGCACGGTGAACCGTGAGCTTGTCGTCTTCAGACAACTCGTCCATCCCGAGGATGGCGATGATGTCTTGGAGTTCTTTGTAACGTTGGAGCGTCTGCTGCACTTCACGGGCTACTTCGTAGTGCTCTGGTCCGACGATGTCAGGCGAGAGGGCACGTGAAGTCGAAGCGAGCGGGTCAACGGCTGGGTAGATCCCCATCTCCGAGAGACGACGCTCAAGGTTTGTCGTCGCATCAAGGTGAGCGAACGTTGTCGCTGGAGCCGGGTCAGTATAGTCATCGGCTGGTACGTAAACCGCTTGGATCGATGTGACCGATCCTTTAGCTGTCGACGTGATGCGCTCTTGAAGCATACCCATTTCCGTCGCGAGTGTCGGCTGGTAACCTACGGCAGACGGCATGCGACCGAGAAGGGCCGATACTTCAGAACCTGCTTGTGTGAAACGGAAGATGTTATCGACGAAGAGAAGAACGTCTTGTCCTTGCTCATCACGGAAGTATTCCGCCATCGTCAAACCAGTCAAGGCTACACGTAAACGCGCGCCCGGCGGCTCGTTCATCTGACCGAATACCATCGCCGTTTGTTTGATAACGCCTGAGTCCGTCATCTCGTGGAACAAGTCATTTCCTTCACGCGTACGCTCACCGACTCCTGCGAATACAGAAATCCCGCTGTGCTCTTGCGCGATGTTGTTGATGAGTTCCTGGATGAGGACGGTTTTCCCTACACCGGCACCACCGAAGAGACCGATCTTACCACCTTTGATGTAAGGGGCGAGAAGGTCAACGACTTTGATCCCTGTCTCGAGAATTTCAACCTTCGTCGACAACTCGTCGAACGTCGGTGCTTGACGGTGAATCGGTGAACGACGCACTGTCGGTGATACTTCTTTATCGTCAATCGGGTTACCGAGGACGTTGAAGACACGACCGAGCGTCTCTTCCCCTACTGGTACCGAAATCGGTGTGCCTAAGTCAAGTACTTCCATGCCGCGGCGAACGCCGTCCGTCGAGTCCATCGCAATCGTACGGACCGTGTCATCCCCAAGGTGGATCGCCACCTCGAGCGTCAAGTCGACACTTACGTCTTCCGCCGACGTTGCCACGTGCGTGACTTTGAGGGCGTTGTAGATGTTCGGTAAGTGGTTGTCGAACTTCACGTCGATAACTGGGCCCATGACTGCGACTACGCGGCCTTTCATGCCGTATTCGTTCATCGTGTTAGCCTCCTACAATCTAGAGGGCGTGCGCTTATTCAAGCGCAGCCGCACCTCCGACAATCTCTGTGATTTCTTGTGTGATCGCCGCTTGACGCGCGCGGTTGAACTTGAGCTTGAGTCCACGGATGAGTTCATCCGCGTTGTCTGTCGCGTTCGACATCGCCGTCATCCGGGCCGCATGCTCCGATACTTTCGCATCGAGGAGCGCGCCGTAGATGAGTCCTTCCGCATAACGCGGGAGGAGCGCCGCTAAGATCGTTTCTTCTTCTGGTTCGTATTCATACATCACATTCGATGCGGTCTGTTCGATATTCCCAAGCGGGAGCAGTCGATCGATTTTCACTTCTTGGCTAATAACAGAGATGAATGAGTTGTAGCAAAGCTTCAGCTCATCGATCTCGCCTTCACTGAACGCGCCGACCGTCTGCTTGACGATCTCCGCGACTTCAATGAATGATGGCTGGTCGTTCAATCCTGTCATGGCACTGTACACCGGAATGTTCCGTGCCTTGAAGAACTGAACGCCGACCTTCCCGATCACATACAGACGATACTCGTCCGTTGAATCGTGTTTCGCTTTCAATTCGCGATACACGTCGCGAAGGACGCTGGCGTTGTATCCACCAGCTAGTCCGCGGTCTGACGTGATGACGATGTATCCGGTCCGTTTGACGGGACGAACTTGAAGCATCGGGTGTGTTGCGCCTGAAGTACCGCCGGCAATCGACGAGATGACTTCTTGCAACTTGGTCATGTACGGCTTGAAGTTGGCGTTGCTCCCTTGAGCGCGGTTCAATTTCGAGGCCGACACCATGTTCATCGCTTTCGTGATTTGCTTCGTGCTTTGGGTCGAGGTGATCCGCATCTGGATCTCACGTAATGATGCCATTTCGATTCACCACCTTAATAGACGCTCGTCACCGGATTAAACCGATGGCGAGAACGTCTTTTTGAATTCCGTGATTGCATCGACCATCGCTTCATCCGCAGGAAGGTTTCCTGTTTGACGGATTTCACGGCAGAGATCGGCACGGTTTTGGTCGAGCCATGCGTTCATTTCTTTTTCGAAACGACGGATGTCTTCGACAGGAACGTCATCGAGATGACCTTTCGTGAGTGCGTAGATGATAATGACTTGCTTGTCGACCGAGAGCGGTGCGTTCAAGTCTTGTTTCAAGACTTCAACGGTACGTTGTCCACGGTTGAGCTTCGCTTGCGTCGCTTTGTCGAGGTCAGACCCGAACTGGGCGAACGCCTCGAGCTCACGGTATGACGCGAGGTCAAGACGGAGCGTACCGGCAACTTTCTTCATCGCTTTCACTTGAGCCGAACCACCAACACGCGATACCGAAAGACCGGCGTTGATCGCAGGACGTACCCCAGAGAAGAAGAGATCCGACTGAAGGAAGATTTGACCGTCTGTGATCGAGATAACGTTCGTCGGGATGTAAGCCGAGATATCCGACGCTTGCGTCTCGATGAACGGAAGTGCTGTAAGCGAGCCGCCACCGAGTTCGTCGTTCAACTTCGCCGCACGCTCAAGAAGGCGTGAGTGGAGGTAGAAGACATCCCCTGGGTAGGCTTCGCGGCCTGGAGGACGACGGAGAAGAAGCGAGAGCTCACGGTAAGCTGCCGCTTGTTTCGAGAGGTCATCATACACGACGAGGACGTGTTGT
The DNA here is from genome assembly GCF_000702585.1 of Exiguobacterium aurantiacum DSM 6208. Lineage (GTDB taxonomy): Bacteria > Bacillota > Bacilli > Exiguobacteriales > Exiguobacteriaceae > Exiguobacterium > Exiguobacterium aurantiacum. The sequence goes on along the minus strand of NZ_JNIQ01000001.1, from coordinate 903,355 downwards.
CCGCGGTCCATGAAGTACTCACCCATCGATACCCCAGCGAATGGTGCGAGGTAAAGAAGTGGGGCAGGCTGTGAAGCCGATGCCGAAACGACGATCGTGTAATCGAGGGCGCCGTTTTGACGGAGCGTCTCAACTACGCCACGGACAGTCGATTCTTTCTGACCGATCGCGACGTAAATACAGATCATGTTCTCTTCTTTTTGGTTGATGATCGCATCGATCGCGACCGAAGTCTTACCAGTTTGACGGTCACCGATGATGAGCTCACGCTGACCGCGACCGATTGGTACGAGGGCGTCAATCGCCTTAATCCCAGTTTGGAGCGGTTCGTGAACCGACTTACGGGCCATAACGCCGTAAGCTTTACGCTCGATCGGGTTGTATGTGTCCGTCACGATCGGTCCGAGACCGTCGATCGGTTGTCCGAGCGGGTTGACGACGCGTCCGAGGAGCGCCTCACCGACCGGTACTTCCATGATGCGACCCGTACGTTTTACCGAGTCGCCTTCTTTAATGCCTTTGTAGTCGCCAAGGATGATAATCCCGACGTTACCTTCTTCTAAGTTTTGCGCCAAGCCCATTACGCCGTTAGAGAACTCTACGAGCTCCCCCGCCATAACGTTATCGAGTCCGTGTGCACGTGCGATCCCGTCACCTACTTGAATGACTGTACCCGTCTCACTGACTTCGATTTCAGAGCCGTACGAAGCGATTCGCTCTTTTAACAGGGCGCTAATTTCTTCAGCTTTGATCGTCATTGAATTCACCCCTATTTCTTACGCATTCAACAGTTCACGCTCGAGGCGTGTCAGTTTAGTTTCGATTGTATCATCGTACGTCGTGTAACCGATTTGGACGCGAAGTCCACCGATGACGTCTTCGTCGACGACATTCTGTAATTGAAGCGTCTTGCCCATCTTCTGACCGAAGATGAGTTCGACTTCTTTTAAGTCCGTTGCCGACAATGGGTAGGCGCTCGTGACGAACCCCTCTGCGATGCCGCGGAAATCGTTCGCATATTCGCGGACGTAGCGCGGCAACGCGCGAACTTCGCTCGCACGGTCGTTCTCGACCATGACGAGAAGTGTGTTCACGACGATTGCCGTCATATCACCAAAGCTATCTTTCAAAAGCTGTGCAAGCTCGCTGTCCTTGACTGCCGGATTCGTTAAGAGGTCCATCAGTTCAGGTGTCGCGTGGAGCACTTCATCGAGCAGACGCACTTCCGCTTCGACTTGGTCGAGCGTGCCTTGTTCCCGCGCTAAGTCGAAGAGCGCTTTTGCGTAGCGTTTTGCTAAAGATGCGTTCATTAGTTAGCACCTTTCGCTTTTGACAGGAAGTCTGTGACGAGGGCACGTTGTTTCGCTTCGTCACCTTTAAGATCCGTACGAAGGACGTGGCGTGCTGCCGAAAGCGCCTGTGTGACGACTTCCGTCTGAAGCGATTGTTTCGCCAGCTCACGCTCGCGCTCGATCGCTTTCTCAGCCTCGATTTTAATTTGTTCGGCTTCCAAACGCGCCTGCTCCACCAAGCGTGCTTGTTCTGCTTCAGCCTGACGACGACTTGAATCAAGCATTTCTTTCGATTCCGTACGTGCCGCGCTGAGCGCTTCACGTTGTTCGACGACATAAGTTTCCGCATCTTTGCGGCTCTTTTCAGCGAGCTCAATTTCGTTCGCTACATACTCTTCACGCTGTCTCATCATTCCAAGGAGTGGTCCCCAAGCAAATTTCTTCAACAGGGCCAAGAGTACGAGGAATGTGAAAAGTGTAAAGATCATATCCAGGATGCGGAGGCCTTCGCCGCCAGCACCAGCTGCAATCATCATCGTATCCATGCATACCCTCCTCTTGACTAAATAAGTGAGGGAGACGTGCTCCCTCTTACGTTGTTCTCGTTAACTCGCAATCAAGAGTTGAGGAGAAGGAAACCGACAGCCACACCGATGATCGGGAGGGCCTCAACCAAACCGATACCGATGAACATTGTTTGACGAAGTTCGTTTTTGAGTTCTGGCTGACGTGCTTGACCTTGTACTGTTCCGTATACGATGAGACCGTTACCGATACCTGCCGCGAGTGCTCCAAGACCGATAACGAGTGCTGTTGCAAGAAGATTCATTTGTTCCATTGTGTATATTCCTCCTAAAAGTTAAGTAAATAGTTTTTTGTGTTCAACGCTTTGGCGAATTAATGCTCGGCTGAAGCTTTGTGCCCGATGTACACCATTGCAAGCGTCAGGAAAATGTAGGATTGGATAACCCCGATAAAGATTGAGAAACCTTGCCATAGAATCATTGGGAAGATTGCGAACACAGCACCGAGCGGGTTTAGCGCCCCTTGTGCGGTAATTGCGAGTCCCAAGATGATGGTAATCATGATTTCACCGGCAAAGATGTTCCCGTAAAGACGCAGACCGAGCGTCAAGGTGTTCGCGAACTCCTCGATGAGCTTGATCGGCAACAAGAACCAGACCGGTTTGACGAACTCTGCCGAATAGTGTTTCAACCCGTGCAACTTCACCCCGTAGTAGTGCGACATTGCAACGACGAGTGTCGACAACGCCAATGTGACGTACGGATCGGCCGTCGGCGAGTTGAACCATAAGTAGTGACCGGAAATGACGTTAAACGGTAGACCCATTAAGTTTGAGAATAGAATGAACAAAATCAACGTCATTCCAAACCCGATAAAGCGTCCGCCGGTCTTCCAGTCCATCGCACTCGAGATGACCCCTCGTACGAATTCTGCAAAGAACTCCATGAAGTTCTGTTTGCCTGTCGGCTTCATTGCCAAGCGTCGTGTCCCCCAGACGGCGAACGTGAAGACGAGCAGTGAAGCGATCAGCACCGTGATGACGTTCGTCCAGCTCCCATATAACGTGTAATCTCCAAGTTGTAGAGAATAGGTGGGAAACTCATGACCCATTATTATTCACCTCTTTTCCTGCTGAGCTGGGCAAGTGTGAACTCGCCAAATTGTATGATGTGGCCGGCGATTAGACCAGTTACCACCGCAATGAGCGATACTCGGTCCTCGTAGAAGAGACCGACTATCACGGCTAACGCACCGACTGCCATCCTTGAAACAGTCCCGTGCGATTTCGGGCGTCGCCCATGTTCGATGACGTCATACATGCGAATGACGCTTCGATTCTGCATATGTAGAATGATCAAGCTGGCGACCCCGCCTAGGAACAATCCGAGAAAGACCGGCTTGTACATAGGGGCGATGAGCGCTCCGACGAGGAGAATGGCGAACCATCCGATAAACCACTTCGTATAGCGTTTCATCAGCTCTTTTTGTGCTTTTCTGTCTGCTTGCACTTGTTGTAGATTCATTCGTTCTCTCCCGTCAATAAACTTCGCAGGGTGAGAACAAGCGCCGTGATCCCGAACGCCATGCCGAGAAGCACCGACACATTCCAACCAAACGTACCCCACATTTCACGTCTCGCTCCATATTGGCCGACGAGATACCCAATGACAATCGGTCCAGCAAGCGCGGTCGAGATTTGGGAGGCAAGCGAGGCATAGGATAGGTAACGATTGTCTTTTTTCGCCATCCTACTCCCCCTTTCTCTCTAGGAAGCTTGTCCTTCATCTTGGTCGATTCACACTCGCATGACCATCAAAAGTCACACAAGTTCAGAGTAATGGAAATGGCATAAGAAGTCAATGAATTTCACAATTATAAAAGCGCTTTAAAGCAAGTCGTATCAAGGCTTTTACCCGATTCACAAACTAAATTAAAATCGCTAAATTTTAAAAAAGTATGAAGAAACGGTGAAATAAAAATGTTGAACTGATAACATTTCACAAAGCGAACAAGATGAAGAATAGTTCAGTTATACCTCCACGTTTTGGAAAACACAACGGCAAACGGTGCACGTTCACAAAAGATTTTGAAACGGGCGTTGACCCGATTTTGAAATCGTTTACATCGCCCTGTTTCAGTATACCGATACCCGTTTTACCGTGTCGAGGGGTTGTGCGGAATTTATCGTGATGTATGTCACAGTCGATTTTCCGTGTGCTCAAAGCCTGGAAATCCCCTCCTATCAACGGGGAATGGGTGGACAATCCCAATTCGAATCGCTACGATTACGATGTAAGCGCTACCTAAATTTGTGTCGATTTTGTGACTTTCGGAACCGACGCCCGCATCGCTATGCAACGGATGCGTGTCAGGAGGATGTATTATGGACTGGCTCGATCAATTACGGAATGAACTCGGGGGCGATATCGTCTTCTCCGACGCGACGACACGGCTCGCCTATTCGTTCGACGCGACCCCCAATTACCAAGCGATGCCGGACGCCGTCGTCGCTCCCCGCTCGACCGCAGACGTACAGACCGCCTTACGGCTATGCAACACGTATCGTGTCCCGGTCATCGCCCGCGGGTCGGCAACGAATTTAGCCGGCGGCACGACGCCTCTCGCCGGCGGCCTCGTCATGGACTTTCGTCATATGGACCGGATCGTCGAGATCGACGAGAAAAACTTGACCGTCACCGTCGAGCCCGGCTGCATCACCGCCCGGTTGGCCGAGGCCGTCGAGGCGAAGGGGCTGTTTTACCCGCCGGACCCGAGCTCGATGAAAATCTCGACGATCGGCGGCAACATTAGCGAGAACTCCGGCGGCTTGCGCGGATTGAAATACGGGGTGACGGCCGATTACGTTCTCGCCCTCGAGGCGGTGCTCCCGAGCGGCGAGGTGCTCCGCACGGGCGGCAAGCTCGCCAAAGACGTCGCCGGATACGATTTGACACGACTGCTCGTCGGTTCGGAAGGCACACTCGCCGTCATCACCGAGGCGACGCTCAAACTCATCCCGCTCCCCGAGACGAAACAGACGATGGTTGCGCATTTCCACGATTTAGACGGCGCGGCACGGACGGTCAGTCGAATCATCGAGAATCGCATCATACCGGCCACGCTCGAGTTCATGGACAAAAAGACGATTGAAGTCGTCGAGGCGTATGCGAACATCGGCTTGCCGACTGACGTCGGCGCGCTCCTGCTGCTCGAACAAGACGGACCGGCCGAAGTCGTCCGGCGCGATATCGAGGCGATGCAAACCATCTGTCTCGCCGAAGGCGCCTCGCTCGTCGAAGTCGCCCGGGACGAAGTGCACGCCGAGACGCTGCGCTACGCCCGTCGGACCGCCTTGTCCGCGCTCGCCCGGCTACGTCCGACGACGATTTTGGAAGATGCGACCGTCCCTCGGAGCGAGATCGCCGAGATGGTCCGGCGCATCGAGGCGATCGGCCGAAAGTATGAAATCGAGATCGCCACGTTCGGCCATGCCGGGGACGGCAACCTGCACCCGACCGTCGCGACCGACGCAAGGGACCACGAAGAGATGGAACGCGTCGAGGCCGCCTTTGCCGACATCTTTGCCGCGGCACTCGAGCTCGGCGGGACAATCACCGGCGAGCACGGCGTCGGGGCGATGAAAGCTCCTTACCTCGAATGGAAGCTCGGCCCGGTCGGCATCGAGGTCATGAAAGGCATCAAGCTCGCCTTTGACCCGCTCGGGATCATGAACCCGCAAAAGATGTTCGCCAAAGCGGCGAAAAAACGCATTACGCAAGGGGGCCGCTCATGAAACACACACCTGAACTCGCCTCTCGCATGGCCGGGACGCTTGACTATGAGGAGATGCTCGGCTGCATGCGGTGCGGCTTTTGTCTCCCGACGTGCCCGACGTACATCCGCTCGAAAGACGAGTCGGCGTCCCCGCGCGGACGGATCGCCATCATGAAAGGCGTCGTCGACGGCTTGATCGAGCCGGACGACGGCGTCGAGAAAACGCTCAACGAATGTCTCGGGTGCCTCGCCTGTGAACCGGCATGTCCGGCCGGCGTCCGTTATAGCGTCTTGTTAGAAGATGCGCGCGCCGCCATCACCGTCCATAAACGAGCGACGGGCCAGATGGACGTGCGCGAGCGTGTCATCCGAAAAGTCGTCTTCGACGGACTGTTCTTGAACAAGTCGAAGATGCAAACGGCGACGAGTTTTCTCCGTTTTTACCAACAATCCGGGGCCCAGACGCTCACCCGCAAGCTCCGTATCCTCGACTGGTTCCCGGACCAGCTGCAGAAGATGGAGGCGATCTTGCCGGCCGTTCCCGCGCGAACGGAACGGGTGCGGCGACCTGACCGGGTCCGAGCGACCGGGACGACGACGGCTCGCGTCGCTTTCTTCAGCGGATGTCTGATGGACACGATGTTTTACGAGACGAACGCGAACACGATCAAACTGCTCCAAGCCGCGGGGTGTGACATCGTCATCCCGGAAAGCCAACAGTGTTGCGGCGCCCTCCATGGACATGCCGGCGAACAGCCCGGGGCCGTCGTGCTCGCGAAACGAAACATCGAGGCGTTCGAGTCACTCGACGTCGATTTCGTCATCACGAACGCCGGCGGGTGCGGGGCGTTCCTCCTCGGCTATGACCATTTGCTCCACGACGACCCGGCATGGAAGGATCGGGCCGAGCGGTTCACGGCAAAGATCAAAGACTTCGCGCAAGTATTAATCGAGGTCGGCTTCCTCGACCGTGTGACGCTCACCCTCCCGGACCAACTCATCACGTATCAAGACTCCTGCCACCTCCGGAACGTACAAAAAGGAGCGCTCGCCCCGCGGGTGTTGCTGCAGGCGATCCGAGGGACGACGTTCGTCGAGCAACAACATGCCGACCATTGCTGCGGCTCGGCCGGGGTGTACAATCTGCTCCAACCCCGTATCGCCAACGACATCTTAGAGATGAAAATGGGCCACGTCCGCGACACGTCCGCTCAGACGATCGTGACGTCTAACCCCGGCTGTCACCTGCAAATGCAACTCGGGATTCAAGAACACGGCACACCGTCGATGCGGGCCGTCCACCTGGCGGACTTGCTCGCCGAGGCGATGGATCCGCGATAAGTCGAAGAGAGGGAAACCCCTCTCTTTTTGTGTGTCCACACATTCCCCTTCACGGATTCACACATACTTCACAATTCCGATTATTTCACATGGAATTAAAGTTTACACACTTTTTCACATGGGTAAGAATGGAGTATAGACTGTTCTACCCGTCTGTCTAAATGAAGAAAAAGAGAAAGGGGTTTTGATATGGAAGAAAGGCACTGGCATACGCTATCGATTCACGAGACCGAGGATCACCTCGACACCGATATCGATCAAGGACTCCGTGAAGAGACCGCACAGGAACGAATTGAGAAGCACGGGAAAAACGTGCTCCCGGAACCAAAGAAAGACCCGAAGTGGCTCAAGTTTTTACGGCAGTTCAACGACGTGCTTATCTACGTCCTCCTTGCCGCCGCTGTCATCACGGCCGTCCTCGGTTATTGGTACGACACGATTGTCATCGCGCTCGTCGTCCTCATCATCGGGATCATCGGCTACTTGCAGGAGAACAAGGCAGAACAAGCACTCGAGGGCATCAAGAACATGTTGTCCCCGTCCGCCCTCGTCCGTCGTGACGGGAAACGGAAAGAGATCGAGGCCGAGTACCTCGTTCCTGGAGACATCGTCTACTTGAAGCCGGGGGATAAAATCCCAGTCGACCTCCGCCTCATCACGGCGGAGAACATGAAAGTCGAAGAGTCGGCACTGACGGGTGAAGCGATCACCGTCGACAAGACGCTCGACCCGCTCGAAGAGAAAATCGGCCTCGGCGACCGGACGAACTTGGCGTTCTCAGGGACGTCCGTCGCTGCCGGTACCGGTAGCGGTATCGTCATCGCGACCGGTTCGAAGACCGAACTCGGGAAAATCAATGCGTCGATCGCCGAAGTCGAGAAAGTGCAAACACCGCTCATCCAACAGACGCAACGCTTCGGAAAAACCGTCGCCAGCGTCATCGCTGGTGTCGCCGTGTTCACCTTCATCTTCGGCTACTTCTTGCGTGACTACGAGACGGCCGAGCTGTTGCTCGCGGTCATCGGTCTCGCCGTCGCCGTCATCCCGGAAGGATTACCGGCGATCATCTCGATCATCCTCGCCCTCGGTGTCCGCCAGATGGCCGACAACAAGGCAATCGTCAAGAGTCTCCCGTCCGTCGAGACGCTCGGCGCCGTATCGGTCATCTGTTCCGATAAGACCGGGACGTTGACGAAAAACGAGATGACGGCACAGAACATCCAACTCGCTGACCGTACGCTACAAGTGACGGGTTCAGGATATGCCCCGGAAGGTCGCATCGAGTCTGAAAACGACGTCTACTCGAACAAGCAAGACGAGGTTCTCAACGAGATTCTTCTTGCCGGTGTGACGTGTAACGATTCAGACTTGTTCTTCGATGAAGAATCGAAGCAATGGAAGATCACGGGCGACCCGACCGAAGGCTGCCTGCTCACACTCGGCGAGAAGGCGGAAGAGTCGATTCGACCACTCCGCGTCATCTCGAAGATCCCGTTCGACTCGGCGCACAAGTATATGGCGACACTCTCGCCGCGTGACGACGAGCATGTCATGTATTTGAAAGGTGCACCGGACCGCTTGTTCTCGATGGCCGAAGCGAGTGATTCGAACTTCCCGACAGACATGTGGGAAAAGAAGATGACCGACCTCGCCAAAAAAGGACAACGCGTCATCGGAGTCGCAAAACGAACGTTCAACACGTCGAAAGAAAAGATCGACCATGACGACTTATATGAAGGAATTGAATTCCTCGGGCTCATCGGCATCATGGACCCGCCACGTCCTGAGGCGATCGAGGCGGTCAATGAGTGCCAATCGGCCGGCATCCAAGTGAAGATGATCACCGGCGACCATAAAGAGACGGCCATCGCCATCGGTAACGAGCTTGGCATCTCGACAGAGGCCGGCGCCATTCAAGGGACCGAGATTGACGACTTGACCGACGAAGAACTCGCGGACGTCGTCGGGCAGTACAATATTTTCGCCCGGACGAGCCCTGAGAACAAGACGCGTCTCGTCAAAGCGCTTCAAACGCAAGATCATATCGTCGCCATGACCGGTGACGGTGTCAACGACGCCCCGGCCCTCCGCCGCGCCGACATCGGTGTCGCCATGGGGATCAAAGGGACGGAAGTATCGAAAGAAGCGGCCGAGATGGTGCTTGTCGACGATAACTTCAATACGATCTTCAAAGCCGTCAAAGAAGGCCGCCGCGTCTATGACAACTTGAAGAAGACGATCCTCTTCATCTTGCCGACGAACGGAGCCCAAGGGTTCGTACTCCTCATGAGTATCTTCCTCGGCACCCAGCTCCCGCTCACGGCGCTTCAAATTCTGTGGGTGAACATGGTCGTCGCCATCACGCTCTCGTTCGCGATCGCGTTCGAGCCGCTCGAGCCGTCGACGATGAAACGGGCACCTCGCCCGAAGAAGACGCCGCTCTTGAGCCGGTACTATATCTTCCGAATCTTGCTCGTCTCGCTCATCATCGGTGGTGGGACGCTCATGTACAACCTGTATATGAACGCCGGCGACTATAGCGTCGAATATATCCACACGATGACATTGAACACGATCGTCATCGCCCAGATGTTCCACTTGTTCAACGTCCGGGTCGAGACAGAGCCTGCCCTCAACCGCTCGTTCTTCGAAAACCCGATCGCGTTTTACGTGTCAGGGGCACTCATCGTGCTCCAGCTGTTCATCACGTACGTGCCATTCATGAACACCGCGTTCGGCACGACCCCAATCGCAGCGAGCGACTGGATCATCCCGTTCGTATTCGGGCTCGTCGTGTTCTTCATCATCGAACTCGAGAAACTGATCTCACGGACTGTGATGAAACGGAGACAATCATAAGTTCCAACATAACAAGAGGAGTGACGTCTCAACGCGTCACTCCTCTTGTTTGTGTTCCTTGATTTTTTCATGCTGTAACCTCTCCTTATCCCGTTATTCAACAGTTTCAAACCTTAATCACAAAAAAAGATGTTTACATTTTCATAACAAGGGAACATTAAGGTTATGTGAAAATAATATTTGGAAAGAGTTGAGTTGATGATTGAATTTAAACAAGTGAAAAAAACGTTCAAAACGACGACCGTTTTGAAAGAGATGAACCTGACGATCAACAAAGGCGAGCTCGTCGTCTTTATCGGCCCGTCCGGTTGCGGCAAGACGACATCGCTGAAAATGATTAACCGTTTGATTGAGCCGACAGAAGGAACGATTATCGTCAACGGTCAAGATACGCGGAAGATGGACCCGATCGAGCTTCGCCGCCAGATGGGGTACGTCATACAACAGACCGGCCTCTTCCCCCACATGACGATCCGTGAGAACATCCAACTGATCGCAAGCCTCGAAGGACACGCCGAGCAAGACATGGACGCCCGCACCGAGCACCTGCTCCGCATGGTCGGTCTCGACCCAGATCAGTTCATCGACCGTTACCCGAGCGAACTGAGCGGTGGCCAGCAGCAACGCATCGGTTTCGCCCGCGCCCTCATGAACGACCCGGAAGTCATCCTGATGGATGAGCCGTTCAGCGCCCTCGATCCCGTTACCCGTAACGACCTGCAAGAAGAGCTGTTCAACCTACAAGAAGAAGTGAAAAAGACGATTGTGTTCGTCACCCATGATATGGATGAAGCGATCAAGTTGGCCGATCGCATTTGTATCATGCGCGACGGGGAAATCGTTCAATTCGATACACCCGAACAAATTCTTCGTAACCCGAAAGACGCGTACGTCGAATCGTTCATCGGGAAAAATCGGATTTGGAACAGCCCGGAATATATTAAGGCAAAAGACATCATGATCACCGACCCGGTATCGATCAGTGGGAAACGGACCGTCTTGCAGGCGATCGAGATCATGCGCTCACGCAAAGTCGACAGCCTCTTGATCACGGACCGGGACCATGTCTTGAAAGGTTTGATCAAACTAAAAGATGTCCACGGCATCCAAGACAAGACGAGACGGCTCGAGGAAGTCATGAACGTGGATTACGCCTTCGTCTCGAGCGAGGACTCGCTCCTCGATATATTAGACGTCATGAACACGAGCGACCAAGGGTATCTCCCGGTCGTCACCGGTCCGACGCTTGAGGGACTCATCACACGTAGCAGTCTGCTTTCCGTCCTCAGTGAGCAATTCATGCAAGAGGAGGAAACAGTATGAACACGATTCAATCATTTTTCAGTTACTTTGCGGGCAACACCGACCAAATCGGGACGCTCTTACTCGAACACTTACAATTGACCGTCTTCGCGGTCTCACTCGCGGTACTGATCGGTGTCCCGCTCGGCATCGTCATTCTTCGTATCCCGCGCCTCGCCAAACCGATCCTCGGTCTGACGAGCGTCGTTCAAGCGGTGCCAAGTCTCGCCCTGCTCGGTTTCCTCATCCCGTTCATCGGCATCGGGTCGACACCGGCCATCATCATGGTCGTCCTCTACTCGCTCCTCCCAATCGTGAAGAATACGTATACGGGACTGTCGAGTATTCCTGGCGACACACTTGAGTCGGCCAAAGGAATCGGCCTGACCGATCGTCAGATTTTAAGCAAGATCCAGTTGCCGCTCGCCTTGCCGATCATCATGGCCGGTATTCGCATCTCGGCCGTCACGGCCGTCGGGCTCATGACGATTTCGGCGTTCGTCGGGGCAGGCGGACTCGGTTATCTCGTCTTCGCCGGCATCCAGACGGTCGACAACAACCAGATTCTCGCTGGTGCCATCCCGGCCGGTCTTCTCGCCTTGTTGATCGATTTCGTCGTCAGCCGCATCGAGTATAAAGTCGCCCCGAACGGCATCGTCCTCGCCGACGGCCGCATGAAAAAGAAGACGCGTCGATCGAAGAAAGTCGTCAAACCGGCTATCGTCATCGCGACAGCGTTCGCTTTACTTCTCGGTGGCTCAATTTATGCGTTCACACGTGAAGATGACACGATCGTCATCGGCTCGAAGAACTATACGGAGCAGGCCATCCTCGGCAACATGGTCGCCGATTTGATTGAAGAGAAAACAGACCTCGACGTGAAACGCCAACTCAACCTCGGCGGGACGCAAGTCGCGTTCAGCGCCCTTCGGACCGGAGAGATTGACGCGTACGTCGAATATACGGGCACGCTCTTCGTCGACGTCTTGAAGCAAGAAGTCGACAACGACCCGGACGCCGTCTATGAACAAGTCCGGACGCAAATGCAAGACCGCTTCGATATCCGGACGCTCGACCCGATCGGCTTCAACAACACGTTCGCCATCGCCGTCAAACAAGAGGACGCCGACAAATACAACTTGAGCACCGTCTCCGACCTCGCCTCGGTGAGTGATGAGCTCGTCTTCGGTCCGACGATTGAGTTCTCGAACCGGGAAGACGGCTATCTCGGCCTGAAAGAAGCGTATCCGTTCAACTTCGCGGATGTGAAACCAGTCGACGGCGGCTTACGTTACACGGCGCTCATGAACGGCGAGAGTCAGGCCATCGACGGTTTCTCGACCGACGGCCTGTTGAAGCGGTTCGAACTCGTCGTCCTCGAAGACGATCAACAGTTCTTCCCGCCTTACTACGCCGTTCCAATCGTCAACGAAAAGACACTTACCGAGCATCCCGAGCTCGCGGACGTGTTGAACTTGTTGAACGGTAAAATCACGGATGAAGTGATGCAAGAACTGAACTACCTCGCCGACGTCGAGAAACAACGTCCCGAGAAAGTCGCACGTGACTTCTTGGTCCGCGAAGGACTTCTAACCGACTAAAAAAACGCAATCGCCGCGGCGATTGCGTTTTTTGCTTATTTCGTTCCGAACAAACGGTCACCGGCGTCGCCCATCCCTGGGACGATGTAGCCGTGGTCGTTCAATTTCTCGTCGAGTGCGGCGAGATAAATCTCAACGTCCGGGTGTTCGTCTTGAACACGTTCGACGCCTTCCGGTGCTGCACAGAGGCAAGCGAGCTTGATCGACTTCGCGCCGTGCTTTTTGAGTGCCGCGATCGCGTCGGCAGCCGAGCCACCTGTCGCAAGCATCGGGTCGACGACGATAAAGTCACGCTCCGTGATATCCGTTGGCAACTTGAGATAATATTCGTGCGGCTCGAGCGTCACCGGGTCACGGTATAAACCGATGTGACCGACTTTGACGTTCGGCATCATTTTGAGGAAGCCATCCACCATGCCAAGGCCCGCCCGTAAAATTGGGACGATTCCCAATTTCTTGCCGGCGATCATCTTCTGTGTCGATACCGAGACCGGTGTCTCGATCTCCACGTCAGTAAGTGGAAGGTCGCGTGTAATTTCATATGCCATGAGCGACGAAACTTCGTCGACGAGCTCGCGGAACTGCTTCGTCCCCGTCTCTGCTTTGCGCATAATCGTCATCTTGTGCTGAATCAATGGGTGGTCATAAACGTGTACTTTTCCCATCATGCTTCACTCCTCTCTCAATCTCTCTTGAGCATTGTACCCTAACTCTTCTGAGAAAGGTAGGGTCAACTTCTGTTTTCCAAGAGGTCAGACGAAACCCCAAGGGCTCACTTCGCACCTCGGGGTTCTGATTGCTCTTAAAATTTGAAGAATTTCATGAAACCGGCCGAAGCATGCTTCACTTTGCCGCACATATTGCCTTTCGGGGCATCTTGCTTGGCGTGGTGCATAGGTTTGGCGTCATGTTTTTTAACTTTCTTCTTACCGTGCGGCTTCTTCTTCACGTCTTTTTTCGACTTGACCTGCTTCTCGTCTGTGACTTTCGGCGCGGCCACAGGTTTTGTCGTCTGACCCGATGTCGTCGCGGCCGGTTTGGCCACTGGCTTGGCAACTGATTCCGTCTTCGGTGCAGTCGTCGTCTCAGCGGCTGGTTTTACAGCTGTTTCCGTCTTCGGTGCAGTCGTCGTCTCAGTGACCGGTTTTACGGCTGTTTCCGTCTTCGGTGCAGTCGTCGTCTTAGGGGCTGGTTTTACGGCCGTTTCCGTCTTCGGTGCAGTCGTCTCAGCGGCTGGTTTTACGGCTGTTTCCGTCTTCGGTGCAGTCGTCGTCTCAGCGGCTGGTTTTACGGCCGTTTCCGTCTTCGGTGCAGTCGTCGTCTCAGCGGCCGGTTTGGCCGTCGTCGTCGTAACTGGTTGAGTCTGTACCGGTGCCGTCGGTGTCGCGTCCGCCGTACGCGTCACGAGACCGGCGTTCCAATTCACGTATTCGTCCGCTTCATGGAAGTGGATGAATCCTGAGTCTTTCGCGAGCTTATGGCTCTCCGCGCTTTGACGCGTCGAAATCGTGAGCGTCTTCACCGAATGCTTGGCGTCGACCGCCTGCAACTTCTTGATCATGTTTTGTGACCAGGCGTCGCTCTTGATCGTGTCGGCGTTGAAGCTTTCCCACATGATGCCGTCCACGTACGTCGCCGTCGACGTCTCCAGTGTATCGAATCCCCAGTTTTGGACCATGGCGATGTTGCCGTAACGCGCACGGGCCTCTTTCAAGAAGTTGACAAGTCCGTCACGTTGTTGCTTGAGCACGGTCGGGTTGTTCAAATGTTCGTTGTCGATATCGCCGACCGTGTCCATGAACACGCCGTCGATCCCTTTGGCCACGACTTGGTTTTGGATTTCCGTGAGCAACAGCCCTTGGAAATGCGTCGAGGCGATATTCGTCAAGTACGAATCCCATTCCGGGTAATGGACACGCTGTCCGTTACGCGTGAAGAAATCACCTGACTGAAGTTTTGACATGAGACCGGTGTTCCACGTCGCGACTTCCATGACACTAATATAACCGAGCACTTTCGTACCGCGTGACTTGATCTGTTCAACTTGAGCTTTCGTGTAATGAAGCGGCTCGATGATGACGAGATCATAGTTTTGCATGTCTTTGATGATCGTTTCGTTCGGATGACCGTAATATACTTGATAATTTTTCACACCGTCGAGTGGGTTCATCGTTTGCGCTCCCGTTTTTGACATGTTCAAACTAAGTACGAACAACACTACTGTTAGAGACAACATTAACTTTTTCAATTTCACTACCTATTCCTCTCCTGATGACTAACAAAACGTGGTGACGGACGATGAGGGTAAATTGAGGTTTTTGTCCCAACTCCTCCTTTTTCATGAAATGACGAAAGGTATAGTGCTGTATGGTTTATGAGTATATCGGAGTTATGTAGAATATGTTTAACCTTCGCAAAAAAAATTATAGGATAGTTTTTCGGTAAAATATAGTGTCAATTTGACAACAAAAAACCGCTTTTCTGACATACTTTCGTCATAAAGCGGGTAAACTATATGTTTGTATTTTATTTATGTTTTGAGACATCGATCAGTTCGCTCAGCCGTTCCGCGTCGAGGACGTGTTCACGGCCTGATTCGAGGTCGACGACCCATACGTCTTTGTTGTCGGGTGTCACGTATACGGCCAACGCTTGCTCGGCCAATCGTTCATACAACGTGATCGTCCCGTAATACGTCGCTTCCTGCGGCCGTGTTCCCGCTGTGACGTCCGTCAACAAGGCGAACAGCGCTTGCGTGTTCGGTCCGTCCAAATGTCCCGTCACCCCGTCCCGCTCATACGTCGCGAGCCGGATCTTCTCTCCGGCCGGTGATGGCATCATCATCGTCGTCGTCATCGGCAACCTGACATTGCCCCACACCTCGATGACCGTACCGTAGCGTTCTGATAACGTCAACGATGATTCGTCCCCGACGTCCGTGATCGGCTCATCCGAGACGATGACCCGCTTCATCAGCTGACGCCTCGTCCCATCGAGTACGATCGTCTCCTCCGAAGAGTCGAGCTTTACGTATCTCCCCGAAAACATGTCCGGCAACACTTTCCGCTCGAGCTGCCCGCCTGTCCCGATTTGGAGGGAGACGCGGCCGTCGGCAAGTCGGGTCAAGAATGAGTATCCGCTCGTCCGCTCTCCATTGAACATGAACAAGCCCGGCTCGATCGTCCGGTCCATCGTCCGCCCGTCCCGCTTCACTTCGTACGTGACGGAAAGCGAACCGCTGTCCGGTGTTTCATAGCGAAACATCGATTCCGGGATGACCGACTCGTGGGCGGGGTCGATGTGGAACAACTCGTTTATGTAAGACACGTCCGACTCTCGTTCAAACGTCATGGCGCGTCTCGCTTCCGTCTCGGTGAATCCTCCCCTCGCCGACTCGAACACAGCGATCGGCTCGACTTCGAACGTCCGCACGAACTGTTCACCGCTGTTCGCGCACGAGACGTACCGCGTGTCCCCGCTCGCCCAGTAACTGACCGTCTTGCTCCCCAGCTCTTCATACACCGGATGGACGAACGTCGCCTCCGTCACTTTCGCCCGGCGTGCCGGCAAGACGTCTCTCGGCTGTTTCTCGCAATATGTAAGAATCTGTTCTTTAATTTCCAATGGTAATTCTATCCCGCTCGTCTGCTCGAGCGACGATGCCGCTAGCGGACGCATTTCGAGCGCGTTCATCTCTTTTGTCCCACACCCGCTGAGAATGCCCAGTGCGAGCAGAATCGTACAATACGGCCGCATCCCCGGCACCTCCGTCCCCGTTCGTTCATCTTTAGGATATACCCCCCTAAAAATTCCTTATTCATCATATCATACAACCCGTTTCAATTATGTTTTCAGAAGTGTTACGAATACAAAAAAGGCGCCACGCTTGTGGCACCTTATGATCAATCGTCATCATGGTCATCGTCGTCGTCATCCTCACGTTCGATTTCCTTGACTTGTTCTTGCATGTTCAACTCGAGCTTGACGCGGTCTCCCGCTTTCGGCATCCCGTCATCGAGCTCGTAGCGGGCCGCGAGCGGGAACGTGAGCGTCTGACCTTCACGTTCGATTGTCACGTCACGGTCCGTCATGCTGACGAACGAACCATAGATGTCGAAGTCATCGTTCTCCCGGTCGACTTCTTTCACTTCGTTGTTGCGGTTGAATTCCAGTTTGACGCGATCTCCCGCTTTCGGTGTGTCATCGTCGATCTCATGACGTGCGGCGAGCGGATAGGTCGACTCTTTGCCGCTGAAGCTGATCGTCACATCGCGGTCAGTGAGGGCGACGAGTGTTCCGTACAGTTCATAGTCGTCGTCATCATCGACCGAGCGGATCGGGATGTCGCCCGATTCGGACTGTCCTTGTTGCGAGGCTGCTTCTTCTCGGCTCGCGTCCTCGCCATCTTCCCGGACGTCGTCGCGCGCATCCTCTGATCCGTTCCCTCCATCGTTCGCACTATCGATCGCCCGTGGGACGATGACCGTGTCCGTCTTGTCATTGGCGACATACAGGCCGATTCCAGCGACGGCGAGCACCGCCAGGCCAACGCCTAAAATCCATCCGATTAATTTCATGGTATGTTCCTCCTCATGTCATGTGGTGTTCCTGATCTACATCTTCATCATAGACGGACGACGTTAGAGCACCACGAGGATTCGATTAGAAAATGATGAGAGTTCGCGAAATGTTTTTCATTTCGCGACGTAAAAGATACTGCCGGTCGGGGCGTTCGCATAACTGCCGACCGACCAGCCGTTCAAGTCGGCGACTTCTTTGGCGATTGCGAGGCCGAGGCCGCTCCCACTCCGGTCCCGTGCCTCGTCGAGCCGATAAAAGCGGTCGAACAGACGCATTCGTTCTTCCTCGTCGAGCGTCGGACCGTGGTCCCGCACCTCGATTCGGGTCGGCGTCATCGTCACTCGTGTGTCCGCAGCATACTTCAAACTGTTGTCGATGAAGATGACGAGCAGGCGCTGCAACGAATCACGGTGTCCGACCCACGTCCCGGCCGCCTCGATCGGGACGCGTTTCCCATGAGACCGCTCGAAACGTTCGGTCAAATAACCGCCCAGTTCAAGTAAGTCAATTTCCTCGTCCTCGACGTCCTCTAGCGCCGTGAACCGGCTCAACTCGAGCATCGGGTCAATCAAATCTTCTCGCATTTGACGCGACTCGGTCAAAATATGATCGATCGCCTCATCGCGGACGGCCGGGTCGCTCTGTCCCCAACGTCGCAATAACTTGGCGTAGCCCTCGATGACGGTGAGCGGCGTCTTCAATTCATGTGAAACATCGGCGACGAAACGACGTTGTTGGTCCATCGACCCTTCGACGCGGGCGATCATCTGGTTGAATCCGGTCGCGAGCGTCGCCACTTCGTCGTTACGCTCACCGACTTCAATCGTCTCGAGCGTCCCAGAGGCGGTGATGCGCTGCATCGTCATCTCCAGGTTTCGTAGCGGCGCCAATCCTTGCCGTACAATCCATAGGCTACCGATGAACGTCATCGCCACGGCGATCATAAAAATAATCAACAGAATCGTCGCGAGCGTCCTGAGCGTCTCGCTCACGGCCGCATCCTCGAAGCCGTAGGCGAGTCCGTTCGATGTCGCGATGACGAACCAATCCCCGACGAGCGCCGGTTCACCGTAATTGACCGGAAAGCGAAGCCCGTCCGCGCTCGATCCACCGACGATGGCCCATTCCCCGTTCGCTTGCCGCTCGAGGACGACGCTGTCTTCATGGAGCGAGACGACGGCGTCACGATTGCGCGCGTCTTCTTCTAACAGGCTGAGCGCTTGCCGCAACACGTCATAGCGTGAATCGATGATTTGGTGACGCGAGACGAGCCAGGCGACCCCGAACGATGTGATGAGCAGAAACAACATGAACCCCGTCATGGCGAGGGCGATTTTTGTCCGTAGCTTCATGTTATTCACCGCGCTTCAACATGTACCCGACACCTCGAACCGTCTGAATCCAATTGCCGCCGAGCTTCTTCCGGACATAACGCACGTAGACGTCGACGACGTTCGTATCCCCGTAATAATCAAAACCCCAAACGTGCTCGAGCAATTGGTCTCGCGTCAGCACCCGTTCCGGATGTTCAAGGAAGTAAGCGAGCAAGTCGAATTCGCGCCGGGTCAACTCGACCGTCTCCCCGTCGCACGTCACTTCATGACGGTCGATATCGACCGCCAGCCCCTCGTATGACAACAACCGCTCGCTCGTATCGGTCTGGACGTGCTGTCGCATCCGTAAAAAGGCACGGATCCGGGCGAGCAGCTCTTCCATCTCGAACGGCTTCGTGATGTAATCATCCGCCCCCAAGTCGAGCCCGCTCACTTTGTCGTAGCGGTCCCCCCGCGCCGTCACCATGAGCACCGGCAAGAGCGGCTGTTCTGTCTTGACGCGACGTACGACTTCAAGGCCGCTCATCTGTGGCAACATGACGTCAAGGAGCATCAAGTCAATCCCGCCTTCGAGCGCCCGGTCGAGCCCGGTGCGCCCGTCGTGAGCGACCTCGACCGTGTATCCGGCGTGCATCAGTTCCAGTTGTAGCAGTCTCGCAATTTTAGCATCGTCTTCGACGACGAGAATCGTTGGCATCTCATTCATCCTTTCTGAAAAAAGCGCCGAGCAGTCCGCCCGACGCATCCTTATTCTGTTCCCGGATTGTTCAGTCAAAAAACGGACGGACCGTCTCCGGGATCATCCGCTCGAAACGCGTCTCAAGCGAGTCGGCCCACTGTTCGAACCGCAAATCGAGCCCTTCTGCTCGGAACGATACCTCGTTGCCGTATGACAACAGTTGCTCGAGCCAGACGTTTCCGCTCATCGTGAATAGTAAAAATCCGGCGACCCCGGCCGCCATCAACGTCACGGCCAGTATCGTCATGATGAATCGTTTGACGAACCGGCCGATCCCACCTCTTTTACTGCGTCGCATTTCATCTCTCCCTCTCTTTTTCTTCACTATACGAGGTCAAGCTGAGAGGGACGGGTGAATTCCATTAGAATTTGATGAGAAAAAGGCTGCAGCACAGGCTACAACCTCACTCTTGACTCAATACCGATTCGGCGATCGGGGCCCAATACGTCCCTTCCATCGCCGCGACCTCGGCGAGCGTCGTCCGATAGGCGGCATCCCCTTGTTTTTTCTCAGCGATGCCTTTCATCCATAGGACGTCTGCTCTATAGCCAGACTCCGGATACGCCTCGACGTACGCGGCATAGTCCGAAATATCGGCTTGCTCCAACTTGTTGTCGACGAGCAACCGATAAAAACCGACCGCTTGTTCCTGGCCGGCTTTCGCCTTGCCGTCGAGAAGCGCGTCCGCCTCCTCGTAACGTTTATCTGACACGAGCGATTCGACTTCGGCGAGCGGGACCTCTGTCGGGGCCGCTTCTTCCGTAATCGGTTCTTCGGCTTGGAGCGACTCGTTCTCTTGTTCGAGACGCGCCACTTCTTGCTCGAGTTCTTCGAGCCGCTTCGCGAGCGCTTCATCCTCGGTCACCGTCACGACTTCAGGCGCTTCCGTCACGGGTGCGACGGGCGGTGTCGGAGCATCCGGCCAGAAAGCCAAGGCGGCAAGCGCGAGCGCGACGACGGCCGGGAGACCGAGCCATCTCACTTCCCACTTGAAGGCAGCGCGCCAGTCCGACAAGTCCGCATGGTTCATGACGGCCGGCGACAACGAACGAAAGCGGCGCTTGGCCGCCTTCTTTCCGTTCGCTTTCACTTCGAGCGCGAGCCCGAGCCGATGAAATGCCGCGGGCACTTTCATCCCGAGAAGTGGGACGATCCGCTCACTCGCCTCGCTGTAATAGCCGTGGTCGAGGAGTGTCATCACGACGCCGAATTCGTTCGCGACGAGCCGAAACGTCGGGTCGTGCTCGCCTTTCCTTACGAGCCATTCCGTCATGTCGATGAGCGGCAGTTCCGTCAGTTCTCGGTCTGCGAGTGTCCGTACGTCCATTCGTCAGCCTCGTTCAGGGTAAAGCGGGAACTTCGCCGTCAAGTTGCGCACGGCTTCGTGCGCTTCGGCAAGCACTGCCTCATCTTCATGGTTCGTCAAGACACGGCCGATCAAACGAGCGACTTCGCCCATATCGTCCTCTTTGAAGCCGCGTGTCGTCATCGCTGCCGTCCCGAGACGGATCCCGCTCGTGACGAACGGTGATGCCGGGTCGAACGGAATCGTGTTCTTGTTCACCGTGATGCCGGCCTCATCGAGCGCATGCTCGGCCGCTTTCCCGGTAATGTCGATGCCGCGGAGATCGACGAGGAGAAGGTGGTTGTCCGTGCCGCCCGATACGATGCGGAGCCCTTCCTCTTCAAGACCTTTCGCGAGCGCTTGCGCGTTTTTGATGACCTGGGCCTGATAGTCTTTGAACTCAGGTTGGAGCGCTTCACCGAACGCCACCGCTTTCGCCGCGATGACGTGCATGAGCGGACCGCCTTGGATCCCTGGGAAGATCGACTTATCGATCGCTTTGGCGAACTCTTCTTTACAAAGGATCATGCCGCCGCGCGGACCACGAAGCGTCTTATGCGTCGTCGTCGTCACGAAGTGTGCGTGCTCGACCGGGTTCGGATGAAGACCGGCCGCGACGAGACCGGCGATGTGGGCCATGTCGACCATGAGGTAGGCGCCGACGCTGTCGGCGATCTCACGGAACTTGGCGAAATCGATCGTACGCGGGTACGCCGACGCACCAGCGACGATGAGTTTTGGTTTATGTTCTTTCGCGAGGGCGGCGACGACGTCATAGTCGATGTGTTCTGTCTCTTTGTCCACACCGTACTCGACGAAGTTGTACTGAACGCCTGAGAAGTTGACCGGACTTCCGTGCGTCAAATGACCACCGTGCGACAAGTTCATGCCGAGCACCGTGTCGCCTGCTTCAAGGATCGTGAAGTAGACGGCCATGTTCGCTTGCGCGCCCGAGTGTGGTTGGACGTTGGCATGTTCTGCACCGAACAGCTCTTTGGCGCGGTCGCGCGCCAAGTTTTCAGCCACGTCGACGAACTCGCATCCGCCGTAGTAGCGACGGCCTGGATAACCTTCCGCGTACTTGTTCGTCAGCACGCCGCCTTGCGCTTCCATGACCGCTTCTGAGACAAAGTTCTCCGAGGCGATGAGTTCGATATTCTCCCGTTGACGACCGAGCTCATGTTGCATCGCTTCAAACAATTCCGCATCCTGCACTTTCAACTTCGTCGTGTTTACCATGTTGAAACCCCCTCTGAATGTCTAAAAATCAACACCCCCATCGTACCATATGCTTCTTTTTTTGGGTATCGTCTAATCGAGCGCCAAGACGGGTATCATATGGAAGAAGACGATCAGAGGAGGATGTTTATGATTGAGACAAAACAAATCACCATCACCCCGTTCGAGCGCGAGCGGACGATTCGGATTTATACGCCGGATGATTACGAGATGACAGACAAGCGCTACCCGGTGCTCTATATGCACGACGGACAGAATGTGTTCGCCGATGAGGATGCGAGCTATAAGATGAGTTGGCGCGTCGGCGATTACTTAGCCGCCTCCAAACGTGAGTTGATCGTCGTCGCCATCGACAGCGCCCCCGGCGAGATGCGGCTCGACGAGTATGGACCGTGGGAGAACCCGTATATCGGTGAGAGCCTGCTCGGTCAAGACGTGACGCTCGGCGGCCAAGGTTCCGCTTACATCGAATACATCGCCCAAGAGTTAAAACCGATGATCGATGCGAACTATCGGACGAAGCCGGACGAGACCGGGATGATGGGCAGCTCGATGGGCGGGCTGATCTCGGTTTACGCCGCTTGCGTCTATCCGGACGTGTTCACCCGCGTCGCCTCGCTCTCCTCGGCGTTCTGGTTCAACCAGACCGAGCTCGAGCAGTTGATTGAGGCGAGCGATTTGAAAGGCGTCGAACGGTTGTACATGGACGTCGGCCGCAAAGAAGTCGAACAGCCGACGGCGGACGGACCGACGAACGAGATGTACTTGGAATCGAGCGAGCGCGTCTATGCCCTGCTCCGCGACAAAGTCGAACACCTCCGTTTCGAAGTGATCGAAGAAGGCGTACACAACGAGATCGCCTGGCGCGAACGTTTCCCGATGGTCGTGTCGTACTTGTTCAGTGAAGACTTATAACGCAAAAAAGCCGGTCGTGGACGACCGGCTCAGATTGTAGACAAAGTCACGTTTCAGGCGAACTGAAACGTGACTTTGTCGTTTTCGGGCCTTGAGGCGCTCTGCCCGAGCCCCTTTTTCAGGCGGGCTGGGCGTTCTTCCATGCCCAGCCCGCCATCTTCTTGAGATTGAGGGCAGCAAAAGTAAGCATCGCCTGCATTGAAACTTTTTCAAGTCCCCGGTAACGGGTCCAACGCATGCCATGCTTCTCTTTTGCGTCCGCAAACACGCGCTCGACCGTTTGTTTCCGACGGTCATAGATGTTGCGGTTCAGTTCGGTGTGGCGGAGGTCTTCGACCTCGTCCATATAGGGTTGCCAGAGGTGTCGTTCGATGATCCGCTGATGCTTCTGGCTCTTCGTGCACTGCTCGAGCAACGGGCAGTTCACACAAACGGTGGGATTCGAGACGTATTTACGTTTCCCCTCGCGCATCGTGGTGCTGTACGTTAATAACTCGTTGTTCGGGCAGATGTAGACGTCATGGTGCTCGTCGTAGATGAAATCTTTGGTCTTGAAGGCGCCCTTCTTGCCCTTCGGGCGCGTGTACGGGAAGACCGGCAGGATTCCACGGTCGATCAGCAATTTGGCGATGGCAGGGTTTTTATAGGCGGAGTCGGCGGCGACGGCGAACGGTTGAATCAGACGGTTGGAGACCTTGTCGAGCAGATCTGGGAACGCGAGACTGTCATGCACGTTCCCTGGTGTAACGATGGCACCGAGCACGAACCCATGGGCGTCGCTCGCCGCATGGACCGAGTAAGCGAACTGCTTCTCACGCTCACCTTTCACGTAATATCCACTCTCAGGGTCTGTCGTACTGACCTTGATCTCCTTCGTTTCCTCCGCCTGATTCTTTTTTGGCCCCAAGGGCTTCTTTCCGCTTTCTTCGCGGTCTCGTTTGACCTCGGCATCTAGTTGTTCCTGATAGTACTTCACCTCTTGCCGGACGGTCTTCTTGACGAGCTTCCGCTTGTTTGCGTTCGCCTTAACGTGTGTCGAGTCGACGAACAGGACGCTGCGATCGATGAACCCGGCGTCCGCGGCCTGTTCAAGGATGTGATAGAAGATGTCGTCGAATAAGTTCGTGTACTGGAAGCGACGCACATAGTTCTTCCCGAACGTTGAAAAATGTGGCACCTTGTCCGTGAACCCGAACCCGAGAAACCAACGGTACGCGACGTTCGTCTCGATCTCACGAATCGTCTGACGCATCGATCGGATACCGAACAGGTACTGAAGGAAGGTCATCTTGATAAGGACGACAGGGTCGACGCTCGGTCGCCCGCGGTCCTCAGAATATAGGTCCTCCACGAGCGGATAGATGAACCCAAAGTCGATCACCGCCTCAATTTTTCGGACCAGATGGTCCGCTGGCACGAGCTCGTCGAGCGTGACCATCTCCAGTTGCGTTCGATTGGTTTCCGATTCTGTTAATTTCCTGATCATCCGATTCGCCTCCATGACTGGTTCTCTACCTCTCATTATAAAAAAGGAACGAGAGTACGAAAAGAGGGATTGATGCGTAAACCGACCGAGGGCACGGCGAGACTTCTAGGGGAATAGCAAGCAAAGGGAGACCCAGCAGCGACAATGTCGCGATGCGGCTCCCTGCTTGCCCCAAGAAAAGCGAGCTGTGCCCGGTCGGGCAAATAAAAAGACTGCAGACAATGTTTTGTCTACAGTCTGAGCCGGTCGTGGACGACCGGCTTTCATTTATTTGGCTGGATAATGCGCCCGTGGGCCGCCGATTAACTTCGGCCGTGTGATGGCGAACGTGACGTACGCCTCACCGAGCTGTTTTGACGACAGCCGGACGGGAATCGCGACCGGCTTCAAGTGCATGCCAATCAACGTCGAGCCGATGTCGATTCCCGCGTCCGCTTGAATCGATTCGACGACACACGGGGTGTCGAGATGCTCATACGCTTTCTCGGACATCGCCCCCCCGGCCGCCCGAATCGGGACGACCGTCACTTCCGTCAAGCCGAACTGCTTCTGTGTCCGGCGTTCGACCGTGAGCGCCCGGTTGATATGTTCACAACCTTGAAAGGCGAGGTGGACACCGGTCCGGTCACGTAACGACAAGAACGCGTCGATGAATTCCGCAGCGACGTCGATCGACCCTGCCTTTCCGATCGTCTTCCCGAGCACTTCACTCGCCGAACAGCCGATGACGAGAATCTTTTCCTCATCTAACGGAAACCGTTCGTGCAACTCCGTCAATAAGTCCAAAAGCTCCGTCTTCATCGTCGTCACTTCGATTCGTAAGCACTCATCTTGCCGACACGGTTCGAGTGGCGTCCGCCTTCGAAGTCCGTATCGAGCCACGTCTCGACCAAATCAAGCGCAAGGCCTGGTCCGATGACGCGTTCGCCCATCGTCATGATGTTCGAGTCGTTATGTTGACGCGTCGCTTTCGCGCTGAACGAGTCATGGACGAGCGCCGCGCGAATGCCTTTCACCTTGTTGGCAGCGATCCCGATCCCGATCCCTGTTCCACAGATCAAGATGCCGCGGTCAAATTCACCGGCAGCGACTGCTTCCGCGACCGGGATGGCCACGTCCGGATAATCGATCGACTCGGCCGAGTGTGTCCCGAAATCTTTATACTCGTGCCCGAGCTCCTCTAATAATCCGATGATGTCTTTTTTCAAGTTGAATCCGCCGTGATCGGCGCCGATTGCGATTTTCATTCCGTCATTCCCCCGTCTTCTTTGGTAGGCGTCTCGGTGGTTTCGTCACCTTTGACCCGTCATTCGTCAATTTTAACACAAGTCGGTTGACGAGTGGTTCGAGCTCGTTTCGAACTTGACGATAGACGTTCATCGACCCGCCAAACGGGTCGTTGATATCACGTTCAAGCCCGGTCACGAATTCATAAAGTGTATACGTGCGGTCGGTGAGTTCCGGGTGTGTGTCCCGAATCTGCTCGCGGTGCGCCCGCGTCATCGTCAAGATGATGTCGGCCCATCGACCGAGGACTTCGTCAAACGTCTGCGTCACGTGTTCGAGTTCAATCCCGCGTTCCCGCAATACTTGAATGGCGTTCTCTGAGGCGTCAAACCCTTGCATCGTCCGCAGGCCGGCCGATCGAATATCAAACTCGTCACCGGTCACTTTCGAGCGAAGCAAGGCCATCGCCATCGGGCTTCGGCATGTGTTTCCGCTACATATGAATAATACGCGTTTTATCGACATCGCGTGATCCTCCTCTATGTCCTTAAGCCTCTTCCTCTTACCGGACGACCTTCCCGCCCGCCGCCTTGTAGAGGCGGTTATAGACGGCAAGCGCGACTCCCGTCGGCTCGATCCGGTTCACGTAAATCTCTTCCACATCGGTCTCATCAAATTTCCGTAACGCCTCGTATAGTCTTTGTGCCGCCGTCTCCATCGAGGTGCCGAGGGACAACGTGACGTCAGCCGGGGTCGTCTGTTCATCGAACACGAGCGCGCCGACCCGCTTGCCCGCCTCCTGTCGTGCCGTGATGATGCGCACGAGGTCGTCGCGTCCGCCGTCGACGAGATAAAGCGGAGCGCTCGGGGCATAATGGGTGTACTTCATGCCGGGTGACCGTGGCGCGGCTGCTTCATCGCTCAAATTGGCGTCCAAATGGACCGGTCCGATGATGGCCTCGATCGCTTCTTTCGTCACGCCGCCGGGACGTAAAATCGTCGCCGGTTCCGTCGTGCAATCAATCACGGTCGACTCGACGCCGATGCCTGTCGGTCCCCCATCCATAATACCCGCGATGCGACCGGACAAATCATCGGCCACGTGTTTCGCGGTCGTCGGGGACGGTCGCCCCGACCGGTTCGCACTCGGTGCGGCAAGGCCAAGACCGGACATGCGGATCAAGTCGAGCGCAGCTTCATGGTCCGGCATCCGGAGCCCGATTGACTCGAGTCCCGCCGTCACGAGTGATGACGCCCGACCGTTCGACGGTAAGATGATCGTCAAGGCACCAGGCCAAAACGCTTCCATCAAGCGTCTGGCGGTCGGCGGGATGGCTTGCGCGAAATGTTCGGCTTGTTCGACCGACGCGACGTGAACGATGAGCGGGTTGTCTGCCGGTCTGCCTTTCGCCTCAAAAATTTTACGGATCGCGACGTCGTTCGTCGCGTCTCCGGCGAGGCCGTATACCGTCTCCGTCGGCATAGCGATGACTTCGCCCGCTTTCAAGAGATCCACCCCAATCTTCACTTCAGTCGGCTTGATCCATTTCGTTTCCATGCGCAATCCCTTCCCTCACGGCGAAGACGATTCGGTCTTTACCGTTTATATCTTTTAAAATACCCGTTTCTGCTTCAGGATAACGTTCGGACAGGTACGTTTTCACAACTTGTCCTTGGTTATACCCGATTTCAAAAGCAATCAACTGCCAATCCGGCCGCAACACGCGTGTGGAGTCGGCGATGATCTTGCGATAAAAGTCGAGCCCGTCCGCTCCACCGAACAAGGCGAGGTGCGGCTCGAACGCCGCGACCGTCTCATCGAGCAGTTCGTCCGCTTCGATATATGGCGGATTCGAGACGAGCACCCGGATCGATTCATCCTTGATCGGGGCCAAACAGTCCCCTTCATGAAAGACGACGTCAGCACCGAGCGCTTTAGCGTTTCGCTTCGCTACCGCGATCGCTTCCCGGGAAATATCGACGGTGTGGACTCGTTTCCCGAGCTCAAGGCTGAGCGTGACAGCGATGGCGCCCGAGCCTGTCCCGACGTCGACAATCTCGTCATCGCCGACCGCTCCGACGTGTTCGGCGACCCACTCGATCAACTCTTCCGTCTCAGGCCGCGGAATGAGCACGTCACGGTTCACTTCAAACGCCCGTCCGTAAAACGGGGCGTGCCCGATCAAATGTTGGACCGGCTCGCCGGCGATGAGTCGCTCCATCCCGTCATCGAACGCCTCCGTTTCGGAAGCGGTCAACTCCTCGGACAAACGGACGAGCAGGCCCGTCCGGTCGACTTGGAGCACATGCATGAGCCACCACTCCGCCATCGAGGCGTCGCGGCCGGCGTCAGTCAGTTCCCGTTCAGCTGCTTTCAACGTGGCGGCGATCCGCATCATTCCGCATCCTCCATGAGACGGGCCTGTTCGTCCATGACGAGGGCATCGATGATGTCGTCGAGCTCACCGGCGAGCACGCGGTCGAGCTTTTGCAGCGTGAGTCCGATGCGGTGGTCCGTCACCCGGCTCTGCGGGAAGTTATACGTCCGGATCCGTTCCGAACGGTCCCCCGTCCCGACGGCCGATTTCCGCTGGGCCGACAGCTCTTCCATATGTTCGCTCTGCATCTTGTCGTACAGGCGGGCCCGGAGCACTTTGAGCGCCTTGTCCTTGTTTTTATGTTGCGACTTCTCATCTTGGCACGACACGACGAGACCAGACGGGATGTGGGTCAACCGCACGGCCGACTGTGTCGTGTTGACGGACTGGCCGCCCGGGCCGGATGATGTGAACGTGTCGACACGGACGTCTTTCATGTCGATGTGGACTTCGACGTCTTCGGCTTCCGGAAGGACCGCCACGGTCGCTGTCGACGTGTGGATACGTCCGCCCGACTCCGTCGACGGGACGCGCTGGACGCGATGGGCGCCGTTCTCAAACTTCAGCTTCGAATAGGCGCCCGTCCCGTTGATGAGAAACGTCACTTCTTTAAAGCCGCCGAGCTCGGTGTAGTTGGCGTCGATCAACTCGACTTTCCAATTTTGCCGCTCGGCGAAACGCGTGTACATCTTATAGAGATCAACCGCAAACAGTGCCGCCTCGTCTCCTCCGGCCGCCCCGCGGATCTCGACGATGACGTTCTTGTCGTCGTTCGGGTCTTTCGGCAGGAGCAGCACCCGCAGTTTCGCCTCGAGCGCTTGCACTTCCGGCTCGAGAAGTGACATCTCTTCTTTCGCGAGCTCGCGCATGTCACTATCGAGCGTACGGTCCTCGAGCATTTGCTTTGCTTCTTTATAAGCCCCGCTCGTCTCTTTGTAGCGACGGTACGCTTGCACCGTCTCTTCGAGCTGGGATTGTTCTTTCGAATATTGGCGCAATTTATTTGAGTCGCTGAGCACTTCTGGGTCAGCGAGCATCTCATTCAATTGCATGTAACGTTCTTCTAATACACTTAAACGGTCAAACATGATGATCCGTCCTTTCTCCGTCAAATCGAACTGTCTTCATTATAGCAAAAAACGAACCGCCGAGGCGGTCCGCTTTGGTCATCAATCGGCCACCGTGTGGCGGACCGGGCGTGGTTTGTTCGGGACGTCATGACAGTGGCGGCAGCGCGGCTCGTACGATTCCGCGGCACCGACCAAGATGACCGGGTCCTCATAGCGGGCCGGGTGCCCGTCAATCAATCGCTGCGTCCGGGACGCCGGGGCGCCGCAAGACAGGCAGATCGCCTGCAACTTCGTGACGAACTCGGCACGCGCGAGCAGTTCCGGCATCATCGTGAACGGTTCACCACGGAAGTCCATGTCGAGGCCGGCGCAGATGACACGTTTGTCTTCTGACGCCAACTGCTCGATGACGTCGACGATCCCTTCGTCAAAGAACTGGACTTCGTCGATGGCGATGACTTGCGTCTCTTCCCGCACCGCATCGTACAAGTCTTGGCTCGACTGAATCGGGACGGCCACGACCGAGTTGCCGCTATGTGAGACGACGTTCTCTTCATGATACCGGTCGTCGATGCCCGGTTTGAACACTTGTACCGGGATTTTTCCGTAATGGGCCCGGCGGACACGACGAATCAATTCCTCCGATTTCCCAGAAAACATACTCCCACAAATCACTTCGATCCAACCGTATCGGTTCGTCACATGCATCATTTTTCTTCGCCCTCTCCATCGATAATCGCTTCCCGATTATACCCATCTTTTCCTTCAAGAAAAAGGGTTGACTTCTATCATAAAAAAATAAAAACCGCCAAGGGCAATCCCTAGGCGGTGTGCATACAAGTTGACGATTAACGTTGGTACTTCTTGTTGAAGCGCTCGATACGACCGTCCGCAGATGCGAATTTCTGGCGACCTGTGTAGAACGGGTGCGAGTCAGAAGATACATCGACACGGATGAGTGGGTATTCGTTACCATCTTCCATCGTGATTGTCTCGTTAGAGTAACGAGTCGAACCAGAGATGAATTTGAACTCAGTCGTCGAGTCCATGAATACGACTTTACGGTATTCTGGGTGGATTCCTTGTTTCATTGCTTTTCAACTCCTTCGGCCCTAAGTATTCTTTCAACCTAGAGAAAGTTCACTAGAATATAATAGCACCCGGTCCACAGATTTACAAGTCAGTTTTTGTTTTTTTCACCGGACGGCGACTCTTTTTCTTATCCGCCTCGAGCGCTGCGAAAAAGTCGATGTTCGTCTTCGTCTCGCGGACACGGCGTAAAAACTGATCGACGAAGTCCGGAGACTCGTTCATCGTGCGGCGAATCGTCCATAACATGTCGAGCTCGTCCTTGCCGAGAAGCAACTCTTCTTTACGTGTCCCCGAGCGACGGATGTCGATGGCCGGGAAGATGCGGCGTTCCGCGAGCTTCCGGTCGAGGTGGAGTTCCATGTTGCCCGTCCCTTTGAACTCTTCATAGATGACGTCATCCATGCGCGACCCCGTATCGATGAGTGCCGTACCGAGAATCGTCAAACTGCCGCCGTCCTCGATGTTTCGGGCCGCCCCGAAGAACTTCTTCGGTTTATGGAACGCCGCCGGGTCGATCCCTCCGGAGAGCGTGCGACCGCTCGGCGGGACAGACAAGTTATATGCCCGTGTCAAACGCGTGATCGAGTCGAGCAAGATGACGACGTCTTTCTTATGTTCGACGAGGCGCATCGCCCGTTCGAGTACGAGCTCGGAGATGCGGGCGTGGTTTTCCGGTGTCTCGTCAAACGTCGAGTAGGCCACGTCCGCGCCCGGCACCGAACGCTGGATGTCCGTCACTTCTTCAGGACGTTCGTCGATCAGCAAGATGATCAGCTCCACGTTCGGGTGGTTCGTCGTAATCGAGTTTGCGATCTCTTTCAATAGAGACGTCTTCCCCGCTTTCGGCGGTGCGACGATCAACCCACGCTGTCCGAACCCGACCGGTGCGATCATATCCATGACACGGACCGACAGATGGTTCGGTTCCGTCTCGAGCACCATCCGCTCGTCAGGGTAAATCGGCGTGAGCGCCGGGAAGTAGTCGCGGTTCCGCGTCGACTCGGTCGTCTCCCCGTTGACGGCCTCGACACTGAGTAGCCCTTGGAACCGTTCATTCTCTTTCGGTTTCCGGACTTTCCCCGTCACGAGGTCCCCGTTGCGGAGGTTGAAGCGACGAATTTGGGAAGCGGCGATGTAGATGTCTTCGGAAGACTGAGAGTAGTTGATCGGTCGGAGGAAACCGAAGCCCCCGTCGTTTTGCGACTGCGGGTTCGGCGGAATGATTTCAAGGATGCCTTCGAGGAAGTAGAGGTCCTTCGATTCGGCTTGCGATTTTAAGATGCGGAACATGAGCTCACGTTTACGCGCCTCCCGATATTGCGGGACGTTCACTTCTTTGGCGATCTCATATAACTCTTTCAACGTCTTCGTCTCAAGTTCGCGAAGCGTATAATTTCTGGCCGGTTCGGTCTGTGGACTCATTCAAGTCACCTGTCTTTCATGATTCTATATTTATAAAATAATTACTAAGTCCTCATTCATCTAATCACAATTCATAGGAGACGTCACTTTTAAAAAATGGCTTTATGACAGTCTATTCCCCTGATGTTCAAAAGATAACAGTCATTTTCGTTTCTATGTAACAAAAAAGTCTTTATAGCCGCATATTGTTTCAAATATGTTACAAGAAAACCGTTTTTGTCTTGCGATTGAAAAATGCCATCGGTCTCGCGCATGATATAGTTTATTTGCAAAGGAAACCGGGTAACATTTTTAACTTTTGCCTGACAATCGTAAACACACATCGTCCATATACAATCACAGGGTTTTATTTTTGAAAACGGAGGGAATTACATTATGTTAAAGCGTTTCGCATCTATCATCGTCGCTGCCACTCTCGCGTTCTCGGGTCTCGCCTTCACTACGAGCGAACAAGCAGAAGCTTCAACTGGAACATTTGCTTACTCGAAAGTAAACGGTTTGAACATCCGTACATCGGCGTCACTCAACTCATCAGTCGTAGCTAAGATGGATAAAGGCCAACGTTATACATACCTTGGTAAAGTCGGATCTTTCTACAAGATTAACTACAAAGGGACTCACCGTTACATCTCAGCTTCATCAACGTACACGTACTTGCAAGCAGCAACAGCTACAACGGTAACGAAGGCATCAACGACAACGGCAACAGACGCTCGTTCGAAACTCGTCGCTGAGTCGAAGAAATACCTCGGCGTACCGTACCGCTTCGGTGGCACGACAACAGCTGGTTTTGACTGCTCTGGCTACACAAGCCACGTTTACAAAAAAGCAATCAATAAGTCAATCCCACGTGACTCACGCTCACAATACGCAAACTCGAAAAAAGTTTCGAAGTCAGCGATCCAAGCTGGAGACCTCGTGTTCTTCTCACATAACGGAAGCACGATCCAACACGTCGGTATGGCACTTAGCAAAACACAAATGATCAACTCTGAAACAGGCGGCGTTAAATACGCGAGCTTCACATCAGGCTACTGGGCACCACGTTACGTCGGTGCTGGATCATACCTCTAATCAAATGACTTCAATGACTCGGTTCATCGGAACCGAGTCGTTTTTTTGTGTCCACATGTTGGAGCACCTTCTCCGTGCCGGTGAGCACAGAGAACGTTCCGTCCGTCTCTAGGACGACGGCTTCGACTCGTTCGAAGTCGGTTCCGCTCGAGCGGATCGCTTGGAGCACTTCGATCTCAAGCACACGTTCTTTCCGCATCGACCCTTTCATATAACTTCCTTTATAGAACAAGAGCGTCGGGGTCGACTTGATCATCTGATTGACCCGTTCGGATGTTGTGGCGAGCTTCGCTACCACGTATTGTAGCAAAACGAGCGTCGCAAAAGCGGTCAGTCCGTTCAACAGCGGCGTCTGTTGACTCGTCAGCGTCGTCGCTAAAATAGAGCCGAGCGCCACGGTCACGATGAAGTCAAAAGCGTTCATCTTGGCTAGCGTACGCTTGCCTGAAATTCGTAATATCACGATGATCGACACGTATGCCCCGATACCGGTCAAGACGATCCGCAACATTGCGTTCAATTGTTCCATCCGCTCCCCTCCTCTCTTCTCGTTGTTCCACATGTGAACCTAAGTTAATCGTCATTCATATTGCGTTCACATTCGTCCGGTATACTCGAGATGATTCTAATAAGGAGTGATCAGCTTATGATAGAAAAAATTTGGAGTCTGCGCCTCATCCGTCTCGCCGCCCTCTTCGGGGTCATCGGGACGGCGATCGGGTCACACATGTCAGGCGCCGGGAGCTATGCGTTTCGTCCGATTCATGCCCACATCTTGCTCGCCGGCTGGTTATCAGTCTTTGCTTGGGGCGTCTTTTATCGGTTGTATCGCGTGAAGCATTCATTGCTCGTCACTGTCCACGGCTGGACAGCCGTCATCGGATCAATCGGTTTGACGAGCGGGATGTGGCTCTATGCGATGAACCCGTTTGCTTGGAACGAGACGTTCACGATGGTTTATTTTATCATCGGCGGTACGGTCTCATTGATCAGTTTCATCTTATTTTTGATTGTGACCTATATGATCGACCATGACGAGCGGGATTAATTCCGCTCGTCATTTTTGTTTCAAGGCCCCCCTCGCGTTCGTCGCGGCGAAGACGATCATGATGACGCTCATCGCCCCGGCGACGGCAAGACCGGCCGATAAGGCGGCCCAGTCAATCGTCGGCTGCGTCAAGACGGCGCGCATCCCTTCGAAAATGTATGTCGTCGGATTGAACGTCGCCGCTACTTTGAGCCATTCCGCCTCGATCAACTCTTTTGGGACGAACGTCGTCGACAAGAAGATGAGCGGGAAGAAGAGAAGGGTTCCGGCCTGTGCCGCCTGTGCATTCCGCGTCTTCAAGGCGACGCCGACCGAGTAGCCGGCAAAACCGAGCCCGAATCCGATCGCGAGCAGAACCGTGAACAAGAATCCTGGAAGGCCGACCGGGATCGTGAGGCCGAGCATGAAGGCGACGGCAAAGATAAGGAGCGTCTGGACGAGCAACTGCAACATGCCCGCGATCATCGGACCGAGGACGATCGCCGTCCGTGTCGCCGGTGTGAGCAGGAGCCGCGCAAAATACCCGCTCTCGATGTCACGGACGAGCGCCTGACCGGTCCCCCCGGCCCCGCCGACAGCCCCGGAGACGATGGAGACGGGTAAGATGAAGTTCAAATATGCGCTGCCGTCGAATTGGGGCAACGAGGCGATGCTCGATAGCCCGCTCGTGTAGACGAGCAAAAAAAATACGGAGATGATCAAGTTCGGGATGAACGAGAACGGATTGCGGATCGTCGTCACCAAACTCCGTTTCGTGAACAGCCACGTCTCAGTCCACATTCGGGACACCTCCTTCATATGACTCCCCGGTCACTTTCAAAAACACGTCGTCGAGCGACGGTTGTTTCACGGTCAACCGTTCCGGTTGGATGGCGCGTTCATCGAGCAACCGGATCACTCCCATTAGCGTGTAGTCACGTAGCTCGAAAGCGACGTTCGTTCCTATCGCCGTATGACCGAACAGATTGGCCGCCGTTTCCGCTTCCCCGTCGGTGTGAAACGTCATCGCGATCGTCTCCCCACCAACGAGCCGTTTCAACTCTTCGGCCGTCCCCTCACTGACGAGCTTCCCGTGATGGATGATGGCGATGCGGTCGGCGAGTTCATCGGCCTCTTCTAGGTACTGCGTCGTCAAAAAAATCGTCGTCCCGAAGTCGCGATTGAGCCGTCTCACTTCATTCCAAATTTCGATCCGGCTCGCCGGGTCGAGACCGGTCGTCGGCTCATCTAAAAACAAGACGGTCGGCCGGTGCACGAGCGTGAGCGCCAAGTCGAGACGACGACGCATCCCGCCTGAATAGGTGCCGCTGCGCCGGTCGGCCGCATCTGTCAACGAGACGACTTCCAACAGTTCCTTGGCCCGTGTCTCCGCTTCTTGCTTCGTCATCTTGAAGAGACGCCCTTGCAGAACGAGCAGTTCGCGACCGGTCAAGTCTTTGTCGATGCCCGTCTCTTGGAGCGCGACCCCGATGGACAGCCGCACGTCCTTCTCTTGTTTGACGATGTCGAACCCGTTCACGCGTGCTGATCCTGCCGTCGGCCGGACGAGCGTCGTCAACATTTGCACCATCGTCGACTTACCGGCCCCGTTCGGACCGAGAAACGCAAAAATCTCTCCTTCGGCCACAGAAAACGAGACGCCGTCGACGGCCGGGACGTCATCGTATGTCTTGACGAGCGTTTTTACTTCAATCATGCATCACACCTCCTGCTTGTTTATTCCCGTTCTCTTCATATTCAAATATGGCGCGACACATCAAAAAAGCTGCAGACACGAAGTCCGCAGCTCGAGAGAATCAAGGTTTCATGACCATTTTCGGTTTTTTCTTCAACGAATGGATCCCTTCGACGAAACGGACCGTCCCCGATTTCGCCCGCATGACGACCGAATGGGTTTGCCCCCCTTGCCCAGTGAACTGGACTCCGCGAAGCAACTCCCCGTCCGTCACACCGGTCGCGGCAAAGATACAGTCCTCGCCTTTGACGAGGTCGTCGAGAAGTAAAATCCGTCCCGTATCGGCGATCCCCATGTCTTGGCAACGTTTCTCTTGCGCCTCGTCTTCCGGCAGCAGGCGTCCTTGGAAGTCACCGCCGAGACATTTCATGGCGACGGCTGCGATGACGCCTTCCGGCGCCCCGCCCGATCCGAGCAATAAGTCGACACCGGTTTTCGGGAACGCCGTGTTGATCGCCGCGGCGACGTCGCCGTCCGGAATCAATTTGATCCGGGCGCCCGTCGCGCGGACACGTTGAATCATCTCTTCGTGCCGGTCTCGGTGCAAGATCGTGACGACGACGTCCTCGACGTCCTTGCCTTTCGCCTTGGCGACGATGGCGATGTTTTCTTCAATCGAGTTGTCGAGACTGATCAGCCCGGCCGCTTCCGGTCCGACCGCAATCTTATCCATGTACATGTCCGGTGCGTGCAGAAGGTCCCCGGCGTCGGCGACGGCGAGCACGGCGAGCGCGCCCCACGTTCCGGTCGCGACGATGCTCGTCCCTTCCAGTGGGTCGACGGCGACATCGAGACGTGACCCGTAGCCGTTCCCGACTTTCTCACCGATGTAGAGCATCGGGGCCTCATCCATCTCACCCTCGCCGATGACCACGATCCCTTTCATCGGAATCGTGTCAAAGACGTCGCGCATCGCAGTCGTTGCCGCGTCATCCGCCTCCACTTTCAAACCTTTCCCCATCCAGCGGGCCGAAGCGAGCGCTGCCGCTTCCGTGACCCGGACCAATTCCATTGATAAACTACGTTCCACCCGAATTCTCCCCTTCGTTACTCGGACACCTCATCTACCCAGACGAGCGCGCCGAGTCGTTTTAGTTTGCCGACGAAGTCGACGTATGAGTCGTTCAATCTTTCCGCATGGATCACTGTCGATTCCCCACTCGCCTGAAGACCTGATAAGACGAGCGCTGCCCCGCTGCGCGCATCCGCGCATTCCATCTCGGCGTTCGCGAGCGGATTGCCGCCACGGATGACGGCCGACGCGTCTTCAAGCGTGATTTGCGCGTTCATGCGGCGCATCTCGGCAATATGACGGAACCGCTGCGCGTACAACTTGTCCGTCACGATGCTCGTCCCATCCGCTTTTAATAGTGCGGCCGACATGATCGGCTGAAGGTCGGTCGGATATCCCGAATAGTGGAAGACGCGGATATCGGTCGGTACGAATTGATTCGCCCGGACGGTGATTGCCTCTTCCCCGACTTCGACTTCAGCGCCGTAGTCGAGCAGTTTTTGAATGACCCCTTCGAGATGGTGCGGGATGACGTTTTGAACCGTCACGTCTCCAGCTACCGCCCCGTAAATCATGTACGTCCCGGCTTCTAACCGGTCTGGGATGAGCGTATGCGTACATCCGTGCAGACGGTCGACCCCTTTGATACGGATCTCGTCCGTCCCGGCCCCGATGACATGTGCCCCCATCGAAGTGAGCATCGTGGCGACATCGACGACTTCCGGGTCGATCGCGGCGTTCTCGATGACCGTCGTCCCTTCGGCAAGCACGGCAGCGAGCATGGCGCTGACCGTCGCCCCGAATGAACGCAAGTCGAGATAAATCCGATCGCCGGCCAACTTGTCGACACGGACGTGATACAGACCTGACTCATTTTCGACGTGAATGCCGAGCCGCTCTAGCGCTTTCAAGTGCAAATCGATCGGTCGTGGACCAATCGCATATCCTCCCGGCAGTCCGACGGCTCCTTTTTTGAACCGGGCCGCGAACACGCCGAGCAAATAGACAGCAGCCCGGACTTTTCGTGTCTCCGAGCCGAGTAGCGGCATGGCGACGGCATCTTTGGCGTGAAGTGTCACCCGTTCGCCGTCCCGTTCCACTGTGACCCCGAGTTCTTGTAATAGACTGAGCATCACTTCGACGTCTTCGATGCCCGGCACGTTCTCGATCGTCACCGGTTCCTCGGTGAGGAGCGCCGCGACGAGGCACGGTAACGCGCTTTGTTTGGCGCCGCTGATGTCGACTGTACCTTCAAGTTTTTGCTGTCCTACGATATGGAGAATTTCCACGATGATCAAACCTTTCTACGACGAACTTATTTGGATTGAGCGTTGTTCCAATCCGCTAGGAACTGCTCGATTCCTTTGTCAGTGAGCGGATGTTTCATCATCTGTTCGATGACTTTATACGGTACGGTGGCGATGTCGGCACCGAGTAAGGCCGCTTTCGTCACATGTACCGGATGACGGACCGATGCGGCAATGATTTCCGTCTCGATGCCGTGGAGCGCGAAAATATCCGCGATCGTCTCGACAAGGTCAAGACCGTCTTGCCCGATATCATCGAGACGACCGATGAACGGTGAGACGTATGACGCACCGGCACGTGCCGCTAAGAGCGCCTGGTTGGCGTTAAAGATGAGCGTCACGTTCGTCTTGATGCCGAGCTTTGAGAATTCATGGACGGCTTGCATGCCATCTGGTGTCATCGGTACCTTGACTGTAATATTCGGTGCGATGGCCGCAAGTTCCTTTCCTTCTTCAACCATACCCGCTGCATCGAGTGCAATAACTTCCGCACTGACCGAGAGATCCCCGACGATCTCACAAATCTCACGAAGCCGTGTATGGAAGTCGACGCCTTCTTTCGCGACGAGCGATGGATTGGTCGTCACGCCCCCGATGACGCCCATCCGGTGGGCTTTCTTGATGTCTTCCACATTTGCGGTGTCAATGAAAAATTGCATGTGTATTCCTCCTCGAAATGTGATCGCTTACACTCCTTATTATGAGGAAGTCCGCTCCGAATTGCCACACCATTTACGTGAAGGCCGCGATACCGAGCATTGACGCCGCGAGCAACGCGATGCCGAGGACGGTCCCTAGCGCTGTCCACTTCATGATTTTCGCCTGCTTCACGTAATGTGTCTCGTGCGGGCCTTCACGTTGCCGTTCAATTCCATACGTTTCAATCCACGCTGTCGCTGCCGTCGCTTCATCAGTCGGAATGTCACCAGTGTAAACGAATGGAATCAATTCATCCGGCTCGTTCAATAAAGCAAAACGTTCCTCACGTGTCGCGATATTCGCACCAATCCAATAGAGCCACTTCGGCGTGTAATAGAGCGGTGTGCCCCGCTCATGGAAATAAGCGATCCATCGGTCGAACTGATCGAGGTCACGCGGGTCGAACAAGATTTCCACGGATTCGTCAGCCGTCATAATCGCAAGCATCGGACAAAAATCGATCGTCGGCCGCCCGATCGGGACGGTCGGGGACGGTTGTGTCTTCCGGACGATGGCCGGGAAGAAGACGACCTGTTCAATCGCCCCGAGGCGAATTGATTGTTCGACCGATTCGCCCGGCTCGACGCGCCACGTCACACCATCCAAGTGAGTCGCTGTTATCTCATAATGGGATCGATGACGTTCCTTCCAAAACAACTGTCGAAACATGTTGAAGAACCAGTACACCCCGAACCCACCTAGCGCAACGATGGACAAGAGCGGAATCATGTACGGGGCTGGGTTCAACCAGATGAGGACGAGCGGGGCAATCGTGATCATGAAGGCAAGGCCGATGAGCATGATGGCCGCCAACACATAAAAGACGCGCCAAAATAGCTCGGTCTGACGTTCTATATACTTCATCAAATCCCTCCTTAGTGATTTGTTACGAGCTAACGTGAGAGAAGTTTCAATGAAAAAAGTCGACTCTTCGAAAAGAGTCGACTTGATGTGACAGGATTATGCTTGGTTGCTTGAACCGAACTCACGCATCTTGCCAGTAACGACGTTGTAGATCGCCTCGATACCAGGTCCGATGATTTTACGTGGGTCATATACTTTCGAGTCAGCAGCGACTTTCTCACGTACCGCACGAGTCCATTCTTGTTGGCACTCCGTGTTGACGTTGATTTTGCTGTGGCCGAGCTCGATTGCTTTTTTGATTTGGTGCTCAGGGATACCTGAACCGCCGTGAAGAACGAGTGGAGTTTTTGTCGCTTCTGCGATTTCTTCCATCTCTTTGAAGCCGAGTTTTGGCTCGCCTTGGTATTCTCCGTGTACAGATCCGAGTGCTGCCGCAAGAGCGTCAACTTTCGCTTCTGTTACGACACGAACACATTCGTCAAGGTCAGCGTATTGTACGCCGCCAACGACGCCGTCTTCTTCGCCGCCGACTGTGCCGACTTCCGCTTCAACTGAAGCGCCTTTAGCGTGTGCGTATTCAACGACTTGTTTCGTCATTTCGATGTTCTCTTCGATCGGGTGGTGTGAACCGTCGATCATAACAGATGTGAAACCAGCGTCGATCGCTGCTTTACACTTGTCGAAAGATGAACCGTGGTCGAGGTGGATTGCAACTGGAACAGTGATGTTGTAGTCGTGCATGAGACCTTCAACCATTTTGACAACTGTTGTGAAGCCACCCATGTACTTCGCTGCACCTTCTGATACACCGAGGATAACTGGTGATTTCTCGTCTTCCGCAGCGCGAAGAATCGCTTGCGTCCACTCGAGGTTGTTGATGTTGAATTGGCCTACTGCATACTTGCCTTCGAATGCTTTGTTAAGCATTTCTGTCATTGATACTAATGGCATAATGACATCCTCCTGTCTGTTCGCTATTGTGCACTTTGGGAAAAATGCCCCCGTGCAATTCGTTCCCATTATAACACACGTCGAAACGTGTGCCTATGCTATTCGGGGATAGAAATGGCTCTGCGCAAGCGTTTACATATGTCATCTTCGTGACGAAACGTCAGATTTCTAACACTTCCTTCACTTTCTCGATCATTCCATAAATGTCGAACGGCTTCTCGAACTGGGCCGCGATGCCGAGTCGTTGCACTTCTTCGATCGTCGTCTTCTCGCCGAACGCCGTCATGATCATGACCGGTGTGTCGATGTCTTGTTGTCGCATGTTGCGAAGCACTTCATGCCCGAACATACGCGGCATGTTCATATCGAGTAACACTAAATCATATCCGTTCTGTTCGAGTTTCTCCCAGGCGCAGAGCCCGTCGCTCGCCGTATCGACCTCGATGCCGAGGTTTTGAAACACTTGGGCGAGCATCAATCGAATCCCGTCCTGGTCGTCTGCAATTAACATGCGTGACATCGGTTAACCTTCTTTCCTGTTCGTGATCTACTTTACGCTCTATCCATAACCATACCAAATCCAGTTTCATTTGGCGACGCGGCAATTTCTAAAAGAAGGAAACGGGGCTCAAAGCCCCGTCTCCCTGGCCTGCTTCATTTTCAATTCAGGCGGGACGTCCCGTTCGTCGATTTTCTCGAACGTCGTCACCGTTCCTTCGTCTTTCACGTACAATTTGAGAAAGTCACCTTCCGCGAGCCGTGATTCGGATGTGAACGTGAACGATCGTTTCTTTTTCTCTTCATGATAGCCAATCGTCGTATAGACGTAATCCGTGCCGTCTCGCCCTGCCGTCTCCATGCTCGGGACGCGCACGTAGTACGTGTCGGCGAACAGACGGTCCATATCAATCAATAACCATCCGACGAGAGTGGAAAGCAAGAAGGTCGTGGCCAGTAGTCGCTTCCGTTTCATCGGCATCCCTCGCTTCATATGATCGCTATTCTTCCATACCATATTCTAGTGATTCCTAAACACCGCCCCGCTTGTTATACTGAATTGATTGAAATGGATAGGAGCGACCAGATGAAACGATTATTCGGCTTTTTCCTGTTTTTAATTATTTTGTCCGGCGGTGTCGCCTTCACAGCGTGGGCGTTCGGCAACGAATCCGTCCCTGTCGTCTACGATGAGGCGTATGAAGATGACGTCCCGCTCGCCACGTCGATCGATGCCGATTTAGAAGACATCCCCGAGGCGTTCGCCGTCATCTCCGAAGTGTTCGAGAGACCGATCGCGGCGTCAGATGTCGACGCGATCCAGACGTGGGCCTCCGACCCGAGTCTGAAAAAAGCGGTCGCACACCCGATCGGTGAGTTCGACGTCTTGTTCGAAGGGCGTCCGACCACGCTCACGGTCGAGGCTGAAGTTTACCGGGAGGACGGTACGTACGTCTTGTTCTATCTCATCGGAGACGAAGATGTCGTTCTCGCACTCGACGAGCGGATCGTGGCGTATTATGACGAGCTTGGCATATGAAAAGGAACTTCACCACGCGGTGAAGTTCCTCAGGCTGTTGACGAACCCATTCGCTTCTGGCGAATGGGTTCGTCTTTTTTTGTGTTCAACGAGCTCGAGGCGCTCTGCCCGACATAAAATTGAAAAAATGCTATGTAGACGGTCGTTTTCGGCCAACAGGTTGGCCAGCTTCTTCATGTTTTGTGCGGTCGCTGCCACCAGGTTGGCGCGGTCCACCGCCTCTTTCCCCCGGTAGAACGTGAAGCGGAGACCGTGGAGCTCCTTCCCGTCGGCGAACGAGCGCTCCACCGTCTGTGGCCGGAGACGGTAGAGGTGCTTGCCCGATGCGGACAGACGGTTCTCGCTCACCGCTTCGCGGTAGGACTCATCGATGTGGCGGTTGATGACGCGCCGATGCGATCGGCTTGACGTGCACTTCTCGAGGAGCGGGCAGTTCTGACAGATGGCAGGATTGGACGCGTACTGGTGATAGCCGTGACGGTCGGTCGTCTTATAGGTGAGGTGCTGTTTCGCCGGACACAGATAGGCGTCCACGTCCGGCAG
Source organism: Exiguobacterium aurantiacum DSM 6208 (assembly GCF_000702585.1). Classification (GTDB taxonomy): domain Bacteria; phylum Bacillota; class Bacilli; order Exiguobacteriales; family Exiguobacteriaceae; genus Exiguobacterium; species Exiguobacterium aurantiacum. The sequence continues at coordinate 861,062 of NZ_JNIQ01000001.1, read as the reverse complement.
GTAGGTGAACCGCGTCTTTCGAAACATCCCCTTCTTCCCACCGAACCGCCGCCAGGCGATGACGCCGAAAACGCCGCGCTCGACGAGCGCCTTCGCGATCTCGGTCGTGTAGTACCCGGCATCGAGCGCGACCGCCTCGAGCGGATAGGCGAAACGGTTGAGGATATAGTCGAGACGGTCAAGATAGACGGTGCTGTCCGACACGTTCCCAGGCGTGACGTGCACATCGACGATGAAGTTGTGCTTGGCGTCCACCGTCCGGTGCACCAGCCAGAAAAAGCCTTCCGGCTTCTGGTCACGGTACATATAGCCCGCGTCAGGGTCGGTCCGGCTCACCTTGATGAGTCGACGCTTCTTCTTCTGTCGCGCGGGCTTCAGTGCTTTTTTCCTCGTTTGGCCCGTTCCTCGTTCACCCGGCCGAGAAGCTCGTCCTCGACATCGCCGACGACCTGCTCGACCTCGACCTTGTCGAACTTCTTCTTGTTCGCGTTGGCTCGGATGTGGGTCGAGTCGGTGATCAGGATGCGCCCTGAAATGAAGCCGTGGGCTTCGGCCTGGCCCACGATGTCCTCGAAGATTTGTCGAAAGACGTCCGTGCCGGCGAACCGGCGTCGATAGGCCTGGCTGATCGTCGAATGGTCGGGAATTTTCTCGTCCATCCCGAGCCCGAGGAACCAACGGTACGCGAGGTTCGTCTCGATTTCCTTGATGGTCTGTCGCACGGAACGGATGTTGAACAGCGGGCCGAGCAGTATGATCTTGATGAGGATCTCGGGGTCGATGCCGGGCTGTCCGGTGTTTGAATACAGTGGCGCGCATAGCCGGTGGACGATGGAGAAGTCGATGTGGCGGTCGAGTTTGCGGACGAGGTGGTCTTTCGGGACCAGTTGGTCCAGCGAGGCGTCGGTGCGGATTGGTTCATGGCGTTTGGCGATATGGGCTCGGTACATGATGATTCCCCTTCCTGTTCGGAGGCGGTGACGATCCATACATACCAGTTCCCGCTTTTCAAGGTTTTAGCCCGCATTGGGGGCTTTTTCTATCGGCCGTCGAGGCCTCAGAAAAAGACGAGAGGCCACCCAGGGGCGGCCTCTCGCGACGCTCATCCGACGGCGCCGGAGACTCCTGAGGGATCAGCGAGCGGAGGGAGACCCAGCAGCGACAACGTCGCGATGCGGCTCCCTGCTCGCCCCTAGGAAAGCGGAGGCGCCAAGAGGATGAGCGAAAACATTCTGTTAGTCAACAATCTGAGGAACTTCACCACGCGGTGAAGTTCCTTTTTTCGCGCTTTATTCGACCGTCACCGGTACGACCGCGAGCTCGATCTCTTTCTCGACCTCGGCCCGTTCTTCTTCGAGACGGGCATCTGACCATTTGAAGACGTCGGCCATGCAACGCAGTACCCCGTCTTTATAGTTCTGAACGAAGTCGATGTCAAAGAACATCGCGCCTGTACGGCGAACGAGGAAGTCGATGGCCCGGACGACCGCCTCTTCTTCGATGCCGTAAAGGAGTTGAGCGTATACGATCTCAGGGAGGTCGTACGCGTTCGAGTCCATCCGTTCAATGACACGGTCGATGTTCGACCCATACAGACGGACGAGTTGTTCCGCCTTGTCGTCTTCGAGGCCGAGGTTTTTCAATTCTGCCTTCTTCTTCGTCAAGAAGTCCTCGAACCCTTTCGAACCGCCGACGTGGCCGCCCGACATCGGCATATGCTTCGTCCGCGAGGCGAGGAAGACGATGCCTTCTTCTTGTTTGATCAGTTTCGCGACAAGGTCGACGACCGTCTCTGACATTTTACGATAACCGGTCAGTTTCCCACCGGCGATTGTGATGAGCCCGCTGTCTGACTGCCACACTTCATCTTTCCGTGAAATCTCAGACGGGTCTTTCCCTTCTTCATAAATGAGCGGGCGAATACCGGCCCAGCTCGATTCGACGTCGTCCGCCGTCACCGACACGTCCGGGAACATGTAGTGGATCGCGCCCAAGATGTAGTCGCGGTCCTCCGTCGTCATGCGCGGATGCGCCTTGTCTTTATCGAAGAACGTATCCGTCGTACCGACGTACGCTTTGCCGTCACGCGGGATGGCGAACACCATCCGTCCGTCCGGCGTATCGAAGTAGATCGCTTGTTTGAGCGGGAACTTCGATTGGTCGATGACGAGGTGAATCCCTTTCGTCAAACGGAGCATCTTCCCTTTGTTCGAACCGTCCTGCTCGCGGAGCACGTCGACCCATGGTCCGGTCGCGTTGATGACTTTCTTCGCATACACTTCGTACGTTTTGCCGTCGATTTGGTCCTCGACATTGACGCCGACGACTTTGCCGTTCTCATAGATGAGTCCGGTCACTTTCGAATAGTTCAACAAGAGCGCCCCGTGGTTCGCCGCTTCTTTCGCGACTTCGATTGTCATGCGCGCGTCATCGGTGCGGTACTCGACGTAGTAACCGCCGCCGACAAGACCGTCTTTTTTGACGAGCGGCGCTTTTTGGATGACTTCATCCGGTTTCAACATGAGTCGGCGCTCGGCCCGTTTCACACCGGCGAGGAGATCGTACACCATCAACCCGACCGCGGTCGAGAGCGGTCCGAACGTGCCGCCCGTGTGCATCGGCAACAGCATCCGTTCCGGTGTCGTGACGTGCGGGCCGTTCTCATAGACGATGGCCCGTTCTTTTCCGACTTCGGCGACGAGCGCGATTTCGAACTGTTTCAAATAACGGAGTCCCCCGTGGACAAGTTTCGTCGAACGGCTCGACGTGCCGGCCGCGAAATCTTGCATCTCGAGAACGGCCGTCTTCATCCCCCGTGATGCGGCGTCAAGGGCAATCCCTGCGCCTGTGATGCCGCCACCGACGACGAGGACGTCGTGACGTTCCCCGGTCAATTGTTCGTATCGCTTGGCTCGTTCTTTTGCTGAGAAGTTTCTGATTTCCATCTTGTTCCCTCCTATAATGAATCCGGTTCGATGTATACGAAAAGAGACCACAACAAAACAAGGCTTCGCCCCCCATGTCGTGGTCTCTCTGTAGTCTCCAACCGGTTATCAACTTTTCTCCTGTATTATACCCTATTCTCCTATGTTCAACCATCGAACGGCTCACGCGACGTGCGACGTGCCGAACCGAGAGCGTCCGGCTCGCAATTTTGAAATCATAAGACTAGACTTCAAAGTATCATGACGAAGGAGGAGTTTGAATATGCAACGCATGCTACAACCTTTCCAATTCAAAAACGGTGTCGAGCTTCCAAACCGGCTCGTACTCGCACCGATGACCCATTATTCATCGCAGCCGACAGGAGAAGTGTCGGAACATGAACTCGCCTACTACCGGAAGCGAGCGAAGAACGTCGGGCTCGCCATCACGGCCTGTGCCTATGTGACCGAGGACGGCAAAGGCTTCCCGAACGCGTTCGGCGTCAATGACGACAAGTTCATCCCAGGTCTGCGTCAACTCGCAGAGAGCCTTCAAGCAGAAGGATCGAAAGCGATCTTGCAAATCTTCCACGCCGGCCGTATGTCCCCGCCGAATCTCGTCCCGAACGAGCAGCCGGTGAGCGCGAGCGCGGTCGCACCGGTCCGTGAAGGGGCCGTCACTCCGCGCGCCCTCGAGACCGAAGAAGTCGAGGCGATCATCCAAGCGTTCGGTGACGCGACGCGACGTGCCATCGAGGCCGGGTTTGACGGTGTCGAGATTCACGGAGCGAACACGTATTTGATTCAACAGTTCTTCTCGCCGCATTCGAATCGACGTGACGACCGCTTCGGTGGCGACGTCCATGCACGTCTCACGTTCCCGCGTGAAGTCATCCGTGCCGTCAAAGACGCGACAAAAGATGCGGACGATTTCCTCGTCGGCTATCGCTTCTCTCCAGAAGAAGTCGAAGAACCGGGTATCACCCTCGATGATACGGACGTGTTGATCGACATGTTGCTCGAGGAAGGGCTCGATTACATCCACGCCTCCCTCTGGAACTTCAACACCGCTTCGATGCGCAATGAGAACGTGACGGAACGATCAATCGACCGAATCGCGAAACGCATCAACGGCGCCGTCCCGCTCATCGGAGTCGGGCAGTTGCAACGCCCGGGTCAAGTCGAGGACGCGCTCAACGTCATCGATCTCGCCGCGCTCGGTCGTGAGCTCATCATTGATCCAGACTGGCTCGTAAAAGTGAAAGACGGCCGTGAAGACGAGATTGAGACCGAACTCGACTTGGACAAACAAGCCGAGCTTGCCGTCCCGGCCCCGCTCTGGAACGCCATCACGACACGCGCCGGCTGGTTCCCGATCAAAGACGAAGCCGTCAAATAAGCTTTCATCCGCAGACATAACGTCTGCGGATTTTTTTGATTGTTCGTACGAATACCAAGATGTGAAAAATGAATTTGCCACGGACACAATTTTGTCACATTTTTATCTTTTTTCACCGCTCCTTTTGTGCCCTCCTGACTTTCCAACCCATCTCCCCCTTCGTAAGCTAAGGACAGGAGCCGTTTACCTCCACGAGACTGCGGGTCAAGCCTCGCTTGCACTTCAACTGTCTGTTTGACCATCTTTTGAAAGGGGCATATGATGTATGACGAAAAAGCCAATCGATCTCGATGCATACAACAAACAGCTCAACCAGCATCAACAACGTACGAAACAAGTCGCCGAGACATACCGACAAAAAAGCAAGGAACTCGAAAACCACCTCGAATCATCCGCCCGTTCCCGTGAAAAAATTTTAGCGCGCGAAATCGCCGAGCTGAAACAAACGACGAAACGGAACGTCCCACGAACGAAATAAGCGGTTCCTGATCGTACGACGAAAGAAGTGAATCAGCCGTTGGAAAACAAAATCAAACGCCAATTTCTACATCACCTTCATCGGGACAAAAACTTGTTCGATGATTTTTCTCATGTGGATAATTTTTATACGCTCGACCAACAAATCGTCAGCGCACTGCGAAACGCCCACCCGATTCGAGCCCAGCAATTGCTCGAGAAGTTGACGCTCGCCTTGTTGACATTGCCGACAGAAGATGAGTATGTGAGCGTCCGCTTCTATTATCGCGGCCTCGTCTACCACGTCATCCGTCTCATCCCGGTCGACAATCCGAACGTGCAGACCGCGCTCACCTATACGAGCGCCTTGCTGACGTTGATCGATGAACTGGAGACGACACTCGACTTCTTGTACGCGATTCCCGTCATCGTCGAGTATTTGTCGAAAATGACCGCGTTCCTATCCCCGCCCGTTTCGACGAACCCGAACGTCACGACGACCATCCATTTGATTGAAGACCATCTGAAAGAGCCAGAATTATCGCTCCCTTGGATTGCCCAACAAATTGGATTGTCGAGCAATTACTTGTCAGCTCTGTTCAAACAAGAAGTGGGTGAGAGTGTGCCGGAACGGATTCGACGACGACGCATCGACGCATCCATCGCCGACTTGCTCGGCACGAACGAGCCGATTTGCGCGATTGGCGAAAAGTTCCGCTTCGCGTCCTGCACGGCCTATATCAACACATTCAAATCGTATAAGCGGATGACGCCGCTCCAATATCGCCAGCTGTTCCACCTATAAAAAGCGCAACGGCTCAAATTGAGACGTTGCGCTTTTGCCGTTGTTCCCATTCTTCACGAAGCATGCCCATGCGAATCGAGTCATACCGCACGCCGTCGACGACACGCACGTTGCGAATCCTTCCTTCAAGCTGCATGCCGACCTTTTCGGCGACGCGCATCATCCGCTCGTTGCCGGACCATGTCGTCAAACCGACCCGGACCGTCGCACGCGTCGTAAACAAATGACTCACCCAAAGCGTGAGTGCCCGAGTGCCGAGACCACGGTTCCAGCGGTCGGATTGATGCAAGATGATCCCGACTTCGAGCCACTCTTTCCCGGCGTCCTCATAATAGGAAGAAACCGTCCCGTACACCGTTCCACCCACTTCGATGACCCACATGTCTTCGCGACCGATGTGTCCTTCCGCGTCTTGGCGATACGTCTCGTACGGGATGGCCCGATGTTCAAAATACGGGGCGTCCCAGCGCTTCCATTCCGGCGTTTCGTCTTTATAAATCAATTCCCAAATGCGATCTAAGTCGCGTGCCTCAATCGGCCGAATCTGTAACGTGTTATTAGGACTCATGCTCTCTCCCTCTCGATCTGTGCTCTTCACTCTTTCAAGGCGTCAGTTCGAATCTCCTTTTTTTCGTCTGCGCCAAACGAGGGCGAGCATGACGAGAATGAGGCTCGCCGTGACCGAGACGATAGCGAACGGACTCGCCCCGGTAATGAACAACTCACCGAGTGTGACCGAATAGGCGAGACCGAATGACGTCACGAGCTTGGCGGACGCCGCGATGATTAGAAAGCGGACGAACGGCACCCGGCTGAAGCCGGCCGCGAGACAGATGACCTCATCCGGCAAGACGGGGATGACGAACAAGACGAGCAAGACGCCAAGCCCGTACTTGTCGACGTAGCGGTCGTACGTCGCGAGCTTGTCCGCATCGAGGAAACGCATGACCCGCCCACGACCGAAACGGGCAAACCCGTACATGACGAGAATACCGAGCGTCGTCGCGACACTGCCGACAAGGGCCGCCCGCAGCGGCCCGAGGGCGACACTCCCGATCGGCACACTGACCGCCTCGGGGACCGGCAAGGCGATCGGTTGCAAGAAACTGAAGGCGGCGAACACGAGCAGCGCTTGATCTTCGTAGCGTTCGAGCAGTCGATCGAGCCCGTACGTGTCGTAAAGGATGAGACCGAACGAGACGTAATAGATGAAGACGAACAACAAAAACAGGCTGAACGTCACTTTCAACATCTGCTTCAAATACGTGTTCGACCCGTCCCGAATCGAACGCAACAACCCAATCGAGAGGGCGAGCAGGACGACGCCGCTCCAGCCGAGCTGATACGGCAACAACAGCGTCGGCAAGACGACGAACGGCAACAGGCTGAGCAGGACGAGCGCCATCCCATATCCTCCATAAATCATCCATCGTTCCCGCATATCGCATCGCCCTCTCCCGTTTCTACTCTTAGTGTACCCGGATTTCAGGCAACATGTATCCACCGGAAGCAGTCACGCCCCTTCAGCCTTTTGGCCGAGAAAAAAGCCACAGTCATAGACTGTGACTTGCCACTCATTCGCCGAGTGAGGCTTTGATGAAGTCGTGGAACAAGCGCTGCGGGCGCTCTGGACGCGAAATCAATTCTGGGTGGAATTGTGACGCGACGAACCACTTGTGTTCCGGGATCTCGATGATCTCGACGAGACGACCGTCCGGGCTCGTCCCTGAGAACTTGAACCCTTCCGCCTCGAACGCTTCACGATATTCGTTGTTGAACTCATAACGATGGCGGTGACGCTCATAGACGAGCTCTTGGTTGTAAGCGGCGTGCGCTTTTGTGCCCGGCTCGAGCTTACACGGATAAAGACCGAGACGGAGCGTGCCGCCGAGGTCTTCGATGTCTTTTTGCTCCGGAAGCAAATCGATGATCGGATAGTCCGTCGATGGATCGATTTCTGCCGAGTGGGCACCGTCCAACTTCAACACGTTACGGGCGAACTCGACCGTCGCGAGTTGCATCCCGAGACAAATCCCGAAGAACGGGACGTTGTTCTCACGTGCGTAGCGCGTCGCTTCGATTTTCCCTTCGATGCCGCGTTCCCCAAAACCGCCAGGGACGAGGATCCCGTCAGCGTCACCAAGCATCGTCTCGACGTTTTCGGCCGTCACGTCTTCAGCGTTGACCCAGTCGATGCCGATGTCGGCGTTGAACGCATAACCGGCATGTTTGAGCGATTCCGCGACCGAGATGTAGGCGTCACGGAGCTCGACGTATTTCCCGACGAGCGCGATCTTCACTTTCTTCTCGAGGTGCGTCACCGTGTGGACGAGTTCTTTCCAAGCTGTCATATCCGCTTCCGGCGTGTTGAAACCGAAGTAGTCGTTGACGAGCTGGTCCATGCCTTGCTTTTGAAGGTTGAGCGGCACTTCGTACAACGTTGATGCGTCTTGTGCCTCGATGACCGCTTCTTTACGTGTGTCACAGAAGAGGGCGATCTTTTCACGCATGTCTTCCGGAATATCGTGCTCAGTACGGAGCACGATGATGTCTGGCTGAATCCCGTAACTGCGGAGCTCTTTGACGCTATGTTGCGTCGGTTTCGTCTTCATCTCACCGGCCGCCCGCAAGTAAGGGACGAGCGTACAGTGGACGTACATGACGTTCTCTTTGCCGATGTCGTTTTTCACTTGACGAATGGCTTCGATGAACGGAAGCGACTCGATGTCACCGACTGTTCCGCCAATCTCCGTGATGACGACGTCCGCGTTCGTCTCGCGACCGGCGCGGAAGACACGGTCTTTAATCTCGTTCGTGATGTGCGGGATGACTTGGACGGTACCACCGTTGTAATCCCCACGGCGCTCTTTTTTAAGGACCGTCGAGTAGATCCGGCCTGACGTCACGTTCGCGTTTTGCGACAAGTTGATGTCGATGAAACGCTCATAGTGTCCAAGGTCAAGGTCCGTCTCGGCGCCGTCATCTGTGACGAACACTTCCCCGTGCTGGTATGGGCTCATCGTCCCCGGATCGATGTTGATGTACGGGTCAAACTTTTGAATCGTCACGTTCAATCCTCGGTTTTTGAGCAAACGTGCGAGTGAAGCGGCTGTGATCCCTTTACCGAGTGAAGATACTACCCCACCTGTTACGAAAATATACTTTGTCATCATCATTCTCCTCTCTTGAATGCCCATTGCTGGGAAACGAAAAAACAAAAAAAGCAAAAGTGCCCCCACTGAAATGGAGGACACTTTTGCTGCATCGGCATGTGCTAAACGAGCCCATGACTAATTTACGTCAGAGACGATGCAGTCGTCAAGTTATTATTTTTTCTTTTTCACGAACCGTCAAAAAAGAAAAAGAGACACGCCTAGCCGGGACATATGCCCGGCTTTTTGCGGTCTCTTATAAATCATCCTCATCTTCGACATCGAGGTCGTCGTCCAAGTCCTCGTCCTCGAACTCGTCGAGATCTGGAACTTTTTCGGCGTCATCTTCTGTGTCGAATTCAGATGCGTCAAAATCTTCACCTTTTGCAAAGACGTCAAGGTCGTCTTCAATGTCGACGATGCCTTCATCCGTCTCGTCAATCTCTTCTTCGAACTCATCGAGCTCACCGCGTTGGCGTGCCTCGATGACAAGATCCTCGTCTGACTTATCGAACGGATACCAAACACGAAGCGCCCAACGGTTAGCTCCCAAGTTGACGAATAGTCCGTCGATGTTCATGTCTGTGTAGAGTTGCGCGATTTTCTCGAGCTCTTCCTCTTCACTCGCGAACGTATAGTTTTGTCTGATCTGCTCACGAATCTCATCAAATGAAACTGGTTGCTCGCCAGTCTTTTGAAGAATTTCGTAAACGAAATCGATCAACGATTTATTCATTAAAGGACACTCCTTTTCCGTCACTAGTTAAACATCACTCCTCATTATAAACAAAACCGATATAAAAAAGCTAGAGGAAATTATTTTGGGGTTTCGACGGTTTTTTGGATGCGAAACCAGTAGAAGGTGATCAATCCAACGTTGAAGATCCAGGTCAGTCCGAGCACTCCAATCATCCAAGCACGCGGTATTTTGAAAGACAGCTCTGCATTGACGGACTGGCCGACATACAAACCGTACCCGAGTAGCCCGACCATGAGTGCCGAGTAAGCGACGACCATCCCGAACCGTTTCCACAGTTGCAACAGTAAGGAAGCGAATTCTTTGTTCTCTCCATATGACGTATATAGATAGCCGTGACTCGCACTCGCATACATCGTCTGGACATACCCGCTCACAAACAGGACCGGGATGAACACGAGTGGCTCGAAGAATCCAAGAAACAATAGCAGCGAAGAAACGAGCAGGACAAGATATGGATGGCGAGCCAAATCGAACACACGGCTCAACAAAATCCAGCCGATGACGCCTGCTATGAAGGGAATAAACACATAGAACAAGAGCACTTGAAACGAGTACAAGGCCAGGCTGACGAACACAGCGCCAATCAACGTCCAACCGCCAAACAAACCGACGACGAACGAGAGCAACTGGACTTGTCGCGTCCGCGTCGCACTGACAAACATCCTTGTCCGCTCTTGGAACAACGCCCATCCGACGTAGCCGAGCAGAATCATCATCAATAAAAAGATTTCAATGTATCCTCTCGCTCCTTCCAACAGGCTGAGGAGACGGCTCACCAACGTGAACACGGTGACGGCGATGAAGGCAAGGACAAACTTTCCTGTCGCCAACGTCCACGTCGCCGTTTTCTCGAGCGGTAACTTTCTGACGAACAACCATGGAAGAACGAGACTGACGAGGAATAGAAGGACTGCCCCGTTATATGATTGCGTCAGGATATAGGAGAAAGCGACAATCCAAGCAATGAGCGTGAGCACAAGGGGTAACGAGCTCCCTTTCTCATCTGATGGTTCTTTTGGTGCCGACAATTCGCTTAGCTGTGACAAAATCGTCGTCATAATTGAACCGACACCGATTGAACCGACACCGACTAAAAATGCGCTCATTTCGATGGCCCAAGCGAACGGCAACAAGAAGCAGATGAGTCCAACGATCAAGACCGCTAGCGCAAGTAAAAATGTCTGTTTGGAGCCAAGCCGACCGATGACGTATACCCACAGTAATAGTCCCGACATGCTCGCGACATAGAAAATCAAGAACGGAATCAAACCTCCGACACCCTCTTCGACCGCCATGATAGACAGAAACAAAATTTGAGGCACGATTTGACTGCTGAGGGCACTGACAATCGTCAATAATACAATTTTATCTTTCATACCAAGCACCTCAAGCCTTAGAAATTGTCTCTTTTTCTTTTTTCCCCTTTATGCATTAACGCAACCTGCCCTATTGCACATCAGCCACTCATCTTTTTGACATTATGACCGATATAGAGGAGAACGTTATTTTATTTGTATGCTGAAAAGGAGAATACAACATGGCATTGTTCCGTAAAACAAAACCTGACGCCTACGTCGCGTCAATCGGCTTTCCCGATGTGACGACGATCGCACAACCGGCCGATCCGAATTTAAATGGACGGGCACACTACATGGGTTATACGTCCGCCCAAGTGAAACGACTCCAAGCGATGGCACCGCTCGTCGAATCGGTGTTAGATGACGTGCTAGAAGGTGTACTCGACCACTTGATGCTTCAGCCTGAGATGGTTCAACTTGCTACTGCCTCATCGACGCGTGAACGTCTGAAAAAGGTGTTCGGAGACTATTTCCGCAGCCTGTTGACCGGGAATATCGATGACAAATTTCTCGCCATGCGCAAACGGATGGGACAGACGCATCACCACTTCTCGGTACCGGTCGTCTGGTTCCTTGCAACGTATTCTGCCTTCAACACGTTGCTCATCCCAAAAATCGTCGAGACGTATCAACAAGACCCGGCCATATTGACCGAGTCTCTCCTCGCTTTGTCCCATGCGATGAATTTGGACGCTCAAATCGTCACCGAACAATACGTCGACGCTCGGCTCGAGGAAATCGAGTCGGCGAACGCGGCCCGGGCGGCGCTACTCCATGACGTGAGCCGCGTCAGCACGGAAGTCGCGACGACGATGGAACAGACCGGTCACGCCATGTCCGAGACGAGCAAGCGGGCCCATCAAGTATTGTCCGAGACCGAGCAGACGGAGAAGATGAGCCGCCACTTGATGAGCTTGACGCAGACGAACGGCGAACAAATCGAGCAGATGGAGTCCGAGTTTAAACAGTCGGCGACATACGTTGACGCCTCGCTCGATCGCATTACCGCGCTCAAGGACGGCTCGCAAGAAATCGTCAGCATGACCCGTAGCATCGAGCAGATCGCCAATCAGACGAACTTATTGGCGTTGAACGCCTCGATTGAAGCGGCCCGAGCCGGGGAGCACGGCAAAGGTTTCGCCGTCGTCGCCACTGAAGTAAGGACGCTCGCCGAAAATGCGAAGCAACTGAGCAGCCAAATCAACGTGCTCATCCATGAGAACGAGACGAACATCGCCGCCCTGCTCGATCAGATGGGACAGATGCATCGGACGAACGACGAGGCGATGCGTCAACTTGGCGCCGTCAAAGTCGGTTTCTCGACCGTCAAAGACGAGATGGGCAATTACGTCCTATCCTTTGAACGCAATAAGCAAGACCTCGGCCAAATGGTCGAGACGATCTCGGCCATCAATGAGACGACGCAAGGCTTGTCGCACTTGACGTCTTCCCTATTGGCGACTGCCGAGATGCAGTAACGACAAAACAAGGCACGGTCCGCGGACCGTGCCTTGTTTTTATTGAACGAGCGGTTCAGGTACTTCAAGCGGGGCAAGCGAGCGATCAAGCAACTCGACGACGTCGAACGTACCGACTGACTCATCGACTTCTTTCGCTTTCGTCCCGTCCGAGAGCATCGTCAAGCAGTACGGACACGCCGAACCGATGACGGTCGGCTTCGTCTCGAGCAACTGCTCGGTCCGGGCCACGTTGACGCGCGTCCCGACTTTCTCTTCTTGCCACATGAGACCGCCGCCGGCCCCACAGCACATACCGTTCTCACGGTTCCGTTCCGCCTCGACGAGTTCGACACCCGGGATGCGTTCCAAGACGAAACGTGGCGCGTCATAGATGCCGTTATAACGTCCGAGGTAACACGAGTCGTGATAGACGACGCGCTCGTTCACAGAGAAGTCCGGCTTGATTCGGCCCGTATCGAGCAGCTCGGCGAGGAGCTCGGTATGATGATACACTTTTACACCATTTAGTCCGAAGTCCGGATACTCGTTTTTGAACGTGTTGTACGCGTGTGGGTCGACCGTGACAATCTTCGTGACGCCATACTTCTCGAACAGTTTGATGTTCGCCTCGGCGAGCTCTTGGAACAACAGCTCGTTCCCGATACGGCGTGGTGTATCCCCTGAGTTCTTCTCTTCGTTCCCGAGAATGGCGAACGAGACGCCGGCCTTGTTCAAGACGCTCGCAAAGCTTTGGGCGACTTTTTGGCTGCGGCTATCGTATGAGCCCATCGCCCCGACCCAGAAGAGGAATTCGAACTCTTCGCCGGCCTTCTTCTTCTCTTTCGCCGTCGGGATGACAAGCTCTTCCCGGTCTTTGCGCCAGTTCTCGCGCTCTTTCCGGTTCATCCCCCACGGGTTGCCTTGACGCTCGATGTTGGCGACCGTACGCTGTGCCTCTGGATCCATCTTCCCTTCCATCATGACGAGATAACGACGAAGGTCGATAATCTTGTCGACGTGCTCGTTCATGACCGGGCATTGGTCTTCACAGTTGCGGCACGTCGTACATGCCCAAATCTCTTCTTCGGTGATGACGTTGCCGATCAACTCGTCAGCGACGAGCATGTTCCCATTCATCGCCGCGGCCGCGATTTCGGCCCCTTGCGTGTTTTGGAACATGAGTGCCGGCGCCCACGGTGATTTCCGGGTGATGGCGGCCCCTTTCATGTTCATATGGTCGCGCAGTTTGACGATGAGGTCCATCGGTGACAGCATCTTGCCGGTCCCGGTCGCCGGGCAGACGTTCGTACAACGACCGCACTCGACGCAGGCGTATAAGTCGACGAGTTGTTTTTGATTGAAGTCTTCGATCTTGTTGACCCCGAAGACGATTTCTTCATCCGACTCTTCCGCCTCTTCCATCGCCGAGAAATCGACCGGGGCGAGACGGCCGACTTTGTGCGTCCGGCCGAGCCAGACGTTGAGCGTGCCGGCGATCAAATGGGCGTGCTTGCCTTGCGGGATATAAATCATGAAGCTGAGCAAGAACAACAAGTGCAGCCACCAGAAGACGACGAAGAGCGCGAACGCGACACTTCCCGGCACCCAAGCGAACGCCGAGCCGATGATCGTCGCAACCGGTTCGCCCCACATCGGGAGCTCTTCTTTATAGACGAGGTAGAACCCGTTCCCGAACAAGACCGATACCATCAACCCACCGATGAAGATGAGGGCGAGACCGGCCAAGAAATTTCGCTTCAAGCGCACGAGCTTCTCGATGTAACGGCGGTAGAATCCCCAAACGACCGCGACGAGAATCATGAGCATGACGATTTCTTGCATGAACGTGAAGATCGGGTAGAGCGGACCGAGCGGCACGTGCGGGAAACGTGTCCCGACGGCGAGCCCTTTCCAAATGAAGTCAATCGCCCCGAACTGGACGAGAATGAACCCATAGAACATCATGACGTGAATGATGCCGCTCTTCTTATCTTTCAACAATTTCTTTTGCCCGAACACGTTGATCATCACTTGTTCAAGCCGTTCTTTATTCGTTTGGCTCCACTCTGCCTTCTTCCCGAGCTTGATGAACGTGTAGCGCTGATAGACCAGCGAGGCGAACAAGTACAGTCCATAGCCGAGGACGAGCAAGAATAGAATCCAGTTGACGATTAAAAATGTAGACATCCCCAAAACTCCCCCTTATGAAAACGGATTCAATCTTGAGTTCAGTATAACAAACAATGAATGAACAGTCATTCATTTTCTTGGTGGAACTTAAAAATAGAGGACGTGCTTCAAGATGAGGAGCAGGCCCCCGTAAATCGTCACGGCAAGCGCGAACGTCCGGAAATGCAAGTTTCGGTCCGCCGGCAGCTCGAACTTGACGATGTTCAGAATCATCGCCCCGGCGACGAAGGCGAAGGCGATCGTCTCGACATGCGACGCCAAATCGACGTAACGGGCGACGTATCCCGTGACGAGGATGCCGACCGTGAAAAAGTAGCGGCCTTGCGTCAAATAGACCTCGCCATAATGGCGGTACAAGTCGTGACCGACGGCGAGAAAATGGACGCCGAGCGCCGTCGCGTAAAACATTTGAGCGACGTTCGTCACCGACGTCTCCGTCACGACGTATGCCGAGAACGACATGTACGCCGTGAGGAGCGTCACTTGGAGCCAGTAAGAGACGGTCCGATCAATCGTCTCATCTTTGAAATGCGGGGTCCGCACAAACCGCATCGTCCCGTAAAAGACGGTGAAACCGATCAGGCTGACGACATAAATCTCTGACGGCAAGGCAAGGTCGAGCCAATCGACACGGAGCGTGTCTTGACGCTTATTGAGCGACGGGAGCAGATACATGAAAAAATACGTGATGGCGATCCCGCTCGAAAACGAGAACCACTTCTTCGACGGGATGCGATCCTTCGGAAACAAATAGATGCCGAAGAAATTGATGGCCGCCAAATATACCACGATCCAATCGCCCATTATTCGTCACCCTTTCAGCTCAATCCAAAACCGCTCGACGATGGTCCCGTCTTCTTCCGTGAACGACGTGTCCGGCACCCCGCCGTTACGCAAGATGACTTGCTTCGACGCGACGTTCGTTTGATTACACGTGATCAAGGCGCGCTCGATGCCGAGTGCTCTCGCTTTCTCGAGGGCGAGCGCGAGCTGTTTCGTCGCGAGGCCCCGTCCCCGCGCGCTCGGTTTGATCCCGTAACCGATATGGCCGCCAAAGTTCATCAAGTGTTCGTTCAACTCGTGACGAATGTTCGCCGCCCCGAGCAGTTCTTTCCCGTCGGTCAACCAGTACGTCGTGCTCGGCACCCAACCGTCCTCGATTTTTTCGCGATCTTCCGCGTCACGCAAACGTTTGACGTAGGCGTCAAAGTCACTCGTATCTTTATGGATTGTCGTCGGGACGATGTCGCTCCCGTCTTCCTGCCATTCTTTCAACAAGGCTAACACTTGCTCTTTTTGTTCACTTGATGTTTTGACGAGTCTCAACATGTGCAATCCCCCTAATAATGTGTATGAAAAAGACCGCAATGCGGCCTTATCCTTCGAGTCCTAATCGTTTTGGCATTTCAGGCGCGAGCTTTCGTGCCTCGTCGAGCCTGCCCGCGTCGACGAGCGTATGGAACCGTAAAAACTCCTCATGTGAGGCGTCCCCGATCGCAGCCAAGTAATCGACGTAGCGCTCGTACACCGACTTGTCCTCTGGCCGCGCCTCGATCAAAGCGAGGTACAACCGGACCGTGTCCTCCCCGTATAGGAGCGGGAACTCGTCGTTCAATTGGAGCAGTTTGTCGACCGCATCCATATCGACGCCGGTCTCGTTGTCGTAGTGTCCGATGACGTGCTCGGCATGGTCCTCCAGTCGTCCGCGCCACTCCTCGTACTCGTCCTCGTTCGTCTCGAGCATCTCGAACCAATCTTCGTTCAGCATCTCTTCAATCTTTTTTACTCGCTCTGTAAAGTTCATGTTTCGTCTCCTCCTTCAAACGTCCACGTGACATCGACTTCGTACGTCCCTGCCACATCGTCGTTCATCGATAACGCATAGTCGAAACGGCAACGGCCGTCTGCTACGTCGAGGCGTTCCGTCGTCGTCGCCATCGTCATCGACATGTATGGGTTTTTATATACACTTTGTGTCAGCCGTCCTTCAATGAAGGAATGGTTCATCTCGATCGGACCTTTACAGATGAGGGCGAGCCGTCCGGTCGTATATTTCAACGTCGTCGGGACGAGGCCGTCCTCACGCTCTTGGTCGAACGTCAAGATGAACCCGGTCTTCAGCTCATAGTAGAGACCGTCCGCGACGAGCACGATCGGCTCATCGAGTTCACTCATCTTCGTCGTCTGACGGAGGCGCACTCGTTTCGGTTCAATTGCCATGGTGATTCCCCTTTCCGCTGTCTCATCGTACCATATCTCCTAAACGGTCCGGAATCGCTAACTTTTTCTTTCCCGGTTCAGGTGTGCTTCACACTACAAAAAAAGACCGCTCGAGGCGGCCTTCAGATTAGCTTAACTTGTAGACGCGTCCTTCGAACGGCTTCAAGTGAAGGAGTGTCGTCTCATCATGCGGCTCGAGCGGCATATTTTGCAAGACGACGTCTTCCGAGCGAAGCGTCATGTCCGTCGCAAAGATGGCTTCTTTCCCCGTCAAGTTCGTCATGACGAGGTATTGCGAGTCACCGAGCGTGCGCGTGTATGCGTAAATCTCCGGATGTTCCGGCAAGACGACGTCATACGTCCCGTACACGAACGTCTCGTCTTGTTTACGGAGACGGATCATCTCTTTATAGAAGTTAAGGATCGAGTCCTCGTCTTCGAGTTGCGCTTCGACGTTGATGTCCGCATAGTTCGGGTTGATGCCGAACCAAGGCGTGTCCGAGAACGTGAATCCGGCGTTCGGTCCTGCGTTCCATTGCATCGGCGTCCGCGTGTTGTCACGTGACGAGTTCCACGTGATCTCCATCATGTCCTCGTGGCTCTTGCCGTGCTCGAGGCCGATGTAGTAACGGTTGCGCGTCGCGATGTCATCGTATTGGTCGATCGAGTCGAACTTGACATTCGTCATCCCGATCTCTTGGCCTTGATAGATAAACGGTGTCCCCTGCATGAGGAAATACATCATCGCGATCGACTTCGCACTCTCTTTCCAATAGCGCTCATCATCGCCCCAAGCCGACACGGTGCGTGTCTGGTCATGGTTCTCGACGTAGAGGGCGTTCCAGCCGTCTTCCTCGAGCCCTTTTTGCCACTTCGTGAGGACGTTTTTCAAGTGGACGACGTCGAGTTTCGATTCGGCGTCTTCGCGCCATAGTCCCATGTGTTCAAATTGGAACACCATGTTCATCTTGCCGTCCTTCTCGCCGACCCAAAGGTGGGCGTCGTCAGGCGAGACGCCATTCGCCTCGCCGACCGTCATGATGTCGTGCTTGTTGAACGTCTCGTCGCGGAGTTCTTCTAAATAGCCGTGGATGCCGTCGACGTTCATATGCATCTCGAACGATGGGACGAAGTCGAGACCTTCCGGGTTCGGCAAGTCGCCGAACGACGGATGTTTACGGATGTGGCTGATCGCGTCGACGCGGAATCCGTCGATGCCTTTGTCGAGCCACCAGTTGATCATGTTGTACACGGCCTGGCGCATGTCCGAGTTCTCCCAGTTCAAGTCCGGTTGCTTCTTCGAGAAGACGTGGAGGAAATACTGTTCCGTCGTCTCGTCGAACTCCCACGCTGACCCACCGAAAATCGACTCCCAGTTGTTCGGCTTCGACCCGTCCGGTTTGCCGTCGCGCCAAATGTACCAGTCGCGTTTCGGGTTGTCTTTCGAACTCTTCGACTCGATGAACCACGGATGCTCGTCAGACGTATGGTTGACGACGAGGTCTAAAAGCAGCTTCATGCCGCGCGCATGAACTTCATTCAAAAGACGGTCGAAGTCTTCCATCGTCCCGAACTCATCCATGATGTCTTGATAGTCGCTGATGTCATAACCGTTGTCGTCGTTCGGCGACTTGTACATCGGGCAAATCCAGATGACGTCGACGCCGAGCTCTTTCAAATAATCAAGTTTATCAATGATACCTTGAATGTCGCCGATCCCGTCCCCATTCGCATCGTAAAAACTGCGCGGATAGATTTGGTAAGCGACGGCTTCTTTCCACCAATTTCGTTTCAGTGTTTTCGTTTGTGTGTGATGATCACGTTGTAAAAGTTGCATGTGTCAATGATACTCCCTTATCCCTAAACTCACTGTGCGTCCTATATACTTATATCAGTGCTGTTGACTCTCTTTATCGATAGCGCAATCGTTTGCACGATGCACTACATGTATCTTAACAAAAAACATGCATCGACACAAAAGATGTTTTCAACAGCTTACTCACCGTGTACCCTACACGATTTTGAAATGAAATGAAAGCGAGGCGACTTATATGATTCGTTTGGCCACACAGGCCGATCTTCGAGCGGTCGATCAGTTGATTTTAAGGAAAGCTGAAGAATTTCACGCAGCCGGAAAAACACAGTGGCAGAAATATTTAGAGCCGAGCCGGACCGATTTTGTACGCCACGACGTCATGAACGGGAGCGTGTACGTCTACGAGCAAGAGGGGACGATCGTCGGGGCGGTCAGCTTGATCCCACCGACGTCATGGGACCACAATTTATGGGACGACGCGGATGCGGCCGTCTACTTGCACCGACTCGTCGTCGATTCGGGCATGAAAGGGAAACGCGTCGGCGAGCAGTTGATGCGCCACGCCCTCGCCGAGACGACCGGTTCGGTTCGGCTTGACTGCGTCGCGACGAACGAGTTTTTGAACGAGTATTATCCTCAATTCGGTTTCGTGTACATCGGGGAGCGGGACGGGTTCTCCTTGTTCGCAAAAGAGTGTTGACGTTGACGCGACGTCAAGGCGTACGCTGTGTATAAGGAGGTGAGCGCATGGTTACGATTCAACAACTCGCAAAACTCGCCGGCACGACGCCCCGGACGCTTCGTCATTACGACGCGATCGGATTGCTCGTCCCGACGCGTGACGCGAACGGCTATCGCCGTTATTCGAAACGAGACGTGGAGCGGCTGCAACTCATTTTATTTTATCGCTCGCTCGATTTTTCGCTCGAGACGATTCATACGTTGTTAGAAAGTGATACGGACCGGGCCCACATCCTCACGACACAAGTGAGCGCGCTACGTGAAAAGGCCGCCTATTTCGCGACACTCGCCGAGACGGCCGAAGCGACGCTCGCTTCACTACAAGGAGGGGTTCAAATGGAAGACGAAGCATTATTCAAAGGCTTGTCGTTCGACGAGCTGAAAGCACACGAAGCGAAGCATGAGACCGAAGTGAAGTCGCGTTGGAGTGACAGTGACGCGTACGCGACGTCTCAAAAACGTTCCCACGGTCGGTCGAAAGACGACTGGGAAGCGCTCAGCCAACAGCAAGTCGACCTCGTCAAACCGCTCATCGACTTGTTCACGGCCGGTGTCTCGGTCGAAGATGAACGCGTCCAAACGGCGGTCGAGGCGAACCATGCGTTCATCAACGATCACTTCTACGATTGCTCGCTCGACATGTTCAGCGGTCTTGGACAGATGTACGTAGCAGACGCGCGCTTCACGGCGTTCTATGACAAGTACGCCCCCGGCCTCGCCGTCTACTACAACGACGCGATTCAACATTATTGCATCACGAACAGCTAAAACGGCCAGAGCGATTCGCTCTGGCCGTTTTAATCGATTCGCCGGTCGTAGACGTCTTCTTCCAACATCGCCTCGATTTGTCGGCGCAGGAGCGGGAGTCCGGTCGACAGTTGTAAGTACGGGTACGTCGCGAAGTTATCGGTCCCGCCAATATATAGGACGGACCGGTCAAGGACGCTCCATCCTCGTTCCGTCCACTGTTCGATTCGGACCTCACAGACGTTTGGTTTAGCTCGGAACGCCCAGTACGCCTCGAGCTGGCCCGCCGCCATCGAAGGACGCACCGTCAACACAGGACAGTCGATTCGCTTGAGCACTTCCGGCTCAATCGGACCAGTCTCATGAAAGATGACGAGTTCCGGCATGAGGCGATCGAGCCACATCTTCGCCCGCGCGTCGTTCAATGACGTCACTTTTAAAAGATGGTGCAGCGGGATCGGTTGATGATTTAAAGGATATCGCCTTTTCAATTCATGGACGCGTTCCCGGCTGAACCAACGCATGAGCGGGATCGTGTAGCGGACATATAATTGACGTCCCCAACTTTTCAATGAATCAGGCCGTTCTTCGGACGGGCCATCCTCTTGGATGACGTGAGTCACACCGAGGTGACGGATCGCATGATAGACATAAGCTGACATCGGGTTATCTCCGATGCATAACACAATCGGCCGCGTCATGAGGCACCCCCCTCTCGCTTTTTCCGGTGCGATCGAGTTAACTGCATCTCGTCAACCGCTATCTCGAAAGAGCCGAACATCTGTTGAATGTCTTTAAGAGCCGGCCCTTTCCCGTCTTTTTTTGCCACATCTCATAACCCCATGGCGAGAGGACTGGCAGTTCCTCATCCGCCTCTTTCAGCGCTTGTAAAATTTCCTCTTCCGTGAACGTCTTACGCGTCGAGAGACCGATCTCTTCGAGCGCCTGTGTCCAGGAACCGAAACGACGGACGACTTTCGTGATGCTCGGACGCTGATGCGCCCTCGCCCACTTGGCGTATGCCGTTGACGTGAGCGGGGCGATGTCTTCACTCGCATCAAGTAACGATTGGATGATTTCACACTTTTGATCTTTCGCCATCATCCCGAGCAGATCCGCTTCGATGAGCGCAACTTTCCATGAACCGAACAAGACGACGACCTCGGTGAGCGACGGAACGTCGCGCTCGGCTGCCCACTTCCGGTAGTCGGCACTCGTGATCGACCCGATTTCTTTCGCCGCACGGCGGAGCGACCGCAACACTTCCGCTTTCGTGAAACGCGGCAATTGATTGTCGAGGCCGGCGAGCCGGAGCACGTTCGCCCAAGAGCCATACGCCTCGAGCAATTCGAGCACGCTGGCTCCCCCGTTCACTTTTTGCCACTGCTGATACATATGGATCGTGAGGCGGCCGTCAGCAGCAGCCGTCCTCAATTGATCAATGATCTGTTTTTCTTCCATACCGCCTCCCCCTTCCGACCGCCCGCATCAGCCTACCTCCCGCGCACTGATTTGCGCGAACAAATCGAGTTGCCGTGTCAGTACAATCGATTCATCGAACCGCTCCTCGACGACTTCCCGGCCACGGCGTCCGTATGTGTCGAGCCGCTCGGGATGCGTGATGAACGACTCCATCGCCGCGGTGAGCGCGGACGGATCGGCGACCGGTACAAGATAGCCTGTCTCGTGGTCGATCACTTCCTCGCGGCACCCGCGAATGTTCGTCGCGATGACCGGAAGACCAGACGCCATCGCCTCTAAAATCGAGCGCGGCAATCCTTCACGATAGGACGGCAGCAAGAAGACGTCATGGTTGTTGAATAACGTCGGGGTGTCCGTGACGAAACCGGCATAATGAACGTTCGGGTTGTCGGCGAGATACGCTTCGACGCGTTTCCCCGTCTCTTGATCGCGTTCGTTCGGCAACAGTTCACCGGCGATCGTGAGTGTCGCGCCAGGATGACGCTTCGACAAGTCAGCGAACGCTTCGAGCAAATCCAGGATCCCTTTCTCTTGGACGAGACGGCCGACGAACAAAAACTTCAACTGTTCCGGGTCACGCGGCTTCATGACAGGCTTGAACCGGTTCAAGTCGATGCCGTTGCCGAGGTGGAGCAGACGGTCATCACGTTTGAATTGACGAGTCTTTGCGAGCGAGTAGTCTTCTTCACTTTGAAGAAGCAACCAATCGGTGGCGAGCGCGGCGAGCGACTTCTCGAGCCAAAAGATGAGTTCGTATGCGACGCGGCTCATCCGCTCGTGGAAATAAAAACCGTGCGCCGTATAAAGGATGTGTGGCGTTCTGGCGATGCGGGCGGCGACTCGTCCGAGTGCGGCGGCGACCGGCGTGTGCACGTGGATGGCATCATATTTTTCCTGTCGCAAAAGCGTGACGAGTTCTTGAATCGTCTGCAAGTTTCGTCTCGGATGGAATTTCCGGTCGATCGGCAACGTATGGATAACCCAGCCTTCATCCCGTAACCGATCGGTCCGGTCCCCGTAAGCGCAGGCGACGTCGACTTGATGCCCTTCCGCCTTGAGCGACTCGATGAGCGGTCGCAACAAGACGTCGGCGGTCGCGTCGACCGCGCAAAACTGAAGAATCTTCAAAGGCGCCATAAGTGCACCTCCTCGGGCTTCGTCGAGCGGTCGAGAATCCCTTTTAGATCCATGACGACACCGCGGCCCATCTTCAGTTGCCGGGCGGCGACTTTCCAGCCGGCTTCAACGAACTCATCGTGCGAGACGGCATAAATGACGACCTCGGCCGGTTTCAATTCGTGGTAGGCTTTCACATCAATGCCATATTCATGCTTCACTTCTTCATGGTCGACGAGCGGGTCGTACACTTGTACCTCGAGCCCGAACTCCTCGATCTCGCGGACGAGCGAGGCGACTTTCGAGTTGCGAATGTCACTCACGTTCTCTTTGAACGACATCCCGAGGACGGTGACACGGGAGCCGAGCACCGGCATGTTTTGACGAATCATCGTCTTGATGAGCGACGTGGCGATGAAGCTACCCATCGTCTCGTTGATGCGGCGGCCGGCCAAGATAACTTCCGGATGGTAGCCGAGCATCTCCGATTTCATCGTCAAATAGAACGGGTCGACACCGATGCAGTGTCCGCCGACGAGTCCAGGCCGGAAGTTGAGGAAGTTCCACTTCGTCCCTGCTGCCTCGAGCACTTCGAGCGTATCGATGTCCATCCGCTCGAAGATGATGGCGAGTTCGTTCATGAGCGCGATGTTTAAGTCACGTTGCGTGTTCTCGATGACTTTCGCCGCTTCGGCGACTTTGATTGACGAGGCGCGATGGACACCGGCATCGACGACCGTCTCATAGACGGCGGCGACAATGTCGAGTGTCTCTTCGTCCTCGGCGGCGACGACTTTTTTAATCGTCCGGAACGTGTTCACGCGGTCACCCGGGTTGATCCGCTCCGGAGAGTAACCGACTTTGAAGTCGATGCCGGCCCGAAGCCCGGACTCTTGCTCGAGCAACGGGATGCACTCTTCTTCGGTCAAACCCGGATAGACGGTCGATTCGTACACGACGATCGTGCCTGGACGGAGATGTTTCCCGACGGCACGCGTGGCGCTGCAAATCGGACCGAGGTCCGGCTGGTTCTGTTCATTGATCGGGGTCGGGACCGCGATAATGATGAAATCTGTCGTCTCTAATTGCGTCGCGTCCGTCGTGTAGTCGACCGATGCGGCCTCGAGCGCTTCCCGTTCGACTTCCCGGGTGCTGTCGACGTGCTCGTTCAACTCCCGAATCCGCGCCTCATTGATGTCTAATCCGACGACGTCCCCGACTTCTCCGAGCGCGACCGCGACCGGGAGTCCGACGTATCCGAGTCCGACGACGGCGATATGGCGATTGGCAATGGTTCGTCGTGTTGTCCGTGATTCTGAGATGAGTTTATCCATGTCCATCTGCCTCCAGTTATTATGAAATTTGATCCATCAGCTTTTCGATGACAACGATTTTCCCGTTCGGTCCGCGCGGGATTTGCTTGACCGGGGTGAGGGTGATCTCGACGTCGGCACCGAACAGTTCTTTCAACTCCCGCTCGAGCACCCGCTCGTGAGACGGAAGGAATCGTTCTGAATCTTTGATATAGCGCATCTCGATGTGATGCAAGTCGAACTGCCGGAACTGCGTCTGGATGACCGAGTTCGGTAAGACGCGGACGATTGACGTCAAATCGCCTTCGTATACTTTTGCGCCTTTCGGCGTGACGACGTAGTTCGACTGCCGTCCCTCGATCGATGTGACGTACGTGCCGCCTTGGCCGCACGGGCACGTCCCTTCCCCAAACTTCATCCGGTCTCCGATCCGGTAGCGCACGAGCGGTGTGCCGTGTGTCGTGAAGCTCGTGACGAGGATCTCCCCTTCTTCCCCGTACGGTTCGATAAAGCCGGTCTCATGATGCAAGTGCATGTGGCCGTGGCTGCACTCCGTTAAAATCGGCGCCCCTTCTGATGAGGCGTATTGGTCGAAGACCGGCGCGTTGAACGCCTCCTCGAGCAAGGCACGCCCTGATGCCGTCAACGTCTCGGACGTCGGGAAGATGGCGACCATTTGAAAGTCGAGCTTGATGCCGTGTTCTTTCATGTACGAAGCGATATCAATCATCGCGGACGGGGCGCTGTCGAGCACGGCCGGTTTGAACCGATTGAGCGCTTCGATATAATGCGGAATGTTTGTCGGCGTCAAATGGAACAACGATAAGAGCAATTGGTTCATCGGACGATTGTAACGCCAGAACACCGGAGCCTTTTGATCAGGTTCACAGATGACCCGTCCCGTGAAACTCGCCCGCTTCATCCCTTTCTTAAAACCGTGTTGTTCTTTGAAGTAGTCGAGATGGGCCATACGGATTTGATAATCCTCTTTCGTGAACTTCACTTGGAGCGACGCACCGGTCGTCCCTCCTGTCTGTCCGACAATGTCCGTCTTAATGTTCGAATAGATCGAAGGAGTCGACCGGACCGTCTGTTTATCGAGGATGGGAATCTGTTTCATCTCCTCGAAGGAACGGAGCGGGAGCGTCACGTTCGCTTCTTTGAACAAGCGCGCATAATACTCGTTGTTCGTCTCGCAAAACTGTAAAAACGCGTTGAGCCGGTCGAGTTGGTCTGTCCGAACCGACGTTTCATCGGTCCGTCGGTTACGCAGCGCGACGAGTTCACGTTCATACGCTTTCCCGTAACGCTCTTGCCACAATTTCAATCCGTACAACGACGTCATCCAGTTTTGGAAGCGAATCGGTGCTTTAAAATATACGTCCTGCAACGCGATGATTGTCATAGTCGAGCTCCCCTTTTTGTATAGGTCAGACGTGAAGTCGCTTCACGACCCGAATTTTTCCGTTTGGCTCTTTCTTGATGGCCGGCACGTTTTTGAGGCGGATTCGCATATTCGGTGTGAATAACCGTTCGACTTCTTGTTTGAGAATCGTCTCATGGTCGTCTTCGAATCGTTCTTCGTCTTTGACGTAAAGCATCTCGATTTGATCGACGTCGTGCTGTAACACTTGAACTTGAAGTACCGAGTTCGGTAGGACGGCAACCGTCGCCGTCAAATCCCCTTCGAACACTTTGTAACCTTCCGGCGTCTCGACATAATTCATTTGACGACCGTCGATCGAGGAGATGACGGTGCCGGGATGGCCGCACGGGCACGTCTCATCACTGAGCGTCATCCGGTCTCCGATTCGGTAGCGGACGAGCGGCGTCCCGTGTGTCGTGAAACTCGTGACGAGCACCTCGCCGTTCTCCCCTGGCTCGATGATGCCGGTTTCTGGGTGGAGGTGCATCCGGCCGCGCTTACATTCCGTCACGAGCGGTGCTCCTTCAGATGAGGCGTACTGGTCGTAAACCGGGGCCCCGAACACCTCTTCAAGCAACTGTCGCCCCCACGGTGAGAGCGTCTCGGACGTCGGGAAGATGGCGATCGGTTTGAACGTCAATCGGGTCTCCGTGTCTTTTAAGTACTTGGCGACTTCGATCATCGCGGACGGTGAACCGTCCAAGGCGTCCGGTTGAAACGTATTCAATGAGTCAACGTAGTCCGGGATCGTCCGTTCGTGGAAATGGACGACCGAATACAACATCTGCTTCATCGGGGCGTTGTAACGCCAATAGATCGGGTCTTCCTGGTCCCGGGGGCAAATCATCCGGTCGGTGAAACTCGCTCGTTTCATTCCTTTCATGAACCCGTGCTGTTCTTTGAAATAGTCGAGATGGGCCATACGCGCCTGATAATCCTCGATGGTAAAACGGACTTGAAGTGCCGTGCCGGTCGTACCGCCCGTGCAACCGATGATCGGGGCTTTTATGTCTGAGAAGATATCAGGGTCGGTTCGAAGCGTCTCTTTCTCGAGCACCGGGATTTGGTTCAACTCCTCGATTCTCTTGAGCGGCAACTCGATGTCGTGACGTGTGAACAAGTTGCGATAATAGCGGTTATTCTTCTGACAAAACTGCAGAAAGCGGTTGAGTCGATTCAACTGGGCCGCCCCTGGATCGACAAGCCGTTGCCTTCGCAGCTTTTTTAGCTCTTTGTCGTAATACGGACCGTATCGCTCACGGTACAACTTCAGCCCGTACAGCGAGATGAGCCAGTTTTGGACCGGAAGCGGCGCGTTCGCGTATATCTTGTCTTGTAAAGACGTCATCACTCAATGCCCTCCTTTAACGCGCGGTGATAGGCGAGATACCAATCGATGAACTCGTGTACCCCCCGTTCGATTGGTGTCTGCGGTTGAAAGTCGACCGCCTCATAGAGAGCCGACGCATCGGCGAAACTCTCCGGAACGTCCCCGGGTTGCAAAGGCAGCTCGTTTAAAATCGCCTGTTTCCCCAGTTTTTGCTCGATGATGCGAATAAAGTCCATCAATTGGACCGGACTATGATTGCCGACGTTATAGACGCGGAACGGGACGTCGCTGCGATCCGGCAGCGGCTCCGTGTAATCAAAGTCTTCATCCGCGAGCGGTTGGATGTCCATCAAGCGGACAATCGACTCGATGACGTCATCGACGTACGTGAAGTCACGCGCCATTTGCCCGTAATTGTAGACGTCGATCGGCTCCCCTTTAATAATGGCTTCGGTGAATTTGTACAGCGCCATGTCTGGCCGTCCCCACGGCCCGTAGACGCTGAAGAAACGAAGTCCCGTCGTCTTCAAATCGAACAGATGGCTGTACGTATGCGCCATCAACTCGTTCGCTTTCTTCGAGGCGGCGTATAGCGAGAGCGGATGATCGACCGGGTGTTGTTCCGAGAATGGCATCTTCTGATTCGAGCCGTACACCGAACTCGACGAGGCGTAGAGCAACTGTTCGACCGGATAATGACGGCATGCCTCGAGGACGTTCAGGAATCCGACGATGTTCGATTGGATATAGGCGTCCGGATTTTCCAGGCTGTAACGGACACCGGCCTGGGCGGCCAAGTTGACGACGATATCAGGACGCCGTTTTTCAAACACACGTGTGACGGCCATCTTGTTCTCGAGCGAGTCACGATACAACTTAAAGTTCGGATGGGTGAGCACGTGCAACCGCGCCTCTTTCAAACTCGGGTCGTAATAGTCATTCACTTCATCGATCCCGACGACCCGATGACCTTCGCGCAGTAATCTGCGGGCCAAATGAAATCCGATGAAACCTGCCACACCCGTGACGAGCACAGTTTTTGTCATAACGTCTTCCTCCTTTGGGTTGGGTCGCTCGATCGAATCCGGACGGGTTCGATTTGCGGGGTGAACTTGTTTTCCATCACTTCTTCCGGGATCTCGCTATTGGCGACGAACAAGAGGAAGGACGTGAGCGCGTTCGGTTGATCGAGCAAATGCTCGATCGTCAGTAAAATCGGATCGACCGATTTGAACGGCCGCGTGCAACCGACGAAGATTTTGTCATACACTTGGCTGTCCGTCTGCTCGCTCGTCGCGAGCAGCTCTTCATACAATTTCTCACCCGGTCGAATCCCGCTGTATTCGATGGCGATTTGATCGAGGGTGAATCCGCTCAGCGTGATCATGCGCCGCGCCAAGTCGACGATCTTAACAGGTTGTCCCATATCGAGGACGAACACTTCTCCCCCGCTCGCCCGGACGCTCGCTTGGATGACGAGCCGGCTCGCCTCGGGGATGGTCATGAAGTAACGCGTCATCTCCGGATGGGTCACAGTGACCGGCCCACCGCGCTCGATTTGCTCTTTGAACAGCGGTACGACCGAGCCGCGGCTCCCGAGGACGTTGCCGAAACGGACGACCGAGAACGTCGTGTCACTATGTCGCGCCTGTTGTTGGACGACCATCTCGGCGACCCGTTTCGTCGCCCCCATGACGTTCGTCGGATTGACCGCTTTATCGGTCGAGATCATGACGAAACGCTCGACGTTGAACAAGTCGGCGACCTCGACCATGTTTTTTGTTCCGTACACGTTGTTCTTGACGGCTTCTTTCGGGTTTCCTTCCATGAGCGGGACATGTTTATGTGCGGCCGCATGGTAGACGATATGAGGTGTATATCGCTCAAACACTTCCATCAACCGGCCCCGGTCTTGGACGTCTCCGATGACCGGACAAATCTCGGTCTCGGTTTGAAGTCCCCGCAGCTCCCGGTCGATCGAATAAATGCTGTTCTCTCCGTGTCCGAACAAGATGAGGCGGCCCGGTTCAAATTTAATCAACTGCCGGCATAACTCGGAACCGATCGACCCACCGGCACCGGAAATGAAAATCGTCGCGCCTTTTAACTTTTGCGAGATTTCGGAGACGTCGAGTTGGACCGGTTCACGTCCGAGCAAGTCCTCGATTGCGACTTCGCGCATCTCATTCATCGACACTTTTCCTGAGGCGAGCTCCGACAGCATCGGCAACGCGTGTGATTCGACCCCGGTCTTCTCAATCCGTTTCAAGAGCTGGATCCGTTTGCTATAAGGAAGCGAAGGAATCGCGAGGACGACGACTTCAATGCCGAGCTCCTCGATTTTCCGTTCGAGCGCATCGATCGGACCGAGGACCGGCGTCCCGTGGATGTAGAGACGTTGTAAGAACGGGTTATCGTCTAAAATCCCGACGACGTTCAACACGTTCGTCCGGTGCTCTTTCAGTTCTTTCGTGATCTTTTGACCAGAGTCCCCGCCACCGATGATGAGTGTCGCCTTGCCGCTCGGCGGGGCGTTGCGGAACCGGAAGAACGAGCGCGTCCGAGCCACGAGTCGAATGAACAGCATGCCGTTGAACGCGAGCAAACTTTGGACGAACAACGCCTGATACGAAATACTTTTCAATACGACGAGCGCCGCGCCGAGCACGAGCAGATCACTCGTCAGCAGGACGAGCGCGAGCAATTGCAGCTCGCGCATCGAACCGTAGCGCCAATCAATCCGATACACGCGCGTCGCCCAACCGAGGCCGAGCAACGCCGCACTCTTCAGCGCCAAAATCGTCATCAGCTTCGTCGTATCTCCCGAGACCGTCGTGTCATGGGCGAACAACAGCTTGAAGGTGAGGAAGATGGCCGCTGCCGCGATCATGACATCGAGCAACATGAGCATCGTGTTTTTACGGTCCATCGGGTAGTGATTGAATCGAATAGACATTCTGTCACCGCCTTTGCAGATTGCGAAAATGGGTCGTTTTTATGCGTTGATGCTACATTAGTACCCGTTCACGATTCACAATCCGAAAGAAAACTATAGCTTTTTCATAGCAACGAAATTTAGCCATTAAACAGTTTTACGAATGTGTGATGGCTATTTCTTTTCATTTGTGAATATTTCCGTTTTAAATGGGTAATATGGAAAGTACATGGCTTTAAATTAGGTGTAAATTGTAAATAAGGAAGGAGGTTCAATTAAACAGCGTCGTTTTTCCTTACACCGTCCGTTACTTAGCGTACCGTCCATTTTCCATTTCAATCATGCCGTCCACGGCTCCCTTTCTTGTACGTTGGCAACTTGTATACGTGCCCTTGACCGTTTGGGCTTTCCTTAAAGGACCATCATTGTTCAACCACACCACGACCTTTGAAGCGACTCACGCTTCCGAAAAGGAGAGACATCACGATGAAACGATGGACTGAGCAACAAATCCTCTCATGCCTACAACAAGCAGCGAACGAACTCGAAGAATTTGACACAAAACAATACACTCTCTGGGCCCGCAGCAAAGACGTTCCTTCCCTCTCAACCGTGATATACAAATTTGGGTCATGGCGCGAAGCCGTCCAAGCCGCCGAAATCAAGATGACTTACCGCTACTATTCAGACGAAGACATTTTGACGGCGTTGAACGAAGCCGCTGAAGAACTCGACATGTTCACGAGCCAGACGTACCGGGAATGGGCGAAAGTCGCCCAAGGCCCGTCCCTCACACTGATCAGCAGTCGCTTCGGCTCTTGGTCGAACGCACTCCGTGAAGCGAAGCTTCAAACGACGACAGCCCGAAACAACGAGGAACGCATCATCCATGCGCTCATCGAGGCCTCGGCCGAACTCGAGCGGCTGACGTCGCAACATTACGCCGTCTGGGCCCAAGAGAAAGGCTATCCGACCGTGGCGACGATCGCCCGGAAATATGGCTCATGGAGCTATGCCTTGTTCGTCTTGGACATCGCCCCGCCGAAACGGAAATGGGACGAAGAAGACGTCATCGCGGCGCTTCGGCTCGCGAAACAAGAGCTGAACCATTTCAGCATCCTCCATTACCGGAAATGGGCGGAAGGTCGCAACGTGCCGAGCACGTCGACGATCAACGCCTTGTTCGGCAGTTGGACGGCTGCTTTGAAATGCCTCGACGAACAAAAAGTGATGCAATAAGAAAAGGCCGTCTCGGAGCCGAGACGGCCTTTTGTCATGTGACGATCGTGATGAAAAGTGGGATCCCGACGAGCAAGTTGAACGGGAACGTGACGGCGAGGGCGAGCGTCAAATAAAATGACGGCTCGGCTTCCGGCACCGATGCTTGGAGCATGGCCGGTGCGGCGATGTATGACCCGCTTGCCGCAAGCGTCATGAGAAGAATCGTTCCCCCATCGGACAGCCCCGCGAACATGGCGGCGGCGTACCCGATGGCCGCCCCGATGAGCGGGAACGTCATCCCTACGACTAAAAACTTCACCCCATAGGACGGGACCGTCTTCAATTGATGACCGACCTTGACACCGAGACTCAGTAAAAACAAGAGCAACACGCCGGGGAACAAGTCGACGAAAAATGGTGTCAGCGCCGACGTGTCCGGTGTGACGATCCCGACGACGAGACCAGCGATCAAGAGTAAGATGCTCTTTGAGAGCAGGCTGTCCCGAATGACGGTGAACGACTGGCTCGGGGCAGCCGTGATGCCGAGCACTCTTGTTTGGTTGTACAGCAAGAGCGCGACGACAAGTCCCGGGATCTCAAGCACGACGACGAGCGTCGTCATGAACGGCTCATAACCGATGCCGAGCCGCTCGAGTTGAGCCGCGGCCGCGACGTATGTCACGAGCGAGACCGATCCGAACGTCGCCGCCATGGCGATCCGTTCATGGAAGCCGAAGCGAAATAGTCCGCCGAGAAAGAACGCGACGAGCGGCAACACCATCCCGAGCACGAGCGTCACCGCGAGCGGGAGCGCCAAGTCATCGAATGACACCGAGGCGAGACCCATCCCGCCTTTTAGGCCGATGGCAAGCAGTAAGTATAAGTTGAGCGTGATGCCGAGCGACTCCGGGATCTTCAAGTTCGATTTCCCGAGGGCGGCCACGACACCGGTCACAAACATGAGCACCGGGGCGCTCGTCAATAAAAACGTTAATAATTCCATGTTTCTCCTCCTAGGCGACAAAAAGCGCACACCTAAAGAAAGGTGTGCGCTGCATGCCGACGGCTCGAACGCGTTCGCTCCGTCTAGCCGACAACTGTCGGGGTCATATTGGTCCAGCTCCGGGTCAAGACGGCGACGAAGCGTTCCGAGGCTCGCTTCGCCAATCCTGACACGTATCTGTCTTCTAGTGTATAAACGTCGTCACGGCTTGTCAATCCCACTGTCCCAAGCGGCATCGAGCCGAAAGACGATGAGGCGTTCCCCTGTCTTCGTGCTGATGTCCGTGTGGAGCGACGTGATGCGCCGTCCGAGGACGTCTGCCACAATCGCCTCGAGCTGGGCCCGGCCCGACTCGACGAGGTTGTTGCGATACTTCTTCAATTGCTCGCGACCGGCCGATTTGGCGGCGAGGTCATACTCGGCCGGGGTCAAGACGCCTTGGAGCGTCACGATGGCCAAGTCGCGGAGCAGGTCTGCCTTACACGTCAATGAACCGCGTCCGAGATACTCTTTCTCCCATTGGGTGATACGGGCACTCAGTTCCATCTCCAGCTGACCTTTTTTTCGCATCGTTACTTCACGAATCCGATCATCATCTCGCGAAGGATCTTCGCGGCCGCGATCGCCGTCATGTCCGACTGGTCGTACGCCGGTGACACTTCAACGAGGTCGGCGCCGATGATGTCGAGATCCGCGTTCGCGATCGCGTGAACGGCTTCGAGCAACTCTTTCGTCGTGATGCCACCGATCTCTTGCGTCCCTGTGCCTGGTGCAGCTGATGGGTCAAGGACGTCGATGTCGATCGTGACGTACACTTTCTTGCCGGCAAGCGTCGGCAAGACGCGTTTGAGCGGCTCGATCACTTCATATTTATACATGTTGTAGCCGACTTCTTTCACCCAGTCGAACTCTTCTTTCATTCCAGAACGAATGCCGAACGAGTAGCAGTTCGATGGTCCGATCAAGTTTGCCGCTTTTTTGAGCGGTGTCGAGTGCGAGAGCGGCTCGCCTTCGTATTCGTCACGGAGGTCCGTGTGCGCGTCGAAATGCAAAATGACGAAGTCGTCGCCGTATTTGTCATGCATCGCCTTGATGACCGGCCATGTGACGAGGTGCTCCCCACCCATGCCGAGCGGGAACTTGCCTGCGTCGATGACGTCTTTGACGAACGACTCGATCATATCGAGCGACTTTTGCGCGTTCCCGAACGGAAGCGGGATATCACCGGCGTCGTAAACGGCCGCCTCTGTCAAATCACCGTCGAGGTACGGGCTATATTCTTCAAGACCGATCGACACTTCACGGATGCGGTTCGGGCCGAAACGTGAACCCGGACGGAAACTGACCGTCCAGTCCATCGGCATGCCGTAGAGCACCGTCTTCGCATCGGCGACTTCCGGAAGGCTCGCGATGAACACTTTGCCTGAGTAGGCTTCGTCAAAACGTTTGATCATTTCGTCAAGTCCTCCACGAATTTAGGAAGGACGAACGCCGCGTTGTGAAGCTTCGGCGTGTAGTACTTCGTCTCGATGTCATGGAAACGCTCGGCTGGTACTGCTTCCGGGTCGTACTGCTTCGAACCGATCGTGAACGTCCACATGCCGCTCGGGTACGTCGGCACGTTCGCCGTGTACAGTTTCGTGATCGGGAAAATCTCTTTCACATCACGTTGGACCGTTTGGATGAGTTCTGGTGTGAACCACGGGTTGTCCGTCTGCGCGACGAAAATGCCATCCGCTTTGAGCGCTTTCGAGATGCCGGCGTAGAATCCTTTCGTGAACAAGTTCGCCGCTGGGCCGACCGGTTCTGTCGAGTCGACCATGATGACGTCGTACTTGTCTTCTGACTCGGCGATATGCATGAAGCCGTCGCCGACGATGACTTCGACACGCGGGTTGTCGAGTTCACCGGCGATGTTTGGCAAGTATTTCTTCGAATATTCGATGACTTTCCCGTCGATGTCGACGAGAACCGCTTTTTCGACTGAAGGGTGTTTCATAATCTCACGGATGACGCCACCGTCTCCGCCACCGACCACGAGCACGTGTTTCGGGTTCGGGTGCGTGAAGAGTGGGACGTGGGCCACCATCTCGTGATAGACGAATTCGTCCTTATCCGTCGTCATGACCATACCGTCAAGCAACAACATTGTTCCGAACTCGTCCGTTTCGACCATCTCTAGTCGTTGAAACTCCGTTTGTTCGCTCTCATAAACGTGGTTTACACGGAACGTGATCCCGTAATCTTCTGTTTGGTGCTCCGTAAACCATAATTTTAATTTTTGGTCCATCGATAGAACCCCTTTCTGTTCAAAAAGTTGTTCGTATGCGAGTGGCGTTTTGAGGCGCTTCTTATTCATACGATAGGAAGTATACAAAAACTGTACCCATTTTGCACGATTTTTTTATTTATTCGTTGATTTGTGTGAGTTTCCCGTGAGGTTTAACCGATAAACTGGATATAGATGTATTTTATAATTGGAAAGGAGGGGTCCTATGTGGTCTCCTTGCGTGGCATGCTCCACGACAATCCCATTCTTTGAACGGGGCTTGTTAGTCGTCAACGAACAACCTCACCCGTACGAATCCTTTGATGAGTTGACCCAAAAATTAGCCGTCGTCGAGGAGGAAGTGTATTGCGTCGATCCTGCGACGAATCGGCAAACGGCAGCCGTTCCGGCGATCGACCTGCTCGAGCAGATTGCCAACCGTGACACGATCGAACTCATTCAACACGGAGAGTTCGAGAGTCACTTACAACCGATCATCCACCTCGACACCGGGGAGCGGTTCGGCTACGAGGCTCTCCTGCGCAGCCGGAACGACATCTCGCCGGGCGAGCTGTTCCGCGCCGCCAACCGGTTCGGATTGCACTCGAAGCTCGATCAACGAGCGCGAGCCGAGGCGATCAAAGCGACGCACCACGCCGTCCTTCCGCACGAGAAGACGTTCATCAACTTCTTGCCGTCGACGATCTATAACCCGGACTATTGCCTGCAGCATACGTTCGAAGTGATCGACCGGTACAACCTCAGTCCGGAACGGTTCATCTTCGAAGTCGTCGAGACGGAGAAAGTACAAGACGTGGCCCACTTGCAGCACGTGTTCTCTACATATAAGAAACGCGGGATGAAAGTCGCCCTTGATGACGTCGGCGCCGGTTTTTCGACGCTCGACATGTTGAAGCGGCTCGAGCCGGACTACGTCAAGATTGATCGGTCGTACGTATCATTTTGCGATCAGGATACCGAGAAGCGCGCGTTTCTTAAAAACGTCCGTCAATTGACGCGTTCGATGGGTATCACGTTGCTCGCGGAAGGTGTCGAGCGCATCGAAGAAGTCGACGTCTGCCGTGAGCTCGGCTTCGACCTCGCCCAAGGCTATTACTTCGGGAAGCCTTCTCCGTACGCTTTATAAGACGAATGGCCTCGAGCGTTTGCTCGAGGCCATTTTTTTAATCGTCATCTTCTTCTTCCATATCATCGTTTTGCATTTCCGTATCGTTGGTGTTCATCGGTTCCTCGTCGGCTCCCCCACAAGCTCCGAGAATGATGCCTGTCGCTAAGAGCGACGCGGCCAATGTACCTTTTCGCTTCATTCAAACACACCCCTTTTAACAGTCTTGTCGTACAGTACGGTTAATTCCCCTCGGTCATCACACGAAACGTGTTTTTTGATTAAGAATGTGCAAACGGTGGAATGAATTCAGTGATGACAACCGAACCGAAAGAAGGTGTACCTATTGAAACGACGTGTTATACAATTTTTTACGATGATCCTGTTCGGTATCCTCCTTCTTGCCTTGCTGTACTCGATTGATGGATTGATCCCTTTCTTAGTCCTCATCGCCATCGCCGCCCCACTCATTGTCGGCTGGCAAATCCTATTTGACCAAGTTCAACCGCAAGCGAAACTAGCCTGGCTGCTCGCCGTCCTCTTCATCCCGTTTCTCGGAGCGCTCGCCTGGGTCATGTTCGGCCGGACGCCGCGACGGCATCGGCGGATCAAACGGACTTCGTCTGAGATTCGTATGTTCCGCCAGGCCATCGAGAGTGAACGCATCGAGACGACAAACGACGTCTCGGACCGCTTCCCGCTCACACGGACGCTCGAAAAACTCGGGGCGACCGGTGCCGACGGGCATACGTCGACGCAACTGCTCGTCAACGGCGAGGCGAAGTTCGAAGCCGTCCTCCAAGACATCGAGCAAGCGACGCACCACATTCACGTCCAATATTATTTGTTCCGAACCGACGAGATCTCGATGAAGATTCGAGACGCCCTCATCAAGAAATCAAACGAGAACGTCACCGTGCGCTTCTTGTATGACGGGCTCGGCAGCCAGGAGATTGGGGAAGAGTTTATCGAGCCGCTCCGCGAGTCACGCGTCCACGTCGAAGCGTTCGATCCGGTCGTCCATCCTCTGCTCGTCTTTAACGCCAACTTCCGCAACCATCAAAAGTTGATCGTCCTCGACGGGAAAATCGCCTACACGGGCGGATTGAACGTCGGCGACGAGTACCTTGGGAAAGAAGAAAAACTCGGGTTCTGGCGCGACACGCACCTTCGCGTCGAAGGCCCGATCGTGCGCGAACTGCAACGGCTCTTCATCGAGAACTGGCTTTATGCGGGACATGAGGATGACAAAGAGACGTGGGACTTGTTCGCGAACGAAGAACATCTGCCCGAATATTTTATCGACGAACCAAAAGCTTCGAACGGGGCGACGCAACTGCTCGTCACCTCACCGGGCAAAGACGTGACGATTCGGGACGGCCTCATGCAACTCATGATGGAGGCGAAAGAATCGATTTGGATCACGACGCCGTACCTCATTCCGCCGCCGGAACTGCTCGCGCTGCTTGAAGTCGCCGGCAAAAGCGGGATCGACGTCCGCATCGTCGTCCCGGGAAAAGGTGACGAATGGTTCAGCTTCCACGCGACCGAATATTATTTCGAACAATTGCTCAAACGGAACGTCCGCATTTATAAATACAATCGGCATTTTATCCATGCAAAAACCGTCCTCATCGATGGAAAAATCGCACTCGTCGGGACGGCTAACTTAGATTTTCGGAGCATGTATTTGAACCATGAGATGACAATCGCCCAATTCGAGACGTCATCGGTTCAAGAACTGCGTGATGCGTTCTTGCAAGACTTTGACGAATCGATTTTTGTCGACTGGTCAATCCTCCGCAAGAAGACGAACGGCAAACGGTTCGTCGAAGCGTTCTGTCACATCTTCTCGCCGCTCCTTTGACGGCGCCAGACGACATAGATGATGCCGACCATGGCGATCAGCGCGAGTTGCCAGCCGGTCGCGACGTATAGAACCGCCGTCACGGCGAGCGCCTCGATCAAGAGGGCCGGCACCTTGCCAATCGTGCTCGCCACCGCGAACGACGGCAGCGTCATCCGGCTGAAAGCCGCGGATAACGTGACGAGGCCCGACGGCACGAACGGCATGAGCCGCATGCCGAGGACGAGAAACCACGCCTCCATCCCGCCTGCTTCTCTCAAGCGCTTGAACCGTGTCCCGGTCGGTGACGTATACGTTTGGAGCGCTTTTCGATATAGGATGAAACTGACGATGGCCCCGACCGCCTCGCCTACGATCGAGACGATGACACCGGGCCCAAAACCGAGCAGTTGCACGTTCAGCGCCGTCAAAAACGCGCTCGGCAACACACCGGCGACCGCAATCACCACATTTAACACGATGCTGATGACGACAAATAGCGGGAGCGGGAGCAGATCCCATTCCATCGCACTCACTTCCTTTCAAACGAAAAGGCTGTCCCGTCCTCGCGGGGCAGCCTTTCCTGTTACTTCGCTTCGACTTCGTCCCACGCGTCTTCGTCGACAGGTGGAAGGTGTTTCTCTTCGAGTTTCGATACGACGACCGCACACGCCGCGTCACCCGTGATGTTGACGGATGTACGGAGCATATCGAGAATACGGTCGACCCCGATGATGAGGGCGATCCCTTCGACCGGCAAGTTGACCGATTGCAAGACGAGGGCGAGCATGATGAGCCCGACACCCGGTACGCCAGCCGTACCGATCGAGGCGAGAACCGCCGTGATGACGACGGTCAAGAGCTCTGTGATCGTCAAGTCAGCCGCGAACACTTGCGCGATGAAGATTGTCGCGACCCCTTGCATGATGGCCGTTCCGTCCATGTTCACCGTCGCGCCGAGCGGCTGGACGAATGACGAGATGGAACGCGGCACACCGAGTTTCGTCTGGGCGAGCTCCATCGATACCGGGAGCGTCGCGTTCGACGATGATGTCGAGAACGCGAGCGTGATGGCCTCGTAGAAGTTCTTGAAGAAGAACACCGGGCTCATCTTTCCGAGGAAGAGGAGTGCACCGCCATAGACGATCGTCGCGTGCAAGAAGAGCGTCAAGACGACGGCAAACATATACCACGCCATGGCCGCCACCGCGTCAAAACCGATGCCGCCGATCGCCGAGGCGATCAAAGCGAACGCACCGTACGGGGCGAGTTTCATGACCAAATGGATGAGATGCATCATGATGCGATCGCCTTGCTTCACGAAACGGCGCCACGTCTTGGCCCGTTCTCCGAGTGCGATCATCGCAAACCCGATCAGCGCCGCGAAGACGATGATTTGCAACATGTTACCTTCAGCGAGTGCTTGAATTGGGTTCGTCGGAATCATGTTGACGAACGTCTGGACGATGTTCGACGATTCTTCTGACACCGTCGACTCAAACTCGAGGTTCGCCGTTTGGAAGTCGCCACGCTCACCTGGCTGGATGACCGATGCCACACCCATCGCGAGCATGATGGCGAGTGCCGTCGTCGTCAAGAAGAACAGAAGTGCCTTCGATCCGACACGACCTAGCTCTTTCGGGTCCCCAAGACCCATGACGCCGAGAATGATCGAGAAGAAGACGATCGGCACGACTAACATTTTAATCAAGTTCAAAAATACAGTTCCGACCGGGGATAATATGTACGAGTTCGCAATATCATATATGTTGCCCGGCAAGCCGGCAAGCCCGAGTCCGACGATAACCCCCAGTACAAGACCAATTAGAATTTTCTTAGTTTCACTCATCGTGTCACCCTTTCTTTTTTACACAGTGCGTATAGTATAGCATAATACTGAATTTTCATACAATTACGCTATAATCACAAAATCATAACAGCTCTGTTTTCCCTTTTTGTAGCTAAGCAAAACAAAAAAGATTGGAGACCGAAACCGGTCCAATCTTTTCACTCGGCAGCCAAGCGCGCAAGCTCTTCACGCAACTCGGTCGACTGTTCCCAAATTTCGGGACGGTGTGCTTGTAAGAAGCAAGCCAAAACGTCCCGGGACGGCGCATCCATCATGTCGATCAAGATGCGTCCTTTGAGCGATTTGTCCATTTGGTTGACGTGATATGGCAACAGTTTATAGCCGCGTCGCGCCTCAACGTCGACGGACAAGTCACAGGCCGCGACGCCTCCGTAGTAAAACCCTTCCGGCTTGCGTCCAACGGTCACCCAGACGATCCAATACGGCTTGCCGTTCGGCACCGCTTCCGGGTCGGTCAAGAATTTGATGCGTTTCTCAATCGCCGACTTGGCATGCATCGCACCCATGTCGATGACGGCAGTGCCCGCCTCAACGTCGATGATGACCGGCGACATATTGTTCAAACTGAGCGAGCCGACGCCGTAACCACCGTGGCCGTCCGTCGAATCATCAGCGATGATATTGAAGTTGATGTCTTTCATAAGTTGCGTCCCTCCCTCTCTACTGTACACAATGACAAGGGAGCGTGGCAATCACGAACATCAACTCCACTCGATTCGAAATCTCGTCCCTGGTCCAATCGCTTGGACGAGCGGACGGTCCCGCTCGATGACGCGCCCGATGACGTTCACTCGTGCGTCGGCTGGAAGATCCGCCTTCGTCACTTGCATCTCTCCAGCATAGCGCCCGTAATCGACGTTGTCAATCGTAATCGTGCCAAGCGGTCTGGACATGCTATTCCTTGGAGTGAGCATCCGATGTCCCGGACGCCCATAAGCCCGGGATTCGACGGAGCGCACGACGTCACGCGCCGGGTCGAAGCGGTTCGTGCGCACGTCTTCCGATACGAGGTCGAGCGCTACGTCCGCTTTGGCGTGAAGGACGACCACTCCATCCGTATAGGCAGCGAATTGGGACTCGGTCGTTTCCGAAAGTCCCGGATCCCCGACCAAGATGCGATCGACGGTCGAGGCGAGATCGAGGAAGCAAGCGAACGGGGACAAGTGCCGATGGTCTTCAAGCGTCGGCAAGCGCTCATATAACGGGCCACGAAGCGTCCCGTCTCCCGGGATGAACGCTTGGACACGGATGCCTTGGCGTTTCAGCCACGCATTCTTTTCATCGAACCACGTCCGGTCGAGCCCGGTCTCCGGGCGCGGATAAAAGTTATGCCACGCCTCGACGTGAGCGACGACAAGCCCTTCTCGTTTCATCGCCTCCAGCTCTCCAGCGGTCAACGTACTCGCGTTCAACGCGACCGTCATCCGTTTCGATAAATCAGCGACTTGTTTTGGCGTCACCCCGTAATCGACACGGAGACCGGTCACGCCCCATTCGACGAGCGTGTGCGCGTCGTCCCACGTCTTCCCGAGTGCTTCGAGTGACGTCGGGGCGATGTCGGCGAACAGCTCCAGCCCATGCCGCTCGGCCATTGCGCCGAGGTGTTTGAGCCGCTCCGTATAGACGGACGAGTCGTCTTCCGGGATATGCAGCGACGTGAATAGTGACGTGAATCCGAGCGCACGCATGCGGCCGATCCACTCCTCGAACTGAGGGGTGAGCGGTTCGCTCAAATAAACGGATAATCCTTTCATTGTTAACTCCTCCTAAACAAAAAGGTGACTCCCAAGAGCCACCTCGATTGTCAAATTCCGTCTGCCATCTCTTCTTTGAAACCAAACAAATACGTGAAGATGAAGCCTGCCGTATACGAAATGACGAGACCTCCAATATACGTCAAGTACATACCGTTGTCGATGAGCGGCGTGAGCGAGAGCCCTGACACACCGATTCCGAGCGCGGCCGTCTTCATCGTCGCCTGGAACGCACCACCGACCGCGGCGCCCATACATGCTGTCAAGAACGGACGACCGAGCGGGAGCGTGACCCCGTACAGGAGCGGCTCGCCGATTCCGAGGAATCCGACCGGGATCGCCCCTTTAATGATGTTACGGAGACGTTGGTTGCGCGTCTTCACGAAAATCGCGATGGCGGCACCGACTTGACCGGCACCAGCCATGGCGAGGATCGGCAAGAGCGCCGTATTCCCGACCGTGTTCAGGAGCTCCAAGTGAATCGGTGTCAAACCGTGATGCAGCCCGACCATGACGAGCGGCAAGAAGAATCCGGCGAGAACAGCCCCAGCGACCGGTCCGCCGACTTCAAGCACGGCGTTCAGTCCACGCATGATTCCGTCCGACAAGACGCCCGCGACCGGCATGACCGCATAGAGCGCCGTGAAACCGACGACGAGGACGGTAAGGAGCGGCGTAAAGATGATGTCGACTGCTGTCGGCATGAACCGGCGGACGTGTTTCTCGATGTACGTCATGAGCCAAGCCGCAAAGATGACCCCGAACAGTCCACCCCGTCCGACGACGAGCGGTTCCCCATAAATGGTGATGTCGGCGAGCATCGGGTTGAAGAGAATCCCCCCGGCGATGGCACCGAGTACCGGTGTCCCGCCGAACTCTTTCGCCGTGTTCCATCCGACGAGAATCGCTAGGTAGGCGAACACTGTGCTTCCGAGCAGGAGCAGGATTTGCATCCACGTCTCGGTCGGGTCGACGCCGGCGTTTTTCGCGAAGTTCGCTGTCCCGTTAATAATTCCTGAAGCGACAAGTCCCGGGATGAGCGGAATGAAGATATTCCCTAAACGACGTAAGAAACGTTTGAACGGTGACTTCTGTTTGTCTTTCACTTTCTGGCGTTCGATCGCCGCCCGTTCGTCCGGCGTCAAGTTCGCATCGACCGCTTCTTCCCCGATGGCGAGTCCCGTCTCCCGGCTCAAATGATCCGCGACGCGATTGACCGTCCCCGGACCGACGACGATTTGGAGCGTCTCATCATCGATGACCCCCATGACGCCGTCGATTTTTTTCAATCCCTCGATGTTTGCTTTCGTCGGATCTTTTAGCGCCAAGCGCACACGCGTCATGCAGTGCGCGAGTTGACGGATGTTATCTTTCCCCCCGACTTGCTCGAGTATGGCTCGCGCCAACACCTCTTCTTTCTTCATCTCGTAATCCCCCTTAGAGCGCCTCACGGACGAATCCGTTCGCACGCTGTAATCGCTCGACCGCTTCCGCATAGGAAACGTCGGCTAAAATCATGACGATCGCCGTCTTGACGTGCCCGTTCGATGAATCGAAATAACGCGCGGCCGTCTGTTCATCGACCCCTGTCGCTTCCGCAATCATCCGTTTGGCCCGTATTTCGAGTTTCTCGTTCGTCGGTTGCACGTCGACCATCAAGTTTTGATACACTTTGCCGATGCCGATCATCGACGCCGTCGAGATCATGTTGAGGACAAGCTTTTGGGCCGTCCCGGCTTTCAAACGCGTCGAACCGGTCAACACTTCCGGACCCGTCTCGACCTCGATTTTAAACTCGGCGTGCTCGCTGATTTTCGAGCCTTTGTTGCACGATAACGCGGCCGTCGTCGCCCCGACTTCACGGGCGTAGTCGAGCCCGCCGATGACGTACGGCGTCCGTCCGCTCGCGGCGATACCGACGACCGTATCGCGCTCGCTCAAGTGAAGCGCTTTCAAATCATTGACCGCCAGCTCCTTGCTATCCTCTGCCCCTTCGACAGCTTTGATGAGCGCGCGTTCGCCCCCGGCAATCAGTCCGACGACCATGTCCGGTGACACCCCGAACGTCGGCACACATTCCGCCGCATCTAAAATACCGAGTCGTCCGCTCGTCCCGGCACCGAGATAAATCAAGCGCCCGCCTTGTTTGAACGAGGCGATGGCCCGTTCCGCCACTTGGGCGATGACTCGTACTTCTTGTTTGATGACGTGCGGCACACGCTCGTCTTCCTCGTTCATCACGGTCAAGAGTGCCTCGACCGACATCTCGTCAAGGTTCATCGTCCGTTCATTTCGTCGTTCCGTAGCTAATTTATGTAGCATCGCCACCATCCTTTCTTCTCTATGCTTTTATTGTACTAATCTGAAATTTAAAGTCAAACTTATTTAAAAATACTAGGAATTAAAATTTCATTACAGATTTTACGAACGGGAAAGCCG
The DNA here is from genome assembly GCF_000702585.1 of Exiguobacterium aurantiacum DSM 6208. Taxonomy (GTDB): domain Bacteria; phylum Bacillota; class Bacilli; order Exiguobacteriales; family Exiguobacteriaceae; genus Exiguobacterium; species Exiguobacterium aurantiacum. The sequence continues at coordinate 817,904 of NZ_JNIQ01000001.1, read as the reverse complement.
ATACCGGGCATAGCCCGCCTTTAGGCATGGGATGAAAGTGAGTTCGAATGTGAAGAACATCCGACATTCGGGTATATATATTCCATAGACAAGTACAAGTCTCTAAAACGCCCGTGTCCATCGCACCTTGAGAATCGTATCCGGTTCGGTCACGAAAACATGTGACCGGTAAAACGATGCCTGTCGTCACGTAAAAGACGCTAAAACATCAGGTGGACACACCTGCAACGACCTGTGGTGGATGGTAACAGTCCATCAGCCTGAGAACCTATATGGTCTGTCTCAGGAGGGGTGATGGCACACCCTCATCTGAAGGCTTGAGCAAAACAGAAATGGACTGCGCTCGCACAAGCACTTCAGAATCCCACGGTTTCAATCGTGGGAGTGTCAAAAATTCTTCTAAATGAAAAACCCGACTGCTTTCGCGTCGAGTTTACGGATCAATCGTCTTAATGAGGACGTGGACACGGTCGCCCCGCGCCGTCACGGACTCTTTCTCATAGGTGTAGCCTTGCCGTCGCCAAAAGCGATACGCCCGCTCGTTATGTGGAAGGACGCCGCGCCGGAATACCGAATGATGGGGAAGCATCTGTTCTTGCTCGAGCTGTTCGTAAAGCGTTTGTGCGATTCCGTTGTCGTGGAATCGTTCATCGACGACGAACAAGCCGAGCCAAAGCGAGCCATCGGTCGGATGCCTTCTCAACAAGTCGGCGATGGCAACCACGTCATCATCCGTTTCCATCAACAGACTGACCGTCCCGCCCGCCTCGAAGTCCGCCACGTTCTCCACACAAAACGCATCGATTGTCTGGCCGTTCATAGCGGCGAATGTGACTTGACGACGAAGGAACGACTCGAGCCGGTCTTTGTCTGATCCGGTATACGACCGAATCTTCATCGCCGCAGCTTCACCATCTCGTCGCGCGCCTCGGCGTACTTATCGATGAGTCCTTCCCCTTTACGGTGAAGCAGACCCATGTAGAGCGTGTCGATGATCGTCAGTTGCGTCATGCGTGAGGCGATGCTCGCGATTCTAAAGTCGCGTTCGACGTTCGGTGTACAGAGCCGGACGTCGGCTTCGCGGTAAAGCGGGGACTTGTCGAGGTCGGTGATGGCAACGACAGGAACGCCTTGCTTTTTCGCGAAGCGGACAAGTTCGAGGACGTCTTTCGTCCGTCCCGACGTGCTGATCGCGACGAAGACATCGGTCGACCCGAGGTGCGGGATGAGTGATAACATATAATGAAAATCTTGCGACGTCTGCGCCGCATAACCCAGTTTCGTGAACTTGTATTGGGCGTCATACGCCGCCGTCGACGAGCCGCCGACGCCGTAAAAAACGACGCGGTTGGCGCGGGCGAACGTGTCAATCGCATGTTCGAGCTCGCGCTTGTCCATCGCCTCCGCACACGCCTCGACGGCCATCTTGTTGACGTGGATGACTTTTTGGAACGAGTCGTAAGGGGTATCTTTCTGTTGGAGCACGTTGAAGTCGGTCAACGTCGTCTCGGTGATGGCCAAGTCTTTTACGAGCGCAAGTTTGAACGCCTTGAAACTGTCGATGCCGACGACGCGAGCGAAACGGACGATGCTCGCCTCGGACACATCGGTCTTTAACGCGAGCTCTTTCGTCGTCATGTTCGGGACGAGTGTCGAGTGCGTCAAAATATAGTCCGCGATTTTTTTCTCGACGGACGTCATCTCGCTTAAGGCGAGTTCGATTTTTTTTAGTAAGGATTCCATCCGGTCATCCCCTTCCTGCTACTGGTGTCTTGTTCTAATGATAGCGGATTCTTTCGACACAAGCCAACAGCAATCAAAAAGGCCGAGCATCCGCTCGACCTTTTGCTCATAAATTTTTCGTGTTAAACGTGTCCCCGCCTTGAATCGTCCCGTTTTGGAATCCTTTTTCGAACCAACGTTTCCGCTGCTCGGACGTCCCGTGCGTGAACGAGTCCGGTGTGACATAACCGCGTGCTTGTTTTTGAAGCGTGTCGTCGCCGATCTGGTGAGCGGCGTTCATCGCTTCTTCAAAGTCGCCCGCTTCGAGATAGCCCATCCCTTGGGCATGGTGGGCCCAAACCCCGGCATAATAATCGGCCTGAAGCTCGAACCGGACCAAGTATTTATTGAACTCCGCCTCGCTCATCTGATTTCGGAGCGGCATGATCTCGTTCGTCGTCCCGAGAAGCGTCTGAACGTGATGCCCGACCTCATGGGCGACGACGTACGCCATCGCGAAGTCCCCTGGCGCGTTGAAGCGCTGGCTCAGTTCATCGTAGAAACTTAAATCGATGTATAGCTTCTGGTCGCCCGGGCAATAGAACGGTCCGACGGCGGAACCGGCGATCCCGCACGCGGATTCGACTTGTCCGGAGAACAAGACGAGCGTCGGTTCCCGGTACGTGAGCCCGTTCTCGGCGAAGATGTCGGTCCACACTTCCTCGGTGTCCCGTAACACGACCGAGACGAAGTCGTCGGCCATCTCTTCTTCCCGGGCCGAGCCTTGATACGTTTCCGAGGATTGCGGTTCATTCAACCCGATGTTGTTGACGATGTCGGCCGGATTCCCGCCATTGAGCAACGTGAAGACGATGACCAAGATGAGACCGAAGCCACCCCCGATTCCCGCGATGCCTTTCCCACCGACACGTTGTCCCCGTCGATCCTCCACGTTCCGGCTGGCCTGTCTGCCCTTCCATTTCATATGTCGTTCCTCCTACGTCTAGTCTGTCTTTTTACTTACCCCGTTTCTAGACGTTTCGCACCTGAATTTTCACGATTTCCCATCGTCTTCCGTGTTTGAGCACCGTCCAAGTAGGTAACAGGTTAAGAGAACGTTGACTTAAGGAGGAATGGATATGGGATTAGCGAGTGATTTGAAGCGATTACGAAACGTTGAGTGTAAAGACAAGTGCGTCTTGTCGGTCTATTTGAACACGGGACCGAACCAACAAGGCGACTGGAACATTCATTTGAAAAATGGATTGAAGCGGATCGGTGAATACTTGGAAGCGTCAGGAAACGAAGCACAGCAAAAGAGCTTCAAAAAGATGCGCAAAAAAGTCGAAGACGAGCTAGGCAAACATCGGAACGATCTCGCTCGGAGCCTCGTCATTTTCGCCTCTGAAGAGAACGACCTGTTCGAGACGTACTATTTGCAGCACGACGTCGAGACGGCGTTCCATTGGGAGACGAAACCGGTACTCGAGCCGCTCGAAGCGCTACAAGCGAAGTACCCGGCGACCGGTGTTATCTTGACGAACCTCGACCACGTGACCGTCCTCGATACATCACTCGGCCATATCGACGCCGCTTTCTCGTTCGCGTTCGACCCTGAGACCGAAGAATGGGTCCGATTCGAAGGGACAGCGTCGGGTGACCGGATGGCTTCAAGCAGCTCGCAAGTCGACAAGTTCGATCGTCGCCTCGCCGAGAACTTGAATCGCTTCTACCGGGACCTCGCCCAGACGGTCGAACAGATGAAAGGCGCGCACGACTGGGAAGGGCTCGTCGTCATCGGTGAGGCCGAGCTCGCCAACTCGTTCCGTGACGAGTTGCGAACGAAACCGGAGCGAGTCATCCATAAAAACTTGTCCAAATCGAGTGAGCCAAAAATCATCGAAGCGGCATTCCATTGATTTTCTGCTTTCTTCGGGCTCCCGGATTCTCTAAAATATAAGAGAACGAGGAAAAGGAGGAATCAGTATGCCATACGTAACCGTTAAAATGTTGCCCGGTCGCACGGTCGAACAGAAACGTGCCTTGATCGAGAAAGTGACGGACGCCGTCTCTGAGACGACGAACGCACCGAAAGAAAACATCACCGTCTTCATCGAAGAGATGGACGCGACGCATTACGGCCAAGCCGGCGTCATGCACGCGGACAAGAAGTAACACGAGCACCCGATCGTCACTCGACGACCGGGTGTTTTTTTAGTCCTCTAAGTTCACTTCGAATCGTTCACTCGACACGGTCGGCTTAATCAAATGCCGCGTCGCCCGCCAGACGTGATAGCCGATCCGGTCGAGCCAGAGAAGCGCCTGTACTTTTCGAATCGACGACTCCATCTCGAGCTGATTCGTCGCGGCCTCTTCAAGCAACTCGGCCCGGTGCGCTTTCCGGTACTCGGCCAATTGTTTCGAGGCACTTTTCCATCGGCTCGACTCCTCCGGCGGGGTGTGATGATTCAGGCCATCGACGAGTTCGAGCTCATGCAAGACGAGCTGACGGGCGACCAAAAAGTCGGTGTCCCGCAACACATCATCCGGCTCGACTTCACGCATGACGAAGAGCCAACGCTCGAGGTGGTCGATCGTATGGAGCAGCGATATGTGTTGCCCGTAATCGTTGCGTCCTTTCGCCTCTTCCAGTTGAATCGTGCTCAAAAACACACGGACGTCCCCGAGCGTCTTTTCGACGAGTTGCAATTCGTCTTCGCGCTTTCGCCCTTCCTCGAGCAACAAGCGCGTCTCATTGCCGAGATAACGCTCGATTTCAATCAAAGAGCGCCTTGCCGCCTCGAGAGCGACGGCCGGGATGCGCGACATGTTCGGGTCCAAGAACCGGGTCAACTTCTCGGCCCGGCTCGGGATCCACGTCAACAAGCGGCGGCTGAACGCCTCGTGGAACGGTAAGAACGTCAACACACCGAGCAAGTGGAACGAGGTGTGAAACAAGGCGAGCCGCAACAGTTCGTTCCAATTCAGGCGGTCGGCAATCCCGTTGACGACCCCGAACAGCAGCGGGAACGTCAACCATCCGATCACTAATATCGACCCGTGGATGAGGACGTGGGCGAGCACGATCCGTCTTGCCGATTTCCACCCTCCGATTGAACCGATGGCGACGACGAGGCTCGTCCCTGCGCTCTGGCCGAGAACGAGCAGGCACGCTTGCGTGAGCGACACCGTATCGGTCGCGAGCGCCGTCATCGTCAAGACGAGTCCGATCGTCGATGACTGCAGGACCGCCGTCATGAAGAGCCCCGTTCCGAGGAGCGCGAGTTGGTGGAGCGGCGTCTCGGCGTTCCACTCATTGAGGGAGAACGTCACGACGTCACGCATCGCTTCTTGCAGCGTGCCGATGCCGACGAAGATGAGACCGATCCCGACGAACAGCATGCCGATCCGTTTGACACGGCGGTCGATGAGCCGTAGGGCCATCCCGACCCCGATGAGCGGTAAAAACAATTGACGGATATCCAAGTTATAACCGAGGAGCGCCACGATCCACCCGGTCGTCGCACTGCCCGCGTTGGCCCCGATGACGAGCGTCAGTGCCTGCACGAACGTCAACAGTCCGGCGCTGACGAAGCCGATCGTCATGAGCGTCGTCACGGTCGATGATTGAAACAACGTCGTCATCGTCGCCCCGAGCATGGCGCCCGCGACCGGCCCTTCCGCGAACTGGTTGAGCCGGCGCCGGAGCCGCTCTCCGGCGAGGCTTTTCAACGTGTCCGTCAACAACATCATGCCGAGCAGGAAAATCCCGATTCCTCCGATTAATGTCGCGATCCCCATCGTGTCACTTCCTTTTCCGGTCTCAGTCCCCCCGTAACGTTGACAGCATCCACGATTTCTCCGAAGCATGGTCTTTCAAGTTGAGGAGCACGTCCTCCGGATAATAAATCTTCTCGTCCGACTGACGCGAATTAAGAATCGATTGGACGAGCATCGATACTTCCGAGATTTCACGGCGCTCGCCGTCGTTCATCTGCAGGAGAATCCCTTCATAGTTGCCATGTCCTTTATATAAATCGTACGGCAGTTGGCTCAATTGATCTTCGAGCAAGTAATAGCGCGTCGGCAAGCCGATCGTTTCCATCGTCTGTCTAAGACGGTCCATGTAACGGACCCGGCTCGCTTCCGGGAAGTTCTTATACTTCAACAGGCGACGATTGACGAAACGGCTCGCGAGATCCGCTAAAATCGCGTCGTCTTCTTCCATCCACTCTTGGAAATAGAAGTAGACGACCGTCTCGTCGAGCTTCAAGTAATGGGCGAGCGTCATGTCTTCGCGGTTGAAGATCGGGAGGAAATGGCGTGGTTCCATGTTGAACGTGTAACCCGACTCATACAGTTCTTGCGCCCGCTCGAGGACCGCTTTTAAGAGCAAGTCGCTCGACCGTGTCGCCGGGTGCAAATAGACTTGCCAGTACATCTGATAGCGGCGCATGATGTAGTCTTCAATCGTATGCATCCCCGACTGCTTGACGACGACTTGATCCTCATCCGGGCGAAGGACGCGAAGCATCCGTTCCAAGTCGAACTTGCCGTAACTGACGCCGGCGAAATGGGCGTCGCGAAGCAAATAGTCCATCCGGTCGACGTCGAGCTGAGAGCTGAGCATGTTGACGAGCAACCGGTTCGGATGCGTCTTGTTGATGATGGCCGCCACTTCTTCCGGGAAACCGACCCCCATCTCAGATAACACTTTATTCACTTCCGTATCGCCTAAGATGATGCGTTCGGTCCATACTTCGTGGCGCACGGAGAAGACGTGCTCGAACGCGTGCGAGAACGGGCCGTGACCGACGTCGTGCAGGAGCGCCGCCGCGAGCAACAGCTCCCGGTTCCGATCGTCCCACTCCGGGTATTCGTGGAATTGGTCGATGAGTTGGCGCGCGATCTCATATACACCGAGCGAATGGTGGAATCGGGTGTGCTCGGCCCCATGGAACGTCAAAAACGACGTGCCGAGCTGTTTGATGCGACGCAACCGTTGAAACTCTTTCGTGTTGATCAACTCCCAGATGAGATGATCATAGACGTAAATATAGCGATGAACCGGGTCTTTGAACACTTTCGACCCGGATAATTGACCTCGTGACGTGTACATGACGTTGCCCCCTACGTTTCAATAGTATGTATTTCGACTTCCAGCGAGTCGTTCCCTCCATGCTATAATGAAGAGGAAACTATCTTTTGAAAAGGAATTATGTATATGATCCATCCACTTTTACGCCAACCGACGTATCGCCTCATCGACCAGTCGTCGCTCGGTCCGATGTTCCAAGCCGAGCAATCGTTCGCGACCGACGACACGCTTTGCGCCTCGACGAAAATCCAAGGTGCGGTGCTCCGTGCCTGGGTCCATTTGAATACGGTCGTGCTCGGGATTCAAGACGCGCGCCTTCCCCACTTGAAAGACGGGATTCGTCTGTTGCACGAACGCGGCTATCGCCCCGTCGTTCGAAATTCGGGAGGACTTGCTGTCGTCCTTGACGAAGATGTATTGAACTTATCTCTTATTCTACCCGAGAATGACGGGATTCAAATCGACAGCGGCTACGAAGCGATGACGTCGCTCATCCAGCACATGTTCCGTGATGTGACCGATGCGATCGTCGCCGGTGAGATTGTCGGCTCCTATTGCCCCGGCAGCTTCGACTTGTCGATCGACGGCAAAAAGTTCGCCGGCATCTCGCAACGCCGCGTCCGCGGCGGCGTCGCCGTTCAAATCTATTTGAGCGTCCGTAAGAGCGGGAGCGAACGCGCCGCCCTCATCCGCGACTTTTATGACGCCGCGATTCAAGGCGAACCGACGCGACACACGTATCCAGCGATCGTGCCTGAGACGATGGCTTCGCTCGAGGAACTGCTCGACATCCCGCTCACCGTCCACGACGTGTTGAAACGGGCGTACAACGTGCTCGGCAGCGTCAGCGAGCTTCAATCAGGGACGCTCGACGCAGCAGAACAAGACACGCTCGCCGCTCAACTCGACCGTATGTGGAAACGAAATGAACCGATTCGCGACATCGAACACCAACTAACAGAGGAGTGAACGCATGTTTAAAATCATCACAGACACCGGCGCCGATTTGACTCAAGACCAAATCGTCGAATATGGCCTAGAACTATTACCGCTCGGAGTCATCATCGACAATGAAGAATTTTTAGACGGCGAGACGATCCAACCGAAAGACGTGTACGCCACGATGCGTGACGGCAAGACGCCGAAGACGTTCCAAATCGAGGCCGCGCGCCTCGAGCATTGCTTCCGGCAACATCTCGAGTCGGAGATCCCGTTCCTGTATCTCGCCTTCTCGGGTGAACTGTCGGGCACGTACCAGACGGCCGTCATGGTCGGCAACGCGTTAAAAGAAGAATACCCGGACGGCACGTTCCATATTCTCGATACGCGTGCCGCCTCGGTCGGGCAAGGCCTGTTCGTCAAGACGGTCGCTGAGTACGGGCAAGAGCATACATACGAAGAGACCGTCGCCTATGCGTCGACGCTCGTCGGCAAGATTCGTCACTTGTTCACGGTCGAATCGCTCGAATATTTGATGCGCGGTGGTCGCGTCTCGAAAGCGAGCGCGTTCATCGGTGACTTGCTCACCATCCTCCCGCTCCTCACGGTCGAAGACGGGAAACTCGTCCCGATCGAGAAGATTCGCGGCCATAAGAAAGTGTTGCGCCGCATCACGGAATGGATGACCGAATCGAAACCGATCGTCGAAGACGGGGACGTCTTTATCGGCCACGGGGACGATCCGGAAAAGGCGGACCAGTTCGAATCGATGCTTCGTGAACACGTCACACCGCGTCACGTGACGAAGACAATCGTCGGTTCGGCGATCGGGGCGCATACCGGCCCTGGCCTCCTCGTCGTCGCGTATTTTGAGGCGTAATCGATGGACGACCGAAAACAGCGAGCACCCACATGGGAGCTCGCTGTCTTTTATTTGTTCCAATTTTTGAAGCCGTCTCCGAACTCGAGATGAAGTTCGTTTTGGAACGTCCCGTTCTCGAACTTCGGTACGTCGACCGGGAGCTTGCCGCCCGGTTTCACTTCACCAAAAATGGCACGGATGCCGGCCGGTAAGTTCGGTCCGGCCGATTTCAAGTTGCCCGCCTCTGAGTCCGGTCCGTTCGGATCGCCTTTGAAACCGTAAATGAGGAGCTGGGCCGGTGCGTCCGGTTGCACGGCGACGTCATACGGGTTTCGGAGGCTTAAAAGCACCGATTTCTTCCCGGTCTCGTTCGCGTAACGGAACACTTCCGCCGGCACGTAGTTGTCCGCTGCATTCGGTCCAAGCTTCGCGCTGTTGTTGACGTTCGAGCCGACGATGATGTAGTCAGCCGCCTCGACTTTTGCTTTCAAGCCCGGGTTGCTGGCTAGACGCGGTGTCGACGCCGTGTAGTTCGCCGTCGTGACGACGACGTCTTTCATGTTGCCCGCGTTCTTCTTGAGCGACTTGATCGCCTTCACCATGCTGTCCGTCTGATCTTTTGCCGGCGAGATGACAAGGACCGTGTCCCCTTTTTTCGGCTTGAACGGGAGCGTCTTGTCGTCATTCTTCACGAGCGTGACAGCCGCTTCCGCGATCTCACGTTCTTTCGCTTTATGCTCGGCACTGCCGACGACCGCGTTCGCCTCGGCGAGTTTCGCCTCGAGCGTCGTCGTGTCGACCGACTCTTCCCAAATACCGCGTTCGGCTTTGAGCGTCAAGATGCGCTCGACGGCCGCATCGATTTTCGCTTCATCAAGACGTCCGCTCTCGACCGCTGCCATGACTTGTTCAAAGATTTTCTCGAGTTTCGTGACGTCCGCGTTCGTCCGCAAAATCGTCGGCATGAGGGCGATATCGACGCCCGCCTCGAACGTCTTGATGACGGCTTCGGCTTCTGTGAAGTTGTCCGAGATCGCCTGCATGTTCAAGGCGTCCGTGATGACGATACCGTTATAGCCCATCTCTTCACGCAACACGCCGGTGATGACATCGTCCGAAAGTGTCGCCGGGAGCGGGAACGTGCCGCGCGCCGATTCGACGACCTCGTCCTCGATTTGCGGCATGCCGATGTGCGCCGTCATGATCATGTCGATGCCTTCCGTGATGGCCCGTTTGAACGGAAGTAACTCTAAGCCGCGCAAGTCTTCAAGCGACTTGTCGACGATCGGGAGCCCGTAGTGGGAATCGACCGCCGTATCCCCGTGGCCCGGGAAATGTTTCGCCGTCGCGGCGACCCCTTGGTCTTGGATGCCTTGCGTCATCGCCGAGCCGAGCTCACCGACGAGTTCCGGATCGCTCGAGAACGAACGGACGCCGATGACCGGGTTGGCCGGATTGTTGTTGACGTCGAGGACAGGTCCGAAGTTGACGTTCACCCCGAGCGCGTTCAACTCTGAGCCGATGATGTTCCCCGCGTCATACGCATACTGGCTGCTGCGCGTCGCGCCGAGCGCCATGTTTCCCGGCAGGTTCGTGCCGGTACCGAGCCGCGTCACGATGCCGCCCTCTTGGTCGATCGTGATGAAGAGCGGGATGTCGTTGCTCTCGTCTTGTTTGACGACTTCTTGCAGGTCGTGGACGAGTTTCGTCGTCTGTTCGGTCTCGGTCACGTTCTCCGCGAACAAGATGACACCTCCGAGGTCGAACCGGTCGATGACGCGCGCCACGTCCGGTGCGAGCGTCGTGTGGTTGGCCCCGTTCCATAGTCGGAAGTCTGGCATGATCATTTGGCCGAGTTTCTGTTCGAGCGTCATGGCGTCAAGCTTGCTCGTCACTCGCTGTTCGACCGAGAGCGGTGGTGCCTCCTCGGCCACAACCGCGTTCGCCATCGGGACCGATGAGACGAGTAGTGCCGTCGTCAGTCCGAGTGTCGCCGTCCAGTTCAATGCTTTGTTCATGTTCCCCACTCCTTTTTGAAAGTTTTCCCCGACCCCCAAACGAAAAGGCATGGAGGAAGAAGCGTTGCCTCATCAACGCTCGTTCACCCCATGCCTGATCGTATCAGTTACATATGGTCCTTATTCAGGTGGTCAACGTCAGTATAGCAACTCCAAAATCCGGAAACAACACTTCTCATGAAAGCGTAACCAATTTGAAATAAACAACCTGTTTTGTAACAACCTTCCTCTGTATTGGCATAACCAATAATTTCGGTGGTTCGAATCCTCCTCGTTTTTTGGTAAACTCATTTCGTTAGGGGTTAACTTAAAAAAGGGGGAAATCATCTTGCCACGAGGGGAACTGAAACGAAAGCCGGAATGGTTAAAGATTAAACTGAACACGAACGAGACGTACACCGGTCTGAAAAACATGATGCGCGAGAAAAACCTACATACCGTCTGTGAGGAAGCGAAATGTCCGAACATTCATGAGTGTTGGGCCGTCCGCCGCACGGCGACGTTCATGATTCTTGGGAGCATTTGTACGCGGGCGTGCCGTTTCTGTGCCGTCACGACCGGCAAGCCGAACGAGCTCGACTGGGAAGAACCGAAGCGCGTCGCCGAGTCGGTGCGCCTCATGAACTTGAAGCACGTCGTCATCACGGCTGTCGCGCGCGACGACTTGAACGATTACGGGGCGACCGTGTTCGCCGAGACGGTCCGTGCCGTCCGAGCGATGAACCCGGAGACGTCGATCGAAGTATTGCCGTCTGACATGATGGGCGACTTCTCGGCGCTTCAGACATTGATTGATGCCGGTCCTGACATCATGAACCATAACTTGGAGACGGTGCGCCGCTTGACGCCGAGAGTCCGGGCGAAAGCGACATACGACCGCACGCTCGAGTTTTTGAAGCGCTCGAAAGAGCTGAACCCGGACATCCCGACGAAATCGTCGATCATGGTCGGGCTCGGCGAGACGAAAGACGAGTTGATTCAAGCGATGGATGATCTCCGGGCCCACCACGTCGATATTTTAACGCTCGGCCAATACTTGCAACCGACGAAGAAACACCTCGACGTCGAACGGTATTATCATCCGGACGAGTTCGCCGAATTGAAAGAGATCGCCCTCGCGAAAGGCTTCTCCCACTGTGAGGCCGGCCCGCTCGTCCGTTCGTCGTATCACGCCGACGAACAAGTCCACAAGGCGCGTCGCCACACGATGCTCCCAATCGATTAACAGAAAGAAGAGACGCTTATGAATGGAACGACGTGGCATTTGATCACGACAGAAGGCCGCACGCCGGCCGAGAACATGGCCATCGATGAAGCGGTCGCGACGTTCGTCGCACGAGGCGAACTGAAACCGACGCTCCGCTTTTATTCGTGGGCCCCGCACGCCATCAGCGTCGGCCGCTTTCAACGGGCGACGCGCGACCTCGACCGGGACGCGTTAACGAAGAACAAGATCCCGGTCGTCCGGCGACTGACCGGCGGCCGTGCCGTGCTCCATGCGGATGAGCTGACGTATAGCGTCATCTTGCCGGAGACGATGCCATCCCTCCCGACGAACGTCATCGAGAGCTATCGCCTGTTGACCGAAGGCGTACGGCGCGGATATCGCGCGCTCGACGTCCCCGCCGAGTTTTCCGTGCCGATGACGGAAGCCGACCGCGAAGCGCTCCGGAAACCGAAGTCTGCCGTCTGTTTCGACGCCGCTTCCTACTATGAACTCGCCGTCGACGGGAAGAAGATCGCCGGCAGCGCCCAAGTGCGTCATCAAGGCGCCGTCCTGCAGCATGGGTCAATCCCGTTATCAATGGACGATGACGTCTTGTTCGACTGCTTTAATTTAGAAGCAGATGAGAAACGCGAGGCGAAAGCCCGCTTCGGGTCCAAGGCCGTCTCGCTCAATGAGGCGCTCGGACGGTCGGTCGCGTTCGACGAAGTCGCCGCCGCGTTCACGGACGGGTTCCGCGACGCGTTCGATTTGACGTTCGAACCGTTGATCTTCACCGAGGCGCAACAAGAAGAAATCCGTCAGCTCGTCTTGAAGTACGAGAGTGACGAATGGATATGGAAACGCTAAAAAACGAGTCTCGCGACTCGTTTTTCTTATTGTTGTGTATAGATCGACACCGATCCCCCGTTGACGAAGAACTGGCCCCAGCCGTCCGCGTTGATCGTGACGAGGCGGCTATTGTTGCCGGTCATGTCTTTCCACACTTCACCGGCGTTTCGACGGCCGACGTACATCCATTTCGAGCCGCCCGGTCCGTCCGATAGAATCGTCGCGAGCCCTGACTTGGCACGGTCGGCCACACCTTCGCGCGTCCAGCCGATGACGTCGTGATGGTCGATATAGTCATGTTGCGTGCCGTAGGCGAAGTCTTTCCGTGCCTTCATGATCGGCTGCAGCGACGCCGACATGTTCGGGATCTCCCGGTTCGTCGTCCCTTTCGTCCCGTAGTAGTCACCGTAGAAGAGTGTCGGGTAGCCTTGTCCGCGCGTCATGATCGTCGCGTAGGCGAGCGGTTTGAACCAGTTGGCGACCGTCGATTCGAGCGATTGCCCCGGCTGCGAATCGTGGTTGTCGACGATCGTCACGGCGAGCGTCGGATGTTGCTCGACGACCGTCCCTTTCAAGATGTTGCGCATGTCATAGAATCCACCGCCGTTACCGGCCGCTTGGAAGTTATAATGGAGCGGCACATCGAAGACGGAATGCGTATACCCGGTCTTGGCCAAATAGTCGTTGATGGCGCCGAGGTCGTTCTTCCAATACTCGGCGACGGTGAACATCTCTTTTCCGGTCGTCTGCCTTACGCTCGTCACCCATTCCCGTAAATACGAATGACTAATGTGTTTGACCGCATCCAAGCGGAACCCGTCGAGTCCGAGCGAGTCGGCGTACCACTTGCCCCAGTTTTTCATCTCTTGTCTAACTTCCGGATGTTCAAAATCGACGTCGGCATACATGAGATAGTCATAGTTCCCGTTCTCGTTCGAGACGTCCGTGTCCCACGCCTTGCCCGTGCTCTTGAACTTGTAGATTCGGCTCAAGTTTCGCGATTGATCCCAATCGGTGCCGTCAAAGTGATACCAGCGCCATTTGAACGGCGAGTATGTATTGTTGCGCCCGGCGAAATTGAATCCGGTCCACGCCGATATCGCGTACTCGCCCGACGTCTCCTGATTTCGGTTCGACGGGTTGACCTCGATCGCTTGAACGGTCTCCGTATAGTCGGCGCCGCCTTTATGGTTGATGACGACGTCACCGTACACGCCGATGCCTTTTCCGCGCAAGTTCGTGATGGCCGACTGGAGCTGTGCTTTCGTCCCGTACTTCGTCCGGACGGTCCCTTTTTGATTGAACTCGCCGAGGTCATATAAGTCGTACGCGCCGTAGCCGACATCGTTTTGCGATGTGCCTTTATACGCGGGCGGGATCCATACCGTCGTCACCCCGATGTCTTTCAAATGTTGTGAATCGTTCGATAACCGATTCCAATGCAACCCATCGTTCGGGACGTACCATTCGAAGTATTGCATCATCGTGCCGTTCTGTGACGTCGCCGCTTGTGCGACCGGTTGCCCAGCCAGTAGTGCAATCGCTGTGACCCCTGCCGTCAAGGCAATCCCTTTCCGTCGTTTCCCCATTCGCTTTCCTCCTCAAAAGTTTAATGCAAGCGCTTTTATCAATCATCATTCCCGATTTCACTTTCGTTGAATAGAGGCTCGTGCTAAAACGGTGCTTCACGCCTAACTATTTTTTTCGTGAATAGTTCAGTCGACCAAAACAAAAACGGATGGCTTGTGCCATCCGCCTAGTCAGCTGTCATGTTCCATCCGTTTTCGCTTCACTAGAAAACCGAGGTACGGGAGTCCGGTGAAGATGAGTCCGATTGTGATGATCAGATAAACCACGAAGAGCGCCGTCGCCATCACGCTCGACCAATCGAGTTGCATCAACAGGAGCAAGCCGATCCACACGACGAGAAACGTGAGCGCCGTCCGTCCCATCTGGCGCTCTTCTGACGCATACTTCGCGATCATCGTCTCACGGTCTGAGTAGATTGGCCGTGCATCCGGCCGGCCTTTGAAGATGTGAATCTCGTCCCCGGTCGAGGTCACGTGCTCCCACCCGCTCGCCGCGAACATCTCGAAATACTCTTCGTCCGGACGCGTCCGGTAATCGAGGCTGTACTGGACGTCTACCGGTTCGCCTTCGACCAATGAATAGCCGAGTGGTGCGAACTTTTCTAAGTGCCAGCCCCGAGCTGCCATCTGTTCGAGCTTTCGCATCTCACGTTCTTCGGCAAACGCAAGCCCCCAGCTCGACATGTACTTCCGTTTCATACGTGTCCCTCCCCTTCTAAAATGAACCGTGCATCCTCGACAATCGCTTGGCGTCGCTTCACATCATCGCGGAGCAAATCGCGCCCCGCATCTGTGATCAAGTAACTCTTTTTCTTCCCGTCTCCGTCAAGCGGGTGGATGAGCCCCGCAGCGACGAGCTTCTTGATAATCGTATACATCGAAGCCGGCCCGATTTGCATCCGGCCCGCCGTCAACTCCTCGACGAACTGCATAATCAAGTAGCCGTGTCTCGGCTCGGTCAAGGCGAGCAAAATATAAAACATGCTGTCGGTCAACTCGCCGAGCTCAATCGTGTCATTACGTGGCATGTGACTACCTCCTATATCATTCAACGATACATTTCTTAACCTCACTATATATCGTTGAATGATATATGTCAATAAATGATATAAAAAAAGCCACGGACTGATTCGTCCGTGACCTTGTCAACTCGTCACATAATCGAGGTCGTGCAAGATGTACGCCAAGAAGAAAATCATACTCGGATTCTCATAGCGCATCTGCACTTTCCGTAGCTGTTCCCGATAGATGACCTCATACTCGGCCCCGTTCATCTTTCGCTCCATGTTCATCTTGATGAGGGCGTCGAGTTTGTCCATCATGTCGACGAGCTTGCCTTCATACGTGTCATCCTTCGAATCGGCCATATAACGCCGGAACGCCGGTTGCATGTAGTCAGGGAGGAGCGACAACAGCGCCTCGCTCTCGGCTCGTTCGTACGCCTCGAACGCCTGTCCCGTCTCCGTCGTCGCGTGTTTCACCGGACCGAGTACATCCCCGGTCACCCCTTCGACGAGGTCGTGACAAAGCAAGCGCGCGACGAGTTCCGCCACATCGACGTCGACACCGTACTTCTTCTGCTCCAACAGTCCGCTGAACATCCCGAGCGCTGCCGCCCGGAAACCGTGAATCGCGTCGTTGTCGTCAATCGTGTTGAAACGGCCTTTCCAGCGCCGGACGCTGTCCATGCGCATGACGTTCTCGATGAACGTCGCCACTTCTGTCTCTTGCTCGACTTGATCGTACAGCCAGCGGACGGAAGCGAGCGGATGCTCCCGGAGCGCCGCCTTCATCTCTTCGAGTTTCGCGACGAAGTGCGGAGACCCGTGCGCCACCTCGCGCCGGACGAACAGCATCGCATCGAACGAGTCGATGCCGTCGACGATCCGTCCTTCGAACGAGTCGTCCTCCGCCTCGACGAGGAAGCGGTAGAAGTCAGGACGGAGCGACTGCGACAATAAGTCGACGAGACCGAGGCTTGCCGTCCGCTCCATCCGCTCGATATGTTCTTTCAACGTCGGCTCTTTTTTCGTCCGGTGCATGATCGGCCCGGTCTGCACTTCGTTCATATCATGGAAGAGCGCCTTGCCCAGGACGTCGAGCAACTTGACGGGACGTCCCGCTTGTTCTTCATAGTAGGCCGCAATCAAACTGAAAACCGCGACGCGAAAACTATGGCTCGCCGCATTGTCGTGGTAGTGCGGCGCGTACTCGTCCCAACGTTGGACGTTTTGCATGCGTGTCATCTTGCGGATAAATGTTCCGTTATACATTACATTCCTCCTCGTCCATTCAATCGTTCCCACGTGTCGTCGTGACAGACGACGTATAACATGTCGCTCGCTTCGAGCGGTGTGTCGAGCACGGTCGCGTAGTCGAGCCGGTCGTTGACGGCCATGAGCGTGACGCCTTGACCGAGCACTTCATCGATCGCCTTCTTCGTCTTCGGTGACCACCCGATATAGACGTAATGGCCTTCTCCTCGATACATGAGTTTCCCCTCCCGTTTTAACCGTTGAAACGTCGCACCGACTTCAACGAGCTTTCCAATCAACGCCCCGATAATCCCGATCCCGAATAAGAACAAAAAAATCCCGAGCCAACGCCCGGCGACCGATGACGGGAAAAAGTCACCGTAGCCGACCGTCGTGAGCGTCGTCATCGTCCACCAGAACGAGTCGAACAACGACGGGAACGTCTCCGGCTCCACCCAATACCCGACGAGCGTACCCGTCAAGATGATGACGAGCGAGGCGAGCACGATGTTCAAAAAAGACAGTTTGGACAATCCGCGCCAAACGCGAAAAAAGATATGCACTGAAATCACTCGCTTTCTCGGATATACTAGTAACAACTCAATTGGTTTACGAAACCCGTCTCGACTCGGTTCCGTATAGATAGAAAAAAGAAAGGACTGACTTATGAATTCCATCGTTTTAGAATACCGACTCTATAAAAATGAGCTGTCGTTTGAGCCGCTCTACCATTATACATCGCTCGGGCTCGATGAAGTACTCGCCCGGCGTGAATGCGAGTTTTTCGTCAAGGACGGCATGACGTATAAACAACGTTCGTCCGCGCTCGAAGGCGAGCAGTACTTTTTGATTTACGTCGACCGTTACACGGAAGGCCCGGTCGACAAAAAAGAGACCGACGACATCAAAGTCGAAATTCGCACGCTCGACGACCGGTTCGACAACCCGCTCCTTGAAGCGTATTATGTCGACCGTCACTTGGACGCCCTTGCCATGCTCGGCAGCCAGTACGTGTATGTCGGCGGCAACGAATATGAACGTGACTCGGCCGAAACGGATGAAGACCGTGGCGCCTATGTGCTCTATGTCACCCCGACTGGTTATACATTGGAGGAAACAACATGAAGACGAGCAAGAAAATTTTGAGCGGTCTGTCGGCCGCTGTATTGACCGCCTCCCTCGCCGCCTGTGGGATGGACGAGACGGAACAAGCGACGCTCCCGGAAGAGCCGACCGGTTACGAGTGCGACGATTGGGAATGGGATGCGGAGACCGAGTCGTATTATTGTGACGACCGGCGCTCCCCGCACTTCGGCAGCTTCTTTTTACTCGGCAGCCTGTTCAATTCCAAGAGTTCGTTAAAAAACTCGTCGACGTACCAAAACTATCGCTCGAACGGCGGCGCGAGCAGCATCACGCCGAACCGGTCGAACCCAAGTTCTAACTCGGGTCTCGGCAGCGGCTCAAAAGGCGGCTTCGGCGGATGAACCGTGACGCCTTGTTCGCGCAAATCCCTTACTTTTGGCCGGATTTGAACGAGGAAGAGTATGCGCTCTATGACTGTCTCGTCTATTCAAAAGAGGAAGTCGAGCGGATTCGTACGGCGACACGTGACGTCGACATGATTTTCCGCAAGGCGAACCGGCTGCTGCGGACGCTGCCGGACGAGACGCTCCGTCTCCTCGGTTACCCGGAGGCGAGCCTGCCGTTCCTTCGGGACAAGGCGCTCCCGCAAGAGACGATCATCGGCCGCTACGACTGGATCGTGAAAGACGGCGCGCTCAAGCTGATGGAATTCAATGCCGACACGCCGACATTCATTAAAGAACTGTTCGACGTGAACCGGTACGTGACGACAGCATTTGGACTCGACGACCCAAACGTCGGCGCAACCGAGTTGCTTCGAAGCGAGCTACGGAAAGCAATCATCGCCGCGTGGCAGCGGCTCGCGAAAGGCGGGACGCCGAAAATCGTCTTCACGGCCCATGACGACAACATCGAGGACAAATGGACGACGCGTTTCCTTCAAGAGACGCTCGATTTGCCGTCCGAATTCGTCGCCCTGCACGAACTTCTCGTCGAACGTGACGGGGTGTATACGCCTTCCGGTGAGCGGGTCGACGTCTTGTATCGGCAGACGTACCCGGTCGAGCATCTGGTCGATGACGTGGCACCGGACGGGACGCAGATCGGCGTTCGCCTGCTCGAACTGAACGAGGCGAAACATGTCTCGCTCCTCAATCCGTTATCGGCGTTCCTCATGCAGTCTAAGGGCGTGCAAGCGTTCATTTGGGAGCTATACGAAAACGAGATGTTCTTCGATGAGACAGAACGTGCCATCATCCGCACGTACTTTTTGCCGACCTACCTCGAGCCCGACCCGTTTTTAAATCAGAGTGCCTACGTGCAAAAGCCCGCCTTCGGACGTGAAGGGGACTCGGTCATCTTGTACGAGAAGGACGGCACGCCGTTCCATAAAGAAGCGCTTCAAACGTATGCGAACGAGACGGCCGTCTTTCAACGATTCGATGAGTTGCCGGTCCGGAAGACGAACACGGTGAATGGCACGATCGACACGCATTATATGATCGGTTGTTTTTGTTTGAACGGTCGCCCGTCCGCGCTCGGCGCGCGGGCCGGCAGCATGATCACGAACAACCAGTCCTACTACTTAGCCATCGGCACACAAAAGGAGAATAACTCATGACGTTCATCACGCTCGATTCGATTTTGAGCTTTTTGGCCCACCTCGGTACGGGGTTTGCCCTCATCTTGATTGGTCTCGTCGTCTTCGCCTTGACGACGAAGTATTCAGAACGAAAACTGATCAAAGCCGGCAACGTCGCCGTCGCCTTGAAACTATGGGGCAAGGCGCTCGGTCTCGCCATCGTCATCTACACGGTATGGGCGAACAGCGTCAACTTGCTCGATGCCTTCATTTGGGGCATCGTCGGGATCCTCGCCCAAGTGCTCGCGTTTTGGACGTTCGAGTACGTGCTCACGCCTGGCGTGAACTTGGAGAAAGAAGTCGAGAACGGCAACCTCGCCGTCGGCCTCAGCCTCTTCTCGGCCTCGCTCGTCGTTGGCATCATCGTCGCAGCGAGCTTGACGTATTGACGACATATAAAAACCGCAAACCGATGACCGGTGTGCGGTAGTGTGACGACTGCTTTGGCGGTCGTCTTTTCTTATGTCCGCGCGAGGGTGGCCGATGGGCCGAAGAACTCGTAACGGGCGTGCGGGATCGTTTGCACGACCGTCTCCATCATTGCCGTCGGGCCACACGTGTAGACGTCATGTCCATCGACATCGAGTGCCTCAAGCTGTGCCGCGCTCATGCAGCCTGATACGTCGTCGACGTGTGTGATGAGCTCGAGTCCGTCGTTCACAAGTTCGTCGAGCTCTTTACCGAGCGGACGGAGGTTCGTGCTGCGGACCGCATGCAATAGTGTGACCGAACGGCCTTCACCGAGCGCTGTCTTCGCCATGTTGAAGAGCGGCGTGATGCCGATGCCGCCGGCGACGAGCGTGAGCGGACGCTCCGACGCTTCGAGGACGAATTCACCAGCTGGCGCGCTCACTGGGATCTCTGTACCGACCGTCTGAGCATGGAGCCAGTTCGAGACGAGTCCTTCTGCTTTCGGCGCAATCCAGTAGCCGTCTGCTGTCGTCTCGACGACGCTGTATTGACGGTGGTGCAAAATGTCTTCCCCTTCGATGCGGGCTTGGACCGAAATGTATTGACCGGGGATGGCCGTCCCGACGACGCCATCGTTGGCGACAAGGCGGAATCGTTTTACTTCCGGCGTATCCTCGATCACTTCAGCGACTGTGAACGGCTTGAAGCCGAGCCAAGGCGCCTCCTCATACATCTGTTTCTCGAGCGAGATGAAGACGTCGGCGATGACACCGTACGCTTTCGCCCACGCATCGATGATGTCCGGTGTGGCCGCTTCACCGAGCACGTCTTGAATCGCCCCGAGCAAGTTCTCACCGACAATCGGATAATGTTCCGGCCGGATGTTCAAACTTTTATGTTTATGAAGCGCCGGTTGGATGGCCGGCAAGATCGCTTCGAGCCGATCGATATGGACAGCTGCCGCATAGACGGCATTCGCGAGCGCCTCTGGCTGACGGCCGCGTTGTTGGTTCGTATGGTTGAAGAAGTGACGAACTTCCGGGTTATTTTCGAACATGCGCTTATAAAAGTGACTCGTGATGGCGACACCGTGGTCTTTCAAGACCGGCGCCGTCGCTTTAACGATATCCATCGTTTGTTGATCTAACATACGTGTTTCCCCCTTTTTGAAAGTACACGTCCATTATGTGAGTTACGTCACTCTAAAAGCAATATATAAAATACTTGTTTAATCACAAGTTCGAATTTCCGACTTGAATCCGCCACGCTTTTTTCACATCTTCCATCGTCGCGCTTTTACGGGATGTCTTGTACAATGGACGGATGAAGAGGTGATTTCATGCGGCTCACGCAAACGTGCGACTACGCACTCCGAACGCTCATGTATAGCGCCACGTTCTCCCATCGTCTCGTGACGATCCAAGAAGTGGCGGACCAATATCAAATCTCGAAGAACCACGTCATGAAAGTCGTCTATGAGCTCGGTAAGCACGGGTATCTCGAATCGGTGCGCGGACGCGGCGGCGGTTTCCGACTTGCCCGACCGATGGAAGACATCAACGTCGGCGACGTCGTCCGAACGATGGAACCGTTCGAGCTCGTCGAGTGTTTCGGCGAAGGCCGCTGTGTCATCGCACCCGCGTGTGACTTGCGGAGCGTGTTGAACGAGGCGATGCTCGCCTTCCTGCACGTGCTCGACCGTTACACGATCGCCGACCTCGTCGCCAACCGGACGAACGAACTGGCGCTATTTTTAGGCGTACAAAAGCCGACGGACTAAACGAGTCTGTCGGCTCTTTGCTTATAACGGCTTCAATTTCGCCTCGATTTCCGCTCGTCGTGGCTCAAGAAATGGCGGCAAGGCCAACCGCTCCCCTAGCGTCTCGACCGGCTCATCGGTCGCAAAGCCGGGCCCGTCTGTCGCGAGCTCGACCAAAATCCCGCTCGGTTCACGGAAGTAAATCGACTTGAAATAGTAGCGGTCGATCAGTCCCGAGTGGCTGATGCTGAATGAATCGAGCCGCTCGACCCAACGCTCCATCTCTAAATCATCTTCGACGCGAATGGCGACGTGATGGACACTGCCCCGACCCGGTCGCTCCGACGGGACATCGGGACGATTGACGAGATGAATCTCCGTCGCCACGCCCCCGTCACCTGTCTCGAAGACACGTACCGTCTGACCGTTTCGCTCGAATGCGGACGCGAAGCGATAACCGAGCACGTCCGTCAACACCCGTTCCGTCTTCTCGATCCGTCGCACCGTCCATTCACTGAAGCCGAGCCCGAAGATGGCGACGTCCTCCGGCACCGGTCCATTTTTCCATGGTGTCCCTGACCCGCCCTCGACGAGACAGAGGCGCTGTCCTTCCCCGTCCTCGAAATCCAGCGTCGGTCGGCCGAGTACCTCCTCTACCGGATCATGCAGGACATCGAATTCGGCAAACCGCTCCAGCCAGTACGGCAATGCCCCTGCCGGCACCCGAAGCGCTGTCCGCGAGATGCTGCTGCTTCCTCGATACGTCTGTCCGAGAAACGGCAGTTCGAAGAACGTCAAGTCGGTCCCCGGCGTCCCCATTTCATCCGCGTAAAACAAGTGGTACATCGACGGATCGTCTTGATTGACCGTCTTTTTGACGAGCCTCATGCCTAAAACCTCCGTGTAAAATCGCAAGTTCTTCCACGCGTCCCCTGTCATCGCCGAGACGTGGTGCTGCCCTAAAATCGCCTTCATCGGTTTCTCCCCTTTCCCGTTTGATTCTATTGTACCACCACTAAATAAGTAAAGTTAAATTTACATAAAGTAAAGTTTGTTTTACACTGTTGTTAGAAACAGGAAATGAGGTGGCGCCATGCCATTAGCCAATCGTGTCAAAGAGTTGCGGGCCCGGCATCAATTGACGCAAGGCGACCTTGCGACCAAAGTCGGCGTGACGAGACAGACGATCATCTCGCTCGAGAAAGGGAGTTACACGCCCTCCCTCATGCTCGCGATGCAAATCGCCCGCGTGTTCGAGGAGCCGGTCGAATCTATTTTTACAATTGAGGAGGAAACAAAATGAAACGTGTCATCGTTCAATCCATCTCGAGTATCATCTTATACGTCTTGATGGCGTTCACCGTGGCGTCATTCGCCTCGACGATCACCCGGTCGATGGCTGCCCTTGAAGCCGGCGTGTTCGAGCTAGAGTTCAACCTCTTGCCGTTCGTTTTGTTGATCGTCTTCTTTATCGTCTGGACGATCTATTCGTTCCGGACGCGTCCGAATCAACAGATGAGCTTCGGTCAATGGTCGGTCCGTATGACCGAATTCAGCGAAGTCGATGAACGCGAGGCGTTGATCACAGCGAAAGCGACGAAAGCGGCGTACGTCTCGTTCAACATCTCGGTCCCGTTCTTCATGCTCACGTTCTTCTTCTACCCGGTATTTCAAACAGCGTGGCCGACGTATCCGGTGTTCGCGCTCGTCGCCACCCTCATCATCGCGAACCTCGTCTATATGACGACGTGGATTCGTGCTTATAATCGTTAAGGAATTCACAGCGAATTCCTTTTTTTGTGTCGATTTTTCGTCGAGTCGGACGTCACGATTGCCAATCTCGTCTCGTCGTGCTTATATATAACTAAATGGTTATATACTAATTTGTTGAAGGGGTCTTGTTTTGTGAAAACCGTCGATTTGACGACCGGAAGCGTGCAGCGCGTCATCTTAGCGCTCGCCCTCCCGCTCGTCGGCAGCTCGCTCTTACAGTTTACGTACAGTCTCGTCGATATGTTTTGGGTCGGTGCGCTTGGAAGCGACGCCGTCGCCAGTATCGGCGCGGCCAGTTTTTATATTATGCTCGCTCAGGCGGTTCAGTCTTTGATCGTCGTCGGTGCCGGCATCAAAGTGTCACAAGCCGTCGGCAAGCGCGACGATGATTTGATTCAACGTTATGTACGGAGCGGCAGACGGCTGAACGGCGGGCTCGGGCTTTTGTCCGCCCTCCTGCTCGTCTCACTCGGACCGACGCTTATCGGCTTCTTGAATATGAACGCACCACCCGTCGAGCGCCTCGCCTATCACTATTTGCTCGTCAGCGCCCCGATGCTCTTGTTCTCGTTCTACAACTTGCTGTTCGCCCGCCTGTTCAGTGCCTATGGCAACACGACGACGGCGATGCGAATCAACGCGACCGGTGTCATCCTCAACATGATGCTGTCACCGCTCTTCATCTATCCGTTCGGGCTGGGCGTACTCGGGGCCGGTCTCGCGACACTCGTCGCCAACGCCGTCATGTTCGGCTTCTTTTGGCATCGGGCCCGGGCGCTATTGGACTGGAACGAGACGGTCACACCGGTCCGTGCCGACTACACCGAGATTGTCCGCCTCGGTTTTCCGATGGCGACGCAGCGCGTCCTGTTCACCGTCATCAGCATCTTTCTCGCCCGCATGATCGGTTCATACGGGACCGAGGCGATCGCGGCCCAGCGCATCGGCCTTCAAATCGAGTCGATCGCCTACATGATGATCGGCGGACTGAACGGCGCCATCGCGAGCTATACCGGCCAAAATCTAGGTGCCCGGAAAATTGACCGCGTGCACGAAGGATATCGCGTGACGACGCGCCTCGGCATGCTCTATACCGGGCTGATCACACTCGTCTTCCTCGCCTTCCCGGACATGCTCATCCGTGCCTTCGTCGATGATCCGATGACGATCGAGATCGGGGCCAGTTATTTACGCATCATCGGTGTATCACTCATCTTCGCCTCGCTTGAGATGATCGGGAACGGCTACTTCTCCGGAATCGGTCTGCCGAAAATCCCGGCGACAATCTCGATCGTCTTCACCGTCGCCCGTATCCCGCTCGCCATCGTCCTTGAACCATACCTCGGCATCGACGCCATCTGGTGGAGCATCGCCATCTCGAGCATCGTCAAAGGGCTCGTCTCCGCATTATATGTCCGACTAACAAAAAAGGAAGTGACTTCCCTTGCAGAAGCGATTTGAACAGCTATCGAAACAATTGCTCACGAGCGGTCGGTTCGCCATCGAACGTGAGATGCTCCGCGTCACCGCCGACGGAACGCTCGCACTGACGAAACATCCGGAAAGCCTCGGCGACAAGGCGACGCATCCGTACATCACGACCGACTTTTCCGAAAGTCAGATTGAGTTGATCACGCCGACGTTTTCAACCGTCGAGGCGGCGCACAACTTTTTAGAGACACTCTATGACATCACGGCGCTGCATATCGGCGACGAACGCCTCTGGCCGCAGTCGATGCCGTGCGCCCTCCCGGACGGCGGGGCGATCCCGCTCGCCGACTTCGGCAGTTCGGGCGGTGAGGCCGAACGCTACCGGGAGCATTTGCTTCAAAAATACGGGGCGAAAAAACAGCTCATCTCCGGCATCCATTTCAACTTCTCGTTCGCAGACGACTTGATCACGGCTTTATACGAAGGGTCGCCTGAACAGTATGACCGCTTCAAAAATGAGCTCTATTTGAAGCTCGTCCGCAACTATTTACGGACACGTTGGCTCATCGTCTATCTATTAGGCGGGACGCCCGCCGTCCATACGAGTTACGAAGAACGTTGCGTCAGCCAGATGCAGGCACTGAGCGAAGACGTGTATTCCAATACGACGGCCCTCTCGTACCGGAATAGCGACTGTGGTTATACGAATGTTGAACCGCTCTACCCGGACTACACGACGCTCACCGATTACACGAGCAGTGTCCGCCGCTTCATCACGAAAGGCGACATCGCCAACCCGAACGAGCTGTACTCGCCGATTCGCTTGAAGACGTCCCGGGGCGGGAACGATTTAGAGCGACTTGAAACGAACGGCATCGACTATATCGAGATTCGCAACATCGATTTGAACCCCTTCGAGAAGACGGGTATCGCCCTCGACGACTTGAAGTTCCTGCACATCTTCCTGCTCTACTTGGCGTTAAAAGACGAGACGGACTTCGCGAACTGGCAAGCCGAGGCGTTCCACAACCAACAACGTGTCGCCAAAGAAGGCCTGTCCCCGACGCTCACGTTGCACCAGGATGGCGACTCGATCGCCTTACACACGTATGCGAACGAACTGTTAGATGACATCGAAGCGTTCAACACTCGCTACGCCCTCGGGTTCGAGGACGTCTTCGCCTCTGTCCGGGAACGAATCGACCATGTGGATACGACGTATTCGGCACGGTTGACGAAAGTGATGACAACCGAAGGCTACACGGCCTGGTCACTCCGGCAAGCTGAACGGTTCTATCAAGATGCCTACGCCAATCGCTTCCGGATGCACGGCTACACCGACATGGAGCTGTCGACACAGATTTTGATGAAGGCGGCCTTGAAGCGTGGCTATGCCGTTGATGTCATCGACCGGGACGACCAGTTTATCCGGGTTCGGAACGGCCACCAGACCGAATACGTCAAACAGGCGACGAAGACGTCGAAAGACAACTACGTGTCGGTGCTCATGATGGAGAACAAGACGGTGACGAAACATGTGCTCGCCGAACACGGCATCGATGTCCCGAGCGGCGTGGAGTTGCGCGACGAGGACGACTTGCGCTCGGTGTGGACCACTTTCGCGGGACGCCCCATCGTCTTAAAACCGAAATCGACGAACTTCGGGATTGGCATCCACATTTTCAAAGACGGCACGACGCTCGACGAGGCGCTCGAGTCGTTCTATCATGCCAAAACGTTCGACGACGTCGTCTTACTCGAGACGTTCTTGCCCGGAAAAGAGTATCGTTTCCTCGTCATCGGCGATGAAGTCGCAGGCATTCTCCACCGTGTCCCGGCGAACGTGAACGGGGACGGCGTCTCGACGATTCGCGAGCTCGTCGCCAAGAAAAACGAAGACCCGCTCCGCGGAAAAGGATATAAGACCCCGCTCGAGAAAATCGAGATCGATGACATCGTCGTGGCGTTCCTGCGCCCTCAAGGCAAGACACCAGACAGTGTGCTCGCGGACGGAGAGCGCGTCTTTCTTCGCGAAAACTCGAACATTAGCACCGGCGGCGATAGCATCGACTATACGGACCGGATTGCCGACACGTATAAACAGATCGCGGTCGCGGCCGCGAAGGCGGTCGGCGCGACGATTTGCGGCGTCGACATGATGATCCCATCGCTCGAGCGTGAAGGTGACTACGGCATCATCGAGCTGAACTTCAATCCGGCCATCCATATCCACTCGTTCCCATACGAAGGAAAGGAACGCCCCATCGGTGAGACGGTGCTCGATTTGTTGTTTGACTGAACAAGTTGCACTTGTCCGAAAACTGGGAATAAGGACTACATTGAGGTCAAGACGCTTTTTCACGAAAGGGGACATTTCAATGGGGGCTGTCAAATCGCACGTGGAAGGCAACACGCTCGTCGTCGAACGTAGCTTCCGGGCACCGCACGAGCTCGTGTTCGAAGCCTTCTCGAGTCCGACCCATCTCGAATCCTGGTGGGGTCCGGCCGGATGGAAGACCGAGGTACGCACGTTCGAATTCGAACCGGGCGGGACGTGGCATTACAAAATGACGTGTGTCGACAAGGAGCAAGGCGATTATTACGGCATGGATTCATGGGGGAAATCGACGTTCCTCGAGATTAAACCACATCGAAAAATCGTCTATACGGATGCGTTCTCAGACGCGGACGGGCACGTCAATCCCGACTTTCCGGTCATGACGATTACGAACGAATTTTTAGACATTCCGGGTGGGACGTTGCTCGTCAGTCGCTCCGAGTTCACGGACGCCGAGTCACTCGAGAAAGTCATCGAGATGGGCGCCGTCGAAGGTTTCGCCTCACAGCTCGATCGGCTTGATACAATCGTCTCAAGATAACAATAAGCACCGTAGCCTTCTGTTTAGGCGCGGTGCTTATTGTTGTGTTAGATTTCTCTGTCCAGACTTTCAAATAGACGCACAAGTTGCGCTTCGTGAATCTCTCCAACCGCATCCCCGACACTGATCTCGGTCGAACAATAGCCGTCATGTGGGACGAGATACCCTGTGATTCCGACCCCAGTTTCAATGTGAACGGATTGAATCCATGCCGCGACCGCCTCATACTCCCCTTCAAAATGAAGATGAAACATGTTCGTCACCGGGACGTCCGGGGTCGTCCAGACACCGTCGAGCGCATTGAACCGGCGTGCGAATGCTTTGGCTTGTTCATAGTATGTCCCCATCCGGTCTTTCCGCAGCTCATAGTAATAGTCGGCCGGGATGATGTACGGGTACAGCCCGATCAAATCCCCGCCGTACCGCCGTTTCCAAACTCTCGCTTCGGTACAGAACGATTTCGGTCCGGCCAAGATGGCGCCGGCGATTCCGCCGATCCCTTTATAAAACGAGACGTAGACGCTATCGAACAGCGCGCACACTTCCTCCGCCGTCTTCTCATAATACGGAAGCGTCTCGAACAAGCGCGCCCCATCGAGATGTAGACGAATGCCTCGCTCACGACAATGACGACTAATTGCCTCAAGTTCTGTGAAGGTTGGCAAGTAGCCACCGAGTTCGCGTTGCGGCAACTCAATCAACAGACACGCCACATCCGGCAGCGCCTGCACTTCTTCAAACATCATCAACCGGTCCGACTCCCCAATCAAGATCGGCTCGAGGTGATGCAGTTCCTTTAAGCCGTCCTGTTCGTGAATCTCCAGGTGACAGAGCGGATGATAGGCGACGCGTCGGTTCTCCGTCTCGTCCGCCCAAATGCGTAACGCGATCTGTTGCGCCATCGTGCCGCTCGGGAAGAAGATGGCGTCTTCCGTGCCGAGTTCTTGCGCCAGTTTCTGCTCGAACCGCTCAATCGCTTCGCCCGTCCCGTAATGGTCGCTCGCCTGATTCGGATCAACGTCGGCGAACGCCTGTTGCAAGACGCCGACGTTCCGTCTGCCGTGACCGCTCAGTTGATGCGACGTCTGTTGATACGATGTGCGTAAATCCATGTCATCCCCTCCAAAAATAGCCCCCTATCCATAGATAGGAGGCACGATGATTAATCGCGTACCCGGACGATCAATTTCCCGCGTACTTTTCGTGTTTGCAGTTGTTCCAAACCATCTTTCAACCGATCGAACGGCAAAACGTCCGTGACGAGAGCGTTCAACTCGCCCGCCTCGAGCAGCTTCATCAACTCTTCGGCCATATACGCCAAGTTGCGGATGGCGCGCTCATCCTCACTCGCGTGGGCCGCACCGAGGGCGACCTCATGGATGGACGGCGAGAGCGTAAAGCCTTTCACGTTCGACGTATCCGGTGGACCGGCGATGTAGGCAAGCTGTCCGCTGAAGGCGAGCCGGTCGAGGTCGGCTGTCGCGACGTCACGACCGACCGTGTTTAAGATGAGGTCGACACCGCGGCCGTCCGTCTCTTCCATGATCCTTTCCGTCACGTCTTCCGTGTTATAGTCGATGGCGACATCGGCACCGAGCGCTTTCACCCAGTCAAAATTGTCAGGCGACGCCGTCGTGAATACCTTAAGCCCAAGTTTCTTCGCAAGTTGGATCGCATAGCCGCCGACTCCGCCCGCCCCGGCGTGGACGAGAATCGTCTCTTTGTCGCGCGTGTTCAACTTCTGCATGACCGCCTCATACGCCGTCATACCGGCACAGAGGATGGCCGCTGCCGCCTCATCGCTCACGTCAGGCGGAACGACGGCGCAGGCGCGCGCGTCGACGACCGCATACTCGGCGAAGCCGCCGTTATTTCCGAGACTCGTATGGACGGCGACACGTGAACCGGTGATGATGTTGGCGAGGCTCGAGCCGACTTCGACGACTTCCCCGACGAGGTCGACCCCGAGGATGTGCGGGTACGACCAGTTCGGGTTGCCGTTCGTGCCGACTTTATAGTCGACCGGGTTCAATGCGACCGCTTCGACTTTGATGAGCAGTTCGCCTGCTCCCGGTGTCGGGCGCTCCGTCTCCCCGAGGTGTAAATGTTCGAGTCCAGGTTGATCGAGTAACCATGCCTTCATAATCAATACGCTCCTTCCGAATACGTCAGTTCATAAGAGTGTGAGTAAATCTCGACGAGGTTACCGAACGGGTCTTCACAGTACACCATCCGGTACGGCTTATCGCCCGGGTAATACTCCCGGATCGGCATCCGTTGTTTGCCGCCATGGGCGACGATTTTCTCGACGAGTCCCTCGATGTCCGGGTCTTGAACGCAGTAGTGGAAGATGCCCGTCTTCCAGAACTCGAAATTGTCCTCCGGTTTCTCATTATTCGGGAACTCGAACAGCTCGATGCCGATCTTGTCACCGGTCGACATGTGGGCGATTTTGAAACTGCCCCAGCCCGGACCGAACACGTCGGTGCACATGACGCCGATCGGCGAGTCGTCCTCGACGACGTCCGACGGTTGCATGATCGTGTACCAGCCCATCACGTCCTCATAGAATGTAACTGCTTCCGCCACACTCGGGACCGATAGTCCGATATGTGAGAATGTACGTGGATATGTCAAAGTGATCCGCTCCTTTTTGTTTGCTCAATTTGTTGGATAACGATACGATACCTTCATCGAAGCAAGAAAAATAGTACGCACATTGAAGTAACTACCCGAAAGCGAGGCAAACTGAACATGACGACCCCGTTCCCTGTCAACAAGGCACTCGACATCATCGGCGGTAAATGGCGCCCCCAAGTGTACTGTACGCTCGAGAACGGACCACGCCGTTTCTCAGACATTCAGCGCGCCATCCCCGACGTCAGCCGCAAAGTGTTGACCGACCAACTGCGTGAACTCGAACAGCTCGGCATGGTGCGCCGCATCGACTATTCGACAGAGAAGCAGCTGCACGTCGAATATTCGCTCACCGAGGAAGCGCTCAGCCTGCAGCCGGCAATGAAGGCGCTCTGCTCGTGGGGCGAGACACGAGACGAATAAACCCTCGCCGAATCCGGCGAGGGTTTTGTCATGCTGCGAATAGGCTGATCAGATTTCCGTCCGGATCGATGACGATGGCATAACGTTGCCCCCAAAACGCATCCCACGGTTCGCGGTGCGAGGCATAGCCATGCCCGACGATCGCTTCATAGCGCGCGTCCAACTCATCTCGGCTGTCGCATAAGAAGGCGAGTTCGACCCGGTGCCCCGTCGCCTGCTTCCATTCCCCGTACACCGATTCGGCCACTTCGACTGTGTCGAAGGCGAGCCGGACACCGCCGTCGTCGACCTCGACGTGCGCTTCCCCATCCATCGCTTCCGGGATCGCTAAGCCGAGCAGACGATAAAAGTCGAGCGCCCGTTTCATATCTTCGACGACGATGCCGACCATGTCTAACTTGATTCCCATGTGGTCACCCCATTCTTCAAGTTGGTGGTACTATAATGAGTGTAGCATTCCATCCTGCCCTTGAATCGAGGAAATTCACATGACGCATCAATTCGCTGTCCTGACACAGCAACAAGCAGAAATGATCGCCTTCACGTGGCATTACGAAGGCGTTTACGTATTTTACGACATCGAAGCGGACGAAGACGATTTGGTCGAATTTCTAGACGCCGAACAGCGTGGAGAGTCGGTGTTCGCCATCACGTCCGACACCGATCTGATCGGTTTCGTGAGCGTCGCACGAACGGAGGCGGAGACGGTCGACATCGGCCTCGGCATGAGACCCGATTTGACTGGGAACGGGGGCGGACGCGCGTTCCTTTCGTCGATTCTCGACTTCATCGAGGCGACGTACGCGCCCCGTCGCATCACGCTCGCCGTCGCCGCCTTCAACGAACGGGCCATTCGGCTGTATGAGGCGTGCGGGTTCAAACAGACCGGTTCGTTTCAACAACCGACGAACGGAAGTGTGTACGACTTCATCCGCATGGAACGCCAAAAAAGTCCTCAGAACTAAGCGTTCTGAGGACTTTTCCTATGTCAGCTGTTTCTTTTGGATGTATGACAAGCCGAGCGCCGCAATCAAGATGGTCCCTTTGACGATATCTTGGGCATAATACGGCACGTCCCACATCGTCAGCCCGTTCAACAAGATCCCAATCAAGACGGCACCGATCAACGTGCCGACGACGTTCGGTCGTCCTGTCCCGAAGACGGCATAGCCGATATAGGCGGCCGCAACGGCGTCCATTAAGAGCGGCGCCCCGGCCGAAACTTGCCCCGTGCCGATCCGTGACGCCAAGATGATGCCGCCAATCGCTGCGAACAATCCGCTCAACACGTAGGCGTACAGCTTGATGCGGTTGACGGCGATACCGGAACGACGGGCCGCCTCGACGTTCGAGCCGACGTAATAAAATTCGCGACCCGTCTTCGAATACGTCAAGAACAGATGCGCCCCGGCGAAGAAGATGACCATCAAGATGGCGACGAACGGGACCGGCCCGATCGAGCCTTGTCCGATGAAGAGGAACGATGGGATGAACCGGCCCGACGCCGTCCCCCCTTCAATCGGCATGTTGTCATAAATCGAGAAGCCTTTCGTATACGTCAACTGGACCCCATTGATGACGTACATGATGGCGAGCGTCGCAAGCAAGTCCGGTAACCGGAATTTGATCGTCACGAGCGCGTTCAACAGTCCGACGAGCACGCCGAGAACAATCGGGACGAGCAAGGCGACGAGCAGCTCTTGACTATGTAACACGAGGCTTGACGCCGCCCCGACCGTCGCGAGGCTCGCCGTCGAACCGACCGATAAATCGAATCCGCCGACGATGAGTGAGAATGTCACCCCGAGGGCGAGCAACGAGACAATCGAGACGGATTTGATGATGTCGCTGAAATTGGCGTACGTCAGGAACTGGTCGTTCGTCACGCCGAAGACCGCAATCAATGCGAGGATCGCGAACAGCGTCCCGTATTGACCGATGCCGGTGAATCGTCTCGCCTTAGGTTTGAGTACGAGTTGGGCCATATGATGCCCCTCCTTTCTGCTGCCAGCGGCCGCGGTCGAGCCAAAGCGTGCGGTTGGCGACGAGTTCTAATTCATGCGCCTCACTCGACGTGAAGATGACCGTCTTGCCTTTTTTGGCCAGTTGCGTCACGAGCTCATAAATGTCTCGTTTCGCCGTCACATCGACGCCTTTCGTCGGCTCGTCGAGTAAATACACGTCCCGGTCTTGAAACAACCATTTGCTGAGGACGACTTTTTGTTGATTGCCGCCGCTCAGCTCCCGCACCGGCTGTCGAACATCGGCATATTTGACACGAAGCGAGGACAAGACGCGTTGTAACACGCTCGTCTCGCCTTCAACGACTAACGCGTTTCGTTCAATCGAGTCGTCGAGAAAGAGTCCTTGTTTCCGGCGCTCTTCCGGGACGAGGGCGAACCCGGCTCGGACCGCTTGACGCGGCGTTTGGACCGTCGTCACTTTCCCGCCGTGCTCGATGTGTTGCTTCACGTCGGACAAACCGAACAACGCCTCGATGAGCTCGGTCTTGCCGCTGCCCGTCACGCCGCCGATGCCGACGACTTCGCCTTTATAGGCGGTGAAGGACAACTCGGTCCCAAACGTCGGTAATGTGAGTGTCGCCTTCAGTTGGACCTCGTTCGTCGGTGTCGCCTTTTCTAAATCGTCGCCCAATTCCGTCCCGCTCAACAGCGCATGAACGTCTTCTGTCGACAACGGCTGGAACGGCCCTTCATAGACGAGTCGCCCATCTCGGAGAAACGTCGTCGTCGTCGTGACACGCGACAGCTCCTCGGAGCGGTGAGTGATGAGAAGGATGCCGACACCTTCATCTGCGAGCGACTGCAACAACGTGAGCAGTGCCGCCGCGTCGTCCGTCGACAAGGCCGCCGTCGGCTCATCGAGTAAGAGGTACGTCGCTTCGCTCGCAAGCGCTCTTGCAATTAAAATCCGTTGTTTGACGCTGAGCGGGTAATGTCCACTCGGTTTCGTCACATCGATCGTGAGGCCGACACGTTTCAAATACGCCGTCGCCCGTTGCTTCAAGTCGCGCGGTTTAATCCGTTCGACCGTCTGCCACGGCACGACGTTCTCATAGACTGGTAAATCGAGATAGAGCGCATCATCGACTTCTTGCGACACGGTGATGACCCCGCGTCGAATCGCTTCGGCCGGCGTGAACACGACCGCCTCGTCATCAATAGAGACGGACCCAGACGTCGGTGTCGTCGTGCCGTTCAATAATTTGATTAACGTGCTCTTTCCGGCCCCGTTCAAGCCGAGAAGCCCATGGATCTCACCGCGCCGGAGCCCGAACGTGACGTCGTCGAGCACCGTCACGTCCCCGTATTGTTTAGTGACGCGTTCAAGCCGAATCATCATTTCATCCAGTCCGACCAAGCCGCGTCTGACGCGCCCCAGTTCGGCACGTATTGACCGAGGTCGTCCATTGTCACTTTCTCGTCAGGCAAGACGTCACGATCGACGAGATATGGGTCGACCGAATGAATCGACGGTGTCTCTTCGCCGGCGAGTTTTTGATAGGCGTACCGGACTTGGATACGACCGATTTCAGCCGGGTCGGTCGCCGCCGTCACTTTCCATGGGCTCCCGTCTTCTTGCATGAGCTGGAGGTCCTCGTCGCTCAAATCGATGCCGTAGACGGCAATCTCATCGCGCCCCGCTTGTTTGATGGCACGGCTCGCCCCTTTGGCGAACTCATCCCACATCGCGAACACGGCGTCAATCTCGCCTTCCGGATACTTCTTCAAAATCGCCTCCATCTGGCTTTGCGTGTCGAGCGCGGTGTTGTTCGTCGCTGAACCGAATTTGGCCACTTCTTCGATGCCTGGATAACGCTTCAAGAACGCGTCATAAATCGTGTGGCGTCGTTCCATCGGCGTGAAGCCGCCGACCCAAATCGTGACGATTTTCCCTTCGCCGTCCAAATCTTCCGCGAGCGCCTTGAGCGAACGCCAGGCGAGCGAATAATCGTCCTGGTCGATAACGGTCACGCCCTCGTTCGTCAAATCGTTGTCGAACGCGACGACTTTGATGCCTTTGTCGAGCGCACGTTGGACCGGTTCTTTCAACGCGTCGGCACGCCCGTGGTCGATCAAGATGACATCGACACCTTGCGTCGTCACCGTGTCGACATAACTCGCCATCTTCGATAAGTCGTTGTCAGCGTTATACACTTTCACGTTGCCGCCGAACGATTCGACTTGCTCGGTCACCCCGTTAATGTACTGCGACGAGAACGTCCCGATCGACATTTGCATGATCAGGGCGACGTCGATGTCTTTCGGCAACGTGCCGTTCGAGGTGGACACCGGTTTCGTCTCCGGCGTCTTCTCGGCCGGTTTCGGTGTCGCCGCTTGTTCGTTCGTGCAGCCGACGAGCGCCAACACGAACGTGAATAGTAAAATCAATAGTTTTTTAGACATGAACCGTTCCCCCTACGTGATGTGTGATGGCCGTCTCGTTCGCCTCGAACACGCCCGCCTCGGTGATGAGCCCGGTGATGAGCTCAGGCGGCGTGACGTCGAACGCCGGATTGAAGACGGTGATACCGACAGGAGCCGTCGGCTGGCCACCGATATGCGTCACTTCTTTCGCGTCCCGCTCCTCGATTTCAATCGCATCGTCCGCCGTCAAATCGAACGTCGAATGAGGTGCCGCGACGTAAAACGGGATCCCGTAATGCTTGGCGAGCACGGCGAGTTGGAGCGTGCCGATCTTGTTGGCGACGTGACCCGTCCGCGTGATGCGGTCGGCCCCGACGATGATCGCGTCGACGCCTTTCGCTTGAATCGTCCATGCGGCCATATTGTCGGTGATGAGCGTGACATCGATATCGGCCTGGTCGAGCTCCCAGACTGTGAGACGGGCCCCTTGAAGAAGCGGTCGCGTCTCACAGGCGAAGACGTTGAATGTGACGCCTTGCTCTTTACCGACATAAAACGGGGCAAGTGCCGTACCGTAACGTGACGTCGCGATGGCACCGGCGTTGCAGATCGTCAAGATGTTCCCACCTGCCGGTAATACCGTCAGTGCGTGCTCACCGATAGAGCGATATGTGTCGACGTCGCGGTCATATAACGCAACGGCACGTCGTTCGATTTCCCCGGCAATCTGTTCAAAATCGTCCCCGACGTTCAGCTCGAGGAGCGACTCGATCACATTTTGAAGGTTGACCGCCGTCGGCCGTGTCGCGATCAAGCGGCGTCCGACGATTTCAAGGCGACGCGTGAAATCCGGGTCGTCGACTAATCGTCCTGCCTCTTTCGCCAAGACGAACGCCCCGAAGTACGCGATCGCCGGTGCGCCTCGGACTTGGAGTGTCTCAATCGCACGTTCGGCTTCTTCGAGCGTCTCGATCGTCACGTAACGCGCCTCGTGCGGAAGGAGCGTCTGATCTAAAAGGACCAGCTCATGGGTCGATGCGTCGAAACGAATGTTTTGGACGGTCATACGCGCACCCCCGAGAGGAGTGCCACGAGGTCGTCAATCGAATCGACGGTGTGCCGCTCTTTGATGAGGGTGGCGCCGAGGGCGAGCGCATCACGTTTTCGCTCGAGACGGGCCGCTTCGGGTAACGTCTCGAGGTCCGCGACGCCGGCGAGGCCGATGGCGCGGCGGATGAGCTCGCAACCGGCGTAGCCGATCGTGTCGCTGAAGATTGTTTCGAGCAAGTCGTCGACGTACCCTTCCGTATTGAACGGCTCGACGGCGCTCGTGAAGTTGTGACGGAACGTCTTCTCGAACGTCTCCCAGACGGTGAGGACGTCGGTGAACCGTTCGAACCGCTTGAGCGGATCGTGGAACGTCGCAAGCGTCAAATGAGCGATGATTTGACCGACGTCAAAACCGAACGGTCCGTAAAACGCGAACTCCGGGTCGATGATTTTCGTTTCCTGTGACGTCGCGAAGATGCTGCCGGTATGTAAGTCGCCGTGAAGCAAGGCGTCATGTTTCGTGACGAACCCGACTTTCAGTTTTGCCACTTCGACTTTCAGCGCCTTGTCTTGCCACAAACGCTCGACGTCCGGGCGAAGCTCCGCCTCGATGTTGTTCGATTCGGCATCTTTATACGGGTCGGTGAAGATGAGTTTTTCTGTGATGTCGCACAGTTCCGGGTTGTAATACTCCCGCTCTTTTCGTTTCTTTTCGATTGGTCCGGCCGCATAGTCGGACGTGACGAACAGCGTCTCCCCTAAAAACTCGCCGACGTGACGGGCCAGCTCCGGATACGTCTTCCCTTCGAGATAACCGGTGCGGACGATATCATATTCAGACAAATCCTCTAAAATCGTGTAGGCGAGGGCGCGGTCGCTCCCGATCACTCGTGGTACGAATCGTGGAACGACTTCAGCGAACTCCCGAAGCGCCAACTGCTCGATCCAGGCCCGATCGAGCGTGAGCGGCCAGCTCTCTCCGACGACTTTCGCGTACGGAAGGGCTTGCTTCACGATCAAGCTCGTCTCGCCTTGACGGATGCGAAAGACGAGGTTCAAGTTGCCGTCACCGATCTCTTCACACTGGGCGATTCCCCCTGCTTCGATCAATCCGAGTTCCCGGACATGCTCGACGACGGTCTGTTCTGTAAATGGTTGATATGTCATGATGGTTTCCCCTTTCGGTATGATTCCCACAAAAAAAGCCCCTTTCTCCGCGAGAAAGAGGCACAGCCAAATTGGTTGTTCCTCTCATCTTTCAGACGTATGTCTGGTGGATGTAGCACCGTGCCGTACTGGTCGGTTGCTGCGGCGTCATCGGGCCAATTCCCTCTGCCAACTCGCGATAAGAGTGTCTTATTCGATTGTGTGAACGTGTTATGATGAATATTACGGACTGAGCGCCGTACTTGTCAACGGGGATTTATAACGAGTAGATCCACTTTTTCTTTGCATATATGGAAACAACTTTCAAAAATTATTTTTTTCAAAAAAAGGAATTGACGCTGTGACGATTATGTGCAAAAATTCAATTAAATTTCACAACTTCAAATCATATTCTTATCAAGAGCAGACGGAGGGGACAAGCCCGATGATGTCGCAGCAACCGACCCGCTTGGGCACGGTGCTAATTCTTGCAGCGCAAGCTGAGAGATAAGAGTTCATTTTTTCATGATGACCTCTTGCCTCGGCATGGGGTCATTTTTTGTTTGACCGGAAGGAGGAACAAACATGGGTATTCTTGCCACTTATGAAATCAATCGCACGGACCGCGTCGCCGATATCGCCGCGAAAATCGCGCTCGAGTTGACTGTCGGCACGTGGACGGACTTGCCCCATTTAGAACGACAACAACTACAATCGTACCGCGCCGAGGTCGTCTCGACGTCGCATACAGACACGACGAGCCGTTTCACGATCCGTTACCCGCTCGATAACGTCAGTTCCGACTTCTCGTCAATTTTGACGACGACGTTCGGAAAACTATCACTTGATGACTCGGTCCGTTTACTTGATCTCGAGCTACCTGAATCACTTTCCCGAGACTTCCCCGGCGCCAAGTTCGGTGTCGACGGGATTCGTGAACAGCTCGGCGTCAACGATCGCCCGCTCGTCATGAGCATCTTTAAAGGGGTCATCGGACGAGACTTGCGCTTTTTAGAACAACAACTGCGCGACCAACTCTCAGGCGGCATCGATATCGTCAAAGACGATGAGATCTTGTATGACAACCCGCTCACCCCTTCGCTCGAACGGGCACGGGTCGGGCGAATCGTGTTAGACGACCATTACAAGGCGACCGGTAAACGGGCCTTATATGCCATCACGCTGAGCGGCCCGGTGTTCGGGTTGCGCGACCAAGCGCTCCGTTTGATTGAAGCCGGGGCGACGGCACTGCTCTTCAACGTCTATACATACGGACTCGATGCACTTCGAGAACTCGCGAAAGACCCGGACGTCCGTGTCCCGATTTTAGCGCACCCGGCGTTTGCCGGCGCCTTGACCGGTTCAATCAATCACTCGCTTCTACTCGGGACATTCATTCGTCTTGCCGGTGCTGATTTGACACTGTTTCCGTCACCGTATGGTTCGCTCGCGACGCCGAGGGATGAGGCCCTTCTCATTCGCGACCTCAGTGCGAAACCGAGCGTAAGAAAACCGATTCTCCCGGTCCCATCGGCCGGGATTCACCCTGGACTCGTCGAAGACATCATCCGCGACTTCGGTACGGACGTCGTCATCAACGCCGGCGGCGGCATTCACGGTCATCCGGACGGTGCCGCGGCCGGTGCCCGCGCCTTCCGTCAAGCGATCGACCAAGTGCTGGGGCGGGCCGGTCAAACGGACGCACTCGATGTCGCACTCGAGGCATGGACGACACGATGACGGTCCATATCCTCTGTGACTTTGACGGGACGATCACGGCCGAGGACAACATCATCGCCCTTATGAAGGCGTTCGCCCCTTCGGAATGGCACACAATCAAAGATGACGTACTCGCCCAAAACATCTCGATTCGGTCAGGTGTCGGGCAACTGTTCGAACTGTTGCCGAGCGCTGGGCGAACCGTGTATCGTGACTATTTGGTGGAACGCATCGAACTGCGTCCCGGGTTTATTGACTTTCTGGCCGAGGTGAGTCAAAACGATTGGCAGTTTGACGTCGTTAGCGGCGGGATGGACTTTTTCGTCTATCCGATTTTAAACGGACATGTCGATCCGGACCACATCTATTGCAACGTCGCCGACTTCTCCGCCGAGACGGTACGAATCGACTGGCCGCACGCTTGTGACGAGCAGTGTACGAACGATTGCGGTTGCTGCAAACCGACGATCGCCCGCCGCATCGTCAATCCCGATGATCGCTTGGTCGTCATCGGTGACTCAGTGACCGACTTCGAGGTCGCCAAGCAGGCTGACTTCGTCTACGCCCGTGGCCAGCTCATCACCCTCTGTGAGGCGGAAGGTATCCGCTACGCCCCGTTCGAGACGTTTGACGACATCACGTATCACTTGAAGGAGGTGTCCGTATGAGTGTGACCACACGTTGGCTCGAACTCGCCGACATTAAAGACGAGCTCGCCGCCCGCGACTGGTTCCCCGGAACGAGTGGGAATTTGGCGATCCGTGTCTCAGACGAACCGCTCACTTTCCTCGTCACAGCGAGCGGACGTGATAAACGAAAACGGACACCGGAAGATTTCGTCCTCGTCGATGCGTCCGGACGATTGATCGGCGACCAAAACGGCAAACCGTCCGCCGAGACGCTGCTCCACGTGGAAGTGTTCAACCGGACGGAAGCGACGTGTTCCTTGCACGTCCATACGATCGACAACAACGTCATCTCGGAGTTGCACGCGGCACGCGGCGAGGTCGCCTTCACCGGTCAAGAGATTATCAAGGCGCTCGGCTTTTGGGAAGAAGACGCCGTCGTCCGTGTCCCGATCATCGACAACCATGCCGACATCCCGACGCTCGCCGCGGCGTTCGCCCCTCACATCCACTCGAGCGCCGGCGCCGTCCTCATCCGCAATCACGGCATCACCGTCTGGGGCGAGACACCCGCTGCGGCAAAACGCTATTTAGAAGCATATGAGTTTTTGTTCAGCTACACGTTAAAACTACGCGCCTTAGGCGTCCATTCATAAGGAGGAACCATTCATGGCCACAATCTATTTCCAACAAACCGAAGACCGTTACGTCGATCAAGCTGAAGTGAGCGCATTTTTAGAGTCACGCGGTATTCTGTATGAGCAGTGGGACATCAACAAGCTCCCGGCTGACTTGCAGGAGAACTATCAATTGACGGACGAAAACAAACAAGCGATTCTCGCCACGTTCCGCGACGAGATTCAAGACGTGTCCGAGCGCCGCGGCTACAAGACGGCCGACGTCATCTCCTTGTCGGACGCGACGCCGAACTTGGACGAACTGCTCGTCAACTTCCAAAAAGAACATCACCACACGGACGATGAGGTCCGCTTCATCGTGAGCGGTCATGGGATCTTCGCGATCGATGACGCCGAACGCGGCTACTTCAACATCGAATTGAACCCGGGCGACCTCATCTCGGTGCCGGTGAACACGCGCCACTATTTCACCCTTCAAGACGACCGCAAAGTCGTCGCCGTCCGCATCTTCGTGACGACAGAAGGCTGGGTGCCGATTTACGAGAAAGAAGACGTGACCGCCTAACAAAAAAATCCTGCCTCCCGTTAAAGGGAGAGCAGGATTTTTTTAATGTTTGACCGCGGACGGTTTCGATGAGAACCAACCCCATAGGGCGATGGCGACCATGACCGACCAGAAGAAGAGCGTCCAACCCGTCGAGTGGACGAATCCGTGCGGGAGTCCGATGAACTCGAACGGTGTTCCTTCTATTAATTGTTTAAAGCCATCATGTTCTAAGACGAGTACCGTCAGTTTCACCCCGACCCAACCGACGATCATGAAGGCGGCCGTCTCGAGCGTCGGACGCTCGTGCAACAGCTTCACGAAAATGCGGGCGGCGAAACGCATCAAGACGACACCGATGAGTCCACCGAGCAAGACGACGAAGAACTGACCGGAGTCGATGCCGCCGATCTCACCGAGACCAAGTGCTGGGAGACTGACCGCGAGCGCGACCGCCGCCAAAATCGAGTCGACCGCGAAGGCGATGTCCGCGAATTCGACTTTCGCGACCGTCCACCAAAACTCTTTGCGCGAGACCGGACGCTCCGTGACGGCCGTCTCGGCTTTCGCTTCTGCGGCCAAGTCTTGATGCGGTGCCATATGACGCGCCTTATACGTCATATACAGGTGTCTCGCGCTCATCCCGATCAAGTAGAGGGCACCGAGTGCCTGCACTTGCCAGACGTTGATTAAAAACGAGATGAGGAACAGTGCGAGGAAGCGGAATACGAACGCTCCAAGTAAGCCATAGAACAATGCTTTCTTTTGTTCCGTGCGCGGCAAATGTTTGACCATGACAGCCAAGACGAGCGCATTGTCTGCAGATAATAGCCCTTCAAGACCAACGAGGACAACGACGATCCAAGCATACTGCAGAATTAACTGCCAATCCATGTAAATCCATCTCCTTTTAGTTGTGTTCCTTCATATTTAATAGTGACTACTTTTTTAAGTTCACGAGAACATTCTATTCCGATTTCTTTTTAAAAGCAATCGTTATTTTTTCACACTATGAAGTTTCTCACTAAAAACAGGTTCACAGCATGTTCAGAGAGCAAATTGATACCCGGTTCACGTACGTTTCGTGATAAAATCCTAACAAGAACGAGTGGTGGTCCCCACCCTCTCAAAAAGGAGAATCCGATTATGTCTACAAGCCATGTCGCTTTACCTACTAAAGCAGAACGACATAAATTATTCGGTTCGGTCCCGCCAATCAAGGGAACGAAACCGACAGAAAAAGATAAAATGATTGATTTGCAGAATACACCGAAAAACTTCTTGTTCGCGCTCGACAGCGTCGGCATCTCAAACGTGAAACACCCGGTCAACATCGAGACGCCAGACGGCATCCAGGCAACGGTCGCGACGTTCGAATTGACGACGTCACTCGTGCAGGATCGGAAAGGCATCAACATGTCACGCCTTACCGAACAGCTCGACGCGTACCATAACCAAGGCTGGACCGTGTCGAACGCGTCGCTCATCGAGTTCGCACAAGAGCTCGCCGAGCGAATGGAGCAAACAGAAGGGCAGCTCACAATCCGCTACCCATGGTTCTTTAGCCGAAAAGCGCCAGCAACGGGCCTCAGCGGTCTCATGAACGCTGATGTCATGCACCGCGTGTCGTACAACCTTGAGACGGGGACAGCGAGCGTCACGGTCGGTCTCGTCATCAACGTCACGACGCTTTGCCCGTGTTCTAAGGAAATCAGTGAATACAGTGCCCATAACCAACGCGGATACATCACGATCGAGGCTGGCCTCGACGAGACGTCGCTCGACGGTTTTGACTGGCGCCTCGCTCTTCTCGATGCAGCCGAGTCGAACGCCTCGGCACCGCTTCACCCGGTCCTCAAACGTCCGGATGAGAAGCGCGCGACAGAGATCGCGTACGAGAACCCGCGCTTCGTCGAAGACATGGTCCGTTTAATCGCAGCCGACTTGTACGAGATGAAGCAAGTCGTCAACTTCTTCGTCGAATGTCGGAACGAAGAATCGATTCACCAACATGACGCGATTGCCTCGATCACGTTCGATAAACGCGAGAACTAAAAAACGAGTGAAGCCGACTTTGGCTTCACTCGTTTCAGACTGTAGACAAAACATTGTCTGCAGTTTTTTTATTTGCCCGACCGGACACAGCTCGCTTTTCTGGGGGCAAGCAGGGAGCCGTATCGCTTAACGCTGCCGGGTCTCCCTTTGCTTGCTATTCCCCTAGAAGTCTCGCCGTGCCCTTAGTCGGTCCACGCATCAATCCCTCTTTTCGTACCCTCGTCCCTTTTTTATAATGAGAGGTAGAGAACCAGTCATAGAGGTGAATCGGACGAGAGAAGCATGGCATGCGTTGGACCCGTTACCGGGGACTTGAAAAAGTTTCAATGCAGGCGATGCTTACCTTTGCTGCCCTCAATCTCAAGAAGATGGCAGGCTGGACAGGGTCTCGGGCAGAGCGCCTCAAGGCCCGAAAACGAAAAAGTCACGTTTCAGTTCGCCTGAAACGTGACTTTGTCTTCAATCTGAAACGAGTGAAGCCGACTTTGGTTTTACTCGTTTTTTATAGGCTCCGGACGAGCCGAATCGTCAACAGGATCACGATCAAGATAACCCATACCGCCCACACGATTCGCCATTTGGCCCAATCGAGCCGTTTGACGAACGCGTACACGGTCAAATACAAGGCGATGAGGAGCGGGATGACGACCCAAGGATTGTCGAGCATCACGCTTCGATGTCACCGTCCCAGGCGAGCATGCCGCCCTCGACGTTGACGACTTTATATCCTTGTGACTCCAAGTAGTCGCACGCCGTCACACTGCGCCCGCCCGAGCGGCAAATGACATGATAGACGTTGTCTTTGGCGAGCTTTTCTGTCACTTCCGGGAACTCAGACAATGGATAGAGCGGTACGTGCGGGATGTGACCCGCGTCGTATTCGTCTTGTTCGCGCACGTCGATGATGTGGAGCGACTCCCCGTTCT
Organism: Exiguobacterium aurantiacum DSM 6208; assembly: GCF_000702585.1. Taxonomy (GTDB): domain Bacteria; phylum Bacillota; class Bacilli; order Exiguobacteriales; family Exiguobacteriaceae; genus Exiguobacterium; species Exiguobacterium aurantiacum. The sequence continues at coordinate 774,232 of NZ_JNIQ01000001.1, read as the reverse complement.
CGAGCTTCTCACGTAATTCGGTTGCATGGATGTTTTGCATATAGGCTCCCCCTTTTAATGTTGTCCCTTACTAGTTTACCTTAGTTTTCGATTAGACAAACTCCAATTGATTGTCGTTTCGTCATCACAATAGAACCCTTCGAGCTCACACCGCTCGACCACCTGCCCGATCCAAGCACGGCTGCCACAAAACAACGTGAAATGGCTATCCCAAGGCGGTACGATGAGCCACTCATGTTGGTAACCGAAGAACGTCCGATGTTGCATCCCCCACGTATCAGCGGCTAGCGTCTCACGAATATGAATGAGATGCCGTTCCGTACAAAACTCGTCGCCACTCCACATCCATTCTTCCCCCATTTCAAGAAGCGCACGCAATACCTGGTTCTCTAAAAGATTAGACAGCACTCCTTCGCCTGGTGGAAGCAAGTTGTCACGCTTACAAAAATCGATGATTCGATTTGCGCTTGCTCGGTCTTTCGCGTGCGGTTTCAACGCTCCGATCATTGTCCGGAGTGCGTGATCGATGCGTTTGACATGGTCAAAGTCAAGTTGACGGCACATCTCTTGCCACGTGACGACTCGAAATTGCTGCTCTACTTCGTTTTTGTTCATGTCGACATATCGGTCGATTACGGCACGGTCGTTCACGGACGCAAGAAAAGGATGGAACACGACGAATACCGCTTCGAACACCCCTTCGTAATACGGTTTGATCGGATAGTCATCCCCGCCGCCGAACATCGCGTAACGATGTCCTTCCGGAAGCACGACTTCTTTTTCAAATTCGTTCATCTGACCACCCCCTTTTCCAATAGTTTACAATGGCCGAACAAAAAAAGCATCCTCCGCTAAGGAAGGATGCTTGCGACTTACGCTTCGTTGCGCTCGTCGATGGCTTGTGCCGCTGTGATGAGCGTCAATTTGTAGACGTCTTCTTCGTTACAACCGCGCGACAAGTCGTTCACCGGCTTGTTGAGGCCTTGGAGGATCGGTCCGATCGCTTCGAACCCGCCGAAACGTTGAACCATCTTGTAGCCGATGTTCCCGGCTTCGAGGCTTGGGAAGACGAAGACGTTGGCGTTCCCGGCCACGTCAGAGCCTGGCGCTTTCTTCGCTGCTACGCTCGGGACGAACGCAGCGTCGAACTGAAGCTCACCGTCGATTGGAAGATTCGGCGCTTTTTCTTTGGCGAGACGTGTCGCTTCGATGACCTTCTCGGTTTCAGGTGATTTCGCTGAACCTTTCGTCGAGAAGCTGAGGAGCGCGACTTGCGGCTCGATGCCGAACGTCTTCGCTGTCAACGCTGACAAGTAGGCGTTCTCCGCGAGGTCGGCCGCGTCCGGTGCGATGTTGATCGCGCAATCCGAGAAGACGTACTGCTCGTTGTCGCGTACCATGATGAAGACGCCTGACGTCTTTTTAATGCCTTCTTGCATTTTGATGATTTGAAGGGCCGGACGGACCGTGTCCGCTGTCGCGTGCATCGCACCCGAGACGAGACCTTCTGCCTTGCCTGTGTGGACGAGCATCGTCCCGAAGTAGTTGACGTCTGACGTCAACAATTCACGGGCCTGTTCTGGCGTCGCTTTGCCTTTACGGCGCTCGACGAACGCTTCGACGAGTGTGTCGATGTCTTCGTACGTCGCCGGGTCGTACTGCGTCAAGTTCGAGATATCAAATCCGTGCTTCGTTGCGACCGCATCGAGCTCGGCTTTCGGACCGATGACGATCGGGTCGACCATGCCGTCGTTTTTCAAACGGACCGCGGCTCCGAGGACGCGCTCATCGACGCCTTCAGGCAAGACGATAGTTGGACGGATCGGGCTGACTTTCTGCTTTAACGTATCAAATAGTTTCATAACGGAGGAACCCCTTTTCTTATAATAAGAATCACTTACGGTTTGTGACCGATTTCTGTCTTTATGCGATTTCAATTATACACAGGACCTTTTTTAAAATAAACTATTCTGCCCGATTCGTCATAAATCGCTTGAAATCAATCATTATATGAATACAACAGTGATACTCTATCGACTGATACAGGCTGTTTTGAAGCCGTTTTCATTCATGGCCGGATCGTTGCTTTTTCCCGTCTCGACCGTGATGCGACTCACAGCCGGCGTCAAACTTGGCAGGCTGTGAAGGGACTATGGTAAAATAAACAGCGAAGCCTAAGTTCCTGAAAGGAGTTTTTTTATGTCAGAACGTCCTGCACCAACTACAGAGACACAGCACGCCGCCGCCACGTTGGACGGTTGGTACACGCTCCATGATTTCCGCACGATCGATTGGACCCGCTTGAAAACTGTTGACGCTACGGCGCGAAAAGAAATGATTGATGAATTCGTCGCGTTCCTCGCCTCGCTTGAAGAAGTGGAAACGCGCGGTGAAGGCAGCCACGCCTTTTATTCGATTTTAGGACAAAAGGCGGACGTCGTTCTTATGGTCCTTCGTCCAACGTTCAAAGAGCTCGAGCAAGTCGAGCTCGCGCTCCGGAAGACGAAGCTGTACGACTACATGATCCCGTCGTATTCGTACGTCTCGGTCATCGAACTCGGCATGTACCGTGGCTCAGGCGACGGCGATCCGTATGAAAACCCGCACATCCGGTCGCGTCTCTACCCGACGCTCCCGAAAACGGCGCACATCTGCTTCTATCCGATGAGCAAGGCACGCCGCGACGGCGACAACTGGTATACGCTCTCGATGGATGAGCGCAAAGACCTCATGTACCGCCACAGCATGATCGGCCGCAGCTACGCCGGCAAAATCCAACAATTTATTGGCGGATCGACTGGATTTGACGGTTGGGAATGGGGCGTGACGCTATTCGCGGAAGATTCGCTTCAGTTCAAGAAAATCGTCTACGAGATGCGTTTCGATGAAGTGAGTGCGAAGTATGGAGAGTTCGGCGATTTCTACGTCGGGAACATCCTACCAAAAGAAGAACTCGGCACATTCCTCGGGTAATCGAGGTTTATGCGGACGGTGCCTCGGGAAACATTGATTATAGAAGCAATTCCATAATAATGATCAATGAGGTGAACAACGATGCGCGTGTTCAAGGAATCAGATCGAGACACTGCGGAACGTTTAGATTCGTTTATTGAGCGAATGGCACCGACTGCCGAGCTAGTCCAACTTCGATTTGAACAACAGTTAAAACATACACAGCGAAAGGGTCAGGCAAAAGCCTGACCCTTTATTTTGCCTTCGCATGAAGAGCGTCCCCGAGGAACGTCGCGAGTTCGAGCATACCGTACGTGCCCGCTTTCGCCTCAGCGTCGGAGTTATAATTCGTGTTCGTGTTCACGTCATAGGCGTAGACGTTACCGTCTCGGTCCTCGATGATCTCGATGCCGGCGACGGCGATGTCGTTCGTAGCGAGGAACGTCTCAAGTTGCGCGATCATCGGATGCGTAAACCCTTCGACGATCTCGAACTTCGCTGGCGGCGTCTCACCGACCGGGCAAAACTGATCTTCAATCGAGCAAGCGTCAGCCGGGCACAGCTCGAATCCTTCCGACGTGTCGACGCGTACGGCATAGACGAACTTCCCGCCGATAAACTCACAGCGTGTGATGAACGGTTGTGGCGCCTCAATATATTGTTGAATGAGCGTGATGCCGTCGACCGAGTCTTCGAACTGCGGTCCATATACATATTCACGTAACGCCTCAATCGAATGAAACAACTGGACACCGAGCCCTTTGCCGGCTCGGTTATGCTTGGTGATAAACGGCGTCATCCCGAGCGTCTCTGCCGCGTTCATGATTTGTTCTTTCCCGACGGCCGCAATCGTCTTCGGTACACGGATTCCTTCGCGGCGAAGTGCCGTATACTGATTCACTTTGCTCACTTCAAGACGAATCGCACGCGTCCCGTTAAAGACAGTCCGGTTATTCGCCTCAAGCCAAGCGAGCACCCCTTCCGTAAGCTCCGGGGCGTAACGGTGTCCGCGCGTGTGGGACGAGGCGCTCATCCGGTTATAAAACACACCTTCGGGCGGGGTCGCCTCGAGATCAATCATTCCCTCATCCAAATGCCACAATTCGTAAGGTAAAGCTAATTCGTCCAGTCGTTTGACGAGATGGTCTGTCCATTCATTGTTTTCGTGTAAGACATAAATTTTAGCCATACGTACCTCCCCTTTTTTCGTATCCTCACTTTACCATAGCCATATCCGATTATTCCAATGTGCATAACTTACAATGCGTTATTTCTTAATTAATAATGATTTCATGGTATAATGAACTTAATAATAACTGAGAAAAGCGACAAATTTTATAAGGAAGTGATGTGTTTGAATGGTTCGGTAATCAGTACAGACAGTTTGATTTTATTGTTCGGCCTGCTCCTCGTTGCAGGGGTTCTCGCCACGCGCGTCTCCACCCGCTTCGGCCTTCCAGCCTTGATTTTGTTCATGGGGATCGGCATGGTGATCGGGAGCGATATCACCGGTATCATCTTCTTTGACAATACGGGCCTTGCACAGATGATTGGGGTAGCGGCGCTGATCGTCATCTTGTTTGAGGGGGGACTTCAAACGAAATGGTCCTCGATTCGGAGCGTCCTCGCCCCGTCCGCCTCGCTTGCCACGATTGGCGTCTTGCTCACGACGGCTGTCGTCGCGGTTGCCGTTCGTTTCGTATTTGGTTTAGATTGGATTGAATCTTTCCTGTTTGGTGCCATCATCGGTTCGACCGATGCGGCGGCCGTCTTCGCCGCCTTCAAAGGGAAAAACATTGCACCGAACGTCGGTGCGACACTCGAAGCCGAGTCCGGCACGAACGACCCGATGGCGATGTTCTTAACGATTCTTGCCCTCGATTTCATGATGAAACCGGGCACGACCATTTGGGACGGCATTTGGATGTTCGTCTTGCAAATTGTCGTCGGGGCACTCCTTGGATATCTCCTCGGAAACGTCTCTCGCCTCATGCTCAACCATTTGAAACTTGACTCGAGCGGACTACACGCCGTCCTCATGATTTCGATGGCGTTCATGACGTACGGGGCTGCTGCATACTTTGCAGGCAGTGGACTACTCGCCGTCTATATCGCTGCGATGATTGTCGGAAACGCGCATACGGCTCACGAAGTGACGATTGTCCAATTCTCTGAGGCGCTCGCCTGGATTATGCAAATCATCATGTTCGTCATCCTCGGCTTGCTTGTCTTCCCAAAACAGTTGCTCGACCTCGAACTGATTTGGAAAGGTTTGCTCATCTCGTTCATCTTAATGTTCATCGCACGACCGATCGCCGTCTACTTGTCGACGCTCGGTATGGCGTTTACGAATAAAGAGAAGCTGTTCATCTCATGGGCCGGGCTAAAAGGCGCGGTCCCGATCGTCCTCGCGACGTTCCCGCTCATCGCAGGCATCGATAACGCCCAATTGATTTTTAACGCCGTCTTCTTCGTCGTCGTGACGAGCGCCTTGATTCAAGGCACGACGCTCACCCCGCTTGCGGCGAAACTCGACTTACTCGGACCCGATAAGATTCGGTCTCCGTACTCGATTGCGCTCGTCTCGAGCAAACAGTCGCAACATCAACTCGTTCCGTACGTCGCGACGGAAGAGTCGTCGATGATTGGGAAGACGCTCGCCGACATCACGCTTCCACCGAACACGGTCGTGAACGCGATTGTGCGCCAAGACTATCTGATCCCGCCGACGGGCCAGACGAAAATCGAGCCGGGCGATTTGTTATACGTCCTCGCCTCGACATACCGCCACGACCAACTCGACCGCAAGTTCGGGGAGGACGGGCTCGAACGTGTCGAGTTATGACGATTTCTTTTCATCATTTCGTCACGTGAATCAGGTTTAGACCATATAAAAAACGAACATAGTAGAAGTGACAACACTTCTGCCATGTTCGTTTTTTAATGGAGGAGGGATTCATATGTTCGACTTGCCCCCATTTCGAAAGAATGAACTCGATCGGCTCCGCAAAGACTTGTTCGGCGATATGTTTGAACGGATGAATCAATTGTTCGACCCAAAAGAAGGGGCGACCTCGTTCCTCGACTCGTTCAAACTCGACGTCAAAGACCAAGAAAGCCAATACGTCATCGAAGCTGAGATGCCGGGCATTCAAAAAGAGAATATCCACGTCCGTTATGACAAAGACCACCTCGTCCTCTCGGTCGATCAACGCGAAGAAAAAGAAGAAGACAAAGATTATGTGTACCGAGAGCGCCGTGTCACCTCAATGCAACGTTCACTCTATCTGCCGAACGTGAAAGAGGACGGCATCAAAGCGAAGCTCGCGGACGGGGTGCTGCATTTGACGATTCCAAAAGCTGATGACGGGTCGACGACACGTACGATTGAAATTGAAGGGTAAGGGGTGTGCCTCGGCACATTCCTTACCTTTTTGTGTCCACTGTCTTCGCCGCTCGAATCAAAGCTGCCACTTCCTCGTCTCGTCCTTCGTGGAGCGCCTCGACGATAAAACTGCCGACAACGACGCCATCACACGCCTCGCCGAGTACTCGGACTTGTTCGGCCAGATGAACGCCGAATCCGGCAAGCACGGGCACCGGCGAACGAGCCGTGAGCGCCTGTAAATGTCCGAGCAACTCGTCTGGAAACACATCCGCCTTCCCAGTCGTTCCTTTCAACGTGACCGCGTAGACGAATCCCTCGGTCTGATTCAATATCGTCTCGACCCGCTGCGCGCTACTCGTTAATGTGACGAGCGGGATGACGGCAACGCCGTGGCGATCCGTCTCGGCGAACAGTTCGAGACTTTCTTCAAATGGTAAATCCGGGATGATCACCCCGCTCACTCCACATGCTGCCGCTCTTTCAAAGAACGGTTGCACTCCGAAGCGAAACACCGGATTCAAGTAGGTCATGAGGACAATCGGGACTGAAAAACGTCTAGTTCCTTCTATTAAACGGTCGAGCACTTGTGCGAGCGTCACGCCTTCGGCGAGGGCGCGCATACCGGCCGCCTCGATGACTGGTCCGTCCGCTACCGGATCCGAGAACGGGATGCCGAGTTCAATCGCTGTCGCCCCCATCGCTTCAAGCCGTTCAATCGTCGGAATCAAGTTGTCGAGTCCGCCGTCTCCTGCCATGATATACGGGACGAACGCCGTCCCTTCACTCCGCTCCCGAATCGCTTCATCTAAGCGCATCATCCTGTCACCCTTTCTCGAATCGTGTGTACGTCTTTGTCTCCTCGTCCCGATAAGCAGATGACGAGAATCTCATCCTCCGTCATCGTTTCAGCAAGCGTCTCGGCATAGGCGAGTGCATGCGATGACTCGAGCGCTGGAATGATGCCTTCATTCCGACTGAGCGACATGCAAGCCGCGAGCGCCTCATCATCCGTGACGGCGGCGTAGCGGACCCGCTCGATATCTTTCAAGAAACTATGCTCCGGACCGACGCCAGGATAATCGAGCCCGGCTGAAATCGAGTGCGCTTCTTGAATCTGCCCGGCCGCGTCCTGAAGCACATACATGAGCGACCCGTGGAGCACGCCGACCTCACCTTTCGTGAGCGTCGCCGCATGCTCCGGCGTATCAATCCCGCTCCCTGCCGCTTCGACGCCGTATAAAGCGACCGCCTCGTCGTTCAAAAACGGATAAAACATCCCCATCGCGTTGCTGCCGCCGCCGACACAAGCGATGACCGCGTCCGGCAAGCGACCGGTCTTGTCGAGCACTTGACGACGGGTCTCGATGCCAATCACGCTTTGGAAATCCCGTACCATCGCCGGGAACGGGTGTGGTCCGAGCACGGAGCCCATGACGTAGTGCGTATCGTCGACGTGTTTGACCCAGTAACGGAGCGCTTCGTTCACCGCATCCTTCAACGTCCGGCTCCCCGATTTGACCGGCACGACCGTCGCGCCGAGCAGCTCCATCCGGAACACGTTCAACTGTTGACGCTCGACGTCGACCTCGCCCATGAAGATTGTACATTCGAGGTTAAGTAGCGCGCACACCGTCGCGGTCGCGACACCGTGTTGTCCCGCCCCGGTCTCGGCGACGATCTTCTGTTTGCCCATCCGTTTGGCGAGCAACGCTTGGCCGATCGTGTTGTTGATTTTATGGGCCCCGGTATGGTTCAAATCTTCCCGTTTCAAGTAGACGTTCGTCCCGAGGCGGCGGCTCATGTTCTCCGCGTAGTAGAGCGGTGTCTCACGACCGACATATTCGCTTAGAAGCTCGTCGAACTTCTCATGGAACGCCGGGTCTTGCCGCGCCTCCTCATAAGCGACCTCTAATTCTTCGACCGCCTGCATGAGCGTCTCCGGTATATATTTTCCGCCATACGGGCCAAACTTCCCGTTCACTGGTTGGTTGTACATGTAAACTCCTCCTTGGCACGCCTGATGAACGCGCGAATCTTCTCAAGATCTTTCTCTCCATTCGTCTCAACACCACTCGAGACGTCGACCCCATCTGGTCTTACGATTTGAATCGCCGTGGCGACGTTATCTGGGTCAAGCCCTCCGGCGAGCCAAAACGGCCGACTCGGGCGTCCTAACGTCTCCCAGTCGAGCGTTTCCCCGCTCCCCGGGACGGGTGCATCCAACAACACGATTTCCGCTTCCGTCTCACGACCCGCTTCGATAATCGGTAACCCGAAACGTCGGAACGCTTCGAGCGGCAACGTGCGCCGATGCAGTTGAATATCGGTCATTCCGCTCGTGAGTGCCGTCTCGACCTCTTCAAGCGTCGGGTCGAGGAACACGCCGACGACGCGCACCGATTCCGGGATGTGCCGCCGTAACCGCTTCGCCGTCTTCACATCGATGCGTCGGGAACTGTCGGCGAAGACGAACCCAATCGCATCAGCCCCCGCCTCGACCGCGGCACGGACGGCACCTTCAGTCTTCACTCCGCATATTTTAACGAACATGCTTTCAACTCCTCGATGAGTGACGTCGGGTCATCTTCACGCATGAGCGCCTCACCGACGAGAATCGCGCGCGCACCGGCCGCTTGGAGCCGGCCGGCCGCCTCACTGTTCTCAACACCGCTTTCGCTGACGAACGCGACGTCCGGATAGCGTTGCATCAATTCAATCGATGTATCGAGCGTGACCTCGAACGTCTTCAAGTTGCGATTGTTGATGCCGATCAACACGTCGCCGAGTTCGAGCGCGGTCTGGAGTTCCGATTCATCATGCACCTCGACGAGGACGTCGAGACCGATGTGCCGTGCGTACTGCTTCAAAGCATGGAGACGGCTCGGGTGGAGCGCCGCGACAATCAACAGTGCCGCTCTCGCCCCGGCCGCTTGCGCCCGATCGAGCTGGCGTTCGTCGATGATGAAATCTTTGCACAGCACCGGGATATCGACCGCGTCGGCGACGAGGCGCAAGTCTTCGAACGACCCTTTGAAGTACGTCTCGTCCGTGAGCACGGAGATCATCGTCGCTCCGGCCCGCTCATACGCACGGGCCCGTTCCGCGACATCGACTTGTTCTCGAATCAATCCTTTCGAAGGCGAGGCCCGTTTGATTTCGGCGATGACATGGAACCCATCCGCGACGAGCCGCTGCAAGGAAATCGGTTCTGTCGCCGTGACGACGATGTCTTCCATTTCGTTGACCTCTTCGATTTTCGTGCCGATGATTTTCATCAAGTAGCTCATATTCCGACCTCCGTTTGTTGTAGTTGGGTCAAGACCCGGACCGCATATCCTTCATCGATGCTGCGCGCCGCCTCGGCGACCCCCTCGCGGAGCGTCTTCACCGTCCCGTACGTGCACAAGGCGAGCGCCGCATTCAACAAGACGACGTCACGGGCCGGGCCGGGCTGACCGTTCAACACGGCGACGAGCGTCTGTGCATTTTCTTCTGGTGTCCCGCCTCGTAACGCAGAGAGCGGTGCCCGCATCAACCCGACGTCTCGCGGGTCGACCTTGTACCTTGCCGTCTGTTCCCCGGCAAAGAAGAGCACCTCGTTCGCTCCGGCCAAACTTGCCTCATCAAGTCCGCCAGCGCCGTGGACGACCATCCCGCGTTCCACACCGAGATATCTCATCGCCGCCGCCATCTTCTCAAGGAGTGATGGATGATATACCCCGATCAATTGCCGCCTCGGCTTGAGCGGGTTCGTGAGCGGGCCGATCTGATTAAAGATTGTCGCGGTCGCGAGCTCTTTTCGAGCCGGCATGACGTGCTTCATGATCGGGTGGACATGTTGGGCGAACAAGAAACTCAAGTTCGATCGTTTCAGGTCGGCTAACACGTCTTCTGCCGTCCGGACGATCGGCACGTTCAACGCCTCAAGCACGTCGGCACTGCCTGAGCGACTCGATACGCTCCGATTGCCGTGCTTCGCGACCGGGATGCCGAGCCCGGCGAGGACGAACGCGACGGTCGAGCTGATGTTGAACGTGTTGGCCCCGTCGCCGCCTGTACCGCACACATCGAGGACCGGGATCGTCGTCTCGGGGAACGTTGCCGCCTCGCGGATGTAATCGGCAAGGCCAGCCATCTCTTCGGCCGTCTCTCCGCGTTTTTTCAACGTGAGGAGCACTTCTTTGATTTGGTTCCCATCGGCCTCGAATAACTCTGCCGCCGCTCGTTTCATTTCCGCTGCCGTCAATCGATTCGTCAGTAGTCGTGTTAACATATATGTTCCTCCTCTAATTTTCGGTACAAAAAAACTCCATACGACAAACGTCGTATGGAGGACGGTATGGACCGCGGTGCCACCTCTCGTTGGATTGAGTCATCAATCCCGCTTTTTCCGATGCTATCACATCGTATCCCGATAACGGGGGAAGCCGTCATGGCCTACTTTCTTTCAGCCATGCTCTCATGAGCCCATTCACGTGTCAGCCTCGGCCAGGATCCCACCACCCCCGGCTCTCTTGACGAGACGTTCACACACGTTACTCTTCTCAATCATTGATTTACATATGCGTTGAAACGAAAAAGGGGTTACCCGCCTGCCCATAGCTTACGCTATGAGAAGGACGAGTAACCCCGTGGTGCCACCTTCGTTGGTTCAGATCGAACCCACTTCACGGACAAACATCCGCTTCCCCGTGATAACGGTGGGTGACCCGCTAAAGCCTACTAAAAGTTTCGGTTTAGAGCTCGGAAGTCCATTCGCGACGTCCCGCATACTGATTCACACCAACCATCAGCTCTCTGTCATGCGGGTCTAGTCGTTACTTCTCTTCGTCGACGCCTTTATTCGTTTCAGTTAAGTTAACTCGTACTATACAGGGCGCGATTGTCCGTGTCAAACAAAAGCGTGCAAAAAAACTTTGCTTCTATAGGTGACGCAAAAAAGCCGACGTTTTTCGCAGCTCGACAAGTTGACACCCGTTTTTTTCGTCTGCTATAGTCGTCCCCAACAACACTTCACTCAACTAAAGGAGAATTGACATTGGAAACAAGCAAACTAAAACGTGAGCTGTCGACCCGGCAACTCACGATGATTTCGCTCGGGAGCGCCATCGGGACGGGCCTCTTTCTCGGAAGCGGTCTCGCCATCCAGACGGCGGGACCGAGCGTGCTCGTCAGCTACGCTGTCGGAGCGTTCATCGTCCTCTTACTCATGGGCTGTCTCGCTGAGATGACCGTGGCCCATCCGACTTCAGGTTCGTTCGGCACGATCGCCGAACGTTATGTGCATCCGCTTGCCGGCTTCTTAGTCCGTTATTCGTACTGGGTCGCCAACGTCCTCGCCATCGGGGTCGAGGTGAGTGCGATCGCCATCTATATGCGCTACTGGTTCCCGGATGTGAACGGGTTCGTCTGGGTCGCCTTGTTCGGCGGACTGCTCATCTATATTAACGCCCGACACGTCCACACGTTCGGCACGACCGAGTACTGGTTGTCATTTATCAAAGTAAGCGCCATTTTCTTGTTCATCATTCTCGGTTCGGCCGCGCTGTTCGGCCAACCTGGTTCCTCGATCGAGTCAATCACGACAGGGAACGAAGGCTTCTTCGCCTTCGGCTTTTACGGCATGTGGGTGACGATCTTCATCTCGCTCTTCAGCTTCCTCGGCACAGAGCTCGTCGCCGTCACCGCAGGCGAAGCGAAAGATCCGGACCGCGCCGTCCCGAAAGCGTTACGGGCGACCGTGTTCCGTTTGACGTTCTTTTATCTCGTCACGATCGCGATCATGCTCATGCTCATCCCATGGCAGCAGGCGGGGATCGACCAAAGCCCGTTCGTCCTCGTCATGCAACAGTTCGACGTGCCTGGCGCGGCCGGTATTTTGAACTTCGTCATCTTGATCGCCGCCCTTTCGGCGATGAATGCGCAGTTGTATGCCTCGACACGGATGATGTACTCACTCGCCGAGGCGGGTGACGCACCGCGTGTATTTAAAAAAGTTAGCCAGAACGGGATCCCGACGTACGCACTCTTCGTCTCGACGGGCGGGATCGTCCTCGCGGCACTCCTGCAGATCTTCATGGAGACGTCGTACCCGTTCCTCATGGGCATCTCGATGTTCGGCGCCATCTTCACATGGTTCATGGTGTTCGTCTCTCACTTGTTCTTCCGTAAGAAATGGACAGGACGCAAGCTCCCGGTCCGCATGATCGGGTACCCGGTCTTGCCGCTCCTCGGGGCCGTCTTGCTCCTTAGCTTGATGATCACGACATGGTTCACTGACTTCGATATTTTGCTCAAGTTCGGGATTCCGTGGTTAGTCGGATTGACGATCGTCTACTTCATCCGGGAACGCTTCCGGAAATCGGATGACCAAGCCGATGACATCGAACAGGCGAACTAAAAATCGCTCCTACCTTTACGCGGTAGGAGCGATTTTTGTCATGAAAACGAGCACCTATCGCGATCGACAGATGCTCGTGTGATTGAATTAGAAGAACTGACGTGGGTTGACCGTGTTCCCCGCGCTCGATGACGAGTACGAGTAGCTGCCTCTGTGAATCTCAAAGTGGAGGTGCGGGCCTGACGAGTTCCCTGTGTTTCCAAGTGTCCCGATGTTCGAACCTTGCGTCACACGCTGTCCGGCGCTGACTGACACCGAGTTCAAGTGGGCGTAAACCGTCGTCCACACTTGACCGTTGATGACGTGCGCGATCATGACGTGGTTTCCGTAAGCCCCACCCCATCCTGCGCGGATAACCGTACCTGTCGCTGACGCGCGGATTGGCGTGCCAACTGGTCCAGCGATATCGACTCCGTTATGGAACGTGTAGCCGAATTGACCGCTTGCCGGTCCCCATCCTTGAGAGAAACGTCCCGCTGCAGGCTGGATGAACATCGCACCAGATGGAGCTGGCGTCGACGCAGTCGGCGTGCTTGGCGCTGGTTTCGGTGCCGGAGCTGCTGGTTTTGGAGCTGGTGCAGCTGGCTTCGGTGCTGGCGCAGCCGGTTTTGGTGCCGGCGTCGAATTTTGTGTCGTTTGGTTTGAAGATGCTGACGACTGGGTACTATTATTACTGTTCTGCTTTTGCTGAGCTGCAGCTTGACGGGCTGCTTCTGCTCGCGCGGCTTCCTGACGTGCCGCTTCTTGACGGGCTGCTTCTTGACGGGCTGCTTCAGCTTTCGCTTCTTCAGCAAGACGTGCTTCTTCTGCCTTACGAGCCGCTTCTTGACGGGCTGCTTCTTCGGCACGACGGCGTGCTTCTTCTTCTTCACGGCGCTGCGCTTCGATTTCTGCTGCAATCGCTTCTTCTTGTGCGATCAATGTCGCTTCGATTTCTTGAAGGTCGAAGATTTGCGTCTCGAACTCGATGTTTTTCTCTTCAAGTTCTTTAATACGCGCCTCGCGCTCTTTCATCTTCTTCTCGAGGTCAGCTTGACGCGCTTCGAGCGCTTTCTGCTGTTCTAAAAGTGAGGCCCGTTGCTCTTTCAATGCGGCCTGTGCCTCTTGAAGAGATTGACGTGTCGCCTCGTAGTCGTTGAACAACTCTTGGTCGCTGCGTTGAATCGTTCCGGCCGTGATCATGCGTGTGATCAAGTCAGAGAAGTTTTTCGAACCGAAAATAAATTCTGCCCAGTTGATCGAGCCGCCACCGTTGATTTGCATCGTGGCCATCCGCTCGCGCATCATCGCTTCTTGAGCTTCCATTTTCTTTTGATAAGCTTTAATGTCCGCCTCAAGGTCTTCGATTTTCATCTCCGTACGCTTGATTTCTTGGCGCTTCGCGGCGACATCATAGATGATATCTTGGAGCTGGGCGTCCATTTTGTTGACTTCTTCTTGTACCTTCGAGATTTCTTGATTGTTCTCTTGGATTTTTGACGATGTGTTCGCTTGGTTATCTTTTACGTTTTTGCGTTGGTCTTGAACTTTTTTCTGCTGCTCTTGTTTCTCTTTGATTGTCGAGGCATCGGCCACCGAGTGTGATCCGAGGAGCAAGGCGCTGAGTGTCAGTGTCGAGACGGTGCGTTTCCAGTTGATCAATGCGGACATCCTTTCTATTTTGACGGCTATTTTATGACGTACGAATATGAAGGTCGTTTTGCTATGTAACAAAAACGATTAATTTTTCAGTTTCAACACGACTAATTATATCGAAGAATCGAATGTTTTCCTGTTAAAGTTATATTTCACTTTTGTTACGATAACAAAGTGGGTATGCCGTTGGTATGCCCACTTTCGCTTTATTTCAACTGTTTTTCTCATTTCTTATTTTCGAAATGTTTCTGTAATAGTAGTTGGAAATAGAAAAACATTTACCTTATGTTCAAAAAGTATTTATGCATTTTTCCTACATTTCACCATTTCCAGTAAACGTAAAAAAGGGCCAGTCGCTGTCTTTGTTATACACAAAGACGACGACTGGCCGAGTGGTTCGTTGTGGTGTGAACACGAGGGGGCTCACACGTCTGATGATACAGACGAATTGTTAACCCTGTATGGACATTTCGTTACAATTTGAGCGCGCCGATGATGACGAACACCCACGCCGCGATGAACAACACACCGCCGATCGGTGTGATGGCGCCTAGCTTCGTGATGCCAGTGAGTGCCATGACATACAAGCTGCCCGAGAAAAAGACGATTCCGGCCAACATGAGCCAACCCGCCGTGTTGAACTGGCTGATGCTCACTCTCATCAAGATGCTTGCTAATGCGATGATCCCGATGGCGTGAATCATGTGATACAACACACCCGTCTGCCAGTTCGCGAGCATGTTCGGTGTGACCTTCTCTTTCAACGCATGGGCGCCAAACGCCCCTAAGGCGACGCCGAGTGCCATCAAGGCCGCGCCGATGATCAATAACAATTTCATAACCGTTCCCCCTTATCTTACTTTACGTGCTGGTAAATTCCACTGTCGATAGTAGGATATCACTCGAAGCGTCGCGACGACAATGAGCAACGCATAAACCGGCAGTCCGCCTTCCAGCTGGAAGTAGTATGTGACGACGGCAATGATGATCGCCCAGATCGCATACACTTCCGATTGAAGAACGAGCGGCTTTCTTCCCGCGAGCAAATCACGGACGACCCCGCCCCCTACTCCCGTGAGAACCGCGGCCGCGATCGCCGCCGAGAGCGGCAAGTCGAGCTTGATGGCGACTTGCGCCCCTTGGAAAGCGAAGGCGACGAGTCCAATCGCATCGACGATGACCCCCCATCGTTCCCAGTGCGGCAAGACGACGCTCGGCAGCAGGAAGATGAGCAGGGCGACGAGAAAACAAAGGATGAATAAGTCATTTTGTTGCCAAATTAAACTGACGGGGTTGCCGAGCAAAACGTTTCGGATCGCACCGCCGCCGAACGCTGTCGTGAAGGCGAGCAGCCATACCCCAAAAATATCGTACTTTTCGTCCATCGCGATGATGGCACCACTCGCCGCGAACGCAACCGTCCCGACGACGTTGAGTAATTCCCATTCCATGAACATCCCTGGCCCTTTCTCCTAAGCATTGTATGGTACAGTAAAGATACAAAAAATCAGATCAGTCGAGCGACTGCTTGTAAAGGATGTCGGTACTTTTATGAAACGAATCGCTTTGTTCCGCATATGGATTATCGTCACAATGTTCGCCCGATTCATCATCAAAATTTACGCCTTCTCGCGCAAACAGCAGCAAGGTCTCGCCTCCCAAGAAGAGTATGAGGCACTCATGCTTCAGCTCGCCCGCGAGTACAAACGGAACGCCCTTCGCTTGGAAGGTCTTCTCATCAAACTCGGTCAATTTTTGTCGATTCGGGCCGACTTGTTACCACCGTCCGTGCTCAACGAATTGTCCGAACTCGTCGACCGCGTCCCGACGTCCGGTTGGGATAAGTCACGGGCCATTCTCGAGGCCGACTGGGGCGTCCCCTATACGCAAGTCGTCAAAGACGTCGATATCGAGGCCGTCGCCTCCGCCTCAATCGGCGAAGTGTACGGCGCGACGCTACTCGAAAACGGCAAGCGGGTCGCGTTGAAAATCCAACGTCCGGACATCGAAAAAATCATTCGAACCGACTTTAAGGCGATGCGCATCGTCACGACAATGCTCAAGCGGACTGCTCTCGCAAAATCGACCGACTTAGATAGCTTATATCGCCAAATGATTTTTGTCATCGGGGATGAATTAAATTTTCAGACCGAATTGAAAAACGCCCATTATTTCAAGGCGAAGTACGCTGACAACACGAATGTCTACATCCCGGATTACTACGATCACTTATGTACGAACCGCGTCCTCACGATGGATTGGGTCGACGCGCGCCGAATCACCGACCTCGCCTTCTTAAAAGAAAACAATATCGACCGCTCGGCCTTGGCCGAACGACTGTTTACGATGGCGGCCGAACAACTTCTGTTCGGCGGAAAGTTCCACGCCGACCCGCATCCCGGAAACGTTCAAATCCGCGCCGACGGGACGATCATCTTACTCGACTTCGGCATGGTCGGATCGACGACACCGCAAGATATGGCGACGATCCGGAAGATTTTGCAAGCGTTCATCTCACTCGACTACGACGGCGTCGTCGATGGGCTCGAGGATTTACGCTTCCTCTTGCCGACAGCGAACAAGCATAACATCCGGCAAGCGCTCGAAAAGGCCGTCACTTTTTACTTAGAGACCGACATTGAAACGGTCGATACGAAGTTGATCGAGAAAGTGTTGCAAGATATCCAGCTTCTCGTCAAAAATGAGCCGATTCAACTTCCGGCCGAGTTCGCGTTCTTCGGCCGGGCCGCCTCGACACTGCTCGGCATCCTGCAAATTTTGGACTCGAAAATCGATTTGTTCACGCTCGGGAAGCCGATCGTCATCCAATGGCTCGAAGCGGACGGGACGACGATTCAAAACCGCTACGTCATGACGGCGCTCAATTACGGCAAAAAGTTATTGAACGTCCCGCCACTGCTCGACAACTATTTGAAAGAACCGACGCGTAAGCGCCTGTCCGAACAAGCGATGTTCCAGCGCCAACTCGAATCAAAAGAACTGCTCCATCGCCAGACGTTCAACTCGGGCGTCATCATCCTCGGCTTGCTCGTCGGACTGTTCGGCTATGTCCGTCCAGATGAGTGGCTGTTCTGGTCAGGTGGGGTCGTCGCTGTCCTCGCCTACTTCAACGCAAGACGCCTCGGCCGCAAAATCCGCCACTTGGCCCGGCAAGATTTCCGCGTCTGACCGTCCCGTCACTCTTTCGAGTGACGGTTTTTTTGTATGAGCCATTGTAAAATTGTGTATGTTTTTTGAAATCGGGTACTTTCTTAAATGTGCACCCAGACGAAAGGGGAGAAAACGATGCGAGCTGAAAACAACTTCATCAACGGTGAATGGATCGAGACGGATGAGACGATTGAAGTACGGAATCCGGCGACCGGCAACATTATGGCCACGGTGACGAAAAGTGACGAGGACGAGGCCCGGCTTGCGGTCGACGCGGCTCACGCCGCGCTGACGGAATGGCAACAACGCACAGCCGAAGACCGGGGCGCCTTATTGCTTGAATGGCACCGCTTGATTGCCGAAGAGACGGACGCGATCGCCCGGACGATGGTCGAGGAGCAAGGAAAGCCATTGAAGGAAGCTGTCGGGGAGGTTCGCTATGCCAACGGGTTCATCGAATGGTACGCCGCTGAAGGCCGCCGTGTGTACGGGGAGACGATTCCCGCTTCGGCGACCAACAAGCGCATCTTCGCCATCAAACAACCGGTCGGCGTCGTCGCGGCGATCACGCCATGGAACTTCCCGGCCGCGATGATCACCCGGAAAGTCGCCCCCGCGCTCGCCGCCGGTTGCACCGTCATCATCAAACCGGCATCGGCCACTCCGCTCACGGCGATCGAACTCGTGAAGTTGGCGGAAAAAGCGGGCTTCCCCCCTGGCGTCATCAACCTCGTCACCGGTACCGCCTCGGACATCGTCAAAGTGTGGCAACATGATCCACGCGTCCGAAAATTGACGTTCACCGGATCGACAGAGGTCGGGAAAACGCTCATGCGCGGCGCCGCCGACACGATGAAAAAAATATCACTCGAGCTCGGTGGCCACGCCCCGCTCATCGTCACCGCCAAAGCCGATTTGGAGAAGGCCGTCCCGCAAGCGATCGCGACGAAATTCCGTAACGGCGGACAGACGTGCGTCTGTGCGAACCGCATCTACGTTGAACGCTCCATCGTTGACGAGTTTTCCGAGAAGTTCATTGAAGCCGTCGAGACGCTCCAAGTCGGCAACGGACTTGATGACGGCGTCGACATCGGCCCGCTCATCGACGATGACGGCGTCGATAAAGTTATGAAACATCTCGAGGACGCTCAAATCCGAGGGGGAGAGATCACCGGCGGCGAGCAACTTGACGGATTGTTCGTTCGTCCGGCTGTCGTCCGCTATGCGAACGAGGACATGCTGTGCATGAACGAGGAAACGTTCGGTCCGGTCGCACCGATCGCCTCGTTTGAAACACTTGAAGAAGTCATCGAACGAGCGAACGCGACGCCGTTCGGTCTCGCCGCCTACGTGTTCACCCAAGACATCAACGAGGCGCTCTATTTGGCCGAAGCACTCGAATACGGCATCGTCGGCGTCAACGACGGACTCCCTTCGACCCCGCAAGCCCCGTTCGGTGGATGGAAAGAGAGTGGCCTTGGACGCGAAGGCGGCCATCATGGCATCGAAGAGTTTTTAGAAGTGAAGTATATCTCGCTCGGACTATAAAAATGACCGGTTGAACATGCGTTCAACCGGTCATTTTTCACTGTTCGACCCATTCAATCAGATCGGCCGGGGTGGCGATCACATGATCCGCGAGCGCCCATTCCTCGTCATTGCCGAAACCGAATCCGGTCAAGACGACCGGGAAGTCGTGAGCCCGTGCCGCCTCGACGTCGGACTTGCGATCACCGACCATGACGTAGTCCGTGTCGCCGTGACGAAGTCGGTGCGCCGTCAAAATATCGGCTTTCTTTTCCCCACTCACCGATTCCAAACATTCCGGCGCGGTCATGAAGCGTCGGATCCCTTGCGAGTCGAGAATCAAATTCAAATAGTGGACGCCACAGTTGCTCGCCGTCGTCAACGTATGACCGTTCGTATGAAGTGTCTCGAGCATCTCATAAATCCCGTCGAACAAGACGTCTTGGCCTGCCATCGCTTGTTCAAGCGTCTCATGGCGCAATTTGCGGATTTGTCGAATCTCCTCGAGCGTCGCTTCCGGGATGACGTGTTCCCAAAACGCGTTACCTGCCAAACCGTATCCTGACCGGACAGCGTCCTCACTCGGTTTCGGTAAGTGCGGGAGTTGCTCTAGCGCCTTGTGAATCGCTTTCGTCATCGGGACCGTCGTGTCGACGAGCGTCCCGTCAATATCAAATAAAATGACTGCCATGTCGTGTACCCCTCTCTCTTTCCTATGTTCCTACCGTAGCAGAATCCCCATAAAAGCTAAAGTAGAAACGTCCTTCAAAAAAATTCGGCTGACCTGAATTGGTCAGCCGAATGATGATTGTTTTATCCGCGCCAGAAACTCATGCCGCCTTTTACAGAGTAAACGTCCGTGTAGCCTGCTTTTTGGAGCATAGCGGCAGCTCGCTGGCTGCGCATGCCGCTTTGACAGATCACATACACAGGGCGATCTTTATCTTTTGGATATTGGGCGCTCGCATTCCCGAATCCTGATAATGGAACGTTTTTCGCTTGTTTAATATGCCCGCCACGGTATTCTTGAGGCTCTCGGACGTCAAGCAGTTGAATGTTGCGCTCCTCGGCAATTTTCCGTTTCAACTCATCCGTCGAGACCGTCTTCACACTATTTCGTTTCGTCCACCAGAAATAAATCAAACCAATCACTACCGCCACAAATAAGAAATCAAGCATGTGTCCGCCTCCGTTATGCGTAAGTTTTATTAACCTTATTATACCCCCTATGGTATATAAGTCAATGCAGACGACTCAAAAAAGCCACGCCATCAGGCGCGGCTTAAAAATCGAGCAACGAATCGGTTTTCGGTTGATCGTCTTCTTCGAGCGGAATGCCGAGGAAAGCCGCCATTTGTCGATCTAGCGGCGGTTTTTCCGTTGCAGGTGCCACCGTCACGGGGGCGGTCGGTTGAACGGAAGGGCTCGATACCGGATCCGCGAGCAACAGTTCGCAGTAGCCCATCAACTTGGCGACGTGTCGTTTCTGCGTTTCTCCGCTCGACTGTTCGATTTGCGTCATCACGTGTTTCATCTGGGCGATGAGTTGTTGTTCTGTGATCATTCGTCCACATCCTTTACCCCATCATTGTGCAGGAAGTCGTCACCCCTCGCAAGCGTCACGTTTGTTTCTCGCGTTCGTCCAACCAAGATTGGAACGCCTCATGATCGAACCGTACTTGTGTCGCATAAAACTTAGCCCACCGTGAGAGTTGGCGAACGAAGAGCGCCCGCGCGTCCCCAATCGCCGCGGCGATGTGTTCACTCGCCTCATAGTCGAGGACGTTGGCGTCAGCGTCGGCCCGCGCATGCATTTTGGCCGTGATTTCCGCTTGAACTTTCAACGTCTCGATCAACGAGTCTTCATTTTTAATGTGTTTCGCTTTTACTTTCCGCTTGTACGGAGAACGTTGCCGCACGTAATAGGCGTTGCCATCGATCGTCAAGTAGCCGAGGTACGGGTCGCGGCTATGCACCATCGCCCGTTGCGCCGCGGTCACCCGTGCCCCTTGATGTGAAAGCCCGTCCTCGAACAGCGAGTGCGTCGGTAAGAAGAGCGACGGTACGGCCGACTGGGCTTGTTTCATCTCGAGAATGACGTCTTCATCATGCTCCGCGTCCGCCCCTTCAATCAAGATGTAATAACGTTCGAGGCCAATCGAGGCCGTCCCGCTCTCGAGCTTGATGGCGATATCTTTCACTTCATAGTGATCCGCATGGTGACGGTGTGTCTCCGATAATGAGGATAAATAGTCTGGCCAGGCACTCTTTATTTTCTCGCTCATGCTTGGACTGACAGGGATCAGGTCCTCACTCGTCGCGAAGTAACGTTCTTCGTCGCGCACCTCGGTCCGTTCCGCCATGAACGCGTCTTTCTTCTGCTCAGCTTTCTTGATCACTTTCCTGATCGCTTTCGACGTGTTCGCTTTCGTGAACTGGACGTCCTCGTCTTCCCCTTTCGCGTAACGGGCGATGGCGCGCGCATACGCTTCGGCGTACGTCTCGATTGCCTTCGTGGCGTCGAACCCCGACTCGGCGGCGAACAAGTTGACCGAGATTGCCATCCGCAGCACATCGAACAAATAAGAGCCGATATACGCCTCGTCGAAATCGTTCACGTCGTAAATGATCGTGCCGGCGCCGTCCTCGAACACGCCGAAGTTCTCGAAATGAAGGTCACCTTGAATGAACGTCGGATGTTTTTCGCCCGTATCGAACGCGAGCGGCACTTTCGCGAAATCGTAGTAAAACAAGTGTGAGCTGCCCCGGAAAAATGAGAACGGGCTCGCGCTCATCTTCTCGTACTTTTCCCGCCGCGCCTCCTCAGACAGATGACGGACCGACGTGTCGTAATAGTCGAGGACGGTCGCAATCGTTTCTCGGCGAATTTGTTGTTTGACCGAAGTGAACATCGAATTCTCCCCTTCACGCATCAAATAAGTGCTTGTACTCCCCGTAACCGGCTGACTCGAGCTCTTCTTTCGGAATGAAGCGCAAGGCGGCCGAATTGATGCAATAGCGTAAACCGCCGAGCTCTTTCGGACCATCATCGAACAGATGCCCGAGATGGCTATCGCCCCGCTTCGAGCGGACTTCCGTACGGACCATATGGTGCGACGTGTCCATATTCATATCGAGACGTTTTTCTTCGATCGGTCGGGCGAAGCTTGGCCAACCGCAATTGGACTGAAATTTGTCGCGTGACGTGAAGAGCGGTGTCCCGTCGATGATGTCGACGTACAATCCTTCCCGTTCTTCGTCCCAATATTCATTTTGAAACGGCGGTTCGGTCCCGTTCTCCTGCGTCACTTTATACTGCATCGGCGTGAGCCGTTCTTTCAACTCTTTCTGTTGTTTCTTGTCGCTCCATGCTTCTTTGACGAACTTGGCGCGACCCGAGCCGACCCGATACATCTCATAGCGGAACGGGTTCTTCTTGTAATAGTCTTGATGATAGTCTTCCGCCTCCCAAAACGTCTTCGCCGGACGGATCTCGACCTCGATCGGGCGGTCGAACCGGCCCGAGTCCTCGACACCTTGTTTGGAACGTTCGGCTGCGTCCCGTTGCTCTTCTGAATGGTAGAAGATGGCCGGGCGGTAGGATTCACCGCGGTCATTGAATTGTCCACCACCGTCTGTCGGGTCGATTTGACGCCAATAGATGTCTAACAGTTCCTCGTACGAAATGATATCGGGGTCGTATGTGACCTCGATGGCCTCTAAATGACCCGTCGTCTCAGAACAGACTTGCTGATACGTCGGATTATCGACATGTCCCCCGGTGTAACCCGAGATGACGTGTTCGACCCCTTCGTATTTATGAAACGGTTTGACCATGCACCAAAAACAGCCTCCCGCGAACGTAGCTTTTGCCATGTTGAATCCCTCCTTACTATGTAGTGTACCCAAAAAAATGGAGCGACAACAAAAAACGAGAACCACGAACGTGTTCTCGCCTTCAGTCTTCGACTCGGTTCATATGCCGCATCACTAAAAATAAAATCACACCGACAATCCCGGCGCCAAGTACGGTCAACGCCAGGTTGCCGCGTGCCGATAAAGTATAAAAGATTGCTAGCCCGATCAAAATGAGCGCGATCGGAATGAACGCTCGTTTAAAGTGATCCCAATAACGCACGGACAGTCCCCCTTTTTTATCTATCATACCAAACATTTTTGATATGATAGAGGGGAAGCTCGATTTAACATTTCAAAGGAGGCGGCAATATGAACGTAGACACATTATGGGCGAATCGCCCGACGCTCGTTTGGGAAGACCGATTGAATGAAGGGGATGACGTCTATACGTTGTCCGCGATCCTTGCCGTCGATGCCGCCCTTAAACGCTATATAACCGTATTGACGCGTTCGGACGGTTCAGAGGACTCGGTATTGGCCGCTGTTCGCGACCTCGTTTTGCGCTTGAACGAATTGGACGAGGAGCACGACTATTTCATCGAGACGTTAGAGCGAGAAGAGCTGTACGAGTTTATCGTGGCCGGAGCAGCGCTCGTCGGGTATGAGACGGACGAGGACATAACCGAAGAGTGGCGTGAGTGGTGAGCAGGTTCGTCCCAATCGAACGAAGCCAGCTCCATCTGCCTATGATAAAATAAAGTAATCATTTCCATTTCACGCAGGGGGACTATGTTCATGCTCACCATCATCAATTCATTCTTCATCGACTTATGCATTCTCTTCACGCTGTTCACCATCTCCTTTCTGCCGTATCGCAACCGGCCCCGCCTGACTCCGAAGTCCCCGCTTAAAAGCCGGGTGCTACTTGGTGTTCAGAGCGGGCTCGTCGCCTTGATATTGCTCGCGAACGCCCTTCATCTCGAAGGTGTGCTCATCGATTTGCGGGCAATCCCAATCTCGCTCGCCGTCTTGTTCGGCGGCTGGGTCAGCGGGGTGGTCGCCGGGAGCTTATTTTTGATCGGACGCTTTTTCATGATCACCGACGGCGAGTTCGTCGGTTTTTACTTGGCGGTGTTGACGATGGTCGCGCTCGTCCTTCCGACGAGCCTGTTGCGCTTCAAGCTCGATAACACCCGGAACACGTTGCTCATCTTTACAACGATCAGCGTCGCCGTATTTGGATCGGCGCTTTACTACGCACTGCCGCTCGAACTGTTTTATCCGATCCTGCTCGTCTACATCGTGATGGCGTACGTCGGGGCGTGCGCCGCCTACCGTCTGCTCCATGAGTTGCGCCGCCACTTCGAGAACGTCCAGCATCAGCAACAGCTCGCCCGCACCGATGCGTTGACCGGGATCGCCAACCGCCGGCTCTTGAACGAAGCGATGGCGAACTTGACGGTCGAGGCGGAAGAATATGCGCTCATTCTCGTCGATATCGACCATTTCAAGCGCGTCAATGATACGTATGGACACGATGTCGGGGACGACGTGTTACGCGAGCTCGGGATGCTTCTTGTTGCCGAGAGTCGCGAAGACCACCTCGTCGGCCGCTTCGGTGGGGAAGAATTTTTAATCATCATGCCGAACGCTCAAAAAGTCGAGGTGTCCCGCCTCGCCGAATCTATACGAGAAAAAGTCTCGACGTTCCCGTTCGAGACGAGTGCCGGCACACTTCACATCACCGTCTCGCTTGGTGCTTGCCATTCGAACGATATCGAGGTCGACAGTGTGTTGAAACATGCGGATGAAGCGTTATACCACGCAAAAGAATCAGGACGCAATCGCTTCATATTGGCTTCATAAAGCCAATGAACGTTCGTAAAGGTTTAACACGTTTGTCAGTTTTCCTGCTTTACTTTCTCTGGTCGAATCGGTACACTAGGCTAGACTTTGGTTCGTAAGACTTTTGTAATCATTGATTTGACTAGAAAAAGGGGAAACACATTTCATGGCAGTATTGTTATCATTATTCGGATTGATGTTCGTGGGATCGTTCGTCCTCGACTATCAACGTGGTAAGACGTTCCGCCAATCGCTCTTTGGGGGAGTCGATACATTAAAACGGAACTTATTCATCTTTTTACGCACCTCGATTTCGATGACGATTTTCATCGGACCGCTTCTCCTCCTTTCAATGCTCGCCTTCCCGCGTCTCATCGGATTTGAAACGGTCGCCGCTTTCATGATCGCCGTCTTGAGCATCGGTTTCGCTGAACGCATCATCGGGATGATCGTCGCCCCGCTCGTGCGAACGTTTTGGCACCAGCGCGGAAAGTTAATGCCGCTCTATCTCGATGCGACACTATATATCTTCTTGCTATCGATTCTCGTCTTAGAGTTTCTCATGAACATTCCAGGCGTCAACATCGCCTCTCCGGTCATGGCTGTATTTTATGCTTTCTCGTTATTCTATATTCGATACTTGTTCAGCCTGCTCCGCTTTACATTAAGTAAAGGCGTACCATCTAGCTAATTCAATTCGTGTGACTGCGGCCCGTACCGGCCGCAGTTTTTCTTTCGATTTTCAATTGACAATGATAATCGTTATCATTTATACTCAACGTGTAGCTCCCAAAAGCTTGACGCGCTCGTTCCCCAAACGCATGCGTCACGTGGATTCCCCTCCACGACACTCTTTTTGAAAGCAATGCGACAACCCCCATTTGTTGCACCCAGATTTGCCATAAAAAAAACGAGCGGCTCTCCGACGGAGCCGCTCGTTTTTCATTTAGGCGAACACATCTTGCTCGATTTGCTTCAAGGCATAGAACGTGCCACGGCTTCGCATCAAGTCCTCGTACGAACCGACCTCGATGACACGGCCAGCTTCCATGACGATGATTTGATCGAACGCCTCGAGGCCGTTCAGACGGTGACTGACCATGATGAGCGTCGACGCCTGTGCCGTGTCGAACATCGCGGCGTACACATCCGCCTCGGTCCGCGCATCGAGCGCCGAGGTCGCCTCGTCGAGAAGCCAGAGCGAGCCGTTTTTGAGCAGCGCCCGGGCGATGGCGAGTCGTTGACGTTCTCCGCCCGACAAGTTGGCCCCTTTCTCAAGCACCGGTTCATCGAGTGAGAAGTCGAGCCGGACGCTTCTGAGCGCTGCCGTCATCGCGTCGTCCGCATGTTCACCGGCCAGCGCCAAATTGTCGCGCACCGTCCCGAAGAAGAAGTGATTCTCTTGCAGGACGACGCTCGCGTGCTCCCAAACCGACGCCTGGGTGACATCGTCTAGGCGCGACTCGTCGATGAGGACGTTTCCTTCATCGGGGCGAATAAAAGCGAGGAGCAACTGTAAGAGCGTCGATTTCCCCGACCCGCTCGGTCCGACGATTGCCGTTTTCGTTCCGCTCGCGAACGTGGCGTCGACGTCGACGAGAACGTCACGGAACGTGTCCGGGTAGCGATAGCTCACGCCCTCGACTTTGAGCGCTGGCGCCGCCAGAAGCGAGATCGGATGTCGTGCGGCCTCTGCCGCCTCGATCGCCTCGCTCGGGGCGACGACCTCGAGCAATCGGTCAGCCGCTTGTTTGCTGTCCGCAAAATGACCCGGGAAGACGGCCATCGGTGTCGCATTCTCGAACGCCGTGAGCGACATCATGATGAGCATCGCCAGGAAGAGCCCGTCGAGATCTCCTCCGACGACGAGGTAAGCGCCGATGGCGAGCACTCCCCACGAGACGAGGAGAGATGCCCCGACGACGAGCGACGAGTTGAAGAACTGGTTCGTCACGTCTCGCCGCTGCACCGCAGCGTATCGATCACTTCGATCGAGTAAATCGTCTCGCGTGCGACTGAGTTGATCATGCAGCAACAAGTCTCGATAACCGTACATCATCTCCGTCATCCCGCTCGACAAGTCACCGCGCAACGCCCGAATCTCTTGGTCGTGTTTGGCGCGGATCCCGGCGAACAACACCGGAATCAAAAATCCGGTCACGAACACGCCAAACAAGATCCAAAGGCTGACGAACAATGAGAAGTACGTGACGAAAAAGATCGTGCTCATGAAGACGAGCACTAAGATGATAGGTGGATAGAACACGCGCAGAAAGTAATTCTGTAAACTTTCGACGTCCCCGACGACACGCGCGAGCAAATCCCCGCTCCGGTACTTCGCAAAGATGTTCGGGACGAGCGGTTCGAGCTGTCGATAAAACCGAACGCGAAGTTCGCTCAAAATCGTGAACGTCGCCCGGTGCGACGCGAGGCGTTCTTGGTACCTCGCGCTTGCCCGGATGACGCCGAACAATTTGATCAAGACGACCGGGATCATGAGCGCATAGAGCGGCGGCACGAGCCCGGCCCGTGAGACGAGATACCCGCTCGCCGCGAACAACGCGACGGCGGCAATCCCGGCCACGTAACCGAAGAAGACCGAGAGGACGATATCCTTCTTCTCTTTCATCATCCATTTGGTGATTGTCCAAAGTGAACTCATCCGCTCACTCCTTTCTGCAGTGCGAACAAGTCGGCGTAGGCCGGCACATCGAGCATCTGTTCATGCGTCCCACGCGCGACGAGCTCGCCTTCTTCCATGAACCAAATCGCATCAGCCTGCTTGATCGTGTGCAGGCGGTGCGCGACGGTGACGAGCGTCGCGTCACGTGACAATTCCTCAATCGACCGCCGGACAATCCGTTCGGTCATCAAATCGAGCCCTGTCGTCGGTTCATCGAACAAGATGATGCCCGGCCGCTTCAAGAAGGCGCGGGCGAGAGCGAGTCGTTGCCGTTCGCCGCCTGAGAGTCCGTAACCGCCTTCCCCGAGCTCGGTATCGAGCCCGTCCGGCAAGTGATCGATGACGTCGGTGAGCCCCGCCGCTTCCGCCGCCCGCAGAATGGCCGCCTCGTCGGCCGTTTCGCCGAGCGCGATGTTGTCAGCGAGCGTCCCGGCGAACAAGTAAGGGTTTTGTGAGATGTATCCGACCGTTCCGTACCAAGACGTATCCGTGTACGTCTGGAGCGGCTGGCCGTCCACAAGAACTCGCCCGGCGTCCGGATTGACGAGTCCGGACAAGACGTTCAAGACGGTCGTCTTCCCTGACCCGCTCGCTCCGACCAACGCGACGTGGGAGCGAGCCGGGATGTTGCCGCTGAGCGGATGGAGCGTAAAGCGCCCGCCTTCATATTGGAACGAGACGCCATCGAGGGCGAGCTCCGGGGTGCGGTTCGACAATACACGGTCGCCCCATGTGATGCGTTCCTCAGGAGCATCGAGCGCCTCGAAAATCCGGTCGGCCGCGCCCATGCTGCCGCGACCGGTATGGAACGCCCCGCCTAAATCTTTAATGGCAAGGTAATATTCAGGTGCCAACACGAGAATCAAGAACCCTGCGAAAAACGTCAAGTTTTGCCAGACGACCATCTGAAGCGCGACTTCAAGCGCGACGACGCCGGTGCTGAGCATCGAGATAAACTCGAGCATGAGTCCGGACAAGAAAGCGGTCTTCAAGACGACCATCGTCGCATCCCGAAAATCAAGGCTGCTCTTCTCGATGGCTTCGGCTTCCCGTTCGGTCCGCCCGTAGAGCTTAAGCGTCGTCAAGCCTTGCAAGACGTCCAAAAACTTACCCGAGAACTGATTCATCTTCTCCATCTGTTGTTCAGACTTTTTTTGGGTCGCAATCCCGATGATGATGAAGAAAATCGGGATGAACGGTGCCGTCACCATCATGATGACGCCTGAGATCCAATGTTGGCTGAAGACGACGATGAGGATGAGGAGCGGGATGATCGACGTTTGGATGACTTGCGGCCAGTATTGACTGAAATAAGCATCGACTTCATCGACCGCATCCATGTAGACGCTCACTTTTTTCCCGGACTGACCAGACAGCGAGGTCTCGATCGGATTCGACGTGTAGCGGTCGAGCAACTGGCGCCTTAGCGTCCGCTTCGCCTTCTCCGCCAGACTCGCCCCGATTCGGCCCGAGACGTAACCGAACATCGCCCGCACGAGCAGGGCGAGGACGAGCCATCCGAGCGCTGGGAGGACACTTTCAAATGATTCATTTTTTAAGAAAACTCGATCGACGACATCGACGATCAAATATGCCTGGGCCAATATCGACAAGCCGATCATGACGGCCGCGATGACGAGCCCGACGATATGCCGTCTTTCGGCTAAAGCGAGAGCTTGCAGTCGTTTCACTGCGTTCATCCTTTCTAACAATCCATAACATCATTTCTTTGTGATGATTCTCACTAATTATATCGTATGAATCGTTTCATAGCGAACGCTTCGCTTAACGGGACATGCAAAAAAACACCGTCCTTTTAGAACGGTGTCAATGGCTCGCTTGCTCGAAGTATTCAGGATGTTCGGTGACGAGTTGACGAGCCTCCACTTGAAGGATGTCTTCTTTTCGGAGCCGAGACAAGATGTTCGAGACCGTCTCCCGTGACGTCCCTGAGATGCGTGACAGCTCGACCGTCGTGAACGGACAACGGACCCGGACCCCGTCGGCATCGCGTTCCCCGAGGTCTTCGATCAAGTAATGGATCGTGTTCAACACCCGATCGGTCGCACTCGGCGTAATGATCTCTTGAACACGCCGTTCGTGCAGGTCAAGAATCCGGTTCATCTGTCCGACAATATGCAGGAGCATCGTCGCGTTTCTCGAGACGAGTTGTTCGAAACGGTCGGTCGGCATGTAGATGACCGAGATGTCGGTGAGCGCTTCCGCCGAGTGCCGATAATATGTCTCTGTGAACATGCCGCTGTATGGGAACAGTTGCTTCGGTTTCAAATAGTCTGCATATTGATAAGTCGCCGCTTCATTTAACCGTTCGAGTTTGACGTAGCCGTCCATCAAAAAATAGACGCGCTCGCGTGGGTCACCTTCCATAAACAGAATCTGTCCTTTTCGATACGTGCGGCAGTAAACGTGCGGCAGGAGTGTCTCCAATTCGCGACTAGCACACTTTTGAAAGACATCGATTTGTCTCAAGTCGTCGATGGTCCATCGTTGTGACATCGTGCATCCCTCACTTCCTCAATCAGCTTCTTCTCTCTTAAGTATAACGGACCCCCCTTATGTAAACGCTTTCAAATTCCGACAGTTTTCTGACAAGAAAAAAGAGGGGAAATCCCCCTCTTCAATCTAGCATCAGTTCCATGATCGCATCTTGAAGATCTCGCTCGAGCTCCAGCGCGTGCAAATCGAACAACCACGCCTCGAGTCGCGTCTTCGCCGTCGCCATCCGGTAAAGTCGGTCTTTCAAGTCATACGAGATTTCAGCGCGGTCGAGGAAGCGATAGAGCCGGTCGAGTCGATGGTCGTTCGTCGTCAGTTCGACCGGCAGCTCCACCGTCATTTCCGCCTCGATCGTCCCGAGTTCGATTCGGAGCGTCTGTGTCTCTTGCTTGTATTCACCGTTCCCGGTCACCCCACGAACGAGTAACGTGATGTCGCGCTGTGACGGCAGCACCGTTCGGTCACCCGACACCTCGATGTGAAGGCTTCTTGCCTCCCAATCGAGGGTGAACGTCGTCTCTGCGAAAGCCCCGGTCTCATACGCCCGGTCCGTTCCGTTATCTTCATACAATGTGAACGTGTTCGAGGCGCCCGGGAAGATGACGACTTCGAGCGCTTCTGGATTGTCCGTGTCGTTACGTCCCGAGTGGTGCCTCGCCATCGGGATGATGGCCCCGGCTTTCGCGAATACGGCCTGTTCATCGAGACCGCGGAACACCCGCAACGACTTGTCGCCGCCATAACGATGCCCCGTGAAGAAGTCGAACCAGTCGCCGCGCGGCAACCAAACGTTCGTCGCGGCGACGTGAAGGCGTTCGTTCATCGGTTCGACGATCGGCGAGACGATCAACTCGCTGCCGAAGTAGTACTCGTTCGGCACATCATAGGCTGCCTCCTCGTCAGGATGATCGTAATACATCGGCAAGATGAGCGGGGTCGCCTCTATATGATTGCGCCAGTTCATCGTATATAAATACGGGAGGAGCTGATGACGCAGGCGCAAGAACGATTTAATCGAACGTTCGGCCTCTAAGCCGAACCGCCAAGGCTCTTTGCCGTTGAAGATGCTAAACGTCGAGTGAAGACGCATGATCGGGCTGAACACACCGAAGGCGACCCAGCGGGCAGCGAGCTCGTCGTCTTTCGCACCGCGGTAGTGACCTCCGATGTCATGACTCCACCACCCATATCCGATGTTGGCCGCCGTCGCCGTGAAATACGGTTGGAACGCGAGCGACGCCCATGAGATGAGTGTATCCCCCGAGAAGCCGATCGGGTAACGGTGGCTCCCCGGTCCGGCATAACGAGAGAAGATGAGCGGGCGATTGCCGTCGCGGGCGATGTCGACCGCGTGGTAGTGGTTGAGCATCCAGAGCGGATCGAGCCCTTCCATCTTCGACGTCGACCCTTGTTGCCAGTCGATCCACCAAAAATCAACGCCGTCCGCCTCGTGAGGGTTATGCATCTGTTCAAAGTACGCCTGGATAAAACGTTTGTCAGAGAAGTCAAACGGGATCCGGTCGCCCGTCGCCGGGTCGACCCCCATCGCCTCGGCCATCGCCGCGTACTGGTCTTCAAAAGCACGCACCCCGTCAGCCGGATGTAAATTCAACGTGACGAGAAGGCCTTCTTCTTTTAGCCACGTCAAGAAGCCTTTCGGGTCCGGGAACAAGTTTTTATTCCAAGAATATCCGGTCCACCCACTCCCGTACTCCTCTGGGACGTCCGTGACGTGCCAATCCATGTCGATGACACTGACCGAGAACGGGATGTCCTCGGTTTTGAAGCGGCGCATGAGCGCCTTATACTCCGTCTCATCGTATCGCCAATAGCGGCTCCACCAGTTGCCGAGTGCTTTACGGGGAAGAAGTGGCGTCGGGCCGGTCAACTGATAAAAATCGCGAAGTGCTCGACGATACTCGTGTCCGTAGCCGAAGTAATATAAATCATGGATTCCTTTTCGCCTCGGTTCGACGAAGCGATCGTCCGTCATGATGAACGAACTCGAATCATCGATGACCGCGTAGCCTTGCTTTGATACGACCCCTTCCCCGAGTTCGGTCGCGCCGTCGACATGGTCGAGCGTACGGGCCGTCCCTTTCAGCGTCCGCTCCGGACCTTGGAACGTGTAGCGGCTGTAATACGTGCTGAAGTTTCCTTTCACGTCGACATACAGCGTGTTCGGAGCGAAATGTCCTTTCGTATAGTACAAATGGACGTGTTCGGTGATGATTTGGAGCTCATGGTCGTCTTCGACGACACGAAATTCTGGCACCTCGAAGTCACGATTCCAGACGACTTGGGTCGGTCGATCTTCAAACACACCATCCTCGGCGTACTCCATCCGAATCAATTGACTCGTGAGCACGGTGAAGCGATAACAACTTCCTTGGACGATGGCACGTTCGTCTGCCTGCGGTTTCATTTGCTTCGTATAAACGTTCTCTTGTTCAAATAGGCGCATAAAATTGAGCGTCGCCGCTCTTCGTCACTTCCTTCCCAATATAGTGCAACCGTTTACACCAATGATGATCGCAATGTCTGTTTCGACATACAACTTCCCTTCCCGATGTCGTCGCCTTGAAAACGACGCAAGGCGATTTCATCAAAAAAACCGTGGCGGCAAGCCACGGTGTCCGATAATTTTTATTGCTGTAACGTAGCGGCCAGACGAACCCTCGTCCCGATATCGCCGCGAACGGCCGTCCGTGCTTGAGCGAGCGATGTGATGACAGCGACGCGACCTTCTCCCGTTTCCGCGAATTGGAGAGCGGCCCGTACTTTCGGCAACATGCTGCCCGGTGCGAACTGTCCTTCCGCGATGTACGTCTCGAGCTGCTCTTTCGTCGTCTCTTCGAGAGCCGCTTCTTCAGACGTCCCGAAATTGACGTATACGTGGTCGACCGCCGTCAAGATGAGGAGCATGTCTGCTTCGACGAGTTCGGCCAGTTTCGCGGCGGCGAAATCTTTGTCGATGACGGCTTCGACCCCGACATAGCCGTCTGGCGTGTCGACGACCGGGATGCCGCCCCCGCCTGAGGCGACGACGATATGTTCCCTCTCGACGAGGTCGCGGATGACCGCATGCTCACAGATTGCGACCGGGAACGGACTCGGTACGACCCGGCGATATCCTCGACCGGCATCTTCTTTGAACACGTAGCCGCTCTCTCGTTCGATTCGTATCGCTTCTTCCTGTGAATAGAAAGGGCCGATCGGTTTCGTCGGGTGACTGAAGGCGCTGTCGTTTGGATCGACGACGGCCCGAGTGACGATCGGGGCGACCGAACGTTCGAGCCCGCGGGCCCGAAGCGCTTTTGTGAGTGCATTTTCAAACCAATAGCCGATCATGCCTTGTGTCATCGCGCCGCAGACGTCGAGCGGCATCGCCGGCGTCGCCTCACTGTCGGCAGCCGCTTGTTGCAACATCAAGTTGCCGACTTGCGGACCGTTCCCATGCGTGATGATGACATCGATTCCTTCTTCAATCAATCCTGCGAGCGCCTCAGCGGTCGTTTCGACGGCACGAATTTGGGCCTCGGCCGTCGCATCTTTCCCTTGTTGGATCGCATTCCCGCCTAACGCAATGACGACGCGTTTTTTCACCATGTCTGTTTCCCCCGATCAAATGACTGAGATGTTACCTGTGACGATGCGAACGACCGCTACAATGGCGAGCGCCGTCAAAATGCCGGCGACGATCCATTCTGTTCTCGTCAACGTCTTGATGCCGTTCTCACGTTGTGCCTTCACATAAAGGAGCGTACCTGGCGCGTACAGCATCGTCGTCAACAAGAGGTAATCCACGCCAGCCGCGTAGATGAGCCAGATGCCGTAAATCGAAGCGACCGCCCCGATGATCAAGTCACGCGTTCGTCGTTCACCTGCGTTATAGCCGATGCCACCTTTCGCCACTTTCACTTGATAGAACGCGGAGAATGCGTACGGAATCAAAATGGCGCTTGAGGCGAGCGAGAACGCAAAGTTGTAGGCGGCGTCCGAGAACAAGAACGTGAAGAGGAACAATTGAATCAAACCGTTCGTGAGCCAGAGCGCATTGGCCGGTGCGTTGTTCTTATTCTCTTTCGTGAACCATTTCGGAAAGACGCCGTCTTTTCCGGCGACGTAAGGGATCTCGGCTGCGAGAAGTGTCCAACCGAGCCATGCCCCGAGCACAGAGATGACGAGACCGCCGTTGATGAGCATTGCCCCCCATGGCCCGACGGCAGATTCCAACAAATAAGCCATCGCCGGTTGGGAAGCGTTCGCGACATTTTCTGGATTCATCAGCCCGAGCGACATGACCGAGATGAGCAAATAAATGACGAGCGTCCCGAGGAGACCGATGACCGTCGCTTTCCCGACATCTGAGCGTTTCCGGGCCCGACCGGACAAGACGACAGCCCCTTCGACCCCGATGAACACCCAGAGCGTGACGAGCATCGTCGAGACGACTTGGTCTTTCACGCTACCCCACGAGAAGCCGCCTTGGCCCCAAAAGTCGAACGTGAAGTTGTCCAGATTAAAGAAGAACAAAGTGATGGTGATGAAGGCAAAAATCGGAACGAGTTTCGCAATCGTCGTGATGATGTTAATCATCGACGCTTCATGGATACCTCGTAAAATGAGTGAGTGGACGAGCCAGAGCATAATCGATGCCCCGATGATGGAGGCGATGTTTTGACCGCCTGCGAAGATGGGGAAGAAATAACCGACCGAACTGAACAGCAGCGTCGCGTAGGCGACGTTTCCGAGCCAAGCCGAGAGCCAATAGCCCCAAGCCGAGTTGAACCCGACGAACTGGCCGAATCCGGCTCGGGCGTAACTGTATACCCCGCCGTCGAGATCGGGACGCCGCATCGTCAAGTTTTGAAAACTGAGACCGAGCGTGATAATCCCGATACCGGTGATGACCCAGCCGATGAGAATCGCACCCGCGTTCGCTCCTTGCGCCAAGTCGGCTGCCAAGTTGAAGGCACCACCGCCAATCATCGAACCGACGACGAGCGCCGTCAGGGCCCCGAGCCCTAACCGTTTGTCTTTCGGACTAGGACTTGCGCCAACGGAACCGCTTGAGTCATGATCTAATTTCGTAGACATTTAACTCATCCCTTTCGATTAAGTAAGGGGAGGATGCCCTCCCCTTCTTCAACGTTCAAGCCACTCAAACGTATCGGTGAGTGTCGCTGCCATGACCGCTTTGATCGTGTGCATCCGGTTTTCCGCCTCATCAAAGACGAACGAGTGGCGACTTTGGAACACTTCATCCGTCACTTCCATCTCTTTCAAGCCATGTTCTTCAAACATCGCGCGACCGACCTCGGTCTCCAAGTCATGGAACGCCGGCAGACAATGCAAGAACATGACGTCCGTATTTCCTGTCTTCTCGATCATCTCCATGTTCACTTGGTACGGGCGAAGGAGCTTAATCCGTTCAGCGAACTCCGCTTCTTCTCCCATCGACACCCAGACGTCGGTGTAGATGACGTCGGCGTCGGCGACCGCTTCATCGATACTCTCGGTCAACGTGATCGTCGCCCCGGTTTCAGCCGCCACGGACCGCGCATAATCAACGACCTCGTCTGATGGCCACAATGACTTCGGTGCGCATATCCGCATGTCCATCCCGACTTTCGCGCCGCCGATCAATAACGTGTTGCCCATATTGTTCCGGCCGTCGCCGACATAGACGAAGCGAATGCCGGCGAGGTCCCCTTTTTGTTCTTTCACCGTCAAGAAGTCGGCCAAGATTTGTGTCGGATGATACAAATCGGTCAACCCGTTCCATACCGGGACGCCCGCATCACGCGCAAGTCCTTCGACCGTCGCATGGGCGAAGCCACGGAACTGGATTCCGTCAAACATGCGACCGAGGACGATCGCTGTGTCACGGACCGATTCCTTTTTACCGAATTGGATGTCCGATTTACCGAGATATTCCGGATGCATGCCGAGGTCGACGGCCGCGACCGTGAACGCGCACCGCGTCCGCGTCGACGGCTTTTCAAACAGTAAGGCGACGTTTTTGCCTTCACAGACCCGATGCGGGATCCCTTGTTTCTTTTGACGCTTGAACGCGGCCGACAAATCAATCAAGTAGTTCAGTTCGTCCGGGGAAAACTCATTGAGCGATAAAAAGTGACGACCTACCAAATCAACATTGTACGTTGTGGACATGTTCATGTTCCTCCTCGTCAAATATCTTCACGTATAATTGGACAACTCATGCAACGCGGGCCCCCACGGCCGCGTGACAACTCGCTCGACATGATTTCGATGACCTCGACGCCTTCCGTCCGTAACAGTTCATTCGACACGTAGTTGCGGTCGTACGTGACGACGACGCCCGGTGCGATCGCGAGCGTGTTCGAGCCGTCGTTCCACTGTTCCCGCGCCGCGGCGATCGGATCTCCGCCCCCGCAAGGGATGAGGACGATCTCATCGAGCCCGAGGGCACGTTTTAACACTTGCAACAAATCGGTATGTTGCGTGATGTGAAGTTCGCCTTCTTTGTTCAACGTCAGTTCGAAGATGTTCATCTTGCCTTCCGGGCCTTGGATGAATGGATGGATCGTGAACTTGTCGTGGTCGACCATCGTGAAGACGGTGTCGAGGTGCATGAACGCCCGAGATTTCGGAATCTCGATCGCGATGACTTTTTGGAACGTGTCGCCGTTTTTGAGCAAGTTGAGCGCGACCCGCTCGATGCCTTGGGCGGTCGTCCGCTCTGAGATCCCGATGGCGACGACTTCTTTCGACAGGACGAGCTCATCGCCGCCTTCCATCGCGAATCGGTAATCTCGGTCCGACCAAATCGGGATATCGTGTTTGGCAAACCGTGGATGGTACTTCATGATATATTGCGTGAACAACGACTCACGACGGCGTGCCGGTTCTTTCATGCGGTTGATCGATAGTCCATGTCCGATTGCCGCGGCCGGGTCACGCGTGAAATAAAGGTTAGGCATCGGGTCGAGATAGAACGGATACGTGTCTTCGATCATCTCGTGCAAGTGACGCCGCTTCTCCGGCTTGATCTCCGACTTACGAATCCCGGCCATGACCGTCTCGATCAGTTGTTCATTGTCATACGCGAGCAAATATTCCTTGAGCGTCTCATATGAGCCGTTAATGTTTGATTTCGACTCCGACAAGATGTCGGCGACGAAACGTTCACGCACACCCGGGAGCGACAACGTCTCTGCCATCAACTTCTCCAAATAGAGCACTTCGACACCGCGATTTTGGAGCGCGCTCGCGAAGTAGTCGTGTTCTTTTTGAATGACCGGTAAGTGTGGGATGTCATCAAAGAGGAGTCGCTCCAAATATTCGGGGGTTAAATTTTCAAGTTCGCGTCCCGGACGTTTTAGAAGCACCGTCCTAAGTTCGCCGATTTCTGAATACACGTGGATTGGATGTTTCAGCGTTGTATCCCGTGAGGTCTGTTGATCCATCATCGTTATCATCTCGCTTCCTCCTAGTGTTTCGGGTGTGTTGCTACCCTTACCTTATCAACTTACCCCATATCGGGACGGGTAAGTCCGACAAGGTACGTGTGGTGGATTCCACAGTCAAATGAATGAAAGATTGATGAAAGTGAATGAACAAACGGTTGTGAACGAATGAACAAGAGTGTAGAAAAGGTGCCTGTGAATAATCGTTGTATGCATTGTGAAAAAAATTCATTATTTTTTTTTAAGGCTGATAAGGTAAGATAGTGACGTGCCTCATGATTTTTATGAAAAGGAAGTGAGTCGATGGCAATCGAACGTACAGAACATGCGCGTCACCAAGCTCAAGTGACCGCGCTCATTCAAAAAGGGGACCCGGTCGATTTCCGCGACTTGTTCCTGACGTTACACCCCGGTGAGCAAGCCGACTTGTTCGTCGAACTCGAGCAATCCGATCGACAGTTCGTCTATCGAGCATTGACGCCGGAATTGTTTACGGACTTGTTTGAAAAGCTCGACCTCGAGAATCAAGAGCGGTTCATCCAAGAGATGCCGCGCCCATACGCCGTCCGCGTCTTGAACGACATGTTCTCGGACAACGCGGCCGATTTGATGAACGAGCTCCCTGACGACTTTATGAACGAACTGTTTGAACAAATGGATGAGACCGAAGCGACCGAAGTCAAAGACTTGATGCGCTACCCGGACGATACGGCCGGAGCGGTCATGACGACCGAATTCGTCGTTTTGAAAGCCGACAAGACGGTCGGTGAGACGCTCGAAGAATTGCGCGACCTCGGACCAGATGCCGAGACGATTTACTATTTATACGTCATCGACGCGTCGGGACGCCTCGTCGGCGTCGTCTCACTCCGTGACTTGATTGTGTCACCGTTAGACGCTCGAATCGCCGACATCATGGGAAGCCGTGTCGTCTCGGCGAACGTGCTCACCGACCAGGAAGATTTGGCCCGGACCGTCCAAAAGTATGACCTTCTCGCCCTGCCTGTCATCGACGATGAAGAGAAATTGCTCGGCATCATCACGGTCGATGACGTCATGGACGTCATCGAGCGCGAGACGACAGAAGACTTCGAGGAGCTGTCCGCGACGAAAGGATCGTCCGACATCAATATGGGACCGCTCGAAGCAGCGAAAAAACGAGCCCCGTGGATCATCAGCCTTATGTTTCTCGGCATGATCACCGCCTCGACGATCGGCGGCTTCGAAGAGACGCTCGAGACGATCGTCCTCCTAGCCGTCTTCATGCCGCTCGTCATGGGATCGGCGGGGAACGCGGCCACCCAGTCACTCGTCGTCGCCGTACGCTCGATCGCGCTCGGGACGATCAATCGAAAAAATGTCATCAAAATGGTACGACGCGAGTTCGGCACCGGGGTCATTCTCGGAGTCGTCTGTATGGTCGTCATCTTCGGCGTCATCACGTTTCTCTATGACAACGCCTTAATCGGTCTCATCGTCGGTATCTCCATTTTCGCCGCGCTCAGTGTGGCGACTACTGTCGGGACGCTCATCCCGCTCCTCATCAACCGTCTGAAACTCGACCCGGCCGTCGCCTCTGGCCCGTTCATCACGACACTGATGGACAACCTCGGCTTGATCATTTACTTCACGGTCGCCACATCGATGCTCCAGTTCCTTTAAGACACATGCCGTTGCGCATGTGTCTTTTTTTGTTACGTTTTGTTTACAGACGAGAAAACGGGAAATGATTGCCCGCCTGAATGGGTATTACAACTAAATACTTATAAATAAGAAGAAACCAAAGGGGGTCTCTCATATGACCATTCAGCAAGTCGTTTACATATTGATTACCGGGGCCCTATTCATGGGGCTCGTCGCTTACGTCTCTTATCGAATGACACGTGGAAAAGTCGAAAGCGCCGATGACTACTTCCTCGCCGGACGCGGGTTGACCGGTCTCTTTATCGCCGGGTCGCTCTTATTGACGAACTTGTCGGCCGAGCAGTTGATCGGATTGAACGGCCAATCGTTCGCCGGCAACATGTCCGCGATGGCATGGGAAGTGACCGCCGGGATTGCCGCCATCATCATGGCACTCTTTTTACTACCACGCTTTCTCGGGATCGGCATCTCGACCATCCCAGAATTTTTGAGCCAACGCTATGATGAGGACGTCCGTCGCTTGACCGTCCTATTGTTCTTGTTCGGCTACATGTGTGTCACGATCCCGTCGATGCTCTATTCGGGCGGACTCGCCGTCTTGCAGCTGTTCGACGTGCCTGAGTTGCTCGGGGTCAGCTTCGAACAGGCGCTTTGGATGGTCATTTGGTTCATCGGGATCATCGGGGCCATTTACGCCATCTTCGGTGGCCTCCGCGCCGTCGCCGTCTCGGATACGCTGAACGGCATCGGACTCGTCATCATCGGTTTTCTCGTCCCGACGCTCGGGTTTATCACCCTCGGTGACGGCAGTCTCGTCGATGGGATGAAGACGATCGCGACGTCAAACCCGGAGAAGCTGAATGCTATCGGGTCTTCGAACGATTCGGTTCCTTTCCTCTCTATTTTTACAGGAATGATCTTTGCGAACTTGTTCTACTGGGCGCTCAATCAGTACGTCATCCAGCGTGCGCTCGGTGCGAAAAATTTAGCGGAAGGACAAAAAGGGGTGCTGTTCACCGGTTATTTGAAGTTACTCGTCCCGATCTTCATGTTGCTACCGGGCATCATCGCGTTTCACTTATACGGTTCGAACGTCGACAAAGCCGACCTCGCCTACCCGAGTCTGATCGCCGACTTGTTGCCGATGTGGCTGATGGGCTTCTTCCTCGCCGTCTTGCTCGGGGCCGTATTCAGTTCGTTCAACTCGCTCTTGAACAGTATCGCCACGTTGTTCGTGCTCGATATTTATAAACCGAAGTTCAAACCGGACGCGTCGGACCAAGATTTGATTCGCGTCAGCAAATGGTTCGGGACGTTCGTCGCGCTCGTGTCGTTCTTCGTCGCCCCGAATTTGATGTATGCACCGGACGGACTGTGGGACTTGATTCGACGCTTCACCGGCTTCTTCAACATCCCGATTCTCGTCATCGTCTTGATTGGCATGCTCGTGAAACGCGTGCCTGCGCTCGCTGCTAAAATCGTGATCGTGTTCCACGTCGTCACGTATTACTTCCTCGTCTGGGGAACCGAGCAGTGGTTCGGCTTCGACATCGGCATCAATTTCATCCACATTTACGGCCTCTTGTTCGTCATCGAGACGAGTATCATGCTCTTGTTCGCCAAACTGCGGCCGCTGCAACGTATTAACCCGATTCGCATCGAACTCGGCCGTGTCAAACCATGGCGTCACGCGATCTCGACGTCCGTTATCTTGGTCGCCTCAATGGTGTTCGTCTACTTCGTGTTCTCGCCGATTGGCCTCGCCTACGCGGATGGCATCGTCTCTCGTTGGTTCTGGCCAGCGACGCTCGGTTTGTTTGCCGTGACGACAGGACTCGTCTTTGTATCATATCGTTACTGGCTCCCGCGCTATGAGTTGTATTTGAACAACCTCGGCACGACCGAAACAGAACGTGAAGAAGCGAGCGGATCATAAGCGATAGGAAAACCTCACTTGTCAATGGAGAGGGCACTGAAAAACTTCAAATGTTTTTGAACAGAGGAGCGTCGTCCCGGAAGGGATGGCGCTCCTCTGTTTTCATTGCCCTTCAGCCGCCCTGTCCGGCACGCCGCTTTCCTGGGGGCGGGCGCCGAGCCGCATCGCGACGTCGTCGCTGCTGGGTCTCGCCTTGCCCGCTGATTCCCCGGGAGTCGGCGTGCCCTCGGGCGGCGCTGTACGCGCCTGACATTCCGGACTATACTGACTGTAACCAACCAATCTGGAGGCGATCCCGATGATGCCTGACCTGCCCAACATGCCGCCGAGCCCGTGTGCGGCCCTCTAT
Source organism: Exiguobacterium aurantiacum DSM 6208 (assembly GCF_000702585.1). Classification (GTDB taxonomy): domain Bacteria; phylum Bacillota; class Bacilli; order Exiguobacteriales; family Exiguobacteriaceae; genus Exiguobacterium; species Exiguobacterium aurantiacum. The sequence goes on along the minus strand of NZ_JNIQ01000001.1, from coordinate 732,873 downwards.
GACCTGTTAATCCCGGCCGATGACGAACTGCGGCTCATCCATGACCTCGTCTCGTTCGATTTTATCACGGACCTACTCGAGGATACGTATTGCCACGACAACGGTCGGATGGCCGTCCATCCTGTCCGGATGTTCAAATATCTGTTCCTGAAGGCGCATTCGAACCTGTCCGACGTCGACCTCGTCAGACGGGCGAAGACCGACCTCACCTACAAATATTTTCTGGACCTGGCACCGGAAGATGACGTCATCAACCCCTCCTCGCTCACGAAGTTCCGTCGTCAGCGCATGGACGACGACGAGCTGCTCGACAAGTTGATCGGGCACACGGTCGAGGTCGCGAAAGGGATGGGGCTGCTCAAGGGACGGACATTGATCGTCGACGCGACCCATTCACGGGCCCGGTACGGGCAGAAACCGATCAGACAGGCAATCATCGACGAGACGAAACGCCTGAGACAAGCGTGCTACCAATCATCGGTCGATGCGAAAGGTCGTTTCCCGGAAAAGGTCGACGAGGAGGATATCGACCAACTCCTCGCCTATGCGCTTGCCGTCGCAGAGACCGTCGAGACCGGGATGCCCGAGCTGATGTTTCGCGAGCACATCCGAGACCAGGTGAACCGGGTGCGTGAGCTAGCGGAGGATGCGCATGTCGAGCTGCAGGTGTCCAAAGACAGCGATGCCCGGACGGGGCACAAGAGTGCCGACTCGTCGTTCTTCGGCTACAAGCACCATCTCGCGATGACGGAGGAGGGCATCATCACGGCTGTCGTCGTCACATCTGGCGAGGTGGCAGACGGGCCACAATTGGCGAGTCTTGTTGAGAAGAGCCATCTAGCCGGTGCCGAGTTCGACCACATCGTGGGTGACGCCGCCTATTCTGGCCGTGACAACCTGATTTACGCTGCCTCACAAGGATGTAAGCTTGTCGCCCCGTTGAATCCGCGTGTCTATTCGCCGGCTGATAACCGCGGTGAGGGGTTCACCTACAACAAGGATGCCGAACGCTACGTCTGCCCCGCCGGGCACATGGCCATCCGGAAGGCCCGGACAGGGACAAAGGACATCGGTAAAAACCAGAAAGAAACGCATTATTTCGATATTGAGCTCTGTAAGCAATGCCCGTTGCGCAATGGCTGTTACAAGAATGGTGCAAAATCGAAAACGTACAGCGTGTCCTTGAAATCGAGGGAGCATAGCGAACAGTACGAGTACGAGCAGACGGATGAGTTCAAGGACTATCGCCGCAAGCGCTTCGCCATCGAGGCGAAAAATAGTCAATTGAAGAACCCGCAAGGTCTGGCGCGCAACAAGACGTCAGACCTGAAAGGCATGACGTTACAGGGCGTGATGGCAATCATTGCGGTCAACCTGAAGCGAATCATCGCCCTTCGAAAAGAAAATACAGGATGAGGGCAAGGAAAAAAGGGGGATTGTCCCGACGTGAGTCGGTTCAATCCCCCTTTTTTCTTTTCACGCTCGGATAGAGCGGAGGTTTTTCAGTGCCCTCGTCAATGGACGAGTGAGGTTTCTTGTTTTAACCTATGCTTATGGACGTACATGTTACGGTCCGCCTCATCGTACAACGCTTTGAAATCCGATACCTGCTCATGCCACGCGGACCCAAGCGCAGCCGAGATTTTGGCCTCGTCAAACGCGTCACGGATGTCGAGAGAGAGTTGGTCAAACAACGATTGCGCCACTTCGCTCATGAGGACGACAAACTCGTCCCCGCCAAGCCGATACACTTTCAGGCTGCGACTCGTCAACACGTGGGCTGTTCGTTGCAACAGTTGATCGCCAGCCGAGTGACCGTGCTCATCGTTCACCCGCTTCAAGTCGTTCAAGTCGACGATAATCACACCGATGGCGATCGATTTGTCTTTCCATCTGTCAATCGTCTCGTCAAAGGCGCGCCGATTCCATACCCCGGTCAAACTGTCATGACGGCTCTCATACACGAGCGCCTCTCGCTCGGCTACCGCGGCCTCGACGTTTCGGATGATACCTTGAACGGCTACGAGCTCGGCTCCTTCATAGATCGGGGTCGTATACTCCTCAAACCACAAATATCGACCGTCGTTCGTCTGCCAGCGTTGCAAAATCGGCTCGTCATAGTTGACGTGTCCCGTCACTTTATTCACGAGCAGCTCATAGTCGTCCGGATGGATGCGGCGAAAGCAATCATATGGATCTTCATAGTTTTGGGCGACCGTTCCTTCTCCCAAATAGTCATCGAGGGACGGGCTGATGTAGCGAAACCGAAAGACGGGCTTCACGTCAAATATGTAGATGACGTCTTTCATTTGATCGGTGAAACGGCCCAACGTCTCATCTGAGTGCTTGGATCGACCACGAATTTTATAGGCGATGAATGATAAACTAATGCCAATGGCAATCCCGCTCCACAACTCGATCATGACGTCCCCTCCCCCTTGTCTGAAATCTTCGTTTATCTTATCACGGAGAATGTCGGCCACCTATGCTTCATCCATTATTTAGGGGAATGGTTTTTTGATTTTCGTCCGTGATGTGCCACACGATATGAAGGATGGAGGCCTGACATGGAACAGCGAATTCGACACTATGATGAACAAGATTTCGAACACATCCAAGCGTTGAATGAGGCTGAAGGATGGACACAGCTCGTCGCGTGCTCCGACGAGACGAGACAGGCGTGGCGCCACTCGAACGTCGCCTATGTCATCGAAGACGACGGGGTGGTCGTCGCATATGTCCGCGGGCTGACCGACACGGCCGTGAGCCTGTACGTTTGTGAACTGCTCGTCGCCGCCTCGCACCGCCGCTTCGGCCTTGGAGAACAGCTCTTGACCCACGTGCATTCGCTCTATCCGACGACACGTCTCGAGATGCTTGCGAGCGCCTCCTCGCAGACGTACTATGAGAAATTGAACTTCCGTCCGTTTTACGGTTATCGTAAAACGATACATGAATAGGAGGAAAAATGATGAAACTTGCCATCGTCACCGGTGCCTCACGCGGCCTCGGCCGCGCCATTGCCGAAGAACTATCGAAACGGGATTACGAGGTCGTCAACTTCTCGCGCACGCAAGGCGATGCCCCGTTTCGCCATGTGAGCGTCGACCTCTCCGATTCTGTGAGCCTACTTCACGCGCTCGAACAATGCGGTCCGCTCATCGAACGCGCTGATTCGCTCCTCGTCATCCAAAATGCGGCGCTGATCGAACCGATTCATCGGGTCGGACGGTTAGACCCCGAACAGCTAACGGCGCACGTCCAAGCCAACTTGCTCGCACCGATACTCCTCGCCAACCATGTGCTCCATTATACGTTGCCGGTCTCGTTCATCCACGTGACGTCGGGCGCCGCCAAACGGCCGATTTCTGGTTGGAGCGCGTACTGCGCGACGAAAGCCGGGCTCGATCACTTCACAGAGACACTCGCCCTCGAGCTGACCGACACGCACCACCGGGCCGCCTTGTTCAATCCGGGTGTCATGGACACATCGATGCAAGCGACGATTCGCGCCTCGTCAAAAGACGCTTTCCGAGACGTCGAACAATTTCAGGCATACGTCGCGGAAGGCCGGCTCCGTTCTCCGGAAACCGTGGCCCGTGTCTTGATCGAGCATATGATCGATACGCCGTTTGAGAACGGGAAGACGTATTCGATTTACGACCTCATTTAATTTTTAACCCGGATTAAAATTCACCCACCCCTCCTGTTCTTAAGCGTCTACACTGAAGTCAGACAAAAGCAGAAAGGGTGATGGTGTCATGAAGACAATCGCAGGAGGGTTATTCTTTTTCGGCTTGTTCTGCCTTGCCCTCTCGTTCGCGATGATCGGCGACACGGCCATCGTCGGGGCGATGGTGAGCGGTGTGTCGATTCTCTCGAGCGTCGGGCTTTGGTTCGGGGCGACGGAAGTCGTCCAGGTACGGTCGGACGTGAACTACTCACCACTTGCTTGCTTCGCAGCCTGAAGTGGGAGCTTCTTGGGAAGGCCGTGCTTTGATTAGCCACGGTTATGGGCCAAGCTCGTCGGGCAGTCCCTGCCCTGGTTGTTTCAATCGGCTAAGTACAAGAGGTTGAGGCTCGCGTTGACGTCGCGGTCATGGTGCGCGCCGCACGCGGCACATGTCCACTCCCGGGTTTGTAAGTCTTTCTTGCCGCCGTTCTCGCCGCAGGCCGAACAGACCTGGGTCGAGGCGAACCACGGGTCGACCTTGACGAGCGTCCGGCCATGGAATCGCGCCTTATATTCCAGTTGGCGGACGAACTCGCCCCATCCGGCGTCCCCGATCGACTTCGAGAGGCGGCGGTCCTGCATCATCTCCCTCGTTCGGAGCGTCTCGACCACGACGACTTGGTTCTCGTCGACGATTCGTCGGGACAGCTTGTGGAGGAAGTCGTACCGTCGGTTCTTGACCTGCTCGTGTCTCTTCGCGAGGAGGAGCCGCGCCTTCTCGCGGTTCCTGCTGCCGGGCTTCTTGCGGGCGAGCGCGCGTTGCGCCCGCTTGAGCCGCGCCTCGGCCTTCCGTAGGTTGCGCGGGTTCGGGATCTTCTCCGTGACGAGGTCGTCGTTCGTCATGGTGGCGAAGTGCTCCAGGCCGAGGTCGATCCCGATCTTATGTTCTGCCGGGACAAACGGCTCGTCGGCCTGCTCGACGAGGAGCGACACGAAGAACCTGCCCGTCCGTGTCATCGACACGGTCGCGGAGCGGATCTCCCCGTCGAAGCCGCGGTGCTGTGTGAACCGGATGAACCCGACCTTCGGCAGACGGACTTTTCCCGCCTCGATGCGGATCGTGCCGTGCTGGTTGTTCGTCGTGTAGGAGGCGCGCGACCTCCGTCTCGACTTGAACACCGGGAAGCCGGCCGTCCCGGCGAGGAACCTCGCGAACGCCGCGTCGAGGTGCAGCTTCGCGTTCGCGAGCGCGAGGCTGTCCGCCTCGCACAGGAACGGGAACAGCGGCTTGTAGGAGGCCGGCGTCGGCGGTTTCCGCCTCGGTCCGCCGCTCGCCTTCGCCTCCTCGTGAATCTTGATGTGGTCCTCGAGCAGCTTGTTGTAGATGAAGCGGGCACAGCCGATCGTCTTGACCAGGAACTCGGCCTGTGCCGCGGTCGGGTGGAGCCGGTATTTGTAGCCCTTCAGCATGTCCGCCCCTCCTTTGCCCGGTGTCGGGATGATTCTCGTCCCATACCGATACCCGCGGAAGGGGCGAGGAAATCTGACGGAATTACGAACTTTTGTTCGCTTTTCTGTCACAGCGGTGGCCAAAGGCGTCGGGGACCGGCGATTCATCTCCCACCTACGCTGGACCATGCCCTGAGACGCTTAGAGGTGGGAGAATTCTCGCCTAAATCAGTTAAAAACCGTCAAAAAAACGTCTTTCCCTACTGAGTGAGGGAAAGACGTTTTTGATTCAATCTTCGTCTTCTTCATCGATGAAGTCGTCGAAATCATACTCTTCGAAGTTTTCTTCGTCGATAAAGATGTCACGGTCGTTGACGACGTGAATCGGGCCATTGGCCACATCGATTCGGATCGTCCACGCCCATGGAATGCGCAATCGGCTGTACACGCCCGTCCAGAACTCCATCGATTCTTGCTCGTATCGCTCGAACTCTGTGAGCAACTCTTTGAACGTCACCCCGGATAACTGGAAGTTTGAGTCTTGGATACGTTGAAGCGCGTGATGCTTCGCTTCAAGCTCCGCCGCTCGGACCATCTCTTCGGCAGTCGCCATCTCGAGAATCGTACCGTCTGGCGGCAGAATGTCGTATACGTTAAACAGTTCGCCTTCTTCTACTTCTTCGTCAAACTCATAGTCATCGTGCCGCATGCTACATTCCTCCTCACTCTAGTTGAATCTATTCCATTATACCATTCCACATCTGCTCATAACGAAACATTCGTGTATATATTTTCAACAGACGGGTATGATAGATGGTGATAGCATCTCTCATAGAGAAAGGGGCAATTTGACGATGAACAACACATTTCAAGCACTCGTCCTCGACAAGCAAGACGATCGGTTGCACGCTGAAGTGACAGACGTGCAACGAGAGGCGTTGCCGAAAGAAGAAGCTGGCAACGTCTTAGTGGAGGTCCATTACTCGGCACTCAATTACAAAGACGCGCTCGCTTTGACCGGATCCGGCTCGATCATCAATGACTATCCGTTCATTCCCGGCTGTGAATTCGTTGGGAAAGTCGCTTCTTCCGACCATCTCGACTTCAAGGAAGGGGACGAGGTCATCGCGACGGGCTTCGGCATCGGCGAGCGGCATTTTGGCGGATTCAGCCATTATGCGCAAGTCCCGGGGAATTGGCTCGTCAAACTGCCGAAAGGTATGTCGATGCGGGACGCCATCACGCTCGGGACTCCTGGTCTGACCGCCATGTTCGCCGTCGAGGCGCTCGAACATGAACAGATCCATCCGGGACAAGAAGTACTTGTCACAGGCGCGTCGGGCGGTGTCGGTAGCTTTTCTATCGCCATTCTCCATAAGCTCGGGTATCACGTGCTCGCCTCGACCGGAAAGACCGACCCGGCGTATCTACGTGCGCTCGGCGTCGAGAACATCATGGCCAGGAGCGAGTTAGAAGGTCCGGCCCGGCCGCTTGACAAACAACGGTTCGACGCCGCCATCGACTCGGTCGGTGGAGAGACACTCGGCAATATTTTGAGCCGGACCCGTTACGAGGGAACGGTCGTCGCTTGTGGACTCGCCGGCGGTCACGAACTACACACGACAGTCTATCCGTTCATCTTACGGGGCGTCCGCCTCATCGGGATCGACTCGGTGATGCAGCCCGTCTCGCGGCGGGTCACCGCCTGGGAGCGGCTTCATGAGCTGGTCGACCAGACCGTGCTCAACCATATGGTCCACGAGATCCCGCTTCATGACGTCCCCCGGAACGCCGAGGCGATGCTGCGTGGTGAATTGAGCGGTCGGACCGTCATTCGACTCCATTCATAACACGACAGGGCTGAATCGATTGATTCAGCCCTGTCTCTGTATTCTTCATGGTGAGGTTACAACGTGAAGCCGTTCGGTGCGTCTTTGACGACGACGATGACTTTGCCTTGGTCTAACTTCTTCTCGAGCTGGTCCGCCTCTGTCGCCGAAAAACCGAGCTGTTCGAATTGGGCCCGCAACTCGTCCCCTTTTTTGCGGAACAAGTTTTTTGCGGCCGTGCCGAGACCGACGTCCGATGCGGACACCGTATTCGCGTCCGCGTTGTCCGCAACTCGGTCTGTCCGATCATCATCATGCGTGATGACGTAAATATGTGAGTCGTCGACCCCTTTTGCTTTCATCGATTGAATGGCGGTGACGACTTCTTCATCGTTTGTAAACTCTTTGTACAAAACTGACATGTCTAATCTCCTCCTTCAATAGCGTTACATTAATAGGTATTTCCTGTTTCCTTTGAACTCACACATTAAAAAACGATGACATTTGTCATCGTTTCGTCAAATGGCCGGTTCTTGGCCTTTTAAATTTTTTAATTCTGCCAATAAAATATCCGATTCATTGAACGGAACCGCCTCGCTGCCGATCCGCTCGACGTGGTCGTGTCCTTTTCCGACGACGACGACGCGCTTCCCTTCGAGCGCTTGGACAGCCGCATGGCGAAGTGCTGCGCGGCGCTCTTCGAACGTGACGTAACGCGTGTCCGCATCGACCCCTTCTAACAGACCGTCGATGATTTGTTTCGGGTCCTCGTTGCGGACGTCGTGTACCGTCACGATCAAATCGTTCGAATAACGGCTCGCGATCCGTCCCATCTCGGCCCGCTTCGTCGGGTCACGGTCACCGGCCGCGCTCAAGACGACGACGAGATGCCGTTCGCCTTTTTGAAGCGTCGATAAGCATTTCTCTAGACCGTCCGGCGTGTGCGCATAATCGATATAAATTTCCGCATCTTCCGTATCGAGCCGTTCAAGACGACCTTTTGGCAGCGTGAGCCCCGGGACGTTGGCGATGATGGCTCGAAGCATCAGCTCGGACGTCGACACGAGTCCGATGGCTGCGGCCAGGTTGGCGGCGTTGAACGCGCCCATGAACTGGACAGGCACCTCGATCGTCATGGCGTTCACTTTGACGCGTACCGTATCGTCTAGCCAGATGACTTGAATATCGGCCGGCACGTTCGTATGCGTGCTATACATGACACGCCGACGTGTCGGTGCGAACGACGCCATGATCGTACTCGCCTCGTCCTCGGCGTTCAAGATAATCGCATCGCCCCCTGTCTGTTCGACTTGCTCGAACAAACGGGCTTTCGCTCGCGCGTACTCATCCATCGAGCGATGATAATCAAGATGATCATGCGTTAAGTTCGTGAACGCTGCCGCATGAAAATGCACGCCTTCGACGCGCCCTTCCATCATCGCATGTGAAGACACCTCGACGACGCAGTCGGTCACACCCGCGTCGGCCATTTCAGCCAAGATCCGGTGCAAAACGACGGCCTCTGGTGTCGTATTCGGTGTGCTTAACGTCTTGTCTTTATAACGAGCGCCGATCGTACTGACAATCCCGACCGGGCGTCCCGATAACCGGAACAAGTCGTACGTAAGTGTCGCCGTCGTCGTTTTCCCGTTCGTCCCGGTGACGCCATAGACGCGCATGCGGTGCGACGGATGATCGTAAAACGCACTGGCCACAATACCGGCCGTCCGTTTCGTATCCGCGACGACGATATTCGGCACGTCAAGTTCAAGCGGATATTCCGAGATGATGGCGCTCGCTCCTTTAGAGACGGCGTCCTCAGCAAATTTATGCCCATCCACCGTATAACCGCGGATGCAAATAAACAAATTCCCTGGACTGACCTTCCTGGAATCCGTTTCAATTCCGGTCACCCATGGATCACATTCGATGTCATCCATCTCATTTCCTAGAATGGCGGATAAACGTTTCGTCCTCATGCTGTGTACTTCCTTTCTCATGGGTGTCGCTAGGTTCGCAAACCTTATCGTCATGGTACTCGATTTTAGGTGTAATGGAGATGACAAATATATTACTTCCCTTTTTCATAGGAAAACAACCGTCCCATCAAAAAAATCCCAAACCCGTTTTCTGAGTTCAGGACATGGATTCGTCATCGTCGTGCGAAAATCCTTTAGCGGGCCAGACGTGGAGGCATCGTATGCCGCCCCTCTCGTTCAATCGTCGGGAGACAGGCGAGCACTCTGTCGATATAGAACGAGCGGCGCGCCCGTTTCGTCACATCCCAGGCGATGACCCGCTCCCCTTGCAACTTCAACAGCTTGACCCGACGTTTTGAAATCACTCCGTGTCGATCGATATACATCAACTCCACCAACCGGCCGATCCGCATATCACGCAACAATTCGTCTCTCATCCTATCTCCCTCCCTCGTACTCTCATTATACCGAACAAAAGTTCGTATTTCTAGTCTAGAGGTGTATGGTGCGCCGTTTTCGAGTATGCTAGGAGTAGTGTATTCAAACGAAAGGAGCGTTGTCGATGACGACGTATGTCATGCTTGGAATCTTGGCCTTGGTCTTATTCATCTCGATGGTATTTGCGGCCAAGGCGTTGCCGAATTTAAAAAACGTGTTATACAATCGCGGCAGCCTGTTCGGGGCGGACAGTGCAACCGTCACGTGCCCGAACTGCAAAAAGACGTTCAGACGTTCAGGCGGGAACACGCAGACGTGCCCCCACTGCTACACCTCATTTTGAACCGATACCCGATTGCATCGCGCTTTCGGGTTTTTGAATGTGCTCGAATCGAGATGTTATCGTTTACAGTCAATTCGAGACAGGGAATAGGCCTATTACTGCTATGTCCATTTCCGGGCCACGATGTGCCTTCAAAGGAGTTCACGATGTCATTCTTATCCGACCACGAATTATTCGAACGAATCATCCAACGAGACACCTCTGCGTTCGAGCTCCTCTACGACCGATACGAGCGGGTCCTCTACTTAACCGCACTCCGTTTGACGACACGGGCCGAATTGGCCGAAGCCGCACTGCTCGAAGTGTTTAACGAGTTGTGGCGCACCCCTCAAACATTCGATATTCAAACCACATCGTTACGGCTCAGGCTATTCGCCCGGGCCGAGACGGCCGCTCGCCAGCTGCTGCAGAGCGCTTGAGCGTCATTCGACCTCTCGCGTCAACACTTCTAAAATCCCTGCCGCATACGACTTCTCGGTCACGCGGTGATGTCCCTTCTTCGCCTGCTCCGTGCCGTTTCCGAGCACGTAGCCGTTCCCGACCCGCTTCAACATCTCTAAATCGTTGCCGCTGTCTCCGAACGCATACGCTTCTTCGGACCGGAACGAGAAGTGCTCACAGACGTAGTCGACCGCTGCCGTCTTCCCGGCCCCATGCGGGATAAAGTCGATGTCATAGGACCCGTCCGGATCTCCAGCGAGCGGGTTACAACGACTGACGTTTGCCGCGATGCCCGCCTCTTCTACGAGTGAACGAATCAGCTGCAGCGTCGTCATGTCGTCGCCGTGATAGTAATAGTTATACATCCACGGGTTCCGTCCGACGCTCGTTTGTGGCTCAAGTTCAATACCGAGACGTCGCAACACCTCAATCGTCCGATTGACGCGCTCAACGAAATCGGACGGAAACATTTGCTGAAATACCGTGTCTAGCTCAAGACCGCCCTTGTCATTGACGTGATACAGTTCTGTCCCAAGACTCGAGGCGATCCGGTGCGGGAAGTAGCGCATCGAGGCCCGGTTTGTTTTTTCAGCCAGTGACTCGAACGAGCTGCCGGTCACCCACATCGTCGAGAATCGATGCGCATGCTGTTCGAGAAATTGTTCAAGCCGCCGTATCCCCTCGAGCTGTTCGGGTGTGCAGGCATGAGGAAAGTACGTCTCGTCGAAATCAAAACAGACGAGCGTCCGCCCTTCTTTTGAAAATCGTTCCATAGTCATCCTCCTTGTGTCGTCATACCCCATCTCGTATAGTTGAAGTACGAAAGGAATGAGCGATGTGAAAAATTGGTTTAGTCGATCCTACTGTCAGTATAGCGGAATCGTGACCGGATTCGGTCTCGTCTTCGCCTTTTTGTTCGGTGTCCGGACGTTCCCGTTTTGGCAACAATTGTTTTCGAACGGTGTGACGTTCATGATGACGCTCGTGACGGCGACGCTCTTCAGCTATATGACCTATCACCTGTTCAACCGCTTGAACGTATTCATCTTCCGACGAATCGGGGCTGCCTCTTCGGCGTGTTCACGCTGAACACACCATCGTGATGAGGCCGTTCACGCATTTGTCACTTAATCCAAGCATCCATTTTACGTTTTCATTCGTTAGATGAATACAAGGGACCCCCTTACGAGAAAAGGAGCAAGCCATGACTGATTATGAATTGTACGAGCGTGTCAGGCAGAAAGATAAGCAGGCGCTCGAAATCCTATATGATCGCTACGAACGTATCTTGTACGCGTTCATGATGCAGTTGACGAAAGACCGTGACCTTTCTGAAGAAGCGATGCAAGAAGTGTTCATCAAACTATGGCGCGGGGGCGGCGTTTATGACGAGTCAAAAGGCAAATTCAAGTCTTGGCTCTTCACGATGGGCCGCCACGTGGCCATCGATTTGATCCGAAAACGCAAACCGGACCTGCAACTCGACGAGTCTTATGCTGAAGCGATCCCGTCCACCGAGCGGTCCGTCGAGAGCGAGGTCGAGTGGCAAGAGGAACGGACCCAGATCGAGACGGCGATGGCCGAGCTCCCGAAAGAACAACAACAAGTCGTCCGACTCATGTATTTCAATGGGCTCAGCCAACAAAAGATTGCCGACGCATGCAACATCCCGCTCGGTACGGTGAAAGGTAGGATTCGGTTAGCATTGAAACAGTTACGAAGGCACTTATCCCATGATTTTATTGACAAGGAGGTGGAACGATGAACGCTTGCGACCAATTGATCGATTACTTCAACCAACATTTGACGGAAGAGGAACGCCTCCGTTTCGAGGCGCACCTCGCAACGTGTGAGACGTGTCAACAAGAACTCGAGCAGCTCGAGGCACTCGTCGGCGGCGTCGCGTTCCTCTCTGAACCGGCTGAACCACCAAGCGGAATGAAGGCCCGCATCCTCGACAACGTGTTTGCTGAAGACGAGCAACCAAAAGCGGCCGATCCGGCTCCGGTGACGCCGTTCACTGCACCTAAAGAGAAGCGGAAGACACCATGGGGCGCGTTCGCCCTTGCCGCCGTCCTTGCCCTATCGTTGATCGGCAACGGTTATTTGTTGCTCAATCAAAACGAACCGGCCGGGATCGCGTTGATCGATACCGTCCCGCTACAAGGCGAGTCGGAAGGAGTGGCTTACTTGGCCGAACAAGACGGTGACCGCCAACTCATCGTCCAAACGAACGGTCTTGCCCCGCTCGAGGCGAACGAAGTGTATCAAGTGTGGCTGTTAAAAGACGGTTCCCCGATCCCAACCGGCGCGTTCGTCACCGACGACAAAGGCAACGGCACCGTCATCTATACGCTCGACTCAACCGAGTCAGCGACTGATTGGGACACGGTCGCGATCACAAAAGAACCCGAACGAGGCAATCTAACGCCTGTAGGCGAAGTCGTGTTGAGTGCCAGCTTATGATGAACAGACCGAAGACGCTCGCGCTTGAAGCGCTTGTGTCATTCGGTCTGTCTTTTCGTTATGATTGAAGAAAGGAGTGATTGTATGCGAAAACCGAAAATCGGGGTCGTCGGTCTCGGCGGCATTGCCCAAAAAGCGTATTTACCGATTTTGACGAACAGTACGTCGTTCGAACTCATCGGGGCCTTTTCTCCGACCGTCGCGAAACGTGAGGCGATTTGTCGCGCTTACCGGATGGAGTCGTTCTCTGGACTACTTGAACTGGCGTCATCGGTCGACGCGGCGTTCGTCCACAGTGCGACAGATACGCATTACGACGTCGTCTCGACGTTACTCACACATGGTGTCGACGTCTATGTCGACAAACCGCTCGCCGCGACGGTGGAAGACGCTTCGCGACTCGTTGACATCGCAGACCAGAACAAACGAAAGCTGATGGTCGGCTTCAATCGACGCTTCGCTCCGATGTATCAACACGTCAAACAAGCAGGCCCGTTCCATATGATCGATTTCGTCAAACATCGCGGCAACGGTCTACGTGGACACGACTACCAATTCACGTTGCTCGACGATTATTTGCACGTCGTCGACACGCTCCGCTACTTGTCGAGCGGTACGTTGCGCCTCGTCACCGGCCAGCTCGAGACGACGCAGACGAACGGCCTCCACTTTGCCCGTCACGTCTGGCAAGACGACCACGGCTTACATACGACGGCGATGCACCGGAAAGCCGGCGTCAACCATGAGGGCGTGGTCGCCGTCACCGATGACTTGCGTCTGACCGTCGAGGAGATGGTGACGCTCCACCGTCACGGGAACGGGACGCATACGACCGAGACGTTCGGCTCGTGGGACACACTTCTCACCCAACGTGGATTTCAAGGGGCCATCGACCATTTCATCGAAGCGGTCACCGACGACACACCGATCCTAACAGACGGTCGCGAGGGGCTTATCACGCAACAAATGGTGACGGATCTGTTCAGTTCACGCTAAGAGGGGGAAAGCAAATGGATTTCTTTTTCTACATCATGATCATCGTCGTCGTGTCCATCGCCGCGGACACGTTCAACAAGACGCGCAAGGCCCGTGTCGAAGAGCTTCGTCTCAAAGTCGAGCAAGAAAAACTCGCTTTGGAGCGCCTACGGTTGGAAATGAAGCGCGAACAAGACAAATTGGACCATCACGGTTTTTGAAAAACAGTCGGCCTTAACGGGCCGACTGTTTGCGTAAGCGTTCGTTTTGTTCGGAAGACGCTTCTGCGAGATGGCGCTGTTGCCGCCGTTCGACGAGAGTCGACCACGTCACGGCCGTCACGATACAGGCGGCGCCGATGAAGAAATTGCGATCGAGTTGTTCATTCAAGACGAGCCAGCCGAGATAGCCGCCGACGAGCGGTTGAAAGAAGAAAAAGAGCGAACCGACGCTTGCGTCCATGAGTTCGAGCCCTTTGTTCCAAAAGAAGAACGCCCCGGCCGTCGAGACGATCCCGACATAGAGCACACTGAGCCAAAGCACGCCCGTCATCGTCGGTAGTCCATGGTCGGCCACTTCCAATGCCATGAGTGGCGTCATCAATACAAACGCGATACCAATCGCAAACGTTGTGATCGTCAAGGACGACAGGGTCGCCGACGCGATTTTGACGTAAATCGACATGAGCGCCCATGTGATTGCCGCCCCGACCAAGATCAAGCTACCGATGAAATACGTCCCCTCCACGTGCCAACCGACGACGATGATGACCCCGATCGTCGCCAAGATGAGCGACCCGACTTTTACCGGTGTCAACTTCTCTTTCAAAATCAAACGGGCGAACAGCACCATGAACGCGGGTGTTGCCGCCGTGACGAGCGATCCCGTATGGGCGTCCGACAGCTTCGTCCCGATGAACTGAAACGAGATCGAGGCGACATAGCCGATGACCCCGACGAGCGCAATCCATTTCCAATCACTGCGCCCGATCCGTTCTCTTCCGAACAGCCACCACGCGCACATCAACACGATGAAGGCCACGAAGTAGCGCATCCAAATGAGCGTGAACGGCTCGATAAAGCCGAGCGCATATTTACTGACGACGTACATCCCGCCCCAAATACTTGCGGCGAGTGTCAAACTGATGGCACCGAGCCACTCTTTACGCATCGTCTCCCTCCTCTCCTGATGCCTAAACAATACGACACCGCTCCGTCAAATTCCTGTTCTCTAGTTGTCCCTTATTCAGAAATCGCTTACACTGATAATAACGATGATTGAAAGGAGGGAGAGAGGTGAACTTTGTCGGACGTACGCATTGGTCAACAGAACATTTGTACATTTTGCGTGCGATTTTTCACGATGTCGCGTCATCACAGGACCCGTCTGTCCTTTTTTAGACATTGCTGAAATACGACAAAGCGCCTCTCTCTCTTGCCGAGCGCTTCTTTGCGCTCGGCTTTTTTGATAGGCCTCTACTTTAGGAGGAACGATTCATGTTAATCGAATTACAAAACATCCAAAAACAATTTGGCGGCCATGCCGTCTTGACCAACGCCAATCTTCATGTGAACGCCGGTGAACGAATCGGGCTCGTCGGACGAAATGGGAGCGGCAAGACGACGCTGATCCGCCTCATCGTCGGGACCGAGTCAGCGGATGGAGGGACGATTTACCGGAAGCAACGGGTGACGATCGGCTATTTGGCTCAAATCCCTGTCCACCCGGATAAAACCGGGCGGGACGTGCTCTATACCGCGTTTTCTGAGCTTGTTACACTCGGGGACGAGATGCGCCGGCTCGAAGAAACGATGGCCGAGCGTGACGACATCGAGACGCTCCTCGAGACGTACGGCGCGTTGCAGACTCGTTTCGAGAACAACGGCGGCTACGTCATCGAGTCGAAAGTGAACGCGATGATTGACGGGCTGCGGCTCACCCGCTTCGTCGACCGGCCGTTCGACACGCTCAGCGGCGGCGAGCGGACGAAGATCGGACTCGGCTTGGCGTTGCTCCAAGAACCGGACCTGCTCATCTTGGACGAGCCGACGAACCATCTCGACCTCGAGGCGATGGCTTGGCTTGAGTCGTTCCTGTCTGACAGTCCGTCCACGCTCCTCCTCGTCTCGCACGACCGTGTGTTTTTGGACGCCGTCGCCACCCGCATCGTCGAATGTGAGGATGGTGAGTTGGTAAGCTTTGACGGCAATTACAGCGCCTTCGTCGCCCAAAAAGAGAAACGACTGCTCGACCAATTTCACGCCTACACGGAGCAACAAAAGAAAATCAAGAAGATGAAAGAGACGATTCGCCAGCTCAGGCAGTGGGCGAACGAAGGGCACCCACCGAACGAGAAGTTTTACCGGCGAGCTAAATCGATGGAAAAGGCACTCGCCCGGATCGAGACGATCAAACGACCGCAGCTCGAGGCCATCCAACCCGATATTCAGTTTATGGCACATGGCCGGACCGGTCGTGACGTCTTTGAGGCGACCGATGTGACGGTCCGTTTTGACCAGACCGTCTTCGAAAAAGTCTCTTTCTACGCGGGCCACGGCGAGCGCATCGCCATCGTCGGCCCAAACGGGAGCGGCAAGTCCACGCTCTTGAACGTGTTGCTCGGCCAAACCGAACCGACTTCAGGCGAGGTGCGCCGAGCGGAACGCGCGAAAATCGGTTATTTGTCCCAGCACATCGATTTTGATCACTCGCATCGGCTCATCGAGGCGTTTCGGGATCGAATCCCGGTCGATGAAGGAAAAGCACGACAATTGCTCGCCCAATTTCTTTTCTACGGTGCGAGCGTGTTCAAACCGGTCAAGGATTTGAGCGGCGGGGAGAAGATGCGGCTCATGCTCGCCATCCTCATGCATGAAGAGATGAACGTCCTCGTCTTGGACGAACCGACGAACCATTTGGATATCGAAGCGCGAGAGGCGCTTGAAGAGGCACTCGACCGCTTCGACGGGACGCTCGTCGCCGTATCGCATGACCGCTACTTCTTGAATAAACTGTTCCCGATCACCTACTGGCTCGACGGGACGACGACGCGTTTCCCGGGAAACGTGACGTACGCACTAGAGAAACGTCACGATGCACCTGAGACGGCGACTGCGACGCAAAAACAGAAAGCAACACCGAAGCAAAAGACGACGGGGACAACTCAAATAGATACGTCCCGCGAAGAAGCGCGTTTAGCTGAGCTCGAGGTGCTCCATCAGTTGCTCCTCAATCAAATGAATGACACGAACGACTTGGAACGACTGATGACGTTGCAACTACAGAGTGATGCCCTTCAATCAGAGATTGATTCGTTGATCCTTCAGTTGCTCGAATCGATGTAAAACAAACGACGCCGGCTTAGCGGCGTCGTTTTTGTTCATATCCGGTTTGGATAATAAATCCGATGGCACCGACTGCCATCAAAATGTAAGGCAGGATGCGTGGCACCGCCGCCGCTTCCCCAATCGAAAGCAGCAGCACGCCACTCGCAAACGTCCCGAGCCAATAAAATTTCGGCATCTTGTCACCTCCTGTAAAAAAACCTTGTAATTTGTCTGAATTTTCCGTAAAATATCATCTAATTCTATCTAAAGAAAGGAGACCGACCGATGCCACGTCGTAATTGGAACAACCTCGTTCGTTCTGTCTTACTCATCACGATCGCCCTCACCACATTTTTGTACGTCCGTTATGACGCGGAGATGAAAGAACGGGAACGGGCTTTGGAATCATACCTTGCGACTCATTATAACATTCCGGAACAGACCTACTCCCTCGATGGGACGCTCGGTTTCAGCGGTTACGTCTACGACGTCACGTTCACCGACGAACCGGATGCGGACTACTCGTTCCAGGTGACGAAGGCGGTCGACGGTCATCGCATCGAGTATAAACAGGCTGCCGGTGTCTCCCCGTCACGTGTCTCCACGTTCACGCAATGAAAAAGCGCCACGATAGTGGCGCTTACGGTGAGCGTTCTAGTAAATTGGACTTCCATCCGACCGATGGCTCGATCGACCATCCCATGCGTTCGTTACCGACACTAGAAAAGTTGACGCGGTGCACGCAATGACTTCGCGCATCTGTTCGTCTTTATGACGGTTCGGCCCCTCACAGAATACGAAACACGCTTCCGGTTGGCACGGCGCCGCCACTTTGACATATGAGAATGAAATCTGTCACGCACCTCGATCTAGCTCACCTTTTCATTGGCATAAAGCCGCAACCGCGCGACGCTTTTCCCCAAAGCATCATGTTCGTCTGCCCCTCACGTCAAACCGCGAGATTGGCGACAGCAAAAGGAGTAGGGAACAGTCCCACGATCGGGTTTACGCAAGCTGTCTCTCGTCTCACCGAGCCGGCATCGGTCAAACGTCTCGAAAATTGTTTCATCCGTCGCCCCCTTTCAGTCTACTCTTTTGAATGAGGACTACACTAATACAATAGCCGTTTTTATGGCCTTCAAATCCGTGTTCACCATTTCTCCAAATCTCTGATCTATACGTACTCGTTCAGCGCGTACGCGACGCCATCGGCTTCAGCGTCTTTCGTAATATGGGTACTGATGTCTTTTAATGCATCCACGGCATTTCCCATCGCGATGCACGTCTCCGCCACCTCGAACATCGAGACGTCGTTCAAATTATCGCCGATGGCCACGATCTGTTGTTTCGCGATATGATGATGTTCTGCCAACTGTTGAAGGGCCATCCCTTTACTCGCTTTCGGATGACCGATCTCAATTTTCGTCCACCCGGCTGTCGTGATCAAAATATCGGTCCGCGGCTCATATAATTTCCGAAGTTTGTGGAGTTTACGACGATCGAACGAGTAGATGAACACTTTATACACTTCATCCGCCTCGAAATCGATGTCCTCGATTACATCGACGTACGTCAAACCGAACTGTTCGTTTTGAATCTCGATTTCCCGCTCTCCCCATTCCCGCGTGAACGATTGATCGTGCGGGAGCACCTCGTCAAGCTCCCCTTTCAATAAATCCGTCCCCGAACGCAGCACTTTCACGCCGGTATTCGTATAAAACTCCACGTACGTGTCGTGCTCGTGGGCGATGTCCCATAGCTCTTGGACGACATGTTTCGGAAGCGAGTGATAGTATATGCGTTCATTTTCATAAAAGGCGATCGCCCCATTCCCGGATAAGATCGGGCACGTCAAATTGCTCCGTTTTAAAATTTCTTCGATATCATGAATCGAGCGTCCCGACGAGATGGCGACTAAATCGCCTTGCGCTTGCCGCTGTCGAATCGCCTCCTGGTTCGCTTCCGTGATGATGCCTTTTCGCGACAATAACGTCCCATCCAAATCAATCGCAATTAACTTCATATCGGTCCCTCCTCTTAATCCAGTCTTCTTCTTTATCATTCCCTCATTTGTCGTCGCTCAACGTCCAGATTGCACAATCGATGAAAATCTCGTTTTCTGACATTACTTTTAGGGAATAATAATGAGGCCTACATAGTCATATTCATTTAGGAAGGAGACTTTATGAATCATTCATCGAATAAGCCACGGCTGAACCGTGTGTTTTATATCTCGGCAAGCGTGATCGCCTTGCTCGTATTGTTCGGGGCCGTACGCCCGACGTTGTTCGCGGAAATCGCCGGCAACATCTTCAATTTCACGACCCAGTCGTTCGGCTGGTTTTACTTGTTGGCCGTCTTTTTCTTCGTCCTCTTTCTCGTCTTCCTCGCGTTCAGTAAATATGGAAAAATTCGCCTCGGTGCGGACAGCGACCGGCCGCAGTATCCGTTCTTCACTTGGATCGGGATGCTCTTCTCGGCCGGCTTCGGTGTCGGGCTCGTCTTTTGGGGCGTCGCCGAGCCGATGAGCCACTTCTTCACCCCGCCTTATGCGGACACCCAAGGGTTGACGGTCGAAAGTGCCCGTCTCGCCATGGCCTACTCGTTCTTCCACTGGGGAGTGAGCCAATGGTCCGTGTTCGCCATCGTCGGTCTGATCATCGCCTATTTCCAGTTCCGGAGAAACGCGGATGGCCTCATCTCGACGAGTTTGTCTCCTCTTTTGAAAGACCGCTCGTATACGCGACCGCTCAATCAGACGATTGACATCTTCGCTGTCATCGCGACGGTCATGGGCGTCGCCACGTCGCTCGGTTTAGGGGTACTGCAAATCAACGGAGGACTGAACAGCGTCTTCGGTTTACCGAATACGGCGCTCGTTCAAGTATTGATCATCGTCGTCCTAACCGCCCTGTTCTTGACGTCGACGACGACCGGCCTTGACCGCGGGATCAAATGGCTCAGCAACGTGAACTTGGCGATGGCGCTCGTTCTTATGATTTTCGTCTTCTTTGCCGGTCCGACCGTCTTCATCCTCGAGACGTTCACGCTCGGATTCGGTGATTATTTGCAAAACTTTATCCGCTACAGCCTCCGGCTCCAACCGTATCAACAAGGAACGTGGGTCCGGGACTGGACGATCTTCTACTGGGCGTGGGCCATCGCCTGGTCACCGTTCGTCGGGGCGTTCGTCGCCCGCGTCTCGCGCGGTCGCACCATCCGTGAGTTCATCGTCGGCGTTCTCGTCGTACCTCCGGCCATCGCGCTTCTATGGATCGCGGTATTCGGCGGGACGGCGCTCCACCTCGATCTGTTCGAGGGGACGTCGATCGCCCAAGCGGTCGATGCGGACGTCACGAGCGCTTTGTTCGTCACATTCGCAGAATTACCGTTTAGCTTCCTTTTATCGATTTTGTCGATTATGTTGATTCTGACGTTTTTGATCACGTCCGCCGACTCGGCGACGTATATCATTAGCAGTATGACGACGAATGGCAGCTTGAACCCTCCTCTCGCCGTTCGCATCGTCTGGGGTGTATTGCTCGGCGGCATCGCGGCCGTCCTGCTCATTGCCAGCGGCCTCGAAGGATTGCAGACCGCCTCTCTCATTTCGGCGTTGCCGTTCACCGTCATCCTCATTCTGATGGTGTACACGTTGTTCAGCCTGTTACGGAAAGAGAACCTAAAAAAAGTGAAATAACCGAACGTCTCGCTTCTGACATTTAGAAGCGAGACTTTTTTGACTATATGATTGTTCATTTTGACAAATATAATTGTCATTTTGATTATTATCATTTACAATTTAATAAATCGAGGTGATTGAAATGAAAACAAGGTTAAAAGAATTACGTGCTCGTTTTGGTATCAATCAAACCGAGTTGGCAAAGCGGGCACGCATCTCACGTCAAACCGTCAGTTTAATCGAACGAGAAGAGTTTATGCCGTCCTTATTGATTGCGGTTAAAATCGCACGAGTATTTAATGAGCCCATCGAGGAAGTATTTCAGTTTGACGAGGAGGAACTTCAATGAAATCATGGTTTAAATTTGGTCTGCAAATGTTTTTAGGTGGACTCGTCGGCTACACGTTTATGTACGTATATTTGAACAACGAAAGCATTCAAATCGATTTGACAAATCTTGTCTTACCTTTCACATGGCTTCTGTTGTTGCTGCTACTCGGATTGACCGCTTGGGGAGCTAGCCGTCTGCAACGGATTCGCCGTCTGACGAAACAACCATTGACCGGCGATGAAGAAGATGAGGCGGAAGGTTACATGTATCAGGCTTATAGCGACGGTTCACTCGCATCGACGTTGACGGTCATCCTCAGTCTCACTTCAGCTAGTTTTATTTTATTGACGGGTCAATCGCTTGCGTTTCTCATCGCGATTTTACTTTCACTTGTGGCCGGTATTGTTCTCTCTTATTCACTAAACAGGCTGTTGGCCGTGATGTACCCAGAACGTGCCCTCCCAAAATTATCCGACCCGGATTATGCACAACGATTACTCGACCTGTCCGATGACGGGGAAAAACATGTCATGTTGCAAGGCTTATACAAGACGAACCTTTCAACGACTTCGCTTATGACGCTTGCGATTATTTTGTTGCTTGTCTATTCGGTCCTAACAGGAGATTCACAACTCTTTTCAATTTTCGTCGTTTCCTTGATCATGGTGTCCACGAATATTCAATATATCCGAATCATCCGCTCCAAAAATTGACGCTTCCTTTCCGGTTTGCTACGCTTTTGTCAGAATTGTAAGACGAATTTTAGGGGGATGGACATGCTACACGATTTCACACGGTCATACGCCGAGACGCTTGATAAAAGCGATGCTCTGGCACGCTATCGGGAAGAGTTTTATTTGCCGCAAGACGGGATTTATATGGATGGGAACTCGCTCGGACTGTTGTCGAAACGGGCCGAGCGAACGCTCATGGAATCGTTACAGGACTGGAAAGAGCTCGGGATCGACGGATGGATGTCGGGGCGTCACCCATGGTTCAACTTGTCCGAAGAACTCGCCGGCTTGAACGCCCCGCTCATCGGGGCACGAACGGAAGAAGTCATGGTGACGGGATCGACGACGGTCAACTTGCATCAACTCGTCGCCACGTTCTTTAAACCAAAAGGAGCACGGACTAAAATCTTGGCCGACACTTTGACGTTCCCTTCAGACATCTATGCGCTCAAGAGCCAACTCGAACTGCACGGGCTCGACCCGGCCGAGCATTTGATCCAAGTCGACAGCCCGGACGGCCGCTACTTGCGAGAAGACGATATCATCGCCGCGATGACGGACGACGTCGCTCTCATCGTCTTACCGACGGTGCTCTATCGGAGCGGGCAGATTTTGGACATGGCCCGTCTCGCCAAAGCGGCCCACGCGCGTGACATCTTGATCGGCTTTGACGCCTGTCATTCGGTCGGCGCCATCCCGCACGCGTTTCACGATTGGGGCGTCGACTTTGCCTACTGGTGCAACTATAAACATTTGAACGGCGGACCGGGAAGCGTCGGCGGCCTGTTCGTTCACGAGCGTCATTTCGGTACGGCGCCAGGGCTTGCCGGCTGGTTCGGTTCACGCAAAGACAAACAGTTCGACATGGACCACACGATGACGCCCGCCGATCATGCCGGAGCGTTTCAAATCGGGACGCCGCACGTCTTGAGTCTCGCCCCGCAACTCGGCGCGCTCGAGATGTTCAACGAAATCGGGATGGAGGCGATTCGTGAAAAATCACTCGCCTTGACGACGTATATGATGGACCTTGTCGAGACGGAATTGCGTCCACACGGGTTCGTACTCGGCAGTCCGCGTGACGAAGCTGCTCGCGGCGCGCATCTCAGCCTCGAGCACCCGGAGGCGGCCCGCATCTGCAAGGCGCTCAAACAACACCGGGTCATCCCGGATTTCCGCGCCCCGAACATCATCCGGCTCGCCCCGGTCGCGCTCTACAACACGTTCACAGATGTGTATAACGTCGTCCAAATTTTGAAGACGATCATGGATGACAAAGAATATGAGGCGTTCGCGAACGTCCGCGAAGTCGTGGCGTGAGGAGGAAAAACGATGAGTGAACGAATTGAACATAAAGTCGAAAAGACGATTCAAACCGACTTCTCAAAAGACATGTCATACGGGGACTATTTGCAGCTCGACCCGATTCTTTCAAGTCAGCACCGCCTGTCGGACCACCACGACGAGATGCTCTTCATCATCATCCACCAGACGAGTGAGCTATGGATGAAACTCATCTTGCATGAGTTGACCGCCGCGACGAGCGCGATCGCGAACGAAGAGCTCGAACGCTCGTTCAAGATGCTCGCCCGCGTGTCAAAGATTCAACAACAACTCATCCAGTCGTGGGGCGTGCTGGCCACACTCACACCGGCCGAGTATCTCGAGTTCCGGGACAAGCTCGGATCGTCGTCCGGTTTTCAATCGTATCAAAACCGGCAAATCGAGTTCGCGCTCGGGTTCAAGAACGCACGGACGCTCAGCGTCTACGCCCATGACGAGGCGTTGTATCCGCTTTTAGAGGCGTCACTTCATGCCCCGAGCATTTATGACGTGACGGTGCGTGAGATGCATCGTCGCGGCTTGGCCATCGACCAATCCGTCCTCGATCGTGACGTGACGACGGATTGGGAATGGAACGAGAGCGTCGAAGCGGCGTGGGTCGAGGTGTATCGGGACGTCGACACGTACTGGGACCTGTACGAGCTCGGCGAGAAACTGCTCGACATCGGCAGCCAACAACAGATGTGGCGCTTCAATCATATGACCACGGTCGAACGTATCATCGGTCAAAAGATGGGAACCGGCGGCTCGTCTGGCGTGAACTATTTGCGACGGGTGTTGGACCACCGCTTCTTTCCGGAGCTTTGGACCGTCCGGACGAAACTATGAGGAGGCGACAGCATGAGTTGGATTGATGTATCACAACCGCTCGAAGACGCGACGACGACGTGGCCTGGGGACACACCGTTTCGCTATGAGATCGCTTGGCCGATGGCCGACAGCGGCTCGGTCAACGTCGGAAAAGTGACGATGAGCCTCCACGCCGGGACGCATATTGACGCGCCGTTCCATTTTGATGACGCCGGCAAACGCGTCATCGACCTCGATCCCGGGCTCTATATCGGACCCGCCCGTGTCATTCACCTGTCTGGACACGACCGCATCGAGGCCAGTGACTTGGACGGCTTCGACTTGACCGGAGTGGAACGGCTCATCTTAAAGACAGACGGCTGGCCGGATAAACGTGTGTTTCCGACACAAATCCCGGAACTGACCCCATCGCTCGCCGACCGGCTCGGTGAACTCGGTATTTACTTGATCGGTCTCGATTTGCCGTCGGTCGATGCGATCGACAGCAAAGACATGGCGGCGCATCATGCCCTCGCCCGAAACGGCGTCCATATTCTTGAAGGACTCGTCCTCGACCATATCGCGCCAGGCGATTATGAACTGAATGCCGTCCCGCTCCCGATCGTCAAAGGAGACGGCAGCCCGGTCCGCGCCTTGCTGCGCGCGCTCGATTAATCTTGTATCCATCCCTCGCGGATGGTTTTTTTTGTGGGAAACTGTGGGACGATGCTTGAGTGGTCAACAGAGCGGGAAGAGAGGTAGTACGCAAACTGTGTAGAAAGGAGTGTTTTTTATGAACGTCATCTCATTTATTCTCCCCGCCTATAACGAAGAAAAAAACATTCCACTTATCTTCGAAGCCATCCGTGAGCAATTCGAGGGGAGCACGTATGACTATGAAATCGTGTTCATCAATGACGCGAGTTCTGATAATACGCTAGACGCCATCAAACAGTTGGCGCATCGGCACACGGAAGTCCGGTACGTTTCCTTCTCACGAAACTTCGGAAAAGAAGCGGCAATCCTCGCTGGTCTGCAACACGTGACCGGGGACGCCGCCATTTTAATGGATACCGACTTGCAACATCCCCCTGCCCTCATTCCTCAAATGATCGCGGGTTACGAAGAAGGATATGATCAAGTCATCGCCAAGCGCGACCGGACCGGCGAGAGCGGGGTCCGGAAACTCGCGTCGCAGACGTACTATAAACTGATCAATAAAATTGTCGACGTTGAACTTGAAGACGGCGTCGGCGACTTCCGTCTCCTAAGTCGGGAAGCGATTGACGCGCTGTTACGGATGAACGAGAATCACCGTTTCTCGAAAGGATTGTTCTCTTGGATCGGGATGGAGCAAAAAATCGTCACGTATGAGAACGTCTTGCGTCAAAACGGCGAGACGAAATGGTCGTTCAATCAGTTGTTCAACTACGGGATCGACGGGTTGATTTCCTTCAACTCGAAACCGCTCCGGTTCTGCTTTTATACGGGCGTCTCAATCCTTATGTTATCGATGCTCTACATCTTGTTCACGCTGTTCGGCATCATCCAAGACGGTGTCGAGACACCGGGTTACTTCACGCTCATCTCGGCGATCCTGTTACTCGGCGGCATCCAACTCGTCAGCCTCGGGATTATCGGCGAATACGTCGGACGCATCTATTTCGAGACGAAACAGCGTCCCGCTTATTTGATTCAAGAAACCAATATGCAAAGGAAGAGTGTGAATGAACAAGCGAAAGGCAGAGTTTATAAGATTCATCGTCATCGGGGGAATTAACACCCTCAATTACTATTTGGTGTACATGTTGTTTCATCACGTTTGGAAAGTCGGCTACGGGGTCTCTCATGTGGTGGCGTTCACGCTCAGCATGGTCGCCTCTTTCTTTTTGAACAGCTATTTCACGTTCAAGGTCAAACCGACGTTACGTAAATTTTTACAGTTCCCGTTGACGCAAGTCGTCAACTTCACCGTCACGACCGTCTGTATTTATTTACTCGTCGAACAGCTCAATGTCTCGACATCGATCGCGCCGCTGTTCGCCCTCTTCATCGCCGTGCCGGCGACGTTCATCGTCACGAGTAAAATTTTAAAACGCGAGCAATCGGCCGTATGAAGAATGTCATACTCGTCGTCGCAGCATTTCTCGTGTCAATCGTCGCCCATGCGTTCTTCATCTACTATCAATCACAAGGCGGCTACATCGCCGGACCGAACGACGGATTATCGCAAATGGTCCCGTTCAAACATTTCTTGTACGAGACGTTCCATAAAGGCAACCTCGTCTATGCGGAAGACTTCGGCTTCGGCGGCGGGATCATCACGCAGCTCGCCTACTATTACGCGACGTCAGTCGTCTTTTGGCTCACAGTCGCCGTCGTCTCGTTGTTCGATGCGCTCGGGCTCGTCAATCCTGACTTAGAACTATGGTTACAGCTCGCCCTCGTCGTGAGTGTCGTCCGCCTTGCTGTCGTTTTATTATTTACGACGTACGCGTATCGACTCTTTCACGTCCAGACGCTTTACGCGTTTGCCGGTGCTGTCGTTTATGGCGTGTCGGTCATGTACATCCGGCACGTCACGTTTTGGGAGTTTTTCGCGGACGCCTTTTTATGGGTGCCGCTCCTCGTCATCGGGCTCGAGCGGATCATCCGGCTCGGCCGGGCGGATTTGTTCATCATTGTCAGTGCCATCATGCTCATCAACAATTTTTACTTCGCCTACATCAACTTGGTGTTCGTCCTCGTCTATGTCTTGTTCCGCCAGTTCATCCGCTTCCCGGAAGATCGGCTCAGACGTCGGCACCAATGGATGCTCTATAGCGGATCTGGCGTCCTCGCGCTCTTGTTGAGCGCGTTCGCGTTCGTTCCGGCCACCTATGGCTTTCTGCAGAACGAGCGACCGTCACTCGCACATGACATTCCGTGGCTCCGTCTCGATAACGTGTTATACGATAGCACCATTTTAATCATTCCGGCAGCGTTCGTGCTGCTTGCGCTCTATCGTCCACTCTATCGCCATACCGCGTTCCGGCTATTCTCGTCGATGAGCCTCCTGTTCATCGTGCTCCACTTCAGCCCTCACGTCGGCAGCTTCTTTAACGGGTTCTCGGCCCCGCAATTCCGCTGGGAATACCTCGCGAGCTTCACGATCGGCGGTGCGGTCGCGGTCGGGTTGTCGCAGTGGCGGTTCGAGACGCGCGCGTTCCTCATCGCCGCAGCTGGGACGGTCTCGCTTTATCTCCTGCTCGGTCTATTTGGGGATGTCGCGTCATGGCCGGTCGGTCTTGTCATGTTTGGGCTGATGCTCATCACCGTCGCGTCGCTTTGGTGGAAACCGGTACTTGCACCTTACATCCTCATCGCATCATGTCTCATCGTCTTCAATGGCTATACGAAGCTCATCCTTCACGACAAATCGATCGTCAACACGAACGAGGCGTTCGTGAACAGCTCACGTTACGACAGTGCCGAACAGCGGGAGTTAATTGATTTCGTGAAAGAAGAAGCCGGACCGCTCGAACGTCTCGATTGGATGGTTCATTTGCGCAACAACACCCCAATCGTCCAGTCGTTCCTCGGCACGAGTCTTTATTCAAGCATTTTGAACGGGAATTTGCTGACGCTCTATTGGAGCGACCTCGAGATTGATATGTTGCGGGAAAGTGTGAGCCGCTACGGTACGCTCGGCAATCGCGCGAACTTGCACCACTTGTTGTCGAGCCCTTACTGGATGCGTAACCAAAACGTGTCGAGCGAAGCACCTTACGGGTTCAACTTGCTCGCCGAGACGGAACGTTACGCCGTCTACGAGAGCGAGACACGGCTCCCGTTCGTTCGGACGACGACGTCCACATATCGTCAAGCCGAGCTTGACGACGCCTCGATGTTGACGCGCGAACAGGCGATGCTCTCGGGTGTCATCTTAGAAGCTGGAAACGAAACGCCGACCCCGGCCCAATCGATCGACTTCACGACAGAAGGTGTCGATGCCGCGCTCGACGATGATACGCTTCGTGTCACTTCCGATGAAGGGGGACTCGACTTGATTCCTGACGTCCCGGCGACGGCGACAGGCGACCTATACGTCTCCTTCAATATCCGGAAGCTTGAGGGTGACGGCTTCTTCATCCAGCTCGGCGGTTACCGGACGACCCGAAAGCCCGAGGCTTCGATTTATCGGACCGACCTCACCTCGATGACGCTTCGCACCCCTCTATCCGAGCGTGTGCCGTTGCGTCTTCCGGAAGGAACGTACGCGCTCGAAGACGTGACCGTCGAATGGGAAGATTATTCGACGCTCGAGTCCGCGCTTGACGAGGCGGATGCTCGCCCGGACATCCCGGTCACGTGGGACGGTCCCGACCTCGACTTCACGGTCGAGGATGCCCGCCCTGAGACATACGCCGTTCTCCCCGTCCCGTTCGAACGAGGATGGAGCGCTCGCGTCAACGGAGAAAAGCGCGACGTCTTACAGGCGAACTACGCGTTCAGCGCGATCCTGCTCGATGAAGGACGAAACGATGTCGAATTGACGTATCGTCCCCCGTTCTTCACCGTCACGACCGCACTCAGTTTGCTTGGTCTCGGTCTATTCGTCGGTTATCTCATCTATCTGCGCCGCAAAGAGCATCCGTTCACGTGAACGGATGCTCTTTTTCTTGCATGATTTCGCTCGAACTTTTCCGGTGATCGAACTTTTTCGAGATTTGAATCTTATACTTGAGATTCTCCTCGTAGTCTTTCGCAAACACACCCGCATACAAGAAATCGAGCAGGCAATGGATGGAATCGTTCGAGGTGAAGCTGCCAATCTTTGAATAGAGCCGCTCACGCGTCGTCAACCGGAGTGTGCAATCCGCCTCATGCGAGATGGCGTTCTCCCCGAGGCTCGTCAAGGCGAGCACCGGGACGTCGCGTCGTTTTAAATATGGGATGAGACCGACCGTGTAATCACTCTCACCTGTATAGGAGATGAGGAGCGCACACGTTGCTTCGTCTGCATTTGCCGCCTCGAACTCGGCGTCCACCTCACAAAGTGTGACTTGCTTGCCGATGCGGTTCATTTTGGACTTGAAGTCATGACAGAGTAGCAAGTTATGAATGATTGAAAAGACTTTAATATGCCTAGCCTCATGCAACATCGTGACGGCTTGCTCGAACGCCTCATGGTCAAGGAGCGATAACGTGTCTTCAATCGTCATCTGCTTCAACGCCGCCACTTTGTTCGCCACCGTCATCAACCCGTCCTCAGCCGCAAACGGGTAGTTGGCATCCACGTCTGAGAAATGACGATTCAAATAGTCGATCTCCTCTAAAAACACAGTCTTCAACTCGAGCCAACCCGAGAACTCGAGCTTCTCGGCGATTCGGCTAAGGATCGATGGATGCGTATACGTCGCCTCTGCGATTTGCTTCATCGTTTTCGTGGAGATGTGTTCCCGCTGTTCAAATAAATAATCGATGACGCTTCGCTCAGACGGCGAGAATAAATCTTGTTTTAATTTCTCGGTCAACAACATGACGACGCCTCCTGTAAATGAAATTCACAAAAATAAATATACAATTGTATTTGTTTGTAAACGCTTTCGGACTTATCTCCAATCGTATTGTCTCTATTTTTCTTTATTTTATACTGAATGAGAAGCTTAGTTACACCTATTTCATTTACACTTCTGTTTTATTTTTTGTGAATCAACAAGGAGGAAATTGACATGACAACCGGAATCAAGCTCGTCACAATCGGAGGCGGCAGCAGTTACACACCAGAATTGATGGAAGGATTCATCAAACGCTACGAAGAGTTGCCGATCCGTGAGATTTGGCTCGTCGATATCGAAGCTGGGAAAGAGAAGCTCGAGATTGTGGGGCAGATGGCCCAACGGATGTGGGACGCCTCACCTTATGACGTCACCGTACATCTCACGCTCGACCGGAAAGAAGCCTTGAAAGACGCCGACTTCGTCACGACCCAGTTCCGTGTCGGCTTGCTCGACGCCCGCATCAAAGATGAACGCATCCCGCTCTCGTACGGCATGGTCGGGCAAGAGACAAACGGGGCCGGCGGCATCTTAAAAGCGTTCCGGACGATTCCCATCATCCTCGACATCGTCGAAGACATGGAACAACTCTGTCCGGACGCGTGGCTCGTCAACTTCACGAACCCGAGCGGCATGGTGACAGACGCCATCATCCGTTACGGGAGATGGGACAAAGTCATCGGACTTTGCAACGTCCCGGTCAACGCGATGATGGCCGAGCCGGAACTGATCGGCAAGAAACCGGAAGAACTGACGTATTCGTTCGCCGGATTGAACCACTTCCACTGGCACCGTGTCCATGACTCGAACGGGACAGACGTCACGCGTGACATCATCGACAAGATGGTTGACGGGGATTCAGGCATCCCGGCGAACATTCACGACATGCCGTTCTTCAAAGAGCAGTTGCAGCAGATGAACATGATCCCATGCGGTTACCATCGTTACTATTACCGCGCCGAGGAGATGCTCTCCCATATGCTCGAGGAGTACCGAGACCCGGCTGTCGGCACACGGGCCGAACAAGTGAAGCAGACGGAAGCGGAGCTGTTCGAACTGTATAAAGACCCACACCTCGACCACAAGCCCGAGCAACTGTCCAAACGTGGCGGCGCCCACTATTCGGACGCGGCGTGCGAGACGATCGCATCGATCTATGCGAACAAGAACACACACATCGTCGTCTCGACGAAAAACAATGGGGCCGTCCCTGACCTTGCCCCGGACGATGTCGTCGAAGTGTCCGCCTATATCGGGGCGACCGGGGCGAAACCGATCGCGTTCGGCGCGCTCGCTCCCGCCGAGAAAGGCTGGCTCCAAGTGATGAAGAACATGGAGCTGTGCGTCGAGGAGGCGGCCGTGACGGGCGACTATGGCCTCGCGCTCCAAGCGTTCATTCTCAATCCGCTCATCCCGAGCGGTGAGACCGCGAAACGCGTGCTTGACGAACTCTTAATCGCGCACAAAGACCACTTGCCTCAGTTCGCCGACAAAATCGCCGAGCTCGAAGCGAGCGGCGTGACGGTTAAAGACGAAGTCGTCCGGTCGCTCCACCCTATCGAACAAGCATGAAAAAAAGCCGGCGCATATAGATGCGGCGGCTTTCTACGTTACTTGATCAATTCGAGGTCGACCGGGATGCTTTCTTCGACCGTCTCCCCTTTTAAGTAGTTGACGGCAGCTTCCACGCCGAGCTTCCCAATCTCCGTCGGCTTTTGCGCGACCGTCGCGGCCATCGTTCCGTCCTCGACCGCTTTGACGGCGTCGTCCGTCGCATCGAAGCCGATGACTTTGACATCGCTCATCCCAGCGCTGTTGAGCGCTTGGACGGCACCGAGTGCCATCTCATCGTTATGTGCGAACACGGCCACGATGTCTTTATTGTCTTGCAAGATGTTCTCCATGACCGTCAAGCCTTGGGCCCGGTCAAAGTTGGCCGATTGTTTCGCGACGACGTCGAGTTTTCCATCGATCGCCTCGTTGAACCCTTGACCGCGGTCACGCGTCGCCGAAGCTCCTGGAATCCCTTCGAGTTCGACGACTTTTCCGCCTTCCCCGACGAGTTCGACCATGTATTCGCCCGCAAGCTTCCCGCCGGCGACGTTGTCTGACGCGACGTGAGCGACGACCTCACCTGACTCGGCGTTCCGGTCGACCGTGATGACCGGGATACCCGCGTCGTTCGCACTTTGGACAGCGGCTCCGACCGCTTCAGAGTCCGTCGGGTTGATGAGAATCAAGTCCATGCCTTTTTGAATCATGTCTTCGACGTCACTCACTTGTTTCGCCGCATCGTTTTGTGCATCTGCGACCGTGAGTGTCGCGTCGAGTTCAGCCGCTTGTTCTTCCGCACCGTCTTTCAATGCCACGAAGAACGGGTTGTTCAACGTTGAGATCGAGAGACCAATTTTAAAGTCCCCATCTTTCGTCTCCTGCTCCGAACTCGACCCAGGTTGTTCCGTCGAGCATGCCGCCATGAGGACCATCGTCAATACGAGTAGCCAAGCTGTCCATTTTTTCATCTTACGTTTCCCCTTTCGATGATTACGCATTTTGTTTTCGATCAAGTAGTACCGCGAACAAGATGACGGCACCTTTGACGACGAGTTGGAAGAACGATGAGACCCCGAGCAAGTTCAAGCCGTTGTTCAACGTTCCGATAATGAGCGCTCCAATGAGCGTCCCGACAATCCATCCGCGACCGCCAGCTAAACTTGTCCCCCCGAGGACGACGGCTGCAATCGCATCGAGCTCATATGACGTCCCGGCTGTTGGTTGCGCCGAGTTCAGACGTGACGTCAAGATGATGCCGGCGAGTGCGGCGAGCATGCCGGATAATGAGTAAATCATGACTTTCACTTTGTTGACGCCGATTCCCATCAGCTTCGCGGCTTCCTCGTTGCCACCGATAGCGTACGTATGACGACCGAACGTCGTTTTCTTCAAGATGAAGTACAACACCCCGAACGCGATCAACATTGTGACGGCCGGTACCGGGATAATCCAGAAGTAGCCGCGGCCGAGCATCTCGAACCACGTCGAGTCACCAAGCCCCGTGATCGGACGACCGTCCGTATAGACGAGCGTCATCCCCCGATAGATTGTCATCGTGGCAAGCGTCGCGATGAACGGCGCCACTTTCCCATACGTGATGACGGCCCCGTTGAACGCCCCGAGTAACGCCCCGGCGATCAATCCGAGTGCGATCGCCATGACGGCGTGTTGCCCATCGACCATCATCCCGGCGACGAACGCCGACGAGAGCGCCAAAATCGAGCCGACCGACAAGTCGATCCCCCCCGTCAAGATGACGAACGTCATCCCGAACGCGATGAGCGCGTTGATCGATACTTGGCGTAAGACGTTAAAGATGTTGTTGAGCGAAAGGAACCCTGGCTCAAGCGCCGTCACGACGACGATGATGACGAGCAGTCCGAACAACGGACCTAGCTTTTGTCCCCAGCCGAGCTTTTGCGGTCGGTTTAATGCAGTCGCTGCTTTCAATTCCATGTTACTGTCCTCCTGTCGCATAAGTCATGACGCGCTCTTGTGTCGCCTCATGTTTCGCGAGCGTCCCGGTGACGACCCCTTCGCGCATGACGACGATGCGGTCGCTCATCCCGAGCACTTCCGGTAAATCCGATGACACCATGATGATGGCGACGCCTGACTCGGCGAGTTCGCTCATGATCGTGTAAATCTCTTTCTTGGCGCCGACATCGACACCGCGCGTCGGCTCATCAAGGATGAGGACGTCTGGTTCAACACCGAGCCACTTCCCGAGCACGACTTTTTGTTGATTCCCGCCCGAGAGCGACTTCACTTTTTGTTCCATCGAATGGTGTTTGACACGTAGCTTTTTCAAATAGCCGTCCGCGAACTCTTCTTCCGCTTGCCGTGAGATGATCGTCCCTTTCGCTCGCCGATCGAGCGTCGGGAGCGAGAGGTTTTCTCGGAGCGAGAAGTCGAGCAACAACCCTTCGCCTTTGCGGTCTTCCGTCAAGAAAGCGATGCCGTGAGCAATGGCGTCAGCAGGCTTCTTGATGCGCACTTCTTTTCCGTTCAGTTTGACGACGCCAGCTTTCGCCCGGTCCGCCCCGAACAAGGCGCGCATCACTTCCGTGCGCCCGGCCCCCATGAGCCCGGAGAATCCGACGATCTCGCCGGCACGGACATCGAACGAGACATTGTGGAACCGGTTACCTATCAATCCATTGACTTCGAGCACGACGTCACCGATCGTCGCCGTCCGATCCGGGTAACGCTCGCCAATCTCTCGGCCGACCATCTCTTTGACGATCTCTTCAAATGACGTGTCTACGATGCGATGTGTCCCGATCGAAAGCCCGTCACGAAGCACGGTGATCCGGTCGCACAGTTCAAAGATCTCTTCCATTCGGTGCGAGATGTAAATGATGGAGACACCTTGGTCACGAAGTGCCCGTGAGACCGCGAACAGGGCACGAATCTCGCGGTCGGTGAGTGCTGCCGTCGGTTCATCCATGACGATCACTTTCGCGTCCGTCATGAGCGCCTTGGCGATCTCGATCATCTGCTGCTGCCCGACCGATAAATTTTTCGCGAGTTCATCGACTTCCATGAACACGTTCAGCTCGGCCAAATATTCACGTGCCCGACGCTTCATCTCTTGTTGTTTGATGACGCCGAACGCCCCTGTCAACTCGCGACCGAGAAACAAGTTCTCCGTCACGGTCAATTCCGGCAAAATATTCAACTCTTGATGGATAAAGGCGATGCCTTCCCGCTCCGCTTCTTTCGGATGTTTGAATTGACGGACCGCACCGTCGATGACGACTTCTCCTTCATCCTGGGCGTGAAGCCCGGTCATCACTTTCATGAGCGTTGATTTCCCGGCCCCGTTCTCCCCCATCAAGGCATGAATCTCACCAGGCAACAGTTCGAAATCGACACCTTTCAAGACACTGACCGGACCGAACGATTTATGGATGCGTTTCAATTCGATATGCATCGAATCCCTCCTTAAAAGATGACGCCCGCGTGCAAGATGACGTTAGCGTATGGTGTCGCCTCTCCTGTGCGGATGACGACTTTGGCCGTGGCGACTTCCCGTTTGAAGTCCTCATGCGAACACGTCTTTACCGTGTCGAACCGTTCGGTCAACGCCTTGGCGATTGCCTCATTTTCCGTGAACACCTCATCGGCGACCGTGATCTGTTCGATGACCATATCCGCCTCGACCGCGTCCAACACATCGAGAAACGAAGGTTCCCCGAGTCGGAGCGCCAAATCGACGCGTTCGACCCCATTCGGAATCGGCAATCCGCAGTCGGCGATGACGACTTTATCGGTATGGCCGAGATCGGCGAATACTTTCGTCAAGTGACTGTTCAAAATACCTAATTTCTTCATCACACTCGCTCCAATCGCATCAAAACTTCATCTCGTGTCGGCATCCCGCCTTGGGCGCCGAACCCTTCTACGCTCATGCCTGATGCGACGACGGCAAACCGCGCCGCCTCGAGTAGCGTATGGCCTTCGATGAGGCCGACCGCGAGCCCGCCGTTGAACGTGTCGCCAGCGCCCGTCGTATCGACGACGTCCGCGCGGATGGCCGGAATGTGTTGAATCGTCTCACCATCGAAGAAGCGAATCCCTCTGACCCCTTCTGTCACAAGCAATTTGTTTGGATATCGGCGCAACACGTCCTCGATTGGCACGTCCCCGAACAAGTCACGGCACTCGTGTTCGTTCGGTGTCACATACGTCACGTTGTCGAGCAGTTCTGCCGTGAGCGGTTGCGACGGCGCCGGATTCAACAGCACCGGGATGTTGTGTTTCCGACAGTAGGAACTTACGTGTTCGACCGTCTCAAGCGGGATCTCGAGTTGCAACAAGACGAGCGTCTCGCTGTCGAGCAGTGCGTCGA
This sequence comes from Exiguobacterium aurantiacum DSM 6208, assembly GCF_000702585.1. GTDB lineage: Bacteria > Bacillota > Bacilli > Exiguobacteriales > Exiguobacteriaceae > Exiguobacterium > Exiguobacterium aurantiacum. The sequence goes on along the minus strand of NZ_JNIQ01000001.1, from coordinate 697,626 downwards.
GTTCTCCCTCGGTGAAACGGACGTGCTTGTTCGCTGACTGGACGACGACGATCGAGTTGTCGCCTTCGGCAAGCACGATATGCGCCGTGCCGGTCACGTCTTCCCCAACCGTCTGCAAGTGACGTGTGCCGACACGATGCGTCTCAAAGTTTTGGCGGATGCTCGTGCCGAACGCATCGTCGCCGACACATCCGACCATTTCGACCGTACCGCCTAGTCGTGCGGCGGCGACCGCCTGATTGGCGCCTTTTCCGCCCGGGACCGTTTGAAACGTGTTCCCGATGACCGTCTCTCCGGCGAGCGGACGTTTGTCCGTCGTGACGACCAAATCCATCGAGATGCTTCCGATCACTACAATTCGCTTCATCTGTCTTGCCCCTTCCGTTTCGTCGTCTGCCGCTCCGTTAAGGTGACCGGCAATAAAATTTCTTTTGGCGCAGTGTCTTTCTTCTCAATCAAATCGAGCAGCCGCTCTGTCGCGAGTCGACCCATCTCATAGATCGGTTGCGAAATCGTCGTGAGCGGCGGGGACGTCATCTCGCCGAGCTCGATGCCGTCGTATCCGATTACTTGTAACTCTACTGGCACGCGGACGTTTCGCCGGACCGCTTCTTGAAGCACCGCTGCGGCGATGACATCATTGGCGGCGAAGACGCCGTCAAACGGCCAATGTTCGTCAAACAGATGCTGCGCCGCGACGAGCGCGTCTTTGAACGCGAAGCTCGATCGGGTCATCCCGACGATTTGGTCGCCGGCCACATCGACAAAGCCATCGGTCCGGCGCTTCACCGTCTGCAGTTGCTCAGGTCCCCCGATATGGGCGAGCCTCGTCGCACCGGATGCGATGAGCGCTTCTGCCGCGAGCCGCCCGCCTTCATAACCGTCCGAGATGACGGCATCAATCCCCGATTTCACGATTCGGTCGAGCGCCACCATCGGCAAGTCGAGTTTTTCATAGTTCGGATTGTCCGAATGGTTCGTCGTGATGATCAACCCGTCGGCGTGCATCGTCTGCAAGGCGATGAGATACGACTGTTCTTTTTCTAACTGCTCGTCCGTATTGCACAGGACGACTTGATACCCGTGCCGGTTGGCCACATCCTCAATCGCACGTGCCAACTGGGGAAAGAACGGATTCGTGATATCGGGCATGATCAAGCCGATCAACCCGGACGTCTTTGTAAATAAGGACCGTGCGACACGGTTCGGTGCGTAATCGAGGTCGGCGATGGCCTGCTCGACGGCGGCCCGTGCTTCCGCGCTCACGTAGCCGTTGTTGTTCATGACACGTGATACCGTCGCGACCGAGACGTTCGCCTGTTTCGCCACTTGTTTAATTGTCGCCATCTCCACACCCCCTTTTTGGTAGCGCTTACAATCACATCATAATGTGTAACCGGTTACATATCAAGCATTATTTTCCGAAAAAAAACCGCGTGACTCATCACAGAGCCAAGCGGTTCATATAGTCTTCCTTTGTGATGACGTAAACGAGACTTGCCACCGTCCGGCCGTCGAGCCGTGTCAGTTGTTGCAACGTCGTGAACGAAAAGACGAATCCACATTTCTCGACAACGCGACGGGACTGGTCATTGAAGTCAAAATGACCGCACCAGATGCGCTCGAGTCCAAGATCTTCAAACCCGTGGCGCAACATCGCGCGCACCGCTTCCGGGATGTAGCCTTGTCCCCAATATGTCGGATTCAATACGTAACCGATCTCACGCTGCGCCTCGTGCTGAATATTTGGGTCCGGTCGCCGGTCGTGTAAACCGATCGTCCCGATGACCTCATCCGTCTCTTTCAGCGTGATGGCCCATACGTCTTGATCGGCTTGAAACATTCGAATGACAGCGCGTGTCTCCTCGATTGATCGGTGGGGCGCCCATCCCGCGTTCGGACCGACCCGGTCGTCTTTCGCGTACGGATACATCGCCTCCGCGTCATCGAGGTGAAACGCGCGAAGCCGCAAACGTTCTGTCTCTAGTTGAATCATCTTGTACTCCTTCTCATCGTTTTTCTCTTACTCGTTCAGGGAATGGATTGAACAGAGGAGGGATGACGATGCCATTTGATTATGATTTAGATTTTGATACGATCGACTTTCGGGAACAGCCCGAACTATATCGTGTCGGCCGCGGTGAACAAGGGGTGCTCCTCGTCGAACCTTACAAAAGCGAGATTCTGCCCCACTGGCGCTTCAAGACACCGGACATCGCGACACAATCGGCGGACGAGATCATGGAGCTGTTTGAAACTTACCGGAAGAACGATGATTTCGTCGGCATGGACATGGCCCGCAAGTTCATTCAGATGGGCTATACGCGGGCCCGTCGCTACGCCAACTACAAAGGCGGACGCAAATACAAAGACGACGGCGATATCCACGAGCGTGAGATCGATGAAGAAAAAGCCGAGTCGGCCCGCATCTTCAAAGAGCGCTGGGATCAAATCCGGGCCGACGAGGACTATTTGAAACGAAAGAAAGCCCATCAACGTCAATACGGTTGATCAGTTCACCATGATGAGGAAGCGGGTCGTGCCTTTCTCAAATGATGCGATTTGCCGGAAGCCGGCGCCCTCGTACAGCCGAACGGCTCGTCGGTTGAACGACGCGACGGTGAGCCGGACGGGCTTCTCGGCCCGTTTCGCCTCAAACAGCACCGCATCGAGGAAACGGCGTCCGCGGCCTTGCCCGGTCAAGTCCGGACGCATGCCGAGACCGAGGTCGATGTGCGTATCGTCGTACACGTATGTATCGTTCGGCACTTGGGCGTACCGCCCGAGGCAATAAAAGCCGATCAGTTCACCTGTTTCATGAACAGCTTGATAAGCCATCAGTTCCTTGATGCCTGCCTCAGAAGGAGTCTGGTTATAAAAATCATATGGTGCTTCGTACGTCCACGTTTGAATCGCGCGGGCGTCTTCGTCTGTCATCGGTTGGACGTTCATCCGCTCCCCCTCCCTGCGTCTCTATGCTGTTCGTGGTCGGGGTCGGGGATTCCTTTATCATCCACAAAAAAGACGGGCTGGCCCCGTCTTTACTTTCGCGTCCACGTCGCCGTGATGTCGACATCGGCCGCGTGCATCAAATTGTGGATCGGACACCTCGCCTCGACACCTTTTTGAAGCTCCGCAATCCGTTCATCCGATTCGACCGTTTCGAGCACGATGTTGACGTGTACGTTCTCAAAATACGTCCGCACCCCTTCGACGCCTTGGAAGCCGCGCGGGTCGAGCGTCCCTTCGGTCACGAACGTCACACCATCATAGTCAAAGTTCTGGTCCTGGGCGACGTAGGCGATCATGATCGTCGTACACGACGACAAGGCACCAAGTAAATACTCGAGCGGGTTCGGTCCGGCGTCGGTGCCGCCGAGCCGCTCCGGTTCATCGACGATGAACGGAGCCAAGTCACGGACGTGCACCGTCGTCTTCACCCCGGTCGATTCTCCTTCAGCGCGCATCGTCACTAACGGTTTCTCTGACATGCCATCTCCTCCTTGTAACGGGTTATCGTGAGTCTGTTCCCGTTATTTCGGACCATGTAACACGTCGTCATAAATCGCGTAGTCGTTTTTTCCGTCTTGCTTGATTTGATACATCGCCTGATCGGCTTTATGAATGAGCGTATCGAGGTCGACCCCTTGCCCCGGAGAGAGGCTCACACCGATGCTCGCCCGAATCGGGATCGATTGCCGTCCGAGCAAGAACGACTCCTCGCTGAGCGTCCGTTGCAGCCGTGTGACAAAATCGATGAGACGAGGCTCTGTCACATCTGTCAAGAAGATGTAGAACTCGTCGCCGCCGACCCGTGAAGCCAGACCATTTTCCGGTGTGACCGATTCGAGCACCGTCCCGAGATGAATGAGGAACTCATCGCCGACTTGATGACCGTACGTGTCGTTGATGCCTTTGAACCCATCAAGGTCGAGGATGATGAGGGCAAGTGTGTCCGCTTGAAGCAATGCTTGATCGGCTTGCTCATAAAACGCACGGCGGTTGGCGAGTTTCGTGAGCGGGTCGTGATACGCGAAAAAGCGAATCGTCTGTTCGGCCTCTTTGAACGAGTGCACGTCCCGGATGAGGATCATGCCGTGGACTTTTTGATCGATATAGACGAAGTCGCCATCGATGACGACATAACGCTCTTGCCCCGTCTTCGTTTGAATCTTCGTCTCGAACTCCAGAAATTTCTTTTGTGCTTGGAAGTGCTGGCGGTAATGATGACACCACTCTTCCCGCTTTTTCTCCGGCAACAAGTCGACGAAACGTTCGTTGACGACCCGGACCGTATGGAACAACATCCGGGCGGCCGGGTTGGCGCTCTCGATGCGCCCGGTGTCATCGACGAGCAAAATCGCGGACGGGTTCAAATTGTAGAGCGTCCCGTATCGTTTCGCGTACGAGGCCAAAAAGTCGAGGCGATTCATCGCCACGACGAGCGCGACGGCCCACACGAGACCTCCATACATATAACCGTACGGCGGCATGACACCGCGGAATTGGAAATAACCGAACACGATGTCCCAGACGAGGACGGCGAGTGCCGTCCAAATGAGCATCCTCAGAACACGCTGATGCTCGGTTCGTTCTGCTCGTTTGAGTGCATAGATAAGCAAAAGGACGATGAGAAAGTGGAACACGTTCCCGATTGTCATCGTGATCAAATACGAGGCGTTGAACTCGGGGTATAGCCAAATCCCGACTTGGTCGAACCGTTGGCTGTTGATGATGTTCTCTTGACGGATGAACGTCAAGGCGACCGGAATGAGCGGTAAATAAAGGACATATGGGTAGAGCCATTTCGGAAGTCTGGCTCCGACACCGGTCACTTTAAAGATAAAGTGGACCGAGCATACAAAAATCAAAATCCCAGCGTTTCCGAACCAGTACGTCACGAAGGCCGGACTGAGCTCAATCGGCGACAAGTGGCGCCCGAACTCTGCCATGAAGAGCATCGCATAACCAAAAACGAACAGACTGAGCAGCCGATGTTCGACTCGTCTAGGATTTCGAAGTAACACATCTAGCGCGAGATGGCTGAGCAAGAAGGCCGGTAAGAGATAAACGACCATATACGTAAACAGTGCGGTCATGGATAGACCCCTTTCTCAAGACAGATACGTCTATATTTTCTCTATCGGACGTTTCGTTTCCTTTATCGAGCCAAAGGGCACATTCCAAAAAAAAAAAAACGAACGGAACAAAGTCCGTTCGTACCTGTTATAGTGTGTCTTCAATCGCCGTGTCACCTTTGACGAGGTCGATTGCTTTATTGTAAGCCGCATCATGTCCGATCACGTGGGCGAGGAAAGCCGCCACGTCGGCGCGTGGAACTTCACCGGTCGACACGTCGCCCGTCTTCACTTTTCCGGTGCCAGCGTCATCCGTGAGCGCACCTGGACGAACGATCGTGTATGTCAATCCGCTCTCTTCGAGCAGACGGTCCGCGTGATGTTTCGCGACGTAATATGGTTTCATCTCATCCGGCCATGCCGAACGGTCTTCCGCTTTCAACGCGCTCACCATGACGAATTGCTTCACGTCTTGTTGTTTCGCGGCTTCGATGCTTTTCGCTGCGCCGTCTAAATCGATCAACAACGTCTTATCGGCTCCGGTGTTCCCGCCAGAACCGGCTGCGAACACGACGACGTCGGCGTTGCCGATAGCGTCCGTCAAGTTCGCGACATCGCCTTCAAGGTCACCGAGCACGGCCTGATAGCCCTTGTTTTTAAAATCCTCAAGCTGTTCTTCTTTTCGTACCATCGCCGTCACGTCATGCTTACCTTCCTCATGTAAGCGTTCGACGAGCTGTTTCCCAATCTGTCCGTTTGCACCAATTACAAATACGTTCATCTGTCTTCCTCCTCGAATCGAATTCAGAGACACTTGAAACGTCGTGTGGCTGCTGCCACGTCCGGCGCCGAAGCGATGGCCGAGATGATGGCGACCCCGTCGGCCCCGTCACGTCGAATCTCTTCGACGTGCTCAGGCCGAATGCCCCCGATCCCCACGATCGGGAGCTCCCGATACGCCGCCCGCACTTCACGGATGAGCGTCGTGCCGTTCACTTCACCGGCGTCCTCTTTCGAGTCCGTCGGCAAGACGGGTCCGATGCCGACGTAGTCCGCATGCTCGATGGCCGTCGCCGCTTCTTCGAGCGAATGCACCGAAACCCCGAGCCATTTGTCTGCCCCGATCATCTGTCTGACGCGATGGGCTGACACATCTTCTTGACCGACATGTACCCCGTCCGCATCGAGTTTCAATGCCAAGTCGACGTCGTCGTTTACGATAAACGGCACACCGTACGTGCGACAAAGTTGAAACAACGCTCGGGCCACCGCTTCTTTTTCATCTCCATACAGTGCCTCTTTTCCTTTTTCGCGAAATTGGAAACATGTAACGCCACATTGGAGTGCCGTCTCGACCGTCCGGAAGATATCTTTCGTGTTCGTCGTCCCACAGATGAAGTAAAGCTCTAGCCGTTCAGCGAGCCCGGCTTGTCGTGATCGTTTCAAGCGTCACACCCTCCTCTCCATACGTGCCGTACGCCCAGTGGTTCGTCGGCCCATGTCCGGCACCGATATCGAGACCGTGCGCGATCGCGCTTTGGATGAACCGCTTCGCCGTCACGGTCGCCTCGATGATCGGACGACCTTTGGCGAGCTCGGCCGTAAGCGCCGCCGAGAACGTACACCCGGTGCCGTGCGTGTCAAACGTCTGGATACGAGGTGCCGAGACGAGGAAAGCCTCTGACGCCGTCAAGACGAGGTCTTCGGCACGTTCCCCTTCGAGATGTCCCCCTTTTAAGACGACCGCCTTCGCGCCTAGTGACAAGATCCGTTCCGCAGCCTCAAAACGGTCTTGAAATGAACGAATCGTCAAACCCGTCAACACCTCCGCTTCCGGCACGTTCGGCGTGACGACCGTCGCGAGCGGCAGCAAGGACGTCTTGAGCGCGTCGACGGCTGTGTCTTGAAGCAGGGACGCCCCACCTTTTGCGATCATGACCGGGTCGACGACGAGCTGTTTGAACGCATGCCGCTTCACGCCGGAAGCGACGGTCTCGATTCGGCTCGCATCGAACAACATCCCGGTCTTGCACGCCTCGATTGAAAAATCGGAACCGATCGCATCGAGTTGTTGCGCGAGCAGTTCGGCCGAGACCGCTTCAACGCCATGCACACCTCGTGTGTTTTGAGCCGTGACTGCCGTCAAGACGCTCGTGCCGAATACACCGAGCTCTTGGAACGTCTTCAAGTCGGCTTGAATGCCGGCGCCGCCGCCTGAGTCGGAACCGGCGATCGTCAACACTTGTGTGCGCTTCATGATACCACCTCGATCCGGTCGCTCGGTAGTTCGACCGCGGTCATCTTACCGAGTTCGTTCAAGAAGTGGATCGGGAAATCGCCCGACCCTTCGGCACGCATTGTCGCGAGTTCCCCGCAGCGGGCGTATCCGGCGAGCGCCGTCGACGTCGCGGTCATCGCGTCGGACTCGACCGCAAGAAATGCGCCGACGACCGCACTGAGCAAACAGCCGGTCCCGGTCGTCCGTGTCATCACTTCGGTCCCTCCTTTGATTTCAATCGTCACGTCCCCGTCACTGACGACATCCGTCTCTCCGGTCACGGCAACGACACAGCGATACCGCTTGGCCGCCTCGCGCGCGATGTGTGTCACGTCATGCAACGCTTCCCCGGCATCGACCCCTCGCGTGTGGGCCGTTCGGTCAATCAGTGTCGCCATCTCACCGGCGTTGCCACGAATGACGGTCACTTGCACCTGTGCGAGGATCGTGGTCGCCACTTGACGCCGAAACGATGTCGCGCCGACACCGACCGGGTCGAAAACGACGGGACGTCCCGCAGCGTTTGCCGCTTGCCCGGCCCGAATCATCGTCGCTTCGGTCGATGCATCGAGCGTTCCGATGTTCAATACGAGCGCATCGCTCACTGTAGCCATTTCCGCCACTTCCTCGACAGCGGACGCCATGACCGGTGACGCGCCGACGGCGAGCAGACCGTTCGCTGAAAAGTTCGCGACGACGATGTTCGTGATGTTATGGATGAGCGGTCGCTCGGCCCGGACTTTGTCCCATAAATCGCGCTTCATCGGCTCACCTCCACCGGGACGTCCCACGTCTCAAGCGTCCACGCCATCTGCCAAAACGCCACTTCATAGTAACAGCTCTTCAAGAACGATTGACGATAACGGGTGCGCTCGACTTCGGTCGCCTGTTCGGCCAACAAATCGAGACGGTCAATCTGCTCTTCGACGAGTTCACGGAACCATTCCGACCCGTACGTGGCAATCCAAGCCGTATAGATTGGATGCTCCGGCTTCGCGTCTTTCAACCGTTCCCCAATCTCGTAGTACACCCAGTAACACGGCAGAATCGCCGCGAGCACATCCCCGAGCGTCGGTCCGGCTTGTTGCATGTGCATCGCGTATGCGTATGCGGTCGGTGCCGGCTCGAACCCACGTCTTTCTTCTTCGGTCACGTCAAGCATCGTAAAGAACTCACGGTGTAACGCGTGTTCGGCTTCAATCGTGTGTAGGGCATGCGTCAAAAATCGGCTCGACAGCTCCATGTCGTGCGATAAAATCGCTCCCTTCGCCTGCACTTTTGAGAACTGGTTCAAATAGTACGAGTCTTGCAGGACGTAGTGGCGAAACTTCGCCTCGTCGAGCGTTCCCTCACCTAGTGCTTGAACGAACGGGTGGTCAAAACTCGCTTGGAACAAAGCATCCGCCTCTTGTCGGATTTGTTGTGTGAACGTCATTTCTGTCTCCCCCTTTGTTGTATGAAAAAAGACGCCGCCTCCCATAACGGAAGCGGCGTCGGACATACACAGAGTGTGAGACAAGTCATTTCGCCCACTTCCCTACGCTAGCGTGAACTAGATCAGGTTCAAAGGGTCTGGACCTCGTCCATCTCAGCCGCGTCATGCGACTCCCCTAGTGGCAAACATTATGAAATTCGGTCGTCTTCGGTTACATCATACCAATCTTTTGATGAAATAGGAACCCTTCAACGTGAGAAGCGGCGGTTCAACATACTTCCCATATTGGAGAACCGTTCCGTTCCGAGTTTACGCCGATTCGAAGAGGCAAACACGTAATAATCGACTTTGCCCATGAAGTAAATCAAACGGAGGCCGGCGATAAAGAACGTGATCGTCGTACTGACTGCAAAACCGACGCCATACCAATCGATGCCTCGCGGAAGCAACAGCATCGTGAACAAAGCGTTGAACGTGAAAAACGACAAGTTGACGAGAAGCGCACCACGCCGATCTTCGAAGTAGAGCAACAGTAGCGTCAACACGAGAATCATCGCATTCGCGAACGCGGCAAGTGTCGTCATCCGGAAGATTTGCCCAACTTCCTCTGGTACGCCGATCCAACCGACGAAGACACCGGCCATGAGCACCGCGAACAGTGTGACGACGCCTTGACTCCGGCCGAGGCGAATCAACTCATTTTTCAAGACGGTCGTCATCGTCTGTTTCGCTTTGTCGATTTGATGGAGTGCCCCCCCGTAATTGATGAGCCCATAAAACGTACGGTACCGTTCATAAAATCTCGTCTCGACGGCGACGACGAACAGCAACTGAGTCGGGATAATCGTCAAGTACGACCAAAACACGGCCGTGTCGTAGTACGGATTAAACACGAACGAATCAGCGACGACCATCCGTCCCTCACCGAACCAGATGATGAAGTTCGTCACCCAAATCCCGAGGACGTACAAGACGCCGATCGCGAACAAGTCGGGGTAGAGATCAAAGTAACGGAAATAAGAGAACTCTCTCGTGGCGTAGCGGAGCGGGAACGTCCGCAACATCGCAAAGAATAATCCGAATAATGTCACGATCATACCAGCGGTGAAGCCGGTCAACAGCTCTAGGCTCGTCGGGTCTGCCATGATGCGGCTAATCAAGAACACGCCGCCGACCGCGATGAAACCACCGAGCAAAAAGCTGTATGCGATCGCCTGATAAAACTTGGCCGCGCTCAAAAACAAGAACATGACCCAAATGACGTTGATCGTCATGAATAAGACGAACAAGACGAGCTTATACACAAAATCGAGCGGTGAGATCATCCAAAAGATGCTGTACATGATGACTGCTGCGAGCATCGTCACTTTCAACATACCGGTAAAGACAGGGAAAATCTCATGCGCCTTCTTCTCATAAAACAAGTCGGCGACGTAACGCGTCACGACAAGTTGTTGAAAACTGAAGACGATTTGCGAAAAGATGAAGGCGTAAGACACAGACAGCATGAAAATCGTCCGTTCCTCTAGCGACAGCATCGGCATTTGAAACGCCAACCATTGAATCGTCCCGACGACCAAAATGACAATCAACCACGGTCCTGACGTGACGAGACCAGAGAACGTGTACGCTTTCAGCCGTGACGAATAGTAGTCTTCTTGAAACAGTTTCTGCAGTTTAAACCCGATGCCCGCCATACTGTTCCCTCCTCGCTTCATAGATGGCTTTATAGCGGTCGACGAACTGTTGCAACCGGTAATACTGACGCACACGTTCGCGACCGTTCTTCCCGAAGCGCATCCGTTCGCGCGGATAGTCCATCATCCACTCGACTTTGTCGGCAATCGCCTCCGGATGGACCGGGGGCACGATGAATCCGGCTGGTCCGAACGGGTCGTCCGTCCGTCCGTATAATAATTCAGAGCACGCCCCGACATCGGTCGCCACCCAAGGGATGCCTGCGGCCATGCCTTCTAAAATGGCGAGTGGTTGTCCTTCCGAGATACTCGTCAACAGCAACAAGTCAAACGTCGGGAGCCAATCTTGAACATTCACTTTCCCGACGAGTTCGACGTAGTCCGTGAGACCGCTCTGTTCGATGAGCAAACGGCACTCTTCTGCATACTCTTCATCTTCATCGAGCGGTCCCATGATCGTCAATTTGAACAAACGATTACGTTCTTGCAAAATTTTGGCGCCATAAATCATCGTCTTCAAATCTTTGATCGGGACGACACGGACGATCGCCCCAATTTGAAATACGTCATGTTCGACCGGTTCGATGACCGGCCGGATATGGCGGTCGGCAATGCCGTTGGCGATAATCTTCGTCTTCTCGCTCGGTGCCCCGATCCACTCCTGGTATTCCCGGTTCCGTTCAAACAACGTGATGATTTCGTCGGCCGCGTTGTAGGCCTCGCGTGACAAGTGATGGAAAAATCGGACCCATCTCGGTTTGTACGGGGCCGGGATCCAGTACGATTGAAGGATTTCTTCTTCCCGTTCCCGTGAGTAGATGCCATGTTCCGTCAAGATGAATGGGATGCCTTGCGTTTCTTTCATATACGAGGCGACCATTCCGGCATAACCGGTCGAGATGGAATGGACGAGATCGACTTTCGGGAGCGGTTGATGCAACACACGGAGTACCGGCATGTACATACTTTGCCACATCCAGAAATAATCGATAAACGAGCCCCCGTTCATCTCCTCGGTATAGGCTGCTTTTACGTTTCGCCAAAAGAATTCACTGGCAAAAAACGCCTCGCTCGATGGGATTCGTGAACCAATAATTCCGAGCGCTTGTCGATTTGGACTTTTCAACATGAGCCAATCGGACAGTTTTTCTTCCTCCTCCGAATTTAGCTTCATCCGCCCTTTTCCTCGCTGTCCCGGTTCGTTCAAGTACAAATGGGTGACGCCAGAAACGTTCTCCGGCAACACGTATTTCATATCTTCCGGACGCTTCTCGGTAGGCTGGATTGAAATGATTTCAAATTCCACGTCCGGCATTTCTTCAAGGAGCGTCTGGGTCCAACTGGAGACGCCCCCGCTCACATATGGATAGCTTCCTTCTAGCACGAGTCCAATCTTCATTGTGCGTCCCCCTCGATGGCGATTTCGGCGCTCGCCGCCGTCAATGTGACTAAATAGAGTGGACGGTCCGCTTCCATCTGTTCGACTGTCCCGAAGGCGAACGTGCCGGTATCGATGGATTGGCCTGTTTTTAGTCGAACTGTGAAGTGTGACGGGTTGACGAGACCTTCACCCGACAAGTAAATGATGTTCTCATCAAACGATGCGTTCAAGTCGGCCGCTTGATACGTGATCAGTTTCTCTGTCGCATAGTGCTGAGTGTACGCTTGCAAATGCGGATAGTTGACGTTGACATCATCGATGATTTTTCTAAGACTTGCGAACATCGTATCCCAGTCTCTTCCGAACGCCCGCTCCGGGTCGATGACATCGTCCGGGTGGATGAAGTGCGAGAAGACACCGAAATTGGCGATCGCATCGACCATTTGGAAAATCGATCCTTTTGACTCACCGTAGTCGCTCGTCACGCGCGGGAAATGGTACAGCTCCGGATGTGTCTCATCAAACTCAAACTCTTGGACAAAATCCCCGTTCTCAGATTCGCCCGTATAGAGCGATGCAATTGTCCGCAGCTCCGGCAACGCCTCGGCAATCGCATCGACGCCGGTACGGTTGAGCGCGTTCGACGGCGGCACGTACGATTTGAGCGTTTCGGCCGGGAAGTAGTTCGCAAACACTGATTCGGCTTGAAGGAGTGAACGCTTCATCTCTTCTTTATCTTTCCATGGGATATATCCGTACGTCGGGTCAATCGGCTCATCGGCCGTGACGAGTGATTGGTGATTATAGCCGTGCAATCCGATCTCGCCGCCGTTCGCGAGCAGTTTCCGACCGAAGAACAGCATCGGGAATTCCCCTCGCTTAATCAGTTGCTCATCGACTAGTTCCATCTCTTCTTCGTACGTGCCGATCATCGCACCTGTGTAAATCAAATCGTCCGCTTCCGCCATCTCGACCATGTCCTCCCACCAATCTTCTGCAAAGAAGTCTTTGACGGACTTATCGAGCGGCGTCGTCGAGACGTCTTTCATTTTGCCGCTCATGATCGGTGCTGGGAAATCATCGATATACATCAGTTTGATTGCGGCTTGGGCCGAGACGAACGCAGGCGGCAACGTGCCGAGCGTCTGGACGAACAGTCCGCGCATCATCTTCTGGTTTGTGATGGTCGTATTCCAATACAAGACGTTTCCTTGACCGACGGCGTACTCCCAAAGAATCGGGAACCCTTCAGCAGACAGGATGACGTTCGCTTCATCCGCGATGGCGAAGTCGACAACACTATGAACGAATAAATCTTCCGGCGGATTCAAATCAACATAGCCCGGGAAAATTTTCTCTTCAAAGTTCAAACCATATACGTCCGGGACAAACTCCCCGATCTCTTCGACCCCAGTCAGTTCATTAAATGCCGGGTCTTTGAAACGGTTGCCGAAGATGATGTTCCCGCCTCCTTCTACAAATCGCTTCATCTCCGCGAACGGCCAACGCGTCGTCCGTTCTCCTGTGAAGATGAGAATCGTGTACGGTGAGGGCGCCACCGTCCCGACTTCTTCCGGGGCGATCTCGGTCACGTCCAACTTGGCGTAACGAAGTCCGTAAAGGATATTATCGGCAGCTTTGACCGCAAGCTCTTCGTCGTCACGTACGAGATAAACTTGAAGACGGTGTTGCCCCGACGCGGCCGCTTCCCCGCCTTGCAATTGATCGATCTCCATCCGTTGCTCCGCGACGTTTGGCAATAACGTGTGCAAAGAATGGATGCGTAAATATTGAATCGCACCGACGATGGCGAGAAATAAGACGATGAAGAGCGAGAATGAGATTATAGTTCGTTTTTCCATGATGTCGTGTCACTCCATTCTTCGAATAGCAGCCGATATTCGTACGGCACGTCTTCGAGTGAAAACTGCGTCTGCATCATAAACATGACGGCTTTCACTTCTGTCCAACGCTCCCGTTCATAGTAGAAGTCAATCAGCATCAAATGGGCCTCGATTCGTTCGGGGAAATGATGCACATATTCTTTCAATGTTTCAAGTTGATGTTTCGGACGGTTCAACGTCTCATAAATTTCGTTCAAATCTTCATAAATCCAAGCGACCGGGGCGAATAGTGTCTTTGCGATCAACAATTCTTTCAACCATGCCTCGCGCTTGTCTTTCAGCATGACCTCCGTGATCAACTCACTGTGGATCATCCGTTTATAAATCGTGGCGAGGCGGCGGATTGATTCTGGGTTACCAAGTTCATATTCGCGTTTCGCCAGTTTCAATTCTTGCTCGTATTGATCGATCAAGATGTTCATCGTCGCCGCGGCGTAGTGGACGGTCTCGCTATCCTTACTTTGAAGACCCATCTGCAAGTATTTCCCTTGCTGGTCGATCGATTGGTTGACATGCGTCAAGATCGAATGTTTTCGAATGGCGGGATCTTTTGAATTGATGGCATCCGCGAGCGGGAGCAGACTCGCGCTCGCCTTCGCCTCATGTCGAATTTTTTCATAGTTGACGACTTTGAAGTCGATATACTCGTCGTAATCCTCGATTAGACCACTGCGTCCGAACCGTTCGGCGAGGCGATACACCGCGTAGACGGCGAGTTCGGCGATGAAAGGTAAAAACAGCCCGAAGCAGAGGGCTGCTACTGCGACCCCATAGTCTGGGGCTTTCATTCTTCGTTTCAACACGATGAGCAAGACGAGGGCGAGGATGGCATGGACGATGTAAATCAAGATCCACACCGTATTGCTGATGGCTCCCATACTCACACCCCTTTCTGGATCAAGATGCCTTCAATCCGATCATAAATCCGCTGTCGATGCTCTTCACTCGTTCCTGGCAAGAGCAACATAAGTTTGTTTTCTTCGCGGTCGTATCCGACGATATCGATTTCCCGTAAATAGGAGTGAACGATGGCCTCGATGCTCTCAAGCGAGACCGGCTCGTACCCGAGTGCATATTCGAGCACGATGAACGGCTGACCGTGATGGACCTTTTTTTGTTCTTGAAGCGCCACTAGATTGGCGAACGCGTCTTTTTTGTAGAATGATGTGCCCGGATAGAGCAATTCGTGTTGCTCTTTTCGTATCAGTGTCTGTGCGTTTTCAATCCGGGTGCCGATCCATGAGAAGAGGATATTCAAGACGTGCAAGTCGTCTGTCGTCAACTTGCGAAGCGGCAGACGCTTAATGACAACAACCTCACGCGTCTGTCCGTCAATCGTGATCGGTGCGAGCAACATCGGGTCTGAATCGTCGTCATCGAGTTGTCGGAGCGTCGTCTCTTGCACTTGGAAGAAACGTTTAAACATGCCCGACGCCTCATCGAGGAATATCGTTTGCGGAAACTCTTTTTTCTCGGCTTGACGAATGAGGAGACGCATCGATTTTTGCGACCGGTCGACGTGGTAAATCGCAACGTCGCTTGCGAGGAAATATTTTTTTAGTAGCCGAATCGTCTCGCTCCGAATTAACTCGGGGTGCGGCAAATCGAGCGACACGGCCAGTTCATACAGTTGGTTGAGGCTATATTCTGATTGCAGTAATTTTTGACGAAGTGTCGTTTGAGATGTGTTGAGTAAATCGACAGTTTCTTTCAAATACGTGTTCTCATCTTTCAGCTCCTCGTTACGGAACTGACTGATCTCATAACGTTCACGAAATGATGTGCTGAATAAACCGACGATGACAGTGATAGCGAAGTAATAGAAGAGTGTAAGAAGTGAGTTTGTATCGTAGAACAATAAGAAAATGTCTCCTCCGACGAAGCCGGTGTAAACCACTTTGTATAGGAGCAAGACGCCGAAACTGATGAGACCAAAGATCGTCCCGTACCGTAACGCGAATAAAATCGCGGCCACGTAAAACAAGTTCAAGTCATTTTGAATCGTCCCGAGATTGAAGATGAGATCGATTCCGATGAGCAGAGCGAAGACGACAAGGATTTCAACCCATTTGATCCAAGGGCGGTCTTGAGCGTAAAAAATAACAATCCCCTCCTATCACGTGTGTATGTTTGATGTGGTTCTCTAGTCCAAATATGAGTCCTCTACAATAAATACCCGTATGAAACTGTCTATAATCTCATATATTACCTAAAAATCCCATGTATCATAATACGTAGGCTCATGGTAATGGATGTACCCATGTTGTTCCGCTAACTCCCGGCTAGCTGTTTCTTCTTGATCCGAGACGGTCAACACGGCAATATCATACGTCTCTCGCAACGCATCCAATCGCTCAATTTTTTCCATCGACCAAGAGTCGGTCGTGATGGCCGTATAATTGAACCCTTCCCACATGAATCCGTCCACGTATGGGGCGCTCGTTCGTTCTAGCGTCTCAATCCCCCAATTTTGAACGATCGGGACCCCGGGATATGTGCCTTGAATCGATTTTAAAAATGCTTCGAGCCCATCCAACTGTTCAGCCAAATCGTCCGGATGATCGAGATGGACATCATCGATATCACCGACCGTATCGAGAAAAATCCCGTCTAAATGTTTATTAATCACTTGCTTTTGAATTTCTCGCATGAGGATTTTCCGGAAATTCGCGGAAGCGATATTCGTCAAGTAGGAGTCCCACTTCGGAAAGTAAATCCGTTCCCCGTCACGATAAAAGAAGTCATCCTCTTCCATTTGTCCAATCAATGCCCGATTCCACGTGTCGGCTTCCATCACGTTAATGTAACCGAGCACTTTTGTCCCGTTTGACCGGATCGTCTCGATTTGTTCCGGTGAATACCAAATCGGTTCAATGATGACCAGGTCATAGCGGGCCATATCTTCAATGATTTCATCGGTCGGTACGTTATAAAAAATCTTATACGACTCAATCTCATCAAAGTCGAACGGTGTTTTAGTGATGCACCCCCCTAAAATAATAGATGAGCAGAGAACGATGAATAAAAATCGTTGCACACGGACACCTCCTTGTCGTCAAATCTCTCATGATGCGATCGTCCGTTTGATGATGCATTTGCAGGGAACAACAACATTAAACCGGTATGAAAGGAGTGTTCAACATGAACACCATATTACTGACGCTTGCCGTCTTATTCGTCGGACTGAACATATATACCTTCTTTCGACACAAGACGTATCGGCAGACAGCATTTGACGGGCGTCTCTTTAGCCATCTGTTCGTCAGCTTGTTGGGCGTGATGTTCAGGTTCGCCGCCATCTACTATGCGTTATCGCAAGACGGTATGATTTTCGTCACGTCGCTCGAATCGATGACCCCCGTCGAACCGTCCTGGCAAAACGTCTTGTATTTCAGTGGGGTGACGCTTCTGTCGATCGGGTTTGGAGACTTGCTGCCAGTCGGTCCGGCCCGTCTGTTCGCGCTCGTCGAGGCCGCCATCGGTATCTTGCTCCCGACAGCGTTTTTCGTTAAGTCCGTATACAAAAAAGAAGAAGACTGACAGGCAGTCTTCTAGCGTCCGGTAAT
Organism: Exiguobacterium aurantiacum DSM 6208; assembly: GCF_000702585.1. GTDB lineage: Bacteria > Bacillota > Bacilli > Exiguobacteriales > Exiguobacteriaceae > Exiguobacterium > Exiguobacterium aurantiacum. The sequence continues at coordinate 680,287 of NZ_JNIQ01000001.1, read as the reverse complement.
AAGTAAAAACATGTTAAATGCGACGAGGCCGAGCGGAAACAAAGCCACAACGATAATTGGCCACTTCTTCGTCCGGATGCCGACAAATAAAAGTAAACTCCCTACTAGGAGCGCGATGAACGTCGTATACGGATTCAAGCGTCATTCCTCCTTCTATACAAGGGGGTTTCCCGACTCGGCTAAAACTTAATCGTTTGAATGCCAAAGCGTCAAAAAGGCGTCACGCATTCGGTACGCTTCTTCTTCATAATACGGAAACCCTGACCGGTCGGCCACCAGTCTGCTGACGCGTTCGAACTGATCGACCAACAGTCGATGACTCGTCTCGAGCGACGTCGTCTCCATCACGGGATACGTAGCGAGATACGCCTCCCAACTGTCACGGTCGATATACGGGGCGAGCCCGTCACCGGACTTCCCGGCGTTCGCGGTGAAATCCGTCTGAAATCCGACCTGCCACGACAGCATCCGCCTAAGCATTGTCCGCATGATCGTGACATGGTCATATGCGTATAGCAGTTGTTTCCGTTTGATCCCTTTGACGACGTAAAGCGACACCCACCAAAACTCGTTCCAGCACTGGTCATACTCCCATCGCGTCGGGCGTCGAACGCGATATGACTCATCTGTCGGGACCATCTGACCGGCCCTGTCGTCCTTGTCGACGAGGACGAGACTGAGCGAGTCTTCTCGTATCGCCTCCTCCACGTCGCAGAGCGGACGAACGGTCAAATCGATCCGATGTCCGTCCGCGTATTGGATAAGGAAAGCGAATCGGTCATAGACGAGACGTCCGGGTACTTCGTCTGGCGTCTGCATGATGAGTGCTTCTCCGAAACGTCCGATCCATGTGCGGTCTTCCAAAAAGTCCGAGACGTCTCTCACAAAACAGGAGACGTCGACATCTTGATAGACATCAGCTTCTACGTTCGGGTTGACGAGCGACCCGTTCAAGACGAGGACGCGAACGTTGTCGTCTTCTTTTGATAGCTCGCACAACTGCTCGAGCACGGCTTCATGGTTCATACGACAATTGCCCCGAGCGAGCCCGCCACTTGGACGGCCTGCATGACGTCAAGTTTCGTTTTCTTGAGCGTCACGTCCGAGAAATCGACTCCGTCCATTTCGGCCGAGACAAAGTCGGCCGATGTACAGTCGGCATGTTGCAAGACGGCTCGTGACAAGATGGCGTTCGTCCATATCGTCTCTTTCAAATCAGCCCCGTATAAGTCGGCCTCGGTCAACCGGACACCGGACCAGTCCATTTTCCGGAGCGGCGCGTGACGCAAGTTCACGAACGACCAGTCCCCGCCCCGGACGACCGTGCCTTCGAACGTACAACTTTCAAACGACGAGCCCGTCATCTTGCATTGGTCGAACTCCGATAAAAACAGGTTCGCGCCGGTGAACGTACAGTTCAAGAACGAGCTGCCGCTATGGCGAGAGGCGTTCCATTTCGAATCGGTGAAGTCACAGTGGATGAAACGACACTGGGCCGTTTCGAACTCGGTCGCATCGACATATGTGAAACGGCAGTTCTCGAACGTCGTCTGGGTGAGAAAGACGTCACGGAGCGTCTCGTCGCGAAAATCTTCCCCAACGTATGTGGCATGTGATTGAAACATAAGGCGCCTCCTTCGCGTATACTAATAGTTAAAGAATGGGAGTGATCAGAATGGATATCGTATTTCCGACCGAGCACGGCACGTTCAATTACCGGGTTGCCGGCATTTGGGTGCAAGACGGGCATTTGCTCGTACACCGAAATGTGAACGATGACTTTTGGGCGTTACCTGGCGGCCGGGTCGGCATCGGTGAAGAAGCCGAGCTCGCCTTGACGCGGGAGCTACAGGAAGAGCTCGACGCCTCGGTGACCGGGACGACGTTCGCGTTCGTCTCCGAGAACTTTTTCACGTATCTTGAACGGACAGTCCATGAGATCGGCATGTACTTTTATGTATCGGGTGACCTCCCGCTACATACCGGAGACTTCCACGGACCGGAAGGAGATCACTTGATTTATCGTTGGCAGCCGCTTCGCGAACTTCGTGACTTGAAACTGTTTCCGGAGACGCTCTACGCGTTGCCTCAATCGTTGCCACCACATTTTATTGATCGCTGAGTCAGTAACCACGTCTTGGATCTTGCCGTTTCTCACGCCTGACGCCACGCCAGATGTGTGTGACGAACGCAAGGCTCGAGACCCCGCACGTCGCTAAACATAGGTAAGTCGTCACCGCGTCACCTTCAAGCGCATACGCGTCGATGACGAACCCCTCCGTACCGAGCAAGATGACGCACGTTCCGATGATTGTGAAAATGAGAAAACCGAGACCGAACGTGTTCAACCGCTCTGTCCGTTGGAACGCCGTCACCGCGAACGCGATGACGCTTAGGCACAGTAAAAACCAAAAGACGAACCGGAAATACGTGAACACGTCCATGCGGACTCACCCCTTAGAGGATCGTTTTCAACTCGTTCAAGTCGCGAATCTCATACGTCGTCTCGACCGTCGCTGCCACTTCGTGCGGATTATACCAACACGTATCGAGCCCGTACATCCGTCCGCCGGCGATATCGGCCGTCAATGAATCGCCGACGATGAGTCCGCGTTCCGGCGTGACATCTGAGACACGCTCGAACACATAGTCAAAGAACGGCTTCATCGGCTTTTGCGACCCTGTTGCATCCGAGACGAACACGTCTTGGAAGTACGGCAACAAACCTGACGCCTCGAGACGCTTGAATTGGGTCTCGGTCACGCCGTTGGTGACGATGTAGAGCGGATACTGTTCGCTGAGCGTCTGGACGAGTTCGAGCGCGCCGTCAATGACGTGCACACCGGCGTGCAAGTGGTCGCGATAACGCTGTTCGACTTCGTGTGCATTGATTGTAATGCCGAGCGTGTCGAACAGTTGCGTGTGACGGCCCATCAAGACATCCTCTCGTCCGACCTCGCCGCGTTCGAACGCGCGCCATAATCCACTATTGATTGCCACATACTGTTGTTTTAATTCATCGGTCATCCGAACGTTGTGCGCAGCGAGCAGTTGCTCCAAAGCGACGTGCTCGCTCTGTTTAAAGTCGAGCAACGTGTCATCGACGTCAAATAAAATCGCATCGTATCGTTTCATATCTGTATTACCCCTCTCTGCCTCTAATGTACAGGAACAGACATCGAAGTTCAAAAAAGGAGCAAACCATATGCCGAAACAGCCAATCACCAACCTCGAGTATTCGGAAAAAGAACTCGAATCGTTTTTTTACTTAGCCGACGAGACATTCGGCATCGATTTTCGCGAGTGGTACAAAGCTGGAGAATGGACTGACCGTTATCGCTGCTATTCATTGACGTTCTATCGGAATGTCATCTCGAGCGTCGGAATGAGCCGGATGACAGTGATGATGGACGGAACCGCGCGCGAAGCGTATCAAATCGGAACGGTCATGACGGACGAAATCCGACAAGGAGAAGGGCTCGCCACCCGCATCTTTAAGCACTTGTTCAAGCAGCATGACACGGATGGGTTGCCTTATTTTTTGGCTTGTAACGAAAGGCTTGCACCGTTTTACGAGCAACAGGGGTTCTCCGCCCAACCCGAACCGGAGCTATTCGTTTCAGTCTCGGGATCGGCCTCCCCACTCGAACATGTCGAAGTCGATGCCGAACAGTGGCGGCGTTTCAAACTGGAGTCACTCCCGTTTTCACCGCGCCTCTATGCGACAGACGATATGCACATTTGGATGTTCCATTACTATCAAGGGATGGACGAGGACGTGTATCGTTTCGATGACGTCCATGTCATTTATATAATCGAGCGCTCGCGTTTAATTCTGTACGCCGTGCTGTCGCCGCGTCCTGTCGATATGCGTGACGTCGTGGCACGCCTCTCTTTTGAAGGCATCACGGAAATTGTCTTTCAATTTACGCCCGACCTGGATAGTGTGGAGCAACGTCCGTCCAGCGACGGTCCATGGATGATTCGCATGAACGAAGGGGAGTTTTTCCCTGAAGGTTGTCGCTTCCCTTATTTGTCGCAAGCATGAAAAAACTCGCCTCACGGGCGAGTTTTTTCATGTGCGAACGTATCTCGTAACGATCGGGCCGCCTCTCTCACAGCGCGTTTCGCTTCTGGCACGTAAAAGTAATAGTTCGCAAATCCGTGAATCAATCCGGCATAGTTCTTATAGTCAACGGGGACACCGAGGCTGACGAGCTTGTTCGCATACGCCCGCCCGAGGTCCCGAAGCGGATCGTACTCCGCCGTGAGAAGGGTCGTCGGTGGCAATTCCGCCAAGTATGGGGACAAGATCGGCGACGCATACGGATGTGCCAATTCCGTCTCATCATTAAAATATTGCTGCTGGAACCAGCGAATCAATCCTTCGTCGAGCAAGTAGCCGTTGGCATATTCGATCAAAGACAACGGTAAATTTTCCTCGGTCCCCGTGACCGGGTAGAACAAGAGCTGATGCACGATAGACGGGCCACCTCGCTCGAGCGCAATCAAGGCACTCACCGTGGCAAGCGTCCCGCCGGCGCTGTCGCCTCCGACGGCGAGACGAGAGGCGTCCACCCGGAGTGTTACCGCATGTTCGGCGACCCAGGCGAGCGCATCAAAGCTATCGTAAACGGCCGTCGGAAATTTATGTTCTGGTGCGAGTCGGTAACTGACCGAGATGACGGTACAGTCGGCCTCATTCGCGATAGTCCGGCAAATCGCATCGTGCGTGTCGAGACTCCCCGTGACGTAGCCGCCTCCGTGATAATAGACGAGGGCCGGCGCAATCCCATGACCCGTCCGATAGATACGAATCGGAATCGTCCGTCCCGGTAATGGAATGAGACGGTCCTCAACCTCGTGCACGTGCTCTCTATGTTGAAACCGGGTCATCATCGCATCTTCTTGTCGTCTCAATTCGAGCGGATCCAATTGGTCATATGTGGTCGGGAGCTGATTTTGAAACTGGTTCAAATAAAATTGAATCGTCGGATTGACTGGCAATGGGAATCCCTTCTTTCTCTATTGGCTTTCAGTTGCCTATTCCCAGCCGCGTCCGACGTTAAGCAGACTCGCGTGTTTTTTCAAAGGCCCAACGGTACAGACATGCCACAACGACCCCACTCGCGAACACAACCATCCAAATGTTCATCACAATGGATTGATTTAACGGCTTGAAGAAGTAATCCCATGCCCCATCGATGTGCCCAATTATGGCCGTGGACAGAAGATACGAGACGAGTAGCCCTAAAGCAATCCATCTAAACCAGTCACGCCGGCCAAATCGCCACGCGCCCCACCATATAACGGCCGGAATCACGACATACCCGAACGCATTCCCAAAAAGAAAGTCTGATGCTGTCACGAAGAAACCCCACGGCAGACACAGGAGGACGACGAAGATGATTCGCCCTAGCATCAGGCTTGCCCCTGTTGATTCTTTTTCCACCAGACGAACAAGAAGATTCCCATCCCGACGACCAAAATCAACATCGAGAATATCAGTTGTTGCTCGAGCGGCAGCTTCGTCTGAGCGAGCGCGTACTGCGGCCCGAATAAGAGAAGCGGGATAATCAGATTGATCCACGTCTTCGTCCAAATCGAGACGAGGAGCAACGTGATGACGGCCAGACCGAACAATACGAGTTGAGCGGTTGGACCGAACACGATCGTCGGCATCTCGACGAAGATGTCGAGTATCATCAGTCCAAGGAACAATGTCATCGGCAACGCGGCGAGCGCGATGTACGTCGCCCCGGTTTTAATTTTGCTTTCTGTCGAGCGGACCGACATGTTGCGGAACGCTTGTGCGGCGGCCAGCAAGAACAGAACGGCGACGAGCGGGAACCCAACCAACTGGGCCGTCGAGAACGTCATCTCGCCTTGAATGAAATTTCCGATGATAATGTAAGCAAACACGTTCGGAACCAACATCGCGATGATTTTGAAAAAGCCTTTTCCATCAAACGCCATTTCATGCCCGAGATGTTGCATGTAGGCTTTCGGACTTTGGCCGACGACATCGTCCACACTTTTTCCTGCCCGTTCCGCTTCCTCGAGATGATCTTTCAACTCGGCGACAACGTCTTGCACTTCCTCTTCCGATTTTCCGCTCGACATAAGATAGACTGCTAAATCATCCAAAAAATTACGACTCTTTTTTGAAAGTTCCATCTTCATTCCCCTCTCTGAGTACACGGTCGACGCCGCTTGATACTTCCGCCCAACGTTGTTTGAAGGCTAGCAATTCTTGCCGTCCCGCATCCGTCAAAATATAATATTTTCGTTTCGGGCCTCCGGATGGCAGTGTTTTTTGAATCGTTTCGACCCAGCCGTCTTTCTTCATCCGTAACAATACCGGATAGATACTACCCTCGCTCACCATCGTGAAGCCGTACGCCTGTAGTTTCTCCGACATCTCATAGCCGTACGTCTCTCCTTTATCGATGATGGCCAACAGGCAACCCTCGAGCAACCCTTTCAACATTTGACTCATCGCCATGGCGCGACCTCACTTTCATCAAACTAACTTGTTATACATAATAGTAATGGAAGGGACTACCAATCGCAACTAATTTGTAAAACAAGTTAGTTACGCATCGAGAGGTTTATTTTTTCAAAACAGGTGAATACTTCTTAAGGTGAAGCAAAAAGAAAAAGGAGTGTTGTTATGCATACCGATTTTACGAAGATGTACATGAACGGCCAGTGGGTCGAAGGCTCGAGCGACAAGTCGATCGACAACGTGAACCCGTTCACGGACGAGACATTGTTCTCAATTCGATCGGCCGACGAAAGTGATTTAGACAACGCCTACAGCGTAGCGAAAGCAGCACAAGCCGAGTGGGCGACGATGCTCCCGCAGGACCGACGTGCCTTGATCGAACGTTTCGCGGAACTGACGCTCGAGCATAAGGATGAGATTATCGACTGGCTCGTCAAAGAGTCGGGCAGTACCCGCATCAAGGCCGAAGGTGAGTTTGCCGCCTCGATCGCCATCATCAAAGAAGCGGCGACGTTCCCGTTCCGGATGGACGGGCTCATCAAACCGTCCATCGTCCCGAACAAAGAGAACCGGGTCTATCGGAAACCGCTCGGTGTCATCGGCGTCATCAGTCCTTGGAACTTCCCGTTCCATCTCGCGGTCCGCTCGATCGTCTCGGCCCTCGCGACGGGCAATACGGTCGTCGTCAAACCGGCGACGGCGACACCGGTCACGGGCGGTCTCCTCTTCGCTTCATTATTTGAAGAGGCCGGCCTTCCAAAAGGCGTCTTAAACGTGATCGTCGGTCGTGGCTCGGAAATCGGCGACGCCATCGTCGAGCACCCGATCCCTAAACTCATCTCATTCACCGGCTCGACCGAAGTCGGGAAAGGTATCGCCGAGAAGGCGGGCCGCTCGTTGAAAAAGACCGCGCTCGAACTCGGCGGCAACAACGTCTTCGTCGTGTTAGACGACGCCGACATCGACCGCGCCGTCGAATCGGCCGTGTACAGCAAGTTCTTCCACCAAGGTCAAATCTGTATGTCGACGAACCGGATCCTCGTCGCCGAATCGATTCACGATGCGTTCCTCGAGAAATTCGTTGAACGAGTCCGTGCCTTGAAGTTCGGCAACCCGAACGAATCGGACACGCAAGTCGGACCGCTCATCGACCACGACCAAGTCGAGCGGATCCTCGATCAAATTGACAAGACGGTCAACGCTGGGGCGACGCTCCACGTCGGCGGCAAAGCGGATGGGAACGTCCTCGAGCCGACCGTGTTAAGCGGCGTCACGAATGACATGCCGCTCGCTAAAAATGAGATTTTCGGACCGGTCGCCGTCATTCTGTCGTTCAAAGACGACGCCGAGGCGCTGAAACTCTCGAACGAACTCCCGTATGGACTGAGCGGTGCCGTCCACGGTTCGGTGTATCGCGCGACCGAGTTCGCCCGTCAAGTCGAGACGGGAATGATTCACGTCAACGACCAATCGGTGAACGATGAGCCACACTTGCCGTTTGGCGGCGAGAAAGACTCGGGTCTCGGCCGTTTCAACGGCGAATGGGTGCTCGAGGAGTTCACGACGCTCCAATGGGTGTCCGTCATGCATGAACGCCGGGAATACAAACCATTCTTCTCATAAACAAAAAACTGTTTCGGTCCACGAACCGAAACAGTTTTTTTATAGTTTTTTTACAAACTCAGACTTCAGTTTCATCGCCCCGAACCCATCGATCTTGCAGTCGATGTCATGGTCGCCGTCGACGAGGCGGATCCCTTTCACTTTCGTGCCTTGTTTGACGACGAGCGACGTCCCTTTCACTTTCAAATCTTTGATGACCGTGACCGTGTCCCCGTCTTGGAGCACGTTCCCGTTCGCGTCTTTGATTTGCGCGTTCGCTTCCGCTTCAGCCGCCTCGGTCGGCGACCACTCGTAGGCGCATTCCGGGCAGATGAGCAAGCTCCCGTCCTCGTAGACGTATGATGATTGGCATTTCGGACAATTCGGTAATTCTGTCATGCTGATTCCTCCATTCGATTCACTGTAGCCAGTATATCGTATTTCGGGACGTTCGACAGCTACCGGTCAGCCCTCTTCCGGCGTCTCGGGACCTTTCAATTCGAGTTGATAAAATGACAAGTCGAGCCACTTCCCAAACTTATAGCCGGCCTGTTTGATCGTGCCTGAATGAACGAACCCAACTTTTTCATGGGCCCGAATGCTCGTCACGTTCGACGCATCGATGCCTCCGATGACCGTCTTATACTCCCGAGCCTCGGCGAGACGGATGATCTCACGGAGCAACTTGTTGCCAATCCCTTTCCCACGATACCCTGGGTGGACGTAAACGGAATGTTCGACCGTATACTTATAAGCCGGCCATGGACGGAACGGACCGAACGTGGCAAATCCCATGACGACGTCCCCTTCTTCCCAGACGATCATCGGGAACCCTTGCGCTTTCTTGTCTTCATACCAGGCGACCCGGTTTTGGAACGTGACCGGTTCGTAATGGTACACGGCAGTACTGTTGACGATGGCATCATTATAAATATGTAAAACGGCTTGAAGGTCGTCACGTCGGCAATTGCGAATCATACATCCACCACTCTCATAAGTTTTTCTTCATTATACGTATCCAACTCGAAAAACACACGCGTCGACGCGCGCTTACAAAAAAAGGCCAGCCGCGTCGACTGACCATCCTTTGTTCACGCCGCCAAACGGTCACACATCGAGGCGCACTCGAAGCAGACCCGGGCGCACTCTTGGCAATGCTCATGTTTATGTTTCTCACACTCTTGGGCGCACGCCTTACAGACGACGGCACACGCCCGGGCGAGTTCCGGTACGAACGCGGAATCACGCGTCATCGCCTCGGCGAGAAATGCACACATCGCCGCACACTCCCGGTCGAGCCGGATGCAATCGACCATCATCTTCACGTCTTTCTCTTCTAAACACGATTCTAAACAGTAATTGCACGTCTCGACACAGTCATGTAACGTCTCCAGTTCGTTCGCATAAATCCGATGCATACGTACATCCTCCTTTTGCTAAATGAAACGACAACAACGACACGTTATTGTTGTTCCCTAATCCGCAAAAGAAAAACGACCGTTCGATACCAGAAAGCGACCGCGTTCAACAACCGTTCGGAATAGCGCTTTGGCACGAAACGAAGCCGATAAATACGATACATCCGCTTCAAGTCTTCCCATTGGTGATCAATTTGTTGACCTTGGCGAAATCTGGCCAAATCGATTAAAAAGATACGACCGTCCGAGCTCAAGATGATATTCCGCAGATGAACATCTGACGGGGTGAGACCGCGCCTCCGCGCCGCGCTGAGCGCCGCGTCGACATCGTCAACATACGCCGCGTCAATCCAAATCCCTTCGGTCAGACATTCGAACAGCGTCTTTCCTTCGATATAATCGATGACGATATAGTTCGGTCCGACCTCGTATAAGCGTGGGAACTGCGGAAGAGGTTCTAGCGTCTCATAAACGACCGCTTCCTCGGCCGCGATATGCGTGAAGCCAGGGAAAAACACTTTGATGACGAGACGGGTACCGTTAATTCGAAACACAGCGGCGCTGCGCCCGATACCATGCAACTCGAGGCTTTCGTGCATATGCATTACACGCGTCTCCTCGCCGGACTGGTCAAACGACACGTCAGCCAGTAAATCGTAACGGTTCATGAAGGACTCCTCTTTCTCGTTGTGTCCTTATCATACCGGAATTTCAAACATTTGACCCGCTCCTTGAACCGACGAAGTGACGCTCGGTCTGTTTATCCGTATAATGTAAGCGACAGACAATTAGGAGGAATCGATTATGCAACGAATCGCACTAACGGAAGATTTATCGTTTTCACGCATCGTCCACGGCATGTGGCGTCTCGCTGAATGGGACATGTCTACGCAAGAACGCCTCACATTCATCGAGCAGTGTATCGAGCTTGGGATCACGACGTTCGATCACGCCGACATTTACGGCGGGTACACGTGTGAAGGCTTATTTGGAGAAGCGCTTCGTTTGAAGCCAGAACTTCGCGACCAAATCGAAATCGTGACGAAGACGGGCATCAAATTGACGGGCGACTTCAACCCAGGCCAGACGCTCAATCATTACGACACGACGAAAGCACATATTATCCGCCAAGCCGAGCGGTCGTTACAAGAGCTTGCCATCGACCAGATCGACACGTTGTTGATCCATCGTCCCGACCCTTTGATGGACCCGGACGAAGTCGCCGAGGCGTTCACCGCATTACACGAGAGCGGAAAAGTCCGGACGTTCGGAGTGTCAAACCACTTGCCGTCACAACAGCGTCTCCTTCAGTCTCGTTTGCCGTTCAAGCTCGTCACGAATCAGCTCGAACTGTCTCCGATGCAACTGAAGCATTTCGAGGACGGGGCGGTCGACCTGTGCCATGAAGAACGGATGCCGCTCATGGCCTGGAGCCCGCTCGCCGGCGGCCGTTTGTTCTCAGAAGAGGACTACGCTCCACTCCGTGACACGCTCCACACGATTGCCGCACGCCATGACGTGAGCGGAATCGATACAGTCGTGTACGCCTGGTTGCTCGCGCATCCAGCTCGTATCTTGCCAATCATCGGTTCTGGGAAAATAGAACGAGTCCAGAGCGGCGTTGAAGCGCTTAAAATCGAGCTCACACGAGAAGAATGGTTCGAAATTTTGAAGGCCGCTCGTGGCCGCGACGTCGATTGAAGGTAAAAATAAACAGTTTAATCCTTTTACGTACCATATGAAAATTATAGAGATTATTATCGTTTTAACGGGACGATTGATAAACCTCGATTTTTCGTCAAAAATCGACAACTCAAAAAAACTTGAAATACCATTTCATATCCATAAGTGTAAACAAAGCCCGCTCAGTTCAAGTCGAGCGGGTTTTTCGTCTTTTTTTTAAAAAAACACTTTAATTTTCCTAAGCCTAAAGTCACAAAAAATTGGTGCTAAAATGATGAAAGTTATTCATTGAAGGAGAGCATCGATGTGAAAAAGTACCTGATTTTCTGTACACTTGCCATTTTAACGTTTTTGTTCGGATGCGAAGAAGAACAAGCGTTTCGCTTACATACAGCACCAGAGTACTATCAAGGACGGGCGACGTTGCCGTCTGGGCAACAAATCGAGATGACTGAAGCGGATCGAACGAGCGTCTTAGACGCCTGTTATCCGGACGAAGCCCTCGCCCTCACACCCGACGGCGATCGCCGTTGGGTCGGCACGGTCACGTTGTCCCAACCGTTGACGACTAAAGCGTCGACCCAGGCGTTCCCGACGGCCACTTTTTTTGAAGTGGAAAATCAAACGTACGTGGAATGTCGTGTCGACACGATTTCTTATGTGAAGCAAATCGAAGCGGTTCCGGATAGTCTCGTCCCATACCGTGGACAAGCGGTCACGTACCCTTCCGTCGCCAAGCTACGAAACGCCCAACCGCATGAACGATTGCAATACTTAAAGGAAATGAACAAACCTGTTGGAAATGAGCCTTACCCGAAACGAACGGCGCTCGAACAGACGCTCGTTCACGTGACGATGCCGTTCAACGGATCGTTCGAATTAACGTTCGAGTCCTCAGCGGGCATCGAGACGGTCACCGTCCCGATCGATGCGGCGTCACGCCAACCGTTCTTGTCGCTCGGATTCGGGATTGAAGCAGCCGAAGACACACGCCAATACGGAATCCATACTTCAGTAAACCAAGAGTTGTACCAAGATGTCATCCGGCCAAAAGACGCCTCGTACGAACGACTCCTCGGGGCCCGTCAAATCGACGACCTCCCGTCGACGCTCATCCCGGGCAAACGCTATCCGTTGTTCAGCTTTTCGTATATGCGTGACAACGTCCCGCACAAAGAAGTCGTCTCGCTCACGTACAAACAACCTGTCCTTTTGCGGGGAGAGGCGTTGAAACGTGAGATGCGCGCCGAATTTTCAAATCGTCAGCATGCCGTCTTTCATGAACTCGCCCTCATCGGTACTGAATCGAGAGACGCCTCATTTTTGACGCATTTGACAGCCGATCAGACACGTTTCGTCTTCAAGGCGATCGAGCGGTCTAAAGCGACGACCGAGACTGGAGAACCGGCTCCGATTCCGTATTTGACCGTATTCGAAGGAATCTGCGCCCAAACGTTTGATGTCAGTTATCGAGGTGACGACGTCGTGTTGACGAATACAAAGACCGGGTCCCACTTTAAACTACTGCGTGATGATGCGAACAAATGGCACGACCGCTTTGACGACTAAAGGAGGAATCTTGTGCCCAGAATCAGTCTCGCCGCGTCCCTACTTTTCGTTTTAGTGTTAAGCGGCTGCACGCAAGAAGAGACGGCGCTCGATCTCAACGTTCGCCCCCTCTTGTTTGACGGCTATCGCCTTGAGATCGGAAAGACGTTGACACAGATGGACGAGGCGGAGCATACGGCCGTCCATACGATTTGCGACGAGACAGACGTCTCGTCGTTGCCGGACCGTCCATTCGTCTTCGACGCGTCATATCGTAGCTTCTCGCGTTTCTCACCGAAGATGGTCTCGCCCCTGACAGGCCTCACCGTCTTTCATGACGATGAAGCGACATACGCCTACTGTGAGACCGGCCACAGCCGATATGTGAAACAGATCGACCCGGAACACATGCCGATTGCCTATCGTGAAGCAGACCCTGAGCCGCTTCGACCGCGTTCAGCACGTGTGTCCGCCGATACACAGCAGGCGCTTCTCGAACAACTCGAGGACGACGCTCCATATTTTGAGTTCAAACCGTTCAACGTGCCGTTCGTAGCACTACAGGCACCCCTGTTCACGACGCTTTCGATCGAGGTAAACACGCAGGACGCATCGACGACATTCTCTCGTCCTTACGAACCAAGCTTGAGCTTACAACAGGTGACACTCTCGCTTCATATCATTGAGATGAATGGGTTCGTCCAACCGGCGCTCTTTGAGTCTTCTGAAATGAACACATCGCAGTGGCCGCTCGACCCTGTGCCTGACGGCGGCGTCCCAACATTGTCAAACACGTATCCATTACCTGAGACGCTCGAGTTCGGGAAGACGTACCCGCTCTGGCAACTTTCCTATGATGTCGAAGGAGAATTCGTCGAGCAGACCATCTCGCTCCGCTATGAGCCGCCCGTCATGATGACGCAAGCCGAGGTCGACGCCGCAACGATGACAGCCGATGAGGAAGTGACGATTGGTTACTTCCACAAGACGCCATTGTCCGGAAAGACCGAGCTGCATGCCTTAGACGCGGTCCAGACGTTGACGACGGACGGTGCGGCGTTGAAACAGATTGTGGCGCGCGCCGAACCGGTCAAACGGAGCGGCGAGCCGGCCGACTATCCGTTGTTCACGTTGATCGAGGGCGTGACGTCTCAGACGTTCGACGTGACGCTTCATAAGCGCTCGAAAAAAACGGACGTCTTCCTCACGACCGAAGGCAAGCATTACAAACTGAACTCCGAGGACAGCGCCACGTGGCTGTCGCTCGCCCCTTACTGACAGACGGTCTTCCCGTCTGTCTTTTGCATGTTTTGTAAGCAACATCGTCCAAGTACAAACCGAGACTGTGCGACAATGAAACAAATGACACGAAGGAGTGAGTTCGATGACAACACGATTCGTTCGCGACGTCGCCGATAGTTGGCGCGTCTCCTATAAGCAGAACGGTTATCCGCACGTTCAACAAGGGTGGGTGTTACCACCGGAACGTAAAGCCGAGTTCGACCCGTTCATCTTGATGGCCGAAGACTGGTTCAAGCGCGGTACGTTCTCCGACCACCCGCACCGCGGCTTCCAGACGATCACCTATGTGATCGATGGTCGGCTCGAACATATCGACAACCACGGCGGGCACTCGATTCTCGATGCCGGGGACGTCCAGTACATGAACGCCGGTTGGGCCGCGCGTCATGCCGAGGAGGCCGTCGCGGACGACTTGATCCATACGTTGCAACTATGGCTCAATTTGCCGAAGTCGCTGAAGACGACGACGACATCTTATCAAAACGTCTACTTGGAGGACGCACCGGTCGTCCCAATCGACGGCGGACACGTGCGTGTCTACTCCGGTGACATCGCCGGCGTCACCGGACCGATGCAGAGCCTCGTCCCGATCACGATGAGCGAGATTCAATTGCGTGACGGGGCAACATATGAACACGTCTTGCCGACGAATCATAACGCCTTCGTCTACGTGCTCGCCGGATCCGTCGAGCTCGGATCGAGCGCGACGCCGCTTGCGAAGACGGACGTCGCGACATTGACGTTCGATGAGACGGCAGAGGGTGAGAGCGCCCTCTCAATCAACGCGACGTCCCGGGCGAAGCTCCTCGTCTATTCTGGTGTCCCGCTCCGTGAAGACTATATCGCCCACGGTCCGTTCGTCATGAACACCGAGGACGAGATTCGCCAAGCGTTCCGCGACTATCACGCCGGTGTCTTTGGTCCGCCCGCTGTGAAATAAACAATGAGCCACGCGCGATGCGTGGCTCATTGTTTGTCCGGCTTCAATACCGTTTGCTGTGTCGGGATGCGTCCGATTGGCACGGTCCGCTCGAAGAGGACGTAGCGTTTCCCGTCCACTTCAAACTTTCGGTCGCCCAAATAATGCGCGGACTTCCCATCTTCATATAACTTCGTCAAGATTGCTGGGACGTACTCATTCAAGTTCGTATAGTGCTCATCGAGCGTCATGACGATATTTCCTTTTTCATACCCCATCCACTGGTTCGACATGAAGAGCATCAATGAAATCGTTCCGATGACTCCAATCACTAAAATAACCGTTTCCATCAAACCCCTACCTTCTCTGTTTTCTGAACTGCTCGTCATAGCGACAACTTCTAATTATCTCGCAAGTGTTTCGTGACAATTTGACGTTTCGCCTGAAACCCCATTTGGTCATAAAATCTAGACGCCTCTTTATTCGCGACCCAATAATCTAGCTCGATGGAGGCAAAATCATGAGCATGTGCCCACTGTTCCACATATTCCATCATTTGTCGGCCGAATCCGTTCCGCTTGTGAGTTGGCAAGATGCTGATTTGTCTGACATATAGCGTGCGTATTTGTTGACGAAACGCAGTACCTTTACTCACTATCTCTTCAAACCAAACATATCCGATTGGTTCCTCCTCAAATTTACCGATGATAAAATGATGTCCGCTTTGCTTCATCGTATCAGCAATCGTGTCACGAATTCGCGAATGATCGTAAGGAGCAAAAAAGCTCGGCATCAGCTGAAGGTGGTGTTCATGAATGGGGCGATTCAACGTCGCAATCAAATCCGCGTCTCTCGTTTGTAGAAATCGCATCATCCCCCATTGCCTCCATATGGAGAGTTGCGGTCTTCCGTCACCCCGTGCGGCTTCTCGTTGCCGCGTAGCTCGTGCCGTTTTGACCCGCCCGGTTTCCCATGAAGACGATGCTGGATTGGACGGGCGAGCATATAGCCGCCGAGCAAGGAGAGCGGGAATGCGATGAACGCCATTCCGAGAAAGACGAGCGCCTGTTTATTCCCTAACTCAAACGTATCGATCAAAAAGCTGATCCCAAAATAAAAGCCGACAAACAACACGCCTACGCACGCATACTCGATGCATTTCCCAAGAAATCGTTTCATCGATTCACTTCCTTTCGTTGTTACTTTCTTATACGTTGAATTGATGCAAAACGTTTCACTTTGTTTGTTCGGCCATATACCAAATCGTGGCGACACGTTCCGTCTCCGACACCCACTCCTGCTTCCCTTGAATGTAGCTCTCGATATCGGTCGGGTGCTGCTCAGCGAGCGTTCGCTTCAAGTCACCATATTCGGCACGCACGTCCGGGAACGCTTTTAAATATTCACGAAACGCCAAATGACGGGTCACACCATCATCGCCCGCCTCGAAAACGTGGACGTGAAACGTCCGCACGTCGTCACCTTTCGCAAAAAAGCGTCGTCTTGGGATGCCGTGTTCACCGAAGCTCCGGTAGCCGAGCGCCTCCATATGCCCAGACAGTTCATCGACTTGCTCAATCGCTCGAACGACGGGCATGATGTCGATGATCGGCTTCGCCTCGAGACCTGGCACCGACGTGCTGCCGATATGATGAATCGCCAGCACCGTCCCTTCAAAAAGCCGGCTCAATCGACCTGCCTCTTCTTCGAATCGAGCTACCCACGTCGGGTCGTACGGTACAACTTCTACTCGTCTCATGATGTCCCTCCTTTTGTGATTTGCCACGACTTCTTCTTTCATTATCATACCCGTTCTTGCTTCTGTTTACAGCCGGAAGCCGGATGAGATGGTTTGTCGCATCATAAAATGGGAAATGCTATTACTAATGAAATCAGAACTGGAGTGTGAAACTATGTTGACACAAGACCAAATCAAAACGTTCAAAGAACGATTGTTAAAAGAAAAAGCGAAGACAGAAGGATACATGGAAAACCGGGAAGAAGTGTACGATGAAGGGGAACTGTCACATTACGACAACCATCCGGCCGACTCTGGGGAAGAGTTGTTCCTCCGTGAGCGCGACCAGGCTTTGACCGAACTCGATGAGGAGTTTTTGACCGACGTCGATAAAGCACTCCTCGCCATCGAGAACGGCACGTACGGAAAATGTGAAGTGTGTGGTGAAGAGATTGAGATCGACCGTCTCGAAATCATCCCGGAAACGACGCTTTGTATCGAGCACGCCCGCGAACAAGAAGCGGAAGAACACAAAACCGATCAGGAACGTCCGGTCGAGGAGGACGTCCTCGACCCATCGGAAACGGCACGTCGAAAACAACTCGATGGCAGTGACGATATTAACCAAAGCACGGATGCGTTCAGCCAAGTCGAGGACTTCGGGAGCTCCGATACGATCGCTGACAGCGAAGGGAACCATGATCCGACAAGAGAATGAGGTAAAGCCGCCCCACGCGGCTTTTTTTGCGTGACGGTTTGTCAAATTAAGCGCAACACTTCCTCCGCGAAGGCCTCGTGTGCGGTCTTCCAGCCGAGACATTTCCTCGGCCGCCCGTTGATCTTGGCGAGCGCGTCCACGATCTCTCCCTGGCCGACCGTCGCGAAGTCCGATCCTTTCGGGAAGAACTCGCGCAGGAGGCCGTTGGCGTTCTCGTTGCTGCCGCGCTGCCACGACGAGTACGGGTCGGCGAAATACATCGGCACGCCGAGTGTCGCCCGGACGCGCTCGTGACAGCTGAACTCCTTGCCCCGGTCCGTCGTCGCCGTCTTGAACGTGCCCGCTGGGAAGGCCGCGTGGACCGTGTGGATCGCCTCCTCCATCGAGGCCGCGCTGCGGTCGGTGATCGGCAGGGCGATGTAGAACCGGCTCTTTCGCTCGATGAACGTCGCGACGCACGCCCTCGACTTCCCACGCCCGGAGACGACGGTGTCGAGCTCCCAGTGGCCGAATGTCTCGCGTGTGCGCACCTCTCTCGGACGTTTGGCGATGGACAGACCGATGTTGAACCGACCACGTGTCTCTATCGGTTTCTGGCGCTTGCCCTTTTGGCGGAGCACGGTCACCGGTACGTCGATCAGCCCCGAATAGATCCAACGATAGATGGTCGAGAAGGCGATTTTCCCGTCGAAGAGACGACCCACGATCTGTTCCGGGGACCAGGTCGCCCGCAGCTTCTCGATGATCGTCCGGCGCATCATGTCGTCGAGCTTCGTCTTGGCGCCGCAGTTTCGCTTCGCATTGGCGTAGCGCTCCTGTGCGCGTTCGGCCGTGTAGCCGGGGTTCCTTCTGATCTCCCGCGAGACGGTCGAGGGCTGTCGCCCGAGCCGTCTCGCGATGGACCGTACGGACATCCCGAGCTCCAGGTAGGTCTCTATTTTCACGCGTTCCGCTGTGGTAAGATGGGTATAGCTCATGTCGATTCCTCCGTGTGAATGTGTGTTGTGGTGACTTCATTCTACACGAGGCCGTCGCTATGGGCTTTTTTTGCGTTCACGTTCAGGTGTTGCACTTAATTTTATAATTCATCGCGTAAAAAAAGACGCAACATTCGTTGCGTCAGTAAGTGGCTTTGACGGCTGAAGCACCGCCAAGTAGTTGTGCGACCTTCATCGGATCAACCGTGTTCCCTGCCGAACTTGGCGAGAACGAGTAGGCGCCTTTGTGCACTTCAAAATGCAAATGCGGACCAGACGAGTTGCCAGTGTTACCGATTTGGCCGATGCCTTCGGCTTGGCGGACCGTCTGTCCTTTTTTCACGTCGATCTTATGCAAGTGCGCATAAACGGTCGTCCATTTCTGACCATCGATGTTGTGCTCAACTTTGACGTGCTTGCCGTATGGCCCACGTCCGCTCACTTCAATCACTTTCCCATCGGCGGCCGCGTAGACCGGCGTGCCGACTTTCGCGGCGATATCGATGCCGTTATGGAACGTATAACCGAATTGCCCGCTCGCCGGGCCGAAGCCTTGTGACAACCGACCGTTCGCCGGCATCATGAACTTGTCCGGCGCCATCGCCGCATGTTGCTTTTTCAAGTCGCTCAACTTCGTCGACTGCGCCTTCATCTGTTCAGAGGCGGCCGCGTAAGACGACTGCGTCTTTTCTTTTGCAGCCTCGACCTCTGCTTGCTTAGCTGCCAATTCGTCGAGCTTCTGTTTCGCCGTCGCCTTTTGGTCTAAGATGTCTTGTTGCTTCTTTTCAGATTCGGCCGCCTCGGCTTTCGCACTCGGCAAGACGGTCGACAGTACTTGTTTGAACAACGAGTCCGCTTCCGGCGCGATCGCAGCCTGATACGCCTCAATCTGCTCGGTCACTTCATCAATGTCCGCTTGAACGGCCGCTGCTGCTGTCTCGACTTTTTCAATTTGTTGTTCGGCTTTCGCCACAACTTTTTTTGACTCGGACAGTTGGTTTGTCGTTTGTTCGATTGTTTTTGTCGTCTCGAGGAGTTTTTCCGGGGTGATTTCATTTGCCGACGCCGACTGCGCACCACTAAAGATGAACACACCTGCGCCTGCTGTAAGGATGAATTGTTTCAACATATATATAGTAAACCTCCAAATGGGATCATTCGCTAGCTCAATAAAAAGCTACATGTGCGAATATAGCACCCACATCCGAAAAGTTCAATATATGAAACATTTCATTTGTATGTCGATTTCATCACGATGATTCCTGTCCATCTCATAATGCCCATCAAAATTTCGCGGAATTTCTCCGGTTCAGCCTCGTTTCGCTTTTAATACGATCACGACGATGCTGACCGCGGCAAGGACGGTCAACGTCGGGCCACCGATTAAAAATAGCCGCGCGATGACCGGTGCCAAGTTCGTCGTCAGACCGAGAATCGTCAATAAATTGCCGACAATCAACACGACCATCAACGCCGGTAAAAATCTCGCCATCACGTCTCCCCCTTTCTCACCATCTCGAACTGGGCGACCGTGTCCTTCACGAATCCGAGCGCTTCGGCCGCCTCGATGAAGGCCGGACGGTCGGACGTGAACGTCAGATGGACAGGGTGCTTACAACCCGCGGCCCGTAACAACCAGACGGCATCTTCGTCGCGACCGAACACATCAAGGAGCACGTTGTCCCGGAACAATAACGACCCTTCACGCCCTTCCTCGGTCACACGAACGAGCGTCGCCTGTTGTTGGGTCGTGCGCACGTCTCGTTGCCAAATCGGATGGTGCACGGCTTTCGGATATTCCCGCTCGAACAGCTCGGTGATCGGGACAACGTCAAGCTTCGCCGCCGTCTCGGTCGGTACGGATTGATAATACACAATCTCACGCACGACGTCATAGCCGAGCCTAGCGTACAGGTCGTACGCCTGCTCGTTTCCTTGAATGACCTCGAGTAGCCGCATCCCTTCTGCTTGCTCATCGAAGCGGCGCATCAACTCTCGGGCGATCCCGAGTCGGCGATAGCCGGGTGCCACGGCCAATCCGCCGCAACGAGTGACCCACCCCGCGTCTAGATGGGCGATCCCGCTCAACATGACACCGACCGGTCGCCCGTCGACGTACGCCACGATCGAGCGAGATGGCTGATTTTGATCTCGGACGAGGAAAATCGCCTCAAATGCGGCCTCGTCCATGTCAAAACGAATCATGTAATCAGAAAAACCGTCCATAAAGGCCCGATACAAATCGGCTACCGGCGGATTCTGTTGATAAGACACCTCTTGTTTCAGCATATCTCTTTTTCTCTCCTTATATCGTTCAGTATAATAAGACAAACGGCTAAAGCAGGAGGAATAACCATGTCCCACGTCACGTTAGAAACGCTTCAAGATGACCATTGGCCCGCCCTTGAGGCGTTCACGTTACCGCTCGATCAAGAAAAATATACGACCCTTCCTCGCGATATCGACTCCCCGCTTCCTGAAGGCGTTCATCCGATCGTCATCGTCGCCGAAGGTCCGGTCGGCTTCTTTCTGTTACACGATACGGAAAGAGTCCAAACTTATACGGAGTCCGCACACGCACTGCTGCTCTCGATTTTTTCCATCAATCACCCTTTCCAAGGAAACGGCTATGCGAAAGCAGCGCTCCGACAATTACCGGCTTACGTTCGCCAGCAGTTTCCGAAGACGCAAGAAGTCGTCTTATCTGTGAACTTGAAAAATGATGCCGCCTTCGCGCTCTATGAGAAAGTCGGTTTCTCAGATACCGGAAGACGCATCACAGGACCGGTCGGAGAACAACGAATCATGTCGCTCGCGCTCTGAACGTTCTTCATTTTCGGAAACACCAGACTAAAAGCCCACCGATCATCAGAACGAGCAAGACGTTCAGTAGTTGCCAAATAAAATCAATCATGACGCTCATCCGCAAACGCCTTGATTCCTGTCATGACGTCGTTCCAATATGACGTCGGATGCGGTACGAGGGAGGCGCATGTCACATTAAACGTCTCTTCGGTCAACACTGACGTCGCCTCCACCGCCTCAACATCCCCGGTGACCAAAGCCGCAAAACGTTCACGGTCGATCGTGACGAGATCAGCGACCTCGGCCGCATCGAGTGTGAACGGTTCACCTGCATACGAATAGACGTATGTATGGGCGAATTCGCGGTCGATAAACGTCTCCGTCTCAATCACATCTTCAAACACCCCCAAGGCGGTCAATTGGTCAAGCGTCACCTCAAGCCCGATCTCTTCCCGAATTTCTCGCACCCCGTCCCTGACTGTCTCCCCGGCCGCCAAATGGCCGGCCGCAGTAATATCGTACAGTCCCGGAAAGTCTTGCTTCGTGTCACTGCGACGTTGCAAAAAAAGTCGTTCCCCTTCCACGACCCAACAGTGGAACGTCTCGTGCCAATCCCCGTCACGGTGCACGTCAGCCCGGGGCTTCAGTCCAATTTTCTTTCGCCGTTCGTCGACGACGGTAATGAATTCAATCATGTCATCCCTCCTCTCCCATCCTTAGAACAAATCAGGGTCTTCAGACAGCGTCCGCACTTTGCGGATTTTCCGTACCCGACCCGTCCAACCGAGCGTTGTGAAAAAAAGCCGCCCCCGATGGCGAGCGACAGGCCGACCAAGCCCGCAACGACGCCATCAAACCCGTATCGTTCTCCGCTCATGACGAGCAGCCAAGGCGCGAATAAAAATGTGGTCACTAACAAGACCAGGCCTCCCCACATCCTCCGTCGTGGAAATCCGATCGTCCACCATCCGAACGCAACGAATGCCACACCGATTAAACCGACCATCCCGCTTAGAATCATCGTCAGCGCCTCCGCTCTCCAAGTTGTCTTCAATACATTCCGCGGATCAATGACAAATTCCTGTCAAAACAATCCGATAGAATGTCTAATTGAGGGTAAATAAGTAGTAGACACCAGTAGACCGGGCTTTCTTAGGGGAGGCGCCTCATGAGAACTCGACTCATCTTTGCCCTCGCGTTCATCGGACTTTTTTTAGCGGTCGTGTATTGGATCAGCACGTGGAACGACCATCAGATTGAAGGCACGATCGAGCAAATCAACATCCCTCAACTGATGATCACAACGGAAAACTCAGGAAGTGAGATGAAACTACGGACGGTGCTCATCAATGAAGAGACGAAAGTGACTGGAGATGCCGATGACGTCCAACAGCTTCGAACCGGTCAACGTGTGATCGTCGAGCTTGTTCCAGACGGTAATTTGAACATCGCAGTCTCCATTCACGTGCAATCCGATTGAATCGCACGTTTTTTCACAAAACGAGCATAGTTTTCTCGGAACGGTGGAATATGAGAACAGGAAGCTGAAAGGAGCGAATTGAATGATTTCAAATACATTGTTGTCAGGGAAAGTCGCGTTCGTCACCGGCGCGGCATCAGGGATCGGGCGGGCGGCGGTCATCCGGTTCGTCCAGGCTGGCGCAAAAGTCGCCATCGTCGACTTGAAACTAGAAGACGCCGAACAGTTGGCGAGCTTGATCGGCGAGGAACGTGCCATCGGGATCAGTGCCGACGTCGCCAACGAAGACGAGATGAAACGAGCGTACGAACAGACAGTCGAACGGTTCGGCCGCGTCGATATCGTCTTCGCGAACGCCGGACGGAACGGGACGATCACGCCAATCGAGCATCTGTCGCTTGAAGATTGGAACGGCGTCGTCGAGACGAATTTGACAGGCACGTTCGTCACCGTGAAACACGCCATCCCTCACTTAAAAGAACAAGGCGGGAGCATCATCATCACATCGTCGATCAACGGGAACCGTTATTTTAAAAACTTCGGTTTCAGCGGATATGCGACGACGAAGGCCGGACAGACCGGATTCGCGAAAATGGCAGCCGCCGAGCTCGCCCAGTTCGGCATTCGCGTCAATTCGATTTGTCCCGGCGCGATCGATACGAACATCGATGACTCGACGAATCGTGACGACGCCTTGCTAGAAGAAGTCGTCATCCCGATCGAGTATCCGGAAGGCAATCAACCGCTCGCCGGCAAGTCGGGGTCGGCCAAGCAAGTCGCGGACGTCGTCTTGTTTTTCGCAAGCAA
Organism: Exiguobacterium aurantiacum DSM 6208; assembly: GCF_000702585.1. Taxonomy (GTDB): domain Bacteria; phylum Bacillota; class Bacilli; order Exiguobacteriales; family Exiguobacteriaceae; genus Exiguobacterium; species Exiguobacterium aurantiacum. The sequence continues at coordinate 656,782 of NZ_JNIQ01000001.1, read as the reverse complement.
CATGTCGAGCCACGTCACCGGTTCTGAAGTGTACGTGGACGGTGTGGAATCTTTACTTTAACGCCAACAGGTCGCCCCGCGGGGCGACCTGTTTATTTGAGAATCGGACTTTTCATCACGGCTTTTTGATAAAACGGCTGGAATCCTAACCGTTCCATGTTCCGTCCCGAAGCGGTGTCCACTTTTGTCGTCACCGTCACGTACTGGCATCCTGACGCTTTCGCGTGGGCGATGCGTTCGAGAATCAGTTGCGTCTGATAGCCCTTGCCTCGATATGCCGGGATCGTGCTCGTCAAAAACAGCTCCCCCATCCCGTCTTGGACGGCGAGAATACCGCCAGCGACCGCCTTTTCGCCATCACGGACGAGAAACGCCTTGTTTTCAGGGAGTGCATAAAAGCCTTTCGCCGTGTCGACCGTTTCTTGAAGAACCGAGCCCGCCTCGGCAAAACCGGCCGCGATGGCCCGGGCCCATTCATTCACGTTATCCGCGTCGACTGGCTCGACTTGATGCGGGGCCGGCAGCGTCGTCTCGAATTGCGTGACATCGAGCAACCACACGTCTAGAAAGTGGTCGAGCGTGTAATTCCGTTCCTGCAGGAGCCGGATGAGTGACATATCGGCGAGCGGACAGACCTCGACATGGAGACGGGATACGTTTTTTCCACGGACCCATTTCTCCATCTGGTGCAAGTCGTAAAAACTCGTGGGACGATTCAATCCGAAGCCGACCGCGAAACTCATATTGCCCATCCGGAAGACGTGTCCTTTGTTTTCGACAATCAACTCCGAACCTTCATAGGGAGGGGTCTGTTTTCGATGCCGAATATAAGCAGACGTCCCTTCCGCTTTGATGCGTTCGATTCGTCTGGCTAATTCTAAGCGTTTCATCTCATTCCCTCCCTCTACTCTCCTCTGAGTTTAGCACACTTCGCTCGTGAACATGTTGTGATTCCGTTACAACGCCTGTTACAGCCGCACCTCGTCCACGACGAACGACGACGAGCCTTCGATCTCTTCGATAAAGTGCGAGCCGAACAACATCGCCGGTGTGAAACTGCCTGGAATGACCGGCTTCGCGCTGATGAGCCGCTTCACGACCTCGAGCGCACCATAAACGGTGAAGGCATACGTGCTCGCCGTCTTGATGCGGACAATGACTTTACGCCCCTCTTCGTTTGTGGCCTCGCCCCAAACGTACGTCGAGGAACGCCCGCGCTCGGACTCATCCGGTCCACTGACGTGTTCATCGACGTAACGCAACAGTTTGCCTTGCACCGCGTCACTGCCGAGGATCGGCCCGAACCACGACAACAGGCGCGCCCCATAAGCATACACGGGCGGCACGGGGACCCACGTCGTGATGTTCGGAACACCTGTCGTGTAGTACGCGGTCGAGACGTCGCCCCACGGAATCGCGATCGCCGTTTTCTTCCCGCGCCCAAAGTCGATCCGTCGTCGTTTCGCCCCGAGTGGGAATGGCGACAGTTTCCCGTCTTTCCGCTCGGCACTGCTCGAACCAAGCCCACGGATCGCCGTTTTCATCGTCCCGCGCGAAATGCCCGCAGCAGCCGAGAACCCGAGAGCCAGGGTCGTCGCATCCGGCATGAGCTCTTTCAGCTTTCGCGCCACACAATCGGTCGGGATGACATCGAACCCGACACCCGAGCACAATAACACGCCGGCTTCTTGCGCGAGTTTGACCCGTTTCTTCGAGTGGATGTATTCGAACACCTCGATTTCCCCGGTAATATCGAGGTAATGCGTTTTCGAGGCGAGGCATGCCTCGACCATCGTCTGACTCGTGTCAGCGAACGGTCCGGCGCAATGTAGCACGAGATCGATATCGGCCAGTTCTTGTTTCGCTTGGTCGAACGACAGACTGAACACACGTGTCTCACACTCGAGCTCTTCTCCGAGCCGTTCAATCGCTTCCGCGCTCCGTCCTGCGAGCACCGGTGCCATCCCTTCCTTCACTGCTTGGCGGGCAATCAGTTCGCCCGTATAGCCGTTCGCCCCATAAATCATCCATTTCATCACGATTCCTCCTTCAACTCTATGAACATGTCCTTTTCTTCTTCCCTATCCTGCCAACTTTCATCCGTCCAGATGATGCACGACATTTTGAATCAGACGACCGACAGGAGCACACCAACATGAGCCCGCATCCGATATGCAGGCTGCGAGCCCTTATGGCCCACCTTCCAACCCTTTCAACTTTACACGACCCATCCAAAAAGCGCACAAAAAAGCCAGCCTGTTTCAAGGCTGGCCGACTGCTTAGTTGTTCGCAGCTTCTGTTGCTTCTGCCGCTTTCGTGCGGACCGTCTGCATTGCTTCTGTCCATGGGACGAGCTGGTCGAGCATATCGTTCACCGACTGGACTTGGACGTCTTTCGGCGCGAAATGTGTGCCGTTCTCGAAGTCTGTGAAGAGCGAGAGCGCCGGATGGACTCGGACGTGGGCGATCAACAGCTCGCTTAACACACCGCGTAAGTGTTCCGTCGCACGGGCACCGCCGACCGAACCGTACGAGACGATACCGGCCGCTTTGTTGTGCCATTCGTTGCGTAAGTAATCGAGGGCGTTTTTGAGTGCGCCTGTGATCGAGTGGTTGTACTCTTGGACGATGAAGACGAAACCGTCCATCTCCGCGATTTTTTCAGACCATGCCGCGGCACCTGTCGCGTCGCCGCCCGGCTCCCCGAGGAGCGGCAAGCTGTAGTCGGCGATATCGATGATTTCATAGTTCGCGTCACCGCGTTTGTCTGCAAGTTCTTTCACCCATTCTCCGACTTGCGGGCTGACGCGTCCTTCACGAGTCGATCCGAGTACGATTCCAATTTTCAACATAGTAGTTCCTCCTTGTAAGTTGGCTGGTTCTTCTTTTCCAAACAAACGATTCAAAAAGCTCATCTCATGCCCTCATATTCTTTCTCAAACGTTTTTGTACTTCTGACCGTATCGATCGGTCGAACCATCGCTTCGATCTGTTCCCGTTTTGGTTCTAAAAACGGCGGGAGTGACAATTTCTCCCCGACCGTCTCATATGGCTCATCGCCCATGAATCCTGGTCCGTCCGTTGCCCATTCGAATAGGATTTGCGGCGCGACCCGTGCGTAAGACGATTCAAAGAAGAAGCGGTCGACATAGCCTGATGTCGGTAACCCGAACTGCTGAAGTCGTGCCGTCCATTCATCGAGGACGCTGCGGTCATCGACGCGGAAAGCGACGTGGTGCACCGTGCCGAACCCTTGGCGCGCGACTGGTGACGTCTCGTCATGGATGACGATGACTTGCGCCCCGTTTCCACCCTCACCTCCTTCAAAGAGATGCGCGTCGCCTTCTTGCCCGATTTCTTCGAACAACATGACTTGCTCCATCACTTGTTTGAAATACGTAAAGTCCGCGATCCGGATGAAAATCGGTCCGAGTCCTGTGATAGCGTACTCGAGCGGGACCGGCCCGTTTTGCCACGGCTCGCCTGAGGCGACACCCGTGTTGAACTCGTCCGAGATGAGTTGGTACGCCTGCTCGTCAAAATCGACGAACGAGAGCGTCTTCTTGCCAAACTGTTCCTTGATACCTTCATGTTTCACATCGAGACGGTCGAAGCGGCGTACCCAATACGTGAGCGCCTCATCGGTCGGGACGCGAAATGACGTCTTAGCGATCTCGTTCGTCCCGTGCACACCTTTCGGGATACCCGGAAAGTCGAAGAACGTCATGTCCGTCCCGGCGCTGCCTTTGTCATCGGCAAAAAATAAGTGATACGTCTGAATGTCGTCTTGGTTGACCGTCTTTTTAACGAGACGCATCCCAAGGACGTTCGTAAAGAAGTCGTAGTTTTTCTCGGCACTGCTCGTGATGGCGGTGACGTGGTGAATTCCTTTTACATGGTTCATTCGAATCGCTCCTTAAAAGTCTTGATTTCGAGATAATTAGTTAAATTTTTTTGACGCCTCGGCTCGTTTGCCGACCGTCTTCAAATGGTTAATCGTTTCATTCAACGTAATTCCGTCAAACAGTTCGTTCATCCGCTGTTCATGAACCGGAAAGATCCGCTCCATCAGCTCGATTCCTTGCGTCGTCAGCGCCGCATACGTGACGCGCCGGTCGCTCGGACAGGCTTTGCGCATCAAGTAACCTTTCGCTTCGAGCCGATCGACGATGTACGTCATGCTCCCGCTCGAGAGCAACACTTTCTTGCCGATCGTTTGAATCGGCTGGTCGCCTTTATGGTACAGCAGCTCAAGTACTGAGAATTCGGTCGGGTTCAGCCCGTAGGCGGCGACTTCGTGTTTAACGACGTCTTGAATCGACTGCGAGGCCCGAAACAAGACGGTGATCGCTTTTAATGCTTGCCGTTCTTCCATGTGTTCCCCTCCTTTGATGAGAGAAAACAATACTTTAAATTTAATTATCTTTAATTCGAGATAAATATAACACGCAAAAATGAGTCGGTCAATCCATTTGCCTACAAAAAAACAGACGACGGAATGTCATCTGTTCACGTACGGCGAATGACCGCCATCTCACGGCCGAAACGATCGCCTTCGTCGACAAAGCCTAAGCATTCATATAATCGATGCGCTCCCGTGTTGTCAGGATGATAGCCGACGACGATCGGTTCCGTTCCAAGCTGCACCATCTCTTCAAGCATGAGTTCGGTCGCCTTGCGCCCGATCCCTTGCCCTTGATGCGCATGGTCGACCATAATGCGATACACCCAGCGCGCGTCCAACTCTTCGAGCACCGTGTTATACATGAGGAAACCGACCATCGTCTCGTCCTCGTAAATCGCGTGCGCCCGTAGCGTCGGTTCATACATCGCCTGTAGCAGCGAGATCGCGTTCGGTTCCATGTAAGCTTGCTGCTCGTCACTCAACGTGAGCTGACAGCACGCATACCAGTTTTGTTCTGTGATCGGTTGCAGTGTGATCATTCGATTCTCCTTAATCGTACGTCTCGTCGAGATTGCGCGCATAAAACGCGATGGCGCGACGGTATCGTTTAATGCTGTCATCCGTTTCAGGGCTCGCGAGCAGCTCGAGGAGCGCGCCGGTCGCCTCTTGATGGCGTCCGAGGTTATAGTGTGTCATCGCCCGGAACACTTTGAGCGCCGCGATGTCCGGGAATTGGTCGATCGCTTTCGTGAACAACTCCTCGGCGTCCTCATAGCGGCCGAGCGCCCGATACGTGCTGCCGAGACCGATATACGTCTCCCGAAGTTCGTCTCCGGTAAGGCCGAGGCGAATCGCCCGCTCGTAGTGCGGGACGGCTTGCCGCTCTTCCCCGAGCGAGTCATAACACCAGGCGCAATGGGCGTGAAGGCGTGGGTTTTTCTCATCTTGCCGGAGCAACATGATGAACAATTGTTTGGCCCGCTCGAGTTCACCGTTCTCACGGAGGCGAATCGCCTCGTCGAGCCCTTTCTCTTCTACCCGCGTCGGGACTTGGAGATCAGCCAAATCGTCAAGCCACACTTGAAGCCGTTCATAGTAACGACCGACATGCACCCCGTCGACGAGCGCGTGATGGGCTTGAATCGAGAGCGGCATCATCATGCGCTCACCGCTTGGCATAAACTTGCCCCAGGCGATACGCGGTACACTGTCGTGTTGTTGGTCATGCGTCGGATGACTGATGCTCGTGAACGATACCCATGGCACGCTCGTGATGTAAAGAAGGTCGTCAGACTCCTCGTCGCCGACATGGACGTTTTGCTTCGCCTCTTCCATCCGCGCTGTCACGTCCTCCACGAATTCCGGGAACGCCTCTTTATAAGACACCGTGCAAAAATTGAAGACATCGTCATCCATCATGACAGTGAACGATGGGTGGACGACGTCATGCTCGACGACCGCGTCGCCGCGCATCCGAAAGCGAAGCTCCGGGATTGCATTCGCCGTTTTGACCGCACCATATAAGAACAGCTTGAAAAACGATTGTCCGGTCGTCTTCGCATGCGTATGTAATTTTGTGACGTCGAGCGTCGCCGTCACGTTGAAATGTGGGGCGTCGAACGCCTTGAAAAACTCGTAATGCTTCTTTCGTGGCCACGTATCGATGTCAATCTGTTTCATGGTTCATCTCCCTGCGCTTTTCTTCCACTGTATCAAAGGAAGCCATGCGTTCAAAGCATTTGCTTCAGCTCGTCGTAATGCCCTCTCGCCAAATCAAAGTAGACGAAGTCACGGCGCTCGATACGGTCGAGCGTCTGTTCGAAGTCACGCCAGCCGGTGACGACGAGTTCTGGTGTCAATTCGCCCGTCAACCGTGCTTCCTCGAATTCATCTTCGTCTTTTCGGACGACGTCTCCGTTCGGGAACACTAAAATGTCGAGCAACAAGTCGTCCATATAGGGAATTCCGTCCTCATAGCCAATCGCCTCGACGATATCGATGTACCACTGGACGATGTGGCCCGAATCATCAAACATGACCGTCACCCCGAACGGTTCATTGTCCGGAAAATATTGGAGCCATGCATAACCGGCGTCGGCCACGATGAATTCCTCTCCGTTATGTTGCTTATACTGCGGGGCCCGGACCGCATCGATTTGAAACAAGGCGACCGTCCCTGAGAAATGTTCGTCATGGACGTCCATCTGGACATAGCGGTGTTCAAGAATCCGCTCCCAGTCCCGTCGATTAGCAAATTTTCGTTTTGGCATCGTACTCGCTCCTTCATAAGTTCGTTTGCTTTAACAGTTCGCCAAAATCCGACAGTTCCCTGTTTAGTCGTACAGATTCTGTTCAGTGAACCTGACAGGCTCATGCCTTACTACACCACACCGAAAACGTGTATAGGTTCTCATCAATTTCCATCCATGCTACGCTTCTTCATAATAGGTAAAATTTGTATGATTAAAGGGTGGGCATCATGAAACGTTTATTTTTATTCGGATTGGGCCTCATGTTACTCGCGGGCTGTACCGATCCAATCGGAAAGCCGGTCATTCCAGCGGATTCGAACGAACCTGCGCCAGAAATCATGACCGAATGGACACGGGAGGACTTCAAGGACGTCTTCGACCAACATGAAGTCGCCGAAAAATTACTTGAAACTCTCAAGGCGAACGGACTCACGCCGTATCGTGAGACGTTTGAACGGGTCGTCATCGCCGGTAACGGCATCCACCACACTTATGCAGACGTGTATCCGTTCCAACTCGATGATGGGACATATGCCACGGTGTATGAAGACGAGGACGGATTGATAGCGAACGGGTCGGAGGCAACCGCGCCGCTCTTTTGGCAAGAAACGTCGTTCCTGCAGTTCGTCGAGGAGATTGAGAAACGGAAATACGGGACGAGCGCGCCCCCATCGGACGTCACGTTGACGCAAGATGCGTTTCAATCGATTTACGATCGTCACGCTTATACGTCCGCGCTCATCGTCGAGCTCGACGAATGGGGTGTAGCGGTCGCCCGCGAGCCGCTCGAGAACGTCATCATCGCTGGGGACGGCGTGACCGAGGTGACCGCGGATTTAATCATCTTTGAAGTCGAGGATGGTTACGCCATCGTCTATGACCGAGACGGTGAAATCTTCAAAGGGCCCGAGTCCATCGCGCCACTGTTCTGGAACGAAACGGATTACAAACATCTGCTCAAGAAGAACAAATGAATCATCGAACGCTTATGATGACACTATGTTATACTTAAACGAATAAACGACCACTAGGGGAGCCTTCGGGCTGAGACGGCAAACGCCGGACCCTTTGAACCTGATCTGGCTCATACCAGCGTAGGGAAGTGGCATGGGATTCGTCTGTTCCACGCCACTTTTCCTTTTTGGAGAAGTGGCGTTTTCATTTTGAAAGGAGACTGATCCATGCGTATTCAACAACTCACTTGGATGGCAATGCTCGTCGCCATCGCCATCATCGGCTCACTGTTCATCTCAATTCCGACCGGGGTGGCCCGAGCTTTCCCGATTCAACATATGGTGAACGTCATCGCGGCCGTCACCGTCGGCCCGCTCGGTGCCGTCCTCGTCGCTTTCGTGACCGGACTCGTTCGCGTCATGACGGGCACCGGTTCGCTACTCGCGTTCCCTGGCGGCATGATCGGCGCGCTTCTGGCCGGTATCTTTTATATGAGGACGAACCGCGTCGCCTTCGCCGCACTCGGTGAAATCATCGGTACGGGCGTGATTGCCTCACTCATCGCCGTACCTTACGCGAAAATCTTGATGGGGTCTGAGTTCGGCGCGCTCTTCTTTTTCCCGGCCTTCCTCGCCTCGAGCGTGACCGGCGCCTTGCTCGGTTGGATCGTGCTCGCTCGTGTCAAACAGCTGCGTCCTGTCCTCAAACAATAATTGAGTCGTTTGGCCTCTCCCTTTCGAGTGTACAGATGGTAAAATAAGGTTATCTCATTTAGAAGGAGTGACCGCCTTGACTCGTCTACAATTATGGGTGACCGGAGCTGCCGCCGTCATCATCACCGCCCTTTTGTTCACGTTAGAACGCATCGCGGCTTATACGCGTTGGCACGCATTGGTCGCCACAGGCGTCTGGCCCGAGGAGCCGACCGTCATGGATTTGTTGGCGCAAAACTGGTTCATCCCGCTCTTCGGTTTCACCGCCATCATCTGCTTCTTCATGGCCGGTAATTCGGTCAAAGCGACCACCATGAAAACAGGGACGACCGACTTATGACGGTTGTCCCTGTTTGACGTGATACACCCAAATCTCTTCCCCGTTCCATTCGTCGATGCGACCGCTATCGACAAATCCACCTCGTTGATAAAAATGCTTCGCTAGTTCATTTGTCGGATGGAGACTAAGGACGATATCATCTACATCAAATCGGTCCTGGATCCAGACGAGCGCCAACTGTAGAAAGCGAGATCCAAGCCCCTGTCCTTGCTCATGCGCATCTATCATAAAGCGGTCGAGCCACACGTAGCGGTCGACTTTGTTCTCCGCCCCGATCATCATAAAGCCGACCGGTCGCTCGTTGAGGCAAAGTGCATAGCACGTCCAGGCGTACTTGACGTCGACTTCCATCTCGCGTAGCGATTCCGCGTTCGTTTCAATAAAGCGGGACTGCTCCGTAGCGACGGTCAAGCCGATGACGGCTTCCCGATTCGTGTCATCAATAATCTGTATCGTCAGCGAGCCGGCAGCCATCGGCGCACCTCTTCCATGTCTTGTCCACGCTTAGGCAAAATATAGGCGCTGACCGAAGCGTTATATAAGTACACATAATCGTCTTCCTCGACTATTTCCTTGATCCCGGCCCAAGTCACCCTTGTCTCACCGAACTCGTTTTGATCACGCAGACCGTTCTCATCCAATTCCATCGTATGCGGACCAATCATCCCTTCGTTACTGCGTTCATCGATGAGCCGACGTGTTTGCTTCCGGACGTGCCGTTCAAAGTATTTCGGGTAATATAGAAACCACAATATACCCGCAATGCCTTGTACACCATACAGCCACCAGTCCGTCTCTTGAAGCCATGTCGTCCAAACGAAGGCAGCCCCTAGAAAGACAATCGGTCCGATGATTCGCTGCAGGAACAGCATTCGCTTGCCTGTTTTCGACCGTTGGATATGGCTCAAGTTGAACCGGATATAGTCGTCTTCTGTCAATTCATATTGGATATGCATCTTATCCCTCCTCCCTGTCCTTTACGCTCCTTGTCTAGAAAAGTTCCGTTCCCGGTCATGATTCGATACTATGTAAGAAAGGAGTGACACGATGAAACAAATCCACCATCTCTGCATCCAAACGCCCGACTATGAGGCATCCAAACGATTCTACGAAGCACTCGGCTTCGAGCTCGTCCAGGAGTCACCCGACTTTCATACCCGTGCGTTCAACAGCTGGCTCAAGCTCGGCGACTTTTACATCGAGCTCCAGACGGCAAAACAAGACGAGACGTTGACCCCCTATTCGAAACACGTGGCCGGCCCTGTCCATTTCGCTCTGTACGTAGACGACCTCGAGGCAGAAGTGCGACGGCTCGAGGCACTCGATGTCCCGTTCTTACCGAAACAGGGCGGCAACATCTACTTCGTCGTCGACGGCTATTTAAGTAAATTGAAAGCCCCGGAAGGCACAATCATCGAACTTCGGGACTCGTTTTTAATCAAGTGAGGCGACGCGCCTCGCTTTTTTTGTACACTGTGATGTTTTTGGCCACATGAAAACAGGAACATTCAAACAACCTGGTTTTCTTGGAGGCAACGCATGAAATATCTCGATTATTGGACTTACATGATTCTCTCGCTCCTCAAGCTCTATTTATTCAGTGTGCTGACGACGAGCGCATTCACGTTCCACTTCTTCCTCGTCAACGTCGGCATGATTCTCATGATGACGAGCTGGGCGTTACTCGTTCGACCGAACGTTCGCAGATGGATCCTCCTCGCCTCGCTATTTTTACATAGCACCTTGCTCATCTCGGACGCTTGGTATTACCGCTATTTCGGAAACGTCTTGTCGGTCGCGCTCTTGTCAGACGCCGGCCAGATGGGTGACGTCGGCGGTGGGTTCTTGACGTTGATTCAGGCGACCGATTTCCTCTTTTTCGCCGACTTACTCGTTTTCGGGGCACTCGTGATGTATCAAAAGCGTCACCCGATTCGTGAGACGAGAGGGCTGCGGATGGCCGGGATCGGCTTTTTGGCCGGAGTCGTGCTGTATAGCGTCCCACTTTACGTCAATTATCCACCGGACGACCGGACGACCATCTCGAACATGCGTGAGTACTATAAATACGGATTTTGGGGTTATCACGGCTTAGACGCGGCGCGTGGCATCCGTGACGGAGCCGGACTCGGGAAGTCGTTGACTGACGTCGACCAGTCCAACGTCTCCGCCTTATCCCAGGCGACCGTGAGCGCCTCGTCCGACACGAACGTCATCGTCGTCCAACTCGAGTCGTTTCAGACGTCCCTGATTGGCCAAGTCATCAACGGTCAAGACGTGACACCGAATTTGAACGCGCTCCGCGACGAGATGCTTTATTTCCCGAACGTCTATCACCAGACACATGAGGGCCGGACATCGGATGCGGAGTTCACCGTCAACACGTCGCTCTACCCGGTCAAGTCGGGATCCGTCTACACCCAGTACGCCGACCACACGTTCGACGCCTTGCCTGAACGATTGAAAGCAGCCGGTTACGACACGGCGGCGATGCACGCGTTTGATAAGACGTTCTGGAATCGGGATAACTTTTACGACAATATCGGCTTCAATCACTTCTTCTCCGCAGAGAACTACCCAGACGGTGAGGTAATCGGGATGGCGCTCAACGACCAAGACTTCTTGACGGAGTCCGTCCGTTTCATGGAGACGCTCGAGCAGCCATTCTATTCGTTCGTCGTCGCCTTGACGAGCCATACGCCGTATGACATCCCGGACCGTGAGAAACGGCTCGACTTGTCCGGCTATGACGATCCGCTCCTCCAAAACTATTATCACACCGTCCACTATGTCGATACGGCCGTCGGGTTGATGGTCGACATGTTGAAAGCGAACGGCATGTGGGATGACACGCTCGTCGTGTTTTACGGCGACCACGACAACGGGTTGACCGCCCCTGGCGACGAGATGGCCGAAAAAGAGGGCGCGACGTCCGTCACCGAGGTCTTTACGCTCGACCGGGCAGTACCGCTCTATATCAAACCGGCCGGGCTCGCACGTGGCGAAGTGATGCAAGCGAGCGGCGGTCAACTCGACTTCGCCCCGACCATCCTCGAGTTGCTCGGGATGACACCCGGCTATATGCTCGGAAGTTCGCTCCTCGACGACGAGCCCAACTTGACCGTGTTCCGAAACGGCTCGTTCCGTTACGACGATGTCTACTTCGCCCCGGATTTGACGAAACCGTTCGGCGCCGGCACGTGTTATGCAATCGATTCAGGAGACGAGCTGCCGTTCGACGCCTGCGCGCCGTATATCGATGATGCGGCAGACCAGTTACGTCTATCCGACACCATCGTCGAAAAAGACGCCTTATCCGAATTTACACAAACCGACAAACAAGCCGCCCCGAACTAATCGGGCCGGCTTGTTTTTAGTAGACTTTCCGGAGCGTCGCCACATCGATCTTTTTCATCGGCAAGAATGCTTCGGTCACGCGCGCCAATTGCTCTTTTGTTCCGGTCGTCATCATCTCTTCCATCGCCCACGGCACGATTTGCCACGAGACGCCATATCGGTCTTTAAGCCAGCCACACTGTTCCGCTTCCGGGACGGCCGACAGCTTCTCCCAATAGTCATCAATCTCGTCTTGCGTTTCACAAAACGCGATCAGCGACTGCATCTCGTTGAACGCGAACTGATGGTCCGCCGCGCTATCCATGGCGACAAATTCGCGGCCGGACAAGACGAAGCGGGCATAGTTAAGCTTCCCTTCCACTTCCGGGCCGTCCGCCGCTCCGTAACGAATCAGATGGTCTTCGAGCACGTACGAATCCGGGAAGATGGAAACCCAGTCATTCAGTGCCGCTTCGGCCTGACCGAACACGTCACCGACGAACAAGAGACACGGCGTCACGGTCTGGATGTCCATCCCGCCGCTATGCATGATCTGCCACGACACACCGTGTTTGTCTTTCAACCAGCCGTAGCGCTCGCTGAAGTCATACGTGTCGAGCGGCATGAGCACCTCTGCCCCCTCCATAAGCTCGTTCCACAGCGTCTCGACTTCTTCCGACGTCGGGAACGTGACCATGTAGGAGATGGACGGGTTGCGCTCTTTCAGCGGGCCGGCGCCGAGCAGTTGGAAAAACTGGCCCGACAGCGACAGCGTGACAATCGTCGTCTTGCCTGACGGCGTATCGGTAAGTGTCGTCGTATAGTCGACGAACGAATCTGGAAATACCGACACGTACCATTCGGCGATGCGCTCGACATCGCCTTCGAACCAAATGCACGGGATAATCGGTTGCGTAATCATTAGAGAAGCTCCTTTCAGATTTCACGAAGTCGATACACGTCACGGACGGCGAGCAGCGTCTCGGCTTGTTTTCGGTACGCTTGATAATGGTCGGAGTTGATATGTGCGTCAAGTGCCGCCTCATCCCGGTACTTCTCGTAAAACACGAACGTGCCGGGCTCATCGATTGACTCATGGAGCACATACGTGAGACATCCTTCTTCTTGTCTCGACGGCGGGATGACCGCATCGAGCGCTTGCTGTAACGCTTCTTCTTTCCCTGGATGTGCCTTTAATATCGCGGTGATTGTGATTTCCATAGCTGTTTCCTCCTCGTTGTGAAATGCCGTCGTATCTTATATAACGTTCCCGAATCGCGCTGAATGTATACGCCAAAGCGGACACCTCACACGTGAGATGTCCGCTCGGTTCACTCGTCTTTCTTTTTAGGTTTGAACGGCCACCACACCCCGTCACCGAACGAGACGGTGATGGCCGGGATGAGTAACGGCAACACGATCAACCCGTATAGCAACAGCCCCGTGATGACGATCGTCGCGATTTGGACGAGACTGAGCACACCTGATGGGATCATCGCCCCGAACGTGCCCGCGAGGATGACGGCAGCGGTCATGATGACCGTCCCCATCTTCGTCATCGAGTGGACGAGTGCGTCACGTACCGTCATCCCGTTAATCGACTCTTCGCGGAATCGATCGAGGAGGAAAATCGAGTAGTCGATGCCGAGCGCAATCAACATGACGAACCCGAAGAACGGTACGGCCCAGCTGATGCCGTCGTAACCGAGTCCTTCCACGAAGATGAGCTCCGTGATGGCCGCCGATGTGTAGTACGTCAACAAGAGCGAGCCAATCATATAGAGCGGCATGATCATCGAACGGAATAGAATCGTCATGACGACAAAGAGCGTCACGAGCATGATGGCGACCGTCCGATTGAAGTCGTTCGTAGACGTCGCATTCAAGTCACTATTGATGCTCGAAATGCCGGCATAACCAATCGTGGCCGCTTCAAACGGTGTATTCGTGACGATGCGGTCCATCGTCTCTTTCACCGCCTCGACCGTATCGATCGCTTCTGGTGAGTACGGGTCCATGTCGAGGACGACCTCGAGTTGCGTGGCTGTCCCGCCATCGAACACGTAACGGTCAACGGCTGGCGCGAACGCGTCCGACGTCAATGTCCCTTCCGGTAAAAAGACGCCTGTATCACGTAAACCATCCGCTTCGCTAAGTGCCGATAAGAAGGACACGGCCTCGCCTAAGCCGGCTTCAATCTGTGACAATCCAGCGTTCGCTTCACCAACTCCGGTGGCGAGCTGAGACAGTCCGGCTCCGAGTTCCCCAATTTGCGCGCCTTGTGCCGTTAAAGCCGAAGCGGCTTCATTGATGCCTGCTTCGATTTGACCGAGCCCGACAGACACTTGTCCGATACCGGCTACGGTCGCTGGAATGTTTTGTGTGGCCGTCAAGCCTTGTCCAATCAAACCGAGTTGGGCGTTCAATTGACCAAGTCCTGCCGCTGCTTCCGCGAGTGGCGCCCCCGCGCTCGAGGATCCCGTCGGTAGTTGAGCAACGACGGCGTCAAGCCCTGACTCGACCTGGGCGAGTCCTGCTTGTACGTCCCCGAGTCCGCTTTCGGCTTCAGCAAGCCCACGGCTCACTTCCGCGAGTTGGGTATCGACATAAAAATCGTCAATGACGTCACCGGTCGGTCGCGTGATCGACCGGACACCGCTCACACCGTCCACGTTCTCGAGTTCGTATGAAAACTTCTCGATGTAGGCGACGTCGTCTTCTGTCAGTGCCGCATCTCGTTTCAAGATGACTTGGACCGGGAGTGACTCGCCTTTTCCGAACCCTTCCGAGATCAAATTGAGCCCTCGGACCGAGTCATAGTCATTTCCGATCTCATCGACCGTATTGAACGACCGGGCGTCATCGTACGTGAACAATACCGGTACTGTGATCGCCGCGACGACAAGAATCGAGACGAACGGCCGATTGACCGATAATCGGCTGAACGCCGCCCAGAGGCGGCTGTCGTGATGTTCGCCCGCTTTCTTTGAAGGCCAAAACAAACGATGCTTGAGCGTCGCCATAAAGAACGGAACGACAGTGAACAAAATCAAGAGCAAGACGGCAATCCCGACGGCGACGGCGACGGCCGATTTAAAGATCGGGAAATCGGCAAAACCGATCGAGGCGAAACCGACGAACACGGCGAGCCCGCTGATGAGAACCGTTCGACCGGCCGTCTTATACGTGTTGACGATCGCGTCTTCGATCGTGTGACCGGCCCCAAGCTCTTCTTTATACCGACTGAGGAGCAGGATACAATAGTCTGTCCCGATTCCGAACAGAATCGCCACGAGGAAAATCTGCGTGTAATTCGAGACGGGGAAGCCGAACCAATCGACGAAGAAGGCGACGAACGATTGGCTGAGAAGATACGTGAAGCCGACCGCGATCAACGGGATGAACGGTGTCACAATCGAACGGAAGACGAGTAGGAGCAAGCTGAAAATCAAGACGACAGTGATGATTTCTGTCTTCTTCAACCCTTCCTGCGCACTCAAGTTCACATCGTTATTGATAATCTCTTCCCCAGTGATGTATACCGTTTCGTCTTCAGGTAAGACGTTCGCCCGTACATCGTCCGCGAAGGCGTTTATGGCCTCGCTCGACCCTTCGACCGTGATCGGGACGAGCACGATGCGCTCATCTTCTGAAACGAGCTGTGCTTCGGTCTCTTCATTTTCGAACGGGTCGAGGACGTCCTTGACGACGTCGTCGCGCGTTTCGATGTCACGGATGACCCGGGAAATATCGGTCCGTTCGGCCTCGCCGAGCGAATCGAACTCGTAGACGAGTGAAATCGTCTTGTCGCTCTTCCCAGCTGCATTTAATATATCTTGGGCCCGTTGCGAGTCCATATCTTCTGACAATTGGAAGCTTCCGGCCTGTTCGGCCTGTTTCGTCAAGTTCGGTGCCGCGATGAACAAGCCGGCCGTTAAGACGATGAGGCCAATCAAGATTCCCCAGCGCCATTGAATGATGTTACGCAATGCTTATTCCTCCCCAATCCGAAGCAGCTGTTTGATTTTCCGGAACGTCCGGACGAACTGTTCGATTTCTGCCTCGTCGATGTTTCCGTCGAGTAACGATTCGACGTACCGGTACACGGCGGCATCCGCCGCTTCGACGATATGACGACCGGCCTCCGTCAATTCAATCAACCGCTCGCGCTGGTCTTGACCGCGTCGACTGACGACAAGGTCTTTGTCGACGAGTTTTTTTAAGCGGTTCGAAACGGCGCTTTTATGCACCCCTTGCTTCTCTGCCAACTGTCCGGCTTGAATCGGCCCGAACTGTTCGAGCAACTTCAACAACTGCAGCTGTTCGCGTGAGTACTCGCGCCAGACGTCGCCTTCCATCGCATCGATGACGTGTTCGGCACCTTGAAACATGACTTCTTCAAATAATTGTACGGCTTCCCGCATCAATTCTTTCATCGTTGGTTTACCCCCTAAACTATATTCATCTAGTTTATGCCCTAAACTAATAGTAGTCAATAAAAACGACCGATGCAGTCGTTGCTCATCGGTCGAGTGTATATACGTATGTATAGAACGTGAGCAGTTGTCCTGACCATTCAATCTGTTTTTCCGCGCCCTCACGGATGAATCCGACACGTCTTAACACGTGCTGAGAGGCCACATTGTCGTTCGTCGTCTCGGCAATGAAGCGCCTGAACCGTGGTAACTTAAACGTCAGCCATTGCCGTAAAGCCTCCGTGGCATACCCGCGTCCGACATAAGCCGCCCCGATTCGATAGCCGACTTCCCCGGTCTCAGCATCAGTGTGATGAACGTTCAGGCGTCCGACGATTGTGTCATCCTTCCAAATCAAGTAATAATAGCCCTCACCGTTCGCCTGTTCGGCCAAAAGGCGCTCGAGTGACTGACGAAACGACTCCGGCTCATAGTAGGCGTTGCCTCGGCTCGGGACCGAACGCTCAAAATACGCACGGTTTTCACACTCGAACGCGTACAAGCAGGCTTCGTTCTGGCGGCATAAAGGCTTTACGCTCAGCCGATCCATGTGACGAGCGCTCCGTTCTCGTCAGCCGCTTGTTTGAAGACACGCTTCAACTCATCGAACTGTTCGAATAAATACTGTTTCTCTTCCAGCCCCCATTCGCTCTCAAACGGATACAGTTGCTGCTCGTTCATCGTCGTGACGTCATAGCGCGCTTCAAGCGCATCGAGTTCGATGTACTGAAGCCGTGCGGACAAGTCCGCCACTTCTTCCGGCGTCAAATAAGCGATTCCCGCCTCTTCGTCCAAGACGTCGCCTCCAAACACCACTTTCCCGAGCGAATGGCGGTCAATGTCGTCCAAGTCCGTCTCCCCGGTCAACAAGAAATAAAGCCCGTGCCACGCCTTATCGATATCGGTTTGCCGTCCCTCGTCCTCTACGAGCTCCCCGAAGCCATCCGGTTCGTGAAGCAGCCCTGTCAACTCTTCGGCCGATACACGCATGTATGCGCCAACCATCCCCATGTCTGATTCCCCTCTCCAATTCGTATGTCTGACTATTCGGCGCGGACATGAAAAAAACCTTCCGAAGAAGGTTTAACGCATCGCCTCCGCAACGCGGATTCCAGAGACGTACGCGCTCTCGAACCGTGTCCGGCCCGAGGCGTCGTCCGCTTCTAAAAAGACGTCACCGGCCAAATAGATCGGGTAATGCTTAAGTTTATAGAACGGCTCATGCCAGACGTCGGTCGCCTGCGCGTAGCGCCATCGCTTCAATTGTCTCGATTGAATCACCGCCGCTTCGGTCACTGTTTGTAACAGCCGTTCGATTTCGTGAAGCGTCTCCTCAGCTGGACGGTCATACCATGCCGCACTCCATGCCTCATCCATATAGACGCTGACGAGTTCCGACTTCGAGATGCCTTTTTGGCGATTGTTGATGACTTTCAATAGACCCGATGCCAAGTCCGTATCGAGAATCCCGTCCGGACCGATGGAGACCTCGCTTCCGAATTCGAACAAGCCGACGAACGTCGGGGCGTAAGTCAATCCACGTAACGCCGCGTCAATCGGAAAATCCGCGAGCACGTCAAACGTCTGCGGGAGCGGTGACGTGATGAGGAGACGGTCGTACTGCCGCATCGTTACATCTGTCCGTACAATGACTGCCTCGTCCATCATCGCAACTGCTTCGACTCGCTCGTTTAAATGGACGGTCAACCCCTCGGCCAACTGCTTAGCCAACGCGTTCATCCCACCGGCGGCGACGTAGCGTGGATACGGGTCGGCGTACCAGACGTTCACCCAACCTTTCCTCTGCCAGTCGGCGACATCTTGTTTGAGCGCTTCCCCGCGTACGGTGAAATAGACCGCCCCGTGATCGGCTTTCCCGTCCCCGATTCGTCTTGTCGCCAAACGTCCCCCGACACTCCGGCTCTTTTCAATCAGTTCCACTGTATGACCGTGGCGGGTGAGGTCGCGTGCTGCGACAATCCCGCTCAATCCCGCTCCGATAATCCCAATCTTCATGTTCATCCCCTCTTTCACGAAGATTGTATCACGTGAGCGGCAGCTACGTCGGGCTCACGTATGCTTTTCCACTGCGCGTCATACTCGCGGCGCGCGTCTTCATACATGACGGCGAAGCGGCTGACAATGAAAGGGCGGATGAGGCCGGTCGCTACGAATAAAGATAATGCAGCGAGAAAAACGGCATTGAAGTAGAAGAACAGCGTCAATCCGAGCACATATACGGGAATGAACGGCAAGATCAGCTTGAACGCCTTGCCTTTTCGCCCCCGCATCAAATCGCGCGACTTCGTGATGGCCGCTCGGACAGATAACTCCGGCTCATCGTGCAAGATGAAGTACGTGAACGCATAAGAGAAAAATTTAATGATTCCTGGGACGAGGAAGAGAAGCGTCCACAACAATTGCAACACCGTCAACAGGATCGTGGCCGCTACATGTTTGTCATACCGCTGACGAAGCGGTCGAAACACGTGCTTGAACTGACTTTCCTCTCTTCGCACCGTCCCCAGTAACACCCAGTGATAACCGATGATGATTGGATACAGCATGAAGGAAACGACCGCGCTGCCGATTAACCACATGCCACTAGCGAACAGTGTGTCTGCCCTCATCCCGTATAAAGTCGGGTCCACTATGGTTCCCGCCTCCACTATGAACGCACAGGCAAATGACCAAGCGAGTAACATTCCCGCCTTTCCTTTCAATGCGGCGTGCGCGCGTTCATTCCACGTTTGGATCATCTTGTTTCCCCATTTCGATTGTCTTTCCCATCCTATACGCTATAGGATGTAAAACGTTTCAAACTAAACAAAAAACAGGGCCTTCGCCCTGTCTCGGTAGAAAAGACCTTCACATTGAAGCTCATTCTTTCGGTTCTAACTCATTTTCCGTCACCCATTTATGGTTCGTCACTTCTTCCCCGTCCTGGAGCATGAAGTTGACCATATAGACGGTCGTCTCTTCACTCGAGTCGATTGTCGCGATCGCACCGTCCATGCCTTCCATATGGTCGGCTCGAAGCGTCACTTCGGTCCCATCGGCAAGTGGCGCGTCTTCGGTCGTGTCGAGTTCTTCATGAATCACCCATTTGTGATTCTCGACCGGTTCGCCGCCATCGGTCGGGGTGTACGTCACCGCATACGCTGTCGTGTCATAGGCGCCAACGATTTTTGCCTCGGCACCTTCCATCTCGAGCATATGGTCAGCGGTCATGACGACCGTCGAATCGACCGGGTATGTTGGGTTCGACGCTTCCTGTAGATCTTCCGGCACTTCACCGGAACCCGAGTGGTCCATCGTGCCATGCGCATCTTCTTGTTCTGCGTTATGTTCCTCGGTCACATCAATTGTTTGGTCTTCTTCTGTCGTATCACCCGCATCACCGCATGCCGCAAGTGACGTCGCAAGTAACACGGCACCAAGTGTCGTCGCCCATTTTTTTTGTTTCATCAAATCGCTCCCTTCTATCTGTCACTTCCCTTCATCAATATTTGATATGCGGGTCTGACTCGATTTGTTAGCAAATTGAAAAGACCGTCCGAAGACGATCTTTAATGGACGCGTTTCACATCTTCGAACAACCCAAGCGCTAACCCCGCCACCATACCGATCGTTGTCACAATCAGCACGTAGTTCAAGTCGACGCCTTGCCAGAATTGTCCTTGCATGATGTTCGTCACTTCAATCAGAACGGTCAAAGCAAGTGCCGTCAATAGACTGATCCCGAAGAAGAATCCGAACGTTTTTTTACCAAAAACAATCACCCCTAACACCGTACCAAACACTGTCGTCACAGTGACTAAAAACATAGCATTGGCAAATAACTCCCCGACAGACGGCACAAGCGAGGCGGTCATTTCACCGACGGCAAATCCGAGCAAAATCGCACCGACCATACCAATCGTACTTAACCCGACGTTTCGAATGAGATGTTCACGGTAGCCAAGCAGGACGAACAGAAGCCCGCTACCGACGACACCCGTGAGGAAGGTGACGAGGACGCCCGCTTCAATGAAGAGACTGAACAGAAAACTGCTGAGCAGAAATGAGACAAATCCAATCAACAAACCAATCGCCCAATG
The DNA here is from genome assembly GCF_000702585.1 of Exiguobacterium aurantiacum DSM 6208. GTDB lineage: Bacteria > Bacillota > Bacilli > Exiguobacteriales > Exiguobacteriaceae > Exiguobacterium > Exiguobacterium aurantiacum. The sequence continues at coordinate 636,207 of NZ_JNIQ01000001.1, read as the reverse complement.
CATATGATGATTTCCATGGACGATATTCATGATCCCCATCTCCCTTATAGGCTTATACTTTTCTATTACCGTTTCCATCGAATCGAAACGAGATTTCCCCCTGTTGTTCCGCGATTATACAGAAACGTTCACAAAAAAGACCAAGGTGTCTCCACCTTGGTCTTGTCACTTATTCAACTGTTACCGATTTCGCCAAGTTACGTGGCTTGTCGACATCACAGTCACGCGCGAGCGCCGCGTAATACGAGATGAGTTGAAGCGGTAACACCGTCACGAGTGGTGTGAGGAGTGGCTCGACACGTGGCAAGACGAATGAATCGCTCTCGTGTTCCATCCCTTCCATCGAAATCGTGCAGGCAACTGCGCCACGAGCGACAACTTCCTTGATGTTTCCGCGGATGTTGAGGTGCGTGTTCGGTTGCGAGACGAGTGTGATGACCGGTGTGCCGTCTTCAATCAACGCGATCGGTCCGTGCTTGAGCTCTCCACCTGGATAGCCTTCCGCTTGGATATACGAGATCTCTTTGAGCTTGAGGGCCCCTTCGAGACCGACGTATGAATCCATGCCGCGACCGAGGAAGAACGCGTTGCGTGATTCTTTCAAGAACTTGTCAGCCAACTGCTCGAAGATTTCTTTTTGTGCCATGACCGAATCCATGATCGTCGCGATGCGCGCGAGTTCTGTCATGAGGTCAAACGGTACTTTCTTCCCGTTCGCACGAGCGATGTCGTATGCAAGAATCGCCAGCACCGCGATTTGAGCCGTGTACGCCTTCGTCGACGCGACCGCGATCTCCGGGCCGGCGTGAAGGAGCATCGTCTCGTTCGCCTCACGCGAGAGCGTCGAACCGGCAACGTTCGTGAGTGTGAGCGCTTTGTAACCGCGCTTCTTCACTTCGACGAGGACGGCGCGGCTGTCCGCTGTCTCACCTGATTGTGAGATAAAGAGGAACAACGGTTTCTCCGTGAGGAGTGGCATGTTATAACCAAACTCTGACGCGACGTGCACTTCAGTCGGTACACCTGCGACGCGCTCGATCAACTGTTTGCCGACGAGACCAGCGTGGTAACTCGTACCGCAAGCGATGATATAGATGCGGTCGGCCTCAGAGACGAGCGAGCGCACGCCTTCCGTGAGCTCGATGTCGCCCGCTTCGTTCTGATAGTGCTGGATGATGTTGCGGATGACGGCCGGTTGCTCGTCCATCTCCTTCAACATGTAGTGCGCGTACGTGCCCTTCTCGATGTCTGACGCATCGATCTCGGCCGTGTACGGCGCGCGTTCCAATACTTCACCGTCGAGCGTCTTGATCGTCGCTGACTCGCGCGTCAAGATGACGATCTCGCCGTCGTGGAGCTCGAGGTACTGGTCCGTCACCTGGAGCATCGCCATCGCGTCAGACGCGACAACGTTGAACGTTCCGTCGCCGAGTCCGACGAGGAGCGGCGACTTGTTCTTGCCGATATAGAGGCGCTCTTGGTCCTCTGAGTCAATCATCGCGATCGCGTACGAGCCGTGAAGTTCAGCGAGCGTCTTCCGGAACGCCGATTCGACGTCGCCGAGCGCGACGAAGTTCTTCTCCATCAACTGGACGATGACTTCCGTGTCCGTTTCCGAGAGAAACGGGACGTCGAGCGTCGCCTTGAGCTGCTCGTCGTTCTCGATGACGCCGTTGTGGACGAGCGTGAAGCGGCCCGTCGTGCTCTGGTGCGGGTGGGCGTTCGGGACGCTCGGCACCCCGTGTGTCGCCCAACGTGTGTGGCCGATTCCAATCGTGCCGTCTACTTCTGCTGGGACGATTTCGCGTAGCGCGGCGATGCGACCGACTTCCTTGTGAACGTTGACACCATCTTGCATCAACGCAAGGCCTGCCGAGTCATAGCCGCGGTACTCGAGTTTCTCAAGACCTTTGAGAAGGATTTCCTTCGCTCCGGCATTCCCAATCATTCCTACAATTCCACACATAAACAATTCTCCTCTATATTCGATTTCTCGAAAAAGGAAACGGGCTTTTTCAAAGAGCTGTCATCGCCTTTCACTTTGTCCGTCCGGTCGCCCGGGCGTTTTAATGAAAGACTCTTAGTCGTGACAGGCGACTAGAAGGCATCCGCCGAAATCTCGATCACCTTCGTCCTCGTCAACTCCGCAGAGTTCTGGCGCTTTCTCGTACTTTGTGCCCCTCCGTTTCTAAGGTCACGCTCTTAATAGTACAAATCACACCCCCATTCGTCAAGAAAATCACAAGATTTCGCAGTGACAAAACGGAAACAAAAAGGGAACCCAAAGTTGGATTCCCTTGTGTTATTCCCTGTTTGGATAAAATTATCCTTCTACACCGTAATCTTCGCGCACGACTTGTGCGATTTTCTCGACGTAGCGTTCACATTCTTCTTTTGTCGGTGCTTCCGCCATGACACGAACGAGCGGCTCCGTGCCCGACGCACGAACGAGGATACGACCGTTCCCGTTCATTTCTGCTTCCGCGTCTTGAATCGTCGCGAGGACACGCTCACCGTTCATCGCATCGTTTTTATCCGTGACGCGGATGTTGACGAGTTTTTGCGGGTACACTGGCATCTCCGCTGCGAGTTCAGACAGCTTGCGTCCTGTCGATTTGACGATTTGGGCAAGCTGGACGCCTGAGAGCATCCCGTCGCCTGTCGTCGAGTGATCGAGGAAGATGAGGTGACCCGACTGCTCGCCACCGAGCGTGTAGTTGTGTTTCTTCATCTCTTCGACGACGTAGCGATCGCCGACCGCCGTTTGAAGCGCCGTCATGCCTGCTTCTTCAACTGCTTTGTGGAAGCCAAGGTTGCTCATGACCGTCGCGACAATCGTATTGTCTTTCAAACGGCCCTGCTCGCTCAAATACTTCCCACAAATATACATGATCATGTCGCCATCGACGACGTCACCGTTCTCGTCGATCGCAATCAAGCGGTCGCCGTCGCCGTCAAACGCAAGACCCATATCCGCACCTTTTTCACGTACGAATTCAGCCAAATGTTCCGGATGCGTCGAACCGACGCCTTCATTGATGTTCAAACCGTTCGGCGAGTTCCCAATCGTCGAGACGTTCGCTTCAAGGTCTGCGAACAAACGAGCAGCAAGTCCGCTCGTCGCGCCGTGGGCACAGTCGAGGGCGATATGGAGACCATCGAGGTCTTCATCGACCGTCTGTTTCAACATTTGAAGGTATTTTTGAGCGCCTTCATAGTAGTCAGAAACGAAGCCGAGGTCTTTCCCGACTGGACGCGGTAACGTGTCTTCCGCTGCGTCTAAAATGTCTTCAATCTCCGCTTCGGTTGCGTCATCGAGTTTGAAGCCGTCGCTGCCGAAGAACTTAATGCCGTTATCGGCGACCGGGTTGTGTGACGCAGAGATCATGACACCCGCAGTCGCGTCGAGCGACTTCGTTAAATAAGCGACACCAGGTGTCGAGATGACACCGAGACGCATCACTTCCGCCCCGATCGACAAAAGACCTGCGATGAGCGCCCCTTCAAGCATGTGGCCAGAAATACGTGTGTCTCGGCCAATCAATACTTTCGGCTGTTCACCGGCCGGTAGGTGCTTTGATAACACGTATCCACCGGCTCGTCCTAAACGATATGCTAGTTCTGCTGTCAATTCTGAGTTCGCGACACCGCGGACTCCATCTGTTCCAAAATATTTACCCATGTATGCATTTCCTCACTTTTGTATGATTGAACGTCTTATTGTAGCGAAGACGTCTCTGTTTCGTCATCGACGCTCTTCAGTTCGACATCGATTGTTTTTGGCGAGACGACGGTCACACCTTTCGGCACTTCGTAGTCGACGTCAACTCCATGCAACCCGCTCGGAAGACCGGTCAAGTCGAGGGTGACGCTTATACTGTTTGACGTGATGCTTTCTAGGAGCGAACGCTTGCCGGATAACGTCACACTGACGACATCCGGGACCCGGAGCGTATAGTTTGTCCGGTCATAGCCCCTCACCGTCACGGGAACCGTTAAACGCACCCGCTCGGTCAGTTCACCCGTATCATCTCGCGTGTCATCGATGCCGCGAATAAGTAATTGAACGTCAACTTCTTTTTGATCGAGCGCCGTTGCCCCTTCCGGTAGTCGAAGCGTCGTCGTCACTTTACCACTCTTGTCCAGTTCATCCAAATCAATCGGCGCCGTTTCGACGCTTTCGATTCCTTCCAACACTTCAAGAGGCGCAAATACTCGTACTTCCGTATCAGCGAGCAACGTATCAACGAGTCTGAATTCATCAGCGACTTCTCCGGTCGTGACTGCCTCGATCGGGATAATCGCACTTTGTTCGTATACAGGGACGGTCACACGAATGATGTTCGGCTCCACCGTCACGTTTAGCGGGTTGCCGTTCGCATCTAAAATCGTCGGTGACAATTCCCGGGTAAACGTTTGGCCCTGATTGGCGACATCGACGTTCAACGTGATCTCTTTCACGTTTTGGATTCGACTCGCTCCTCCTGACACGTTTACCGTCGTCGGTTCGATTTCGGCATCCCCGACGACAAGCCCTTCCGGTAACTGATCCTTGTTCAACAAGTTAACAGACACCGGCACTTCAACCGTCTGTTTGCGGTCGATATAAATTTCAACGGTGTCGCGTTCAAGCTTGACGTTCACATCCCCGCCAAAGCCACGTGCTTCTACTGGGACACGATGAAACCCGGTGCCAAGGTTCGTCAAATCGACGAACACTTGATAATCTTTCACCAATCGCGTCATTGTCAAACTACTAGATGGACCTTGGAGCTCGACACTCATTTCTTCCGGTACGTTGTACGCCACGTACTGGACCTCATCGAAGAACACCTCCACCGGCACATCGAGCGACATCGAACTCTGTCCGACAATCGGTAAGGCGCTCGACGAACCCGTCGACGAACTCGTCTCGGCGACCATAAAATAGAGGAGGATGGCTAAAGCAAGTGCAATGATGCGGAGAAACCATTTATGTTGTAACCACTGATCAATCACTTACTTGTCCCCTCCTTTCTTATTGAAGAACGAGAGCGTCGTCTCTTTTTCTTCGATGACGAGTTCTTGAATTAACTTGTTACGGAGCGCCTCCTCGTCTAATTCACGATAAAGACGTCCGGCGATGGCAAGTGAAACCGCTCCTGTCTCTTCCGACACAGTCAGCGTCACACTGTCCGTCACTTCACTCACACCGATGGCAGCCCGGTGACGTGTCCCGAGTGCCTTGTCGATGTGTGGACTTTCCGATAGCGGCAAATAACAAGCCGCCGCTGCGATTTTTCCGTCTTGAATGATCATCGCCCCGTCGTGAAGTGGGGTGTTCGGGATGAACAAGTTGATGATCAGTTGTGACGTGATATGCGAGTCCATGCGGATACCGGTCTCGACATACTCATTCAACCCGGTGTCGCGCTCGATGGCAATCAACGCCCCGATCCGTCGTTTCGACATGTATTGCGCCGAACTGACGATCGCTTCAATCATTTGACGTTGCTTATCCTCATCGCTCGTGCTCGTCCGACCAAACAGATTGCTCGTTCGACCTAAATGTTCAAGCCCGCGGCGGAGTTCCGGTTGGAAGATGATAATAATCCCAAGTAACCCGTATGTGATCACTTGATTCAGTAAGAACTGTAACGTCTTCAGTCCAAAGAACCCGCTGAGGAACCAACTGACGAGGATGATCGAGATCCCTTTGATCAGTTGTACCGCTTTTGTCCCACGGACGATCATCATCAATTTATAGATGACGTACGTGACGACGACGATATCTAAAACGTCATTCAAATAATCGTACCAATGTACGTTCTCTGAAAGACTAAAAAATGATAAGAATGAAACCTGTTCAAGTAGCGGCAAATGCTCCCCTCCTCAACTACCTAGCCAATTATGCAACCTTCATTATATCACATTTCCAAAACGACGCATCGCCTCGTGATAAAACGAAACTAGATTGAAATGAATAAAAGACGCCACAACGGGCGCCTTTAGAACAACTGTTTGATGGAATACCAAATCCACTCGAAGATCCGATCTATTTGTTCGAGTTCACCCGTCACTTCTCCGGCACTCGCCAAATAAGCACGACCATGGACGGCCGTCGCATTGCCCTCGACTTTTCCTTCTACTCGAAGGTTGCCGCCTTGGACGGTGATGTCTCGTTCGATCGTGACACCTTCCGGTACGATGACCTCGTTCGCCGTCACGACGATGCCAGGCACTTTAGTATACGTCATCGTTTCCGTTGACCCGTTCCAAAGTCCGAGCGTCGCGCTCGACATCAAACTGAAGAAAAGTACAGCCGCGATTAGTCCAGGATGTTTCCGGAACCACGTCATCTGTCTTGAATGCCCACGCCTTACTTTCTTTGTCGGTGGCTGCTCTTCTGGAGCAGGCGCGACGTGCAGCGGGCGCGCTTTCGCATCAGGCAAAGCAGCCATCACCCGAGCGGCGAAATCTTCGGACAACTTCGGTCGCGGCAGTGCTTTCAGTTCGGCATCTATTCGTTCGTACTGGAGGTAAGCCTCGTATAAGGTATCGTCCTCGAGTAATTGACGTAATTCGTCAGATTCTTCGGGCAGGATGCCATCTTCCAAATATTGTTGCAGTTTTTCTTCAGGAGTCAATTGAACCCCTCCCTGTTTTGAAAGATTGTTTTTAACATTTCTCTTCCCCGGAAGATCCTTGTTTTAACCGTTGCAACCGGCATATCGATCATCACGCTAATTTCTTTGAGCGATAAATCATCCACGTACTTTAACAGTAACGGGATTCGATACTTATCAGGCAATTGTTTGATCGCCTCATGCATCTCGCCTCGAATTTCGCGGTGTACGACTAGGGCGTCGGGTTGAGGTGCGTCGTCAGCTAAGTGGTCTTGATATGTGAGACCCTCGGTACCAGCGATTTCAGCATCCATCGAATACTCCGGTTTACGTTTGCGGAGGCGATCGATGGCGACGTTCGTCGCAATCCGGTACAACCACGTTTTGAACTTATATTGCGGATCGTACGTCTCAATCCGTGTGTAGGCTCGAATGAACGTCTCTTGGGCAGCGTCCTCGGCTTCGCCACGGTCAAAAAGAATCTTATAGGCGACAGCAAAGACACCATCCTTGTACAGTTCTACCAGTTCAGCAAACGAATCGTGATTCCCCGACCTCAATTCGTCGACCAAACGGGTGGTCAGCCGTTCCATCGATCCACTCTCCCTCTCCGCGACTATGCGGTTATCCCTCTATACGTGCCACTCGTCCATTAAGTTTCAACTTCACTAAAAAAAGTTTCCAAACCCATTGTAACAAATGGATTTGGAAACCGTAAGGGAAGTTAAGCAATTCAACTTTCCAGTAACAGGTTTTCTTTGGATTTCACAATCGTCTCGCAAAGTGCGAACGCCAGCTGTGCCGTCTTGTCTTCTACGTCAAGGGACGGGTTCAATTCAACGAGCTCGATCGCAATCAATTCGTTTGCCGTCATCGCCTCGGCGACGATCGCCTTGCCTTCTTCGGTGGTCAATCCCCCATCGACCGGTGTCCCGGTCCCCGCGACGAGGCTCGCATCAAAGCTATCCATGTCAAAGCTGACATAAAAACGACCGACACGTTCACGTAAATAGGCGATGGCCTCTTTCATGGTCACGTCCGCACCGCGCGTGCGAACTTCTTCGACCGTGATGACTTTAATGCCGAGTCGGTTGATTTCACGGATTTCCCCTTCATCAATATCGCGAAGTCCGATATAGACCAAGTGCTCCGGCGCAAGTTTACGGTCTCTTCCCCCGACCTCCGTCAACCGAACATCGCCCATCCCCATGGCGGCCGCAAGCGGCATCCCGTGTATATTGCCCGAAGGTGATGTCTCGCCTGTATTCAAATCCGCATGGGCATCTACCCAAATAACGCCATATGGTCCAGTTTGTGCGAGACCCGCAAGCGTACCGATCGCCATACTATGGTCGCCCCCGACAATCAACGGGAAACGATTTGCTTGAATTTCTTCATGGACTACTTCCGCGAGTTCATTGACCGTGTATAACACCCCATCAACCCGTTTCAAGTGCTCTTCATTCTCACGAATCTCTGATTCTGGCAACACACGAACCGATCGTTTTTGGGTTCCTTCAGGCAGTAACGCCTCTAATCCGAGCTCCCGTAGCTTTGTCGGACCTTGATCGACTCCGTGTTTCCCCTGTCCATAACGGAGCGGTACTTCAATATATGACCATTGCATAGCCATTCCCCCTTGACCGATTAATACCTTTATTGTAAACGCTATCAATCGCATGGTTCAACTGCACAGGAACGTGTATAAACATACAAAAAAGGCAGCCTGAATGGTGGCAGGCTGCCTCTCTCTGTACTCTTAAGTGAATGGTTCATGGTTTTAGGCAAAAAAAAACTTAAGTCGTAAGTAACTTAAGAAAAAAACAAATGGTGGAGCCTAGCGGGATCGAACCGCTGACCTCCTGCGTGCAAGGCAGGCGCTCTCCCAGCTGAGCTAAGGCCCCGTAAAGGGAATAATATGGAGCGGAAGACGGGATTCGAACCCGCGACCCCGACCTTGGCAAGGTCGTATTCTACCACTGAACTACTTCCGCAAAAAAATGAGCCATGCAGGGCTCGAACCTGCGACCCTCTGATTAAAAGTCAGATGCTCTACCAACTGAGCTAATGGCTCAAACCTGGTGGGGGGGGGCGGATTCGAACCGCCGAACCCGAGGGAGCGGATTTACAGTCCGCCGCGTTTAGCCACTTCGCTACCCCCCCAAGGAGTGCCGGCGAAAGGATTCGAACCCTCGACCCTCTGATTACAAGTCAGATGCTCTACCAACTGAGCTACACCGGCATATATGGTTTGATTAGTTAATGAAAAAATGGTGGAGGATGACGGGATCGAACCGCCGACCCCCTGCTTGTAAGGCAGGTGCTCTCCCAGCTGAGCTAATCCTCCAAATGGTGACCCGTACGGGATTCGAACCCGTGTTACCGCCGTGAAAGGGCGGTGTCTTAACCGCTTGACCAACGGGCCTAATTGGCTCCGCAAGTAGGATTTGAACCTACGACCTACCGGTTAACAGCCGGTTGCTCTACCACTGAGCTATTGCGGAACGATCTTGCCTGGCAACGTCCTATCCTCACAGGGGGAGACCCCCAACTACTTTCGGCGCTGAAGCGCTTAACTTCCGTGTTCGGCATGGGAACGGGTGTGGCCGCTTCGCTATCGCCACCAGACAAAGAAAATATTAACATCGTCCTTCGGACGTGTCAATCATCTTCAGGGTTTGTTCCCTGAAAACTGAAGTTCATCAATTGTCAAACCATAGACTAGATCAAAGCCTCGACCGATTAGTATCATTCAGCTCCACGTGTCACCACGCTTCCACCCATGACCTATCTACCTCATCGTCTCTGAGGGGTCTTTCTTGATTGCTCAAAGGGAAATCTCATCTCGGAGGGGGCTTCATGCTTAGATGCTTTCAGCACTTATCCCGTCCGCACGTAGCTACCCAGCGATGCTCCTGGCGGAACAACTGGTACACCAGCGGTGCGTCCATCCCGGTCCTCTCGTACTAAGGACAGCTCTCCTCAAATTTCCTGCGCCCACGACGGATAGGGACCGAACTGTCTCACGACGTTCTGAACCCAGCTCGCGTACCGCTTTAATGGGCGAACAGCCCAACCCTTGGGACCTACTCCAGCCCCAGGATGCGATGAGCCGACATCGAGGTGCCAAACCTCCCCGTCGATGTGGACTCTTGGGGGAGATCAGCCTGTTATCCCCAGGGTAGCTTTTATCCGTTGAGCGATGGCCCTTCCATGCGGAACCACCGGATCACTAAGCCCGACTTTCGTCCCTGCTCGACTTGTAGGTCTCGCAGTCAAGCTCCCTTCTGCCTTTGCACTCTTCGAATGATTTCCAACCATTCTGAGGGAACCTTTGGGCGCCTCCGTTACTGTTTAGGAGGCGACCGCCCCAGTCAAACTACCCACCTGACACGGTCCTCCAGCCGGATCACGGCTGCGAGTTAGAGACTCTATACGCAAAGGGTGGTATCCCAAGGGTGTCTCCACCGAAGCTGGCGCTCCGGTTTCACAAACTCCCACCTATCCTGTACATTGCGTACAAAGCCTCAATATCAGGCTGTAGTAAAGCTCCATGGGGTCTTTCCGTCCTGTCGCGGGTAACCTGCATCTTCACAGGTACTATGATTTCACCGGGTCTCTCGTTGAGACAGTGCCCAAATCGTTACGCCTTTCGTGCGGGTCGGAACTTACCCGACAAGGAATTTCGCTACCTTAGGACCGTTATAGTTACGGCCGCCGTTTACTGGGGCTTCGGTTCAGTGCTTCTCTTGCGATGACACATCCCCTTAACCTTCCAGCACCGGGCAGGCGTCAGCCCCTATACTTCATCTTGCGATTTAGCAGAGACCTGTGTTTTTGCTAAACAGTCGTTTGGGCCTATTCACTGCGGCTTATGTTGCCATAAGCGTCCCTTCTCCCGAAGTTACGGGACCATTTTGCCGAGTTCCTTAACGAGAGTTATCCCGCGCGTCTTAGAATTCTCATCTCGCCTACCTGTGTCGGTTTACGGTACTGGCGCCGACCTCCTTACTAGAGGCTTTTCTTGGCAGCGTGAAATCCGGTACTTCGCCCTACGGGCTCCACGTCACAGCTCAACCTTGTGTGCCGGGCGGATTTGCCAACCCGACGGCCTCGCTGCTTGTCCGTGCACTTCCAGTCGCACGGTTACCTTATCCTTCTGCGTCCCCCCATCGTTCAAACGGTGGTACGGCGGTACAGGAATATCAACCTGTTGTCCATCGCCTACGCCTTTCGGCCTCGGCTTAGGTCCAGACTAACCCTGAGCGGACGAGCCTTCCTCAGGAAACCTTGGGCTTTCGACGGAGGGGATTCTCACCCCTCTTTTCGCTACTCACACCGGCATTCTCACTTCCAAGCGCTCCACGGCTCCTCACGATACCGCTTCACTGCTGCTTGGAACGCTCTCCTACCATCCCTTACGGGATCCATAGCTTCGGTGGTATGTTTAGCCCCGTTACATTTTCGGCGCGGCGTCACTCGACTAGTGAGCTATTACGCACTCTTTGAATGGTGGCTGCTTCTAAGCCAACATCCTAGTTGTCTGTGCAACGCCACATCCTTTTCCACTTAACATACACTTGGGGACCTTAGCTGATGGTC